>NZ_VOHC01000008.1 GCF_007859275.1 Planomicrobium sp. CPCC 101079 | reverse complement strand
GTTTGGGACCAAGGGGTCGCAGGTTCGAATCCTGTCTTCCCGACCATTACAACGGGGCCTTAGCTCAGCTGGGAGAGCGCCTGCCTTGCACGCAGGAGGTCAGCGGTTCGATCCCGCTAGGCTCCACCAACTATATAATATAAAGATCCTGGCGGCGTAGCTCAGCTGGCTAGAGCGTACGGTTCATACCCGTAAGGTCGGGGGTTCGATCCCCTCTGCCGCCACTTTTTTAGGACCTTTAGCTCAGTTGGTTAGAGCAGACGGCTCATAACCGTCCGGTCGCAGGTTCGAGTCCTGCAAGGTCCACCACTTATATGTTATAACGGAGGAATACCCAAGTTTGGCTGAAGGGATCGGTCTTGAAAACCGACAGGGGAGTCAAATCCCGCGGGGGTTCGAATCCCTCTTCCTCCTCCATATTTTAAAAAGTGTGGACAGGTTCTTTAAGAACCATCTGTTAAAAAATGAATACATATCTATATTATTGTCGCGGGGTGGAGCAACGAACAGCGAAAGCTGTGAGTTACATCGATGCAGGCGCAGCCGAAGCAGATGTCCATTGCGAAACAAGCGCAAGAGAAACAAACTATCATTAATATTATTGTCGCGGGGTGGAGCAGTTCGGTAGCTCGTTGGGCTCATAACCCAAAGGTCGCAGGTTCAAATCCTGCCCCCGCAACCAAATGGTCCCGTGGTGTAGCGGTTAACATGCCTGCCTGTCACGCAGGAGATCGCCGGTTCGATCCCGGTCGGGACCGCCATTTTTTCTGAAAATATGGGTCAGTAGCTCAGTTGGTAGAGCATTAGATTGAAGCTCTAAGTGTCGGCGGTTCGATTCCGTCCTGACCCACCATTTTTTTCGCGGGTGTAGTTTAGTGGTAAAACCTCAGCCTTCCAAGCTGATGATGAGAGTTCGATTCTCTTCACCCGCTCCATTTATTTTTATTTTACATATGGGCCTATAGCTCAGCTGGTTAGAGCGCACGCCTGATAAGCGTGAGGTCGATGGTTCGAGTCCATTTAGGCCCACCATTCCGAAGTAGCTCAGTGGTAGAGCACCGCACTGTTAATGCGATGGTCGTAGGTTCGAATCCTACCTTCGGAGCCATATACTGGGGAAGTACTCAAGTGGCTGAAGAGGCGCCCCTGCTAAGGGTGTAGGTCGGGAAACCGGCGCGAGGGTTCAAATCCCTCCTTCTCCGCCAGTATACGGCCCCTTGGTCAAGCGGTTAAGACACCGCCCTTTCACGGCGGTAACACGGGTTCGAATCCCGTAGGGGTCATCCCAAAAACACTATGCAGAAATTGCATAGTGTTTTTTTATAATTAAAAAAGCAGCTAGCCGAGTTCATCCGGCTAGCTGCTTTTTAATTATGAATGATTTCCTCAGGAAGAGAAGTGCTTTCTTTGATCGAGGCTTGACTATGAATTATCATGCCAAGCATAACAATTATAATTCCTGCCCATGAAGTTAATGAGGGAAGGGCAATCGATAGAATGATAATTTCACCAGCCAAAGCGAAAAGAACTTCCAGTGATTGGGTAGCTTCAACTGCCGCTAACTTTTTCATATCTTTTCGTACTAAGTCAGTTGCTTTGAAAAAAAGAACGGTTGCAATGACTCCCGAACTTACTGCTACAATTAAAGATTGAAGGCTTTGGTTTATGCTTGGGAATCCCACTGTCGATATACCATAAATGGCTAAAATAAACCAGAAGGGCAAACTAGCTAAAGTCATTCCAAGGACACGCTGGTAGGCATCCAAACGCCCATCACACAATTCCATCATTTTACGATTTCCTAATGGATAAGCAAAGCATGCAATTAAAACAGGCAGAAAACCCAGCATAAAAACTTCTACTGAAATTTTTTGTGCACTTTCAATTTGCATTATGATTACTCCTAGTAAAATGATCAGTGAAAATAACAGCCCTCTATAGGGAATTTTTTCACGCTTTAATATCGGTCCATTGGATGTGTATATTGTCGTCAAGAAAAAAGGAGCGATTAAAGACCCGGCTATAATCGTGATTTGCCAACTTCCTGCAATGAGCCATCCTGGAGAATAGGCAGCTGCAAAACAAAGGGGCATATAAAATAGACCAAATCCAATAAAGCTCCAAAGTAACCAAGCTAGAGGGGCACGCTTCATTTCCGCTAATAAGGGTTTTAAGTTCTTTCTTGTGAGAACAATGGCTACTAGAAAAGGAACCATAAAAATATACCTTAAAACAGCACTCCAAATCCAGCTTCCTCCAGTAGCATCCATACTTGCATTAAATACAAATGTGAAAGCAAAAAAGAAAGCTGCAGAAATCCCTATAATAATAGGCTTCATAATAAGCACCTCAATCCTAAACAATAAGTAAATGATATGCTAATATATCGCATTTAGAAATTTCAGTCAATAGTCAGTTTTATTGTGAAATAGCAAAATTAATTTAATTCCTCTATACTACTGCCAATCAATTTCAAACCAAGTCTACTCAGGAGTTTTTTCTGTTTTATTAAAATAAGGTTTGGCAGCAGCAAATGGTGTGCTGATTTTTATAGAAAAGAGTATGATAGAGAATAGAGAATTAAAAGTGAAGTAGTTTGACATACTTATTTGAAAACGGAGGTAATTAGATGAATTCACAACCGTATTCATCGACCGAAAAATATGAAGATACGCGGTTTTTAGCGTATCGTTTTTATACTGAAACGATTGAAGTATCAGGAATGTCAGCATTAGCATTCTTTGAAGCAGGAAAGACTTCGTTTAAAGGGCAGCGGATGTTTTGGCAGAACCGGGAAAAGACGTTTACGTTAGTTGGATTAGGCCATGCATTTACGCTGTCTGCTGCTAACCACCATGGACGGTTTGAAGATATCCAAAAGGATTGGCAAAGTTTGTGCAAACAAATTGTCAACGAAGAGCGGTTTGTGCAGCCAATTCTATTTGGGGGATTTTCGTTTGATCCGCTGAACAAGCAACAAAGCGAATGGGTGCGGTTTCCCGAGGCTTATTTTGCTGTGCCGTCGTTCCAGTTGATTATAAAAGATGATCGTGCCTATGTCAGCATCCACTTAATCACAAAAGAAGAAGAAACTTTTCAAGCGTTCGAGGCTTTAAGAAAAGAACGGGACAAGATGATACACACTGCCCAAGTGTCAGAATTGGCCACTTATACAAAACCTATAGTTGTTGAGCGCCAAGAATTGAAAAAAGAACAATACATGGATTCGATTGAAAAAGTAACAGCTATAATAAAAGCAAAGCAAGCTGAAAAAGTGGTCATAGCCCGAACGCTGAAATTGAAATACAAAGAATCGCTTTCCCCAGCTTCCGCTCTTTATCAAGTTTCAAAAGAACAGCCGGAAAGCTTTTTGTTCGGTTTAGAAGCGGAAGACCAATTTTTCTTTGGGGCAACGCCAGAACGGCTTGTGAAAGTAGAAAACAGGCAAGCTCTTTCCACTTGTCTGGCAGGTTCTACTCCGCGCGGTAAAACAGTAGATAGAGACGCTGAATTGGGAGAGGACTTGCTGCGGGACCGGAAAAACCGGTCTGAACACCAATACGTTGTTGCGATGATCAGTAAAGTGTTTGCAGAACATTGCAGGGAAACTTTTGTTCCAAAAACACCGGCGTTGATGAAAACCAGAGATATCCAACATTTATACACGCCTGTGAAAGGCGAATTAAAAGCTGGGGCGACTTTGTTTGATTTGGTACGTGATCTGCATCCAACACCGGCTTTGGGTGGAGAACCGAAACAAACGGCCCTCAGTTTAATCCGGCAGTATGAAACAATGAATCGTGGATATTATGCCGCACCAATCGGCTGGGTAGATGCCCAGGGCAATGGAGAGTTCGCTGTTGCCATCCGCTCTGCCCTATTAAATGAAAAAGAAGCATATTTGTATGCTGGGGGCGGAATTGTCGAAGACTCCACCCCTGAATCGGAGTATTCGGAGACTTGGGTTAAGTTTCGGCCGATGCTCCGTGCGCTTGGAGGTCAATTAAGTGACGAATCGTGAATTTTTAACTGAATATGTATCAGCTTTTACCCATTCGCTTGTTCATTTAGGGGTGAAAAATGCGGTGATTAGCCCGGGTTCCCGGTCTACACCGCTTGCTTATGCATGTATGAAACAGGAAGACTTGAAAGTATACCGGCAAATTGATGAGCGCTCAGCAGCTTATTTTGCTCTTGGTTTGGCAAAGGCATCGGGGAAACCTGTGATGTTGCTCTGTACTTCAGGGACGGCTGCAGCTAATTATTTTCCAGCAATTGTGGAAGCTTATTATGCTCGTGTGCCGCTTATCGTAGTAACGGCTGACCGGCCGCACGAGTTGCGTGAAGTTGGAGCGCCACAAGCGATCAACCAGATCGATTTATTTGGATCCCATGTGAAATGGTCGGTTGATTTGCCGATGCCGGAACAGGAAAACCAGTTTGCTTTTCTAAGCCGCCATTTGCATCGATCAGTTGCCTCCGCTAATACAGAACCGAAAGGGCCTGTACATATCAACGTTCCGTTCCGGGAGCCATTGAGAATTGATTTTGAGCAAAGATATGAGAGCCGGGGAGAAATCGCTCATTTTCCTGGAAAATCAGCGTTAACTGACGAAATGAAAAACTTCTTGCAGGAAATGTTAAACAAAACAAAAGGAATATTGATTGTCGGAGAAACGGCAGCGGCGTTTCCAATTGAGTTTTGGAAGTTTATTCAGAAGTTGCAGTGGCCGGTTCTGGCAGATCCTCTTTCGAATATCCGGGCAAATATTGACCCAGCATGCCAAGAGTTGATCATCGATTCGTATGATGCGTTGTTGAAGAATGAGCTGTTCAAACAAGAAGCGGTTCCGGATGTGGTTCTCCGCGTTGGCCCTCAGCCGGTTTCAAAGCCGTTGTCGTTGTATTTAACAGCCATCAAACCTGAAACATATATTGTATTTGATGAAAGCCCTATGCTCAGAGATGCCCAATCGGTTGTAACGCATCATATTCAGGCTTCAGCTGAAGGATTATGGCAACTGCCAATTAAAACAAAAAAGGAAACTGATTACCGCTTGCAATGGACAAAAGCGAGAGATATATATTGGCAAGTGGTGGAACATCATTGTGCAGAGGAAAAAGATGAAGGTGTTTTGGCTAAGCTCTTTTTTGAAGAGTTGGATGCTTGTGATCTAATTGTCGGCAGCAGCATGCCGATACGAGATACTGATACATTCTTTAGAGCGACAGAACGGGATGTGAGGATTTTTTCGAATCGTGGCGCGAATGGCATCGATGGCGTTGTATCGACGGCGTTTGGTGTACAGGCTGCAGGAGATCGGCCGGCGTATTTGTTTATCGGTGATTTATCGTTTTTACATGATATGAACGGGCTGATCGCTTCGAAGATGCAGGAAAGCGATTTGACGATTGTCATTATGAATAATGATGGAGGCGGCATCTTTTCGTACTTGCCGCAATCGCAGGAAGAGCGTTATTTTGAAGAATTATTTGGTACGCCAACAGGTTTGACGTTTGGAGAAGCTGCGAAAATGTATGATGCTGAATACGCATTAGTTGAAACAAAAGAACAGTTAACTAAAACTTTACGGGCTGCGAAGCAGAAACAAGTGAAAATCATTGAAGTAGTTACGGATCGCCAAGAAAATGTTCGGGCTCATCGCAAATTATGGGAGCGTTTGAACGAGGAGCTGGCAATACAATGAATATAGCGGCAAATGATGTCCGTTACCATGTTGAAATTTTTAATAAAGAAAAGCAGCGGACAATTGTCTTTTTACATGGATTCACTGGCAACGCTAAAACTTGGAATTCAATTATAGAACAATTGCAAGACTTTAAAATAGTTTTACTCGACTTGATCGGCCACGGACAGTCGGACAGCCCAGAGTCGGCGGAGCGCTATGCTATGGAGCGGCAAATTGAGGATCTAAATGTACTTTTTAACGAGTTAACATTAACTGGTTTTACTTTGGTTGGATATTCGATGGGCGGACGCACGGCGCTCGCTTATGCTTGTACGTATCCTGGGCGTGTAGAGGCATTAATATTGGAAAGTGCCTCTCCTGGCCTTCAAACGACAGAAGAGCAGAAAGACCGGCAGGAGCGTGATGCTGCATTGGCTCGCCGAATTTTAAGCGGCGGCATCCCCGATTTTGTGGGTTTTTGGGAAAACATTCCGTTGTTCGACAGCCAGAAACAATTGCCGGACACAGTAAAACAAGCAGTGCGCCAAGAACGGCTGGCGCAAAGCACGTTTGGACTCGCCAATAGTTTGCTTGGGATGGGAACAGGTTCACAAGCGTCGTATTGGGGAGTTTTAAAAGATTTAAAAGTGCCGGTTTTATTGCTTGCAGGGACGCTGGATTTGAAGTTTAAAGCAATTAATGAAGAGATGTTTGCCCTTTTGCCAAACGCCCGATTGGAAATTTTGGAAGCGGGACATGCAATTCATGTGGAAAAACCGCTTGAATTTGCTACAATGGTAAAGGAGTATTTGACATTAGAATTTAGAGGAGGAACATCATGACACGCGAGTGGGTTACAGAACGTACATATGAAGATATTAAATATGAAACGTACAACGGCATTGCCAAAGTTACGATCAACCGTCCGGAAGTGCGCAACGCCTTCCGTCCAAAAACGGTCCACGAATTGATCGATGCGTTTTCTCGTGCACGCGACGATTCAAAAGTAGGGGTTATTGTCTTGACTGGTGAAGGCGAAAAAGCTTTCTGCTCAGGTGGAGATCAATCCGTACGCGGGCATGGCGGTTATGTAGGAGAAGATGAGATTCCACGCTTGAACGTCTTGGATCTTCAGCGCTTGATCCGCGTAATTCCAAAACCAGTTGTTGCGATGGTTGCAGGCTATGCGATTGGCGGCGGGCACGTGTTGCACGTTGTTTGTGATTTGACAATTGCAGCTGACAACGCGCGCTTCGGCCAAACTGGACCACGCGTTGGATCTTTTGATGCTGGATATGGCTCCGGCTATCTGGCGCGTATTATCGGCCATAAGAAAGCCCGTGAAATCTGGTACTTGTGCCGTCAATACGATGCACAAGAAGCGCTTGATATGGGATTAGTCAACACAGTGGTTCCTTATGAGCAGCTTGAAGACGAAACCGTTAAATGGTGCGAAGAAATGCTAGAAATGAGCCCGACTGCACTTCGTTTCATCAAAGCGGCTATGAACGCTGATACAGATGGTTTGGCAGGACTTCAGCAAATGGCAGGAGATGCGACATTGCTTTACTATACAACGGATGAAGCGAAAGAAGGACGCGATGCGTTTAAAGAAAAACGCAAACCGGATTTCGGACAATTCCCGCGTTTCCCATGATTTGAATAACTGAAAGCTGTCCTCTAGAGGGCAGCTTTTTTTGAAGGAAGGATTTTAAATATGAACTATCCGAATTGGTTATCGCAGCGAGCCTATTTAAGCGGAAACCGAATGGCGCTGTCTTGTGGAGATCAGGAATGGACGTTTTCTGAAATCGACCATGTAGCTCAGGTGTATGCTGGAAAACTGACGGCATTCGGTCTCCAGAAGAATTCGCGTGTGGCAATCCTTGCGAAATCAAAACCTGAATTCGTCTTTATGATGTATGCCTGCCTTCATATCGGCTGTGAGATGGTCATGCTGAATGAACGATTATCCGCCGTGGAATTGGCTTATCAACTTGAAGATTCAGCAGCTCAATTTGTCCTGGCTGATGATGAATTGATTGGGAAAATTGAGGATTCGAATGCCATTTCATTCAGTTCGATCCGAACTGGAGAATCAGTTGAATTTGAAATGCAAGAAGAATGGGAGCAAGGGCGGACGATTTCAATCATGTACACCTCGGGAACAACAGGAAATCCGAAAGGGGTCCGCCAGACAGCCGAAAATCATTTTTCAAGCTCGGTGTCCTCGGCTTTAAATATTGGTATATCACCGGATGATGTATGGCTTTGTGCAATGCCGCTGTTCCATATTAGCGGTTTTTCGATATTGATGCGTTCGCTCCTATACGGCATGGGGGTTCGGCTGTATACAAAGTTTGATGCCCAAGAATGCGCAGAGGAATTGCAGGAAGGCACTGTCACCCATATGTCGGTCGTTGGAGTCACGCTAGAGCGGATTCTCAGTGTTTTAGATGAACAGAAAATGATGGTTTCGCCGAAATTTAAGACCATGTTGGCAGGAGGCGGGCCGATTCCGGTTGCTTATATCCAGCGCGCTGAAGCCTACGGCATTTCAGTATTGCAAACATATGGCATGACGGAAACCTCATCACAAACGACAACATTGCAGCCGGCAGACGCAGAGCGGAAAATTGGGTCTTCCGGAAAACCTTTGTTTCTTTATAAAGTCAGAATTGATGGTGCAATGAATCCTGGCGAGGTGGGAGAAATTCATATTCGCGGACCGCAAGTGACTCCCGGCTATATCGGCCGTTATTCGGATTTGCCCGTGCAAGAAGACGGCTGGCTGCATACCGGGGATATTGGTTATTTAGATGATGAAGGATTTCTGTTTGTCGTAGATCGTCGTTCAGATTTGATCGTCTCGGGAGGAGAAAATATTTATCCTGCGGAAATCGAAAAAGTGCTGCTTGGCCATCCGGCTGTGCGTGAAGCAGGGGTTTGCGGAATGCCGAGCGATGAATGGGGAGAAGTTCCGGCTGCATTTGTCGTGCTGAATGATGAAATTGAGCTTGATGAATTGCTCGCGTTTTGCCGGAAACAGCTGGCTTCCTATAAACTCCCAAAATCGATAAAATCGGTAGCTTCCTTGCCGCGCAACGCTTCGAATAAACTGCTGAGAAGAGAACTGAACGCATGGAAGTGACTATCATAGATATCGAACTGCACCATGTGAAAAAGCCGCTTAAAAAGCCCTTTAAAACGGCATTACAGACGGTCATTGAACGTGAAGGCATCCTAATTCGGGCAATAGATGACGAAGGCGTTGAAGGGTACGGGGAATGCGTTGCTTTTTCCACCCCTTGGTACACGGAAGAAACAATTGCGGGATGCCGGTTCGTATTAGAACAGGTCTTAGTTCCATTATTATTGAATCAAACCTTGAAGTCTCCTGGGCAAGTACAAGAACTCTTCAAATCCATCAAAGGCAACCGAATGGCAAAAGCAGCCCTAGAAACGGCCATTTGGGATTTGTTCGCGAAAAAGCAAGGAATCCCACTATGGAAATATGTCGGTGGCATCAACAAACCAATTCCGGCAGGTGTTGTGGTTGCGGCGGATGAAGACAAAATGGCGTTGCAAGTAGAAGCGGCTGTTGCCAAAGGCTATAAACGAATCAAGTTGAAAATCACTCCAGCATCCAATACGAGCTTGCTAAAAGGGTTCGTCGCCAGATTCCCGGATATCCTGTTTTTTGCAGACGCAAATGGCGGATTTAATGAAGGGTCATTCAGTAAATTGCTGAGGTTTGACTCGATTGGCTTTGCACTTATTGAACAGCCATTCAGTGAAAAAGAGTGGCAGCTTCACGCACGGGCGAAAAAGGAAATGAAGACGCCTATCTGTCTTGATGAAAGCATCCATAGCTTAGAAGATGTTCAGCGTATGATTGAACTGGAAGCAGGGGATGTTATCGTACTAAAAATGGGGCGGCTTGGCGGTTGGAGTGAAACCTTGAGCATTGTCGAACTGTGCCGGATGAATGGAGTCCAAATGTGGGTCGGCGGCATGATTGAGTTTGGTGTTTCAAAAGCGCATAATTTGGCGCTGGCATCCTTGCCTGATATATCGTTGCCTGGTGATTTTTCCGATTCAGACCATTTCTGGCATGAAGACGTTATTGAGCCAGCGATACATGTAAAATCTGGAGAAATCGCCCTCCGTTCAGAAAATGGCATAGGTTACAACATAAAGTTTTAGATGAATGCCTGAATTCTTGCCGAATTCAGGCTTTTTCTATGGTAACATGACAATAACGATTTTGTTGAAAGTGGGGGCAAGGAATATGCAAAAAATTGCTGCTATTGAAATCAAGAATTTAGCGGTTGGTTTGCCGGAACTGATGAAGTATGGCGAAGGAAAAGAGATGAAAACTGCCATACGCAAAAAAAACATAGAAAGAGTATTTTTATCAAAAGATAAATTCCACGGAGATGACGTAGCCGATTTGAAACACCATGGCGGCCCAGATCGTGCTGTCTGTATTTATCCGTATGAACATTATGCGTTATGGGAGAAGGAATTTGGCAAGCCACTCCCCACTGCTGCTTTTGGGGAAAACGTCACCGCAACAAATATGATTGAAGATACAGTTTTCATCGGTGATATTTACCGGCTTGGAGACGCCCTTATTCAAATAACCCAAGGCAGAGTGCCCTGCCATACTATTGATCGCAACCTTGAATTGACGCCTTTGATGAAAGTGATGGTAAAGACAGGGTTCACCGGCTATATGTGCCGGGTGTTAGAAGAGGGGCATGTAAGTGCCGAATCCACCATAGAGCTGATTGAACAGCATCTCCAAAAAGTTTCTGTACTCTATACCAACCAAGTATATTTCCATGAACCGAGAAATATAGAAGGAATCCAAAGGATTCTGGCTGTTCCGGAACTGGCGGACGAATGGCGCGGCAAGTTTGAAATCCGGTTAAATAATTTGTTGAAAAAAAGCTAGTTACGTAGAGGGATTCCTCCTTATACAGAAATTTATGGCCACATCTGAATTGATGTTTCTAAGGAAACGCCGGAATCCGTAATAGGAAAATCCGGCTTTTTTTCTGGGCTGCTTTATGGATTTTATCAGTTGATCGATAAACTTCCGGCACGGTGAATGCGCCGGCGATATGAAAAAGCGCGGACAAAAGAAATTGCCATTAGCTAAAATTAGAAGGAAGTGAAAGATATGTTTTTAAAAAGGATTAGTTTATTACAAGAACGGATAGAATTTGATGACCGGTACCCGTTTAATATCCCTTCGCTGAAAAATCTTGACAGCTTGGACCTGACCAGCGCTGTTACTTTTTTTGTCGGGGAAAACGGCTCAGGCAAATCGACGCTTTTGGAAGCCATTGCTAAAAAATGCGGATTCAATACAGCCGGTGGCGGCCGCAACAATACATACGATGTTTACGGAGCTGAATCTGCTCTGGGCGACTATATCCGCCTGTCCTGGATGCCGAAAGTAACGAACGGTTTTTTCATGCGGGCGGAATCGTTTTACCATTTTGCTACCCATATTGATGAAATCGACAGCAGCGGCTTTCAGGCATACGGCGGCCGGTCATTGCATGAGCAATCGCACGGCGAATCCTTTATTTCTTTGTTCCTAAACCGTTTTAACGGCCGGGCGCTGTATTTGCTTGATGAACCGGAAGCGGCACTTTCACCCCAGCGGCAATTGGCATTTTTAAGAATCCTGCACGATTTGACGACCCAAGAAAATTGCCAATTCATCATCGCGACGCATTCGCCAATTTTGTTAGGCTATCCGGGTGCGACGATTTTGAATTTCGATGCAAGTTCTATAAACGAAATCTCCTATGAAATGACCGACCACTACCGGATTACAAAGAATTTTTTGGATCATCGCGAGAAGTTTTTAAAAGAGCTGTTGGAAGGCGGGGAAGGGGAATAAATGGCCTTTAACATAGCATTAAGTTTCCAAGAATTGATGTCTGTGGGAGAGCAGGAGCGGCAAACTGTTTTGGCAGCAGGCTTTTTTCTTGTTATATTACCGGCAGGAAAGCCAGCCATATCGAAATAGGATTTGCACTCGGACAGAGTAAGAAGGTTTTCTATATTTTTCGACTGAAGAAGTGAATAACTTGGCTATATGCCTGACAGCAGTAAAAGTAAGGAAATGGGTTTAATGCCAGTAAACTGGAATCGAAAAGTCTTCATCCGACGTTTCCAGCAGCTGACGCTCTTGCAAATCTCCCTTTATCCAAATGGCATTAAAAGATATATCGATACTGCCCGCTTTTTGAACTAACAAACCAAGGTGCCAGGATTCCTCCTTCGTTTACTAGTAGTAAATCTACGATATTTCCAATAATATCCCTGAATTTAAAGTGATTCATCTCCAAATAATATAAAAGGCATGGAACCAGGATTTTCCGGTTCCATGCCTTTAACGGAGCATTGCTTTAAAGCTTATTGTAATGCAGTTTCGAGCACTTGGAGGTTTTTCTCCATTAAAGTGAAGTAAGTTTCTTTGTTATCAATGTTTTCCTGGGTCAGCACACCAAGGTTATGCATTTGCAATGCTTCAGCCCCGACTTCATTACGGATGACTTCTGTTAATTTTGAAGAAACATTCTGTTCAAAAATGATGTAATCAATATTCTTCTCTTTGGCCAAATCAACAATTTCCGTAAGTTCTTTTTGTGACGGCTCATCTTGGCTATTCAGCCCGGCGACCGGAATTTGTTCAAACCCGTACGGTTCTGCGATATAGCCAAAAGCAGAGTGGGAGACGAAGAATGTTTTATTCGTTACCCGTTTCGATAAATCAGTGAACGATTGGTCGAGTTCTTCCAGTTCATCGATCAGCTTTGCGTAATTGGCGTCATACATTTCAGTGCCTTCCGGATCTGCTTCTGTCAAAGCATTTTTAATGGATGCGGCTAATTTTTGGCTAAGCACCGGCGATATCCAAACGTGCGGGTCAGTGTCGCCATGGGTGTGCCCTTCATGGGCATCGGCTTCGTGTTCTTCACTATGCTCGTCTGCATGTTCTTCATGCACTTCTCCAGACTCCAGTTCTTCGTCTGTAATAGCGTCTGATGCAGCAATAAATTTTACGTTTTCATTTTTCAAAGTCTTTTTCGCATTGTCAATAAATCCTTCCAGACCAAGGCCGACATAGAACATCAAATCTGCTTCAGCAAGAGCAATCATATCTTTTTGCGTTGGTTCAAATGTGTGTTCGTTTGCTCCGGCAGGATAGATGGATTGGACATTGACGCGTTCTCCGCCGATGCGCTCGGTAAAGTAAGTCAATGGGTAAACGGTTGTATAGACATCGATTTTGCCGGTTTCTTCAATATCAGTTTGAGAGTCGCCAGACTGGCCGCAAGCACCCAGTATTAAAACAAGAATAAACAAAGGAATTAATTTTTTCATAGTAGTACCTCCAAAGTGTAACGGTTACGTTTTTTCGACATTAGGTTATACTACACGAAACTGCTTGAAAACACAAGAAACCCCCTAATTATTTTTTAGGGGGCCATTCTTCGGGAACAAAATCGATTCCGCCTTTATGGAACGGGTGGCATTTCAAAATTCGTCGTATTGCCAAATAAGCGCCTTTTACAGCACCGTGTTTCTCGACCGCTTCAATGCCATAATGCGAGCATGTCGGATAAAACCGGCAGCTTGGCGGTGATAGAGGTGAGATAAACCGTTGGTAAAAACGGAATAGTTTTAACAACGCGGTTTTCATGAATGGTCAGCTCTTTTCGGATAGTTTGGAAAATCCTTTAATGTTTATTGTAAGGACTCCAGAGGTATTAATAAAGTATATAAGCTTAATCAACCTAATTGGAGAGTGATTTGAATGTCAGCGGAATTAAATCAGGAATTAAATGTACAAGTGGCCACATGGTCAGTAGTCTACACAAAACTACATAATTTTCATTGGTATGTGAAAGGGCATCAGTTCTTTACGTTGCATGTGAAGTTTGAAGAATTGTATAACGAAGCGACTTTGCATATGGATGAGATTGCCGAACGCTTATTGGCGCTTGGCGGCAAGCCGGTTGCGACGATGCGTGAACAGCTGGAGCTTTCGGTTGTGGAGGAAGCAACAAGCAAAGAAAGTTCGGACGAAATGGTCCAAACGGTCGTTTCCGACTATGACAAAATCATGAAATCGTTAAAGCGCGGCATGGAATTGGCTGCAGAAGACAACGATGACATGACAGAAGATATGTTGAATGCGATCCACCAGAACTTAGAAAAACATTCTTGGATGTTATCAGCATTTCTGGGCGAAAAGAAGTAAAATAGAAATAATGAAGCGTACACTGATTCTTCAGTGTACGCTTTTTCTGATTGCCTAGAGGTGAATACGGATGGAATATAAAGATTTGAATGGCTATACATGTGAACTATCCTTTGTGCCCGGACATTTTTCAATAGCGAGCGAACATGTGCTGGTGATTGCGAAATTCAAAGGCCGCTGGCTGTTGACCGATCATTTGGTGCGCGGGCTGGAATTCCCGGGTGGCAAAGTCGAAGCAGGGGAAAGTTTAGCCGCCGCGGCAAAACGGGAAGTGTATGAGGAGACCGGAGCCATTATTGAAAACTTGGAATGGCTGGCAGAATACGTAGTTTATTCGGAGAAGCCATTCTGTAAAACGGTCTTTTTGGGAAGAGTCAGCCGGATGGAGGACAGCCTGTTGCTTGAGACAGCCGGTGCAGTACTGTCAGATGAATTGGCACTCGACGGCCGCTTTAGTTTTTTAATGAAAGATTCAGGTATGAAGGAAATTTTGGAGAAGGTGAAAAGCATTGGAAAATGGAATGATTGAATCGAAAAAATGGTACCCGTCGCCAAATCCGCATGTCCGGATGCAGGAAATCGTCTACTGGTCGGAAGGCTTGAAAGTGAAAGGTTTGCTGGCAGAGCCAAAAACATCTGGCGACTACAGCGGTGTGCTGTATTTGAGAGGGGGTATCCAATCGATCGGAATGGTGCGCCCGGCGCGCATTGCTCAGTATGCCGCACAAGGTTTTGTCGTTTTTGCGCCTTATTATAGAGGCAACCGCGGAGGAGAAGGAAAAGACGAATTCGCGGGTGCAGACAGATGGGATGCGGTTTATGGAGTGGATGTCTTAAAAGCGCGCTGCAATGGAAAAATTCATTTGCTGGCATTTTCCAGAGGCGGCATAATGGCGCTTTGGACAGCCATTTTGCGAGATGATATCACATCTGTGGTCACATGGGCTGGGGTAACTGATACGGTATTGACATATAAGGAGAGGCCGGACATGCGCCGCATGATGAAACGGATATACGGCGGTACGCCAAATACTGCGCTCGCAGCTTATGAAGAGCGAAATCCACTGTTGCGTTTAGAAGAAGCGACAGCTCCGTTTCTTATCATCCATGGACTTAATGATGAAAATGTCTCACCTGGGCAAGCTTATTTACTCGAAGAAGCATTGAAGATGAATAATCAGCCGCACGAGACGTGGTATTTTCCAGACTACACGCATTTCTTTCCGCCGGTGGCAAATCGCCGGACGGTGCGGGCGGCTGCGGAGTGGATGAAAAGGCAGGAATAAATTATTAGAAGCTGTCCGTTCAAGGGCAGCTTTTTGAAAATGATAAAAGCCATCCGCATAAGCGAATGGCTTTTTTTATGATAGGTTATTCTGCTGCGGAAGGTCCGCCTTGAACACTGATGTCAGAAGAGACAGTGCCGAATTTTTTAAAGTTTTCTTGGAATTGGCGAGCCAATTCCTTTGCTTTTTTGTCGTATGCTTCTTTGTCAGCCCAAGCATTGCGTGGGTTTAACACTTCAGTCGGCACACCAGGAACTTCTTTTGGAACTTCAAAGCCGAAAACTGCTTCTTTTTCTGTTTCAATGTTATTTAGCTCACCGTGGATAGCTGCGCGTACCATTGTGCGCGTATAAGACAGTTTCATGCGGTTTCCTACGCCATATTCTCCACCAGTCCAGCCAGTGTTGACAAGGAAGACCTGAACGCCATGCTCATCAATTTTTTTGCCGAGCATTTCCGCGTAAACTGTTGCGTGAAGCGGAAGGAAAGGCGATCCGAAGCACGTAGAGAATGTTGCTTCAGGAGAAGTAATGCCGCGCTCAGTTCCGGCCAGTTTAGATGTATAGCCGCTCAAGAAGTGGTACATCGCTTGTTCTTTTGTCAAATGGCTGATTGGAGGCAAAACGCCGAACGCATCAGCAGTCAAAAAGACAATCGTTTTCGGGTGTCCTGCTACCGACGGATCGACGATATTGTCAATTGCCTGGATCGGATATGCAGCACGCGTATTTTCAGTCAATGAACCATCATGGTAGTCAGGAATACGGGTGTCTTCATCAACGACTACATTTTCAAGAACAGAGCCGAAACGGATAGCATCAAAGATTTGCGGTTCGTGTTCACGAGTCAAATTGATGGTCTTGGCATAGCAGCCGCCCTCAATATTGAAAACGCCGTTATCTGACCAGCCATGCTCATCATCGCCGATCAACTTGCGATTTTCATCTGCAGACAGTGTTGTTTTTCCTGTACCTGAAAGACCGAAGAACAATGTAACATCGCCTTCTGGGCCAACGTTTGCTGAGCAGTGCATTGGAAGAATTCCTTTTTCGGGAAGAATATAGTTCATAATGGAGAAAATCGACTTTTTCATTTCACCGGCATATTCAGTGCCGCCGATTAAAATGATGCGTTTTTCCATCGACACGATAATGAATGTTTCCGAATCAGTGCCGTCTACTGCAGGATCTGCGTGGAAAGTAGGTGCGTATACAACGGTGAATTCAGCTTGGTGCGCTTCAAGTTCTTCAGCAGTCGGACGGATGAACAATTGGTGGGCAAATAAATTATGCCAAGCGTATTCATTGATGGTTTGGATTGAAAGGCGGGATTCAGGATCTGCGCCGGCAAAACCTTTGAACACATACAAAGCGTCTCTCTGTTTCAAATGGTTGAGGACTTTAGCGTAAAGGTTTTCAAAAACCTCGGAAGAAATTGGACGGTTGACGCTGCCCCAATCGATTTTGTCTTTTGAAGTTTCTTCTTCTACCATATATTTGTCTTTAGGCGAACGGCCAGTGTATTTGCCAGTCTCCGCAGCAACGGCTCCATCTGCAGTCAATACCGCTTCTCCTCGGGATGTTGCTTCTTCCACTAGCTGTGGAACAGACAATTGAACACGTACATTGGGGCTATTTAATAAATCATTCAAGTCGTTTACGAAGTTTACTGAAGTCATATATGTACCTTCCTTTTCGATTATTCCCATAAAAAATGGGGAGCTTGTATATTCGAACATTAGTATAACACATTGATTCGATTAGTCTATACTAATAACTACAGAAATGCAAAGTTTCCAATCTGAGGACAGTTTTAGCTGCATTTTGAAGTTTTTAAGGTGAAAGGGCAACTTTATCGGAAAAAAGTTGACATCAACAATTACATTCCGTAAGATGGAAAATTGAACGGATACTCTTATTCCGAGCTGGTGGAGGGAGCAGGCCCTATGAAACCCGGCAACCTGCTGCAATTGCAGCGAAGGTGCCAAACCTGAAACAAGGCGCAGGGCCTTGGATGATAAGAGTGAAAGGTGCTTATGATGATTTTTCCTTTCCTTATGCAATAAAAGGAAGGGATTTTTTTGTGAAATGCCCTTTATCCTCGTGTGCAAAGGCCACAATACAACGGCTTGAAGCCCATTCATTTAGAACGGGCTTGACATGGGAAATGAGTATCAGATCAATTTCGAGAGCAATCTCGCAGGATATAAGGAGGAATACACATTTTGAAAAACCGTCGATTATTCACATCAGAATCTGTAACAGAAGGACATCCGGATAAAATTTGCGATCAAATCTCAGATTCTATTTTGGATGCCATTTTAAAAGAAGATCCAAATGCGCGCGTAGCGTGCGAAACAACTGTCACTACTGGGCTAGTGCTTGTAGCGGGAGAAATTACAACTTCTACATATGTAGATATCCCAAAAGTAGTGCGTGAAACAGTTCGCGAAATCGGCTATACACGTGCAAAATATGGCTTTGACTCAGAAACTAGCGCAGTATTGACATCTATTGATGAGCAGTCGCCTGATATCGCTGCTGGCGTTAACGTAGCGCTTGAATCGCGCGAAGGCCAAATGACAGATAAAGAACTGGATGATATCGGTGCAGGAGACCAAGGCCTCATGTTCGGATACGCTAATAACGAAACAGAAGAATTGATGCCTTTGCCGATTTCATTGGCTCATAAATTGGCGCGCCGGTTAGCGGAAGTGCGCAAAGAAGAAATTCTTCCATACTTGCGTCCGGATGGCAAAACTCAAGTAACAATCGAGTATGATGAAAACAACAAGCCACTTCGTGTGGATACAATCGTCATCTCTACTCAACACCATCCAGAAGTAACGCTTGAACAAATTCAACGCAATATTAAAGAATATGTAATCAATGAAGTTGTTCCTGCTGAATTGATGGATGCAGAAACAAAATACTTCATCAATCCAACAGGCCGTTTTGTTATCGGCGGACCTCAAGGTGATGCAGGATTGACAGGCCGTAAAATCATTGTTGATACTTACGGCGGTTACGCACGCCACGGCGGCGGAGCTTTCTCTGGCAAGGATGCTACGAAAGTTGACCGTTCAGCAGCATACGCTGCGCGCTATGTAGCGAAAAACATTGTGGCTGCAGGACTGGCTGACCGTTGTGAAGTACAATTGGCTTACGCTATCGGTGTAGCACACCCTGTATCATTGGCGTTCGATACATTCGGAACTGGCAAAGTCAGCGAAGAAACCTTGATCGATCTTGTCCGTGCAAACTTTGATTTGCGTCCGGCTGGAATCATCAAAATGTTGGATCTGCGCCGCCCAATCTACAAACAAACTGCAGCATATGGCCACTTCGGCCGCACAGATGTGGACCTTCCATGGGAACGCACTGATAAAGCCGCAATTTTGAAAGAGCAAGCTGGCATCTAATAAAACATATAGAAAAAAGACGACCTTTTGGTCGTCTTTTTCTCAACTTGTTGAGAAAGTTAACGTTGTATGAGCGAGCATTCCTTAACCGATAGTTCGCCAACCAGCTGCGAAGCTATTGGCCGAAGTTATTTTGGCCAATAGCTTTGCGACGAGCTTGCGCAGGAGCATATGTTTTAAATGCCGCGGGCGAGCGCCAAGCCTCCTCAGCCGCTCCGCGTCTTGCGGGGTCTCGGCTGTCTCGCTATCCCGCAGGCGTCTCCGCCACTTGGCTCCCTATCGAGAGAGAAGGAAACACTACCAGCGAATTTGCTCAAACAATCAGGAGTGCAGAGCATCTCCAAAGCGAATGAAAAGAAGCGACATGCAGCGGAAGGCGGCGAGCAAGTTGGGCGAAGGGAGTTCGACCAACTTGTTTGCGACGAAGCAGCGAAGCGATGCAGGAGCACCGTTTTTTCCTGCGGGAATGGTGCGAGTCCTGAGACCCCGCAGGGAATGGGTTGGGCAAAAGTAATTTGCCAACCCATTTGCGACGAAACTAGCGCAGCGATGCAGGAGCACAAGGTTTTCAAAGCGAGCGAGGAGGCTCAGGCCGCACCCCGCGGAAAGCGTCCGTCTGGAGCGCAATATGAAAAGAGCAACAAGAGTTTCTCAACAAGCTGGAAAAAAGACGACCTTTTTGGTCGTCTTTTTTTATGCATAACTCACAAATCTGATGCTAATTGAATTTTTCTGTTGCAAAAGGTAAGATGAAAATACTAATAAAACTAAAAATTCTAAAAAAACATTTTCGATTTTATTTCATTTTTTAGGGAATAGATAAAGAAGCGAAACGGCTTTTTTAAGTTTGCTGAAGCGATTTGTAGTAAGCACCTTTTTCTGCGTATTCACGGACAATCCGTTCCATGTCGATTCTGTCGTCTTCACGCAGTTCGCGAACAACTTTTGCAGGGCGTCCAAGCGCGAGCATTCCCGGTGGGATCACTTTCCCAGGAGGAACGAGGCTGCCGGCACCGATAAATGCGCCTTTGCCAACTTCGGCACCATCTAAAATGATGGATCCCATGCCGATTAACGCACCTTCTCGGATGGTGCAACTATGAAGAGTCACTTGGTGGCCAATCGTTACATTGTCTTCTAGCCGCAGGGTCTTGCCAGGGCTTTGGTGCAGCATGCAAAGATCTTGAATATTGACGTTCTTGCCGATAATGGTCGGCGAAACGTCTCCGCGAATTACGGTATTAAACCAAACCGATGAGCCGCCGCCGATCGTCACGTCTCCGGTTACCGTAACAAAATCAGCGATAAAGACAGATGGATCGATGGACGGATGCTTGTCTTTGAACGGATAAATCATAAGAAAAACTCCTTTAAGGAAAATAAATGATGCTTTAATCTTATCAAAACCAATAGAAAGGTCAAATTTTGGAAAACAAGATGGCTGATTTTGAAAGGGGAAGATTGGATGTGGAAATGGGAAGCGGCTGGACAGGCAAAAGCGGTCATCGTTCTTATACATAGTGCTTACGAGCATCACCTGCGGTACGCATGGCCAATCGAGCAGTGGCGTTCCCAGAATTTCAACGTCATCATGGGGGATTTGCCAGGACATGGAGAAGGCATAGATGTCGGGCTCGTACACGAGGAATCGTTTGATGATTATGAACAGGCGGTGCGCTTATCAGTCGAAGCTGCGCATAAAGACAGCTTGCCGGTGTTCGTTGTCGGCCATGGATTGGGTGCAACGCTCGCCATGAACGTTTTAAGCAAGAATTCTTTCGCTGTGGCGGGAGCCGTTTTCACATCGCCTTGGCTCCAGCTAATAAAAACCCCGTTCAGCTTATCGAAATCGGTGCCAGGGCTGCATAAGTTGATGGCCAATATGAAATTGGATCATGATATCCAAGTACGCCACCTGACCCGGAATATTGAAGTGATTGTTGCAGAAAACGACGATAATTTATACAACACATTGATTACCGCTGGTTGGTATAATGAACTGCAAGCGTATATGAAGGGGACTGAACAAGGGAGAAATCGATTTCCGGACATTCCGGTGTTTGTCCAGACAGGTGAAAAAGATGAGATTATTGATATTGCCGCCGCAAAACAATGGCTTTTGCAACAGGATTTGACTGAATTCAGTTTTAAAGAATGGAAAAATTGCTACCATGATTTGTTCCAAGAACCTGAGCGGGAAGACATTTTCATATCATCGCATTTGTTTATGAAGAATGTCTTGCGTTCGCTTGGGTATCTAGTAGAGTGATGGGCATATGGAGGGACACCAATGGTTTTGAAATATAGCATACTTGATCAATCGCCTATATCAGAAGGCAGCACCCCGCAAGAAGCATTAAAACAAACCGCTGAATTGGCGAAAAAAGCGGAGGAATGGGGCTATACCCGGTTCTGGGTTTCTGAGCACCATGATGCAACGACGCTCGCCGGATCTTCACCGGAAGTGCTCATTGCCCATTTAGGTGCAGTGACTAGGAAAATCAGGCTTGGCTCTGGAGGGGTCATGCTGCCACATTATTCAGCGTTTAAAGTGGCAGAGAATTTCAAATTGCTTGAAGCGCTGTATCCAAAGCGTATTGACGTGGGCGTCGGGCGGGCACCAGGCGGCATGCCGCGTGCGAGCTACGCGCTGAATGAGGGCGGCAAGCGGGATGCTAGCCGTTTTCCTGCCCAAATCGACGATCTTCGCATGTATTTGACCGATTCCATTCCTGAAGAGCACCAGTATTACGGAATGAAGGCAACGCCTGTCACGGAATCGCCGCCGCCGATTTGGGTATTGGGTTCGAGCCAAAGTTCAGCGGAACTTGCGGCTGAAAAAGGGCTGCCTTATATGTTCGCCCAGTTTATCAACGGGGAAGGCGGCCAAAGTTTCGCGCGTACATACCGCGACCGCTTTGTTTCTAATGGCGGCAGCGCCCCTTATCAAGGAGTCGCCATTTTTGTAGTGTGCCAGGAAACGGAAGAGGAAGCGGAACGCGTGGCTTCATCAATGGATTTAGCGCTTGCTATGGGTGCGCAAGGAATGCCGTCAAAAGGCACACCGCCACCGGAAAGAGCAATGAATTATCCATATTCTAAATTTGAACGGCTCCTTGTTGAAGAAAACCGCCGGAGAATGATTGTCGGAACGCCTTCCCAAGTGGTGGACAAGCTGGAACATTTGGCCGCATCCTACGGGGCGGATGAAGTGATGCTAGTCTCAATCGCTTACGATTTCCAAGCGAAACTAAAAACCTTCCAATTGGTTGCTGAAGAAATGAAAAAACGCCAGGCGGCTTAATCCGCCTGGCATTTTTTAGTTTACTGTACTTCAAGTGCCGCAAAATGTTTGGTAAGGACCGCTTGTTGGTTCTGGCGGCTGGGCGTATTCCGCCTGTTCTGTGGAGTGTGCAAACGGATCTGCCAAAACAGCAAGCAAGCGTTCAAGAACGCGGTAATCTCCTTTGACCGCAGCTTCAAGCGCGGCTTCTACTCGGTGGTTCCGCGGAATGACTGCGGGATTGCTGCTGCGCATCAACTCTAGTACTTCTTCTTTTGATTGCTGCTGCCGGCTGAGTCGTTCTTGCCAACGGCTATGCCATTCGGTAAATTCAGGTGCCTCGAATAATTCTGCCGCTTCCAGTTTGCCGAAAGTCAAAGCTACAAAGGTATTGGTGTAATCAGCTTCGTGTTCTTGCATTAATTTCAACAAATCGTCGATTAATGATTCATCTTCTGCTTCTTCATTGAAAAGGCCAAGCTTGGAACGCATGCCAGCATGCCAATTTTCGTGGAACTGTTCCGCATAAACCTTCAGCTGGGTTTGGGCGATTGCAACCGCTTCTTCTTGCTCGTCATGCAAGAGCGGCAATAAGGTCTCCACAAAACGTGCCAAGTTCCATCCGCCGATAATCGGCTGGTTGTTGTAAGCATAGCGGCCTTGTGCGTCAATCGAGCTGAACACCGTTTTTGGGTGATAAACATCCATAAAGGCGCATGGGCCGTAGTCGATGGTTTCGCCGCTGATCGCCATATTGTCGGTGTTCATGACGCCATGGATAAAGCCCACTAGCTGCCATTTAGCAATTAATAAGGCTTGGCGTTTGGCCACTTCCTGGAACAATTTCAAGTAGCGCTCTGGATCCTTAGAATCAATTTCCGGAAAGTGGCGCTGCAAGGCATAATCTGCAAGAGCCCGAACCTCGTCAATCGATCCTGCCCCTGCGGCATATTGAAACGTGCCGACACGCAAATGGCTGGCCGCTACACGGGTTAACACAGCGCCAGGCAGAAATCCGGTTTCACGGCGAATGGTTTCACCGGTCGCGACAACTGCCAAGCTGCGGGTTGTCGGAATGCCAAGAGCATGCATTGCTTCGCTGATAATGTATTCACGCAGCATTGGTCCTAACGCTGCCCGGCCATCGCCACCGCGTGAGTAGGCTGTTCTTCCTGAACCTTTTAACTGGATATCGAATCGCTGCCCATCTGGTGTAATTTGTTCACCAAGAAGCAACGCGCGCCCATCGCCAAGCATTGTCAAATAGCCGAATTGGTGTCCGGCATAAGCCTGGGCAAGAGGATTCCCTCCTTCAGGAGCCCGGTTACCGGCAAGCACCGCTACACCTTCTTCACTCTCAAGCGCCTCGGCGTTCAATCCTAAGTGGCCCGCTAGCGGCTTGTTAAGAATGGCGAGCTTGGGTGAGCTTACAGGGTTCGGGTTCATGCTCGTATAAAATTTATCCGGAAGGCTGGCATAACTATTGTCTAAATTCCATCCGATTTCGGTTTTATCGATTTTCTTTGTCATTAAAATCCCCTTCTTCTTTTTGGCTTTTATGTCGTGAATCCAGGAACGGCTGGTTTGTTATTACTTATCTACATACCCTTTTGCTGTGAAGGTAAAGCCCTAAAACCGACGAAATCATATTAATGGCAGATCAAAAAAGAAGGACAGATGCCAATGTTGAAACAGCTGTCCTTCTCTCATAGGTGAAATTAATTTTTTTTAAGCTTCTTTTCAACTGCAACAAGAAAAGGAGGTGAGTGCTGTTGGTTGATGAAGCCATATTGCAAGACGTCGAAATTGGTTTGGGGAAGTGTACGGACAAATTCCATAACGGCATCCCGTTCTTCACTGCCGCCTTCATGCCCGCTGTAAATGACCACTAACAGCAGCCCATTCGGCTGGAGCAATTCTAGGCATTGTTCCATAGCCGAAAGGGTGCTTTGGGACTTTGTGATAATGCTGTGGTCGCCTTTTGGCAAATAGCCGAGATTGAAGACCGCTGCAGAAATTGGGGAATCCACATATTCGCTGATTTTCGCATGGCTGTCATGGATCAGACGGACATGATGGAATCCTTCTACACGGGTTTTCGTCGCTTCAATCGCTTCTTTTTGGATGTCGAAAGCAAAGACTGTGCCGTCCGGTCCGGTAAGCTGGGCAAGAAAAAGCGTATCATGGCCATTACCGGCAGTCGCATCAATAACCCGGTCGCCACTTGCCACAATTTGTTCCAGCAAGCTTTTTGTGAAAGGCAAAACACGCTGCAAGCTCATGATGTCGCACTCCCAGTAAAAAGTTTGCCTTGCCAGCTTTCACGGCGCAATAATTCCGTGTCAATGCCGTTCAAAACATCCCATTTGTTGACGCTCCACATCGGCCCGATCATCAAATCAATCGGACCATCCCCGGTGATGCGCTGGACTACCATTTGGGGAGGCAGCACTTCCAGTTGATCGGCGACCAGATTGATGTATTCCTGCTTTTCCAAAAATTCCACCATGCCTTTTTCGTATTGCTTGACCATTGGCGTGCCTTTCAATAAATGCAGCAAATGGATCTTGATGCCTTGCACATCGAGCTTCGCCACTTCGCGGGCGGTTTCCATCATCATATCCCGGTCTTCAAGCGGCAAGCCATTAATGATGTGGGTGCAAACACGGATGCCGCGTTTGCGGAGCTTCTCAACTCCCTCAACATATGAAGAGAAATCATGGGCGCGGTTGACGAGCAATGCCGTCCGTTCATGGACTGTCTGCAAGCCTAGTTCCACCCAAAGATAGGTGCGTTCGTTCAGCTCAGCCAAATAATCGACAACGTCGTCCGGCAAACAGTCGGGACGCGTTGCAATGCTCAAACCGACGACATTTTCCTGTTCAAGCGCCGCTTCAAATTTTTCTTTAATGACTGCAAGCGGGGCATGCGTATTTGTATAGGCCTGGAAATAGGCCATGTATTTGCCGTCTTTCCATTTTTGGTGCATCTTTGATTTTATTTTTTCGAATTGGACCGGAATAGAATCAATCCGGTCACCGGCAAAATCACCTGATCCGGCGACGCTGCAGAATGTACAGCCGCCATGGGCGACAGTGCCATCGCGGTTCGGGCAGTCAAATCCGGCGTCCAATGCAATTTTCATCACTTTAAAGCCAAAATGGTCGCGCAAATGGCGATTCCATGTGTAGTACCGTTTGCCATTTGAAGAAAAGGGCAATGCAGTTTCCATAAAAAACAACTCCTCTCATCGTATTGTAGCATGTGTTAAAAAAGGGCTTCAACGGCAGAAAACTCTGTTTTTACGGGTCACGAAATATTTCTCTTGTCGGGAAGCTTTAAAAAGAATACAATGACTCTTGGAATTTAGAATGAAAGGAAGACTGGAATGCCTAAACGCGTCTGGCTATTGATTATCGGAATGCTCGTGAACGTTACAGGGAATTCATTTTTATGGCCGTTAACTACTATATATATGCATGATTATCTAGGGAAATCTTTGTCGGTTGCCGGGCTTGTATTAATGGTGAACGCAGGAGCGGCAATTATCGGCAACTTGCTTGGCGGCCTGCTTTTTGACAGAATTGGGGGATACCGTTCTATCATGGGCGGAATCATCGTGACTACACTTGCGCTTACTGGTCTGACGGTTTGGCACGATTTTATGCAATTTGCCGTTTTTTATACCATCATCGGTTTTAGCGGGGGAATTGTTTTTCCAAGCATGTATGCAATGGTGGGAACTGTCTGGCCAGAAGGCGGAAGAAAGGCGTTCAATGCCATTTATCTGGCACAAAATGTCGGCGTCGCAATCGGTCCCGCACTTGCAGGATTTTTGGCCGCATACAGTTTTGATTATATTTTTGCGGCGAACTTAGGGATGTACATTCTTTTCTTTTTGATCGCCTGTTTTGGATTCAAGTCGTTGTCAATTTCGCCAATGAGCCATACGTCGGTTTTTAACGAGAAAAAGAAAATCCGCAAAGCTGCACCTTTTTATGCACTGATGATTGTATCGATAGGCTACTTGCTTTGCTGGATCGGCTATGTCCAGTGGCAGTCCACAATTTCCACATATACACAGGAGATTGGAATCACTCTTCCGCAGTATAGCCTCCTTTGGACAGTCAACGGTTTATTGATCGTTTTGGGCCAGCCCTTCATCCAACCAATCATTAAACGAATCGAAGACAATATCAAACGCCAGTTGGTGATCGGCATCATCATTATGATGGTGTCATATATCGTGGTCGCATTTGCTGAAGAATTCAGTATGTTCATTATCGCGATGGTCATTTTGACTATTGGCGAAATGTTTGTATGGCCTGCTGTACCGGCACTTGCCAACCAATTGGCGCCAAAAGGCCGAGAAGGATTTTATCAAGGCATTGTCAACAGCGTAGCAACAAGCGGCCGCATGATCGGCCCGCTTTTTGGAGGATTGATGGTGGATTTGTATGGAATGCCAGCGCTTTTCTTGGTCATTACTTTATTGGTCAGCGTTTCCATCGCCACTTCGCTCTTATACGATTATCCATTGAAAAGAGCGAAGAAAGAACAGCTTCAAGAAAATTATATGCAGTGAAAAGCGACCGGCGGCCTGGAATGGGCCGCTGGTTTTATTTATTTAGAAGTGGTTGACTCAATTGCTTCCGCTTTTCCGGATTGCCTTTTATTGGAGAGTTTGCTTAAATTGTATATGAAAGCGCTTTACCGGAACGATTCAATCACTGGATTTTAAAAGGGGGGCTTTGGATGAAACCGATTTATGGATCTGCTCAAGAAGCAGTGGAGCAAATACAGGACGGCGCGACAATCATGGTTGGCGGGTTCGGTTTAGTGGGGATCCCGGAACAATTGATTTTAGCGCTGGTAGATAAAGGGGTAACTGATCTGACTGTAATTTCGAACAACTGCGGGGTAGATGATTGGGGTCTCGGATTGCTGTTGAAAAATAAACAAATCAAAAAAATGATTGGTTCGTATGTAGGTGAAAACAAAGAATTCGAACGACAAGTGCTGTCCGGCGAAATTGAAGTTGAATTGACGCCGCAAGGAACTTTAGCTGAAAAAATGCGTGCTGGCGGAGCTGGAATCCCGGCGTTTTTCACGCCAGCTGGAGTTGGGACGACTGTTGCGGAAGGCAAGGAAATCCGCGAATTCGATGGCAAAGAATATGTGCTTGAGCATGCGTTAAGAGCGGATTTCGCATTGGTGCGCGCTGCCAAAGCTGATAAAATGGGCAACCTTGTCTATAACAAGACGGCACAAAACTTTAATCCTTTGGCTGCCGCGGCAGGCAAGATAACGATTGCCGAAGTGGAGGAGATTGTGGCTACCGGAGAAATTGATCCGAACCATGTCCACACTCCAAGCATTTATGTGCAAGGACTTTTGCAGGCGAAACAAGAAAAACGCATTGAACGTTTAACAACTCGAACAGTTTAAGAAAGGGCGGGGAATCTTGTGGATGAGAAACAATTAGT
This sequence comes from Planomicrobium sp. CPCC 101079, assembly GCF_007859275.1. Taxonomy (GTDB): domain Bacteria; phylum Bacillota; class Bacilli; order Bacillales_A; family Planococcaceae; genus Planococcus. The sequence goes on along the minus strand of NZ_VOHC01000008.1, from coordinate 40,847 downwards.
AAGAGAACGCATAGCTAGGCGTGCTGAAAAAGAAATCAAAGACGGCGATTACGTCAATCTCGGAATTGGAATGCCGACGCTAGTCGCCAACTTCATTTCTGAGAACAAAAGCGTTGTGCTGCAATCTGAAAATGGTTTGCTGGGCATCGGTCCATATCCGACAGAAGACGAAGTGGATCCGGATCTGATCAATGCCGGAAAAGAAACGGTTTCGACGATTCCCGGTTCTGCGTTTTTCACAAGTGCTGAATCGTTTGCAATGATTCGCGGCGGCCATATCGACGTGGCGATACTCGGCGGGATGGAAGTATCGGAAAAAGGCGATTTGGCTAACTGGATGATTCCAGGAAAAATGATCAAGGGGATGGGCGGTGCAATGGATCTTGTCCACGGGGCAAAAAAAGTCATTGTCATTATGGACCATGTATCAAAAGATGGCTCTGCGAAAATCAAGAAACAATGCGAACTGCCGCTGACAGGCAAAGGCGTAGTCAATAAAATCATTACCGAACGCGCCGTGATCGAAGTGACGGAGAACGGCTTGGTGCTGACCGAAGTTTTCGAAGGGTATAGCGTCCAGGACATTATCGATTCGACAGGTGCGCCACTTAACACAGATCATGTTAAAGTATCCTAAACTATTGCCAAATAACGGTGCTTCGTCTAAAATAAATAACAATAGCAAATGACAGCGAAGAGGATCAGTAGATTGCTTTTTTTCCCAAGAGAGCCGGCGGGTGGTGTGAGCCGGCGAAAAGCGCAATTGAACTCGCCTTGGAGTCAGTGTATGTGAACTAGAGTAAGATACACCGTTTTCCGCGTTAAGGAGTCAAGTTGAGCGAGCGATCGCTAATTTGGGTGGTACCGCGGGAAAACTCCCGTCCCTTATTTTATTTAAGGGACGGGAGTTTTTATTTATTCTGCTATAAATGCCGAGCTTTCTAGAGCGGGGGAGTTAGGTTCAACAAGCAACACCGGCCTTTTGGCCGTTTCCGCTTTTTAATGAGGAGGAACTGGACATGACATTCAAGCACAAAGAAGTTGAAAAAAAGTGGCAGAAATATTGGGCCGACAACAAAACGTTCAAAATGGACAACGACGAGTCCAAAGAGAAATTTTACGCTCTTGATATGTTCCCGTATCCTTCGGGTGCCGGGCTACATGTAGGCCATCCAGAAGGCTATACAGCAACGGATATTTTAAGCCGCATGAAACGCATGCAAGGCTATAACGTCCTTCATCCAATGGGCTGGGACGCATTTGGCCTGCCTGCTGAACAATATGCACTTGATACCGGAAATGATCCTGCTGAGTTTACTGAGAAGAACATCGCAACGTTCAAGCGCCAAATTCAGGAACTTGGCTTTTCATATGATTGGGACCGTGAAATCAATACGACGGATCCGGCTTATTATAAATGGACACAGTGGATTTTCATCCAGCTGTACAATAAAGGCCTCGCCTATGTGGATGAAGTGGCTGTAAACTGGTGCCCGGCACTTGGCACAGTACTGGCAAACGAAGAAGTAGTCGACGGCAAATCCGAACGCGGCGGACATCCGGTTGAGCGCCGCCCGATGCGCCAATGGGTGTTGCGCATCACCGAGTACGCAGACCGTCTGCTTGAAGATCTGGATGAACTTGACTGGCCGGAAAGCCTGAAAGACATGCAGCGCAACTGGATCGGGAAATCCGAAGGGGCGGAACTTGAATTCCAAGTGGATGGCAACGGGCATTCTTTCCGAGCGTTCACAACGCGTCCGGACACGATTTTTGGTGCAACCTATGCGGTTTTGGCACCGGAACATAAATTGGTGGCTGAGATTACGACGGCTGATCAAAAAGAAGCGGTTGAAGCTTATATCGATGAAGTGAAAACGAAAAGCGATTTGGAACGGACTGATTTGGCAAAAACCAAATCCGGCGTATTTACAGGAGCTTACGCGGTCAATCCGGTAAGCGGCGAAAAAATGCCGATCTGGATTGCGGATTATGTGCTTGCAACTTACGGAACAGGCGCCATCATGGCAGTTCCAGCGCACGACGAGCGCGATTATGAATTCGCGAAGCAATTTGATTTGCCGATCGTCGAAGTTGTTTCTGGGGGAGATATCTCAACCGAAGCATATGCTGGCGACGGGGAATTGATCAATTCCGATTTCTTGAACGGTCTGAACAAAAAAGAAGCTATTGCCAAAGCGATTTCGTGGCTTGAAGAACACGGCGTCGGTGAAAAGAAAATCACGTACCGCCTTCGCGACTGGCTATTCAGCCGCCAGCGCTACTGGGGCGAGCCGATTCCGATCATCCACTGGGAAGACGGCACAATGACTGCTGTTGATGAAAAAGACTTGCCATTGACGCTTCCGGTGACTACCGATATAAAACCGAGCGGAACCGGTGAATCGCCGCTTGCCAATATCGAGGAGTGGGTCAATGTTGTTCATCCGGAAACGGGATTAAAGGGCCGCCGTGAAACGAACACGATGCCGCAATGGGCCGGCAGCTGCTGGTATTACTTGCGCTTTATCGATCCGACTAACGACGAAGTGCTTGCAGATCCTGAACTTTTGAAGCGCTGGCTGCCGGTAGATGTTTACATCGGCGGTGCAGAGCATGCAGTACTTCATTTGTTGTATGCGCGCTTCTGGCATAAAGTGCTTTACGATGTCGGTGTCGTATCAACAAAAGAGCCGTTCCAAAAATTGTTCAACCAAGGAATGATTTTAGGAGAAGGCAACGAAAAAATGTCGAAATCCAAAGGCAATGTCGTGAATCCCGACCAAATCATTGAAAGCCACGGAGCAGACACGCTTCGCATGTACGAAATGTTCATGGGGCCGCTTGAAGCGTCGATCGCTTGGTCGACAAATGGCCTTGACGGTTCTCGCCGTTTCCTTGACCGCGTATGGCGCTTGCTTATGGAAGAAGACCAATTGAGCGGGAAAGTGGTTGAAGCCAATGACGGCAAACTTGAAAAAGTCTACCACCAGACGGTCAAGAAAGTGACGGAAGACTTTGAAGCGCTTCGCTTCAATACAGCTATTTCGCAAATGATGGTCTTTATCAATGAAGGCTATAAAGCCGATTCGATTCCAAAAGAATACGTTGAAGGCTTTGTGAAACTCCTGTCTCCAATCGCACCTCACGTAGCGGAAGAACTATGGGAGAAATTGGGCCACAGCGGAAGCATCGCTTATGAAGCATGGCCGGCATTCGACGAATCGAAATTGGTTTCGGACGAAGTTGAAATTGTGGTTCAAGTGAACGGCAAAGTAAAAACGAAACTGGTTGTTGCCAAAGCCAGTACAAAAGAAGAACTGGAAACAGCGGCACTTGCCGACGAGCACGTACAAAAAGCGGCAGAAGGCAAACAAATCCGCAAAGTCATCGCGATTCCAGGAAAGTTGATCAATATCGTAGTAGCTTAATAATTTCGCCTGTCCGAGAGCTGAGTGCTGAAGGACAGGCTTTTTATTAGGAAGCATATTTGCGGCAGACAAACCTAAGCTGCGAAGCCGATTCCAGTTGCTGTCCAATTTGAATGAAATGCAGTCCAAATAAGCTGAAATACTATCCGTTAACAATAAAATTGAAAAAGGAATTGCGGAGACCGCAATTCCTTTTTTTATTTGGCTAATTCTATTTCTTTTGCAAATTCCGCTGCGCTTCTTCCGGCGACGTTGCCTGTGACCAGCGCGGAAGTGATATTGTAGCCGCCGGTATAGCCGTGGATGTCCAGAATTTCGCCGCAGAAGTACAAGCCGGCTTTCTTTTTGGAAGCCATCGTTTTCGGTACGATTTCTTTGATCGATACCCCGCCACCTGTGACGAATGCTTTTTCAATAGGCTGTGTGCCGTAAACAAACATGGAAAATGCGGTCAGTTGAGCTGCCAATATCCGGACTTTGTCGCTCGCAAGTTCTGCACCGATTGCTTGCGGGTCGATGCCTGCGCGCTCAAACAGGAACAGCAGCCAGCGTTCTTGGCCAATGCCTTTCCAAACATTCTTCACCGCTTTTTTCGGTTCGTCTTTCATCATTTTGTGAAGCATCTGGAATGCCGATTCGGCGTTTTCATCCGGCAAGGAATTGATGCGGATTTCAACAGGCTCTCCGCCGTTTTTCTTCATTTCTTTCACAACATACTGGCTGCAGCGCAAAATGGCCGGACCGCTGAGGCCGAAATGGGTGAAGAGCATGTCCATTTGGTGGGTGACAAGAACTTTGCCTTTTTTGTTCAGCACTGATACCGCTGCGTCGCGAAGTGCCAAGCCTTGGAGTTCACGATTGACGATAAATGGCTCTTTTGACAGCAATGGAACTTCCGTTGGATACAAGTCGGTAACGGTGTGTCCTGCTTTTTCTGCCCAAGGATAGCCATCCCCGGTAGAACCTGTTTGCGGCACCGCTTTCCCACCGACTGCGACGACCACCGCTTTAGCGGTAAATTCTTCGCCGGAATGCAGGCGGATCCCTGTCACTTTTTCATCGGTCATCAGCAATTTTTTCACTGGCGAGTCGAGCAGGACTTTGACGTTCAACCGGTCCATTTCACGGAACATCGCATCCGCTACATCTTGCGCCCTGTCAGAAACAGGGAACATGCGGCCGTGGTCTTCTTCTTTTAAGGCAACGCCGAGGCCTTCAAAAAAAGCGATGATGTCTTCATTATTGAATACAGAAAACGGGCTGTGCAAAAAACGGCCGTTTCCTGGAATATTTTTTACAATTTCGTCAAGAGGCAGGCGGTTGGTGACATTACAGCGTCCTCCGCCGGAAATGACTAATTTTTTCCCGAGTTTTTTTCCTTTTTCAACCAACAAAACCTTTTGATTTCTAGAAGCAGCAGCAATTGAAGCCATGAGTCCCGAGGGACCCCCGCCGATGATGATAACGTCATACATAAAATAAGAACTCGCTTTCGTTTTTCTTTTCAGTATACACGATGCATCGAAACACGTTGAGTAATTTCTTCTATGGGTGTAAACTATCGTGTAGATTGTTTTTTTAGAAGAATAAATGCCGTGTCCCTTAGCCAGAATATTTCATACAAGTCAGGAAGTGCAAAATGTCTACACTCATCAAAGGAACTGCCATTTTAACCTTGGGTCTGTTTTTATCAAAGATTCTTGGAGTTATTTACGTTATTCCGTTTTACGATATGGTCGGAGAAGAAAACATCGGCCTTTACCAATATGCGTACATACCGTATAACCTTATGTTGTCGCTCGCTATATCGGGCGCGCCCATTGCTTTTTCAAAATTCGTAGCAAAATATAATTCGCTTGGTGATTATGAAACCGGCCGGCGGCTTTTGAAATCTGGATTGCTGACAATGATGGCAACCGGTTTTGTGGCGTTTTTACTGTTGTATTTCTTTGCTGAACCGCTTGCCCATATGACAATCGACGAAAACGATAAAATCCATTCAGTGCAAGATGTTAAAGAAGTGATTCAATGGGTCAGTTTTGCTTTAATTGTTGTGCCTTTCATGAGCTTGTGGCGCGGGTTTTTCCAAGGCTACAACTTCATGATGCCGACAGCGGTCTCTCAATTGATTGAACAGATCGTCCGCATCATTTTCTTGCTTGCCGGTGCATATATCGTCTTAAACTTTTTGGACGGCACACCGAAAACCGCTGTCCAAGTCGCAGTTCTTTCTGCTGCAATTGGTGCATTAGGCGGCGTTTTGGTTCTGTTTTACTATTGGCGCAAAAAAAAGCCGGAATACAATGAACTCCGGGCAAATTCAGTTGAATCGTATGATGTGCGTTTACGCGATATGTACAAAGAGATCCTCATTTACGCAGTGCCGGTCGTTTTTCTCGGCATTGCCAATCCGCTATTCCAGTTTGTTGATATGTTAACGTTCAATAACGCCATGAGCACAACGCCGGATGCCGTAAATTCGAGCACATATTTGAGCATTTTGAACTTTACTGCCCATAAATTAGTGATGATTCCGGTTATGTTGGCAACCGGGTTTTCCATGGCATTGATTCCGCTTGTCACAAAATACTATACGAAAAACGAGCATGTCCAAGTGAACCGGACTTTGGACCAATCGTTCCAAGTGCTATTGTTTCTGACTTTGCCTGCAGTCGTCGGAATGACAATGTTGTCTGATGAGCTTTACCATGTGTTTTATGAAATAAGCGCAAGCGGCTCCGAAATTCTTGCCCATTATTTGCCGGTAGCGATTCTTTTTGCGCTGTTCCCAGTGACAGCCTCCATTCTGCAAGGAATCAATCAGCAAAAATGGATCATCCTGAATTTATTGATCGGCCTTTTATTGAAATTGGCCTTAAACATCCCGCTCATCAAATTGTTTGAAACAGATGGGGCGATCGCCGCAACTGTCATTGGTTATGGAGTTGCGATCGGGATGAATCTGGCAGTCATCGCAAAAACGTTAAATTACCGTTCTTCTTTAGTAGTAAGAAGAATTGTATTGATCATTTTGATGAATGCAGTGATGGCGGCAGCTGTATTTGCAGCTATCTGGGCGCTTGATCAGTTCCTGCTGATGGACAGCAAATTCCATTCAATTCTTCGCATTTTACTTGTGGGAGCAGTTGGCGGAGCGGTTTATGGTTTTATCGGCTTGAAGACAGGCATTGCACAAAAACTGCTTGGCGAACGTTTGACAAAATACACACGTAAATTCGGTTTCTAGGAGGAGAACATGCGAATTGACAAATTTCTGTCCAATATGGGATTTGGTTCTCGAAAAGAAGTGAAAGTCCTGCTGAAGTCCAAAGCGGTGGAAGTGAACGGCATTGTTGTCCGGGATCCGAAAGTGCAGATCGACGAGCAAGGGGATACCGTTAAAGTGAATGGAGAAGCGGTGGAATATGTGAAGTTTATCTATCTTCTGATGAACAAGCCTGCGGGTGTGGTATCAGCGACAGAAGATAATCACGACCGCACGGTTATTGACCTGTTAAAAGAAGAAGAGAAGCATTTTCAGCCGTTTCCAGTGGGCCGGCTCGACAAAGACACGGAAGGATTTTTGCTTCTGACCAATGACGGCAAGCTTGCCCACGAATTGCTGTCGCCGAAAAAACATGTGGATAAAACATACTTCGCTGTTATTAACGGTGAAGTGACTCATGAAGATGTTAAAGCGTTCGAAAAAGGCGTGGTGCTTGAAGACGGCTATGTGACCAAACCGGGTTTGTTGAAAGTGGTGAAAAGCGGCCCTGTTTCTGAAATTGAATTAACAATTACAGAAGGCAAGTTTCATCAAGTAAAGCGGATGTTCATAAGCGTTGGGAAAGAAGTAAGCTATTTAAAAAGGTTGTCGATGGGTCCGCTGTCTTTGGATCCAAAACTAAAACCTGGGCACTACCGCCATTTGACCGAAGCAGAAGTAGACCTCTTAAAACAAAGAAAATGACCGCAAATATTGCGGTCATTTTCTTTGTTTAGAAAGCCATTCAGGTTGTTACTTTCACTTTTTTGTGCGTCGTTGTCCATTTGCCTCGAGTTGGGCTAATCACCAAATCGTTAAAGGCTAACACATTCAAATCTCTTTGAATGGTGCGAGGAGTGATGCCGAATTCATCGACTAAATCTTGCGTAGTTACAGTTCCGTTTTCTCGGATGTACTTATACATATCTTTAATTCGAATGAGCATGCGATCAGTGGTAGGTTTCATTAAAATAAACCACTCCTTCATCTTTTTTCCCATTGGCAAAGACTAGCGGACGATGTGCTGAGGTTTATACAGCAGGTTCGGTATTGAGAAAGACAACCCCTTTTTCTAAAAAATGTGTCAAATTAATTTGTTTGACAATTTGATTATATCGGAAAAATAATTACTTTACTATAATTTTCACTTTTTTCCTGCAATTTGACAGGAGAAAAGGCAAAAAAATGTCTGTTTTGTACTGGAATTATTTAATTTTTACAGAAAAGGTGTACAATAGCTTTAACAAAAAGGAGTGTGGAATATGGATTGGCAACTGGAAGCAGAAAAGCGAAAAGATCATATGCTTAAAGAATTGCAGCAACTGATGGCAATTCCAAGTGTGTTGAGTGAAGAAACAACACCTGACGCTCCTTTTGGAAAAGATGTCAAGCGGGCGCTCGATTGGTTTTTGGAAAAAGGAACAGCGAATGGATTTGATGTAAAAAACGTAGACCATGTTGCTGGGCATTTGGAATTTGGGCAAGGCGATGAACTGCTGGGCATTCTAGGGCATGTGGATGTCGTGCCGCCTGGCGCCGGATGGACGAAAGATCCGTTCGGTGGGGCTATTGAAGACGGCAAGCTTTATGGCCGTGGTGCAATCGATGATAAAGGACCGACAATTGCAGCTTGGACGGCGCTTAACCTGGTGAAAGATGCTGGTTTCGAGTTTTCCAAACGGGTACGCCTTATAATCGGAACCGATGAAGAAAGCGGCTTCCGATGCGTTGAGCGCTATTTCGAAAAAGAAGAAATGCCGACCATCGCATTTGCGCCTGATGCAGATTTTCCAATCATTAATGCAGAAAAAGGCATTGCCGGATTGGTCTTTTCGAAATCGGAGTGGTCGCAAGCTGATGCATTGGTTTCATTCAAGTCCGGTGAACGGACGAATATGGTTCCGGATTTAGCGGAAGCAACAGTCGCCGGAGAATTCACAGCATGGCAAGAACGCTTTAACAAATTCTGCAGCGAACAGCAAGTGAGCGGATCCGCTGTTGAAAGCGAAGAGAACACAACGCTCACTTTACACGGGAAATCGGCGCATGCGATGGAGCCGGACCATGGCATCAATGCCGGAATTTTGCTTGCTTTGTTTTTAAAGGATCACTTGAGCGGGGACGGTAAACAGTTTGTAGAATTTATCGCCGTCCATTTCCATAATGATTCGCGTGGCAGAAAGCTTGGCCTCGATTTTGCCGATGAAATATCCGGAGACACGACATTCAACCCCGGCGTCATCCGATTTGAAAAGGGCAAAAAAGCGACAATATCCATTAGTATGAGGTATTCGGTGAGTTATCCTTTTAAAGAGAAAATGACTGATTTTGAAACGGAAGGATTTTTGTTGGAGATTGCTTCGGATTCTCCTCCTCATCACGTAGACGAGAACGATCCCTTCATTCAAACCCTTCAGACAGTTTATGAAAAGCAGACTGGGCAAAAGGCGGACCTTCTGGCGATTGGCGGCGGCACATACGCACGTGTGTTGAAAAAAGGCGTAGCCTTTGGCATGCTGTTTCCAGGGGAGAAAGACGTTGCCCATCAACTGGATGAATTTGTAGACATCGACAACTTACTAAAAGCGACTGCCATTTACGCAGAAACAATATACCAACTGGCTTGTAAAAAATAAGAAAAGAGGGATTGGCTATGGACGTGATTTTACATAATGACCAATTTATTCGTGAAGAGGAACTGGTGATTTCCAAAGAAGACCGAGGCTATCAGTTCGGTGACGGAATTTATGAAGTTATCCGGGTATATGAAGGAAATCTGTATACGGCAAAAGAACATATTGACCGGTTTTACGCAAGCGCAGAAAAGATAAAAATTGTCATCCCTTATACAAAAGATGTTTTTCATAAATTGGTATACGATTTAGTTGAAAAAAATGAAATCAATACCGGCCAAGTGTATGTGCAAATCACCCGGGGCGCTTCTGTTCGGCAGCACCATTTTCCGGCAGACACGCCGCCAGTTCTGATTGGTTATACAAAATCGGTCGAGCGCCCTGTAGAATTGATGGAAGCCGGTGTCCGGGCAACGTTTATCGAAGATATCCGCTGGCTCCGCTGCGATATTAAGAGTTTAAATCTGCTCGGCAATGTTTTGGCAAAGCAAGAAGCCCACGATAGAGGCTTTTACGAAGCGATCCTCCACCGGGGAGAAGTTGTGACTGAAGGCTCTTCAACGAATATGTACGGAATAAAAGATGGTGTGGTGTACACACACCCAACAGACAACCTCATTTTGCCTGGAATTACAAGAAGCGTGATTCTGGAGCTGTGCAAAAAAGCGGGAATACAAGTGCAAGAAACGGCCTTTACGAAATCCCAAGCTTTGGAAATGGATGAATTTTTCTTGTCTTCAACGACTGCTGAAGTGATGCCCATCATTGAAATTGATGGACAACCGATCGGCGGAGGCACTCCAGGTCCCTTGACCCAAAAACTCCAAGAGGCCTTTACGGCAAACTTGGGCTTAACGGTAAAAGCGTAATAGTGATCGGCGAAAGCCGATCGCTATTTTTTTATAAGAAGTTAAATGATAAACTGGAAAGAGGTGGCGCAAATGTCCAAACATTACTTTATCGGCATTAAAATACCTGAAGAGGTTGCTGTGGTGTTAGATGAGGCAAGAAAAGAGTGGAACTTGACGAGCCATAAACGGTATACACCACCGGTCGATATGCATATTACTTTGCTTTTTATCGGCAACGACCCCAATTCGGAAATTGAAGCTGCAGCAAAAGCGCTGGAAAGAGTGGAGCATGCACCTTTTAATCTTAAGATTAATGGCGTAAAGACATTTGGAAAACCATCGACTCCTCGTATCATCTATGCGTCAGTCGAAGACAGCGAGGAATTGGCCGCTCTGCAGACCAGTGTTCGGCAAGCGCTTCAGCAGTTCAACCTGAATCCGGATACAAAACCGTTCGTTCCGCATATCACACTTGCAGGCAAGTGGAAAGGCGGGCCGCCAATCGAGCAGCAGTTGAGGCTTGAACCGGCGACGTTCCAAGTGAAGGAATTCTCCGTATTCCAAATTGAACCGCAACAAGTACCGAGATATATTCCAATTCACACTTATCAATTGAAAGAAGGATGACCAATGATGCGAATAAGAGCTGCGGCTCCGCTGAGCGGTAAAGAATGAAGACAGTGTTCATCATCAATCCGGCCGCCGGAAATGGCAACGCGTTAAAGAAATGGCGGAGTTTTGAACAAACGGTTCAGTTTCCTTTCGAGGCCATGTTCACTGAAACAAAAGGACATGCCATATCTTTGGCCAAAACATTTCACGCATCAAAAGAAAGGGTCCTGCTCATCGGTTTTGGAGGAGATGGTACGCTGCGTGAAATCATCGCCGGGGCGGCAGGAGCTGAAAATCTTATCGTCGGCGCCGTCGCTGCTGGCTCAGGAAACGATTTCAGCAGAGGCTATGCCGCTTTTCGGGATGCAGATGCTATTATGCAATTCTTCGAACATCCGACTTTTGTAAAAGAAGACTTAGGAGAATTTAGCAACGGAGCAGCCAATCACTTTGTCAGCTCTTCAGGCATCGGTTTTGATGCCGAAATTTCTGTTTTGGTCAATCGATCTCCGGCAAAAAAATGGCTCAATAAAATCGGTGCCGGAAAAATCGTTTATTTGCTTTATGTAATTAGGACATTGGTAAATTTCAAAGGGTTTCAGCTGGTGGTAGAAGAAGAAAACCACAAGCATGTTTTTGATGATGTATGGTTTGCCACCGTCAGCAACCAGCCTTATTTCGGAGGAGGCATGAAAATTTCACCTCGCTCCAAAACGAACGATGGATTATTGGAGTTGACTGTTGTCCACAATCTATCCCGTTTGAAACTCTTGCTGGTTTTTGGTACGGTATTTACCGGAACCCATACTCGGTTTAAAGAAGTGGCCCAATTGAGCAGGCCGGAGTTCCGGCTAACGGTGAACAAAGCTGTCTTCCGCCACGTTGACGGAGACAATGCAGGAACAGCACCAAGAAATCAAGCGGTGACGTATGCCGTGAGCAAACAGTATTGGCAATCTGTGAATATAGAAAAGAAAGAGGAAGTCTAATGAGATCACGTTTTAAACCATGGGCAGCAGATTTAATCCAAGCCCATCCGGAAATCGTCATTCCAGAACCGGAAAAAGTAAAAGGAAAATGGCAAGAAGTTTTTGGCAACGACCGTCCACTGCATATTGAAGCAGGAACGGGGAAGGGCCGGTTTATCGTCGGCATGGCAAAGATGAATCCGGATATCAATTATATCGGCATCGAGCTTTTTGACAGTGTGATTGTCAGTGCCCTTGAACTGGTTCTAGCAGAAGAAGGCGGTATTCCGAACCTGAGACTGTTAAAAGTGAACGCGAAAAACATTGAATCATATTTTGAAAAAGGCGAAGTAGACCGCCTGTATTTGAACTTTTCAGATCCATGGCCGAAATCGCGCCATGCAAAGCGCCGTTTGACGCATGAGACGTTTTTGCGGTTGTATGAGACAGTTCTGCCTGAAAATGGCGAAATTCACTTTAAGACCGACAATCGCGGCTTGTTTGAGTATTCGCTTACCAGCATTTCGGAGTATGGCATGCTTTTGAAAGATGTATCGCTGGATTTGCATGCGAATGAGCCGGAATGGAATATCATGACCGAATACGAAGAGAAGTTTTCTAAAAAAGGCCAGCCGATTTACCGGATGGAAGCACAATTCCAAGCAGAATGATGATCAGGGGGATGGAAGATGGAAAAGTTTCAATTTCACGACATGGCGTTAACATGGCTGGATGGGGGAACCACTTGGCTCGACGGCGGCACAATGTTTGGGGTAGTGCCGAAAGTTGTTTGGTCAAAGCGGTATCCAGTCACTGAAGGGAATCAGATCGAATTGCCGACTCATCCGATCTTAGTGCAATATCAAGACCATAATATTCTTATTGACAGCGGCTTGGGTTCGGGGAAACTAACCGATCGCCAAAAGCGTAATTTGGGTGTTTCTTCCGAATCCAGAATTGATGAAGCACTGGCGGAGCTCGGGCTTTCTGCAAAAGATATCGATACAGTGTTGATGACGCATCTGCACGGCGACCATGCTGCTGGATTGACGAAAAAACAAGGCGATTCTTATGTGCCGGGTTTTCCAAATGCGAAAATTTATGTTTCTTCAGTTGAATGGGAAGAGATGCAAAATCCCAATATCCGTTCCAAAAATACCTATTGGAAGGAAAATTGGGAACCGATTATGTCTCAAGTCGAGACATTCGAAAAAGAAAAAATACTTTTTGATGCCATTACCATGATTCATACCGGCGGCCATTCAAACGGCCACAGTGTCATTAAATTAACAAGCGGCGGGGAAACGATCCTTCATATGGGAGATATAATGCCGACACATGCCCACCAAAATCCGCTCTGGGTGCTGGCATATGACGATTATCCGATGGATTCGATCTACGCAAAAGAAAAATTGATGAAAGAAGCATTGGACGGGGGCTATTATTTCAGCTTTTACCACGATGCTTACTACCGTTTGTTAAAATGGAGCCAAGATGGCAAAGAAATTCTGGAATCGGTAAAATATAAAGAAGTGCAATTTTAAAAAGAGCCGAGATTCGGCTCTTTTTTAGTTTGTTGAAAATATCCTTTTTATACTTTAAAGAATTATGATAAGTCTTCCATTCAGCAACATGCTCCGCCAGGAACAAAATAAAAAAGCCGCCGAAAACTTTTCGGCGGCTTGTAAAAAAAGAACAGCAACGGTTCCTTTTTTATACTTTCTTAACTTCTAAAACGGCGCCGGTATGGGCGTCAGCTAGGAATTCGAATTGTTCCAGCTCGTCTTCACGGTGGCGTGTAATGCCGCCCTTATAAACTTCTGTTGTTATTGCATGTTGTTTGTACGGTTCGGTCTTCATGAAAATCCAGGAACCGTCAATCGGTCCTTCTTCTTTGAAGGCAGATTTAACTTGCTTTAATACATTATCTGCTGAGTAAAGCTTTTCTTTGCGGTCGTATGCTTCTTTTACTAAAAAAGCGGTAGCGGCCCCTGTTGCAAATCCAATCAATAAATCGCGATTTTTCACTCGAATCCCTCCTATACGTGCTGCCTAAATTGTACCATAAACTAAAACGTGCAAGGAAATAATGTGCCATTCAAAAGTTTTCGTTTCGCCAGTCGAAATATAAAGGTGGAAATACTCTGAAAAAAACTCTAAACTATTAGAAGGCAGTTATTTAGGAGGAATTAGTTGTATGAACAGTGAAACAATCAATTTATTCAAAACCTTAACAGAACTTCCGGGCACTCCTGGCAACGAACATGCAGTAAGAAAGTTTATGAAACAAGAACTCGGCAAATATTCAGATGAAATTATTCAAGACAAATTAGGCAGTATTTTCGGCGTCAAACACGGCAAAGAAGATGGTCCGCGCATCATGGTTGCCGGCCATATGGATGAAGTCGGGTTTATGGTATCTTCCATAACCGACAATGGCCTTCTCCGCTTTCAGCCGCTTGGCGGCTGGTGGAATCAGGTCATGCTGGCAACACGTGTGGAAGTCATCGCGGGCGATAAAATCATTCCTGGCGTGATTGGTTCCGTTCCGCCTCACTTATTGAGTGAAGAAATGCGCAAAAAACCGATGGAGATCAAAAACATGTTGATCGATATCGGCGCTGACAATAAAGACGATGCAATTGCGATCGGCATTCGGCCTGGCCAGCAAATTGTTCCTTTCAGCCCGTTTACACCGATGGCAAACGAGAAAAAAATCATGGCTAAAGCATGGGATAACCGTTACGGCTGTGGGTTGGCAATTGAACTGCTAAAAGAATTGAATGGCGAAGTTTTGCCGAATCAGTTGTTTTCGGGAGCTACGGTAATGGAGGAAGTCGGTTTGCGCGGCGCCCAAACCGCAGCGAATATGATCGATCCCGATATGTTCTTTGCCCTTGATGCGAGTCCTGCAAATGATGCAACCGGCAACAAAAATGAATTTGGCCAACTTGGCCAAGGCACATTGGTCCGCATTCTCGATAAGAGCATGGTTACGCATCGGGGCATGCGCGAGTTTATTTTGGATACAGCCGCCACCCATAAAATTCCGCATCAGTTTTTTGTGTCCCAAGGCGGCACTGATGCAGGCCGTGTCCATATGTCAAACCGCGGCGTGCCAAGCTCTGTTATCGGCATCTGTTCGCGTTATATCCATACAGCAGCGTCAATCGTCCACACAGATGATTACGCAGCAGCAAAAGAACTGCTGAAGCAGCTTGTTAAAACTGCTGACCGCACCACTGTCGAAACCATCAAGCAAAACGTTTAAAAAAGTGCCTTCGGGCTCTTTTTTTTGCTCTCATCCCTAATCGAATTTGAAAGGAATGGAATCAGATGACCAAAATCCAAGTAAATATCGCTTCAAAAAATCCTGCAAAGATCAATGCCGTTGCCGCCGTATTAAGCGAATTGAACCTGGTATTCGACTTGCAGCCGACAGAAACGGATTCCGGCGTGCCGGCCCAGCCTTTTTCTCTGGAAGAAACCCGGCTCGGCGCAATCAACCGGGCAAAGCGAGCGCTAAATGCCGGACAAGAATTTGCCATCGGGCTTGAAGGCGGCGTTTATGAATTAGAAGGGGTTATGTATTTATGCAATTGGGGAGCATTGTGTTCAAAAGAAGGCTTGCTGTTTACAGCAGCCGGTGCACAAATTCCACTGCCGAAAAGCATTGCTGCTTCTTTGAAAAAGGGAGAGGAATTGGGACCCGTTATGGATAGTTATGTGCAAGAAAGCGGTACACGTAAACATAAAGGCGCTGTCGGAATTTTGACTGCCGGGCTTGTCAACCGCGATGAAATGTTCCAGCACATTGTCAAACTTTTGGTCGGGCAATATTTACTCAGCGGCGATTCAGTTGCATGTGCTTCCAAACACCTTTAAAATAAGAACATGCAAAGCTAAGGAGGAATTAATGTGCCTCGAAAAAGATTGATTGGGCTGGTTCTTTTTGCAGCTGCCATGTTGGCTGGCTGTATGGCCACGCCGGAAGAACGGGCGGCTGATGGCTTAGCGCATGCGCGCGAGGCATTTGAACAAGAACCGATGGACACCAACGAGCGTGCCGATGACAGGGAGCTGTATCTTCCCGGCGGCTATACAATTGAAAAACCTTCCGATAATAATAACGTTATCATTACAAAAGGCAGCGATTCTTTTGTATTGTTTATAAACCCGAACGAAGCAAGCGACAGCAAATTTTTTTACGATCTTCAAAAAGCGAATCCCGATCAGCAGTGGCTGGTGGATGAAACATTTGAACAAAATGGCCGATTCGGTTTCACCACGGTCCGGATGATTGCCGAAGACCGTTATGAGGTTGTGGAAAGTATGGGCGGCGTAAAGATGACGACTATTTCTGAAGAGAGCGCCATTGCCGACAACATGGATTGGATGATGAAAACCGTCCGTTCCATCAATATTGAAGAATAGGAGTTGAAATAAAGATGAGACGATTACAATCAGTGGACGAGTTTCACGATTTAACTGAGCAAAAACCGGTGGTCTTCATGTTTACTGCAGGATGGTGCCCGGATTGCCGGGTGATCGATCCGGTCATGCCTGAGGTGGAAAAGTCCTTCAAAGAATACGAGTTTGTTTCGGTGGACCGCGATGAATTTATCGATTTATGCATTGAAAAAGATATATATGGAATTCCGAGTTTTCTAGCGTTCAACAATGGCGAAGAAGCGGGGCGTTTTGTCAGCAAAGACCGGAAGACGCAAGAAGAAATCGAATCATTTCTGGCCAATTTGCCGAAATAATAAAAAAGACGGTTCGCCTTTTAGGCTGAGCCGTTTATTTTTGAAAGGATGAACGTCTATGAAATCAACAGAGCTAGTGAATCTCTTAAGAGAACGGATGCCGAGCCGCCAACTGGAATGGCGCTTTGACCGTGAAAAAGACATGGTGCATATTCGCCATGCAGCATTGCAAAAAGGCATGTCCTTGTCGCTTCCGCAAGTGATCAATCGCTACCAGGCGAAAGGCGATGCGGCTATTGAGGAAATTGTCTATACCATCACAGAAACGTTCAACGCCATGGAAAAAGAAGCCGAAGGACAGCTCGGGTCTTCAGAACATATTTATCCGGTCATCCGTTCGACTTCGTTTCCTCTTGAATCCAAAGAAGGCCATAAGTTTATCACGATGGAACATACAGCGGAAACCCGCGTGTATTTTGCTTTGGATGCTGGCACTACCTATCGCTTAATTGATGAAAATGTGTTAAATTCATTAAGTCTGACAGAAGACCAGCTCAAGGAAATCGCAAAATTCCAAGTGAAAAAGCTGACCACCAAGTTGAAAGAAGACCACGTCGCAGGCAATATTTTTTACTTTTTAAATGAAAATGACGGGTACGATGCTTCACGCATCTTGAATGAAGCTTTCCTAAAAGACATGAAAACAAAAATAGCGGGGGATATGACGGTGTCCGTGCCTCATCAGGATGTACTGATCATCGGCGATATCCGCAATGAAACCGGGTATGATGTACTAGCGCAAATGGCTATGCACTTTTTCACAAACGGCAAAGTGCCCATTACATCTTTGTCGTTTGTCTATGACAAAGATGTATTGGAACCGATCTTCATCATGGCAAAAAATAGACCGACTAAGGAGAACGATAAAAAATGAATGTTTTCTACAATAGAAACGGAATCGGCGATGTATTGCTGGTTCAATTGCAAATGGAAAAGCCAGAAGAAATCAAGACGCAAATTTCAGGGGATGTCACCCTCATTAAAGACGAGGCAGATCAAATCGCCGGCTTTAATTTATTTAATGCGTCTTCCTATATCGATTTTCCCGAAACCCAAGCAGTGGATTTGTCGGAAGAATTAGTGACAGCTTTGCAAAACGCTTTAGAGAAAAATGATATCAACTATACATTAGAAGTTGATTTGTCACCCAAATTTGTCATTGGCTACGTAGAAGCGAAAGAAAAGCACCCGAATGCCGACAAATTGAGTGTTTGCCAAGTGGCTGTTGGAACGGAAACTTTGCAGATTGTTTGCGGGGCGCCAAATGTCGAGCAGGGGCAAAAAGTAGTGGTAGCGAAAGTTGGCGCAATCATGCCTTCTGGAATGTTGATCCGAGATGCAGAACTGCGCGGTGTTGCTTCAAGCGGCATGATTTGTTCTGCCAAAGAATTGGCGTTGCCGGATGCACCACAAGAAAAAGGAATACTTGTGCTGTCTGCAGATGCAGAAATCGGTGCACCATTTGAAGTAAAGGCGTGACGCATTATGGGCTGGGTTAAAAATATTTGGACTCGCATGTTTTCAAGTGATAGATCAGAGGAAAATGAGGAAGTGCAATGGGAACAAGCACCGTCTGCCCCTATTGAACCCACTCCTTTTCGTTTTCCACTCATTCCGGATGATGAAAAAGAGGTGTTTTTAAAACGGGATGCTACTTTAGTGAAAGTGGACCCTTCGATAAAGAAGGAGACTCCACCGCCGTTTGAGCCGCCGATTCGAAGACCAGCAGTCTCGCCAGCGCGCAAACCTATAACACCTTCGACCGGCAATAGAATCGTTCCGCCTGCCAACAGAACGCAAAAATCCGTGCCAAAACCTATCAATAAAACACGCCCATTTGAACCGACAAGAGTTCCTTCTCCTGTTTACGGTTTTGATGAATCGCGGCCGGCACCGATTGAAAACTTGCTTGAACGGAAAGAAATCCATTTCAAGCCAAAACAGCTGCCTGAGCCAATGGCGCTAAGAAGTCCGCTTAATAAGCAGGAAGAAGCGGAGAAAAAATTATCAGGCGCCAAGGATCCGGTTACGGAAGAAACACCGGCTGAAGCGAATGCATCTGTCTTGGCCCACCAACCTGCTGATTCCGAGGAACCAACAGTTGTGCAGGAGCCAGTGATGCAAGCAGCATCGGCAGCAGAACAAGAACCAGCTGTGGAAGAAACACCGTTAGAAGCGCAGAATCTGATCGTGCAAGAAGAACCATCTCCAGCAGAAGACCTTGTTGATCAGAAATATCCAGATTCAGCACAAAAGCCGGATGTACAAGAAGAGCCAGTTTTAGTGCAAGAGTTTGCTGATCAAGAAAAATCGGCTATGGAGCCAGAACCTGTTAAAGAACAAATTGAACAAACAAAAGAAGCTGGACAAGCAGTACATATGGTGACACAAGAATCAATGGCTGAACCTGAAAAAGCGGAGCCAACCCAGGAAAAGAAACGGGAGAAAACCGTGCCATTTAATGTCTTGATGTTGAAGTCAGACAAAGAGCGGATGAAAAAAGCCGTGCGGCCAGCTATGCCCAAGCCGGTAGAGCAGAAACAGGCAGAAAAAAAAACCGTTGAACCGGAAGTGGAAGAACCGGCAAAAGCAGCCCAAGCTGCAGCAGAAAAGATAAAGCCGGCTGCAGAAAGTCTGCCGCCAGAAAATATATCTTCTGTTGAAAAAGCCGAAGAAAAACCAGCGGCTTATTTGCACCCGGAAAACGACTTTTTATTAGCGCCGGAAGATGACCGAAAAGATGATAATTGGATGGAAGAACAAGGCGAACGGTTAGTAGAAGCGCTTTCCCATTTCCAGATCCAGGCCTCAATTTTGAGCATCGTCCAAGGACCGGCAGTCACGCAGTTCGAACTGACGGTAGCGCAGGGAGTAAAGGTCAGCAAAATCCGCAACTTGGCAGACGATTTGAAACTGGCTCTCGCAGCGAAAGACATACGCATCCAAGCCCCGATTCCTGGAAAAAGCTCCATCGGCATCGAAATTCCGAACCGGACATCGCGTGCAGTACGAATTTCCGAAATCATCGACAGTCCAGTTTTCAGGGATTCCGATTCTCCGATGGAAGCTGCGCTTGGACTGGATTTGACTGGTAAGCCTGTAACGCTCGATTTGCGCAAAATGCCGCACGGGTTGATAGCCGGAGCGACTGGTTCCGGCAAAAGCGTCTGCATCAATTCTCTTTTAGTTAGTTTATTGTATAAATCTTCTCCAAGAGATTTAAAATTATTGTTGATCGATCCGAAAATGGTGGAATTGGCTCCGTACAACCACATCCCGCATTTGGTCAGCCCAGTCATCACGGATGTGAAGGCGGCCACTGCTTCATTAAAGTGGGCTGTCGAAGAAATGGAACGGCGCTACCAGTTGTTCGCTCATGTCGGCGTAAGGGACATCAGCCGCTACAATAAAATGGTGAAAGATAAAGGCGATCATGCACAGCATTTGCCTTATATTTTGATAATTATCGATGAATTGGCCGATTTGATGATGATGTCGCCTTCTGATGTTGAAGATGCCATTTGCCGAATTGCGCAAAAAGCGCGGGCCTGCGGCATCCATTTGGTCATTGCGACACAGCGGCCATCCGTTGATGTCATTACCGGACTGATCAAATCGAATATCCCGACGCGAATTGCATTTTCGGTATCATCGCAAGTTGATAGCCGGACCATTTTGGATTCCCAGGGCGCTGAACGGCTTCTTGGCAGGGGAGATATGCTATATCTTGGAAACGGCATGTCGGCTCCGGTCCGGCTCCAAGGCACTTTCGTGACAGATGAAGAAATTGAAATCGTAATAGAGCATGTGCGCGCGCAAGGAAAACCTGAATACTTCTTTAAAGAAGAAGAGTTGATGAAACGAAACCAATCTCCAGGAGAGCAAGATGATTTGTTCGAGGAAGCTTGCCGCTTCATTTTAGCCCAAGGGACTGCATCAACATCGCTTTTGCAGCGGAAGTTCCATATTGGCTATAATCGCGCAGCAAGATTAATGGATTTGCTCGAGGACCAAGGCTTTATATCGGAACAGAACGGCAGCAAGGCGCGGTCTGTTTTGATCACTGCCGATGACGTGGAGGAAGTTTTTCAATAAGCTTTCTCTGAAGACTCAATTATAAAAAATATCGGTTATTTTAGAATGGCATAAAAATATGATATAATTTACAGAATTAGTATCGATATAAACCAGCTATAAATACCTTTCACCAGGTTTTGTAGACTAATTTTCAGCTCCCACAGGAGGTCCAAATATATGACAGTCTTACATTTTACAGGCATTAAAGGTGCCGGTATGAGCCCGCTTGCGCAAATCATGCACGACATGGGCCAGCAGGTACAGGGGTCTGATATAGACCAGCACTTTTTCACAGAAGACCGGCTTCGCGAAAGAGGCATCACCATCTTGCCTTTTGATCCCGGCAATATTGAAGAGAATATGACCATCGTAGCCGGCAATGCCTTTAACGACAACCATCCGGAACTTGTTAAAGCAAAAGAGCTAGGGGCGACGATCATCCGTTACCATACGTTCTTAGGTGATTTGATGAAACAATATGTTTCAGTGGCCATTACAGGGGCGCATGGCAAAACTTCTACAACAGGTTTGATGGCGCATGTCCTGAACGGCTACAAGCCGGTTTCTTACCTTATTGGAGACGGCACTGGCTACGGCAAAGAGGATTCTCATTTCTTCGTATTGGAAGCTTGCGAATACCGTCGCCACTTTTTGGCTTATCACCCGGATTATGCGATCATGACCAATATCGATTTTGACCATCCGGATTATTTTAGCGGCATCGACGATGTTTTCAAGGCATTCGAAGAAATGGCCCAGCAGGTGAAAAAATGCATTATTGCTTGCGGTGATGATGAGCATTTGCAAAAGATCCAGGCGCCGATTCCAGTTGTTTATTACGGACTTGGGGAAGAAAATGATTTTCAAGCGCAAAATATCGTTAAAACAACTTCCGGGACTACGTTTGATGTAGTGATCCGCGATGAATTTTTCCATACGTTCACCATCCCGATGTTTGGCGACCACACGATTTTAAATGCCCTTGCGGTGATTTCTCTTTGCCATTACGAAAATATTCCGGCAGAGATTATCCAGCAGCAGTTTACAAGCTATGGAGGCGTGAACCGCCGCTTTACACAAACCGAAATCGGGGGACGCATCTTAATCGACGATTATGCGCATCATCCGACTGAAATCCGCGCAACCCTGCAGTCTGCGCGCCAAAAATATCCGGACCGAGAACTCGTGGCTATTTTTCAGCCGCATACATTTTCACGGACTCAGACGTTCCTGCAGGAATTTGCAGATAGCTTAGCGGAAGCGAACCATATTTATCTATGTGATATCTTCGGCTCTGCGCGCGAAAAAGCAGGAGTGCTGACGATTGAAGATTTAGCCGGAAGAATTGAAGGCAGCCATGTTTTAAAAGAAGACGGAGTCGGCACGTTGCTTGAACACGGCAATGCAGTGTTTTTGTTCATGGGGGCCGGGGACGTCACAAAATTCCAAGAAGCTTTTGAAAACTTAATTCAAACAGAGGAAACAGTTTAACTTTCGGGTTAAACTGTTTTTCCATTTAGGCAGGAATTCACAAGCCTGTGTGGAATAAATGTAAAGGGGGTTGGTTTAGTCGTACTTCAGTAGGGGTAGAAAACAATATAACGTTGAGTTAAAAAGGAGGAAACAGCATGGATTGGAGAATACTGCTTTACATAGCCGCTATCGTGGCTGCAGTAGGGTTTTTGGTGTTGTGCGTAGCGTTGGCAATGACATTAAACTCGCTAAAAAACACATTAAAAGAAGTTTCAGGAACTGTTGCAGGTCTTGAAAATCAATTGCAGGGGGTTACATTGGAAACTACCAACCTGCTACACAAAACAAATGAATTAGCTGAAGACATCCAAGACAAATCACAAAAACTGAATACAGTTGTGGATGCAGTGAGAGGGGTCGGAAATTCAGTAACAGACTTGAATTCATCCGTACGCCACATTACGACTTCTGTCACCTCACAAGTTGAAGACAATCGCGACAAAATCGCGACAGTGGTCCAATGGAGCAATGTTTTGATGGGAATCCGCGATAGCTGGAAAGAGCGCAAGATTTATGAAGCGCGTGCAACTTCTGCCTACGAACCGGTTCCAGGGCAAAAACAATTGCCTCACAATGAACGAGCTTAAGAAATCCTATAATACTGGAGGAACAGATTATGACTCAAAACTACAACAATAATCAAAACAACCAAGGTTCTCGCGACAATCAACAAAATTCGAATCCTAACGATGCGGCTTATAACAACACCTATTATTCACAAAATGGCGGTGCTTTTGAACAAAGTGAATACGTGCCTCAGTCATATGGCATGTCAAACCGCTATGATGACCTTTATGATTATGAAGAGGAACAAGCTTCAAAAGGCTTTCTTACTGGAGTAATTGTTGGCGGGCTTATCGGAGCGGCCGCTGCTTTATTCTTGGCGCCTAAATCCGGCAAGGACTTCCGGACGGATTTGAACACCCACGCGTCTACGCTTAAAGAAAAAACTTCCGGCTACACAGATTCAGTAAAAGGAAAATCAGGCGGCCTAACGCAACAAGTGAAAGAGCAATCTTCAAAAGTGGTGGATAAGGTCAAGAATTTAAAAGGCGGCAAATCGCCAATGGACGATGGTACTGCTTCTTCTGAAGGGGAAGAGTCAATCGAAATGCTGGATACTGTCCACAACCAAAGCGATTCGACTACCACAACAGGCGGTCAAGAAAACTTTACATCCACTGCAGATGCATTGAGAGAAGCTGTTGAAGAAGTGAAAGAAGAAAGCAAATCAGGTTCAGCCAATACTTCTGGATCTACAGGCACTTCTGGAACCAAAGCTTCAGGAACTACCGGTACAGTAGGTTCTACAGATTCTAAAAATTCGTCAAGCTCAGCGGGATCTGCAGGTACCGGCGGAACTTCGAACAATAAAGGATCTGGTTCTAATTCAACTTCCAACAACTCGAACAAATCATCAAACTCAAACAGTTCAGGGCGTTGGAACAACTCGAACAACTCGAACAAATCCAATAACTCGAGCAACAAAAACAAATAATACGAAATATCTTGGGAGCGGGTTTCATGAAAAATTTAGTGCGTGTTCAACATTTAGATGATATAAAACAAGCTACTTCAGGTACACTGCATTATTGGTTGTTTAAACACAGCAATACATGTCCGGTATCGGCAGCTGCTTGGAATGAATACAATGAATATTGTTCTTTGCACCCCAACCAACTATTTCTATTTTTAGTGGTACAAGAAGATCGTGAACTTTCAAATGCAATTGAGGAGATTACACAAATCAAACACGAATCGCCTCAACTGTTCCACTTTTCAAATCAAGTGGTTGATTGGCATGAATCTCATAACAAAATCAAAAGCAAGGCAATGACAGAATTTCTTGCTTAATAAAAAACCGGAGCTTGAATGCTCCGGTTTTTCTATGCAAAAACACTTTCGCGCGTTGAAGCGCTAAAATATTTCGTGACTTTCCCGAATACTTTGCATATAATAGTTTTATTATGTTAAGATGAGTCACTAAGTAAGGTGATTTGCGAAAGGAGAAGTTGGAGAATGAGCCATTTAGATTTAGAGCAGCTAAGAGAAAAAGTCGACGCAGTGAACCTTCAAATTTTATCTCTTATAAATGAGAGGGCTTCTATCGTGCAGGATATTGGGAAATTGAAGGAAAAGCAAGGGATTGACAAATACGATCCAATGCGTGAACGCCATATGTTGAATTTGTTGAAAGATAACAATAATGGGCCACTAGACCAAAAAACGGTTGATCATATATTCAAAGAGATTTTCAAATCAGCTCTTGATATGCAGGAAGAAGATCACCGTAAAGCTTTGTTGGTTTCTCGTAAGAAAAAAGCTGAAGATACCATCGTTACAGTCAATGGTGAAAAAATCGGCGATGGAACTCCATCCTTTATTTTCGGACCTTGTGCAGTAGAGTCACAAGAGCAAGTTTCAAAAGTGGCCGAGGCGATTGGTGGCAAAGGGCTTCGGATGATTCGCGGTGGAGCATACAAACCCCGTACTTCTCCATACGATTTCCAAGGACTTGGACTTGAGGGCTTAAAAATGTTGAAAAAAGCCGCCGATGAAAACAACTTGGCCGTCGTATCTGAGATTGTGACACCGCATCATTTGGAAGCGGCACTGGATTACGTGGACGTTGTTCAAGTTGGAGCACGCAATATGCAAAACTTTGAACTCTTAAAAGCAGTTGGTTCGATCAACAAACCGGTTCTTTTGAAAAGAGGATTGTCCGCAACAATCGATGAGTTCATCAATGCGGCGGAATACATCATCGCAAACGGCAATAGCCAAATTATCTTATGTGAACGCGGAATCCGCACATATGAAAAAGCGACAAGAAACACACTTGATATTTCCGCAGTGCCAATTTTGAAACAAGAAACACACCTTCCAGTATTTGTGGATGTTACTCATTCTACTGGCCGCCGTGACTTATTGTTGCCTACAGCAAAAGCTGCTATCGCAATAGGCGCAGACGGAGTTATGGCTGAAGTACATCCAGATCCTGCAGTAGCATTATCGGATGCCCAACAGCAAATGAATATACCACAATTTGACGAATACTACGATGCTTTAATGAAGTTCATGAAGCAATACGAATTGAAAGCTTAAGACCGAAGAGCCGGGAAATTACCCGGCTTTTCTTTTTTAGTTGATAACATGAAAGTTTCTATCGTATGATTAAAAGAGCAATTGAAAGGAGGCGTACAATGACGGTTACAATTTATGATGTGGCAAGAGAAGCGAATGTTTCCATGGCTACCGTTTCACGGGTGGTAAATGGAAATCAAAATGTAAAGCCTGCCACACGAAAAAAAGTGTTGAAAGTTATAGAAGAATTAGGCTATCGTCCTAATGCAGTAGCAAGAGGGCTTGCCAGTAAAAAAACCACAACGGTTGGTGTAATCATCCCTGATATTTCCAATAGTATGTATGCCGAACTTGCGCGTGGTATTGAAGATATCGCTACGATGTACCGATACAATATCATTTTGTCGAATTCAGACCAAAATCAAAACAAAGAACTTCAATTATTGGAAACAATGCTTGGGAAACAAGTGGATGGAATTGTTTTCATGAGCGGCGATATCACGCCAGAACTTCTGCATGAAATGGGGCGCTCATCCTCTCCGATCGTTTTGGCGGGATCTATCGACGAGTCGGCCACCATCGCGTCAGTCAATATTGATTATTATGGAGCGGCTTATGAAGCTGTAAAGAAATTGATTGATAATGGACATAAGAAAATTGCGTTTATTTCAGGCCCTATGACGTCTAAGGTCAACAAAGACTATAAGCTTAAAGCTTATAGACAAGCTTTGTTGGACGCGGGGATCGAATTTGAAGAGCAGCTGGTTGTCGAATGCGACAATTCGTATGAAGAAGGCCTGGAGGCTGTTGAAACATTGAAACCGTTAGATCCGACAGCTTATTTTGTCAGCAATGATGAAATGTCCGTCGGAGTTATACACGGAGTGGAAGAAATCGGGAAAAGAATACCGGAAGAAGTGGAAATCGTCAGTTACGAAAATTCAAAATTAGCTCGCATGGCGCGACCTATGCTTACCTCTATCGCATTCCCCTTATACGATATCGGAGCTGTATCCATGCGTTTACTAACGAAATACATGAACAAAGAAGAAATTGAAGAGAACCAAGTGATACTTCCATATCGCATAGAAGAACGCCAATCTACTAAAAACAACGACTAAAAAGCTCCCGCAAAGGGAGCTTTTTCATGTATTTCGAATCATGTACAACGCTTTATTAAGCATTTGCTGGTTTTTATCCGTGATTTCTTCTTTCCGTGGAATGGCTTCATACATATTCTCTGGATCATGCCATGTGTCGATTAATCTGACGGGGGATTCGGGCTGCCACTTGGACAGCCAGCTTTCCGGCAGTTTCCCTTCAGGAAGGGGAATGTTGTTCATTTCCATCCATAGAAGAGACCAAGCTCTCGGCACGACGCGCCAGATATCGTAGCCACCGCCTCCAACCGCAATCCAGCGGCCTTCGCAGTATTCGTGGGCGAGTTCGTGGGCTATTTTGGGTATCTCCCGGTAAATGTTCATAGTGCCGTATAAATGCGTCAGCGGATCTAGGTAATGGGCATCCGCTCCATTTTGGCTCAGGATAACATCGGGTTTAAAAAATTCCATAATTTCTTTCATGGAAGTGCGGTAGACTTCCAGAAACGATTCATCTTCCGTAAAGGCATCTATCGGAAAGTTGAAGCTTGTCCCGTAACCTTGGCCGCTGCCGCGCTCACTGATGCTTCCTGTGCCTGGAAACAGGTAGCGGCCGGTTTCGTGGATAGAAACAGTGCAAACATCTGGGTCTTCGTAAAAGCACCACTGAACGCCATCTCCGTGGTGTGCATCCGTGTCGATGTAGAGGACGCGGGCCCCGTATTTTTCCCTGATGTAATTAATGGCTACTGAGCTGTCGTTGTAAATGCAAAAGCCAGATGCTTTCCCGCGAAAGCCATGATGAAGTCCGCCGCCAAGATTAAGCGCATGCTGTGCTTTTCCTTCCATGACATAATCGACAGCTGTCAGCGTGCCTCCCACCAAACGGGCGCTGGCTTCGTGCATATTTTCAAATATAGGCGTATCTTCTGTACCGATGCCGTAACTTTCTCCTGCTTCCGGCGTGATTTCTCCATGGCTTGCTTTTTTGACAATGTCGATATAACGCTGATCGTGAGCAAGCAACAACTCTTCATCAGTAGCTATACGTGCTGGAACGATAGCATCCGTTGAAAGCGCATTCATTTGGTTGAGCAAATCAATGGTTAAAATGAGTCTCTTCTGGTTAAACGGATGCGTCTCTGAAAACTTGTAGCCTAATTGATCTTCTGAATAGACAAAGACGGCATGTCTCATTGGTTCGTTTTGGGTATGTTTGGCCATAAAACATCGAAACCTTCTTTACGTAAGTCGTTAATCACAGCTAATGGATTCATTGTCTGGACACGGAACACCAAGACTTTATTGCTGGAATTCTGTTTGTCCGGGTAAACCAAGACGCTAAGAACATTAATATGTTTTTCATAGAAGACTTTTGAAACTTCGTATAACACACCAGAACGATTCGGCACTTTTATCTCAATCTGAGAACCGGGTTGGTGCGCGCCAGTCAGTTCGATATATTTGTACAAGAGATCAGTTTCTGTTAAAAATCCGACAAGTTTTTCTCCGCTTATCACCGGAAGACAGCCAATTTGCTGCTCGTAGAAAACCAAAGCGATTTCTTCGACAAAATCCATAGGATGGGCAGTAACAGGATTTTTTGTCATGATGCTCTCAATTTTCTTTTCATATCTTTCAGGCGGCGGGGAGGTTGCAAAGCGCGATGGCAAAGCATCTTTCAGATCGCGATCCGATAAAACCCCAACTAATTTCCCGTCTTCTACAATCGGTGCATGGCGAATGTGTTTTTCTTCAAATAAAAGAACAGCTTCCTTAACAGTTTGATCAGGCCGAAGCAAATGAATATTGGTTTTCATGATTTCTTCAACTAACATACTTACACCCCTCAGATTTAGTACATGTAGCGATTCATAAAACGCAATTGATCAAATTTTTGGATCGATTCGGGATCGACGCGGCTACCGATTTTCGCCATTAAGCAGTTGGCTGGATGTGAACTGATTTCCGGATCATCAGTGGCATAATACTCCAGGCCGCCAGCCTGCATCATTTTCTCCATGACTTTCCGGTATTCCCAGACATTTAAGCCGGTTCCGTTTAAATCCCAATGCCAGTAATATTCTGTAGTAATGACGATAAAATCTTCTAGCGCATCATCCATCATCGAAACTCTTAAAAGTGCCTTTCCGACTCCACTACCCCTAAATTTAGGAATAACTTCTATGGCACCGAGTTCGATCAAATTTTCCATTTTTCCTTGTGACCATCGTTCAAGTGGATCCGGATATAAATACGTGACATATCCTACGATCGTATTTTGGTCTCGGGCTATGATAATGCGCCCTTCTGGCAAGTCGGCAATTCCGATAATTGCTTTATGCTGTTGTTCGGGCGGACGGAAAGCGACTAGATCTTCATGAAAATCAAGCTCTTTTAATTCATGCGAAGGAATGGGTCCTTCAATTACGATAGGGCCATGCTTTGTTTTTAACTCCAAGACATTATACGTTTTCTGATGGTTCATTTTTTCACCGCCTATTGGATGCAATTAGCTTTATTATACATGAACTGGAGGGAATTGGGGACTATCGTCGGAGAAGAGCGTGTCTTTTCTAAAAAATTAAAATAATTGGCATTCAATTGTCAGAATGTTGTAGAATATAAGAGAATCGACATGAAAGGATGATTAGAATGAAAGTGGAAGCGATACCGGCGGCACAAGGGAACTATCTATTACATAATTATGAAGAAACTGCTGCAAACTTTGATTGGTCTGATGCTGAAAAAGAATTCAGCTGGCATGAGACCGGAAAAGTTAATATGGCATATGAAGCAATCGATCGCCACGCAGATTCTGATCGAAAGAACAAAGTTGCGCTCTATTATAAAGACCAAGGAAGAAGCGAGTCTTATACCTTTTATGAAATGAAACGGATGACGAACCGAGCGGCGAATTTATTGAAAGCGCATTCTAATTTAGAAAAAGGGGACCGGATATTCATTTTCATGCCAAGATCGCCAGAACTGTATTTTATGATGTTTGGCGCGTTGAAAATGGGGCTGATCGTCGGCCCGTTGTTCGAGGCGTTTATGGAAGGGGCCATATACGACCGTTTGGACGACAGCGATGCAAAAGCGATCATTACGACGCCGGAATTGCTGCCGCGCGTCCCGCATGACCGGCTGCCCAATTTAAAAACAATTTTCTTGGTTGGCGGGAATATTGAAGAAGACAATAAAATCATTGATGTACAGAAATATTTGAATTCAAGTTCCGATCAGTTTGAGATTGAGTGGCTTGATAAAGAAGACGGCCTTGTGCTGCATTACACCTCTGGTTCAACAGGAAAGCCGAAAGGGGTGCTCCATGCACAGTATGCGATGGTTCAACACTACCAGACGGCTAAATGGGTATTGGACTTGAATGAGCAGGACATCTACTGGTGCACTGCTGATCCAGGGTGGGTTACTGGAACATCGTACGGCGTGTTTGCTCCATGGCTTACGGGCACAACAACCGTCATTTTAGGAGGCCGCTTTTCTCCCGAAGGCTGGTACAAGGCGATTGAAGATTTCGGCGTGACGGTTTGGTATAGCGCACCAACTGCATTCCGCATGCTGATGGGCGCAGGGGACTCATTGGTGAGAGAGTTCGATTTGTCGACGCTTCGCCATGTGCTTTCAGTTGGAGAGCCTTTGAATCCGGAAGTGGTCCGCTGGGGCATGCAAGTCTTTAAAAAGCGGATCCACGATACATGGTGGATGACAGAAACAGGAGGCCATATGATTTGCAACTATCCGTCCATGACGATCAAACCGGGATCGATGGGCAAACCGGTGCCCGGCATAAAAGCGGCAATCGTCGATGACCAAGGCAATGAGCTTCCGCCGAATCAAATGGGAAATTTGGCCATTAAAAAAGGCTGGCCATCCATGATGCGCCAAATTTGGAACAACCCCCAAAAATATGAGTCTTATTTCATGAATGATGAATGGTATGTTTCCGGTGATTCAGCCTATATGGATGAAGAAGGCTATTTCTGGTTCCAAGGCCGTGTAGATGACGTTATTATGACTTCAGGTGAACGCGTAGGGCCGTTCGAAGTTGAAAGCACGTTATTAGAGCACCCTGCAGTAGCCGAAGCAGGCGTGATCGGAAAACCGGATCCGGTGCGAGGAGAAGTCATAAAAGCATTTGTCGCATTGAACGAGGGCTATGATCCATCTGAGGAACTCATTCAGGATATTCAGCAATTTGTGAAGAAGGGGCTTGCGGCACACGCAGCGCCAAGAGAGATTGAGTTTAAAGACAAACTGCCGAAAACGCGGAGCGGTAAAATCATGCGGCGCGTGTTAAAAGCATGGGAACTGGATTTGCCGACAGGCGATTTGTCAACAATGGAAGATTAATATGAAAAGTCTCGACCTGACTCTTTGGTCGAGGCTTTTTTATGCAAAAAAACCAGTCCGCATGCTACGGACTGGTTTGGTGGATCGCTTCTTATTCTTCGTCTTTCGGTTCGTCTTCGCCTTCTGCTGGTTCAGCCGGTTGGTCTTCCTCTTCTTCCGGCTCTTCAGGTTCAGCTGGCTCATCTTCATCTTCGTCTTTCTTATCATTGTCAGCTGGTTTTTCCTCTTCATCTTTCTGTTCGTCGTCAGCAGGCTTTTTGTCTTCATCTTGTTTATCATCTGATGAAGTATCTTCCTCTGCTGCCGGTTTCTCTTCGTCTTCATCCTCTTTCGGTTCAGCTTTCGGTTTCTTCGCTTCAATGCTTACGCTATCGGATTTACCGGATTGTTTTCCGGTAATATCGACAGCCACTACGTAATAGCTGCCCGCTCCGGAAACGCTAAACGCGTTTTCGCTTGATTCTGAGATGGAAGCGAGAGGAGAGCCGCTGCCTTCTTTGTAGACGCGGTAACCGACAACGTCATTTGAAGATGAATTGCTCCAAGTTATGGTGCCGCCGCTTAATGCTGCATTTACTCCCGAAGGAGCAGCACCGTCTGCTTGGAAATTAGATCCAGCAACCACCCTTGCATATCGTGAGCTGCCTGGGAACAACTTGCTGGCATCGCCTCCGAACGGTGCAAGCATCCGCTCGACAAAGGCTTGAGATACACCAGCGCCTCCGCTAGTGACAAATTCTCTTGGTGTGCTGTCAAGTGCAGCATAACGGCTGCCGTTGATGGTTGTGTAAGATCCAGAAGTCAAACTGTCATCTTTTTTAGATGGAACCATAACTTTTGAATTGAACAAATCTGATTTGACTAAGCCATCGCCAGAACATGAACCGCTCGGGGCAAGGCCGGAAATCGCACAGAAAGAGCGTGTGACAACGTCTTTCGGCTGTTTGAACGTTTTCTTTGCACCGACTAATTTTGGTTCTACGTCATAAGTGGTATTCATTAAACTAGCCCATAATTGATTGACCCGTACCGAAGGCTGCAAGTCGCGATTAGGGAAGTCAGCCAATGAATATTTCTCTTTGTCGTATCCTAGCCAAACACCCATTGTGATGTTCGGGTTATAACCGATAAGCCAGACATCTCTTGTTTGTTGCGTGGTACCAGTTTTGCCGGCGAAATCTGCGTTAAAGTTTAATAGGCTGTTTGCGCGATTTGCTGTTCCTCTGTCATCTTCAAATACGTCGCGCAGCATGTCTGTTAAAATATAAGCTGTTTGTGGCGTAAATACTTCTTTTTCTGTTGATTTGTGTTCAAATATGACATTGCCTTCGTCATCTTCAATCTTTTCAATCATGTACGAGTCGACAAATTTACCGCCATTGGCAACCATTGCATATCCATTTGTGATTTCTTCTACAGAACCTTCGATACCGCCGCCAAGTGCAGCAGACGTATTGTAGTTTTCTTGTTCTTCTACACGTGAAAAGCCTGAGTTCATCATATACTTGATCGGCACTTGATCATTGATTTGTGCATATAAACGAAGCGCCGGCAAGTTTTGGGATTGAGCCAATGCATCGCGTGCCGGCATGATGCCTTGCTCGCTTGTCGGGATAAAGTTGGTCGGTGCCCAGACACTGCCATTGTCGTTCTTTTCGAATTTGACATCAACTACCGGGCTGCCGGCACCGATTTTACCATACTCAATTGCTGGACCGTAAACAAGCAACGGCTTTACGGTTGAACCGATTGAACGGAACCCTTGTGTTGCATGGTTCAATTTTTCGATTTCTGGGTCACGGCCGCCGATAAAGCTTAAAATGCGGCCTGTTTTGTTTTCGATTGTCATACTGCCGACTTGGACAGGAAATTCTTTTTCTTCTTCTTCGCCATCGGCGTTGATGATAGTGCCGTTTCTCGTTGTGCCATAAGATTTATATTTGTCTTTTGCTTTTTGCTGTGCATCGTATAAATCCTTGTTGATTGTCGAATAGATGCGGTATCCGTTTGACCGGACTGCACGGTCAGCCAGGATTGCATATTCTTCATAGAGTTTATCGTTTTCATCCAGGGTTTTTGGCTCGATTCCATCTTTTTCTGCCAATACATCCATGATGATGCGGGTTGCACGCTTTTCGAGTTCGGTAGTCACGTAATAATACTTATCGTAAGCCCGTTGTTCTTTTTCACGGAAATCTTTTGTAATATCATAAGCAAGTGCTTCGTTGTATTCTTCTTCTGTGATGTATTCCGTTTCTTTCATACGGAACAACACCGTTTTCATCCGGTCGATTCCTGGTTGAAGACCTTCTTCACTTTTTAACACACCGCCTTGTGCTTGGTAAGGCGTATAAAGGAATGGGGCTTTCGGAATTCCGGCAATATATGCAGCCTGGGGCAAATTCAATTCGCTTGCGGAGACATTGAAAATACTTTTCGCAGCCGTTTCGATTCCAGCGATATTTGTACCAGCAGAATTTCGGCCGTAAGGAATAATATTCAAGTATGCTTCCATAATCTCATCTTTGGACATGAATTTTTCTAATCGCATGGCGAGCAAAATCTCTTTCGCTTTCCGTTCATAGGAAACTTCATTTGTCAAAATCTGATTTTTGATGAGCTGCTGGGTAAGTGTGGATCCGCCCGTCTGGCTATCAGAATTCGAGACGTCCTGGAACAACCCGCGGAAAATCGCTTTTGGCACAATTCCGTTGTGTTCTTCAAAATACTCGTCTTCCGTAGCGAGAACAGCATTAATCGCATTCTCAGAGACTTTGTCTAATGTGGTTTCCGTACGTTCCAAATCGGTGCGAAGCTTTCCAAAGTAAACTTCGCCAGCAAAATAAAGTTCCGATGTTTCTTCATAGCTGTAGACCTCGTCCCGCATTTCTTCAGGGGTCCGAAGTTTTTCCTCGTCGACTAATGAAGCAAAATAGCCGGCACCAACTGAAGCGGCAAACACGCCGCTGGCGACAAATATAATCGCCAGCAAGATGGCCAGATTCCAAAGGACGCCTGTAGTTATATTGAAGCGTTTAACCCACTTGGTGGATGACCATTTATTGTAAGACTCTTCAGCTTTGGTGAGCCAGTTTTTTAATTGATCGAGCACGTTATCAACCTCCTAAAATCTTGTCTTATTATATCATATTCTCCTAATCGCTACGAAGGTTATTGACAATATGTTAGAATAAAGTAAACTACTTATTATATTCATATTTAAAACGTTGAAGAGTCCGAAGTAGGGCGTGCGATTTTTGTCAAGAGAGCCGGTGGATGGTGCGAACCGGTCAAAGCGCAGCGGCTGAATTACAGGCTTGGAGTTTACGGAAGTGCCCCGTTCGGCACATTTAGAGTTGGGAGAAAATATCTCCAAGCTGGGTGGTACCGCGCATTAGCGTCCCTGCATGAACTTTCATGCAGGGGCTTTTTTATTCTCAGGCTGGGTTCGTGTTTTCTTGTTCGCTTTTACCGGTCTAGACGGGGAAGGCTAGACGTTAACATTTACTTAGCTTATATCTTGAGGAGGAACTAAAATGGCAAATGAATTAATCGATGACTTGAAATGGCGCGGTTTACTATACCAGCAAACCGACGAAGAAGGACTTGCGAAATTGCTTGATGAAGAAAAGATTTCCCTGTACTGCGGAGTTGATCCGACTGCAGACAGTATGCATATCGGGCACATTGTGCCGTTATTGACATTGCGCCGTTTTCAAATGCATGGCCATCAGCCGATTCTACTGGTGGGTGGAGCGACGGGAATGATCGGCGATCCTTCAGGCCGAAACGAAGAACGGCAACTTCAAACAACAGATCAAATCGATAAAAACGTCGAAGCAATTAAAGTTCAGATGGAGCAGATATTCGACTTCCAATCCCAAAATGGGGCGCAGATGGTCAACAACCGTGACTGGATCGGCCAAATGAGTGTAATCGAATTTTTGCGTGATTACGGGAAATTGATTTCCGTCAATTACATGCTGGCAAAAGAATCGGTTGCTTCACGCCTGGAAAATGGAATTTCATTCACGGAGTTCTCCTACACGCTCATTCAAGCGATCGACTACAACCATTTATACAATAACTTTAATTGCCGCGTACAAATCGGAGGGTCCGATCAGTGGGGCAACATCACTTCCGGCCTTGAAGTTATCCGCAAAACGCACGAAGAAGAAACAAAAGCTTTCGGCATCACAATTCCGCTTGTAACAAAAGCAGACGGTACGAAGTTCGGAAAAACTGCTGGCGGGGCAGTATGGCTTGACGCGAAAAAAACGTCGCCTTATGAATTCTACCAATTCTGGATTAATACTGCAGATGCGGACGTTATCAAGTACTTGAAAATTTTCACGTTCATCAGCCGCGAAGAAATTGAAGCGCTGCAAGTGACGGTCGAGAATGAACCGCATTTGCGAAAAGCCCAGAAAGTATTGGCTGAAGAAATGACGAAATTGATTCACGGGGAAGAAGCGTTAAATGATGCGCTTCGCATCACTAAAGCGTTGTTCAGCGGTGACTTAAAAGCGCTGTCTGCCAGCGAAATGAAAGCGGCATTTAAAGATGTGCCTTCCGTTGAAATGGCGAAAGAACCAAAAGTCATTATCGACTTAATCGTCGAAGCAGGAATTTCCCCTTCAAAAAGACAGGCACGGGAAGATGTAACGAACGGCGCCATCTCAGTGAATGGTGAAAAAGTGACCGATCTGGAATATGTCGTAGATGCAAAAGATCGTTTAGAAGATACGTTTGCCATTGTCCGGCGCGGCAAGAAAAAATACCACATGGTACAATTCCAGTGAACCAAAAATCCGTCCACAGAAATTCTGCGGACGGATTTTTTTGATGGAAATTGCGGCTTTAGACCCTCTTATCTTCAAAACGCTTTAAATCTTCACGATGCCCGATGATGATTAATATATCACCAATCCTAATAACATCAGAAGGGAGAGGCACAATATTCACGTCTTCTCCTCGTTTGATGGCGAGGATGGTACAACCGTATTTGGCGTTGATATTCAGTTGACTCAAACTTTTGTTGGCCGTTTTTTCGGTCGCTACCAATTCAACAATACTATAGTCTTTTGACAGATCGATGTAGTCGATCAGTTTTTCGGAATCCATATGATGGGCAACGCGGATGCCCATTTCGTTTTCCGGTTGAATGACCCGGTCAGCGCCAACGCGTTCCAGAATGGTTTGATGCTGCAAGTCGCGCGCTTTTACCCAGACCTTTTTCATACCGATTTCTTTTAGCATCAAGGTGCATAGCACGCTTGACTGGAGATTATCACCGATCGCGACAATGGCATGGTCGAAATTGCGCACTCCTAAAGATTTCAAACTTTTCTCATCTGTGGCATCTGCCACTACGGCATGGGAAGAATAATCGGTTAAGCCGTTTACGCGCTCGAAATTCTGGTCGATGGCTAATACCTCATGCCCCAAATTATGCAGTTCTTTGCAGACGCTTGTGCCAAATCGGCCTAGCCCGATGACCACTACTTGTTTTTTCATTTTGTTTCCTCCAATCGGCCTGCGATCGTTACTTTAATGTAGTCGTTAGTTTGTTTGCCCAGTAACTTGGATAGCGTTACTCGCTGTCAAACCAGCCCTTGTTCTTGAACCAGAAAAACATGCCTATACCTGTGATCAGCATGACAGCAAGCACAACAAAGTATCCTGATTCCCATTGAAGTTCGGGCATATATTGAAAGTTCATTCCGTAAATTCCGGCCAAGAAAGTGAGCGGCATGAAGATAGTCGTGATGACCGTCAACGTTTTCATGATATTGTTCATTCGAAAAGAGTTCATCGATATGTAGCTGTCGCGAATATCAGAAGTCAATTCGCGGTTCGATTCAATTATTTGGCTAAGTTTGATCAAATGGTCGTGAATATCCTGAAAATAGGCTCGTTTTTGCTCCTGGATGATAAAACGCTTGGACTCTAGAATTCGGTATACCAAATCCCGCATAGGCAAAACAGTTTGCCTTAGTTTCAGCAGATCTTTCCGGATATCGAATGTTTTTTGGATGATCGTATTGCCGGCAAACTGGTCTTCGCTGGAATTTTCAATACCGAGCAAGTGGTCTTCCAACTGGTCCATAATCGGGAAGAATGCGTCGACCACTTTATCCATAATTTTGTATACGACTTCAACGGGCTTTATCCGGTCGGCACTCGTTGAGCGCTGGAAATAATCCCAGACATAGTTGACTTCCTGCAAGTCTTCGTAATGGAAAGACACCGTAAATTTTTCGGTTATAAATAAATCCACTTCAAGAGCTTCAAGTGTTTTTTGATTTAAAGTATGGAAGACGAGAAAGCTGAGATTTTCATAATGCTCAAGCTTTGGCCGTTGGAGCGAGTGGATGCAATCTTCTATGGCAAGCGGATGGAAATGAAAGTAACTTCCAAGCAAGCTGGTTTCTTCATCTGTCGGCATATTGAAATCAGCCCAATACCACTTCATGTCTTCCAACGAATCTAAAGGTGGGTTTATAAGCAGGTCATTGTCTTTGTTGATTGCTAGTATTCTGAGCATACTTTTCTCCTATAGTTGTTTTTCTTTAATAAACTTTGGCAACTCCATATCATCGTACATATCGGGATGAACCAATTTCCCAAGCTTCAGTGCTCCTTTAATCAAGCGGGGGGAAGGCCGGCAATACAATTCCTCTTCCATAATGTGGATGTTTTCATATGCTTGCATTTCGTTCCAGCCGGGCCTTTTCCTTACAAGTGCAGGTTTTACTTTAGAAGTCATGATGCCGACCCAAGCAAGAAGAATAAAATCAGGGTCGCGCTTTTTCACTTCGTCCCAATCGGTCTGGAAATTTGCTGAATCAATATCATCAAAAATATTGCGCGCTCCGGCAATTTCACTGATTTCCGTCAGCCAATTAATGCGGCCAGGCGTGAAAATCGGTTTTGGCCACCATTCCCAGTAAAGGGAAGGGCGGTATGAGACATTAGCCGAACGGCTTTTGAGTTCTTCAATAACAGCCGTATATTCAGCGTGGACCGGTGCTGCATCAATGCCGCACGCATGTCCAACTGCCAAAAGGTCATTGCCGATTTCGACCAAAGACTGGGGGTCTAAAACGAGATGAGGGATTTTCCGTTTGATCAGTTCATCCACGTTTTTTTCCATGCCAGGAACGCTAAGCGAGGCTAAAACCAAGTCAGGGCTTAATGCTTCGAGTTCATCCATGCGGATGGACAAATCAGGGCCAAGACGCGGCAAGCTGGAAATCCGCTCCGGCCAGTCGGAAAAATCGTCGACAGCCACCAGCATATGGTCAGCACCCAAGAAAGCGAGCAGTTCCGTATTGCTTGGACAAATTGAAATAATGCGCATTTTTGCACCTCCGCTATTTTCCTCAGTTTACCATAGAAAAAAGGGGGAAGTAAAAATCCATTCAAAGCAAAAAAGAAGCCTCCGCATAAGCGGGGCTTCTTTAAGTGGCTTGTTATTAACGAGAGTAGAATTCTACGATTAATGATTCGTTGATTTCAGCAGACAATTCGCTGCGTTCAGGGTAGCGCACGAAAGTGCCTTCTTTAGCGTCAGCGTTGAAAGAAACGTACTCAGGAACGAAGTTGCTTACTTCGATCGCTTCGTTAACAACATCCAAGTTGTTTGAACGTTCACGGAAAGTGATTGTTTGACCAGGTTTTACGCTGTATGACGGAATGTCAAGGCGTTTGCCATCAACAAGGATATGGCCGTGGTTTACGATTTGGCGAGCTTGGCGGCGAGTGCGCGCAAGACCTAAACGATAAACAACGTTATCAAGGCGAGCTTCAAGCAAGATCATGAAGTTTTCACCGTGTTTACCTGGCATTTTACCAGCTTTGTTGAACAAAGTTTTGAATTGGCGTTCGTTTACACCGTACATGAAACGAAGTTTTTGTTTTTCTTGAAGTTGCAAACCGTATTCAGAAACTTTTCTGCGTTGGTTAGCACCGTGTTGACCTGGTGCGTAAGGGCGTTTTTCTAATTCTTTACCTGTTCCGCTAAGAGATACTCCTAGGCGGCGTGACAGTTTCCATGATGGACCTGTATAACGAGACATATATGTCTCCTCCTCTGTTTTTGGTTTTTAGAGTAAAATAAAAACCAGATGCATTCATGCTGTAAGCCATTTTATTTTCATGTACCTTCGCTCAGCAGCCAAGAGTTACGCGATACACCTTTTAATTGTCTAGACTCCAGCGCCTAGCTCTGACAGACGCTTTCGCTTTTCTCATAAGGAATAAAATGGACAAACCCGCACATACAACTGCTGCGATTATTTTACACAAAGATTAGTATAACCGATTTTTATAGAGAAAGTCAATGGAAACAATCGATTGAAAAGGAACAGCTTTTCTTTTCTGGCTTTTCACGATAGAATGAAAAGAGAGTTAATGTAAGCGCTTTCTATTTCTGATAAGGGGTGTATCAAATGAAAAAGCAAAACATCAAAATGGAGACGGCAGTCATTCATCAAGGCTATGACAGCACAGTCCACCACGACAGTTTAGCAACACCGCTTTACCAAACATCGACATTCTCATTTGCAAATGCAGAAGAAGGGGAAAGCCGCTTCGCGGGAAATAGTGAAGGGAATATCTATTCCCGGTTAGGCAATCCGACTGTTCGAGTCTTAGAAGAACGCATGACAGAAATCGAATATGGCAAAGGAGCGCTTGCTTTTGGTTCAGGGATGGCCGCTGTCAGCGCTATTTTAATTTATTTGACCAAAGCGGGAGATCATGTTTTGTGTTCAAGGGGTATATATGGCTGCACTTTCGGTTTATTGGAAATCATGAACGAAAAATACGGCATTACCCATAGTTTGGTTTCGATGATAACGGAACAACAAGTTGAACAAGCTATTCAACCGAATACAGCCTGTATATATGTAGAAACACCGATCAACCCGACGATGGAATTGGTCAATTTAGAAGCCGTGGCGGCCGTAGCCGCTAGGCGTGGAATCCCTGTAGTCGTTGACAACACATTCAGCTCGCCGTATCTGCAAAACCCGCTGATCATGGGAGCGGATTTCGTTCTGCACAGTGCGACCAAGTACTTGAATGGCCATGGCGATGTTGTTGGAGGCGTATTGGTCGGAAAAGACGCGGAAGAAATGAAACGTATACGGAAAACTGTCCAAAAAGATGTGGGCGGGATTATGTCGCCGTTTGATGCGTGGCTTTTGATCAGAGGTTTAAAGACGCTGCACGTACGAATGGATCGGCATGTAGCCAACGCCAAAAAAATCTTGGCATTCTTACAAAAAGAGCCGAGCGTCAAAAACATTTTTTATCCTTTTGACCCGACACACCCCCAGTATGAGATTGCTGTTAAGCAAATGCGCGAAGGGGGAGGCTTAATATCATTTGAAATTGAAGGCGGAAAAAAAGAAGCGCAGGCATTCATGAATGCGCTATCGCTCATAAAAATCGCCGTCAGTTTAGGAGATGCGGAAACACTTATTCAACACCCTTCCACGATGACACATGCGGCAGTGCCTGCTAAGGAAAGAAGTGCGATGGGAATCAGTGACTCGCTGCTAAGGCTTTCCGTCGGTCTTGAACATACTGACGATTTAATAGAAGATTTGGCGCAGGCTTTTGAAAAAGTGAAACTGGAATTGCAGGAAATCTAATGAGAATGGCCTTTTCAGCTTGTTTAGGAACTTCTATTCATTGTTGAAGTGAAAACGCATATCACCTTTACTATTCCACAAAACAGCAGCGCTTTCCGGCGGGAATCTCCGCTGTTTCGCTCCATAGCTACACGGAAAGCAAGCGAATGGTTCTTTCAAAGAAATCGACCTGGCAAGAGAGAAATAACAGGCAGAACAGCTTCGCTTGTTCCGACCCTTTCTTCGTTTTCATCTACTGTTTGAACGCTTCATATAAAATGGAGCGGAAGGCGGCGACTCCAGCGGAAGCAGTGACGGAGTGCAACGACGGAGCGACGCGAGCCGAAGACCCTGGACAGAGCGAAGCGAAGGAAGCGGCTGAGGTCGTGCCCGCGGAAACATACTAACATGAGTAGCACAAACCATGGCCATGGTTTGTGCTACTCTTTTTTTGTAGAAGTGAAGGGAAGTCGTGCGGACGCGTGGATCGTCGAATCCGAACCAGGAAACCG
>NZ_VOHC01000007.1 GCF_007859275.1 Planomicrobium sp. CPCC 101079 | reverse complement strand
CTGAAAAAGAGTCCAGTGATGATGGCAAAGAGGCCACACCCGTTCCCATCCCGAACACGGAAGTTAAGCTCTTTTGCGCCGATGGTAGTTGGGGGTCTCCCCCTGTGAGAGTAGGACGTCGCTGGGCATACAGAAGGCCAGAACCGATTTCGGTTCTGGCCTTTTTTGTGTTGTATGAGCGGTATTTTTTATGTCTTTGTTCGTAAACGAATCCTTTTACGAACAGCTTGAAAAGGATTTAAAGCATTTGAATGCAACCAATCAGAAAAACGCTGCCCAAAGGCAGCGTCAATAAATATCTTCATTCATCTCTGTAAGCAAGTCATCCTTATCCAGGAATTGCAGCTTCTCAATTTTTCCTTCTTCTGAGGCAATGGCTTCACCTTCGAAAGAATACGGTTGGACTTCTCCATTGGCGTTTTTATATTCCACTTGGAAAGTAAACTGATACATTTTCGGATTGTGTTCGTTCTGGCTGATCTTTATATCCGACGCTGCCAGTTCATATTCGCCATCAAAACCACTGTACATAAAAGCTGGTGTGGCATTTAAAAAATTGTCATAGCCATTCTCTGTGAAATAAGAAGCATACATATCAGCCATGTAGTTCAAATAATTTTGCCATACGGGCGTTTCTTGTAACGCATCAAACTCTTCTTGAGTTGTTGCCTTGTTTTGAGCTTCCATAGCGGCTTCCCATAATTCTCTATACGTCTCGTCTGGCCCATTGAATTCTTCTTCAATGACAGCTTGAATGGTTTCTTTGCTTTTTGCGACACCTGCCTCCTCACTTCCTACCGAGGCAGGTCCTTCATCTGAGCTAGTCCTTGTTCCTGTCGTCAAACCACCCTCTTCTTGAAGGATATTTTGTGAAAGGAACAGAACTCCGGCTACTAAAAGAATTGAGCACAGCACTAAACTGGAGGTGAATTTAAAGCCATTGAAAAATCGGATTTTGGATTCCTGCTTATCCAGGTTCGATAAAATCCGGGAGTGCAGCTTTGCTTTGTGTTTCTGGTTCCAAATGATATCCTGATCCAATTGTTTCAACTGATTGTCTAATGCCGTATAAGTGCCGTCAGTTTTTTTCATGGATAATTCCCTCCTTGTTTAATTGTTTTTCCAATGCGGAAAGGGCACGGGAAAGGGTGTTTTTCACTTTACTTTGGGACCAATTTAAAATTTCTCCGGTTTCTTGTATACTGAACTCCCTTATTTTCCTCAGGATAATGACCTCGCGATATGCACCTTTCAGCTGGCCTAATGCATGGTAAAGTTCTGTTGAGTTCTCTCTGATCTCCACCATTCCTTCAGGTAAAGTGCTCGTGTTTTTTCCGAGAAATACCAGCTCCTTTAAGAGTTCTAGGGGTTTTTGTTTTCGAATAAAATCAATGGTAAGATTATGGGCAATGCGAAAAAGCCAGGTTTTTCCGTTTGCCTTTCGTTCAAAGCTGTCATAATACTGGAATGCTTTAATAAACGTCTCTTGTGTTAAATCCTCCGCCTGTTGATGATCACGGACCATCAGCAATATATACCTGAATATCGAATCACTGTGCTGCTCATACCATTCAGTGATTTCGCTTTTTCTCTCGTTAGTCAAGGAATCTCGCCTCCTAATTTATGGTTTTTAACTGTTAGACGTAAACAAAAACCAAAAGTCGTGTTTTTTGATATTTATTTTAATTTTTCTTCCCTTTAATCGTTAGATGCAAGAAGTATGGATTTTTAAAGAGGATAGGCACTGTAAAGCTAAGTCAATTTCTGATGTTCCACTTTTAAAAGTACTCTTTTCAAATAGTCCAATAAACAAGTGAAGGAATAGGTTCATCGTTAAATCAATTGCGATTTTAAATGAATCAAAGGAGAAGACCAGGTTTACATATCAATGGATTATATGGAATCTCCTTAAATACTAATTATGTTAAACAATGCTGTTGACATTAGAATAAAAAAGAAATATTCTCAATCTTTATCTGTTCGTTTTAAATCACAAAAACGAATAGATAAAATCTCTTATAGCGATAATTTTTGTTGGAGAAGGGATGTCTTTAATTCCATTGACGATTAAACAATAAAAACGCCTTCGTATTGAAGGCGTTTCAATATGAGGTTTTATTATTATAGAAGGTATTAGGATAATCCATTCTGAGTCTGGTGTTTGTAGTAAAGCAACAAACACTGCTATTTCATGATTAAGCGGCAGTATTGTTTAGAGCAGTTTAATTTTGTATAACGGCAAACCTCTTGCAACTCACTTACTTCGTTTAATTGCCCAGAGACTACCTATAACATAGCAAAACAGTAGCATGGCCAGAAAAGTTAGCCAATTTACGAAAACGTCATTCGTATATGAATTCCATAAAGGAATGTCTTCTATTCTTGGATTGTATTCTGGAAGTTCTCTTGCCAGCTGTTCGCGAACCTGAAAAGCTGACCAAATTGTGTAAACAGCAATACAGAGAGCTAGGAATCCTGCCGAAACAAGAGTCGGAAGGAACCATTTCCGATTCTCCCTGTCTATGAGAAAGCGCATCAAATACTCAATCGTTCCGTAAATGAAAAAAGCAAGTAAAGGATAGCCCAACAGCACGAACATACTCCCTGGGTTCCCATTGCCTCCAGCATACCCGTCGCTGACATCGTAGGACAACCATTGGGTTAGAAGGACAATCGCAACCGAAGCGATGAACGAGAAGATATAGAGAATCAGGAGAAAAATACGCATTTGTTTGGACCATTCCCTTTCTCACTTTCTAGGATACGCATATATTCAGATATACTTGAAGTGTCCTCATTCACTTTATTAGAAGTGAATGTTTCCTCTTTTACGTTTTCTTTCGAGCAACTATAAAAATAGAGATGAAAACCTAGAAGTTAACAAGAGTTTCTTTAAAATGGTTGCTTTCTTTTATATTAGCTGGAAAATTTTGATAATATTAGTTTATCACAAGTCTCAATAGTTGAGAACATGCAGCTTTCTACAAGTATTTTTGAGACAGTTGCTTCATTATTTGATTTTCAAATAATGGTGGATAGTGATAAAAATAAATTCAAACCGTGTATAGACAAACAGTAGTGACAAATTCATTTGTAGGGTGATGAATCGATGATAGGAATAAGTAT
Organism: Planomicrobium sp. CPCC 101079; assembly: GCF_007859275.1. Taxonomy (GTDB): domain Bacteria; phylum Bacillota; class Bacilli; order Bacillales_A; family Planococcaceae; genus Planococcus. The sequence continues at coordinate 68,798 of NZ_VOHC01000007.1, read as the reverse complement.
TGCAACGAAGTGGGAATATGAAGCGACATTGGAATACTTTAGCATAAAAGATAACGAACGTTTCGATTATCCTTATGGCGAGTATTTCACTAGGACAATGAATGATACTGAACTTATTTTTTATAGTACCGGAGTAAGAAAGGTAAACGGTGTTGGTGGTAATCAGTATATGATTTCTAAATTTAATTTAACCAAAGTAATCGTTGCTGGAACATGTGCAGGAATAGATGATCAGTTCAGTAATTTGGATATTTTTGTCCCCGATAAAGCTGTTCAATATGATTGCACAGTAAAAGAAATTGAGCCTTTTATTAAACAATCCTTCATAGTCGATATTGATTTATCAAAATATGGAAATGATTTTCATACAGGAACAATTGCCACCGCCGATAAAGCCGTAGTTATGTGGAAGGACTATTTAGAACTTAAAGAAAATGACATAACAATAGCCGATACAGAAGCGGGTGCAATTGCTTATATCTGCAAGAAGAATGATGTTGAGTGCATAATAATAAAAGGAATATCTGATTTTCCGACTGAAGAAAGTAATGCTGATGCATTCGAATCAAACTTGCAGCAAATCAATGTTTATTTAGAAAACACACCTAATGTTATGAACAAAATATTTGGCGAATATTTAAAAAGGTTTATTTAAATAGATGTTAAGGACGCTTTGGCATCAGAAGATGAAGAAGGGGTATACGATAAACCAGGAGAAGCTCAGAATGAAACCGAAAAGGTGCAGAGGCTAATTCCGCAAAAAAACCGTTAAATGAACAAGCGGGACTGATGAAGTGAAAATTCCTTTTTAAATATTCGGCAGTGAGTAGTTTCTAACTGTTAAAAACCTTTGAAAAGGAGGCGGCAAGAGATGAAGCCCTTGTATGTTTTATTGGGTATTTTATTCAATTTATTATTGGGCTGGTTGGCAATCTTCTTGCTTGGCCTCTGGGTGATCTGCTTTTTGTACATTGCGGAAGAATTGGGCTACACACTGGATCCGACACTGGATGAGGGGCTGCTTCCTGTCTTTCTGACTTTAGCCCTTTTCGCCAGTGCTCTTTATGGTTTGCTGGCTGCAATCGGCAACCGGTTCTTTCTGAAAAGATCGGAACTCTTAAAATCCAACTATACTTGGATGGCTTCTCTCCTTATTGTCCTGGTTCCCGTCTTATTCTACGGCTACTATTACCTCTCATAAGGAAGAGGGAGGCAAAAAATATAGCCTATAGCAACAAGGAATGGTTCGTCCTGTCCTTCCGCTGGTTTGTAAGGAATGAATTTGTAATGCTCTGGTGGAATGAAATCATTTTACCTTGTTGCTCGCAAATCGACTGTAAGCAATTCTTCTGAGCTAGCCCGACAATCTTAATTCAGCGAGTGTTTTTACTGCTCAAGAATCCAACTCTTATGAAGAGCAATGGTATTAGAATCCGCTGCTCTTTTCTTTGTGCGTAATCCTGTACTTTTACGAACGCTTCCACATGCACGAAAAATGAAATTAATTTTCCGAACATTGGAAACGGAAATAGAGAAAATACGTTATTATTAAGGCGATAGTTTTCCGATTCTTAAATATCAGGAGGATGAGGATGAATTCTTTTCAATCGACGTATAAAGCAGGGAACGCCAACATTGGTTTAAGCGCAGAAGTGCAGCGTTTGAAAGTGCAGGTCATGATGGGGTGGGAAAAGGAGTTCCGGAATCTGCAATGGTTCGGTTTACAGAACGGCATGCATATACTCGAAGTCGGTTGCGGTCCGGGATTTGCCACCGAGCAGTTGGCCCAGCGGTTGCCGGACAGCCAGATCACCGGATTGGATCTGGACGAGGATTTACTGAAGCAAGCGGAAGAGCTAATGAAAGAAAAAGGTCGAGAGAATGTGAATTTTGTACAAGCTTCCGTGTTTGATACGGGTCTTTCGGACAACAGCTATGATTTTGTCGTGGCGCGCATGCTCTTTCTTCATCTGCATAATCCGGAAGAGGCAGCTTTTGAACTTCATCGTGTATTAAAGCCGGGCGGGAAGCTGACCATTATTGATATTGATGCTGGCATTTTTGGTATCATCCAGCCGGATATTGAAGGGTTTCAGTCCATTACAAGGAAACTCACCGAAATGCAAAGCAATGCAGGCGGAAATCGGCTCGTTGGACGCAGTTTGCCGCGTCTCTTACGAAAGACAGGATTTACGGAAATCGAGCTGGAGACGGTGGCTGTCCATAGTGATCTGGCGGGCGTGGAAGGTTTTCAAACCCAGTTTGATCCGAAGCGGTTTGAAGGCTTTTACCGGAATGGGATCTTGACTGAAAAGGAGTTTTCGCATATCAGCAAAGTAACGGAAAGGCTGTCAGAAGACCCGGATTCATATGCGATGATGCTTTTTGTGATGGCATGCGGCATGAAGAGTTAAACTAGTCTGGCTATGGAGCTGCTAAATGCAAGGAAATCAGAATTACTATACATACCAGTAATCTTCAAAAGCAGAATAAAACCATCGGGAGAGAAGGGGCTGGAGGTGTAATCATGTGGTTCATATTAGGACTTATTGCCATAGCAACAACTTTTCTAAATCTATATCTGTATATAATGGGAAAAGATTATAAATTTGCGATGGCCATGGGGTTATCATTCACAGCACTAACACTTTGTGCAGAATACAGTCTTGTATCGGAATGGGTAAAAAGGCAAGATTGGTCAGCTGTAGGGGAAGTGCCTAATTTTGAAAGGGTGTTATGGTTTTTGACCATTGTTTCCATCCTGCTAAATATAGCACCTCTACTTTTAGCACGGAAAAAGAAGAAACAATGACTTATTATTGCATCACATATAATACGAAATTAGGGTGTTCATCATTAAATATAATTTACGAGTTGCACAGAGTAACTAGTATTAAATTTTAGTTTTTTATTTTCTTTTGCAGCATTTCTCTGCGAAAGAATTAGCTTGCATATCACCATATTACTGGAAGGGAAGAAGCTAGTTGAGCTTTTATCTTCTTATTTTGGACGAATATACTTTTCCGAATGGTTAATTATTCAAAATTCTCATATCCGTGATTAGATTGTCATATGACATACAGTTGCCACAGTAAGAATGGTAAAGTAAGTTCAACAAGATGAAAGAGGTGAAACGAACAATGAACGGATGTGTATGGCCGCAAAGCAGCGAACTCATGCAGGCTTACCATGATGAGGAATGGTGCAGACCTAGTTGGGATGATCGGTATATTTTCGAGATGTTAACGTTGGAGGGTGCACAAGCAGGCTTATCGTGGAGTATTGTTTTAGCAAAGCGCAAAGCTTACCAGGATGCTTTTCATCATTTTGACATAGGGTATTGCGCTGAGTTGAGTGATGAGGAGTTAGTAGCGATAAAAGAGAATTATCAGGTCATCAAGCATTTGTCGAAGCTTCAATCGGTTCGTACCAATGCGGAGGCGGTCTTGAGGATCCAAAAAGAATTCGGGAGCTTTGCTGACTTCTTATGGAGCTTTGTCAATTCTGAACCGATTATAAATAACTGGGAGAATGATGCTCAATTGCCTGCTCAAACCCCTCTATCCGTCCAGATTAGTAAAGAACTAAAAAAGAAGGGATTCAAATTTGTAGGACCGGTCACCACCTATTCTTTTCTGCAAGCGATTGGCATGGTAGATGACCATGTTCAATCCTGTGAATTTCATACTTCAAATAACTAATAGAAAAGGAGAAAGGGTGCGGAATTTAAGCAAGCAAACGACCGGTTAATCGAAATCAGAAAAACTTACTTTCCTTTTTCGTTGGAGGCGGACATCAATGGCAGAAACAAAAGAGAAGATTGAAACTGGAAACAAACCGAGTGCAATTCGAACGCCATTCTATTATGGTTGGCTGATTGTGATTATTGCCGGGCTTTCCCATTTTTTCTCGGGTCCCGGGCAGACGTTTTCGAATGCCATATTCATTGATTATTACATCCAGGAATTTGGCTGGAGCCGTTCGGTTGTTTCGGGCATCTATTCGGCCGCAACCCTCCTTGCCGGGTTTTCGCTGTTTATGGTCGGCCGGTTGGTCGATAAAATCGGCGCACGGAAAATGGCTGTCATCATTTCAGTTCTATTGGCGATGGCAAGTGTGTTCAACAGCTTTGTCGTCAACTGGGCGATGCTGTTCATCGGGTTCTTTGCAGTCCGGCTGTTCGGGCAAGGCTCAATGACGCTTCTTCCAAATTCGCTCGTCCCCCAGTGGTTTATCGGGCAACGCGGACGGGCCCTAAGCCTCGCGGCGCTTGGCGGAATGATCGGCTCAGCCGCCTTTCCGCTGATCAACGTTTGGATGATTGAAGCTTACGGCTGGCGCACCGCCTGGCAGATCCTTGGGGCCTCCATCATCATCATATTCACGCCGCTTGCTTTCCTGTTCATCCGAAACCGGCCGGAAGATATCGGATTGCGGCCGGACAACAAACCCGTTGGGAATGAACAAGAAGACCAAGCACAGCTAACTGCTGATATCAGCTGGACAGTGAACGAAGCGAAAAAGACGCGCTCGTTTTGGCTGCTGCTGTTTTGCGTAGCGGTTCCTGCACTGGTGAATACCGGCATGACGTTCCATCTGGTTTCCATCTTTTCGCTTCAGTCCCTTGCACCGGAAACAGCGGCGACAGTATTGAGTCTGATGGCAGTCATCGGTTTCCCGGTGACGTTTTTGGCGGGGTATCTCCTGGATAAAGTCCGGGTGCAGTGGATGCTGGCTGTGGTGTTTGCAGGGGAGTTGCTGTCGATTTTTCTGTTGAAAGAAACGACAGTCTATTCAACGGCGATTGTCTTTGCGGTTGTCTGGGGATTTATGCTGGGGATTGAACGGGTGACGCTTAGTGTGGTGTGGCCAAACTATTTCGGCAGACAGCATCTTGGCAGCATCACGGGAATTTCGATGGCTGTCATGGTTGTCGGCTCCGCACTCGGTCCGTTGCCGTTTGGTCTGTTCTTTGACCGGTTTAACGGCTATGATGAAGTACTGTGGGTCATTATGGTTTTTCCGCTGCTTGGAATCATTGCCTCTTTACTAGCGGCTCCACCGAAAAAAGCTTAAGTCAATCCAGAAGCTAATGATTTTAATTCTTAACATCAAGATTGGGTTAACTTTAAATGACAGCATGTTATATCATGATTGCCTCTAGCTATATCAATAGTGGGATTTCGGTATGCTATTAGGCGGATTAAGAATGGGATGGCAAGAAGAGCACGGAGAGAATAAATTTGTAAAAGCTTCGTTATAACATATAAATAGTTAAACAGGTGTCCTGTGATTCCTTTTATCTCGCAAAACCATAAAATTTACTCTATCTATTCTATAATGTCACGGTTTCATCCGTTGGCATTATGTACAGAAGATAGATCCACCTGTTTATGGTATTTCGCCATTCAACTGTTCCATTCCCATGGCATTAATAAGTAGGTCCGGTATAAAATAGAAGGAAATAGAAACTTGTAAAGGGATGGTACAGATCAAATGTTTTTTATTCAAACAAGATCTCTCATCGAGTTTGCTGATAAGGAAGTCAGATAAATGAAAAATATACTCTTCTTTACGCTGGGATTTCTATTTCTTGGAATAGGATTGGCTGGTGTTGTTCTGCCTTTGCTGCCAGGCGTTCCATTCATTTTGCTCGCATCTTTTTGCTTTGCAAAAGGTTCCAAGCGAATCGATCGATGGTTTAAAAGTACGACAGTTTATGACAAGTACGTAGAAGGGTTTCGACAGAACAGAGGTTTGACTCTTAAAGAGAAAATCCGCATCAATCTTATTGCCGACTTCTTTATCCTTTGTTCTGTGTATTTTGTAAATATTCTTATTATCCAGGTTATTTTGGTGTTGCTCGCACTGGTCAAGCATTACTATTTCATCAAAAAAATCAAGACGATCAAAACAAAAAAAAGTTGAAAAACATTCTTCATAAGCTTCACGTCGTTAGTGGGAAATAGCACTTTGTTAAAGTTACTTTGGGTTTCTAGCTACTTGAATGCTTTCAGGGACAAAATACCATTACAAGAGATAATAATAAAAGAAACGCAGCAGTTCATACTTTTAAAATGGGATTATTTTTATAAAAGAGTCAGATAGATGGCTCTGGTCTTTGAAAAGCTTGGGCAATATTTTTTTCATATTAGAAGTTTTATAAACTAACAGTGAGAAGGAGTTGAAGTCATAAAATTTTTGCTTACATCTGCAGGAATCATCAATAAAAGCATACATAATGCGCTGGTTAAAATGCTGGGAAAGCCGATTGCTGACTCTAACGCTCTGTGTATTATCAAGAGAATAGACTAAGCCCAAGTGTTACTTCCACTATACTTTGCAATGATTCTAACCATTATCTTGCACTGAAAAGTGGATGTAGATCAACCAACGTTCGTAACAAGTTATAAGACATTTACGAACGTTTTTTTTGTGGTCTTTTTGAGGTTTTCGCAGTGCTCTTAAACGTGTACTTTTAAGACCGGTTTTATTTCCAATATTAACTAGCTATTTCTTTTGTCGCTACGTATATTTTAAGGAATAGCCTTACTGTCCGAGTGAAGGAAGAAGGTCAACAAAAAGCATTAAGGAGTTAGATAGTAAAATGAAAAGCAATAATAAGTTAAAAAATCCTTCAAAAAAATATATTGATTTAGTAAACGAAGGTTATCCTTCACCTGGATTATTTCCGAAAAAGAAAAAATTAAGAGCGATAGAGTTCTTTAAAAGTAACTTGAATGATGAAGAATTTGTAACAGAAGAATTAGCTAGTGGCTATATCTTAGTCGGTTATTTATATCAGGAAATTAAAGACTATGAAAGTGCTTCATTTTATTTTGATAAAGGTTACAGCTTGGGGAAAGGGGTTCTATTTTCTTACGATTCTGGTTTGAAAAAAATATTAAAAACTTATTTAAGAGCGCACCGAAAAGATTTATATGATTATTGGCGTTCAGATTTTTTAAAGCGAAGTCAGTACGATAAAAAATTTAATAGATTGATGAACTCATAATTGCTTATGCCAATCGAATACAATGATGCTATTTATAACGGCAGGTGGATTAAAGCAATAGCTAACGATCTGGAGGAAATGAAGAAAGCCTAGGCATAATCTAAATGGAAATTTTAGGGGAGGGAATAGGGTTTGAATGTAACTTAAGTGCAGTTAAGTTACATTCAAAAACTCCTGAAACATAAAAGTTGAATAAGCGAAATAGGATGGGAGGGAATCAAAATGAAGAAGGACCTGGAAGAACTTATCGTGAAATCTTTCTTTGATAAACATGTACAGGAACGAGTTCTTTATGAACTGTTCAAGCCAGAGAAAAGAGATCTTGCCCTAGATCGGCTTTGCCACTCGTATAAGAGGATGTTAAAGACAAAGTATATGTTCGAAATTCCACCTCCGAATTCCGATCCATCAGACATTTTTGAGCTACTTAAAAGAAATAAGGCGGAGAAAATGTGTTACTCCCTCTCGTTCAATAAAGACATCGATGGTAAAGAAATGCCACTGCAGGAAGCTTTAAAGCACGCTGTCGGTTTTGGATTTCCTTCAATCATCTCCTGCCGTCCCGGAGAATTAGCCTACTTTGAAGCTGAACAAGCGTATGGAGCTCCCCCAAGATATCTCTTAAAAACACCTAAGTATGAGTTGTAAAACAAACTTTTGAATGTAACTTACTGTGAATTAAGTTACATTCAACTTACCCATATTTAGGGAAAGAAGAGAACAAGAAAAAAGGAGTGATGAAACGATGAAGTTAACTGAGAAAGAAGCCTACCAAGCAATGTTTATTTTCTTAGACAATTTCTACTCATCGACAGATTCCGATGAACTTGGATGGATGTTAGGGAGTATGTCATTTTTAGAGGATGGGGGCACAGCTGATCCCGCTATGTGGGAAATATGGTTGGAAAGCATTGAGAAAATGAAAAATGCAGATGATGATGATTTTAAATTAAAACTTTTTAAAGAATAACTAGTTTTCTCGAAAATGATGAGCCGATATTGCTTTATATAATCTTTTACGGCTGAACCATTTGTCGAACTAAAACTGAATGTAACTTAATAGCAATTAAGTTACATTCAGTTCTGCAATTTCTTTAGGTACAAAACGGAAGACCAAAAATGGAGGTGCAACGGATGGAATACAGTGGTGGCTATTTTCTTCTTTCTGCAGCAAGCGCCAATCAACCCTTTTACCTCACCCAAGTGAAAGATGGCGGATTCCACGTCGAAAAGCTGATTTCGATGGATGAGGAAGTAGGCGGTGTTTTTCCCAACATTTTTGACATTTGGGCAGGCCGAAAGTCTAAAAGGCCGACACCCGTCTTATCCAAATCGGTGCTGGATAAGGTCTTGGTATCCATGGTATTTGGTACGCTGGAAGACGCACTGGAAGGCTATCGGGAAGCAAGACCCCAGGATCCATCGGTGAGTCTGATCGGCATTAGCCTTGACGAGAAGCATCTTCCGGACTTTCATGACTGGCGGGACCCTATCAATGACGAAACTGGAGACGGGGAGGGAGTCGTCTACTGCTTGAAAAAAAATCAACCTCCCAACAGCGGTGGGATATTCGCAGGGTACGACATTGCAGGCTATGAGTTGGGTGGACGGTTTCTCTCTTTCTTGGGTAATCATCTTTTCGAGGATTTTCTGGCACTTGATCCAACCCTTTCAATCAATAAATACGGTTTGTTTCCGGAACGGCTGAAGGCCGAAGAGCTTGCTCGTTATACGAATGATGTGCTCAAGGACCTGGTAGGAGCGGAAGAAGACTTGATGTGGCTGCCATGGAAAATAACAATTTATGAAGGCTTTTAAACTGAACAAAATCTTTTGTTTTTGAATGTAACATAATGCTAATTCAGTTACATTCAGATTCCTCATTCCATTGACTTAATCAGAATGCGAAGCGAAAGTGAACTTACTAGAAAAAATGATACATTCAAAAGACTATTCTATACGGTTTCAGAATTGTAATTGTGTAGTACATATATTTACATAGCAAGACTTATCAAGAGAAGCATCTTCATTTGAAGTTTCTTCTCTTTTTTGTTCGTAGAAGTGTACTTTTACAAACGCCTTAAATAAAAAAAGAAATCCAGGTACTCTATAACGATGGAAATAAATGCTAATATGAATGTGGTGTGAAGATTTCAAAGAATATAATTATCAAAAAAATCGCCTAGAAACGACTGGTGGGAAAATTAGTTAAGGAGTGATGACATGGGCATCAAAGAGATTATGGAGGCAGTTCTAAAAGTGGTGGATAGCAACAGCGAACGGCTGTTAATTCTAGAGGACGGGGCAATTATCAGGAGTACCAGCACGGTTAATCCCCCTGCCGAAGAAGCGGCCATCGCTGAGTTTGAACGACAGATTGTCCATCAACTGCCAAAGGACTATCGGTCTTTTCTGCTGAAATACAACGGAGCATGGATCTTGCAACTCGTTACGGATTTAGGAGGCAAAGGCGGAGGCGGATTGCAGGTGTTTTCTGTCGAGGAACTGCGAGAGAATCTCTATTACATGGAAGTGTACCCTGGTTTCTTGCCAATTGGATTCGTTTATGACCACTACTTGGCCATCAGTCTGGAAGCGATTGAGAAAGAAGATCCCAATTACCTTTACCGAATTGATAACGATGACGGGCCAACGGCGTTGACCCTGAACTTCCACCTGTTTCTGGATCGCTTTGTGGTGGCTCAAGGGGCTCCATTTTGGCAATGGCCGATTTACAATGCGGCTAGCCGCTATTACTTGGAGGGCGATGAATAAACCAATCACAGGCACTTTTCAAATAGCAGGTGCTTATAAGGTTTACATATCATGTGGTTCTCGGCAGATGTTTCTTTAGATTAGAGAACAGTTGAGAGGTGGCCGCCTTTAAGAACCCATTAATTTAATGATCTGACCAATGTTACACTTTCTGTTAAGGAGCGGGCCGGAAGAATTCATCCATCACTTCAAGCGTCAGGCCATAAACGATGATAGCGATCGGCAATAAATTCACAAGGATGGCAAAAATTCTTTTGGCGAGATGTTCTTTGCTGAACAGCGATACAATGCTGAAGGGAAGGGCAAACAAAGAAGCGAGTGAAGAGATCAACACAGGGGCAGCCAACAGGGAATGTGCGCTCTCATTCGACGTACTTAGTGAAAGAAATATAGAGATGGGAAACACAAGTGCGGTAAACAAGGCGATATAGAACGAAATCGTCGTGAACAGCTTTAGATTTTCTCTTGCCAAAATTTTCACCTCGCTTCTTGAAATGTATTATATCGTTAAAAGGGATTAAGTGGAAGACAACAGGGAGAACTGATCAGAGCTGTTGTTGAATGGCGACTCCACCTGGAAGATCATCAGTACAGCACCCGAGCCTCTTTTCTTTTAGCTTCGCATAAGTATTATTTTCCTGGAAAGCAATCCATAAGACGGCGAAGGTGAGGAGCGATTCATTCTGCAACACGAATAAGGAGACTGTCCTCGTCAGCAAATAAGGTATGTTGATGAATCAAGCAGAACAAAACAAGAAACTTGGCATTGTTCAGGGGGATTTTTTGTTTCCATCTGCTGTTCAGCCTAAGCAAGCCCGTGACTTTTTTAGGAGGGAAATTCCAATCCCTTATCGAATGTATAGATAAGCATAATCGAGCATATCGAATAGGGGGAAAAGCCATGAAAGAAGAGGGAGCTATGCGTTCCTGGGCAGAAGAGTTGGAGTTGGAAAATCAGCTGTATACTTCCCAGCTGAACCATTTTGAAAGGAACCGGGCAGAATTGAACCTGAAGAAACTGATTCTGACCGAAATAATGGTAAGTCATCGAGACGATTCCACCTACAACTCCGAAACATTCAAAGCCCATTTTCGCCTCGATCAGATTGCAGCAAAATTAAAGCACCTTCAGTCGGAGGAGCAAGTGAAGATGGAAGAAGAGCTGCTCCAAAAACTTTACTACAACACCCTTGTGCTGGATCGAATAAAAACCATCTCCCGATAACGCACGTCTTTATCGATTTGCCTGTTTCTCTTGGAATTTCTTTCATACTTGATCCTGCTTGCTCGGTTATATATCATCACTTTTCGGAAGGGAAGAAGCTAGTTAAGCTTTTCTCTTCTTTTTGTTTGAATAAGTATACTTTAACGAACAGTTTTGCTAGCTAAATTGTGCTAATCCTTTAGCTGTAATCATTCTACGTTGTGATTAGCAGATCAAGTGTAAATTCTTTTAGCGAATGGGCTTCATATAGACTGTGTCGAAAAATTTACATATATTGTATGATTAAAACAGAATAAAAAGAAAACAAGAAAATGGGGATGGAAGATGTGGAAAGAAATAATGGTCGAGACCGAAAGAGGGAGCTTTGAGGTTTTTGAAAAAGGAATAGGCGAACCATTAGCTGTCACGCACCTCTATAGTGAATTTAATCATAAGGGCAATTCAATGGCCGCCGCTTTTACGGATGATTATCACGTTTATTTGATTAACCTGCGCGGTGCCGGTCGTTCTGTTGGTGCCAATGCACCATGTGAATACAGCATGGACGAAACTGTGAAAGATCTGGAAGCCATCAGAAAAGCACTTAACTATAAAAAGTGGGCTTTTGCGGGGCATTCTACAGGTGGGATGCTGGCCTTGAAATACGCCATTCACTATCCGGCATCGCTCATTAAAATTATCGCCGGCGGTGCGGCAGCGAGCAACGAATATGGAGAGGACGAGAACAGCATCTATTGCCGGAAAAATCCGCATTATAACCGGATTCTCGAAATTATGGACTTGCTGAATGATCCTGCAACTCCCTCGGAAATGCGCCAAGAGATAAGTTACGAATGGGCCAAGATGTCGTATCGCTCAGAGGAGAAATTGAAGCAATCGATGAAAAAGCCGAACAGCGGCAAAACCGTCGGTCCGCGTTTGAATTATTTCAGTAAACACGAATACCCAACTTATGACATCCGTGAGCAGTTAAAAGCAATTCACCTTCCAAGTTTCATTTATTCCGGGAAATACGATGCGCAATGCCCTTTAAGGTTCAGCGAGGAAATTGCCGAATTGATCCCAAGGGCAGCATTTACTATTTTTGAAGAAAGCAACCACAACCCTTTTTCAGAAGAGGAAAGCAAGTTCAGGGAATTTGTCAAAGGAACTTTATGAATGAAGAGGGTTCGGGGGGAACAGGAATGAATGATAAACAGAAACTTTCATCTTGTATACAAATAAGATCAATAGCCATAAATGATTTTGAAGCGGTTTTAAAATGGAGCAAAGACGACTCCTTTTGTTTTGCCAATGGATGGGAGATAAATAGAAAACCTGAAGACTTGTATAGATGGTGGCTTTTGTGTGTTAACAATGTAGCGAACGACTTTATCCGTATGGGAATAGAATATAACGGAAAATTAGTCGGATATGCAGATATGGCCAGCATTAAAGACCAGACTGCGGAATTAGGCATTGCTATAGGGGAAAGCGGGTTATGGGGAAAAGGAATTGGATTTAATGCTGCCAATTGTATGTTGAAGTTTGCAGCAGATAAATTAGGAATTACGATTTTTACAGCAGAAACAAATGAAGCAAATTTACGTTCACGAAAAATACTTGAAAAGATTGGGTTTAAAGAAATCAGCAGAGTAGGAAGTGAAGAATACTTAGGAATGGTTGGCTCGCTTATACAATATAGATTAGAGGTATAATGGGGGAGTTACGAATTTAATATTTCCGTTTCTTTCAGAAAATAGCATTCAGATCTAAATCAAATCTTATAAATACTAGCTTGACTCTTACTTAATAAGATATGCTTATAAATTGCTTGAGGTGTAATTATAGACAAAGTTGTATAGCAAGTTTACATATTAAGACTTTATCGGAACTACTCTGAAAATAGGATTGCAATAAAGGAGAAAAAGAAGTAGTTTAAAGCTTCTTTTTCTCCTTTTCAGTTGTGTAAGAGCGTTTTAATGTTTGCTTAGTAAGAAGTGACAGTGTTCTTTCTTGCTTCAGAAAAAATTGAAAATATTGGGGTCAAAACCAGCTTGGCATCCGTCTAATCTATAGGAAAGGAGTGGCAAAGGAACATGGACAAGAACAGGACCAGTGGCTTGCAGCCTTTAGAAGTTGAACATATATTATTAAGCAAATTAATGAATGAGCATGGTCCAGAGTTAAAGCGGATTGCCTTCCTATACATAAATGACATAACAGAGTCAGAAGACATCGTCCAAGAAGTCTTTATCAGCTGTTATCAACATTTGGCCAGTTTCCGAAACGAAGCTGATTATAAAACTTGGTTGATTCGGATCACCATCAATAAATGCAAAGACCACCGAAGGTTATGGGGTATCCGGAACTTAGTCTATAGACCGATCCATCAATTAGTAAAGAAAAATGAGTCGGCTGAGGCCACTCATCTGGACCAGCAATTTTCTTCAGAACTAATTGAACAGATCTCAAAGCTGTCTTCTAAATATAAGGAAGTTTTAATTCTTTACTACTATCTGGAACTAACAATGCAAGAAATCAGCGAGGTGTTGGAGATTAGTATCAATACAGTGAAATCACGATTATTGCGTGGAAAAAAATCGTTGAAAACGCGACTGGGAAGGAGCGAGCAGCATGGACAAGTTTGACCATGAAGTGAGAGAACAACTGAAATCTTTTCTGCAAGAAAAGATTCAATTTACGTCTGAAGAAAAGGAACAGGTTCACGAGAGAATACTAAGTAAAAAGAGTAAAGGCTTTCAATTCAATCCAGTTTATTGGTCCGTTTTAACAGCTGCAATCGCCCTATCGTTGTTTTTTAGCTTTTTCTATTTGACAGATTTCATGAAAAACCCTTCTTCAAATGAACAGACAGGTTCAGTGAATGGAGGAATCGTCGATACAATGGGAGAACAAAAAGAAGTTTATTCGGGAAAACCTTTGCACATTGCTGTAATCGGCGAAATTCCGATCGTTACTTCCGGCCAGGTGACTTTTAACCAAGTAGAGTCAGAAGCGCTAAAAAATAATTTACAGGCATACGATGCCTTTTTTGTGACCGATGAACATTTCGAGGAGTTGGCTACGGATGAATGGACAGACACTTTTGAACGTATGCCGGTGCCTGTCTTCTTTATCGGACTTGACGTCCAAGCCTTTATCTTTCATGAAAATGATTTGGATTACAAAAGCCATAAATATGAAGCGAATTCACACACACAAGGTTTTGTGGGAGAAAAGGCTGGTGGAAAGAGCTGGGAATATGGAGACCCTATAGAATCCACAAATCCAGGTGACACTCCGAAAGAAATATTTGCGTTGATTTTCGAAGATATCGAAGAATTTCAAACAAATAAAAAAGAGTAATAAGCAGAAGAAAGCTTTAGTTAACTATACATGCTGGTAAAGAAGGTGAATTTTTTGAAATGTGATTTCCAGCGTTTTTCAATGCAGAACCTCCTAATCGCTGCACTAATAAAATCTTAATTAAAAGAAGTAGGAGTGGATTAAGTGGATATAACATGTTTAGGATGTTCGTTAGCCAACAAAGAGTTGCCGGTAAATGTAGTTTATGAAAATGATTATGTTACTTGTATACTGGATCATGACCCTTTTAATGAAGGCCATACTCTAATACTTCCGAAGAAACATTTCCGCTATGTAGATGAATTTGATACGGAAACTGCAATTGCAGTTCTTAAGGCTTCGCAGTTACTTACAAAAGTGATTAAGAAATTGTATGACCCTTATGGAATAACGATTTGTCAAAATGGCGGTGGGGTCGATGATTTAACTCATTACCACATGCATGTAGTGCCTAGAAAAGAAAACCAAGACTTTTCCAGCTTTTTTAATGATGAAATCTGGGAAAATGACCATCTTAAGAAGAAGCTTTCGATTACTAGAAATGAATTGATTATTGCTCTGATGGCACAACTTTCACCACAAACATAAGTTACTAGTTTGCAAATCAGTAGTTATTGGATGGAGAGAAGTTAAAGATATAACTTCTCTCTTTTCTTTTGTTCGGCTAAGTGTAATTTTGCGAAAGGAAAGAAATTTTTTTACTTCTATTCCTTAAATCAGCAATTCGAGACTATCACCAACTTACCAAGAACCAGTGCCTTCCATATTGAGCAGCGTTTTTCTTGTAGGCATGTGCCCACTTTTCATTTATTAATGGGATTGGGAAGAATTAAAAAGGAGTTTTATTCAATTTAAGTAAATTTTGTTATACTCAATTTATATAGTATTGATATTGATGACAGGGAAGTCCGTGATGGCTGGAACTATTCATTCACTTAACAGTTGGGAGATATTAAGTGGGAAATAATATTAATGGGATTGTAAATATTAAACTATGGCCTTTTATGCCGCTGGTCGTGACATGGAGTGTCCTTGACCTACTGCTGCGGCCACAAGTGAATCATGGATTCAGCGACTTCTTATTCGATATAAGCCTTTATCTTTTTGTTTTATTGTGGATCTGCATTCAGTTGTCTAAACACGAAGTAGGCCTCTCCGGAATCAGCAAAACTCCAGCAGAAATTCCGTGGAGGCATATCCTGTTCTTCGTCCCTTTGACAAAAGTGACCGCAAGCATTTTATTGATGACACTAGGAGTGGGAATCGTCTATCTGTTTCCAAGCCTCTTGGATATGGCAGCAACAAGTAACAGTACGGAAACGCCGTTGCTGCCGATGGAAGTAGTTTATCGATTCTTGCTGGTGATTGTCATTGGCCCGATTGCGGAAGAGTATTTTTTCAGAGGTGTCATGCTGAATAAGTGGAAAATAAAGTTCGGGCTATTTCGTGGGCTACTGCTTACCTCTTTGGTCTTCGCTGTTATTCATCCATTAAGCTTTATCGGCGCGTTTTTAATGTCTATGCTGTTTTCCATTCTTTATCTTAAGACTGAACGGATGCTGGTAGCGATTATCGCTCACGCTTTTGGTAATCTGATTGTCTTCCTGACCGAGTTATTCGTGCTCCCGCTATTTGGTACAGACACAGATGGAGCACAGTCAGTTTCAGAAGTTCCAACGACCGGGCACTTGATTGCTGCGAGTTCATTGGCGCTTTTATTTCTGGCCGTTACTGTCTATGGACTGTATAAAATCTATCCAAAGAAAAACAGAAAGGCATTCAATCCAATTTAATGCAGGCTGCATTGATTATAGAACAAACACACGAACAGCCTTCCTGCAACTGGAAGGCTGTTTCATTGGAGAATCTTAGCTCATAGAACGTTTAGCGCAAAGGAAGGCTTTGTATAGAAAAATTTCTCTTTTTGTTCATGAAAGCGAACTTTCATGAACGCTTTGTTTCAGAAGTATCTTTGTAATGTAAAGGATTATTAACCTGTTATGCATCGTTAAGATGGATTCCAAATTTCATATACGAATCATAAAAGCATTGATATACTAAAATATAGAAGAGAAGGAGGAGATTGGGATAAGTATCCTTTCGAAAGCTTTGTTAGTAGCCATTGCTATATATGGCATTTATTTCACTGCTGGTTTTGCAGTAGGCTACATAAAAACAATGAATACTAAACCAAATGGGGAACCAGCTTGGGCGAACGCAGAAAATCTGCCAAGCGAAGTTGCTATCGGCCATGCGCCTTCTCCTTTTCTGTATCAGGGATAGGAATACAAGCAAAGCTATTTGAAAAGGGGAATTTCAGTTATGAAAGTGGCATGGACAGTATATATAATCGGATTAGTTCTTGTAATAATATATTTTAAAACAGATTCCACACTAGCCTTTGTAATCGGATGTGGGCTGCAGCTTATAGGATTTATCATTCAAACAATTACCAAAAAGAAAGTTTACAATAATTAATTTAAAATAAATGGTTGGTAGTTCGGAATATACTGATTGCTAACAGTAAATTTAGGAGTGACGAAAACGTGCCCGGTATTGAAAAAGTAATTGAAATACATGAACAAGTGTTGTCTGTTTCAGATGCACCGCCTGCAATAATTGGCGGGCTAATATGGGTTTTCCTTACAATTGCATTTGTAGTTTATCTACTAAAAGAAAAAAGAATTTTTCACTTCAGGAATGGGTTTTCAACGGTGTTATTCTTGGTATAGTACTGTTGGTTGTAGGTGGTCTATCTTTTACAATTAAGGACTATGATTTTTCGATCAATGAAAAACAATGGAAAGAAAGTTATCTGGATCCTTATATAAAAGCACTGCCTGAAAATAAGGAGTATGTGGAAGACTTTTCACAAATAGTAACTGGTGAAGAAGATGCAATTAAATCTATCTACATAAACGATAAAGTAAAACCTATAACAGTTGAAATCATTACGTTGAATAAAGAAAACGAACTCACAAAAAAAACACCAGTTCAAGTAGTTCTTCAAAAAGAACCTATAAAAAACCCATACTTAACCTATAAAACCATAGAAAAAGATATATCAAGCGAATATACAACTAAACAAAATTACGAAACAATTTTACATATACCTGAAGACTATAAGGTTATAGCTCCAACAAAGTAAATATTTTGTATAACATAACGTGGAGTTTCTCGACAGACAAGAAGCCGACAGTAAGCTGTCGGCTTCTTGTTGTCATAGGAGTTTCACCTTAGTGCGTCATCTCCTAGTTTAGTTCTATAATTTTCAATCACATTGACATACTGGCCATATCAAAGAAAAAATCATCCATTCAAAAGCTTGCTCTTTAAGGGTGTAAAGCTCGAATTTCAAAGGATGTGGTTTTCATATCGGCTGTTAGGAGAAGGCACAAGAATACAAAAAGAGAGGAGAAGCTGATTGCAGCACATTTTCTCTCATTTTATTTATAAAGTGCCCTATTACAAGAATTGAATAGCAAGGTTGGTTTACAGTAGAGCGGTGTGGTGACATCTATCCAACATCTGACCAAATTACGAATAAATTAAATGGATGAGATATTAGGTTGAAAGGGTTCATGAAGTTTACATTCAGGTAATAGATGGCTAATCGAATAACTATTCAAGCAATCCTACAGTATTTTTAAATATATAATCGGCAAAAATTATAATCCGCATTCTGAAAATATTAACTATTGAAACTTTTGTAGCGATAGAACGTATTACCATATAGATAGGTAGTGGACGATGGAAGCGCTGACTGATATGGAAAGGGGGGAAATATATGCATTGGATGATGTGGATTTTTTGGGGTTCTTTTGCAGCTTTATTTTTAGGCAGTTATCTTGTGGATGTTTTGACTCGACGGAAATACAGCTTAAATAGACAGGAAAAGACTTCAAACCAGAATTTAGCTGAAGCAGCTGCTCTGCGAGATGTTGGACGGAATAACAATCAAAGTGGAATGTTTTAATTGAACGGAATAGATTATTCAACTAATGACCTCATAAGACCATGAACTTGGAGATGCATTTCCCAGCTCATGGTCTTATGTGTATTTTTTTATATGAAATGCACCACTTTCTTTTGCGGGAACAGACAGCACTGTATGCTGCAGCAAAAAGCGGTTATGATGGTGAGGCCAATTCTTTGGGATGCTGTGATTGGCAAGGAACTGAAATTAGAAGCAGAAATGCCAGACTCGTATAACTTACTAACTACGACTTAGCCGGACTGGCTATTGATCATATACCAGCTGGTACTGCCAAGAGATGAAGAATAATCTAAAGCTAATGTATCTATCATCGTATGATAAGAGATAGCAGTAATACTAATAGCCCTATACAAAGAGGAAAAGCAGTGCTGGTTTGTACTGCTTTTCCTCTTTTTCTAATAATCGGTTAATGTTTGGGAGCATGTCTAGCTAGAAGGGAGCGGCAAATAAACCCGGCTTTCTTGCTGCAGAGTTAATATTGAGTTTCTTCAATTACCTAACATTCTTACGAAGCTGATTCATTGACATATCGAATTAATTCGATATAAGATGCGTACATGGATAATTTAAATGTTTTAGATATTTTCAAAGCGTTGTCAAATGAAACCCGCCTTAATATTTTGAAATGGTTAAGAGAGCCGGAGAAGAATTTTCCAGCACAGCAAGCGCATTTGCCGAAGGAGGTAAGCATTAAAGGTGGCGTTTGTGTCGGAGATATTCAAGAAAAAGTGAATTTATCGCAATCAACCGTTTCCCATTACTTGTCGCTCATGCAAAAAGCAGGTTTGCTGGAAGCTGTACGTTACGGGCAATGGACCTACTACAGACGAAATGAAGAGACACTGGCGAAAATTGCAAAATTCATTAACGAAGAAATTTAAGGCAATTCCATGCCTTTTTTAACTTTGAATATCGACATTTTTAGATATATCTATATATCAAAGGCACGCTTTCAAATTGGAAACAAACAACTAGGAGTGAGTTTTTCATGACCGCAGTTTTAGAAAAAGATTTGTTGAACACAAAACAAAAAGTACTGGCTATTACGCTAACATTATTAACTTTTGTAATGGGAACCAGTGAGTTTGTCATTGTCGGCCTTTTAACTGAAGTTTCCTCAGACTTACATATTAGCCTTGCGACAGCCGGCACCCTGGTATCAGGTTTTGCCATCGCTTATGCAATTGGAACGCCCGTCTTGACGGCTTATGTCAGCCGATTCCCCAAATACCCATTGATGCTTGTTTTAATTTCCATATTCATTATTGGTAATGTCATCAGTGCTTTATCCGGCACGTATGAGCTTTTAATCTTTTCTAGGATCGTTACAGCGGTAGTCAGCGGCGTATTGGTTGCGCTGTCGATGAGTATTGCCAGCGACATCATGCCGGCAAGCAAGAAAGGATCCATTATCGCTTTAATTTTCGCTGGTTTTACCATCTCTAATGTTATTGGTGTTCCTATAGGAACCCTTATCGGGCAAGTTGGCAATTGGCAATTGACCTTTTGGTTTACAACGCTTTTGGGTGTCATCAGTTTGGCTATGAGTATTTTCATCCTTCCGAGAAAACTGAAGGTGCAAAAAGGGTCTGCAAAAGAACAATTAGGTTTGCTGACTAACCCGCGTATGCTGTTGGCTTTCTTTATTCCGACATTCTCAATTGCCGGAACATATACGATTTATACGTACATCACACCGATATTGGAAGAAGGTCTGGAAATTCCCGAAAGTTACGTGAGTGCGATCTTGTTGGCCTATGGAGCGTTTTCTATCCTCAGTAATGTGTTGGCAGGGAAAATTGCCAGCCACAACGGTGTAAGCAAGCTTCGCTACGTTTTTATTGTCCAAGCTGTAATTCTGGGTTCTTTGTATTTCACAATGGAATCCACCTTTGCCGGTCTTATCAGCATCATGCTGATGGCGGTGATGATTTATGCCATGAATGCGACAATTCAATTATATTTGATGAACTTAGCCGTGCTCTATTTTCCGGCAGCCAAGGATTTTGCTTCTTCATTAACGCCTGTAGCCGTTAATATAGGCATTGCGCTAGGAGCGACAATTGGAGGGTATGTGGTGGCCAATGGAACCTTCATCCAGCTTTCGTTGGTTGGCAGCTTGTGCGCGTTAATCGCCTCTGGCCTGGCATTCGTCAGCTACCGGATGGATACTAAAGAAAACTTATCAGTTTCTGAAGCGTATGAGGGGTCAAATTCATAAATACTGTAGAACATCCTGGAAAAACCAGGATGTTCTTTATTTTTTGAATGAGTAGAAGTAAGTTTATACATTGCCGAATTACCGGACCTTAAACGTGAGTACTGGTTTTTCCATTGAGTTTTAAAAATAATTTCACCCAAAATTATTGGAGCTGCTGTTTATATTGGTGATTTCTGAGCAAGATTAATACCAAGCTCAATAAGGCAGCTAATATACCGGCCACAATCACATAAGGCGTCCCCATTGATGCGAGCAGCAATTTGGTCCATATCTTCTTATTTCAATTCAAAGTCAAAGATAATGAAATTTTCAATGCTTTTGTACTCATTTAGGTTCCTTCTTATGGGAAGTTTTACATCAAAGTGACTGCTGTTTCTCGAAATTCCTTACACCCTTTGTTCTGATCAAATGCTCAAATTCGTTTGTTTTCAGTGGTTTGGAAAAAAGATATCCTTGACCAATCATACAACCGCTTTTTTGCAGGAATTCCAGTTGATTTTCCGTTTCTATGCCCTCGGCCACAATACTTAGGTTTAAGTTCAGACTTAAATCGATAATCGCTTTGATTATAGGGGATTGATCCAGCTGATCCAATTCATCAATGAACGATTTGTCTATCTTGATTGTGTCGATCGGCAACTTTGAAAGAATGTGCAATGAAGAATAACCGGTGCCAAAATCGTCAATGGAAATTTTTACGCCCAATTCTTTTATTTGCGTTAAAATATCCATGCTCTCTCGCATATTCTGCATAATACTTTCTGTGATTTCCAGTTCCAGAAACTGTGCATCCAACTGTGATTCTTGTAAAACGGTTTTTACCGTCTTAAGAAATTTACCGTTTTGGAATTGCAGAACTGAAACATTAACGGAAACACTTAAAGGGTCCAGCCCTTGGTTCTGCCAAATTTTGTTTTGTTTACATGCTGTCTCCAGGACCCATTTGCCAATAGCTTCAATTTGTCCCGTTTCCTCAGCAATCGGAATAAATTCCGCTGGAGAAACCCAGCCATATTCAGGATGTTCCCATCTCAATAAGGCTTCCATACCGATTATTTCATTGGTTTGAAAATTTACTTTAGGCTGATACACCAACGAAAACTGATTTTTATCAATTGCTCTTTTTAACTGATTCTCAATCTCCATTTTTCGCTTCATGTAGCGATTCAACTCGGCATTGTAAAAAGTAAACTCATTCTTACCCTTTTCCTTTGAAAGATACATTGCTGCATCCGCGTTTTTCAGTAAATCTTCCTGTGTTGTCCCGTGTTCAGGAAATAAGCTGATTCCAATACTCGGAGTAAGGTCAATTTCATATGCCATTACGGAAAATGATTTTTGGAAACTTTCCAGGATTCTCTTAGCAGATTCAGCAGCACTTTCTTCTGACGCTTCAGCAAGAATGACAACAAATTCATCCCCGCCAAGTCTATATATGTGAGAATTTGTGTCTAATACCTGGCTTAATCTCGCTGCTGTTTCCACCAATATCAAATCCCCGATATGGTGGCCAAGCGTATCGTTCACTACTTTGAAACGGTCTAAATCGATCAGTAGTAAAGCAACTCGGTTATTTGAGTTTTCCTTCAAGGCCAGTTTGATATTTTCTATAAAACAAAACCGATTAGCTAACCCAGTCAGCGGATCATGATAGGCCA
This sequence comes from Planomicrobium sp. CPCC 101079, assembly GCF_007859275.1. Classification (GTDB taxonomy): domain Bacteria; phylum Bacillota; class Bacilli; order Bacillales_A; family Planococcaceae; genus Planococcus. The sequence goes on along the minus strand of NZ_VOHC01000007.1, from coordinate 46,559 downwards.
AATGTTTAAGTTCGTCCAGCAACTCACTGTTTTTAATAATGATGAAGAGCTGACGTCCGAGAACCATAAGAAAAGTGATGAGGAAAGATCCACTCAAGGCATTGAAATCCCATTGATAACTATAAATAACTAAAACGGTAAGTAGGATTATACTGGCATATGGTAAAAAGTATTCCTTCTTTTTAAATAGGCTGTCCGGCTTTTTGTATTCCACTGTGCTGACACCGTCTTCATAAAAGCCGGTAAAACCGATCAGAAGTAATGCGATGATCCACATAAATTCGACTATATTTCCTGTCTGGTAAATCCCCGCAATTGATAAATAAGCTAATAGGGAATCTGCAATAAGCTGAAGCAATAGACCGGCAATTAGAAACAATAGACCTCTTTTTTCGTTTTGAAATTGTATGTAGTAATAAAGCATAATACTAAAAAACAAAATTCCTAAGTCTGCTACTTGGTATCCTATTGCAATTAGGCTAATCAATAATGAAGTATCCGGTATAAGGAGCAGCGGTCCTATCAAAAAATAATAACTGATGCCAATGGCTGTAATCATATAAATGATAATATTGAAAAGGTACGTCTTATTTGAAAAAACTGCGCCGGTTTCTTTTGCTTTGTAAACCATTGCAGCTAATAAAAAGAGATAGGAAAGCACCCAAAAGAAAGAAGCAAACGCTGGAGGGTCGATGACTTTTTGGCTTGCCTGGATCAAAAAGGAAATAAAGGAGCCGCTCATGGAACATAACATCCCTAAACTTAGCAGCAGCCAAAAATTTCTGTATCGGTCTGTCTGACGACTATAAGCACCGGACAACCAAATAAAACTGAGGGCTGCGGCAAAAAGCTGAATCCCGTTTATTCCTGCAGATTTCAGCCACGCCTCTTCTTTGTATGTTACATTCCACAATAAAAATGCCAGGGTAATTGCAATTAATGACAGGATAGGTGACCTGCTAGTTTTAAACATTAGATATCCTCCCGCTTATGTTGTGATGATCATTCGAAACGAAGGAGGCAACCGTCTCTTTAGAATGATGGAAGCTAGACCCATAGATATTACAAAAAGCGTACTATGTTAGTCTTGTGAAAAGATGCAGTTAAAGAAAAACAAGCTTTAATTAGAGATAGTAACGTTCCTCGTATAAATTATATCGGCAAATTAATTAATTATTACATAGAAATTTGTGGATTTTAGAAATCGCAAAAGTTTGTTTTTTTTTCAATCAAATTTTTAGCTGCAATCACATATGAATATCTCCTAGAACGGGTTTAGACGATAGAGGCTAGCTTTTAAGGCATGAAAGTGTGTCTTGAATCTAGATGGAAAATTAACGTTTTAACCGTTTTGCTTCATTCTAAATTTTATAAGTGAAAGTACTTTATTTTTTGCATACCATCTCTGCTTAAAAATTTTTTAAATTTGTAAGGATCCACTATTGCGATTGCCCGAAAGTTGAAAGTCATTGCAGGAATTGTAATCAGAATTTTAGAAAGTAAGTGGAGACAGGAGCTGTCCAAAAGAAGTTATAGATGAGATACCGAATGATTGAGGGAAATGAATTATGCCCCCAAAAACTGTCAGTGTGATTATCCCAATTTACAATGTAAAAGTGCTTTTAGAGAAGTGTATAAAGGTGTACTTAGTCAGTCGAATCCCCGTAATGAATTGCTGCTTCTTTTGGGTAAAAAGATGACCTTTATTAATTTTTAAACCCAAATATTATTTTACGTGTTCACAAAGAAATAAGTAATACACTTTACATACGGCAGGGGGGTATGTTAAAGTTTTTGTGAAGTTGATAAAGGAGGTGAAATCAAGGTTAGCTGTTCTCCTAATGCCAGTTCGCAGTTCATATGGATTTTTGGCCAGTGAGCGAGTAATGAAGATGTGTAAAAAACGAAGAGTCATGGAAAAAGAACGTGATACTGAATAGGAGAATGTTTCATAAATTTTTTTGCAATTTAATATACCTTGTACCCGTATGAGGTAAATGAAGTGATTTTTTTGCGATGAAATTTAAAAAGTCATCCTATCTAAAGCTTTACATACTAGCAATACAAATCGAGGAAGGAGAAAAAGTCGGATGGAAAACAGTGAAAAAATAAAAATCGCCATTAATGGTGGAATCGGGTTCGGATCCAAACTTAACGCCAAACAGCTGGCAACAATTTCAAATTATATGGATGAAAAAGAGGAGCTGGAGCTGAACACATTCCAGCAGCTCTACGTCGAAATACCCACTGCTAAACAAGAAGAAATTATCGAAGAATTTACCCAGGCCGGTCTTGCCTGTTATCCGGTCGGCAATTTTGTAAAAAGCTTAAGAACCTGCAATTTCTGCAAAGGGGAAGAAGCGGAAGGGATGCCGATGGCAAAAGAATTGAACCGCCGCATTGCTGGAAGACCGGTACCTATCACGTTAAAGGCAGCCTACACGGGCTGTGCTCTCGGATGCGGGGAACCGATGCTGAGCGATATCGGGGTGATGAAAAACCGGGACCGCTACAACTTATATGTCGGTGGAAAGGCAAAAGGAAAAGATGCTAAAGTTGGTTCGTTGCTATTAGAGAATCTATCTCCGGAAGAATTGTACGAAGTCGTAGAAAAAATCATTGCAGGATACGCAGCGACGGGCAAAAAGCGCGAAACCTTTTACAAATACACAAAGCGAATAGGCATACCCCATTTAATGGGGTAAACTGCATTTTGAGTTTTTAGGAATAATGTTGATTATGCGAAGGAGTTGCTTAACATGAAAAAATCAATTTTCTTCTTACTAACGATGATGTTTGCCGCACTTTTAGCGGCATGTTCCAGTGGCGAACAGGAAGAGTTGCATATCAATATGAACTATGAAGCGATGGAAGAGATGGAACATGTGAATCATTCAAGTTCAGGTGAACTGCCTAAAGGATTAAAAGAAGCGGTAAATCCGTCATTCAAAGTGGGAAGCAAGGCCATTATGCACACGGATCACATGGAGGGAATGAACGGCGCTGAAGCAACCATTGTCGGTGCCTTTGATACGACGGTCTATGCGATTTCTTATACGCCGGAAACCAGCGGCGAACAGGTGGAAAACCATAAATGGATTGTCCACGAAGAAATTCAAGACCCTGGCGAAGAACCTTACCAAGCTGGAGAGGAAGTAACGGTGGAAGCCGACCACATGGAAGGCCTGAAAGGGGCAGTGGCGACTGTTGATTCCGCCGAACAAACGACCGTTTACATGGTGGATTACACATCAACAACTGACGGAAAGCAAGTGAAAAATCACAAATGGATTACAGAGAGTGAACTTTCTGTAAATTAACTTGAAACTAGAAGGAGATGCAACTATGACTACGTATTCACCAAAAATTCAACAAGCCGATCCAAAACGCTGGAAAGCCTTAGCACTTTTATGCTTTGCGAACTTTCTTGTGATGATGGATTCTGCAATTGTCCAGATTGCCCTGCCATCCATTAAAGAGACGCTTGGGTATAGCCAAGAAAGCCTGCAATGGGTAATGAGCGCTTTTCTTCTATTCTTTGGCGGTTTCCTGCTGCTCGGTGGCCGCTTGGCAGATTTGTTCGGCAACCGGCGCATTTTTAATCTGGGTGTCATTATTTTGATCGTATCCTCGTTATTTGCCGGCCTGGCTTGGAGCGAAATGAGCTTAAATGTGGCACGAGGCGCCCAAGGATTGGCCTCAGCTTTCATTGCGCCAGCAGCGCTGTCTTTAATCATGCTGCTGTTTTCCTCCAACCCGAAAGAGATGGGGAAAGCCTTGGCTTTCTGGGGACTATCCGGTGCAGCCGGTGGAGCACTGGGCATCGTGTTAGGCGGCGTGATAACTGAAATATTCGGTTGGCGCTGGACGCTATTGATTTATGTCCCGCTCAGTCTCATCGTGCTGAGCTTGTCGCCAAAGCTTTTGCAAAAGAGTGTACGCAGAGCGGCCGGACGTGTCGATTATCTTGGGGCTGTTTTAGTGACGGTTTCGCTCATGCTGATTGTGTATGGAATTGTCATGGCGGAACAAAGCGGCTGGCAGTCGTTCAATACCTTAACGGCTTTGGCAGCCGGCGGCGCACTGTTCTTGTTATTCCTATTGGTACAAGCCAAGAAAAAAGATCCGCTCGTACCGCTGAGTATTTTCAAGTCGCCTAACCTGACTATCGGAAATATTTCCGTATTCCTGATTGCAGCATCGTGGTTCCCGTTGATTTACATTTTGGTGCTTTACTTGCAGCAAGTCTTGCAGCTTTCCCCATTGGGCGGAGCGATGGCCTTGCTGCCGATGCCAATCTTAATGGCTATCTTCATGATTGCGGTAGCGGAAAAACTGATGGATAAACTGGGCATTAAGAAAACCATGTTCATCGGGTTTGTCATTCTCGGCATGGGCTCCATTCTGTTTTCTCAAACAGCAACAATTGAAGGAAATTACTGGACGAACGTCTTACTCGCGTCGCTATTGGCTGCATTGGGTAATGCCCTTGCATATTTGCCGGCAACAACAGCTTCGGTGTCTGCAGTCGAATCCGAAAAATCGGGTCTGGCATCGGGTCTGTACAATACGTTTTATCAAATAGGATCCGCAATTGGATTGGCAGCCATGGTGGCGGTTGCCGGTGCGGCGACAGCTTCAAGTGTTTCCGCTGATCCGATTGTCGCGTTGAATGCAGGGTTCCAACAAGCATTTTTCTGGTCAGGAATAGTAGCATTTGCCGGTGCAATCCTGTCGCTTATATTTGTACGTACTCCTGAGTTCACCCAAATTCCTGTAGAGGAATAAACTCTAGAGAAATTCATTTTCAAATGAAAAGTAGATTTCCTGATGAATCAGTTGCTTTGACAAACAAAAAATTTCACGTTAAAATACCGGTATAGGGTATGTTGATTCGGGAGTTTCAAAGTATGGAAGAGATGATGAAATCAATAGTGCAACCCAATAAGCAGCAGCTTATGAACAGGATGAAACGGATTGAGGGGCAAGTTCGCGGAGTTCATCAGATGGCCGAAACGATTGCTGCTGTGTGGAGGTCCTGCATCAAGTTAATGCCATTCAGTCGGCGATGAAAAAAGTGTCTCTTGCTTTACTGGAGGATCACGCATCATTGTGTAGCCAAAGCCATCAAAGAAAATAAAGCGAAGAAGCAATGAGTGAACTGATGGATGTCATGAGAACCATGACAAAATAAAAGTAAACAAAATGGTTGGTATACCCACGATGGGTACGTAAAAGTGAAAAAATAGGAATCGAGGAGGCAAACCAATGAATGAAACTTTAAAAGTGCAAGGCATGTCTTGCAGTCATTGCGTGAATGCGGTTGAATCGAGCGTCGGCGAACTTCAAGGCGTCTCAGCTGTAAAAGTGGACCTTGAAAAAGGCGAAGTGGCAGTTGAATATGACACAAACAAAATTTCTATAAGTGAAATTCAAGAAACAATTGAAGACCGAGGATATGACGTTGTATAAGGGTGCTGCACAGCACTATTTATTTTTAAAATAAATATACCCTACCAGGGTATTAAAGGGAGGCGTACAAAATGAAAAAGAATGAAAAAAATCATCCAGATCACGGTTCTCACTTTGAACACACGGATCCCGTTAAAATGTACCATTCTGAACATGTCGGGCATGCCTATCACGAAGCACAAGTAGAAGAGGGCACTAATGACCACAGCAATCCATCCCAGAACCACGATCCTCATGCTCATTCCGATCACAGCGGGCATGAACATGGCCATCATCATCATGGGAATTTTAAAGAAATATTCCTGAAGTCGCTGCCAATTGGCATCATCATTCTGTTATTATCGCCAATGATGGACGTTAGGCTTCCTTTTCAATTCACTTTTTTGTACTCCGACATTTTAGTCGCTGTATTGGCAACCATCTTATTAGTTTATGGCGGAAAACCTTTCTTTCAAGGTGCGGTAGCCGAATTCAAGCAAAAAGCTCCGGGCATGATGGCTCTTGTTTCTTTAGGGATTTCCGTTTCGTATTTTTATAGTATTTACGCAGTAGCGGCCTTCTATCTAAGCGGCGAACACGTCATGAATTTTTTCTTTGAATTCGCTTCGTTGCTTTTGATCATGCTCCTTGGCCACTGGATTGAAATGAAAGCTGTCGGAGAAGCAGGGGATGCGCAAAAATCGCTCGCTGAATTAGTGCCGAAAGATGCGCATGTGGTATTGGAAGACGATTTGATTGAGACGCGGCCGGTAGCCGACTTAAAAGTCGGAGATCTTGTTCGTGTTCAGGCTGGCGAGAATGTTCCTGCCGATGGCATCATCAAACGAGGAGCTTCCCGGATCAATGAAGCCTTGCTGACGGGAGAATCCAAACCCGTTGAAAAAGGAGCCGGAGACAAAGTGATCGGCGGTTCCACGAATGGTGAAGGCATCTTGTATCTGGAAGTGCAGGAAACGGGTGACCAATCATTCATCTCTCAAGTTCAAACCCTTATTGGCCAGGCTCAAAATCAGCCTTCCAGAGCTGAAAACTTGGCACAAAAAGTAGCGGGGTGGCTATTTTATATCGCCATCGCGGCAGCCTTTATCGCGTTTGTAGTTTGGCTGTATATAGCCGATATCCAAACCGCCATTCTCTTTACTGTCACGACATTGGTCATCGCTTGTCCGCATGCTCTCGGCCTTGCCATTCCTTTAGTGATTGCACGAAGCACCAGTTTGGGTGCAAGCCGCGGGTTGTTGGTGAAAGACCGGGAAGCATTGGAACTGGCAAGTAAGGCCGATGTGATGATATTGGATAAAACAGGCACATTGACTACTGGGGAATTTAAAGTATTGAACATGGAAACACTGGATGATCAACGTACCGAAGCTGAAATCGCGGCTCTTATGGTAGGAATCGAAAGCGGATCAAGCCACCCAATCGCCCAATCGATTGTCCATTACGCAAAGAAGCAGGGGATTCAGCCTGTCCGCTTTGATTTGATTGAGGTCGTACCGGGTGCCGGTGTGGAAGGAAACGCCAATGGCCGCAAATACGAATTGATCAGTCAAAAATCACTTGAAAAAGAGTTGGCGGTGGATGTTCCGAAAGGGGCAACAGTAAGTATACTGGTTGAAGACGGGAAACCGATCGGTACGGTCGCATTAGGTGATGAATTAAAAGAAACAAGTAAAACCCTGATACAAGCATTGAAACAGAGCGATATACAACCGATTATGGCTACAGGTGACAATGAAACGGCCGCCCAAGGGGTAGCTGAGCAACTGGGCATTGAATATAGAGCTAATCAATCCCCTCAAGATAAATACGATTTGGTTGAATCACTGAAAAATAAAGGGCAAACCGTCATCATGGTCGGCGATGGCGTAAATGATGCACCGTCCCTTGCGATGGCAGATGTTGGTGTCGCAGTCGGAGCCGGCACACAAGTTGCGATCGATTCCGCTGATGTGATTTTGACGCAGTCGGATCCAGGGGATATTAAATCGTTTATCGAATTGGCCAACAAAACAACCGGTAAAATGAAACAAAACCTCGTATGGGGAGCCGGTTATAACTTTATTGCCATTCCCGTAGCTGCTGGTATTTTAGCTTCGATTGGGATTACGTTGGCTCCTGCAGCAGGAGCGGTGTTGATGTCTGTGTCCACTGTTATCGTGGCTATCAATGCGATGGCATTGAAACTAAAGAATTAGATCTGTTTAATACAGTAATTGATTGTCGTAGACGAATGGAGAGTAGATGTGCATTAATCAGCATCCACTCTCCATTTTATTTTGAAAAAAATGAACTTGTTCGAACAGGTAATCTCTAATAATCACATAAACCGAAGGGTTAAAAATTGGTGTAATAGACTCGCAATAAAAGCATGGTAACACCAAGTTCTTTGGGGGATAGGCTATTTATTAATAATAATGGAAAGTTTGTAATTTACATGCTCATTCAACTCGACCAGAAATTTATCCAGTTCCTTGTTGGATGGAAATTTGCATTCAAGAATATAGCAGCTGTCCCCGCTGATCTTATAGTTGTTGAGAACATATTCCTCTTGTGTCTTCAAGAAAGACAGATAAGGCTGATGATAGGTGCTTTTGGTGAAGATGTTTATTAAGGCATGTACATAATACCCCATTTTTAGTTGATTGATATTGATGGTATAGCCCTCGATAATGTTGTTTTTTTCCAATTTCTCCACTCGTGCTGAAGCGGCGGGTCCACTTAAATGGATTTTCTCCCCCAATTCTTTCATCGAGATGCGGCTGTTCCTGGAGAGTTCATCCAAGATCCTTAAATCTGTATGATCCAACATTTGTTTCATTTCCCTTCATTAATAAAGTCAAACGGCAAAAAGACTTAATTTATGCTGTGTATTTCTAAAGTGCCCTTATTATACACTTAACATAATTCAAACTAAAGGAGTTAAGAATATGAACATACAGCAAATCCGCAACGCGACACTGGTACTCAACTATGCTGGGAAAAAATTATTAGTAGATCCGTTTTTGGCAGAGAAAGGTGCTTATCCGCCTTTTCCGAATTCAGCAAGACAAGACCAAAATAACCCGCTCGACAGCTTGCCTGTTCCAATCGATGAAATTATCAAGGATGTAGATGCCGTCATTGTTACTCATCTGCATTTGGATCATTGGGACGATGCGGCCAAAGAGGCATTGCCAAAAGACATCCCACTGTTCGTCCAAAACGAAGAAGACGCGAAAGAGGTACGAAATTCCGGTTTCCAAAACGTGGAGGTTCTTCAGGAAGATACAATCTTTGAAGGCATTCAATTGATCAAGACGAAAGGTGAGCACGGCAGAGGGGCTATACTAAACCTTACGGGTGTGGTATCGGGTGTTGTCTTCAAGCACCAAGACGAGAAAACCTTATATGTAGCTGGGGATACGGTATGGTATGACGGCGTGCAGGAAGCAATTGATGCCCACAAACCGGAAGTCATTGTGGTAAACGCAGGGGCCAATCAATTCCTGGAAGGTGGTTCAATTGTAATGGACAAAGAAGATGTTTACGAAGTTCATCATGCCTCACCTGATTCAACGATAATCGCTGTCCACATGGAATCTGCCAATCACTGGGGGTTGTCTAAAGAAGAATTGAAAAGCTTCGCAACTGAAAAAGGGATTTCTTCCCAGGTATTCGTGCCGGCAGATGGTGAATCTTACGCATTCTGATGTAAGAAGGAATTTGAGAGAGGAAGCTAAATGGTGAAGCAACTAGAACCGAAATTATGGACTTAAGATTTCATCATTCTCTCTTTAGTCCATTTTTTCTTGAACTTCGTCTGCCTTTTATTAAATGCAACAAGAAGATGCACGATTTTATATAGGGTAGATTTGGCGGATTAATCAGAGCTCCGCCTTTTTTGCATGGCTAAAAATCCTGTATACAAGGCTGCGCTGAAAATCGATGCCAGTTGGAAAGGGAAATGAAAAAGGACCAATTAAGCTTCAGTTTTTAATTTAAAGAGTTATGAATCTCATAGAGTTTGTCTTCGAAATCTTTATAGTGAACTTGTTTTTCTTCTTCAGTAAGTCTCCCATACCCACCGCTAATGATGTTAGCTGTTTTTTGAAGTTCCGCGAATTCTTTTTCCATTCCTAAAGCCTTCATTTCGCTTCTGTCAATGGACCTGAGCGCTATAAAAGTAGTTTCTTTTTCGATGTTCTCTTCATCAATCGCTCCGTTAGACCAGTGATTCCAAGCGGTTTCTATATAATCTTCCGCGTTTCCTTCGCTAGCAACTTCTTCGGAATTCTTCTCCGCTGCAACATCTTCCTCTGGTGCCAGGTTGGCCCAAACAATCAATAACACCACGGCAGACAACAAGGCGACAGGAACGCCGACAACGATCTTTTTCATCAAATTCCGCCTATTCGTTCCCTTCATTTTAGCATATTAAAATCCAGTTATTATCCATATTTAAACTAGGTTAAGGAATTTAAATACCATCAACACGGCAAAGCCGATATAAAAGTGAATTCCAACTGCTAGTCCACAGCTTAATAATTCGAGTTTTCAAAACAATAGTTTCTTTGTTAAGGGATTGGGTACATGAGAAGCAAACGGACGTTCAGGAGGAAACTAGCATGAAAAAGAAGTGGATTGCAATCATTTCGGCATTCGGGTTGTTGGCTACACCTCTTCCTTTGCAATCGGCAGAAGCCACAAGCAACGAATCTGTAGTCCAGGAAGAAAAACTGCCAGAAAACCTTGAGAACTTAATGGACATCGCACCGGAACACCAGTTTATTTTACGCAAGGGCAGTGCGCGCATTGAAGTGGAACTTCTCCAATGGACATTGAATCAATACGGGCTCGAAACAGCGGTTGATGGAATCTTTGGACCCGAGACAGAAAAATCAGTCCGGCAATACCAAACGGACAAAGGCTTGACAGTTGATGGCATAGTAGGCGTGAATACGTGGGTCGCAATATACGGGGAATATTAGGAAACTTTATTTTCAGGGCATCAACGGAAACGGAACCTCTACTCATTGCATTAAGTTTTTGTCAAAAAGAAATTTGCGCGGAAAGCTGAACCTGATGGGAAGGCACCTTAAAAGGGTGCGCCTTTATGAAGTGACCCCATAAGTTTAGGCATGGAAATTTAGCTGCTCCAAAGACATGCATTCGGTATTCCACCGGACTCGTGTCTTTTTGTTTTGTCTTCAAGCGTTTTTATATATATGCAATTATCTTTTCACAACAAAGGAACTATTCTTTATGCCACAAACAGTGCGGGTTGATGAATAAAGGATATAGACGATAAATTATCGAATATATATAGCGGATACTAGTCGCAGGGGGAACTTGGAGTGAGCAATCAAAATAAAGGCAATGAAATTGCTGATGCTTTAAAGAGAAAAATTTTAGCTGCGGTCCTTAGCAGCTTGTTGTTTGCAATGATCTTTTCAATGTTTGGCGGTTTTGATGTTGAAGGGGACGGGTTTGCGAATATGTACTATTTGAATTTCATGTTTGTCAATACTTACGGAGTGGCCACTTCCTTATTCAGCGACTGGCTCAGCAGGAAGCTGGCTGAAAGAGCTTTTACCCGCGAAATTATCTCCTTCTTATTCCATTGTTTATTCGGAGCCATATTATTAGTCATGAGTCTGATTTCCGCCATCTCATTTTTTGTGGTTGACCGTTTATTAAGAAAGGCAAGGATTGGGTGGTTGCCGGTTGCCCTGGCTTTAGCGGCCGCAGTAGTGGTGTTTATTGTCCTGCTTAATAAGTAGTGGATCACATAGTAAATGACAGGTTCTAATTTCACTTTAAAAGCGGTATTTTTTCAACAAAATAAAATGGACTGTGCAATTCGAAAAAGTAGCCGACGATCAAAACGAGAAAACCCCTTATGAGAACATCACATTCTCAAAAGGGGTTTTATATTTGAAACTTAAATCTAATTTATCGATTTTGCAGGAACAAATGTGGAGCGGCTTTTCTGAGTGAAGAAATGCAAGCATTAAGCTGATCTCATCTCACTAATTGGTTGTTTTATATGAGTAAGAATAGGGAAAGCTCTATATTAATATATAAACCAATTTATCTTGAATTAAGAGCAAATAAATTGTAATAAGGTCTATTCAGGCGTAAAATTCTAAGTAGTCACATTGTATAAGTCATGTTGTTGAATAACTGTAATCTATAAAATTTCTTAATATAGCATGTTGGAACATAAGCTTATATAAAATTAGTTTCAGCAAGGTTTTGCTTTAGACCTTGCCGGCTGATTGAAAGGATGGTTTCCGCTATGACAGTAAAAATAAAAGTATATTCCGACTATGTTTGCCCGTTTTGCTTTTTAGCTGAACAGCCGCTTGAAGAAGCGGTCAAAGGAAAAGACGTGGAAGTGGAGTGGATGCCATTTGAGCTTCGCCCTGCCCCGAATCCGACATTGCGTCCAGAGGAGAATTACCTCCAGACAACTTGGGCACAATCGGTCTACCCGTTGGCAAAAAGTATGGGAATTGATATTGTCTTGCCTGATGTTTCACCCCAACCGCATACTCATTTAGCGTTTGAAGGCTTCCAATATGCCAAGGAAAACGGAAAAGCGACACCCTATAATGAACGGATGCTTCGAGCATTTTTCCAAGAAGGAATTGATATCGGCAACATCGATGAACTGACACGTCTTGCTGGTGAAGTTGGATTGGATGAAAAAGAATACCGTGAAGCTCTCGAAAGCCGTAAATACAAAGAGGCGCATCAGCAGGCGCTCAAGCAGGCATACGAAGAAGCAAACGTTACAGCCGTGCCAACCTTTGTAATCGGTGAAACATCGCTTGCCGGCATCTATCCGAAGGAAAAAATCGAGCAGGTCATCGAAGAAGAACTGAAAAAACAGAAACCGAAAGTCCTGTTTGAAGGAATGGCTTGTGGGCCGGATGGTTTCTGCTAAGACGATAATGAAAAAAGAGGTGCAAACCTATGTTGAATAACAACCAAACCATTTTAACAACCAGCGACTGGGTAAAAGGCATTTCCCGCCATGGGGAGCTGATAATTGGATTTGTCGACTCAATGAACATAGCCAAAGAAGCTGTGAATGTCACAGTGGTTAAAAGTGATAATATCGAATTGATAGGAAAAACCATCTCGATGTCAGTCAAGCAAGTCGAAACTGTACCAGCGGGCCAAACAAAAGATGCCGGACAGTTGGAATTCTTGATTGACTTGGCGCTATCGACCGGCGATGAAAAATGGTTTCTTGAGCTTTCCGCTGAATTGAATGCGAAAAAACAAATGGTGAACTGATACGTAAAAGTATGATTCTATCTGATAAAATGCAAAAAAGGAAAAGGCGCTGCAGTTGCAGCGCCTTTTCCTTTTTTATACTGATTGAAACTAAATTGGAAGAATAAACGTATCAATAACAAGCATCCCTAAATTTGGTAGAAAATCGAAAGGAGGAGGGAGTATCGATCAGCGATTTTTTCGAAACATAATTGCCTTCTTTTTGTTTGGTCTTCTAGTCGTGGCACTTCAAATCGAGAATTACCTGCTAGTCAGCGTGTGGCTGCTAGGTTGCTTTCTCTTAACGGTTAAAACTGGAAAGGCGATGAAGAAGCTTCTTTTAATTCAGCTCATATTCGGAATCGGATTCTCTATTTACTTATACATAAATTCACATTGGATTACGCAGATAGGAGCAGCTGAAGCGCAAATGATTTTGCGGAGGGCATCGTTGATAGTCATATTGCTTCCGCTGCTCGGCTACGCGGGTGCGACAGGCAGCCCGTTTATCCGCTATTGGCAAAAGCCAAAATGGCGTGAAACCCTTTACTTTCCATTCATTTGGAGCGGTTTTCACCGTACATCGGTCAAAACGTTTCTTATCATCGCTTTAGCGGTCAATATAATGGCATTTGTGCCCTTCCTAATCTTCAACGGCGGTGTGCTTGTCCGCGAAGTTTGGCTTCTTGCCTTGATTTTCTCCGCAACCAATGCCGTGCTGGAAGAAGCGGTTTGGCGAGGGGCGCTATTAAGCCGCTTTTCCGAATTGCTAGGGGACAAGTGGGCGGTCGCAATCACCAGCTTGGGCTTTGGGCTGCAGCATTTTTCACTTGGATTTCCGTGGATGGCATGCCTTGCTTTTTCGATTGGCGGAATGTTTTTTGCAGGGGTTACCGTAAAATCCAAGAGTATTTTTCCGGCTGTGATGTGGCATTTCGTTTGTAACCTTTTGATGGTATCGAGTGGATTGATATTGTGATGAACCGAATAAGCGATGCTTCAAGAGTAGATGTCCTCTTCGTGTAGGCCAAGGCTTTTAGGCTAGGGGGAAGCGAGTTACAACTCGAGAAGGGCGAGTTACAATTTGTTTAGAGTGAGTTACAACTTTAGAAAAGCGAGTTACAACTTATAAGGAATGAGTTACAACTTGTCGATAAGGAATTGCATGCTGGCAAGGGAAATCTTGGCTTTTCGGAAGCTGCATAATCCGCAATCCTGCTCTGGCATACTCACCAGTAAAAAAGATGAAGGGCCATGGCAATGCCCACTTTCAAGTGGGTTATAAGTAATAAATGTATATATTTACATAAGGAAAAATCAAAAAACAAAACCAGTAACCAAGAAAAAAAGCCGGCAAAAGTAGAACTCGCAACCGTTTTTATTCGAAAGAGAGCCATTTGCTATCAGCACACATAGGAAAACGCCGGCCAAGGAATTATGCAGGCTGCTCGATTGGTGCATTAAAAACAAAATTAAAAGACAAAAAAGCAGTTTCATTTTTGAGATGAAAGCTGCTTTTTTAGGCTGTTAATTCAACTGCTATTTCAAAAGATAATTCTCTTATAACTTCACAGTTTCGATGAAAGTCGGTTCATTATCCATTTCGCGGTGCAGCACTTTTCCGATGCGTTTCATGCCTTCTTTGATTCGGTCTTCTGAAGTATTCGAGAAATTTAGCCGCAACGTATTGGTTTGTGCTTTATTGGCGAAAAAAGCGGCGCCGGGAATAACTGCTACATTGTTTTCTAAACACTCCAAAGAAATTTTCCGGGCATCGATTGCAGCCGGAAGTTCAATCCAAAGAAACAAGCCGCCTTCGGGCTTGACGTAGGAAATAGTTTTAGGAAAATACTGATCGATGCAGTCGATCATCGTCATGCATCGCTTCCTATAAACAATTTTGATGTTTTTGATATGCTCTTCGATGTCGTTTTGCTCCATGTATTTCGCTGTAAGCCGCTGAGCAAAACCGTCCGAATGCATATCCGAAGATTCTTTTAGGGCTATGTATTTTTCAATGAAGACTTCATCCGCACAGATCCAGCCAAGCCGGAGCCCAGGTGCGAATATTTTGGAGAACGAGCTCAAGTAGATGACGCGGCCTTCCGTGTCAAAATGCTTGACCGGCGGAATGGCAGTTCCAGAAAGCCGGATGGCTCCGTACGGGTTATCTTCCAAAATCAGCACATCGTACTGGTTGGCGAGCTCAATCATCCGTTTTCTTCTTTCAAGACTGAGCGTACGGCCAGTCGGGTTTTGGAAGTCGGGAATGGTATAAATGAATTTTGCATGTGGATTTTCTTGAAGCCGCTTTTCCAGCGCTTCCATAATCATGCCGTCTTCATCCATTTCCACATCCACAAAATTGGCCTCATATGTTTTGAATGCATTGATCGCCGCTAAGTAGGTTGGGCTTTCGCAAATGATGGTATCTCCTTCATCAAGAAGAAGCCTGCCCGTCAGGTCAATGGCCTGCTGGGATCCGGAAGTAATCATTATTTGGCTCAGCTCTGCCGGAATGCCGATAGTATTCATGCGAGCAATTATTTTCTGTCTAAGCGGAGTGTATCCCTCTGTCGCACTATATTGAAGGGAAGCAGGGCCTTCTTCTGTAAGAACGGCTTCGCTTGCCGCTTTCAATGCCTCGATCGGAAACAGTTCCGGGGCTGGAAGACCTCCTGCAAAAGAAATCAATTCCGGACGTTCTCCAGCAGTCAGGATGATGCGCATGTCGGAAGCTTCAAGTGAACGCGCTCTTTTCGCAAATTTATTGTGCATATCTATTAGCCCCTTCTCAATAAGACTTGTTAAAAATGATTAGTCTTTATAATACACTTTTCTTGCTGGAATGCCTTGCGATTTGCATAAAAATTCGTAGAAATATACTTTATTGCACAATTAAAACGTTTGCATTATGGTGAAACCAGGCATAAAAATCAAGGAGCGGAGGGATGGAGATGGCGAAAGTTTATTTTGGAATGGTTGTTTCTCTCGATGGCTTTGTCAATGATCGAAACGGGGAGGTTCAAAAGCTCTATGACAGTTACAAACCGACAGAAGAAATCTTAGCTGACAGGGAAAACGTTGGTGCAGTTGTATTGGGGCGCAATACATTTGAAATGGCCGGCAATACAGATGACTATGCCGGCCACTACGAGTACCAAGTGCCGTTGTTTGTGATGACACATAACCCGCCAGCCAGGCACCCGAAAGAAAACGACAAGCTGACATTCACTTTTGTAACCGATGGCATTGAAAGTGCAATCAGGCAAGCCAAGGCTGCTGCAAAAGAAAAAGACGTAGTAGTGTTGGGGGCAAATGTCAGCCAGCAACTGATCAAGGCAGGGCTTGCAGACGAGCTGCAAATCGCTTTTGCCCCAATCCTTCTTGGCCAAGGGCTGCGGTTATTCGAACATCTTGAAGACTTGGAAATCCGTCTGGAGAAGCTGCGAACCTTGGAGACCCCACAGCAAGTTGAAATTTGGTACAAAGTTATTCAGGAAAATTAGCATTGGCGTTCACTATATTTGAGTTAGAGACGAAGAGTGTCTCTTCCTATAAACAGAAGGGAGTAATAGCGTGAAATTCATTGATCCTACCCGGCTTCCGGGCTGGTTAGCGCCTCATTCCATCGCCTGGTACAGGCAACTAGGGGAGACAGAAGGAGCCTACTTGTATCCGTGGAATTCCGTATATGAAGAGCCGAACGGTGAATCGATATTCGACAGGGAAGTGGCTGGCATGGTCCAAGGCAAAAAAGCGCTGGATGCCGGTTGCGGCCACGGCGACTTCACGTTAAAATGCGCCGATTATGCAAAAGAAATTGTGGGGATTGACGCAACAGCCGGCTTCATCTCAACTGGAAACCAAGTACGTAGGACAAATGCTTCTTTTATTTAGGGAATACCAAAGAACGCTTGCCATTTGAAGAAAATGCTTTTGACTGCGCCTATATCCGCAAAGGGCCAACTTCCGCTTACCTCGATCTTCAGAGGGTGGTCCAAAAAGGCGGAGAAATTTTGGGGCTGCACCCGGGAGAGTCGACTGGAAAAGAACTGCCGGTTATTTTTCCGAAACTCTTCAGTCGGGATATTGGAACACCAGTTTTGGATCAATTAAAACAGCGGCTTGAATCGAGCGGGTTCACAGATGCGAAAATTGAACTCGTGGAAACGAAAGAATATTTGCAGTCCGCGCTGGATGTGTTAAAGTACCGCTGTTTCGGCCAACAGGCTTCAATTATGGAGGTTTTGCAAAAGGAACATTTAGAAGCCATAAGCCGGGTATTTGAAAAACATTCAACAAGCAAAGGGCTGCCTATAACGTTTTCGAGGTATATCGTTGGGGCGGTTGTATAAGTATAGAAAAAAGCGAGACACTCTATGAAAGAGTGCATCGCTTTTTTTGTGCCTAGTCGAAGAGGTCGGGTTTTTGCGGCTGAATTCCAACGTAAAGCTCCTTACTTCAGCTCTTAAGATGTTTAGGTTGTTACCTGCGCAATTTCGACAGCAACCGAAGAATCTCGAGGTAAAGCCAGACTAAAGTAATCAACAAACCGAATGCCCCGTACCACTCGAAATATTTGGGCACTCGTCGCTTGGCTGCATTCTCAATAAAGTCAAAGTCCAATACGAGATTCAGCGAGGCAACAATGACAATGATGACAGAAATCGCAATGCCAAGAGGAGTCGCTTCGTGCAGGTGCGGAATCTGAAACCCGAAAAAACGGCCGATAAAGGAAATGAGGTAGACCACGAAGATGGCGCAGGTGGCAGCGGCGACACCCAGCCTGAAATTATGAGTGACCTTGATAAGGCCAGATCTGTAAACGGCCAACAAACCAAGCAAGACGGCGATTGTAAGAAGTACGGCCTGGAACACGATGCCGCCGTATTGAAGCTCGTAACGGGCGGATACCGCCCCGAGAAATAGCCCTTCCAACAAAGCATAAACAGGTGCTGTGAATGGCGAAATTTTCGGAACGAAAATCGTCACCAAAGCTACAAAAAACCCGCCGATCCCACCAACAAGAATTAACGGCATTGCGCTATTTGGATTGGCAGCAAACTGATTCCAGGAATAGACGAAAGTAGCCAATAACAGCAACAACAAAATGAAGGTTTTATTGACAGTGCCTAAAATGGTCATCGACCGACCTGTTCTGTCCACCTTGAATCCTTCAAACGCTCCGTTTTTCAAACTTGGATTTCCACTTCTCATTGCAATCACCCCAACTATTATTTAATGATTCACCGAAAATCCTATTTCTTAGCGAATTTCGACATCCTGTTCAAATTAAGTATACCCTCTTTTAGCCGATAAAAAGTAATTTGAAAAAGACATAAAAGCAACTGCCATTAAAGGAGCAAAGAACTACGGCCAAACAAAAGGAAAGAAAACCATGCAGCAAGTGCAATTTTTCTTCCCTTTTTTATGTATGATCATAATTTCTTTAAAAGTTCTCACCTGGTTTGCGGATCATTTTATTCACACTGTTTTTGATTTACAAAGGATTTTCACCAAAAGCCATCCACAGCTTCGGAAGCAGTTGGCGCAAACTTTCTTCATCCTCTTCAACCCAGTCCAAGCCGCTGTCCGGAACGCTCCAATCTTCTTTCATCAATTGATCATACAGTTTCATGTATTCGTCAATGCCGCCGCCGGTTTTCGCAGCATATGCGCCGCTTGGAACAGCCAACAGCCCTTCCAGTTGAGGTACTTCTTGTTGTTCTTTCAGCAGCTTTAAATAAGGAAGGAGTGTCTCCGGATCTTCAATTGCTTTATAATATGCTTCTTTTCCCAAGCCAAACATCCATGCCCTGAAGGAATCGAAGCTATCGTCAGAACACCCTCCCATTGCAATGGAAGCTGCGGCCCGTAACTCCCGTCTATTCGATTTGCCATAATGATCGTTCAAAAAGGAATCGAAGCTGATAATATCGGTCACAGATTTTCCGGATAAACGAGAAACGAGCCAATCCAAGGGTCCATGAGCATCGTCGGCATGGTTTTTGCACTCATCAATCAGTTGCCAAAAGTAGGATTCTGTCATTGCGCTTTCTTCTATCTCCTGTTGAGAGGGTATAAACGGCTGATAGCCTTTTTTCAATTTTGATTGAATGAGCCGGTGGGCTTCTTTTTTGCAAGCTTCCGGCGAAGGGAAATCTTTTACTCTCGTAGTTCCGCCAGTGCCGATTCTTCCGTATATGACAGCAAGTGAATTTTTTGCCACGGATATTTTCCAAAACTTATTTGAATAGCGGCTCTGAAAAACTAAATGGGCTTCCAATGATGCACCTCCTCAAACCATTCATCTTTTGATCCAATGGAATAGAGCTTTCCTATATCCGGTCATTTTTTATTGTATATACAGACAGGCTTTTTTGCACTGGTTAATTTCAGGCAGAAACATGATAAAAGTCAGGTGCTGATGAAAGGCACTTCAGCTATGATTTCTTCTTAAAAATCAAGAAACGCTTTTTATTTTTTTATAATTGAAAATTGCTAAAATAGACACTATTATATCTGCATTTCGAGCATAATAACTTCCAGGAAAGTTGGCAGTGTTTTATATTAATATTATAAGAAAAGAAAAGTGGTGATGACTAAAGCTTCAAGACGAAGGTCCCGGTCGAATCAGTGATTCAGGTTATGCAAGTGACGATTCGCGTGAATGAGTTTTTACATTCCTATGAGTTCTGCTCTATGATATTTATAAGAAATGGGAGTTAATGATGCAGCAATTAAACTGGTTTGAAAGAATTTCTCATATACTGGAAGCTTATAAAGAAAACAACAGTTTGGATCCTCACCGCCTGCAATTTCACTTGATGCCAGCGGTAGGTTTGTTAAATGACCCCAATGGGCTGATCCAATATAAAGGCACTTATCATGTTTTCTTTCAATGGAATCCATTCGGAACTGTCCATGGGCCTAAATGCTGGGGCCATTATACATCACGGGATCTTGTTTATTGGCAAGAGCACCAGCCATCCCTTGTGCCGAGTGAGTGGTATGAAAAGGATGGCTGTTATTCAGGCAGTGCAGTTGAAGTGGATGGAGATATGGTTCTGTTTTACAGTGGAAATGTGAATCACGAAGACGGCACACACGAAACGTTTCAATGCATGGCTGTTTCACATAACGGTTTTGACTTTGTTAAAAAAGGGCCGGTTGTTCTGTTGCCAGAAGGATACACCGCCCATTTCCGGGATCCGAAAGTATGGCAAAGAGATGGCGTATGGTACATGGTTGTTGGGGCACAAACGTTTTATCAAGAAGGCGCGGTTGTTCTTTTTTCTTCTAGTGATTTAGTGGAATGGGAGTTAAAAGGAATTTTAGCAGGGAGCCATCTTAATGGATTGACGAATTTTGGCTATATGTGGGAATGTCCGGATTTTTTTGAACTTGATGATCAAGATGTCTTGCTCGTCTCTCCCCAAGGGTTGGAAGCAAAAGAAAGCCTTTACCAGAATGAGTTTCAATCAGGCTATTTTGTCGGAAAGTGGAAAGCCGGAACAACTGAGTTTCCGCATGGCGAATTTCATGAGCTCGATAGAGGGTTTGACTTTTATGCCCCGCAAACATTTGAAGATAAAGCCGGGAGAAGAATCATGCTTGGGTGGATGGGCATAACAGACGAACAGCAATCTTACCTGCCAACAATTGAAAAGGGTTGGATACATGCATTGACGATTCCTCGGGAATTAGAGCTGAGAGAGGGCCGGATCATCCAAAAGCCGGTGCAAGAACTAAAGCAAATGCGTGAATGGGAAAGCTTCGAGTACCAAACAAGTTTGGAGAATGAAACAAGAACTTGGCCTGAACTCGCAGGTATAGTAAGCGAGCTAATGATTCGCTTTCAACAAAATCACGCTGAAACCATAGAAATAGAAATCCGTAAAAATCTATCGATCGTCTTTGATAAACAAATAAACCGATTGACGTTGAAGAGAAAACGGTTCGCGGACGGGGAAATTGAAAGCCGAAGCTGCTTTTTGGACAAACTGGAGGACCTTCACATTTATTTGGATACCAGCGCAATTGAAATATTCGTCAACGGGGGACAAGAAGTATTCACTGCCCGATTCTTCGCCGAAGACAATGAAAAAGAAATCATTTTTACAGTAAATGGCCGTGTGGATATCGAACTTGAGAAATGGAATTTGCGAAATCCAAAAGAGCTTTAAAAATTGCTGAATAATTAAGATGCAAAGATATAGAAGTAAGAGCAGTAAAAGCCCACCTGGAGCACCTTGTTCAGCTCTTCTTACTCCTATGTTAATTTAAGTTTTTTCGGTTATTTTTTTAACAAACTTATAGACAGTCTGCAAAAAAGGGGGAATATAATATGTTTGATGTGGTGGCCCTTGGAGAACTGCTGATCGATTTTACGCCAGCAGGAAAAAGTGGAAATGGCAATACTTTATTCGAAACGAACCCGGGCGGCGCACCAGCAAATGTTCTAGCAACGCTAGCCAAATTCAATGCTAAAACAGCGTTTATAGGAAAAGTGGGTGCTGACCAATTTGGTTCTTTTTTAGGGGATACCCTGAAAAAAGAGAATATTGATCTGCAGGGCTTAGTTTACTCGGAAGATGTAAACACTACATTGGCATTTGTTCATTTGAGTGAAAATGGTGACCGCTCTTTTCACTTTTATCGTTCTCCTGGAGCGGACATCATGCTGGAAGTACAAGAAGTAGATACCACATTGGTGCAGAACACGAAGGTCTTTCATTTCGGTTCATTATCCATGACGCATGAGCCGGTAAAATCTGCAACAGTAAAAGCGGTCAAAGCGGCACAAGATAAAGATGTGATCATTTCTTATGATCCCAATTTGCGGCCGGCCCTCTGGAAAAATCTAAGCCATGCAAAAGAAACAATTATTGAAGGGATGCAATATGCGGATATTCTGAAAATATCGGAAGAAGAGTTGGAATTTATTACCGGCATCAGCGATTTTGAAGAAGGATCCCAATTTTTGCATGACAAATTCGACTTGAAAATTGTCTTGGTTACTTTAGGATCGAAAGGGTGTTTTTACCGATTTGGCAAAGATACAGGCCATATAAAAGGATTCCAAGTAAATGCCGTTGATACTACGGGGGCAGGAGACATGTTTTTAGGTTCGTTTTTGTATCAATTCATCAAGAAAGACGCGTCATGGAAATCACTGCAAGCAAAAGGATTGGAAGAAATGATTTTGTTTGCTAATGCGGCTGCGGCATTAGGAACTACTAAAAACGGGGCGATTCCTGCAATTCCCCGCTTGGATGAGGTTAGGGTGCTTATTAGCGGAGATTCGAAGTATTAAGTGGTTTTAGCTATTCGCATGGTGACATCAACTGCATGTTCAAAATAAGACCTGTAAAAAGAAGGTATGGAAGAGTACAAGAAGCCCCTTATTTCGATTAGAATAAGGGGCTTTTTTGTGTTGGTGTCAATTGATGAATTAGAAAAAAGGAAGTTCTTTAGCGAAGTTAAAAAATTCCAAATATCACTATAGGCTAGTTTACTTATTTCTGATATAGTTAAAAAGTCTTCCATTAAATTTTATTAAAAATTATTTTTTCCTAAAAAAAGACAAAACCTATTCAGAAAAGAGGAACAGCGATGAAAAAGTTATCTATGGTTTTATTATCTGCTACGATTGCATTCAGTTTTACGTATAGTGTTGCCCCAGTAGAATCTGTTGACGCTAAAGTAAAAGTTTACTCGAATTGCAAAGAAGTAAATAAAGTTTATAAGGGTGGAATTGCAAGAACATCTAAAGTAAAGAATAAGGGCGGAAAAACCAACTACAAGCCTTACGTTTCTAAAGCACTTTACGATGCCAATAAATCAAGAGATCGCGATAAAGATCTTATTGCTTGTGAACGATAAATTATACCTGCATTAAAATTTAAATAAGACAGCTGCCGTTGAAATGATTTCATTTTAATGGTGGCTGTCTTTTTATTGGAAATAAAAAAAGTATCTATCCCTTATAAAGTCTATTTGTAGGAAACAAAAAGAATAGAGGTACCGATAATTGCTTTTAGAGAATTATTCCTATAACCCGCCAATAATCTTATTTAAAAACCCGCTTATTGGTAAGATTAGCTAACATACTAATTTTATCGTTTATTTATCAAAAGCGATTTGAACTGAAAAAAGTAGATTAAAAATTAAGAGAGGTTCATCTGAAGAAAACCATTAAAGCGCAAGAGAAAGCGAAGAACTTTTTCGACTACATGCTGGCATTAAACAATTTTAGTAGGGAAAGTGGTACGGAATTATGGGTGTTTTGAAATTTCATTGTATTTGAAAGTTTAATCCCTTTTAGTAAAACAATAGAAGGATGTCTATATTTAATAATAAAAGTTAAAAAACCGAATTTGTGAAAAATTGATCTGTCCTACTTGACGGTTACACCAACGTTCTAACATTATAATTGTTAAAAAAATTCAAATGGTTTAAAGTTAGAAAAACACCTAAAGGAGAAAAGATAATGTTAAATTCAGATTTGGATATACGCTTAGAACCGCGCATTAAAGAATTATATCAATTACACAAGGAACGTTCTGCAAATATTGACTGGAGCTATCACGAATTTATTCCATGGGACAAGGCCATGTCCTTTAAACGAGTTCCTTGGGATGAGAGTCAAGTAACTCTTCCAGAAGGTGTAATTATTGCGGTAGAAACAGCATTACTTACAGAAGTAAATTTACCTTGGTATACTTCGCATTTGGATTATACATTTAAAAATTCAATGGAAGTAATAAATGATTTCGTACGCACTTGGACGGCTGAAGAAGATCAGCACTCTAACTTACTTGAAACGTATTTATTGGTGACACGAAACGTAAATCCCGTAAGATTGCATGAATTAAGAAAACGAGTAGTTGAAAGTGGCTGGTTTCCGGATTTCACTAATCCTCTAGCAACAATGGCTTACACTTCTTTGCAAGAGTTAGCTACACTAGTTTTTTATAATAATGTAGCTAAGGTAGCGGGTCTTTACGACAAAGATTTAGCAACATTGCTTCGACGTGTAGCGAAAGACGAAGCACTTCATTATGCATTCTATCGCGATACAGTGAAAGCACATCTTGAACTTGATCCGAATTTCATTGTTTATTTTGAGAAGGTAATTATTAATTTTTCTATGCCAGGTGCCGTTATGCCAGACTTTAACGAGAGAATGAAAACCATTGCAATAGATACGAATTATGGACCACTACAATACTTTGACCAAGTATTAGATGTAGTTGTTAAATACTGGGATATTGCCAACTTGCAACCTACTAGCGAAGAGGCCAAACAATCACAAGCGAACATATTGAAATATCATGGGCGCTTAAAAAGAATTAAAGATCGCCAACTAGGAAAAAAACAAAAGGCAGATGTATGAAAGAGGTTTTTTATCATGAAAACAACTTGCGAATTATGTGGAAAAGAAACGAAAGATAAAGTAAGTTATTTGGAAATTGAAACGTGGGAATTTAATTTTTTGAAGAAAGAGAATAAAGACTTTTACTCTATTTGTTTCCATTGTTTTGATAAACATACGAATAATTTCATTGACAAAGAAATGGATCTTGAATTGAGAAAAAAACGTTCTCTTATGGTGAATAGAGAGATCCAAGAAGAAATCGAGGCTATTCTTGAAATCGAAAATTAATCCCTCCACTCTATTTATTGAGCCTAAGTTGAAAGCATATGAGCAATAAATTGAATCTCTTAAAACAGTACTGCAAGTACGCAATGTATTAAAGATGCATCACTTTAGTGAAATAGATGAAATTTAGATTGGTGAAAAGAAATCCAACTAGGTTCCAATGATATTAACACGGCAAGAATAAATAATTGCTTCATTATATATTAGGAACCTAGGATAAAGGAGTAGGAAAAAGGAAAGCCATCTTCTTTGGAGGATGGCTTTTTACGTTCTAAAATATTGATATAGATAATAGGAGAATAGCTAAACAAAATTCATTAGAAAAATGAACGGTGCCCTTTGCTTTCTATTTTATCCACTATCTGTTATGGTTAAAAAGAATTATTTTTGTTCGTTTTCAGATTGAGAATATAGTTTGTTTTTCGTCTAAGGTATTTGAGCAAGGATAGTAACACATTGTGTGGATAGCCGCACTAGGAGGCAACAATTATGGAACAAGGTAAAGTTAAGTGGTTTAATGCAGAAAAAGGTTTTGGATTTATCGAGCGTGAAGCAGGAGATGACGTATTCGTACATTTCTCAGCAATCCAAAGTGAAGGTTTCAAATCTTTAGACGAAGGTCAAAATGTAACGTTTGAAATTGAACAAGGACAACGTGGCCTACAAGCTACGAACGTTCAAAAAGCTTAATAATAGCTAAAAAAAGACCCTAAATGTAGGGTCTTTTTTTATGTGCTAAATTTGAGGTTAACTACTTCTGTGAAGAAATATATGTTGACTTAAAAAAGTTGGAGGAATATATAGATGCTAAAAAGCCGATTGTTTGAAGATAGACGGCAAGAACAAGTTGGTAACTTGATGGAGCAATTTGCAGCTCTTCCTAAAAAAGTTCCAGCCATTCGCCTTCTGCCTATGTCTGGAAAGGATCCGGAGTTTGAAGGGAAAAGGGTTGAAGAAGTGCAGAACTGGTTCAGGCATACGTTGCCGAACATTGACTATAATTTTAAGAACGGAATGGATACACCGGCGGGTTCCTTGATCCTTTTTCAATTCAAAGGAAGCGTCATAGCCCTGGCAATCTTGGGAAATAAGTATTTGCATTCTGCGCCAGAAAATGAAAGTTATAAAGGTGCATATCAATTTATTAGTTCGTCCATAGCTGTGTTTGATCCACTTCTTTTCGAAGACGTACGAGGTGTTTGGAGCGAGCTAAAGAGTTTTAATCAATCAACCCAAAAACTCGATGTTCAAAATTACTGGCTTTTATTAGAGTTATTATCATCAAAGAACTTTAGATTTGTGGAATATAGAAATGAGGAAGATTTCCAACAATCCATGGAACGGGTTAATGCCCCTTTTCCGGAAGTGGAAGATAAGCCTAAGGATCTTATCGAAACAAGAAATATCATTGCCCATAGGCAAAGTTGGACTAGAGATCCGATAACAGCAAAAAGAGCTATCGCTTTAGCTAAAAGCACTTGTGAAATAGACCACACACATAAGTTTTTCACTTCCTCTACTACAGGAGCGAACTATGTGGAAGCGCATCATTTAATTCCTATGGAATACCAGAGAGATTTTGAAAAAAGCTTAGACGTAGAAGCGAATATTATTTCCTTATGTGCCCTTTGCCACAAAAAGATTCATCATGCGACTATGGCGGAAAAAAAGCCTATGATAAAAGATTTGTATGAAGAGCGTAAAGGACGGTTAGAAAAATGCGGGTTAGAGATTAGCTCTAGTGATTTGTTAAAACTATATCTATAAAAATTTAAAATTTTAATCAGCGAAGGCATTGATAAAGAGCTGAAATATTAAGGCAGTAGCGATGTTTAACTTAAAGAATGACCACCGATAACCCCAGCAGAAAAAAGTGGTCACTCTTTTTTGTTTGTGGCGATTGTAATACTCACATCTAACTCACATAATCCTCTAGAGGCATTGCACTTAAAATAATTTCGCCTTTTAGCAACAAATCCAAATGCCACCACCATTCGTCAACCGCCTCTTTTGATTGGGAAAAATCATATATTTTATTTGTGTGTTCAAATACGTGTTTAACATTGCTTAATAGTTTCAAGTCGTAAGCGGCAAGGATTTTCTTTTCCTCTTTCGATAAAGGCAGATGATGCAGCTCACTTCGAATGTGGAAAGCTTCGAGCATCTCAAAAGGACTGGTTTCAAGATCAGTGATTCCTTCACCATAAAGATAAATTTTTTCCATCTGACTCATGAAATAACCTCCTTTACTGTACCGATATAGATATATCCTTTCTCTTCAGATAGATACCGTTCAGTAGAACTTGTTTTCATAGCGGTCTCCATTAATCCATCCTCGCCAATAATAACTATCCAATGGTCTGAAGAAAAAGCAAAGTAACTTTGATGAAAACTATACAGACGATAGAAGTGAATGTTATTTTCAACGTTTGTCACGATTTCAACTATAAGTTCGTTGTAATCTTGCAACAAGAAATCAACAGGTACATCTCTTCTGCTAATTCGTTTCTTCAAATGAACTAAATCTTTTCAAGGTTTCCATTGCGGCCCTTTTTCACTGTAGAGATGAATGATCTGAAAGAGTGCTTGTTTAATTTGCTGATCCAAAAGGAAGGCTCCTTCATCTGTATAATACGCAGTTTTGTTATTTCTATTCTACGTTTTAAAGTATCTCATTACAACTTTCATTTAATACACTTGCAGTATAGAAGTAAGGAATAAGAAGTATTAACGTTACTACTTGACAGAGTCTTAATGTAAAAATTAATTATAGATGTTTCGAATATTGGGCTCAGTATCAAATGGAAGTCATGTGAAGAGTCTTACTCTACTATTTAAATTTATGAAATAGAAGATTTTTCAATTGAAGTATTATGATATTATTAAAGCGGAACAAGTCATAGACATAAGTAATCATAAAAATTCAAATAATATACAGATAATTTATTAATAGCAGTGGCTTATATTCTATAAGAAAAAGGAGTTGAGATAGAATGTCGGTTGCATTTTTGGAATTCTTGTTAGATATTATTGAATCAGTTAAAACTCCTTTAGTAGTTGGATCCATGCTTGCTTTTTATCATTATTATTACCATGTTAGACCGTCAAAAAGATGAGGAGATAAAAACATATAGCTACCTATATAGAAATCCATTCATTCATAAAACAAGAGTACGGGTATACCGCTAAAACATGCTGGATTGCTCATATGAAAGAAGTGAACGGATTGAAACCTAAAGTTTCGCCGAGGAGAATTTCTGAAACTAACAGGGTACACCCGTGCCCCGAAAAGAAACAAAGGGATATTACGGCGGCTTTCAAACATTTTAGGATGATTTAGCTATATCCCTTCTAAAATCTTCAACGATCTAAAAGCTTGTAAAAAACTGGCAGTATATAAGAAAACATAGAGGTGTTGCAATGATTCGGGACCGATTATTAGCAGTCGTCAATTGTCTCGCTACATATTCCAGCGAAGAAGAGCCGCTTTCTTTGCAGGAAATAAAAAAGATACTGGAATCAGAATACGATTTAGAACTGACCGATAAGATGATTCGCAAAGAGCTTAAATTTTTGGAAAGCGCTGAATCTTCCTATGATTTTTTCACACGCAGAAGTGCGACCAATCACAGGGAAAACGTCTTTTATTTAAAAAACACCGCCTTTGAAGTGCATGAACTTCGTTATTTGATGGATGCCATTTCAGCGGCGAAATTTATTTCGCCCAAAGATACACTAGAATTGATTTATAAAATAAGAAGATTCACAGATGAGAAAACGTCTAAACGGTTGTCCAACCAACTGGTGAAAAGTGAAGCCAAAATAGAGATCAAGCATTTTGCGGACAATATCCAAGCCATACACGAAGCCATCCGGCTGAACAAATGCATCAAGTTCCAATATGGCAGATACAACGTAGATAAAGATTTCCTCTTAAGCAGGGATGGAGGATTTTACGAGGTTATTCCTTTTGGCGTCATCTGGAGCCAAGAGTTCTATTATTTGATCGCCCAGGAACATGGGCAAGAAAACATAAAACAATACCGGATTGACCGAATGAGCAATGTCTTGGAAAGTGATAAATCATGGATTGAGTATCCTGGGTTTAATTTAGAGGAATACGTTTCTAAATTATTTAACATGTATTCCGGGGAAGTAAGTGGGCTTGCAATCGAATTCGACAATCATTTGATCAGTGTGGTCATTGACCGCTTTGGCCTGGATGCAAAAACAAGAAACCTCGGTAATGGCCGTTTCTTGCTTGAAGTAGAGGGTGTTGTCAGTATGGGGTTGGTCAGATGGCTGCTTACTTGGGGAGCCGATGCAAAAGCGGTCCGGCCGGCTAAATTGGTGGAAATGATGAAAAAAGAAATTGACCGCTATGCGGGCTTGTATACATAAGTAAATCCTCGTTTCCTTTCAGAGGGAAACGAGGATTTTGATTTAAGGATATTCTTGGTATAACAACATTTAAGGAGTGATTATTTTTGCAGGAAGCTGAACAATCACCAATAAGTTCGCTTTTCAATCAGAACTCCGAAAGAAAAAAAGAAAGGAATGTGTTAAATTTGGCAATCGAAGTGAAAACAATCGCAAACCTCATCTATAGCAAGCAATTTGAAGAACTAAACCGCATGTTCAAAGCGTTCAATCCCTTGAAAGTGCTGCGGATGGACAGCCATGAAATCCGGCATTCCAATGTATTGGCATGGTTGTTGGACCATGAAGAAAACCACGGGCTGAATTCGGTATTTATTGAAAAGCTCATCAGCAAGCTCGTAATGAAACCGGAGAATGACCGCTTTGTCAGTGATTCTCAAGTTTTTTTGAAAACGCTGGCGATGAAGTACGCGGATTGGAAAGTGGAACGAGAAAAGCTGACAGCAAAAAAGCGGTATATCGACCTTTTGTTAACTTCCGAGGAAAATAAAACGGTAATTATCATCGAGAATAAATTTTATACCTCCCAATCGCACAAACAGCTCGATGATTATTTGGAGTATGTACATAACGAATTTGCAGGCTATACCATCATACCGGTGTTCCTGACGTTGCTTGATGAAGAGCCGGCGAATGACCAGTACTGGGCGTTAAACTATGCGGATATAGCGGAAGTGCTGGAGTTTATCTTGAAGTTTTACAAGGAATCGGTGAGCGGGGAAGTGTACGTTTTCTTGAAGAACTATTTATCCGTCCTGCAGGAACGGTTTGCGCCTGATAAAGACCGCTTGTTGCTGGCGGAAGCGATTTTTGAACAGCACGGCGAGGCCATTACATACCTTTATTTATTGAACAATCCAGGAATTAAGTTTCTAAATCACCATCAGCCGTTCAAAGCGCAGCTGGAAACCCTCCATGCCGAGGAAGAACAATGGATGAAAAAGATCTATTCCGTGTCAAAAGAGACGATTGATTTCATTTATACGGAAGGGTCCCTTGTCCTGAAAAAAGCTTTTGAGCGGTTTATTCAGGAGAACGGGCGGTACGATATTCAGCTGTATGATGCATCAAAATCTTATCCGAGTTTTATTTATCCCGAATGGGTCAGACAGGCGGACTTTTTAACCCAAATAAATGATAAAGCTCCTTACTGGCTTGGCTATGGCCTTATTATTTTTATGCACCGGGTAGGAAATGACCGCCTACGGATGTATATTGAAATTGGCAATATGGAATATGATCACCGGATGGAGCTGCTGGAGAAACTTGAAGACAATGGGTATTCAATCAAGCCGTCTTCTAAAACGCCAAACTCGATGTACACGCGCATCTTTTCTGATCAAGTGGATGTCTCGGACTGGACGAGTATTGAAGTGGTGCAGGCAGCGATAGGGAAATTAACGTCATCCAAGAAGTTTGACGACAATATGGACCGCATAAACAAAAGCATCGCGGCTGCTTCTGAAGAGCTCGGCTATAATAAAAATCTTAAAATGGTAAAAAACTAAAACTCATTTACTGAAAAGGAGACTCACATTCATGGCAATTGCAACATACGCTAAGTTTCACCAATTCAAAGAATCAATTCAATCTATCCCTGCATCTTTTTCGGATGACTATTTGATCAATGACCATTTTTTACTCGAAAAGGACGAAAAGATAAAACTTGAAATTTATTACGCACCATTTGAATATGTCAACGAACAGGCTAAAGTCGTGATTGTCGGCATTACGCCAGGCTTGCATCAGATGAAAAAATCGTTTTCCACTGTTATTGATTCAATCGGAAGCGAGAAAAGTGACGAAGAAATTCTTCGGCAAGTGAAAAACAATTCCAGTTTTGAAGGGACGATGCGGAAGAATCTGGTGACTATGCTCGACGAATTGGGTTTGAACGAGTATTTGGGTTTGGCCTCATCCATCGAGCTTTTTGAAAAAGCTAGCCGTCTGGTGCACACGAGTTCGGTGTTGCCTTATCCGGTATTTTATAATGGGAAGAATTACAGTGGTTCAACGCCTAACTTGTTAAAGAGCGAAGTATTAAAGAAATACGTTACAACTCATTTTGCGACAGAACTCAACAAAATGGATAACCCTTTGATCATTCCTTTAGGCGTCAATGTTTCGAGTGCCCTGAACTACTTGGGCGATCAAGGGCTAGTGGCTACGGAAAATATCCTTTCCGGTTTTCCGCACCCTTCTGGAGGAAATGGCCATCGGCACAAACAGTTTGTTGAACATAAAGAAGCGATGCAAGGAAAACTGAAGGCTCATTTTCTTCAGCAAAGTTATAAGTAAAAAGAGGAAAAAGCCGATAATTACAGTTTTCCACTGTATTTGGCGGCTTTTTTTAATGTTATTTACTCCATATAGTTTTATTCACTAAGCAGCTCTTTAATGATACTTTACTATCCTTTTTTGTAGAGTTTTGTGCTCAGCAAATTCAAGTTAATTCATGCGGGCGGAAGTTTAACTATTATTTGCAATAGAAAACAGCCGGTTACCGCAGCTTGATGAGTCTGCGGCAATCGGCTGTTTTCATTCTTATAAAAATTCGATCGGAGAGTGAAGCCAATAGAATGCCGATGGAGTAGCGGATGAGGTCCACCCAAAGAAAGCCATGTCCAAGAACCAGCGCTCCCAGTAGAGAGCTCCGGATCCCTACAATCCAGTCTGCCTGGTAAAGCTGGGTAAACTCGATCCCAAAGCTGAACAAAAGGCTGAGACTGATCGCTATTGGTATGCTTTTGTCTGCCATCAGAAAGCGGAATCCGAAATAAACCATCATGGCCCATAAAATATCTCCTGCATTTTCTGACAGCGCAGATGGCAAGTAGTTTCCATATATCCTGGAAGCGAGGCCCAATACGACTACAGCTCCAATTGCAAGGAGATAGGTCCATCTAATATGGCTATTAAGAAAGTTGAGCGGCTTGCTTTTACCAATCAATAAAATCACTCTTTTTCAATAAGGATAAAATTTCTGGCGTTTCCCGTATCTTATCACCCTATAATGAAAGGATACAAATTTCTGGAATCTCACCGAGCGGTTATAACTTATTGGGAAATAACGGACTGAGTAAGCTGAAAAATTTAACAGCTCGAATAAACGATTGAATTTTCACTCGAATTTCACCAAAAGCAGTTAATGTAAAATTAAAGAGAGTTAGTGAAAAAATCAGTTTTCAACATTTTTTTAATCTGTTTTTAACGTTCATATGGTGTAATAGAAGGAGAATCCATAAGTTTTTAGGGAGAGGATGTTCGCTGTGAAAATTTTACTGGCGGAAGATGATGAAATGCTTGGCGAACTAATCGTTCATTTGTTGAAGAAAAAGGGTGCGAAAACAGTCGATTGGGTAACGGAAGGGGAAGAGGCATATGACTTCGCCCTTGGGTCGTTTTATGATGTCATCATACTGGACTGGATGATGCCGAACGGAGACGGGGTTTCTGTGTGCAAAAATCTTAGGCTGAGCGGATATAGCGGTGCGGTATTGATGCTTACTGCAAAAGACGCCCTGATGGATCGTGTTGAAGGGCTTGAAGCAGGAGCAGATGATTACTTGGCCAAGCCATTTGAGATAGAAGAGTTATGGGCGCGTTTGCGCGCACTTTCCAGGCGGACTTTTTCTCCTCTACAGGAAGATCTGATGAAAGTGAACGGGCTTGAAATAAATCGTACAGCGCGGTCGGTACGCCGGGGCGAGAAAGAAATCAATTTGACGCCGCGTGAATTCCAGCTTTTGGACATGTTAGTTCTTAACCGCGGTGCAGTATTGACCCGGGAAATGATTTTTGACCGGATTTGGGGCTTTGATACAGAAGTGGCGATGAAAACCATTGATGCCACTGTGAAGCTGCTTCGGAAAAAAATCGATACCAAAGAGGAGGGGAGTTTGATTGAAACTGTCAGGGGAGTCGGATACAAAATCGAAAAAACTTAGTTTTTTTAGAAAAGGCGGTAAAGGTGTGTTTGCTCAAACCCGCAATCGCCTGACGCTCTTCTATAGCATCATTTTAACGCTGTTTCTGTCGGTTTTTGTTGGACTTGCATTGCTGGTGTTCTACTTTGTCATTACAAACGAACAGGAACAGACTCTCCGAATCTTGTCAGACCGCGAAGTCGATATGGCTGAACGGGCACTTGACGGCAGCCGCGGGGCCTGGAAGGAACAGCAGCGCCGAATGTTAGCGGAAAACCAAGTTTTTTATTACGTTATTGAAAACGACGGGGACCTAACAATCAATAAAGACAACAACGAAGATCTGCGCGACCGTTACTTAAGCCTAGTTGATGAATGGGTCACCGATGAAGTTGAAGTAAATAGGACGACGGTCGAGATAAGTGAAAATGACCCGCTTTATGAGGATTATCAGAACACCGACATGGATCTGTTGGTTCTTGCCCGGCCAGTTAAGGATGAAGGCGAACGGGTTGCCATGTTGTATATGGCGATTGATAATTCATTTTACAGCAGCATCATCAAGTGGATCATGATCATTTTCATCGGCTTTGCACTCGTGTTTGCCGTTATCGGTGTGGTGTTGAGCCACTGGATGTCTAAACGCGCTTTGAAGCCGGTCGAACTAGCCTATAATCTTCAAAGGGAATTTGTTTCAAATGCATCCCATGAACTCCGGACACCGCTCAGCGTCATATTATCAGCTGTGGAAGCATTGGGCATGGAAGCGGATAAAGATAATCCATTTACGATGAAAGTGCTGGAAACCTTGAAACATGAAGTGAAGCGGATGTCTAGTCTTATATCGGAATTGCTTGCGCTTGCCCGGTCAGATTCGGAACAGGCAGCGGTAGAATTGAAGAAAGAACTTTTTGATATTCGCCCGATTGCAGAACAGATGATAGAGTCTTTCAGTAAACTTGGAAGCGAAAAACAAATCAACCTGAGACTGGTGGCACCGGAAAGGGTCTTGGTTTTCGGAGACCGTGATAAGCTTGCCCAATTGATGTACATTTTTACAGATAATGCCATCAAATATACGCCTGCCGGCGGCCAAGTGGAAATTGCCCTAGAAAAGCAAAGCAACAAAAAGCTTGAAGAATTTGTCTTGTCAGTCACGGATAGCGGCATCGGCATCCTTCCGGAAGATCAATTGAAAATTTTCGAGCGCTTTTATCGGGCAGACAAAGTTCGTTCCAGAAAAGAAGGGGGATTCGGGCTAGGCTTGTCCATCGCGCAAATGATTACTGCCGCGCACGAAGGCGAAATAAAAGTGGCGAGCGAGGGCGGAAAAGGTTCTGTTTTCAGTGCGAAAATCCCTTTTGCTTCAACGGTTTCGTCCCTTTGAAAGGGGGAAGTTGCTGCCCAAGGAAGCCATGGAATTGTAGGTTCTTCCAGTACAAGTATTTTAAGGGGCTGCATTTTTGTATAATATAGTTGAAAGCAACAGCAGGCATGCCTCGAATATAATTGCTGGGCATAAAAAATGAGGTGAACGATGAAAGAACAAGTTATTGAAACCTTTAATCAACTCGCAGCGATTTACGCGAATACAGTGGATTCCGGCAGCCTTTTCAATAGCGAATATGAAAGGCCGGCAATGTTGGCTCATCTTCCGGCTGATTTGGTTGGCAAGAAGGTGCTGGACGCCGGCTGCGCCGCTGGATGGTATACGGAGCAATTGCTTGCCAAAGGCGCCGATGTGGCCGCTGTCGACATAAGCCCGGAGATGGTCCGTTCGGCCAAGCAGCGAGTCGGGACCAAAGCAGAGGTTCTGTGTCTTGATTTGGAGAAGGGGACGCCTTTTAAAACAGCTTCCTTTGATGTGATTGTCAGTTCCTTGACCCTCCATTATCTTAAAAACTGGGAAGAAACGTTCAGCGAATTTCATCGAATTCTAAAACCTGATGGTGTTTTCCTATTCTCAATCCATCACCCTTTCACCGATATCAACTGGATGGAAGATGCCCATTATTTTTCTGTGGAGCTTATCAATGACCGCTGGCATAAAGAAGGGAAAGTTTTTGAAGTTCCATTTTATCGAAGGCCACTTAGCGAAATCATGAACAAGACGCTTGCTTATTTTTCAGTTGATGAAGTTATCGAACCGCTTCCGACTAATAAATTTAAGGAACTGGCCCCAGAAAGTTATGGGCGGCTGATGAAAAGGCCTCAATTTTTACTTATTAAAGCGCACCAGCGCAGTTTGGGGTAGCAATTGAACATAAAGTAGAAAGCGAAATTCAAAAGCCGCTGAAGAAGTTTAACAGCGCCTTCGAATCTCGCTTTTTTAGACTTTCATTATTTTTCTAGCGATTGTTTTTTTCATGCTTTTTGAAGAAAGCCAGCGTTTCATCGATTATGCGCTGTTGGTCATTGTCGAGTGTGGCAACGTGGTAGCTGTCTGGCATTTCAATAATGGATTTTTCTTTGGAAGAAATTTCATCATAAATGATCTGTGCATTATTGGCGGGAACCACATGGTCTTCGGGAGACACGAAAATCAGTGTCGGACATTGGACTTTTGCTAGGTTGCTGCGTACTTCGGCCATAAACTTCAACAATTGTTTGACCGAGGCGACTGGTGTCATTTCATAAGCGAGTTCCGTAACCCCTGTTTTTTTGATGTCGGATCCGATGGCGTCTAAAAAACGGACATCTTGCATATCGGTTACTGCGACCATTGAAGGGACGTCTACGGCAGCGTTAACGAGAGAAATTGCACGGATTTCAGGATGATTTTCGGCTATGTACAGCGCAAGTGTACCTCCCATCGACAAACCGGCCATGAAGATTAGGTCACAGCGCTCATTCAGCCAGGCGAATGCTTCATCAATAGAAGCAATCCAATCATGATAGGTAGTTTGCTCCATTTCTTCAGGATGAGTACCATGCCCTTTAAGCCTTGGAATGGACACGGTGTATCCTTTTTCGGCAAATGCTTCGCCAAGCGGCCGCATGCTTTGTGTTGTGCCCGTAAATCCGTGGGAGACCAGAATTCCAATACGGCCGCCTTCAGCAGTATAGGGTTCCGCGCCTTCTAATATGTTAAAGTTTTGAGTCATTTCTACTCCTCCTTTGTGTGATAGTTCTAACTTCGATATGCATTCTATAAATTCCTTTTGAATTGTTTTCAGCTTTTAAAATAACGCCTATTTTATTAAATTACAAATCCCTATGGCTAAAATTATTATTAGAAAAATAAAAATATATTAGGTTTATTTTATTAGGACAAGGGAACTTTAATGATATAGAACATACGTTCCTTTGTTTTGGAGGTTATAGAAGCTATAAGGGAAAGCCGAATAGGAGTTTTATTTTGCCATTATCTATTGACGCTTACACGCTTAGTGACCAAATGGAAAGGGTGAAGATCGTGAAAGAAGCAAGACAATTTCACGAAATTGACGGATTGGCGATTGAGGCAAAGGGGCTCGTGAAAATGTTTGGAAAGCACCGGGCAGTGGATGGGGTGGATCTAGCGATCCGCAAAGGTACGGTTTATGGTTTTTTGGGCCCGAACGGTGCGGGAAAAACGACGACTATCCGGATGCTCGCAACACTGGTGAAACCTGATGCAGGAAGTGCCCGGATATTTGGGCATGACCTCAGTGAAGAAGGGGACGCTATCAGAAGCCGCATCAGTATGACCGGTCAATATGCATCCATTGATGAAGATTTGACCGGGATGGAAAATCTCGTCATGATGGCAAGGTTAATGGGCTACGGACGCAAAGAAGCGAAAATGCGGGCAAAGGAATTATTGGGGGCTTTTGGATTGGAGGAAGCGGCAAAACGCCAAGTGAAAAACTATTCTGGCGGGATGCGTCGGCGGATTGATATTGCGGCAAGTATTGTGGTGACGCCGGATTTGCTGTTTTTGGATGAACCGACTACCGGGTTGGATCCGAGGAGCCGCAACCAGGTTTGGGACATCATCCGGGCGCTTGTCGGCTCAGGCACTACAGTTTTATTGACAACGCAGTATTTGGATGAAGCAGACCAGCTAGCGGATCGAATTGCGGTGATCAATCACGGCAAAATCATTGCAGAAGGAACAAGCGGGGAACTTAAGGCTTCAGTTGGCCGCGGCACGTTGAATATACAGCTTATTGATGCTGCGGACCAAGTGCGGGCAGCACATATTCTGGAGCAAAAGCTCTCCGTGCCTGTTCATTTTACTGCTGAATCCACTTTGCTTACTGCGCAATTGGATGATCCGCGCCTGGTCGCAGAAGCATTGGGCGATTTGGCACAGGAAGGGATTGCAACCAGTGATTTTTCTTTTGGCAGACCGAGCCTGGACGAGGTATTTTTGACACTAACCGGACATGCTGCTGGTGAGGAAACACAGTCTGAGGAGGGGACGTCATGACCGATATTCTCGAAAATGGCAGCCGGACAAAAGAAATCCAATTACGGGATTCCATTTCTTCAACCAGGCGGCCGAAACCGCCTAGTGCCCTTGCTTCTACACTAACGTTTGCTACACGTGCACTTCTGCGCATTAAGCATGTACCTGAACAGATGTTTGATGTGACGGTGTTTCCGATTATTTTCTTATTGATG
The DNA here is from genome assembly GCF_007859275.1 of Planomicrobium sp. CPCC 101079. GTDB lineage: Bacteria > Bacillota > Bacilli > Bacillales_A > Planococcaceae > Planococcus. The sequence continues at coordinate 9,179 of NZ_VOHC01000007.1, read as the reverse complement.
TTCACTTATTTATTTGGAGGGGCAATTGCTGGTTCGACTGCAGAGTATCTGCAATTCCTGCTTCCCGGCATCCTCGTCATGACCGTGTCCCAGATTACAATGTATACCGGCATTGACTTGAACAATGATATCCGAAAAGGCATATTTGACCGATTTCGGACCTTGCCAATCTGGTTGCCATCGGCTTTGATCGGGGCATTGCTCGTCGATGTTGTCCGTTATACGATAGCATCTGTTATAATGATCGGCCTCGGATTTGCGCTCGGCTTTCGGCCGGAAGGCGGCATGCTGGGGATACTCGGAGCCATCGTATTGATTTTAGTGTTCTCTTTCAGTTTTTCGTGGATATGGACGGCCGTTGGGCTGGTTGTGCGTTCCGAGAAATCGTTGATGATGATCAGTTTTATGGTGTTGTTTCCGCTGACTTTTGTCAGCAACGTGTTTGTCGATCCGAAAACCCTGCCGACATGGCTGGAAAGCTTCGTGGAAGTGAATCCCATCTCGGTTCTTGCCACTGCTGTCCGTGGTGCGATGCATGGCACTGTGACATCTTGGCAAGTTATGTGGGTGATTATTGTATCCATTATCATGACTGCAATCTTCGCACCTATCACAATTTACTTATACCGCAATAAGAAGTGAACGTAAATTAAGGAGACGGCCCAATCAATAGGCCGTCTCCTTTCTTCGTTCATAAGCTGTTCTTTTGTAAACTGCACAGCTGAAAAATTTCACTCTAATTTCTTATTGGTAATTGAAAACTTGCGTTGAGATTGAAAACGGCTCTGGCTTTTGACATGTACTTTCCATATGATGAAAAAGGTTATTATGAGAGGAAGCATGGAAGCCGTGCATCGCTTCCAGAACATGGTACGCCAATTCGCCGTTAGCTCGGTGGGCATTGCCATGCACAATGGCATGCGCCATTTCAGCAACGCCGATGCCGCGGCAGTTGCCCTGTACATCGGACAGCAAAGAAATGTCGGTAAACACCTCTTCATCTTTCTTGCGAAGCTGCACTGGGCCGCCGAAAGTATTCGGATCCGGAACCAGTAAGGTGCCTTCGCTGCCATAGATTTCAATCGGAGGAAGGGAAGAACCGCCGAATGCGTCAAAACTTGTTGTAATGGTTCCTACTGCACCAGCTACGAAATCAATGGTTCCAGAGATATGAGTCTCCGTTGTTACGGTAATTTTCTCGCCGGCATTCGGCTCGCTCAAAACTGTGCGCTGCGGATAGCTGATACGGGCAGAACCGGAAAGTCGCTTGATGGGTCCGAGCAGCGCAATCAGCGCAGTTAAGTAATAAGGCCCCATGTCAAACATCGGACCGCCTCCTTTTTCATAATAAAAGGCTGGGTTGGGATGCCAGTGCTCATGGCCACGGTTGATCATAAAGGCAGAAGCTCCAACCGGGGTGCTGATTTCACCTCTCTCAATCAGTTCCAGGGCGGTTTGGATTCCTGCTCCCAAAAAGGTATCCGGTGCACTGCCGACAAACAGACCTTTTTCTTTTGCCCGTTCTAAAACCAACTTTGCATCAGAAAGATTGGCTGCAAGCGGCTTTTCAACATAGACATGTTTGCCGGCTTCAAGAGCTAGGAGGCAGATTTCGGCATGGACTTTCGGGATTGTCAAGTTGATGACCAGGTCGATGTCCTGGTCTGCAAGCAGCTCTTGCACCGTGCAAGCTTTCGGGATTCCGTAGCGTCTGGCTTGATGAAATGCCCGTTCAAGATCCAAATCTGCGCAGGCGACAAGCGATAAATGATTAAAGGATCGAACGTTCTCCATATATATGGAACTTATGTAACCGCAACCGATTATTCCTATTTTTAAAGTCCTCATTCTATTCCTCCATTTTTACTGGCTGTCGCCCATGCCGGTATAATTTTCAGCTGCAGCATATGGGCTGTCTGCATTGGCATATAGCGCTTTGCCTTCTGCAGCCCATAAAAAACCTTTTTTCATGATGAACGAAACTTCAGGCATGGCAATAATATCTGCAACATGGCCCAATGAACTGTAGAAGACACGGCCGACGCCCCAGCGCTTTGTCCAGACAACAGGCATGTCGACCGCCTTGTTCAGAACATGCGGCCCCTCTGCAATGGGGAAGCGTGTGGTGGCAAGCACTTCCACAGCGGGATCGACATGCAGATAGTACTGTTCGCTGACTACTTTAAAATCATCCAGGCCCTCTAATAAGGGACTTGAAGAATGCTTGACGTTGACGATATAATCGATGCCGTCGTTTCCAGGATGCGCAACCCAGTTGCCGCCGGTCATAAATTGCCAGTCCACGTTTTTCCGGAAACTATCGCACATTCCGCCATGGCTTCCGGCGAGTCCGACGCCGCTTATGACAGCATGAGAGACGTTACGCACATACTGAGGTTCAATTTCTCCCATTGTCCAGTGCGGTACGATTAAATCGAGTGCTTTCAATTTTTCAGGATCCGCATAGGACTCCAGCGTATCGGAAATTTCGACTTCAAAATTCTCTTCTATCAGCAGGTTTTTATAGATGCTTGCGACTTGCTCAGGCTCATGGCCATCCCAGCCTCCTTGGACGATCAACGCTTTTTTCTTCATCAACTAACCATTCCTTTCGAGGTAAAATCCACTGCTCAAAGACTGGCAACTTGGATCCATTTTTTGTCTCTTGTTGATAATTCCACTGCCTCAAGAACTTGCTGGCATTTTACACCGTCGTTGAAATTAGGGACTGGCTGCCGGTCCTCCTTAATAGCTGCCAGCAACTCGACAAAAGCATGTGTAAACGTATGTTCATAACCGATAGGATGCCCTGCCGGCCACCAGGCAGCCGAAAAGGCATGTGCCGGATCCGTCGCCAATACCCGGCGAAATCCTTGGACATCGTCCCGGTCATCAGAGAAATACACTTGAAGTTCGTTCATGCGTTCAAAATCAAAAATTACGCTGCCTTTGCTGCCATTGATTTCGAATGAATTGGTGCTCCTGTGCCCAGTTGCGAAACGGGTCGCTTCAAAGCTGCCGAGAGCCCCATTCGCAAAACGGGCCAAAAACAAAGTGGCATCATCAACCGTCACAGGGCCTTTTTCAGTCTTATTGCCACTTGTGGCGCTCAATCCGCCAGTCTCTTCAGGAAGCGGCCTTTCCTTAATAAAGGTTTCACTCATTCCAATCACTTCGTCAATGCTGCCAACAAGATAATGAGCCAAGTCAATAAGGTGGGCACCTAAATCGCCGAGTGCGCCCGAGCCGGCAATTTCTTCTTGAAGCCGCCAGACGAGAGGGAAATCCGGATCGACAATCCAGTCCTGCAAAAACCATGCTCTGAAGTGAAAGATATCACCCAAACGGCCTTCATCAATCAGTTTCTTTGCCAGCATGATGGCCGGGGTAAAGCGGTAATTGAAGCCGGTCATGTGCTTGATGCCTGCTTTCTCGGCGGCTTTTAGCATGTCCCGGGAATCTTTTAAAGAAAGTGCCAGCGGTTTCTCGCAGTACAGATGTTTACCGGCTTCTGCTGCCGCGACGGCTATCTCTTTATGGACATTGCTTGGTGCGTTGATATCAATTACGTCGATATCAACGCGGCTAAGTAAATCTTTCCAATTTACAGTAGATTCTTCCCATCCGAATTGTTCAGCTGCTGTTGCAACCGCTTCCATATTTCTGCCGCAAATCGCTTTCATAATTGGCTTAGGGCTCTCTGGAAAAAACATTGGTAATGTCCGATAGGCATTGCTATGGGCTTTGCCCATAAATTTATAGCCTACCATTCCAATATTAACTTCATTCATTGTTTCGACCTCCCTTTGTATATCGATTAAACTAACTGTTTTTATTTTCTCGAAAACCTTTTGTTTTGTCAAAATTAAAATGAAATTTTTAAAAAATTCCATGTACTGGGCTAATTTTCTTAAGCAAAATATTATGTACAGTATTTGAAAATCGGAATTGCAATAATTGCATAAAATTTTCTGCAGGAGAAAACAATTATTTTTCATTTTGATTATGTGGGCATCTTGAAGGAGAGGCAAGCTCGTTTCACTTAAATAAGGGGAATCCCAGTTGAATTTTATTAAATAATCAAAAAATCTTATTAAAAATACCTTTTATGAAGGACCTGCGGTTTTTCCATATAAAGTAAAATAGAATTGACAGTTACAAAAATTTGAATAGAATGAAAAATAAAACTATTATATAGGGGGATTCACATGCCGATTAAAAAGAAACTAGCAGCAGGAACTTTCGCTTTCGCTTTAAGTGCAGCTTCATTGCTTGGCAGCACAGTTAGCGCAGCAGGTGCAGAAACTAAACAAGAAGATTATATTGTTGTATTTAAAAATAGCAACAGTTTGCCGAGCGGTTATGAAAATGTGCTGGCTAAGGCTGGCGGTGAAGTCAAAACTAAACTTGGTAAGTTGGGGTCGGTAGAAGTTTCTTCTGCTAATCCAAACTTCTTGAATGAAGTCAAAAAATCTTCCATAGTATTGGATGTCGACGTTGAAAAGGTAGTTTATCCTGAGACGCCTGCAGTAGCAGCAGAATCCGGAACAGAAGGCGTTGGGGGAGACGCTGATCTATACAACGAGCGCCAATGGGACATTAAACAAGTCACTGGGAACGGAGCTTCATGGGAACTGCCGGGCGGCACAGGGAAATCTGTTGATGGCCAGGATATTGTCGTGGCGGTAGTGGATACTGGAATTGACTACAACCATCCGGATCTTAAAGAGAACTATGCATATGGCAAATCATTTGTGCCAGGTTATCCGGATGCAATGGACGAAAATAGCCACGGAACTCATGTAGCTGGCGCAATTGCGGCAAATGGCCGCACATTAGGTGTCGGCCCAGATCTTAAAGTGGCAGCATACCGCGTATTTGGGCCAACGGGTGGAGCTTCTACGGCGCATATAGCGGAAGCTTTGAAAACAGCAGCGGATGACAATGTTGATGTTATTAATATGTCTTTGGGCGGCTATGACTGGCTGCAAGATCCGGAGCAGGAAACTAGTGATATTGCGGCCGATATGCGCCTATTTAACCGAGCGATCCAATACGCCATCCAACAAGGCGTTACAGTTGTAGGATCTGCTGGCAACAATGGACTCGATATTACAAGCCCGGGAAAATTGTCCGGTGATGATGTAGGAGCTACACACCGAAGCCCAAGCAGCCAGACGCTTATCCGCGTTTCTGCTGGTGGAGCGAATAAAAACTTGGCATTCTATTCTAATTATGGCGTTGGAAAGATTGACGTCATGGCGCCGGGTGGAGATTTGGGGCCAAACTATGACCAGACTACCGGACTAGGACGCGACAACTCGTACTTGGCGTATTCGACCATTCCAGGCGGTGGATATGGCTATAAAGGCGGTACTTCCATGGCAGCACCAAAAGTGGCTGGCCTTGCAGGTGTCATTATCGCCCAGCACGGGAAAGACAAGTTAAACCCAGCACAAGTAAAACATATTATCCAATCTTCTTCAGAGGATATTTTCAAGAAAGGGTACGATAAGCAAAGTGGTTTCGGCTTGATTGATGCCGTTGATGCATTAAACTGATCCCCCTATAAAAAAGCAGAAACACCTCTAGTGGATTAAGTTTCCATGGAGGTGTTTTTGCTGTGTTTATTTAGAAAACTTACCGCTAAGCCGAATGCTTCCGTGCTCAAATTTTCGTTGAAGCTGGCATTAAAGGGATCACTGAATCCATGATCGCCATTAAAAAGGACCACTTCGGTATTTTGCCGGGTGACTTGGTCTGGCATTTTATTGGCGTCAAAACTTTTTTCATGTGCAGCAAAAAATAACAGGGCAGGACATGCGGGCATAACATCTAAATAATCGCGAATACGTGATCCGTAATAGCCGACAATGCCAGCCAGCTCTTTTTTTTCACTGCATAGCCAGGCAATTGTAGCTCCTGCGCTAAAGCCGACCAGAAAGATGCTTTCATACATTGCTGCACACTCTTCGATCAACTCCGAAACTTGCTTGGCTGCCTGCTTGAAGCCGACGTGTTGAGAAAAATGCCGGTAAGCCTCTGATTCATCGGAGTATGGAAATGGGCGTTCCTTGGTTAAGAGGTTCGGGCAAAAAACTTGATAACCCATTTCGGAGAAATGCTTTTCATAATGAAGCATATGGCCATTGATGCCATAGATTTCATGAATTAAAATAACTGCGCCAAATGCTGGTTTTTTAGGCTTCATCGGTAATCGCTCCTATATTAAATCTTTGTTTCTTCTATTTTAATTAATAAAAACAAATTTTATACAAGAAACTTTACAAATATATTAGTACCTAATACTAATAGTTGCTGTTAGAATAGTGCTAGAACGTAAAAAGGGGCGAGACTTATGAACAGTTCAAACGCAAGAATTACAGCCATCGGTTCGTATGTGCCAGAAAAAAGGCTAACCAATCACCACTTAGAAGAATTAGTGGATACCAATGATGAATGGATTGTTCAGCGGACAGGGATCAAAGAACGCCGTATTGCCGCAGACAATGAATATACAAGTGATATCAGCATCAAAGCAGTAGAAAATCTCATGGCCCGCTACCAGAAAACCGTCGAAGATGTGGATATGATTATCGTCTGCACGATGACGCCGGATTTTAAGACTCCTAGTGTATCTGCTCTGGTACAAGCAAAACTCGGGATAAAAAATACTGGCGCTATCGATTTGAATGCTGCCTGTGCCGGTTTTGCATATGGGATGCATGTTGCAAACGGTTTAGTAAGTGCCGGCTTGCATAAAAAAATACTGGTAATTGGTGCGGAAACATTTTCTAAAATTCTTGATTATACCGACCGTACAACCTGTATCTTATTCGGTGATGGAGGCGGTGCTGTACTTGTTGAATACGATGAGCTGCACCCAAGTTTTATCGCTTCACATATGGGTACAGACGGAGTATTGGGAAAAAATTTATACTGTACGGATTTATCGGCCAGCATGTTTGGCGAAGATCTTCCGGTTAACGGGTTTATTGCACAAAATGGCCGCGAAGTTTACAAATGGGCGGTCAATACTGTTCCCAAAGGCATGGAGGCGTTAATGGAAAAGACCGATTTGGAGCTGAACGAAGTGGATTGGTTTGTTCCCCATAGCGCAAACCTAAGGATTATTGAATCAATTTGCAGCAGAAGCAAATTTCCGCTTGAGCGCGCTATTTACAGTCTTGAGCATTATGGGAACACATCAGCCGCTACCATCCCTTTGTCGCTTGACAAAGGTGTCCAAGAAGGGAAATTTAAAACAGGGGATAGCCTGCTGCTTTATGGATTTGGGGGAGGGCTAACTCAGGCGGGATTGCTGATTAACTGGACGTTATAATATTGCACGGATGACGGAGGAATCTGGCTTTTCATTTTGCTGTCGAATTGATGGTTTTCGTTTCTAGGCAATTGCTTGATAAAAGTTCATTTAAAAGAACAAAATATGGCATATGGCAAATGAAAGGAGTGAACGATCATTTCTTCTGATTGGTGGATTTCTTTTCAATGGTGGAACACCGTCAGCAATTTGTTCTTGCTGGCGAACACTGCGGTGGCTTTTTTTGTTCTTTTTTTTGAACGGAAACGGGCAACTTCAATTTGGGCTTGGGTTTTGCTTTTGTTTTTCTTGCCGGTTGTTGGATTGCTTTTGTATTTGCTTTTCGGCCTTCCCCATAGGCAAAACAAAGGAAAGCACCCTTCTGTCTATTCCAATCCTAATCTGCAGAAACTCTGGCAACAACAGTTGCGGCAAATTGATCGTGGTTGGTGGCCGGATACGCTGGGAACAGTGAAGGATTTTCGCCAAATTATCCGCATGAATTTGAAAACCGGAGAAGCACCGTTATCTACAAACAATGGTATTGCCATCTTCATAGATGGAAAAAACAAATTTGACTCGTTATTCAAAGACATTGAAGCTGCCAAAGACCATATCCATCTTGAATATTACATTTTGAGAAATGACAAAATTGGCTGTCAGCTGATTGAACGGCTTACAGAAAAAGCGAAACAGGGTGTTAAGGTACTCATCCTTTATGATGACATCGGGTCAAAGTCTTTGCCGAAAAACTTTTTTGCCGATTTTTTTCAAGCGGGAGGAAAAGCGGCTGCATCGCTGCCTTCCAGAATACCCATCGGCAATCCGCGCGTCAACTACCGAAACCACAGAAAAATTGCTGTTATTGATGGCAAAGTGGGTTACATCGGCGGCTTTAATGTCGGAGACGAGTATCTTGGGGAAAAAGGAAAGTTTGGGTATTGGCGCGATACACATTTACGGATTGAAGGAACTGCTGTCCACTCACTTCAAAACCGATTTTTAATTGATTGGAATTCGGCTTCAGATAAATATTCAGTAAAATACGCCGATAAACTTTTTCCTTCCGGGGAAAATTCAGAAGGAGCAGCAATGCAGGTTGTCGGAAGCGGTCCTAATGAAAATATAGATCAAATCAAGAACGGGTTTCTCAAACTTATAGTCCAGGCGAAGGAATCCGTTTATCTCCAGACGCCCTATTTTATACCGGATCAATCCATCTTAGATGCACTTTGCACTGCTTCGCTCAGTGGAGTGGATGTAAGAATTATGATTCCGAATAAAGCCGATCACCTATTTGTCCATACTGCTACTTTGTCTTTTGTCGAAGTGCTGCTAGAGGCTGAAGTAAAAGTATATAAATACGATAATGGGTTTTTGCATGCCAAGACGTTAGTCGTAGATCGAAAAGCATTTTCAGTCGGTTCTGCAAATATGGATATCCGGAGTTTTTCATTAAACTATGAAGCGAATATTTTTGCTTTTGAAGAAAAAGCAGCTGAAGAAATGGCTGGAATTTTCCTTCAAGATATCAAGTTGTCGAAAGAATTAACAATGGATGCGTTTGAAGATCGATCACTTTTCGAGTATGCCAAACAGCGAATAGCAAAACTTGTTGCACCAATTTTATAGCAGCAGAATATAAAATCATGAAAAGAGGCCTTCTATTCAGAAGGCCTCTTTTCATCGGGCTGTCGAGAAATTCCCGGCAGCTTTTTCATTTCGCTCCAGCAGGCGGACGCTTTCTTATCAGTAGTCAAGCCTTTTTCTTTTACAGAAGAGGGGAATGAGGGAAGCGTAGGCAGCGGGCTTTCCGTTCCGGCGCTCGCTTTCCGCGGGCACGGCCTTAGCCGCTTCA
>NZ_VOHC01000006.1 GCF_007859275.1 Planomicrobium sp. CPCC 101079 | reverse complement strand
TGCTCCTGCGCAAGCTCGTCGCAAAGCTATTGGCCAAAATAACTTCGGCCAATAGCTTCGCAGCTGGTCGGCGAACTATCGGTTAAGGAATGCTCGCTCATACAACGTTAACTTTTCAACAAGCTGAAAAGGGTGGCACAGAATTGTGCCACCCTTTCGCTTTGAAATTATGAATTTTTTATCCAGTGACGCTAACTCCTGCAAACCCTTCGATCAAGGTTTGCACCTCTTCTTCTGCAATGGTTCTAAAGTCAATGCAGACTTGGTTGTCCTGAATGCGTGCAACAATTGCAGGCTCCGATGCTCTTAGTTTATCCGCTAATTCCTGTGCAGTCAGTTCAGGGTGGGTGATTGCCGCTATTTGAGTGGGAAGCTCAACACCAGGCATTGTACCGCCGCCAATCTGCGAAGTGCTTTCCTTCAGCTCGATACCGTAAGCTTCTGTCTGCCTACTCAATTCCTGTACAAACAGTTCCGCTTGCCGCTTGATCATTTCAAGCGGACGAACAACATCCCTGGCCGTCGGCAGTTCCATGATGGCTTCTTCTCCCGACAGATAGGCCTTTAACGTTTCCTCAAGAGCAGCAAACGTCAGTTTATCCACTCTCAGCACGCGCGCCAACTGGTGTTTTTTCAGTTGGTCGATGATTGCCTTTTTTCCGGCGATAATGCCTGCTTGCGGCCCGCCGAGCAGTTTGTCCCCACTGAACGAGACAATGTCGACACCGGATTGGATCACTTCCCGGACAACCGGTTCATCTCCGATGCCATGCTTCTTAAAATCATACAAAGCCCCGCTCCCGAGGTCTTCGTAAAACACTACATTATCGTGATTGTTCTTGAGTTCCACAAGTTCTTCCGTCTCTACTGTTTCAGTAAATCCTACCATCAGAAAATTGCTGGTATGGACTTTCATGATCATGGCAGTTTCTTCCGAGAGCGCTTTTTCATAGTCGAACAAATGTGTTTTGTTGGTTGTACCGACTTCCACTAAGCGTGCTCCGCTTTCTTCCATGATGGAAGAAACGCGGAAAGACCCCCCGATTTCAACGAGCTGCCCTCGGGAAACGATCACTTCTTTGTTTTTAGCCAATGCACTCAATACAAGAAAAACTGCCGCTGCGTTATTGTTAACAACCATAGCAGCTTCTGCGCCAGTCGCCTCTTTTAGCAAATCCTCTATAATATCATGCCGGGAACCGCGTTTACCTTCCTCAATCCGGTATTCCAGATTCGAATAATTGCGTGCCGCTTTGGCCACATGCTCCACTGCCCGCTCACTGAGGCGAGCGCGGCCCAGATTGGTGTGCAGGACGGTACCGGTTCCGTTGATCACTTGCTTCAGGCGGTCTTCCTGCCATTTCCCAGCCTTCTGTTCGATGTTGCCAAAAATCAACGCAGTAAAATTTGCGTCCGCTGGAGAAATTTTTAACTTGCCTTCCAAGAGCTGATTCCGCAAGTTGCTGATTTCCTGCTGGACAAACTTTGTGGTTTGCTGATGATTCAATTTATAGTCTGCCATTATAGCTTCAAAGCGAGTGTCTTTTTGCAATTCATGGATGGGCGGAATTTGGCGCAAATATTCTTTCATCCTCTCATCCTCCCTTTTCCGGCAAACGGGTTGCCGTTTTATCTGCTGCAATCCGGTTTCAGCGAAGGCCCCCTCTAGCCGTCCATTGCCGTTTGTCCTCAGCACGCGTAGTGATGTTTAACTGGTCAAGCAACTCTAAAAACGGAATCAAGTATTTTCTCGAAAGATTCAGTGAATCTTTTGCTTCTTTTAATCCGAACTCCGCTTCCGTCTCCTCCTGCAGTTTTGCAACCGCCGCATCAACCGCCGAGCGGTGAATCAATGCATCTTCCATAAAGCGGTAGGCTTGTTTTGTATGAAGCAGAAAAGCCGGAAGTTCGGATATTTCGGCTTTCGGTATCGGTGTGCCAGCCACGTAGTCTTCCCATTTCTTCGCTTGCACGCCGTCTTTTTCAAGAGCCGCAATAATGCCCTCCATCCGTGTCTTCCACTGCTTTGGCAAATGCGGTTCGAAATTGCCGGCCGCCATAAATTGCTCCGCTTTTTTCACGTCGCCTTGTTCCCACATCTTTTCCAGCGCATATTCGATGAATGGTTTTGGGTATGCGCTGCTGAACGTTTGCACCAATTCCGCTTTGCTCATGCCTACGCGCATCGAATATTCCTCATGGTAGCCTTGCAGCCGTTCCAGAATCTCGTCTTTCAGCTTGGTGAACGTCTTTGACAAACCGTACTTACGGGAAGAAATCTCCAAGATTTTCTCTTCTTCAATGCCTTTCGCAAGGGTTTCCAATAGCAGCCCTTCATCAAGAGATGTTTGCTGGATCAATTGCTTGACGTCCAATAAAATTTGTTTCGCCAATACATCTTCAATCAAATCGTCCGGCGAACCTTCTTTCATATCACGCAGCATGTTGATCGTTTCTTCACCAAATCGATATTTTCCGCCTTTTGGCTGGATGACCCAGCCCCCGCCTAGAGTTTCTACAGGCGTTGGCCGCCGTAAAATAAACCGATCGCCGCGCCGGACGACCACTTCCTCGTCCAAACGGATTTGACAGAGTACTTCTTCATCTGTCCGCTCTAATTCATTGCGGTCGAAAAAGACGATTTTGCCCATCACTTCGGAAGTCCCGACATGCACCTTCACCGGCGCCCGTTGTTTGATAGGCGAGAAATTTTCATTGATCAGTTCCATGGCGACATCAATGGTATCCGTGACCAAAAAGTGGTCGGATGCCACCAGCACATCCCCTCGGCTGATTTCATCCTTGTCGACACCTCCAAGGTTGATGGCTGTCCGTTGCCCGGCACGCGCTTGTTCCTGCTCTTCGTGATGCACTTGGATTTGGCGCGCTTTCACTTTTTGCCCTTTCGGCAACAGCGTCAATTGGCTGCCTTTTTGGACGACGCCTTCGTAGATCGTTCCTCTGACGACTGTGCCTTGCCCTTGGACAGTGAATACTTGGTCAATCGGGAGGCGGAACGAACCATAGGCATCCCGGAATTTCACTTTTTTCAATTGGCCGAAAATCGTTTGCTTCAACTGTTCGATGCCTTTGCCGGAAATGCTGTCGACTAAAACATAAGGAGCCCCGTCAAAAATGGTCCCTTCCAGCCGGTCGCGGATATCCTCGGTCGCCAACTCAAGCATTTCTTCATCAACGCGGTCGATTTTTGTAATGGCCACAATGCAATGCTCGATGCCGAGAAATTGCAGAATCTCCAAATGCTCCTCAGTCTGCGGCATGACGCCTTCGTCCGCCGCCACTACCAAGACAACTAGATCGATTCCCGCTACACCGGCAATCATCTGCCGGATAAACCGTTCATGCCCCGGCACGTCAACGATGGAGACATGAGCCCCGTTTTCTGTCTGCAGTGGTGCGTAGCCGAGCTCGATGGAGATGCCCCGTTCTTTTTCTTCTTTCAGGCGGTCCGTGTCCACATTCGTCAGCGCTTTGGTCAGCGTCGTTTTCCCGTGGTCAATATGCCCCGCCATGCCAATCGTAAAATACGTATCGCTCATTTCCTCACATGCTTTCTTTGAGTATTGGTATCTTTACTTTAATCTTCGCGCCAAGCGGTTTCAAGCAAGTTGTCCCTTAGTCTTGAGCAAGGTTCTTGCGAATCTCTTTTTTTCGGTATAAACTTATCTTTGCTTGAACATGGGGTTGGTTGGGTGACTGGTGTCCTCCTGGGTCTTCAAAACCCTGAGGGGCCTGCGTGCCAGGCTCGGTGGGTTCGATTCCCACACAGTCCCGCCATACATAGAAAACCAAAAGCCGTCTTTGACGGCTTTTTTTATTTACCGGCCATTTTTTCTTTTCCTATATATAGGCAAGATAAGTGACAAATTAGCCTGAATTCATGATAATTAATGGAGAAAGTGCGTTGTTGCTTATGCCTAGCTGAAGTTTCCCAAAAATAGAGTTGCCAAAGGATTGAATCACATGAAGATAGTACTTGTTTCGCCGAATTATCCGCAGCCGCGCGGCAATACCGTAACGGTGGAACGGATTGCGGCGAACTTAGGAAAGCTGGGCGTTGAAACTGAAATCGTCTCTTCTACCGATGAGCCGGTTCCTGTTCGGCTGCCAGATGCCGATTTGGTTCACGGATTCCATGCCCACCGTTTTTATAAATTTATGGAGCAGCTTGTTGAACCGCCCCATCGCTATGTGGTAACAATGACCGGCACTGATTTAAATGTGGATCTTTTCCAACCCGAAAAACGCCAGGATGTCCTCACCGCTTTGGAAGGAGCCGCCGCCATCCATGTGTTTGATGAAAAAGCAAAAGCGGTATTGATACAAGAAGCTTCACACCTTTCTCAAAAGATTTTTCCAATTGCACAAGGGAACAGCGAATTTCCGGACGCTGCTTCTCTTGCCGAAAAGGAGCCCGGCACATTCCTGTTTATGCTTCCCGCAGGCATCCGGAAAGTCAAAAATGTTCCAGCCGCTATCGGTATGCTTGAGAAGCTGCGCGCCAGTTATCCGGAACTCCGCCTTTGGCTTGCCGGGCCGGTTCTTGAAGAATCTGAAGGAATGCTGGTCGGAAGCTTAGTGGAGCAGCATAAAGATTGGATTCGCTATCTTGGTGCTGTGCCGCATCCGCATATGGGCCCGCTATACAGGCAAGCCGACGTGGTGCTGAACTCTTCCCTCTCGGAAGGCCAGCCCGCTGCCATTTTAGAGGCAATGGGCTATGGGCGTCCTGTCCTTGTCTCCAACATCCTGGGCAATGACGGCATTGTCTCTCATGAAGAAAACGGCTTCTTATACAGCAACGAAAACGAATTTCTTGCTTATGCCGAACTACTCATGAATAATTACGAAGTGAGAGAAAAAATGGGGCTCCAAGCAAAAAAACACATTGCCGAGCACCATTCAAGCATCAACGAAGCTGAGGCTTTGCTCGCTATTTACAGAAGCATCTTAAAATAAAGCCCGGTTTTAGCAGAATGAACTTAAATTGAACAAAAAAGGAGAGAATACAGATGGCAGAAAAAGAAATGGTACGTTTAACTTCTTTATCTACTAAAGGTGGTTGAGGCTGCAAAATTGGTCCTGAGGACCTGGCGCAGGTTCTGCGCCATTTACCGAGAAATGTAGAAGACCCTAACTTGCTCGTCGGACTGGATACAGCTGATGATGCAGGTGTTTACAAAATCAGTGACGAGGTTGCACTCGTCCAGACATTGGATTTCTTTACCCCGATCGTCGACGACCCTTATATGTTCGGCCAAATCGGCGCTGCCAATTCATTAAGCGATGTGTACGCGATGGGCGGCAAGCCGCTGACAGTCATGAATATTGTCGCTTTTCCGATCAACACATTGGATAAAAGCATCCTTGCTGAAATTTTGGCAGGCGCTTCCGACAAAGTAAAAGAATCCGGCGCCACTTTAGTCGGCGGACATTCCATCGATGACCAGGAGCCGAAATTCGGATTATCCGTTACAGGAACGATCCATCCGGATAAAATCCGTTCGAATGCCGGCGCTAAGCCGGGCGACCGACTGATTTTAACCAAGCCGATCGGAGTCGGTATTTTAACGACTGCGATCAAGCAAGGCATTTTGCCAGAAGAAGATTTAAACGAAGTGATGACTGTCATGGCGACGTTGAATAAAACAGCCGCTGAAGTCATGGCGAATTATTCTGTTAACGCGTGTACCGATGTAACCGGGTTCGGCCTTCTTGGCCACACAATGGAAGTCGCAAAAGGCGGAAACGTCGGTGTCACTGTGTCCAGCGAAGCTGTCCCTGTGCTTTCAAAAGCCAAAGAACTTGCGGAACAAAACGTCATTCCAGGCGGAACCCGCAAAAACCTCAAATGGCTTGCTGGCGATATTGATTACGCTGACAGCGTCAGTGAAATTGACCGCCTGATCCTTTGTGACGCAGTCACTTCCGGCGGCTTGCTCATTTCCGTGCCCGAAGCCGAAGCTGAAGCGCTTCAACGCGAATTGCTCGAGAGAAATGTGCAATCCGCCATCATCGGAACCGTTACCAGCGAAAACACCGGACGGATTCAAGTTATTTAATCACAAGGGCTCTTCACAGGGCCCTTGTTTTACCATTGTGGCGGAAAACCACTAAAAAGAGAAAACGTAAAGAGGTTTTTGTTATGAAAAAATCGAGTATTTTATTTGCTTTGATGCTGATTCTAGCACTGTTCCTATCCGCGTGTGGCAGCTCAGAAAGCGGCGGCAGCGAAGAGCAAGGCGCTGAAGAAAAAGAGGCATTTACAATTGGTGTCATTCCCGCTCAAACTGAAGGCGAGATGAATACCGCTATGGAGAAATTGCAGGAGTTGCTGACTACTGAATTGGACCGTGAAGTAGAAATTGAAGTTTATCCAGATTACAACGGTGTAGTGGAAGCGATGAACTACGACCAAATCGATATGGCGTATCTTGGGCCATTGACTTTCGTCATCGCTGAAGCGAACAGCAACGCCAAAGCAATCATCACGCAGCTGATTGACGGCAAGCCATATTACCATTCTTATATCATCACGCATACAGACAACCCGTGGAACACACTTGAGGAACTGCTTGCGGATTCCAAAGAAGTCGACTTTGCGTTCGGTGACCCGAATTCAACTTCAGGCTCGTTGATTCCTTCAATCGAATTGCAGGAACGTGGCGTTTACAAATCGGAAGACGATAATGAATTTGCTACCGTGCGTTTCACCGGTTCCCACGATGCGACAGCGCTTGCCATTCAGAACAAGCAAGTGGATGCGGGAGCAATCGACAGTGCCATCTATGACCAGTTGGTTGAATCCGGAAAAATTGAAGGCGACCAATTCAAGACCATTTGGGAATCTGAAGAGTTGTTCCAATACCCTTGGGCAGTTCTTGAAAGCACAGACGACGCAACCGTGAAAAAATTGCAGGAAACGTTCCTGGCGATTGAAGATCCGGAAATCCTGAATGCATTCGGGGCGTCCGGCTTTACAGAAGCCACCAACGCAGACTATGAAAGCATCAAACAAGCAGCGATCAAGCAGGGAATCATTAAAGAATAGAGTTGATCATGGTGTGGTTTAAAAAAAGCAATATTATCACAGTAGTGATACTCCTCGTATTCATTTATCTGAGTATGAGGCTGACAGAATTCGATCTTACGAAATTCAAAGATTTCCGCAACATGATCGACTTCTTGTCGCAGTGGTTCCCGATGGACTTCTCACTGCTGCCGGCGATGGTGCAAGACACGCTGGAGACGCTCGCGATGGCGTTTTTGGGAAGCGTGCTGGGCCTTGTTATCGCCCTGCCGATCAGCTTTTTGGCTGCGCGCAATACAGCCCCGTCCAAAGCGCTTTTCCAGATTACGAGAGTCGGGCTCAGCTTTGTCCGGTCGATTCCTGAAATCGTCTTTGGATTGATCCTGCTGACGACACTCGGACTTGGACCATTTCCAGCAGTGATCGCCATCATGTTCCATAATATCGGCGTTTTCGGAAAACTGATCTCGGAATTGATCGAAGCGGCAGATCCGGGTCCGCAAGAAGCGATGAAAGCGGTCGGTGCGAAAAAATGGATTGCTTATCTGTTTAGCATTATGCCGCAGATTTGGCCGAATGTTCTTTCGCAGTTTTTCTACCGCTTTGAAGTTGCAATCCGCACTTCGCTTATTCTCGGATTTATCGGCGGCGGCGGTATCGGACAGCGGTTGTTCAACGACTTTAAAACGTTCCAGTACTCTTCCGTTTCGCTTGATGTATTGATTATTATGGTTATGGTTATCCTCATCGACTTTTTAGCCAGCTATGTCCGGAACCGGATCATATGAAGGAGGCGCTCAACATGATTGAAGTTAAGAACTTGTCCGTCCAGTATGCCGGAAACAATGCAGAAGCACTTTCCAATGTTAGCCTGACATTGAACAAAGGCGACTTTATCTGTGTCCTTGGGAAAAGCGGTGCCGGCAAATCCACTTTCATCCGCTGCATTAACGGACTTCAGATACCAAGCAGCGGCGAAGTTTGTTTGGACGGGAAAGTATGTTTAGATCCGGATTATGTTTCCCGTGCAAAGGAAGAAGAGCTGCGGAAAGTGCGCCGGGAAATGGGCATGATTTTCCAGCATTTTAACCTGATTCCCCGATTGAGTGTGCTGCAGAACGTTTTGACTGGAACATTCGGCTACCGGTCATCTTTTAAAAACTTGATCGGCTGGTTTTCCCATGAAGAACTTGAACTTGCCAGAAAAGTGATTGCGGAAGTCGGATTATCGGATATGATTGACCGCCGGGTCGAAAACTTGAGCGGCGGGCAAAAGCAGCGAGTCGGAATCGCGCGTGCCCTTGTGCAGCAGCCGCGGATATTGCTTGGAGATGAACCGGTCGCAAGCCTCGATCCGGGCACTTCAAATCGCATTTTCGCGTTGCTGAAAGAAATGCATGAACGGCTTGGGTTACTTACAGTCATCAATGTCCATGACGTCGACTTAGCCAAACGCTACGCTACCCGAATTATTGCTTTGCATAATGGAGAAATGATCTTTGACGGCCCTCCAGAGAAATTTACTGAAGAAGAATATCATGCTACGTACGGATCCAAATCTGAGAACTCCTTTTTCGGCGCTGGAATCTAATCGCATAAGGGGATGAATCAAATGATGAAAAGTCCTTGAGCAGTTGATAACACCAGAGTCGTGTACGACTCTACCAATGAAAATGTCGTGACCAAAAGCGAAAGCCCCGGTAAAAAATCCGTTGTTCTAACGTTCGATGATGGCCCGAGCCGGCTATTGCCCAAGTTTCTTGATGTGCTGAAGCAGGAAAATGTGCCGGCCATATTTTTCTGGCAAACGCGCCTGCTGCACTCAAAAAGGCCGTGGCAGCGCGTGCTGGACGAAGGGCACATCATCGGCTCCCATACCGTCAAACACCGCAATTTGGTCGAACTGACCCAAGAAGAGCAATACGAAGATATCAAAAGCAGCATTGCGGCTATCGAACAGATCACTGGAAGCAACGTCCGCTTTTTCCGTCCGCCGTATGGGCAGTTCAATGCTGATACACTTGAAGTGACAGATCGATTGAACGTAACGCCGGTCATGTGGAAAATCGCCTCAATGGACTGGGAGCTGAAAAATGACCCGGAACAACTGATTGCCAACGTTGCCGAGAACTTGGAGGACGGCGCAGTGATTTTGCTTCATGAGCTTCCGCAAACGCTCGAGGCCCTTCCTGCATTGATTGCGGCGATCAAAGAACGCGGCTATGGATTTAAATTATTGTAAAGCTATACAAAAAAGGTGCCTTGAGGCAGGTTCACAAATTGTGAACCGCCTTCAAAGGCACCTTTTTCTTAGATTATTAAGATAGTATAAATTTTTAGCTTGTGGATAGCCTGCATGTGTCCAGACTCCAGCGCCCTTCTACACCGGAACTTGCGATTTCCTTAAGACTGCGCAAATTCCTTGACCGGTTCTTCCGGAATAAAACCAACCGAGCGTTTTACTTCTTCCCCGTTTTTGATCAAAATCAAGGTCGGGATGCTTTGCACACCAAATTTTTGGGCTAGATCCGGAGCTTCATCCACATCCACTTTGTAAAAATCGACTGAATCAAGTTGTTCAGCTACGCTTGAGACCACCGGTCCCAAATGACGGCAGCTTGGTCACCAATCCGCTGTAAAATCGAGGACAAACGGTTTTTCCTGATTCTCTGTAAGTGCAATAAAATCTTCAGACTTGATCGCTTTCACCATGCTTATACCTCCCTTTAATGAATTCTTATCGTACTCTTTCAGTATAAACTTTTTGGGGCTTGGCCTTAACTATTCTGCCTGCAAGCCCAATATGGGCCGATTCTCATTCACTGAACATGGCTTCAATAATCTTCTTTATGTGAATTTCAGTCGTGTTCAATTGAGGAATCGCCAAATCTTCCGGTTTGAAGATCAGCGGCAGCTCGGTGCAGCCTAAAATCAGCCCTTCGATGCCATCCCGCTCCACCATCTTGGCGACAATGCCTAAAAACGCCTGTTTCGTTTCTTCCTCGACAACGCCTTTCTCAAGTTCACTGACAATCTTTTCGTGAAGATATTGCTGTTCTGCAGGTTCTGGCACGACAATGGTTTTACCGCCCGCAAGAAACGGCTTTTGAAAAAAGTCATTTTCCATTGTGAACTTTGTTCCAAAAAGCCCGATTTTCTCCAATCCCAGCTCTTTTGTGCGATTGTATGTCTCTTCGACAATGCTGATCATCGGCACTTCAACCCGCTGCTGCACTTGCTCAAACACAATATGGGATGTATTTGCCGTTAAAACAACAAAGTCAGCTCCTGCTTTCTCAAGCATCCGGACGGCCTCTGTTAAATAATCCGCCAACCCTTCTGTCTGATTGTTCTCCAGCAATGCGAAAATCTTGTACATATTGATGCTATTGATCAAAAGCTCGGGCAAGTCTTCGCTGCTGCCAGCTTTCTCTTGATATTCCGAGATAATCGACTGATAGTAATCAACTGTCGATTCCGGTCCCGTGCCGCCGATGATTCCAAGCTTTTGCATAATACACTCCTCCAGTAACTTCCGTTTGCCATCTACCCTAACTCTATTTCGAATAGAGCTTAATTTTTTATATTCGCACTCATCACGCTTTATTCGTCATCTTCATCGGGTACATTTAAAAATTTTATCGTTTTAAATCCTGGAATTACTTTATAGCTGATGCCCCAATTATTGTTGATGACTTCAAACTCCGATTCTTTGACGGTGAAATGCATCACGACATCGCTGTCCTCATCAATGACGATGTAAGCATTATCATTGGAAAAAACCTTGAATGTTTTATGCGCAATCAAAGTCCATCCACATTTCAACCCATGGCTTTTATTTCCCATTTCTGCACCCCCTCCTCGGATTATAGCTGATTTTAATAAATTTTGTGATTGTTTTTCGAATATTTTTATTTATCCATCACATTTATCAGTTATGATTAAATAAATGGAAATAAAATGAAGAGGTGGCTTGCAGGTGGAGAAAATGAAGTTTGGTAAACCGCTGGATGGAGTGGACTATCAATTGCGAAAAGGCGTATATGCCGTCATCTTCAATGCCGCTAAAGATAAAGTAGCGACAGTAAAAACTCCCAATGAACGTTATTTTCTGCCTGGTGGAGGTATCGAAGAACAAGAACTTCCCGAAGAAAGCCTTAAAAGGGAGCTGTTAGAGGAAACTGGCCATGCGATTGCAATTGGACCATTTATTGGAACGGCCATGCGCTTTTTCCATTCCAGAAAAAATGGTCCCATGTTGAATGACGGCTATTTTTATCTGGCGACTCTAGAAGAAAAAGTGCAGGAACCGACAGAAGCTGATCATGCGTTGACTTGGGTGCCGGTCAGTCAAGTGCAACGGCTGCTTGTCCATGAACACCACCATTGGGCGGTAACGGAAGGACTAAAGGCAAAGTATAGTTAGTGGCCACGAAAAAAAGACTTTTCCCGTGAAAAGTCTTTTTTGGATTCTTCCTTTAGCCAGCTAAATTATTGCGCTGTATAGCCGCCGTCGATCATAAGGGTGGTACCTGTCACAAAATCATTTTCGCATAGAAATACAATTGCATGCGCTACTTCTTCCGGACGGCCTAAACGCCCGATTGGGTGCTTTGCAACCAGATCGCCGTAAAATTCCCCCAAGCTTCTCCTGTTTGCAAAAAGCTCCCTGCTAAATGCTTAAATGCCTAAAAAATTTAACACAAAAAGGGTATGACCCTGTTTTTACAAACCGGAATCCCTTTTGGCGAATTTAAAGTTTAACTTGCAGTTAGCTCTTTCATGCATTTGTTCATAAATTCTTTCGTCGCTTCTGTGGTGCGCATTTCCCGCTGCTGCATCAATTTCTGGATTTTCTCAGCCATCAAGTGCCCTAAACCTTCCCCCCGGAATGAAGGAAGAATTGAAATATGATGGACAATGAAGTAACTGTCTTTAACCTCTACACCGATTAAACCGATATAACTTTCTTCTATTTTCAAAAGATACAATTGCCAATCAGGATCTTCTCCATACCGGCCCATTGTCTGTTGCAAAGCTTTTACATTTTTTTGTTGAGGCATTAATGACAATAAACCCATAGCGATTTTTTCGCATGACTTCTTGTATCTGACTAGCATTTTAGTTCATCCTCGATTCGATTTATTATGAATTTCACTCGATTTAGTTTATATACATTTCTTTGCTTTCTTCTTCAATTGTCTCCAAAGCAGCTGACAGCCGTTGGGCAAAATCTTCCGGCGGCTCTTTGGATTCCATATAAAAGCAGACAATGTTGGGACCCGCCTCGACACGCTGCTGGTAATGGCTTGGCAAAGGCAACGGATATTCAATAAGAGTAAACGCGAATGCCGCCAACTCTTCCGGCAGAAGATAAATAACTGCTCTATTTAATGCACAACCATCTTCTTTAAGTTTGGCGAATGAGATATCGAAATCCAATGTGCGTTGGAAGTACGTGCTGCTTGCAGGAATCGTTAAAGACCTTTGCTTTTTGACTAAGCACTCGCTCCCAAGCAATTCGCATTCCGCTTTCATGAGCATCCCCACTTTTTCTGCAACTAACTCCAATCGATCCATCTCAACCATTCCTCCTAATTTATCAACCGAATGTCCTGCCCATCCCCAATTAATGTGGTGTGAACGGATGTACAGTAAGGACATCTGTTGTATCGGCTTTCTCTTTTTAGCCGTTCCACATATTTGGGACAATTCGTAAATTCACGTTCTGAGACAGGCGTTCCTATAAAACCACAACGATCCCCCGCAAACTTCTGCAAGTGAATGCTTTTCTTGTTGTGATCAATAAAAAAAGTCATCTATTCCGCTCCTTTATTCGGTTAAAAATCAACAAAAAAACGCCGAAAAGAATTTTTAAATTCTCTTCGGCGTTGTTTACAGCACTAGTGTCTGTCACATTCAACCAAATGATCCAATTATTTATTTTTTAAAGAGCAATACTCTTATGTTCTTATCAAAGTCGAAAACACTATTGTTTTTCGATTACTTATAGACTACTAAAGGCATTTAAGAAAGTAAAATCTTTTGCACTAGTCCCTTCTACAAAATATCTTTTTTTGATAAGAATCCGAAAATTAAAGGAGCTATTTTTACGATTCCCCTATTTTTTTACTTTTAAACTTTCTTGCAATAAATTTAGCCTGTAAAAAACAGCGATAGTTTTTGTTGAAATGCAATTCGTATCTTTCTCCTGCTCATTTCCGAAATTTTTTGAATAGCTGATCAGAATTTAAATCCATAAGCATTTGCAGCCCAAGATTAAAAAAAGCCGGCATGCCGATTGCTTATTCTCCCTGTATCCGTGGAAAGGAAGAGAAATTTTCAAGCAAGTTTGCCGCAAAGGCTGGGCCTTTTCATTCCGCTAAAATCTTTTCATGTTAAAGCAAACAACCAAAAAAGCGCCCATAAAAGCAGTTGCTTTTATGGGCGCTTCCATTCGGCCCGTTAATCTTCTTCCTCGGAATCCGGTTCGCCTTCTGCATCGTCTATGTCATCTTCAGGGATGATTTCTTCTTCGCCTTCTTCAGGAGTTACATCGATGTCTTCATCCACGGGCGTTTCGTTTTCTGCGTCACCACAGGCCACTAGCATGCCAACTGAAAGAAGTGCTGCCCTAAGCTGCATTCGTTTGGTTAGCGCCATTTGGATACACCCCCAAATCGGTTTGAATAAAGCCGAAATTGCCGTTTCAGTCTTTTTATACCCGATTGGCATTTATATACACGCAGAATTAATTCGTGACTACCTTATCTTCCGTTTTTCTAAGGACAAGCGAAACAAATTTCTCACACTTTCCCCGGTCTTCGTCTTGTGGCATCAATTCGATCTTCAAAGTTGCCGCCAAGCTCGTATGCACATACAGCATATCCCGGAAGCGATTGACCGCCCCGCAAAATTCGGCGAAAAAACTATCGCCCGTACCGAATACTGCCGTCACCAATTCTTTTCGCTGAAGATTTTCAAAGGCCTCAAACAAATCCCGCATTTCTTTTGGAATTTCCCCGCTGCCCCACGTATATGTGCCGATCAAAACTGCATCATAGCGTGAAAGTTCCGCTAGCGGAAAATCTTCCACACGCCATACTGTTGTGTCAGCAGCTGCGGATTTTGCGGATTCTTCTAAAATATGGGCAACCGCTTCCGTGTTTCCAGTCACCGACGCGTAGACTATGGCCAGTTTTTTCTTACAGTTCGTCGAAGCCATTCGACTGCGACACTTTTGAATAAGTTCTCGACTTCTGCTCAAAAAAGTCTGATTTCGTGTCGTTCATCATGTCATCGCCGAATACCTGAATCCAAGGCATCGGGTTGTTGCGCTCTTCATATAAATTGTCCAATCCAAGCTGGCGCAAGCGTTTGTTTGCCAAGTATTCCACGTAGCCCTCAAACTCTTCCAGATCAAGCCCTTGAATATCCGCCAAAATATAGTGCGCCCACTCTTTCTCCAGTTGAACCGCCTGATTGATGGCATCGTACACATATTGGATATTCTCTTCCGTATTCAGCTCAGGATTTTCCGTAAGCATGATGCGGATGAACTGTGAAATGAAATAAGCGTGCTGCATTTCATCTCTTTGGATATAGCTGATCATCGTGCTTGTCTTCAGCATTTTCTGCTGGCGTGCCAAGTGATAGAAAAAGGCGAAGCCCGCATAAAAATAAATGCCTTCGAGATTGATCGAGTTGACGCTCAAACGGAACAATGTCTGAGGCGTCGGATTTTGCCGGAACTCTTCATAGGCATCCAAAATCAGGTTGTTCCGCTTTTGGACGATTGGATCGCTCTTAGCTTGGTTAAAGCGGGCATTTTGTTCGCTTATTGAAACGAGTGAACTCAGGATGTAGGAGTACGATTCGTTGTGAACCGCCTCCTGCTGAGAAACAACCGCAAAAATCGCTTTGAAGCTCGAATCCGTAACATAATCCATTGCTTGGCTCATCGTCGGCGTCTGCAGGCTGTCGAGTGATGCAAGCTGGGTATTGATGCGCAGGAACACGTCTTTTTCCACGTCCGTCAATGAATCCCATTGCTTGATGTCGTCTTGCATATTGATTTCCTGGGCTTTCCAGAAATTCGACAACAGCGTTTGGTAAAGATCGTACATTTGTGGGTAAGCAATATCGTTCCAGTTTAAAAGTCCGGAAGATTCCCCGTTCAAGATGCCGGTGGATTTATTTGGCTGCTCCGGATTGAGCAATTTAATCTTTTTTAAAGGTGCATGTATCGACATTGGTATTCCTCCTTTAGCTTTGGCAAGCTTCGCATTCTTCAATTTCTGCCTGCGATGTGCTGCGCACGTAATATGTCGTTTTCAGTCCTTGCTCCCACGCTTCAAAATGCAAAGTCAGCAAGTCTTTTGCTTTGATGGTGTGCGGCACATAGAAGTTGAAGCTTATTGCCTGGTCGATATGGCGCTGGCGTGCAGCGTTCTGGCGGATGCTCCAGTTCTGGTCAAGCACATGGCGTGCACGGCGGTAATAGTCGTACGTATTGTGGTCAAGGTCCGGTGCAGTCACTTTGAATTTGAAGTTTTTCTTTTCCTCTGCAAATTCTACGGCATACAACGGATCGATGCCGTCTGTCGAGCCGCCGATTTTCGCCGTCGACGAGTTTGGTGCCACTGCCATCATCCAGCCGTTGCGCACACCTTTCGCTGCGACTTCTTCTTTCAATGCCGTCCAGCGCTCGCTATTGTAGCCTTTGCGCTCAAAATATTCTCCCGTAGCCCATTCGGAACCTTCGAATTTTTTGTATGCCCCTTTTTCTTCTGCCAATTCCATTGAAGAGCGAATGGTATGATAGGCAATTTCTTCATACAGCTTGTCCGCGAATTCCACAGCTTTTTCAGTTTCCCAGTGAATTCCTTCAAGCGCCAGCAAATGGTGCCATCCGAATGTCCCAAGCCCTACGGCACGGTATTTCTTGTTTGTAGCGTCAGCTTGCCCTACGGAAATTGTATTTAAGTCGATAACGTTATCAAGCATGCGCATTTGAATCGGGATCAACCGATCCAGCACTTCCGCTTTTACAGCACGCGGCAAGTTGACTGATGACAAGTTGCAGACGACGAAATCGCCAGGTTTGCGGATCATTACAAGATTACCGTCTTCATCTGTATATTCTTTTGTAATAGTTGTAGCAGACATATTTTGCATGATTTCGGTACACAAGTTACTGCAGAAAATTGACGTACGGCCTTTGCCGTTCAAATGCTTGTTCGGGTTTTGGCGGTTGACTTCATCGCGGTAGAACATATATGGTGTGCCGGTTTCAAGCTGTGATACCATGATACGTGCCATGATATCCATCGCCCGGTAGGTTTTTCTTGGCAATAACGGATGGTTAGCGGCTTCTTCGTATTTTTCCGTGAAATGTTTGACATCCCGCTCATCGTAAAAGTCTTCCAACCCTAACGCTACGCCAGACTCGTCTTTCCATCCCATGGTCGTTTTGACTTGATGCGGGCAGAATGTATGCCATTCTCCGATGCTGCGGCCGTTTTCGTCGGTTTCACGCAGTTTTTCCATAAACAAATCCGGAATCGAGACGCCCGTGAAAATATCATGCGCTTTGCGGCGTTCGTCGCCGTTGTTGGTTTTCAAATCCAAGAAGCCGTTCATGATGTCTTTATGGAACACATCCAAGTAGATGGCCACTGCCCCTTGGCGCTGGCCAAGCTGATCAACGCTGACTGCCGTGTCGTTGACAAGGCGAATCCACGGGATGACGCCGGAAGAATTGCCTTTGAATTTTTTGATATCGGAACCGAGCGCCCGAACTTTTCCATAATAGACGCCGATGCCGCCGCCGTCTTTGCTTAGTCGCGCAATATCCCAGTTGTTCAAATAGATGCCGTCCAAAGAATCATCCACTGTATCGATAAAGCACGAAGACAGCTGGCCGAAGCTTTTGCCGGCATTCGACAAAGTCGGCGTTGCCACCGTCATATATAAATTGCTCATCGCCCAATAAGCTTCTTTTACAAGAGCAAGGCGCTGTTCTTTCGGTTCTTTTTGCATGAGCGTCATAGCGATGACCAGAAAGCGCTCCTGCGGCAATTCGAACAAATTACCTTCGTAATCTTTCGCTAAATAGCGGTCCGCCAAGAGAAATAAGCCGATATAATTGAACAGCAAGTCCCGCTCAGGGCTGATTTCGGCGCCGAGTGCGTCGATTTCTTCTTTCGTGTAAGCTGCAAGCAGTTCGCCGGAATAAATACCGATACGTGAGAGTTCTTCGACCAGCCCATAAAAGTCGCCGTATTTAGTGGAAACCTCATAGTTCCGGCTCTTTGCCGCCTTTTGATACAAGCCGTCCAAATACAGTTCCGCTGCAACAAAGGTCCAGTTCGGCTCCGCCATCGAAATCTGATTCAAAGCATAGAGCATGGACCGTTCCGTTTTTGTTGAAGAGTCCAACCCTTCAATCTGTGCGCGCAATGGCACTATATCCAATTTATGTATTTCAGCCGCCCGTTCGAGTGCTTTTGCCACCGTGTCCATTTCCGTATCGGTTTTGATGTTCATGTCAGACCAGCTCCTTCGTAAATTCTTTTGTTTTTCATCCCTATTTCCCCAAAATAAAACACCCTGATCCTCATGGGAGAGCCAGGGTGTAAACGCAGAATATTCCAGTGGAAAACAGCCTGTCCCGGCTGTTCCACACAGAGTACCTTCGTTATACTTCCCAGCTCCCGGAGAAGATCATTAACTGATAATAGTGGCAGGTCTCCTGGCTCGTGCGTCATCCTCCGCTATCTCCTTCCCGTCTTTTCGACAGTGGATTGTGATAGCTCGTCAGCACTTACAGTTGCGGGTACAGCTCCGGTTTTAACGGATTCCCTATTAAGCCTTTTCAGGCACCATCATTATTGGTTTCACTATATATAGTGTTTATACTTATACAATTTACTAAATAGTGTATTTCTAAACTATAAACTAGTTCTTTTTCTTTTACAAGCCACTATGCTAAAACCAAAAATTCAAAAAAGTTCCGAAAGCTCAGCAGTAGCTTTCGGAACTTTTTTTGGCTTCCCTTGTTTGTCCAGTAACTACCAGCCTTTCAATCTAGAACAGTCCGGCTAACTCAATCGCACCGAGTACCACGAAGACAACGACACATGCCGTTAAAATGACATTGGTGACCCAGCCATTCTTAAATCCTTTCTCAACCCGGTTTGAATTGAGCAACAGCATGAGGCTAATCGCTAGAAACGGCATAAACAACGCACCAAGTGCACCATACAAGATAACGAGAAGTACAGGACGGCCGAAAAACAGAAGCAGCATAGGCGGAAACGTCAGCCAAAGAAGGTAAAACCGGTATGCCGGGTCTTCTTTGGATACCCGCCGATCGGAAACCGCCCCATTTTTGCGCATCATCCGGACAAAGTCTGCAAACAAATAGGGCACGCCATTCCAGACGCCGAGCAATGAAGAGAACGCTGCAGACCATGCACCGATTAAAAATAGCCAGCGGGCAATCGAACCGAATTCCGCACTGTACAAGTTGGACAGCGTAACCAGCCCTTCTTCTCCGTCAATTTCGATTCCGGTGCCAAATAAGAATTCCGCTCCGATGACCAACAGGGACAACGTAAAAATGGCAGTAACGATATAGCCGACAGCAGAATCCAATCGCATCATGGGAATCCAGGATTTCCCCGCCCAATCCCTTTCACGGATCCAGTAGCCATATGAGGCCATTGTAATTGTCCCCCCTACGCCGCCAAGCAAGCCCAAAACCAGCAGCATCGAACTGCCGCCAGTCCGAGGAACAAAACCGCTCACAATGTTTCCGATATCGGGAAGAAGAATGATCGCGGAGCCGACCACCGTGATGAACATGAGGCCAACCATAAATGTCATCACTTTCTCAAATAATTTATAATGCCCAAGCAAAACTAAGGCAAGTCCGGCCAAGCCATGAACAACCGCCCAAGCCCATAACGGCAGTATAGGAAACATGGTGACCATCATAATGGCGCTTGTGGACATGGCGGCAGCGCCGTAACTGAATCCCCAAATGATGGTGTAGACCCCGAAATAACCGGTTGCCCATTTCCCAAGCGAATGCCAGCCTTCAAGTATGGTTTTTCCTGTGGCCAGCTGCCAACGCCCCATTCCTTCTGTAAAGTAAAACTTGAATAATGAACCGAGCAGAATCGCCCACCCCAACGTTGTCCCAAATGCGGCACCGGCAACTAGGGCAGCAATCAAGTCACCGGTTCCCACTCCTGTCGCAGCCGTCACAAACCCCGGCCCCACCAATTTGGCTTTCTCTTTCAACGTACTTGGTACAACAGGTGACGATTTTTCAGTGTTCTGGACTATGGCCATCTCACAACCTCCCTGCAAGTATTTTATTTTGGCAGATGAAATGATCATTTCTGCGAATACCCAAGGCTAAATTTCTGTGAATGGTTGGCCGCCTCATAGTTGAGAAACACTTTCTCGTGCAGATTCTGGCCAATGAATTTACAACGCTTCTCTACTTTTCATTTATATGTGGTTCTGGAACAGATTGTTTACTTTATTATAATACGCCACTCTTCCTTTGTTTCATTATTCCGATAATTTAATGTTCAAAAAAACCTAACTTCTTTAGTTGGCCAGGTTCTATTTGACGACGGATCGAACGAAGTATCTTCTGCCCGGTCCCATCGTTATTTGGTTGGAATGAGCATTCTTAATGCCTGTTTAACCGTTGCCTTGGTTGTAAGGGTTGTGATATCCGGGCAAACTTCCACAGCTTTTTGGGCTAACTCCGGCCGAAGTCCGGTAAAGACGGGTGAAATGCCAAGCATTTTTAGCACTGCATTGATTTTATAGAGGTAATTGATCACGACTCCATCGATATTGTAGATACCAGAAACATCGATAATCAAAACCTGCAGGTGATGGCCTTGAACTTTTACTGGAATGATTTCCAACAATTGCTTGCAGCGGTCTCCGTCCATAGACCCGACCAACGGCAATACAGCAATTCCATCAAAGACAGGCACGATTGGCGTGGCGATTTCGTTTTTCAATTCCATCAAATCCCGTTCCAATCGCTTGTGGCCGGTAAGGTCCCGAATAACGGATTGAATAGCTTCTGTTTCCCCGAATAGAACAGGATGGCTGTATAATTCCACGTCGGAGGCGGTTCCATCAAATCGGCGGACGGCAGTTTCAATCAATTCCCCGATTTTCCGCTCTTCTGTACCGGCTCGTACGCGTTCAGTAATCAATTCACGGTATTCTTCCGTAAAAATATCCACCACACTCGCCCCGATAATGGCATCTTTATCTGCTTTAAAGAACTCGGCTCCCGCTTTGTTTATATATAGTACTTTGTAATTTGAGTGAACAATTGTAGGTTCATATGAATATTCAATAATCTGGCGGTATATCGCTTCTTTTTCAATGGCGGTCAGATTTTTATCGGAAGAAGGCTGCATCACTTACTCCACTCCTTATGAACTATCCTTTTTTTTACAAGGATACACCTAATGATTAAAAAATTACACCCTTTTAATAAGAATCCGCATACTTTTAAAAACAAAATCAACTGCAAAAATAAACTGAACCGGCTGATGTGCTTTGCTGGTCTGAAAACAAAAAACGTACTGGAATCCAACTTTCCAGTACGCATGGTGCATCAGCTTTTGGCCCTTCCAACTTTTTCTTCTTTTCTTCTGCCTGCCGCCATGTCGATTTTTCGTTTCCACCAGTCTTCTACTGTGCCCGAACCGAAAAGCACACCCCCGACAATAAGGAGTAGTCCCACTAAATGATTTTGATTGATGCTTTCCCCCAAAAAAATCACCGAACCTAGTAGAGCGAACAATGTATTCAAGTTCATGAAAATAGCGGCTTTTGGCGGTCCGACTTCCCCTACTGAATGGTTGTAACTCATATGGCCCACTCCTGTCGCCAAGATGCCGGAAGCCACTATCAATAACCAAAATGTCGTGTCCATGGCGCCAAACATCTTCCATTGTCCCGGTTCCAAAAGAAAACCGATCACAAATAATCCAACCGAGCCAATCAATAGCATATAAGCAGTTAGCAGCCGCGGGTCCAACGTTTTAGCAGCTTTCGTAATGACAACAAAGCTTAACACTTGGCTAATAATGGCTAATAAAACATAGCCATCCCCAATTGAGATATCGCTCAGCCCCTTGCCGCCCGCTAAGATGGTGGCTGTTACGCCCAGTACTCCCATTCCAAATCCCAGCCACTGCCATTTGGAAGGGCTCAATTTTAATAGCAGGAGGCTGAATATAGCAGTCATGATGGGTCCTATCCCCAGGATGAGGCTTGCATTCGTCCCCGAAGTGAGCGCCAACCCAAGAGAAATGAAAGAATGGTGGATGACCACATTCAGCAATGACCCGCCAACTATATACGCCCACTCTTTCTTTGCCGGTTTTCTGGCAAGGCCCATTGCGTGCAAAAGTATGAACACTGTAACACCGGCAAGAAAAATTCGAAGCGATGTCATGGTCACCGGCCCCATTTGGACAGTTAAGTATTTTAAGGCAGGAAGATTCATCCCCCAGATAAACATGACCATAACCAAAATCAAATACAATTTGAGATGGTTCATCCAACCCCTACTTTCTTTTCTGCATTTCAAATCAGAATAAGCGCATCTGTATGTCACGTTAATCTGCTTTTCTCTCGCAATTTCCAAGCGGTAACTTTACAATACCACCTCAAAAAAATACAAAACTCCAAACAGAGGCAGCTGCGATTCGATAAATCAGCGGCTATATCGACCAATTCTTGGCTTGAAAGATTTCCATATAGCAATTTAATGACAGTTTACCGATTGGTGCAAGCAACCAGCCCATACATACCTACTCGTTTTTCCAATAAAGAAAAAAGCACTCCCACCCGCTTTCCAGGTCGAAATGCTTTCTTAATGAAAGTGCTTATATAATAGGGCAGTGCCGTTTATCCATCCACCCATTCAGTAGCTTTTTCCTTGGCTGTTTCATTGCCTTTTGGCTCTTCTTGCCGTTTGTTTCCTTTACTCGTATAAGGTTTGGCACTTTTGGCTTTGTTGGCGCCGGCTTTCCATCGGTTCCAGCCTTTTTTGCCCGTTCCTTGCCCTATTCCGCTCTTCTTTTTCTTCGTCATTTCTATCACTCCGATACTTTCCTGACTTTATCGCATGAAAATCAACTTTATCACAACCGGCGCCTTACAGATAGTGAATTTTCCGGCAGCATCGCTTCATTTGCTGCAAAAAGCCATTCTGCAGCAAGAATGGCTTCGATTTCTCTCTATTATAAGCCAGCAGGCCCTCTTTTTCTGATTTCATCGGTGTCGCTTCCCAGACTCGTATCTCGGCTGTTATCGTGGAGGTCATTGTCAATGATGGCATCCGGTCCCGTTGAATCACGGTCATTTCTTCTGAACAAACCGCTTCCTTCAGCATCGCGGTCACGTCCGCCGAATAGCCCTGTGCCCGCTGGATCCTCATCATTGCCGCCGTGCGCGTCTCTACGGAAATCTTCCGAGCCACTACGATCCGCGAGCGAATTGCCATGCTCTTCCGCTAACACCAAAATCCGCCCTTCATCGAAATGCCGTCCATATTCTTCGGCTTCATCATCCGGCACTCCCATTCCGATCAAGGCCCCGGCCAAGCCGCCAGCCCCGGCTCCGGCTGCTGCACCCATCAAACCGGCAGCTACCGGCCCCGCAGCGACAATTGGACCGATTCCGGGAATTGCGAGGGCGCCCATACCAGCCAAGACGCCGCCTAATCCGCCAAGCGCCCCTCCTGCCGTAGCCCCTGTCGCAGCTCCTTCCACAAAATTCGTATCCGTTTCGCCCGCTACCGTTTCGGTTTCTTGTTTGTCTTTGCTAAGCACCGAAATATCCTCGGAGTTGTACCCTTGTCTTTTCAGGTCTTCTATCGCATTGATCGCTTCGTTCTCGGTATTAAAGGAACCCACTACTCTTTTCTGAGACATCCTTACCGCCTCCCTAGGCTTTAATTTTTCCAATGCATAGTTTTGGACTGTTTTCCCCTTATATTACAAATTAAACTTCTGATTTTTATTGTATTTAATTTGCGGATATCTTCATTTATAAAATTTTTTTGATATTAATAAACATTTTAGCAGGTAAAAAGAATTACAAATCTTAGAAGATTAAGTATCTTTTTGTGTTAGCTTTTAATTTTGAATCTAAATTGATACGTAATTGTAATAAAAGTAAACGTTTAAGGTGTTATAATTCTACTTGTGGCTTTTAAAGGAAAAGATTTCTTGTTGAATTCCTTATTAGAAAATTTTAGGAAATTAGTTTTCAGTAATAGTTTTAGTACTTCACATAGATCTTCTCTTATACAGAGAGAATACATACACCATTAAATGAGCACGCAGATTTGAAAGGGGAACATGAACTTGAAAGTGAAATCAAAATGGCTATTATCCGGTATTTCTTCTGTATTGGCATTGACTATTTTCTTGCCTACAGCAGCAAATGCGGACAAGTTAGACGAGTTAAAACAACAACAACAAGAAGCTAAGCAACAACAAGGTCAATTAAACTCCGGCATCAGCGATAAAACGGAAAAATTAACCCAAAATGCCTCTACGCTAGAGAAACTAGCAAAAAAAATAGATGAATTAAACACGAAAATCCGTGATACAGAAACAAAAATCAATGATGTACAAAACAAAATTGACCAAACAAAATCGGAAATCGACGAATTGAGAAAATCGATTGAAGAATTGGAACGTAAAATTGCAGAACGCGAGGAGCTGCTTCAAGAACGCGCTCGCGCTATCCAATTAAGCGGCGGTTCAGTTGACTACGTAGACGTGCTTCTTGGCGCAAACGACTTTGTCGATTTTATCGACCGTATGTCAGCCGTTAACACATTGATCGAAGCTGACCGCGATATTATGCGCGAGCAAGCAGAAGACAAAAAGCTTTTAGCGGAACAAAAAGCGGAAGTTGAAACAAAACTTGCCCAGCAAGAAGAACGCCGTGCAGAACTTGTTGACCTGAAAGCGTCATTGGACAGCCAGAAAAAAGAACAGGCTGGCCTTGTTAAGGAATTAGAGGCTGAACAACAACGTTTGGAAAAAGAAAAAGCTAACTTGGTGCAACAACGCAACGAATCAATCGAAGTTAGTTCAAAAATCGCAAAAGAAATTGAGGAAGAGCAAGAACGCCTTGCGGAAATAGCACGCAAAGCAGAAGAAGAACGCCAGCGTAAATTGGCTGCTGAAAGAAAAGCTGCCCAAGAAAGAGCGGCTGCTGAACGTGCGGCTGCTGAAAAGCAAGCAGCGGCTGAAATAGCAGCAGCAAAGAATGCAGCTGAAAGAGAAGCGGCTCAAGAGCGCGCTGCTGCAGCTGAAAAGAAAGCTGCTGCAGCCAGCAAAGCAGCAACTGCACCTAAAACAACAACTGCAAGCAACTCAGTTGCCGCTTCTTCTGCACCAGCGGCAAGCAGTTCTGGATTCATCACACCGGCTTCTGGACGCTTTACTTCGAAGTTCGGATGGCGCGACATCGGAGATGGCCCTGAATTCCACCAAGGCGTGGATATCGCGAACGGTGTTGGCACCACGATCAAGGCAGCAGCCAGCGGTTATGTATCATTTGCAGGAACTATGGGTGGCTACGGAAACGTAATTATCCTGACTCACTCCATTAACGGACAAACGCATGCCACTGTTTACGCTCACTTGAGCTCTATCGGCGTATCGAAAGGCCAAGCCGTTTCACAAGGGCAACGAATTGGCGGAATGGGCAACACAGGCCGTTCAACTGGATCTCACTTGCACTTTGAAATTCACGTAGGACCTTGGAATGGATCTCGTACGAATGCAGTTAACCCTGCAGCATACGTTTCTTTATAATATCCGAAAACCGGCATCTTTTAAGATGCCGTTTTTTTATTCTGTTGGGAAAGTTGGTTAACTGTTCATTGCCCTCCAGCCGGATGCGTTCCGCGGGCGAGCGTTGAGCCGCTTCGGCGCGTTCGCGCCTCCAGGGTCTCAAGCTGCTCGCTTTCCCGCAGGAGTCGCCGGCTTCCGCTCTATTCAGGATGCAGCTAACGAAGGAAACCGAAGAAAGAAGGGGTATACAAGCTAAGGGCAGCTACTTGTTCTATCTTTACCGGTGCATCTTGGGCTATGGAGGAAACCAGCAAGCCCGCGGCAAGCGCAGCTGTTTTGGGCACTAGCAAGAGCGATATTAGTTTCAGTGCTGCAAAAAAGAAGTTCCTTGGCAAGCTGGAAAACCGGCATCTTCTAAGATGCCGGTTTTCCTATGCCTTTATGCGGATGGATTATTTTCTGTACTTTTCAAGTGAAAGTGATTAGAATAAACTTAATTGAAAAATGCTGCTCATTGCCAACTCATATTTCATTGGTACGTGTTACAGACCATAGCGCTGTTGACAAAGCCGGAAAGAATCCCAACGCTAGGGTCTCTTTTCGGCTTTTTGGCTCTTAGGAAAGCAAAAACAACTTCACTTGCCATCCGATAAAACGATTCTTTGCCTCAAACTTCTTTGCGATTTACAGTGGTGATCAATCAAGGGAAAGAGGAATGTACTATGCTATTCAGATACAAGAAATCTTGTGAGAAAATTGCTATGGGAATGTTGGCCTTCATGCCTGAAGAACGCGATTTAAAGAAACTGCGGCAAACAATGCAAATCTATCAAGAAAAGCCCGATTGGCAGCTCTTCCTTTGGAAAGAAGGGGAAGATTTTGTTGGGCTGATTGGAGCGGAAGTTGCAGACGATCATTTTACTGTCCATCATTTGTCCTTATGCCCTTCCTTCCGTGGCGAAGGAATCGGTCATCAAATGGTCGACAAACTCCAAAAAATTATGCAGCCGCGGGAAATGCGCGGCACTCAGGAAACTCAAAGATTCTTAGATAAATGCTTGAATTCTCCCTCCGGCAGTGATGCAAATTACCGGCCGTCCACCAAATACATTTCGTAATAAAAAAGCGAATCCAGTTGTGGATTCGCTTTTTTATTTCGTTGGCCCTCTTGACTGCTATACAGCTGCTTGCCACATTTTTTGGATTTTCTCCAATTGTTCCAGCAAAACAGGTTGGCTGAAATAGAAACCTTGCAAATGCGTCTTTTCGGCTTTCAAAAAATTCCGCTGTTCTTCTGTTTCGATGCCTTCTGTCACTACTTGGATATCCAATTCCTTGAATGTCCGATACAGTCCAGTTAAAAGAATCGTATCTTTTTTGCTTGCCGGCACCTTTTGGAGAAAGCTTCGGTCGATTTTCACAACATCCACATCCATTTTGATCAAATGGAAGAGCGAGGAAGTCCCAACACCAAAATCATCCATGGCCACACAAATATTCCGTGCTTTTAACTCGCGAGTCAATACCGCAATTTCTTGATGCTCGGTTACCGTATCACTTTCTGTTATTTCGACTTGCAGCAAATGCGCAGGAAAATTGTTTTCCAGAAGCGCCTCGTCAATAAGCCGGAGCAAGACTTCTTTCTTTTTCAACTGTGATTTTGAAACATTCACCGCAACCCGCAGGGATTCCCCGTGAGTGTTATTCCACTCCCCGATGTCTTTTATCGCTTTTCTAAGGACCCATTCGCCTATATCATTGATCACACCTGTCTCTTCAGCTAGCGGAATAAATTGCAGCGGTGCGAGCTTTCCTTGTTCCGGGTGATTCCATCGAACCAATGCTTCCACTCCGAACATCTGATTTCCTGTATGATCCATTATTGGCTGATATTCAAGGTATAGTTGCTTCTTGGCTGCAGCATGTATTAAATCATATTTCAGATTCAATATATTTTTATAATAGTTTTTATTGCTTAAATCCTCATAGAATACATAGCCGTTTTTTCCGTTGTTTTTTGCCTCATACATCGCACTGTCAGCGTATTGCAAGAGGTCATCCAGCGTTTTCGCATCCTGCGGGAAGAAGCTTATGCCGACGCTTGAAGAAATGGCGACTGTCGCTTTCGTTAATATGAACTCTGTACGCAGGGCTTCCATCAACTTTTCAACTTCTCGGCTCAATTCCTTCCGCTCTATTGAACTGCTTAATAAGATGAATTCATCTCCACCTATCCGGAATAACCGGCTTCCGGTTTTCTCGGTAACACCGGCCATCCGTTCGCCGATAAGCTTTAACAATTCATCTCCACTGCTATGGCCGTGCAAATCGTTGACTTGTTTAAAGCCATCCAGATCAAAGAACAATACCGCAAATGATGAGCCATTTGTTTCAATTCGCTTTTCAAACTCTTTATATAGATTAAAGCGGTTTGGCAAGCTCGTTAACTGGTCATAGAAAGCAAGATTGGAAACTTTGGCATGGGCTTTTTCAAGGCTCTTCAGCATTTCCTGTATGGAGTTTTCAAGGTCTGTAATTTCATCTTTTGCTTTTCTCGATTTTTTAATATTCAAAGTCAGATGTTCATCAAAATTGATGTCTTTCATTTGGACAGAAAGGTAGGAAATGCGCGAAAGGACAAACAGATCGAGCAAATAGTAAACCAAAAATACGAGCAGCAGCGTGGCAAGGGACAAGGTCAGAAACAAGTTATTGATGCTCTCTAATTTTTCAGTATAATACTTCCGCTCTTTCTGAATTTCAAAACTTAAATCATCACTAACCGAGAATTGCGTACTTAATAACTTCTCGCTTACTTCGGTAATTTCTGCTTCGTTTTCTTTTTCGGACTCAGCTGGTTTTATATTTACCGCCAGCCTATTTTTCATCGACTCAAAAAAAGAAAGGTTTAATAATTTGCCTACAATTAAATATCCGACTTCCGGCCCTTCTCTTTCGCTTGTCATAACTGGCTCAATTGAAATTAGAAAATGACCATATTTCCCGTTCTTTAATATGGCCGTTCCTTTTTGCCCTGTTGTCCGCGCCAGCACTTCGGAAACCGGTGGAAAATCGCTGACTAAATCAAGCCGTGAAGCATCCGACAAATCATATCCATCCGAATAAACAATATCACCATTAATGTCTGCGAAAATCATGAAATTGATATCAATGTTTGAGAACGTCTCCAACATCAAATTTGAATCGATATAAGCCTCGTTGCGATCTTGAACAAATTGGTATGTGTCATCCCAGTAAGCCCAATCCCGGTTCAGCTGCTGTAAATCTTCTGCTTCCGCTCCAATATAATTTTCCACGCGTTTCTGGTCAATCATAAGCGATTCTTCATCCATCAATTTGGCATCGTTAATAATAAATGGACGGATGAATAAAAATAACACAATGATAAATATGCCCATGATTATCCCAATCATGCCTGCTGTTCTCATTTTAAGTTTCACGTTCAATCTCCTAAGCTATTTGAAATAATTGTAAATAAATAATTACTTTTATCCTTTTTATTGATTTTAACAGATGTTTGGCCCTTCTCCTATCCTCTTATGTAAATTTTGTTGAGACCGCTAAAATCAATATTCTAAAGCAAGCTTCCCCTTTGCAAACTTTGCCATAAAAAAACTGCACGGCAATTGTTAGACTCAGCTAACAGCTGCCGTGCAGTCCAGTGCTTACATTTTTTTGATAATGAATCAACGTGGCCCGTTCGTTCAGTATTTTGGGTAGCCCTATTTGGATGTAGCCAACTTTTTCATACAAATAGCAGTTCCCCTTCTCTTCAAGTAAAGTAGAGAGTTGCCAAATTTCAGCATTGGGAAAGCACATTTCCACTTGGCGCAAGGTCTCCTGTGCAATGCCAGACCCTTGGTATTCTGGAAGAACAAAAATCGGACTGATGCGGAATCGCTCCTCTGCTTTTTGTTTTATGCATATCCCACCAGCCAATTTGCCATCTGCCAGAATTATAAAGAACGTATTTTTGTGATTGGTTATTTTTGATCTGAGCTGCTCGATCGGTTCAGCTGCTGGACTTGTATCAAAGTCCCGATATTTTTCAAGCAATGGCAAAAATGCCGCCCGTTGCATGTCAAATAGGCGCTGTGCATCCGCTTCGAACGCTTTTTCCAACTTCACTATCATTTACAGCCCTCTCCTTTAGTTGTTGTTTGGAACTTTTAAAAAGGAAAGAAAAGGAAAAGACTCAACCATTCATATCACCCTTCAACAAAGATTCCAGTCAAATATCTCCTTTAAACATCGTGATAAATTTTGTTGAATTGGTACTGAATTCTCTTTCTTTCACAAACCCCAGTTTTTCGTATAAATGAATGGCCCTCTCATTAAAAGCGGCTACTGTCAATCGAAACTGCAGTCCATTCCCCTCTTCTTTTGCCAGCTCAAGAATCTGCGAAAAGAACCGGAAGCCATTGCCTTTCCCTGTAAGTTCGGGGTTCATACCAATGCCAATGTCTAATCGGGGTTCATTATAGGCTCCGGCCTCATTTCCTATCGGCACTTGAGCAGAAGAGCCGGTGCAGAAGAACCCAATTAACTTGCCGGTTTCTTCCACTAATGCCGAATAAGAGCCGTCCAACAGTTACTGCAACCCCTCTTCCGTTACGTCATTGTTATAAAAATCGTATGGTTCAGCGTATCGCCAGTTCAATATTTCCACCACGAGTTCTTTGGTCATCTCTGTCCTCCAAACCTGCATTTTCTGCACCTCCTCCAACCAATTTAACAGCCTCTCAACCACCGCTTCTGTAATTTGATGATTGACGCCCGGGAAGATTAAAAATTTAGCATTTTCCCTGCCTTCTTTTTCTTTCAAATGCTGGAAATACCGCTCTTGGCCCGCTATCGGAATTGTAGTGTCCTGATCGCCGTGCATAAGAAGGACGGGAGATGCGCACTTTTCTTTTTGAACAGGGTCAAATTGGCTTAGGAAAGCTTCTTCCTCCGCTGTCAGCGCTGGGCGTCCGTCTCTTTCCCGGAACAGTTTTTCTGTTAAGACAAAAGATCCCGAACCATTAATATTCACGAGTCCGCCCAGGTCTTTCTGGAAAGAAAAAATGCCGTTTGCAATAAAACCGCCCATCGAACTTCCAATGAGAAGCGTCTTTTCTTTTGCGATCCCAAGCCCTTGAAAAAACTCTTCAAATTCTTCAATGCTTTCTACAATCGTTTTCCAAAAATATTTCCGTATGACTTTTTTATCGAACCAATTTGTTAATGGATTTCGGGAATCGTGATACACAATCTCTGGAATGATAACAATGTACCCTTTTTCCGCGATTTTCTCCGCCAGCCCTGTGTAACTATCTGCAGTTGTTCCCCAACCATGGTATAAAATGGCGGCAAAGCCATTTCGATTATTTTCTGCCGGCTTTAACAAGTTATATGGGAATCGGCCATACTTTATTTTTTCCATCTTAAAGTTCCTTACTTTTGCGCCATTCATGTTCAAGGATGCTGTACAGCAATGAATCTCTCCAGCCGTCTTTCATCAACAGGTCCTCACGCATCAGCCCTTCTTTCACCACTCCGCTTTTTTCCAAAACTTTTTGAGAAGCGGCATTTTGGGGATTGCATGTTGCGTATATCCGGTGAAGCCCCAATTCATTAAACCCAAAGCCAATTAACCAGCTTGCCGCTTCCGTTGCGATGCCTTGTCCCCAAAATGCCGGATTGATAATATAGCCGATTTCCCCGCTCTGATTGGCCTGATCCCGAATATTAAATTCAGCAGCGCCAATCAGTTTTTCGGTAGTTTTTGAAACAATCGGAAACATATATCGCGTTCTTGGATCCTTTTTCGCGTCCATAAGGCCATCGTTCACAAATTTTTGAGTGTCCTCCTCGGCATTAGGTCCCCACGGCTGGTAACGCGAAACGATTTCTTGAGAGGCATAGTCGTGGATAGCCTGCCAATCACTCTCCACCAGTTCCCGCAAATAAAACCGGCCGCTTTCCAAATAAGTTTTCATATCCGTTTCCTACTTTCTGCTAGTTAATAGCCTCCGCTTAATCAACCTTATTTGGCCGCGGTGGCTGATTTCATCCTCGAGTACATGGAACCATAGATAATAATTATTGATAGGTGTTCCATTTGGCCAGTGGCTCTGTTCATAAAGCCAGTCATCGCCGAACAAGCGCAATTGCTTGAGTGTCTGCTCTCTGACAGCCGAAAGCTGATGAAGATAAAAATCCAGCCCTTTTCCTCTGATTTTCCTGCGGGCACCGTCTTGCAGATCGACCGCTGTTCTCCATTCCGCGTATTCCAAAGCAGTAAAATCCCTTTTTTCAAACGTAATTACCTGATGGACTTTTTCAATCGATGCGATATGCAGCAATAGAGCTCCGATGGAATTATCGTCAGCGTATACCAGATAATCCAATTCGGCTTGGCTCAGGTCCTCGATTTCACTCAATGTAACAGCTCTCGCATGTTCCAGCAGAAAACACAGTTCCCCAATTTTATCAGTGTATCCTTCAAGTGAAGATACTTGGTAGTCAATCATGGCAATCCCCCTAAACTTCTTCTCTTTTAACCCTAACAAAAAATACCAAAAATAAAAGACTGAAAATTCCAGGCAATCAATGCTATAATTGGGACAATAAAAAAAAGGGGAATTCCATCGCGGAATTCCCTTTTTGTTTTTCCCGTTATTCCTCCTCGAGCGTGCTGACTTCAATCAGCATCGCTGTAAAGACGATAAAGATAGCCATTAATGACAGCAATGTCACGAACATCTCACTCAACTCCTACCATGTTTTGAGTCCTTCTGCCCCCGGAGGCGCGTGTTGAATCATATCGCCAAGTGGAATGGCATAAGCGATGAAAATCAGCGCGAATGCAATACCAATCCAAATCCACCAGTTTTCGAGAAATTTCGGTGTGGAAGCTTTTCCGCTCTCTGCCATCGGAAATTCAACCATATCTTTTTCCTTCACCGCTTTTGGAGATAAGAACATTGTCATGACGACAATGTAGATCAGCAGCATCGCCGACAGGAACAGAATGCTTCCTCCAATCGCCATCGTTACATGGCTGGATATAATGCCATCAAACCATTCCAGTGTTGAGGCATGATTGTTATAGCTGGAAAAAGCTGTGCGCCGAGGCGCTCCGAGAAGACCGAGTACATGCTGGGCTGTAGACATCATAAGCATACCGACCGACCAAGTGACGATTTGCACAAAGCCAAGTTTTTGCATTGCCTTCGTGAATTTCCGCCCAGTCAAATATGGAATCAGCCAAAATGTCAGTCCCATGAACGTCATTGCGACTGGAGTTCCGACTGTGATGTGGAAATGGCCGACAACCCACAACGTATTATGCACCACTTCATTCAGCTGGAAGCTAGCGTTGATGATTCCGCCCGCTCCTCCCGGAATAAAGAACGCCATTGCAACAAAGATGGAAGTGAAGCGGATGTCTTTCCAAGGAAGTTTGGTAAACCAGCCGAACAGGCCTTTTCCGCCGTTTTTACGGCCAGCCGTTTCAAATGTCGCGAACATTGAGAATGCGGTCATCAAAGACGGGATGATAACCATGAATGTCAACATCACCTGCAGGAACTTCCAGAAATTCGAGATGCCGGGTTCTGTCAATTGGTGGTGGAACCCGACCGGGATGGAGAAAAGAATAAACAGAACAAATGATAATCGGGCTAGCGAGTCACTGAAAACGGTTGTGCCGACCAATTTTGGAACAATGACATACCATGCCATGTAAGCAGGCAAAAGCCAGAAGTACACCAATGGATGGCCGAAATACCAGAACAATGACCGGCTTAGTTCGACATCAATCGTATCCACCCAGCCGAATGTCCATGGAATGTACTGGAACAATACGGTTGCAACTACTCCAAGACAAGCGATAAGCCATAAGATGATAGTGGTGATGGTCATAAAGGCGAACAGGGGGCTGAGCTGCCCTTTGTTTGTTTTGCGCCATACCATATAATGGCTGACAAGCGCAAAGCTGCTGATCCATGTCCCTACTACAAAGAGCGCAAGTCCGACATAATACCAGCCGCTCGCTTTCAGCGGCGCATAAAACGTGTAAAGGACAGATGCTTCACCGGAAACGATCATCGCAGTAGCTAAAACCGTCCCGATCACCGTTACCCAAAAACCGATCCAGGAAACGAGGCGGACTTTCGGGCCGAAGTTTCCTAAGCTTTTGCTCATGCCTGTAACAAAGAAGCCGAAAATAAAGAATGTCGTAAAAATAAGGGCAAGCAGTACACCATGTGCTGTTAAAATTTGATAGTAATCGAGCCATGCCGGCAATTGGATAGCGTCATTCCGGATAAACACTTGGAGCAATCCGCATAAAGTGCCGAGTAAAAAGGCCGTATAGGCGACTCCGATATTCGATAAAGCAAGTTTTCGGTCTTGTGCAGCAATCATTTTAATACACCTCAATTTCGTTAAACATCATATGGTGACCGGTTCCGCAGTATTCGTTGCAAAGAATCAAGTACTTTCCTGGTTCTGTGAACGTGTAGGATTTCATCGTGATCTGGCCCGGTACAGCCATCATATTGACTTTTGTGTTATCAATCGTAAAACTGTGGACTACGTCTGAGCTGGTAACATGAAAAACGATCTCTTTTCCCGCAGGCACTCTCAGCTTTTCCGGCGTGGTATAGCCGAATGCCATTGCGACGATTGCCACTTGGTACGTATCGTCATCCAACTGGGTTACGCCGGGTTTATCGAATGGTGCCGTTTCATTCACTTTCTTAGGGTCAATTGTATGCATGCCCCCTGCTGGTGTATGGTCATGTGAAAAGGCGCTTACTCCCACCACTCCCAAAAAGATAGTGAGTGCAACAATCCCAAAAACAAGCCAAATTTTTTCGTATTTATGAAAATGCATTTCCATCTACTCCTTCTTAATTCTCATCTTGCGGTATACATCAAATAAGCGGCTACCCACATCACAACAATCACGAGCCCTACCAGAAAGACACAAATCAAGGTTCCTTTCAAATCCGCTTCCGGCGCTTCATTGTACTTCGCCATTCCCCTTCACCTCTTCTGTTATTCTTCTTGTCTTTAGCGTAAGTTATTGCTGCTGGAGACATTGTGATAAATATCACACTTGCCTTCTTTTTTTGGCAGGTGTCAATTTTTAGACATAAAAAAACAAGCTTGCCTGATGGCAAGCTTGTTCAATCGATTTTACATAATGAGATTGGGCAATTTTCGCAGTTGATTTCAATTTTTAAGTGGCTGATGTCGTGGATTATCATCTTGCCTTCCGCAACTGAAACAATCTCTTGTTTTTTCAAGTCGCTGAGCATCCTGTTGACCACTTCACGCGCCATTCCGCAAAAGTTGGCAAGTTCCTGATTGGTCAAATTCATATCAATTAAAATACCGTCATCCTTTTGGACGCCGTAGCTGTTGCTCAAGCGGATCAGCGTGGAGTATAAAGCCCCTTTTTTGCCGTGCAGCAAAAGGTCGCGGAATTTGGTCTGCGTCTTTTGCTGGTCGATGCCCATCCATTTCATGAAAACAGCCGCCAATTTTGCATTGTGGAGGAGCGCATCCTCCAGATCCTTAATAGCGATTTTTGCGCAAATGACATCTTCTATCGCTTTGGCATCCAACATGTATTTGGAATCCACGGAAAAAACGGTGACCTCTCCCACAAGCTGGTTTGGGCCGCAGATTTTTAATGTCAGTTCCCGGCCATCCGGCGTCACTTTTCCGATTTGGACTTTTCCTGAACGAATGATATAAACCCCTTTAATGGCATCGCCATCTTGAAACAAGTATGCGCCTTTTTTAAATTCCTTTACCGTGTGGCGAATAGTGAACAGTTCTTTCAATTCGGAAGACAGTTCCGGACTTATCATTTCTTCATTCAAAACTAGGCCGCCTTTCTCGGTCGATCACCGCCAATTTCGTTACTTAAAGGGTACCATATTCCATTTCCCTGCGCTTTACATTTCTTGAACTGAATTGAAAGGCAGTGCTCAAAAGTTTGTGTATAAGCAGGAATTGGAAAAGAGTTTAGCGAACTTTCTTAAGTAGGAAAGATAAGGAGGAATACATCATGAGTTTAAAGTATTCGCAAATTATCGTAGCAGTAGACGGATCGGATCAAGCCGCCATCGCTTTCAAAAAAGCAGTCGATATCGCGGTGCGGAATCACGCCACTTTAAATTTGGTGAGCATTGTCGACAACCGTTCTTTTGGCTCAATCGAAGCTTATGGGCAAGCTTTTGCCAAAGGCGCCAAAAAGGCGGCCGAAGGATTATTGATCACTTACAAGGAAGTGGCCACAGCAGCCGGAGTGCCGCAAGTGAACTCCATTGTGGAATACGGTTCCCCTAAATCGATGATTCCAGTAGACATGGTCAAACGATTGGATGCGGATCTGATTGTTTGCGGGGCGACAGGATTAAACTCTGCTGAACGCTTCTTCATGGGCAGCGTTTCTGAGCGTATTGTCCGATCGGCGAAATGCGATGTACTAGTTGTCCGCACCCCTGTGGTTGAAACATCAGAAAAACCAGTGGAATAATTTTGGAAAAGCCGTTCCCTTGTTGTTCTGGGAATGGTTTTTTTCTCTAACTTAATCAGAAAAATAGGAATTCTTCTTCATAGCTTGTAGAACCTATAGGAGAAGTCCATAATTAGCGTTGATAAAAATTATGGGAGTCTTTGACTATGACATTAGCTAACACTATTTCTAAAAAAATTTCACCAGATTACG
This sequence comes from Planomicrobium sp. CPCC 101079, assembly GCF_007859275.1. Classification (GTDB taxonomy): domain Bacteria; phylum Bacillota; class Bacilli; order Bacillales_A; family Planococcaceae; genus Planococcus. Next base: position 37,212 of record NZ_VOHC01000006.1, on the reverse strand, counting down.
ACCCTTGGGAAGCTTATATGGATATCGAAGAATATGGAAAACTGACATTATCCAGTATAGAGTTCACAACTACTTACCTTTGCAATATGCGCTGTGAACATTGCGCTGTCGGTTATATGCTCGCCCATAAAGATCCAGATGCCTTGCCGATTGAATTGCTGTTATCGCGGCTTGATGAAATTCCCCATTTGCGGACGATCAGCCTAACAGGCGGCGAGCCCATGTTTTCCAAGAAGTCAGTCGAGCGCTATGTGCTGCCTTTATTGAAATACGCCCATGCGCGGGGCGTGCGGACGCAGATGAACTCCAACCTCACCATGCCGCTCGAGCGGTATATGCTTATCGCCCCATATTTGGACGTCTTGCACATTTCGCATAACTGGGGCACCATTGAAGATTTTGTCACTGGCGGGTTCGCCAACATGGAGCGCAAGCCTTCGGAAGAGCGCCGGGCGGAACAATTTCAGCGGATGATCGATAACAGCCGGGCGCTTTCCGAAGCCGGCGTGATGGTCTCAGCGGAAACGATGCTCAATAAGCGGACACTTCCGCACCTCGCAAAAATCCACAAACAAATTGTCGAGGAAATGAAATGCGCGCGGCACGAAGTGCATCCAATGTATCCAAGCGACTTTGCTTCCCGGCTTGAAGTCTTGTCACTGGATGAAACCCGGAAAGCCATCCATGAGCTTCTTGATCAACGCCATGAAGATGTTTGGATGCTGTTTGGTACGCTGCCATTTTATCCATGCAGTTCAAATGAGGAAGATGTGGCTTTGCTCCAGCGTATCCATTCCAGCAAAAACGTCACGGTCCGAAACGACCCGGATGGACGCTCACGCCTGAACGTCAATATTTTCACAGGTGACGTCATTGTCACTGATTTCGGCGATACACCATCTATGGGCAACATTCAGACCGATTCACTTCCGGCTATGCTTGAGAACTGGCTGGATCGCCCCCTTGCGAAAACCGTCGGCTGCCATTGCCCTTCGGTTTCTTGTTTAGGCCCGAACTTACTGGTCAAAGATGCTTACTATCCGGAAATCGATTTTGCGAAAAGAAAAGCAGATGCTGCATTTTAAACTGAAAAGCCTTTCCCATAATTTCGGGAAAGGCTTTTTCATTTTCGTCATTTATTTTTCGCGGCATTCCAGACCAGTGCCCCGACGCTTGCCAAAGCTACCAGTGTCAGCACCGGCCGCTTTGTCGCTTGGACATAATAGCTGCGCTTGCGGATCCAGCCTTTATTGGTGCCCCGCTCTTCCATGCCATAACCCGCTTCATACAAAGCGCTGTCTTCGCGGGGGCGCGATGGGCGGTTGGCAAGCTGGGTAGGATAGATCAAGACTTCCATCAATTTATCTGTAAAACGCGGTGCTCCCCGACCGAGAAGCGCCGTCATTTTCGCTTGTGCTCCGACATACATGTCCCGTTTCGGATGCGCTGCGCAATACAGAATCGCCTCTGCTACCACTTCCGGTGTATAAACCATGCCGATATGGGCTGGCTGTTTTTCTGTATAGCTTCTTGCATGCTCATTATACGGCGTATCAATCCGGCCAGCATGAATCAACGAAATTGAAACTGGAGCTTTTTCTTTTTCCATTTCCATCCGGAGATTCTCCGTCATGCCGTGGACTGCAAATTTAGCTGCGGAGTAGGTCGACTGAAGGACGACCCCTCTGTCCCCATAAAGGCTCCCCACATTGACAATGGCACCTGGAACGCCTCTCTCCTTATAATGTCTGACAGCCGCTCTCATACCATAAACGACTCCCCAGAAATTCGTATCGAACATCCGCTTCATATCCTCGATGGTCACATCCATCATATGGCCAAAAATAGTGACCGCCGCATCGTTGACCCAAGTATCAAAGCGGCCAAACTGTTCGATGGCGGTTTCGGCGATTTTGTTGACATCTTCTTCCTTGCCGACATCCGCTACGACAAAAATCGCTTCATGCCCTTTACTGCTCAGTTCTTCGACCAATTCCCTTAAAGCATCTTCATTTCTTGCAGCTGCCACCACTTTGGCTCCTTTTTCAGCTGCCATTCTGGCTGTTGCCAATCCTATTCCGCTAGAGGCTCCCGTAATCACAATAACTTGGTCTTTGAGGTCTTTTAGTTTTAAGCCCATAATCCCAATGATTCCCTCCTTGATCGATTTAGTTTGTCTTTACCCAGTGTCTTCCGGCTGTAACCCTTTCTTTTATTCAAGCCGCCGTTTGAAAATTGAGGGGTTGGGAAAATAGCTGATAATTATGAGTTTCGGAGGGGTAGTCCAATGAAAGCAATTAATAATGTGAGACTGTATCGGCCAGGCAGCGAGGATGACCCGGATGCACTTTATCACTTGATGATAAACGGCGAGAAAATTGAAGCTGTTAATAAAGGCAGCTTTGATGGTAAAAATGCGGAAGTTATCGATGGAAGAGATAGTGCTGAGGACAACGCCGAAAAGATTCGCAACGATTCTTTTCGGCGTTTTTTTGGATTAATCCCCCAAAAAACAGGTGATAAAACCAGCTTAGACATGCTGAATAACACCTTTTATACAGATTGCCGGCTGTGGTTTTTAAGGGAAATTCAACTAAAGAAAGGGAGCGAGCCTCCATGTTGCAATATATAGTTGATCACCAACAGAAATCCGTTCATGAGAGCCGATATATGGAAAGCCGGTGTCATTTGGATGCCAGTGCACCTGAAAAGAAGGAATTTGTTGACTCCCGCCCCTATGTCCAATTGCTTGAAAATCAACAAGCCTATATACCATGCCCTTATTGCCATCAAGTGCCGCTTATTATTGATTGATAAAAGCCGCTCCTGGAGGGGCTTCCCTTAAAACGCCTTCTATTCCGGAGTAAATTTCTTAGCACTCATCTTCTTGCGCTTTACCCTCTTTATTTATCTCCGAAGTTCCCTCCTCGATTCAAGCGTCTCCTTTTCTGTACGGTTATTTCTAACCGTACAGACCCCTTTTTTCACCTCTCTACCACCCCTGATTTCCCATTTGATTTCCATGGAATGCTTTTAAAATAAATTTTCGTTCCGGTACTTTTAGTTTCTCGTACGATAGCAGAAATTCCCGATTGTCATAGCCAGCTTCCTCTAAACTTACGTCAATCCCCTGCTCCCGAACATTGACGATAGCGTAGGGTGCAGCCGGCTTGATTGTGCAGCCAAGAGCTCCCGGATTAAGGTAGATGGTCCGGGTATTTTTAAAGAAATGTTTTGGATGATGATGGCCAAAACAAACCAGCTGCTCATTTGCCTTGTTAAACAATGTTTCCATGTTTGTAAGGCTCGGTTCCACAATCGGTTTGAAAGGGTCTTTGCTGATCGGCGCCAGCAGCTTCCCATCACAGATGCTGTAATGGGTGAACAATGCTGAATGTCCGCTAATTCTCTTTTTAATAGTCCGAGGCAAGCTGGCTAGCTTAGGAATGAAAGCCGGATCGAGCCGATCAGCCATCCATTGGTGATGTGTTTTCACATGAGAATGGCTAAGCGGATATTGCTGTCCTTTTGCCAACGCCAAAATTGCTTCGTCATGATTCCCGGTGACCATAGAGACATCGGTTCGTGAAAATAGCATTCCGAGCACTTCGTTCGTGTTCGGGCCGATACCCATCATGTCCCCTAGACAAAATATATGTTCAATTCCAGGAGACTGATCAATTTTTTCCAGCACTGCCCTCAATGCCGGCGCATTGCCATGGACATCCGTTACCACCGCAAATTTCATGGTCTGCATTCTCCTTTACTTCGAAATTACGATCACTCCACCGCAATGCGAAAAAGGATAGAACTTGCATTTTGCAATGCCTTTTAGAGCTGATTCGATTTCTTCAAAAACAAAATAAAATTCGTCTTCGTCCCAATAATTAATACTAGCATTTCGGCAATTCTCTAAATCCGCCCTTGTTTGGAACGAGATGTCCCCGACGTAAATTTTCCCCCCTTCAGCTAGCAGCGGCAATAGTTCCTGGACGAACCTCTTCTTCTCTTCATCCGTTAAGTGGTGCAGCGCATAAGTGCTAATGATTGACTCGTAGTTCTTTGCCTTTAAACGCTCCGGCAACCCGTACGTAATATCCCACTCGATTAGATTTGCCAACGGCATTTTGCCTTTCGCAATCTCAATCATTTCTGAAGAAAAATCCACTCCATTAATATAGTGGCCATGTTCATAAAGCTTGCTTGCCAATATTCCTGTGCCGAATCCGATATCCAAAACCGCTGAGTGATTTTTTTGCATCGCTTCATTAAAAATAAAATCCAATATGTCCTTGTATCCGGCAAACGGATACAGATTATTTTCTTCGCTCACTTGTACCGTCTTGTCGTAATCGTTTGCCCATAAATTAAAACCCTGTTTGTTTAACATTTTTTCCTCCTGGCATCCGCTTTTCCACTTCCATCTCAACTGCTAGTAATAAACATATCCTTTCGCTTGATTAACATGATAATTTCCCGGGAAATGATAACGATAACAGTTTTCCCACCCTTACGTTAGGAACGAGTTTCCTTGTTTCACTTTTCCCCATTTCGCTGTCCAGTTCTTTTTTTCGAGCCGCTCTCTGTATATGGAAAGCAACCGAACCTCCCCTAAAAAGTGCGGTGTTGGATGGATTTCCATATTCAAAACGTCTTCTATCCCGCAAGGTGAAATCAGAACAAGCCCGCCTTGTTCATCCAATTTCACGCCAAGCGCCGTAGCGGTTTCCGGGAACTTGGAAATCGCATCCGCTGATGAAGTGTAAGGAGGCAGCCCATTTACCACATGCATCCTGGCCTGATTTTTCACTGACCATGGCAAATCCGGCACCAAATGGCCCAGCTTCTTTTCCAGATGCTCTTCTTCTTTTCCAGTAAGATTTTCCGGATCAAAATAAATCACATCAATATCCGCAAGACTTGTTCTTTCTTTAAATCCGTGCAGGGTATCCCATATTTTAGAACGCACAAAGCCAGCACATACCCACCAATCCGGCAAACCCAGCGAGTGCGCAGCCTTCAATACTTCCATCATCCATATATCTTCTTCAATTAACTCCAATATGTCTTGTTCAGATTGCACAGCCAAGTACCCCTTTAAAAATTATTAATTCCCCTGCTCATTTGCCGACAAAAAAGATATAATCCGTCGGCGCACCCTTTTCTCCTTGCTGATGCGACATTGCGGAAATATTGCCGCGGTGGTAAGTACCATGGTTGACTACGTGGTGGATCATATCAGCAAGTGCAAACTCAGAACGCCCATAGTGGGGATGCATCACTTCCAACACTTGTTCCAAGTCTTTTTGGTTTGCTAAAAAGCCTTGAAATTCTTCCGCCATCGCTTCAAAGGCCATTTCAACCACTTCAAGCGGCTGCCCCTTCAACTCCAGCGCTGCCTGCTCGATTTTTTTGCTGGTATTATCGAACAATGTTCCTTTCATCGTTTCAAACCAAGCCATCTCAACCATATACATATGCAGAAGCACTTCAGAAACAGATGAAAAAACGCTTTGGATTTGGCTGTTGTAAATGGATTCGGGCTGCTGCCTCAAGTTTTCGAACACTCTCCGATTGGCCCAGACATGGTAGTCGTACATTTTAGCCGCTCTGTGTTTCTCCATTTCTTTCGCCCCTTTATCAATCGATATTAGCCAGAGCCCAAAAATCTGGTTGGAAGTTCAGTTTCACTTACTTGTCCATCAAAAGAAACCTGGTAAGCTTTGGCATTCGGCCTTGAGCTGACAATTGCCGTTATTTCCTGGTCCACGTAATGAACTGCTGCTCCATCATCTGCCCCAATCCCTGCCTGCAATGTTTGCGCCCCGACAAGCTGACGATACGTAGGTCTTCTATCTTCTTCCCCATCATAATGAGGACAATTGCTTCCTTTCAGAAAGCCTAAAGCCTTAAGCGGGTCAAGGCCATCTCCGAACGAATCGGTCACACCTTCTTCGAACCAGCAGATTGAGCCTGCGCTTATACCAGCAAGCACAATGCCTTGCTCCCAGGCTTTCTTTAAAATGCCATCCAGTCCCCAGTCTCTCCAGATAGCCAGCAAGTTTTTGGTATTTCCTCCTCCCACATAAATAATGTCTTTCTCCAGTATGAATCCTTCAATATCCCTCGTCGGCGGTTTGAACAAAGATAGATGAGACGGCTGACAATTATGCTGGGCAAAAAATTCATAAAACTTCAATGTCGCACTCTCCGAATCTCCGCTTGCCGTTGGAATAAAACAGATTTTCGGATTATCTTTCTTTGATTGGGCCAATATGTATAAATCCAATAGCGGATTTTTGGGCTCCATCAAGAATCCGCCTCCGCCAAGCGCAATGATTTGCTTCATTTCATTTCCCCCTTCACGTCACTTGCTTACTCTTTCTTCAAATAACCAGAAAAACCCTTCTTCAAGTCCCATTCCAGCTCGACAAATTGGAACTCACAAATGTAGAGTTGGAACCCGCAACGAAAAAGTTGTAACTCAAGCCATAAAAGTTGTAACTCACCCTCATTCAACATAAAAAAGCAGGGAGCTCTCCGCTCCCTGCCCACTCAACTATTAATAACCCAAATAAGCTCCTGTATACGATGCGCCATTCCCGGCCACTTGTTCCGGCGTCCCTTCAGCCACCAAGTAGCCGCCCGCTTCCCCGCCTTCCGGCCCTAAATCGATGACCCAGTCGGAAGCTCGAATAATGTCCGTGTTGTGTTCAACGATGATGACCGTATTACCGGCATCAACCAGTTTATTGATCAGCAACAGCAGCGTCTTTACATCGTTTGGATGCAATCCGGTCGATGGCTCATCCAATATATAAAGCGTATGGCCTTTCGCCGGTTTACTCAGTTCCCGGGCCAACTTCAGGCGCTGGCCTTCACCGCCTGATAAAGTCGTCAAGGTCTGCCCCCACTTCAAATAGCCAAGGCCCACTTCACACAGCAAACCGATGATCGCCGTTATTTTCTTTTGCCCTACAAACAACGCCAAGCTTTCTTCAATGCTCAAGTCGAGAATGCCGGAAATCGAGTATCCTTGATAAGTGACAGCCAGCACTTCCTCCTTAAACCGCTTACCCCGGCATACAGGACACTCCACTTCAATGTCCGGCAGAAAATACATCTTTGTCAGCACGTATCCCAGGCCTTGGCAGTTTTCGCACCGTCCCCCTTCTGTGTTAAATGAAAAGTGCTTAGAACTCAAGCCATTCTCAACAGAAGCGGGCAGCTTCGCAAATAAAGTCCGTAAAAGCGTGAACACTTCCGTATACGTTGCCACATTCGACCGCTGCATCCGGCTCAAAGCAGATTGGTCCACCGTCACCATCTTGTCAACAACTTCAAGTCCAGTTATCTGATCATAGCCTTCTTTGCCGTTTTCCTCCAAGCTGCTGGCCGCGACAATATCAAACAGCAAAGAAGATTTTCCGGAACCCGAAACGCCGGTCACTGTCACAAAGCAGCCAAGCGGGAAAGAAGCCGTAATGTTCTTTAAATTATTTTTATGCGCATTGTATACGGTAAGATGCTGGCCAGTTCCAGGCCTTCTGTTCGCCGGTGCCGCATGAAACTCTTTTACAAAAGCGCCCGTCACCGATCTTGGCTGCTCCTGTAAATCAAGCAGTGTTCCTTCTCCGACAACTTCACCGCCCGAAGTTCCAGCTCCCGGCCCTAAGTCGATAATGTGGTCCGCTTGTTCCATGACAGAAACATCATGTTCGATGACTAATACCGTGTTGCCGATATCCCGCAGCTGTTTAATAATTTTGACCAGCCCTAATGTATCTCTTGGATGCAAGCCAGCAGTCGGTTCATCCAATATATAAAGGACGCCTGTCAAACCCGAACCAAGGATCGTCGCAAGACGAAGCCGCTGCGATTCTCCGCCCGACAAAGTGACCGCTTCCCGGTCCATCGATAAATAAGCAAGTCCCACATTGACAATCCGGATGATTTTGGCGGTCAAATCTTCCAAAATCATGGCAGTTAACGAATCTTTCGTTTCTTCCGCTTGCCGATTCAGCTTTTTGATCCAATTCATCACTTCTTCGAGCGGCCATTTGGACACTTCCGTAATCGAACAGCCAGCTACTTTAGCGAGGCGGCTTTCTTTTTTCAGCTTTTCCCCTCCGCATTCGGAGCACGTATGGCTGAAGAAAAACTTGCTTTCTACTGAATTCCCTCCATTTTCCTTATAGCGCCTCCATAAACCAGTAAGCACACCTTCAAATCTTCCCTGTGACACTGTTTTGGGAGGCTGCTTATCAGGGTAATGGCGTTTAAATTCTTCGCTTTCCGCTCCGTAGTATAAAAAATCGCGCTGCACCTCGTTGTAGTCTTTCAAAGGCACCGTCATATCGAGATCAAACCCGTAATACTTGGCTCCCGTTTCTACGATTTTTCCGTAATACTCCCGGACGGCAGGAAACCAAAATGTTACCGCTCCATCCTTCAAGCTAAGTTCAGAATTGAAGACTTGGTCCCTATGAATATCAACCGTCTTTCCAAGTCCAGAGCAGATCGGGCAGGCGCCTTCAAGCGTATTAAAGGAAAAATGCGCCCGTGTTAAGTTTTCTAATTCGTGTCCGCAATTGCCGCATGCTACAGTTTCGCTTAATTCGTCCGTTGCCATCGATTGAGTGACGATTGCCCGGCAGTTCGGGCACTCCCGCTCCCCAAGTTTTTCATACAGCACACGCATGTACGTATACATATCAGTCACTGTGCCGACAGTTGAGCGCGGATTGCGGTTTGTGACCTGCTGGCCGACACCGATGGACGGGGACAGGCCGAGGACCGAACCGACTTTCGGCTTGTTGATCAAACTCGAGATGATGCCGTTTGCCTCCATATACTGGCGCTGGCTTTCCCGCTGCAGAATGTCCAAAGCCAAAGTGGATTTCCCTGAACCCGAAGGGCCGGTAATGACGACAAACCGGTTTTTCGGAATGTCGACGGACACATTCTTCAAATTGTTTTCCGTTGCATTGGTGATTCGAATAAATTGATTCATCCTAACACCTCCATAGTCCTATCTTACAACATTTACGTAAAGACCGAGTTAAAGATTTCCTACCTTTTTCCCTGCTGTTTTAAGGGAATAAAAATTTAGCGGCGCAGCCAAAGGAGTGGTCTAATGAATAAAAAAATTCCCTTTGCGCGCAAAGGGAATAGAACAGCTAATTTAATTATCTTCTATTTTTTCCTTTAGCTTCTGCGTCACAGCCTCGGTTGCGGCAAGGGCGACAGAAGAAAGCAGCCTTACCTATTGTGGATAGTGAATTACTAAAGAAAGAATTTTACCCTTTCCGATTGAAATGAGCCTCCAAAGTCTCAACAATTTCATTCATTAGTTCACTGGTCGTCAAAGGCTTGCTAGATTTCAGGGGTAAAAGATATTTGGATGGTGCTCGAGCTGGGGGATGTTCAATTAAAAGCACCTCCCCTATTGAATTAGGCTGATTGGCCAGTGATATGAGGTATACGGAGTAAAGTCCTGTTTTCATGATGGTTCTTTGTACGTTATAACTAATGCTTACGCCGCAAATATCCATAACCTGGACGATGTCATGTTGGGGATGTTCATTATCCAACCTCATATCTCTCCCTCTTTCCTTTTTGTCTTCTTTCAAAATAGATTCCCGCTTCAATTAAAAGATAATCCCTTTTTTGGACCAAAAGACATATAAAGTTATACAGTTTACGGAAAGCTGCTAATAAAGTAATGGAGAAGAATTATATCGGAATAACATTTCTAATCATAGAAAATTTAAAGTTCTTTTTTAAAAAAAGGTTGAAATTACAAAATGAGGGTAATCTTACAATATCGAGAACAAATCTTAATCGAGGAGGAAACACTATGAACCATGTTAAAGCTCTTATCATGAAATTCATTATGATTGCTGTAGTACTTTTAATTATCTTAACAGGAATTTTTGATGTGGAGTTCGGAGACACCTTATTGATCAGCCTTGTTTTGACCGCAGTCGCATATGTATTAGGGGATCTGATGATTTTCAGAAAAACCGGCGACCGCACAGCCAATACTCAAACGGCGGGTCACAGCAATACGGCAGACCACAAAAAACGAAATACGATGGCCACTATCGGGGATATCGTCACTTCTTTCTTAGTGATTTGGCTAATGGGCCAGATGCTGTTTGCTAACACTGAGGATATCATTGCTGCATCCCTTATTTCCGCTCTTGTAATTGGGGGCGGAGAATGGTTCTTCCATAAATACTTGGATAAGAACGTTTTTCCTGAAAAAGATGGACATGCTGCGACAGGTAATACTCGTCATTAATTTGTCCGCTATCAAACAGTAAACTGCCTTTTCTTTAGTGTTACTACTAGAGAAAGGGCAATTTTTTTTTAAAAAGACCTCATCACTCGCAGCTTCTACCCAATAATAAAGGAGCCAAGCACTTACACCTGCTCAGCTCCTTTTTTGTATGCCTCAAGTATTGTACTGTTAAGATTTTCCGCCATATAATTGCTGCAATTCTTCTTCCTTCATCGTAAAGCGGTGTTCTTCCGCCGGGAATGCTCCAGACTTCACTTCGGTTACATAGTCGCTGAGCCCCGCTCTCATCATCGTCCCTGTTTCCGCATAAGAACGGACAAATTTCGGCAAGTGGTGCGATCCGTATTTCAGCGTATCGTGGTAGACGAGCACTTGGCCGTCCGTTTCGCTGCCTGCCCCGATTCCGATGACCGGTATGGACACGGCCGCAGTCACTTCACGCGCCAATTGGTACGGAATGCATTCGAGCACCAGCATGAAAGCTCCGGCTGCTTCACAGGCTTTGGCATCTTCAATCAATTTCTTAGCAGCATTCGCTGTTTTCCCTTGAACTCTGTAACCACCGAGAACTCCAGCGCTTTGCGGAAGCAAGCCGAGATGCGATACAACGGGAATGCCGGTGCGGGTCAGCATGCGGGTCACTTCAATGACTTCGTCAGCACCTTCTAGTTTCAATGCTTCCGCTCCGGTTTCCTGAAAAATTTGGACTGCATTCTCATGCGATCTCCCCAGACTGCCGTGGAATGAGCCAAACGGCATATCCACAACTAAAAATGTGTCCGGCGCCCCGCGACGAGCCGCTTTTCCGTGATGAATCATGTCTTCAACAGTCACTTTCACAGTTGAATCATACCCCAGCACTACCATGCCCAGTGAATCGCCAACCAAAATGATATCCATTCCCGCTTCTTCTGCAAGTTTTGCCGACGGATAATCATAAGCTGTCAGCATGGCGATTTTTTCACCTTCTGCTTTCATTTTTAAAAATGATGCGGTATTCTTCATCTTTTACTCCTCCTTCTGAGGAGAAAACCAATTGAAAAACCCTTTTGTTCATAAATGGACAAAAGGGCAGAATGTTAGATAAAAGGTTTCCTCCGTCCCTGTCGCTTTAAGATCAAGGCAGAACTATTTATTTGAAATGCCAATAGCCTTACTGGTGCAGTTCTATTCAGATACTGCCCTCATTTTCACTATAACAGAACCCGAAATGGAGTGGCAATCTTCTGTTTTAAGCAAGGTTGTCAAAATAAATATTTCGGGCATTAAAATAGTATTGACAATACCTGTAAACGAGAGTAGATTTTATCTTGTTGAAAAGCAAATAACCAGACTACCTTTTATTCGCTGAATCTGTTTTGAGCGGGGGAACCACAATAGATAGGAACCATTCTATCTCGGGGTGAATCTTACTTTGTAAGAAGGGATACTCTCAATCCCTAATCCGGCAGCTAACTCCGTAAGCGTTAATTTTGTAATTCGGGAGAAGGGCCAGAGGCATCGCCTAAGACCATTCTATTTGAATCGGTCTTTTTTTGATGCAAAAACAAGGAAATTTTAAAGAGTTCGCTTACACACCCATTATATCAACTGCTTTTTATCACTCAAATTAGGAAGTGTCCTTATGAAGTCCACGAAAAAGAAGCGGGAATCCGCATCTGCCCCTCTTCTGATTGCCGGCAGTTTTTTGTTTCTTATTCTTATCGGCACCCTTCTTCTGAAGCTGCCGATCGCTACTACTGAATCAATTACTTGGGTCAACGCCTTATTCACGGCTACTTCCGCTACGACGGTGACCGGTTTAAGTGTCTTTGATCCGGGTTCGACACTTACCGCCTTTGGAGAAATTGTGTTGTTGGTGCTAATACAATGCGGCGGCATCGGTTTAATGACTTTTGCGACTGCCTTGCTTCTGCTATTTCGGAAGAAAATCGGCCTTCAAAACCGGATGTATCTGCAAGAGTCCTTTTCACAGAACTCTGTAGGCGGCATCATCCGGCTCGTTAAAATAATCCTCGGTTTCGTCTTTGTTATCGAAACGCTTGGTGTCATAATTCTTACATTATACTGGCTCCCGGACTATGGTTTAAAGCAAGCTTTGAACTTAAGCGTGTTCCATGTAGTTTCCGCATTTAATAATGCCGGCTTTTCTTTATTTCCTGACAACCTCATGAGTTTCGCAGGAGATCCTTTTGTGACAATCTTATTGTCCACCCTCTTTATTATCGGGGGGATAGGCTTTACAGTCGTTATGGATATTTATCTGAAAAAATCGTTCCGCGAGTGGTCGCTCCATACCAAGCTGATGGTGTTGGGAACCCTCCTGATCAACGTTTTGGCTACATTCACTGTTTTCATCCTGGAATACAGCAATCCAGAAACAATCGGGAACTTGAATTTACAGGAAAAACTAATTGCTTCTTACTTCACCGGCGTAACGCCACGGACTGCCGGGTTTAACGTATTGGACTATGGAGCGATGGAAGATCCGACCTTATTGTTCACCATGGCTTTAATGTTCATCGGAGCAGGCAGCGCCTCTACCGCTTCCGGCATTAAACTCAGTACATTTATCGTAGTCATCCTTGCTTCTATGGCTTTTTTGCAAGCACGAAGAGAACCGGAAATCTTCGGTCGGTCCGTCCGGATTGAAGCGGTCATTCGTTCATTAGCCGTTACCACCATCAGTTTGCTGCTGGTTCTGGTATTCATGTTTTTGCTGATGGTTTTTGAAACCATTCCTTTTCTGCCGCTAGCCTTTGAAGTCGTTTCCGCTTTTGGCACAGTCGGCCTGTCCATGGGCATTACAGCGGACTTGAGCAGTATCGGCGAAGTACTGCTTTGCATCGTTATGTTTATCGGGCGCATCGGTCCGCTGACGCTTTTCCTGATTTTGCTGAAGCCGAAAAAAGAAAATTACCGCTTCCCTTATGACCAAGTTTTTACGGGATAACTAAAAGGATTGATCAGCATAGAGCTGACCATCCCTCAGGCTGCCGGCTTCCGCTCCATTAACAGGGAGCAATAACTTGAAGTATAGCGAAGCCAAGATTAGAAAAAGAAGAAGAGGCAGACTTTTTAGCGGACAGTTCGTCCGCTTTCTTCCTATTTCTCCTTCCGCTATGGAGCCGAACAGTGGAGACTCCTGCGGGATAGCTATCCAACAATCAGTATAGTTACTCAACAAGCTGATCCATCTTTTTTGTACCTGCTATTTTCTGAATCAACCGCAACGGAATGCAATAGAATTTCAACTTTCTTGCTTTTATTGTTTCTGTGCGTATCCGTTCTGCATTTTCATCCCATTGTGGATTTCGAATGTTTCTTCTTCAAAGAACAAAGGGAATCGCTTTTTAAACCAAGGCTGCATCGGCAGGTCCAACGCTTCTTTTATCGGCACCCAAGCCAATTCACCTTCCGGCGGAGCTTCCAGCATGTCCCCTTCAAATTCAGTTGCCAGGTAATTAAACACCATATAACGGGAATTAGCACTTGAATCGGTGTATTCATCCAATCCTTTATAAACTATTTTTTTCACAACAAGACCTGTCTCTTCAAAAACCTCGCGAATCGCCCCTTCTGTCGGGCTTTCCGGAAAATCTACCTTGCCTCCGGGACCAATAAAGCCTGGAAATCCTTTTTCAGCAGGTCGATTTATTAGAAGTACCCGATCGCCGTCTTGCACCAAGCACATCGACATCAACTGGATAGCTATATTTCCTGTCATATCAAACCTCTTCTCAATTCACTTTCTTTTCCCATTCTGTTTTCAGCAACGAAAAAACCAACGCATCATGCGACTGGTGGCGCTGGTATAAATAACCGCGCAAACGCCCTTCTTCTATAAATCCAAGCTTCTTCAACAAACCGCTTGATGCCGTATTTTCAGGAAACGTGACAGCCCCTATCCGGAAAAGATCCAGTTCGGTGAACGCGTATTGCAACACTGCAGAATTGGCTTCGCGTACAAGCCCCTGCCCCCAGTAGTCCGGATGCAGTTTGTATCCGACTTCCGCTTTTTTCCCTCGCACATTCAGGTTATTTAAACCAATTGTTCCAATGAACCGGCCGTTTTCTTTCAAGATGAGGCCCCAGCGGATTCCCCGCTTCAATTCAAAACTGGTCTGGAAAGATTCGATGATTCGCGCTGCTTCTTCCGGATTTGCCAAGCTGTCCATTCCGTAGTACTTGGTCACTTCATCCCGGGACATAATATCAAAAAAACGTTCAGCATATTGCTGGCTGATGTGCACTAGCTAGAGCCGCGCAGTTTGGAGTGCAGGAAATTCCATTTCACTTCCTCCTTCTATTCGAATAAACGCAGACTTTTCTGCCTGCCAGCGTAATTTCTTTTTCAAGCTCCATGCCGATCCGCTCCGCCACTTTTCTTGAAGCTGCATTTTCCGGTTGGATCAGAGAGACAAACCGCTTCTTGCCAAGCTGCCGGCTGCCGTATTCTTTCAATGCTGCTGCAGCTTCTGTGGCATATCCCTGCCCCCAGTACTCCCGAGCAACCCAATAGCCGATTTCCAATTCTTCAGATCCGTTTATTGTTTGTGGAACAAGGCCGGCATGGCCAACCAATTTCCCGTCTTCTTTTCGAACCAAAACACGCAGCCCGAGTTTAGGGTTGGTCTTATAGGAGCGGTAAATCCAGTATAAAAACTCCATAGCCCCGTCCCTATTGCGCGTCTGCCCGTTGCCGATAAAACGGACCACTTCCGGATCGGAAAAAAGAGAACAGAGAAAATCGAAATCTTCATCTTGATATGGCCGCATTAAAAGCCTTGCCGTTTGGATCGTCATCGCCATTCCCCTTTCTGCTGCTCCGCCGCCATTTTGATCGGCTAATCGTTATTTTTTCGCCATCAGCCTATCGCCTTCCTGCTTTTATCCATAAAAAAAAGACCCGGCACTGGGCGTACCGGGTCTTTTACATATATTAAATAAACCTTGTAACTTCTTCGATTGGCAGGCGTGAAGTTCCAAATGCCGGAGCCGCTGCTTTGCCGACTGCGATCAAGACAATCGGGAAAAGGTGTTCTGGAAGATCAAATCTTTCAGCGAACTTCACTTTGTCGAAACCACCCATCGGAATGGTGTCATAGCCACGCTCTTTTGCAATGAGCATCAACTGCATAGAAACAAGGCCGGCATCGTATGAAGCGATATTCATGCGCGCTTCGACAGGTGCATTCGGGTAAACTTTATACGTATTGGCAATCGACCGCTCTTTGACCGATTCGTCCATATACCCTTCCTCTACGTTTTGTGTATAGATCTTTTCAACATTTTTATAAGCATCGACATTTCCAAGAACAGCGATGATTGCTGAAGATGTCTCTACTTGTGCCTGGTTGTTGGCAATCGCGCGCAATTCTTTTTTCACTTCCTGGTCTTGGATGACGATAAAGTTCCAAGCTTGCAGGTTGCTTGATGAAGGTGCTGTAGTCGCCAGTTTCAGCATTTCCTCAAGTTCTTCTTTTGGGATTTTGAAATTCGGATCGTACACCCGAACTGATTTTCTTTCAGTCATCACTTTATATAGAGATGATTCGGTTCTTGTTGACATGCATTTTCCTCCTCTGATGGACTTACTAATGGTAAGTTGATAAAATTAACTTACCATTAGTAAGTTTGAGAGTCAACAGAGATGAATCATGCTATTATGATAAAAAAGAAGGGAGTCGAAATCATGGATACACCTGAAAAACATGAGCTGGTTGCGCCAATTTGCAGCAACTTCCATAACACCATCGAGTTTATCGGCAGAAGATGGATGGGTGTTGTTGTCTATTCATTGATGGATGGTCCAAAAAGGTTCCACGAAATTTCGGCAAACATCCCTGGAATTTCTGACCGGCTTCTGACTGAAAGGCTTAATGAGTTGATAAAAGAAGGTTTGGCAACGAAAACGCAGCTGGTTTCTTCCACTAAATCCGAGTACAAATTGACGCCAAAAGGATTGGCGTTGAAGGAAGTAATTGCCGCAATCCACAACTGGACAGATCAGTGCCGCACTCTTTAGAAGGAATCTGATTCGTCTCTTGGGTTGATAATTGCCAGCACCTGGTGGTCTTCCCATTTGCCATTGATCTTCACGTTGCTTTTAGCAATCCCTTCTTTGTGGAATCCCGCTTTTTCCAATACCCGGATTGATGGGTTATTATGCGGCATGACTCCCGCTTCAATGCGATGCAACTGCAGCTTTTGGAAAGCATAGTCGACAATCAGCTTTACCGCTTCGGTGGTATACCCTTTGTTGTTATGGCTTTTATCAAGCGCGTAACCGAGAAATGCGCTTTGGAGCGGCCCTCGAAAAATTTGAAAAAGGGTAATCGTCCCAATCAATGTGTCATCTTCGTTTTTAAAAATCCCAAAACTTTCTTCCCGGCCTTCTTCACGTTGAGCATTGCCTGTTTCGATCATTTCTTGTTGTACCTTCAATGTATAGAAATCTGGATAACGGGTCATCGAAAATTTCTCAAAAAAGTCGCTGTTGTCTTTTTCCAACTTTAGTTTTGCTTCAGCATCCTGCAGATTGAACGCTCTTAAGTAAATATGTTCGCCTCTCATGAAGTATCCCCCATTTCTCCCATTTCGCTTCTTATACTAAATTCCGTATTCACGAAACGTTTACCTTCTAAACCCGTATAAAAAAGGGAGGTGAATCACATGTACATAAATATTGAAGAACCAACCAAAAAAATTTCTCCAGATGCCATCCGGATTTGGCGAATGACAAACGCCATCATTGAAGGCATCGTTCTATTGGTAATCGGAGGACTTCTTTTTTCAGGTTACTATTTCGATTGGAAAGAGTGGATTGTCTGGATTTTCTGGGGACTGCTTAGCTTGAGCATCTTCGCCACTGTATATTCAGTTTGGTTTGAGCCGGCAATCACACAAAGAACTTGGCGCTATGAGATTGATGAAGATTATATCCAATTAAAGTATGGGCGTTTCGAAAAGCACCACAAACTGATCCCAATGGCCAAAGTGGAATATGTCTCAACAAACCAAGGCCCATTTTTAAGAAAATACGACCTTTACGATTTGACGATTGGCACGGTGACTTCTTCACATAAAATCCCGGCAATTCCGAGAGAAGAAGCGATTGCGCTTCGTGCAAAAATCGGTTTTCTTGCGAAACTTAAAGACAGTGATGAAGAAATGGATGCGGCAGCTGATGACAACTGAAAAACAACGATACCATCCATCTTCCGTCCTCTTTCAACTCTATTCGCTGCTGAAAGGCAGCTTCTTTATCATTTTGTACTTATTCGTTTTGAGGTCCAGCCAAGATACAGGTTTTTGGCAAATCGCTAAGGCTGCCTTCTTGGCGTTTTTAGTCATGGCCACGCTAAAAATCCTGCTAAACTGGATGTTCAACCGCTATGAACTTTCAAATGAAGCGATTGTTCTTTATAATGGCATTTTCGTAAAAAAACAACGCACCATCGGGTTTAAACGCATTCAAAACGTCCAGCAAACGACCAACTTCCTGCATCGCTTGCTTAAACTGACATCACTCACATTAGAAACCGGCACGAGCGGAGATGAAGCTTCGGTTAGGTTTCCGGTTTTGGCCTATCAGGAAGCCGACCGCATCAAAGGAATTGTCGAAAAAGCCAAACTGCCGGAGGAACTTCAGCCGGATCGAGAAGAAGCGGTTGAATTACCTTCCATAACTGTTCCCAAGCGCCAGATTTATTTTACTCCAAGTAAAAAAGACTTGATCAAAGCGGCGTTTACATCGTTTAGTGTGTTAGCCATTTTCCCTATTCTCTTTTCTCTATACTTCCAGATAGATGACTTTTTTAACTTGGATAATGCCTCTAGATCCGTTTTTCACTATTTAACGGGCCATCTTTGGCTGCTTTTACCAATTCTTTTGGCAGCGCTCCTGCTTTCGGCAATGATTGGATTTATCACTACTTATTCGAAATACGGAAAATTCGAGATTTCTGCGGATGAGGACCGGATTTACATTAAAAAAGGGGTTTTTACAGAATCCATTTTTTCCATTCAAAAAGACAAAGTTCAGGCAATCAAATTGGAACAGCCTTTTCTTAAGCGAATGCTTGGAATGGTTGAAGTAAAATTACTGAGTGCTGGAAATGTCGGCGATGAAGCAGTTGAAACCAATTCCTTGTTTCCTTTTCTGCCGATAAAAGACGCCCATCAGTTGGTGAAGCAATTACTGCCGAGCTATGAATTTTCAGATGAAATGAAGCCCTTGCCTAAAAACACCTTATGGCTTAGGCTCCTTCGGCCTTACTATTTCTGGATCATTGCCACCGCAGCACTTCTTTACTTTAAAATGGAGTGGGCTTGGCTTTCCGCTGTTTTGCTTGTTTTTCTCATCGCGCTGCGAATTGCCGATTTCCGCTTTACCCAGTACGCATTCAATGAACGGTTCGTACAAATCCGAAAAGGTGCATTTGTAGTAGAGACGTTCATCACAAAACGGGTGAAAATCCAGGAAATCGAAGTTACCCAAGGATGGCTGCAGCGAAAATTCGGGGTTGCCAGCCTGCATTTCCATAATCGCGGAAAGCCCTTGCATATATCCGTGCTGCAAGACGTTCCAAATGCCGCTGGCCAACAATTCTATTTATGGTTTAAAGGCCGGTCGAAAGTCGTAAAATTGTAACTCTAAAAAACCGCTCCATTTAAAAATGGGCGGTTCTTTTTATTCTAAAATTGTCTTGCGGAATCCATAGAACGGCCGGAAGCTCTGCGATTCATAATAAGTGTGGGAGGTACTGCTGGCAAGCAGCTCCATCCGTGTTTTCGGGTAAAGCTGGTGGACATGTTCCATCAAAGCCTTCCCGATGCCTTGTCCCCGGTATTCTTGGCGTATCAGCAATTCGCAAATATACAAGGTGACCGAACCATCGGTCAATCCCCGTAAGCATCCAACAAGTTTTCCATCCGTTTCTGCTACGAACGCGGCTTGTGAATTGCGCCACGCTCGCCTTGTGTCTTCCTGCTTTTCAACTAGATTGATCCAAATTTCTGCTTGATTTAAGAAGTCGATTTCCGGAAAATCCTTATCTTCGTATGGCCGGATTGTTAAGTCCGTGTGTTTAGTCTCCATGCTGAATCTTCCTTTCTGCTTGTTTCGGTCAATTTAATCGTTACATTAGTGATCCTATGCTTCCTCTTTTATAGCAGCACCTGATTTTAACAATGCAATAATTTCTTTGTTTTGCTCGACTTGCTTTGCAGAATTGAGTTGAATGATGCGGAGCCCGCGTAAGACGAACGCACCTAGAATAAGCGGCAAATAAACAAAAAGCAGTTCAAGAAATACCTCCATTATCCGTCCTCCTTCATTTAATGATATTCAATAAATCAGCTATGAGAAAAGGAAACATCAGCCAGGCTAATCCAAAAACAATAATCAACGAAGACGGCAATTGAGCTAAAGTAAACAGGTAATCATTCTGGTTTTCAGCATACCTCTTTTCTAAAACTGCCCTTAAGCCATCTTGTAATATTCCAGAAACCAGCGATACCATGATCAGCGATAGAAAAATGGGATCCATATTAAAAATAAGCAGAAGAAAAATCGCTAGTACTGAAAGTACACGAATAAGCCGATCGCCCTTTTTGTGAAAATCGTTAACATAGTTATATGAAAAAACTTGCTTCCTTTTAACGTTCAACAATTTTCGCAAAAGAGAATTTACCAGGAAAACAATGATCCCGACCATCGTCAAATAAGCAATGATTCTCCATAATAAGTCATCTGGAAACAACTCCAATACCTACACCACCAATCCTTATCCAGTTAAGTGCCCAGCCATTTGCCTCGGCATTAGTTTCTTCACTTTTCCTATGTATAAGCAGCAGGTTAACTGGTTTCTTATGATTTGAATTTCATCCCCCTGTTTCCACCGCTTATTGCATCATAACTATTCCGCTTCCCCTTCCGCTACAGCACGCCCTGCAACTCTTCCTGAAAACAGGCACCCGCCAAGAAACGTCCCTTCGAGTGAACGGTAGCCATGGACTCCTCCTCCGCCAAATCCGGCCACTTCCCCTGCTGCATAAAGCCCTTGGATCGGTTCTCCCGCTTCATTTAAGACACGGGCCGATAAATCGGTCTGTAAACCGCCCAGCGTTTTTCGGCTAACGATATTCAAACGGACCGCGATGAGCGGCCTTTTTTTCGGATCAAGCAGTTTATGGGGCGGCGCCACGCGGATCAGACGGTCGCCCCTGTAATTGCGCGCTCCTCTGAGCGCTGTAATCTGTAAATCTTTGGTGAACGGGTTGTCGAGCTGGCGGTCCCGCGCTTTGATCTGCCGTTCAATCTCGGTAAAATCCAACAAGTTCTCACCAGTCAATTTGTTCATTCCATCGACCAGTTCTTCGAGTGTCTTTGCAATAACAAAATCTTCGCCTTTGTCCATGAACGCCTGGACTGGAGCCGTCGCACCAGCCCGGACCCGCCCCAACACCTGTGGGATGCTTTTGCCCGTCAAATCCGGATTCTGCTCAGAACCCGATAATGCAAATTCTTTTTCGATTATTTTTTGTGTCAAAATAAACCACGAATAACTATAGCCAGTCTTTTGAATAGTTTCCAGCGTACCCAAGGTGTCGAATCCAGGGAAATTTGGCGCCGGAAAGCGCCGGCCTTTGGCATCCAGCCAAAGGGATGACGGTCCAGGAAGGATACGGATGCCATGCCGGCTCCATACCGGATTCCAGTTTTTAATGCCTTCAGTGTAATGCCACATACGGTCCCGGTTGACAATGCGTCCCCCTGCTTTTTCGCTTATCTCAAGCATTCGTCCGTCCACATGCGCCGGCACGCCTGACAGCATAGCTTCAGGAGCTTCACCTAATCGGCTTGGCCAATTTTTTCGGATCAGGTCATGGTTGCCGCCGATGCCGCCGCTTGTCACCACAACCGCTTTTGCTTCAAACCTAAACTGTCCAACCACTTTACGGGAACTTGCTTCTCCACGCGCTGCGTTGCTCGGTTCCAATACCGAACCTATCACTCCTGTAACGGCAGAGTTATTTTCTTCAAGGCCATCCACTTGATGGCGTGGACGGAAGTCGACCAGCCCGTTTTTCATATGCTCACGAACACGTCGCTCAAACGGCGCAACAATGCCCGGACCTGTTCCCCAGACAATATGAAAGCGCGGAACCGAATTGCCATGCCCTTCCGCCAAATAGCCTCCCCGTTCCGCCCAGCCGACCACCGGAAAAAATTTCACTCCCAGAGACGAAAGCCAGGCGCGTTTTTCTCCTGCCGCGAAATCCACATAGGCTTCTGCCCATTTCTTCCCCCAATAATCTTCATCCGTTTCTTTATCAAAACCGGCTGCCCCGAGCCAGTCCTGCCAAGCAAGCTCTTTTGAATCTTTGATTCCCATACGGCGCTGTTCCGGCGAATCGATCAAAAACAAGCCACCGAATGACCACCAGGCCTGCCCGCCAAATGAAGCCTCAGGCTCTTGATCCAAAAGCAGCACTTTCTTGCCGGAGTCCGCTATTTCCGCAGCCGCCACTAGCCCTGCCAATCCTGCCCCTATCACGATTGCATCGTACTTCATCCCAGCACCCCTTTTGTACGAATATTTTTTCATCTCCCCTTATCGTAGCAGAAGGATTTGGAATATTATAGATATTATCAGTTATTCTGCTGCAGAAAAAAGAGTGCGTTCTTCTTCATTTCGAAGAATGCACTCTTTTTTCATTTATTTCAGTGTCTTTTTAGGGGAATCCAAATTTCTGAATAATAATTCGTACTATAAGCGTCTCCAGGCGGATATACTTCCAGTTCAGCCGTTCCTGCTGCCTCGTACGGATTGGAAGGAAACCATTCCGAGTAAATTTGTTTCCATACTTTCTGCATGGCATGCGGCATTGCTCCGTGGACTTCAAATACTCCCCATTTTGAGGCGGGAATATCAAGCTGGTGCAGTCCTACTGGGATCTCTCCTTCGCGAGCTGCGGCAATCCAGTAATCCATTGTTCTTTTGTCTCCAAAGTTGGCGCAGACGCCCAATAAGGCTTTCAAATTTCCGTTGTTGTGCTGAAGCAGCAAATCGCTCGTTCCATCCGTGTTGGCTTCCGTCCACATACGTGGTATGCCCGTCATATTTTCTTCGGTATCCATGGAAAACTCGCGTTTAATCCCTACCACTTGAAACGCTTCTTTTTCAACAATTTTGTAATTCATCGGTTCTGCTCCCTTCAAATTGACCTGGAGGACCAGGCGGTTATAGGATTGCAATTTGCCCACATTTTTCCGTGCCTCGCTCGGTGTAACCCCATGCTGCCTGCGAAATGCTTTAGTGAAAGCTTCAGGAGTGTCATAGCCATATTTATAGGCAAGATCAATAATTTTAGTGCTGGTGCTTACCAATTCGTATGCCGCCAACGTCAGCCTCCTTTTGCGGAGATACTCTCCGACCGCCATATCCGTCAAAATTGAAAATGTCCGTTGAAAATGAAATACCGAAGAATTTGCTTGCTTTGCAATGTCTTCAATTGTTACTTCCTGCAATAAGTTTTCTTCCATAAAGTCGATTGCTTGCTGCAATGATTCTGCCCATCCCACAGCTATCCCTCCTTGTCTTTCATCATAGTCGCTTCTAATCGTGAATTCCGGTCTTTTTATGCTTTGTGCAGACAGTACGAACTGCCTTCCCTTTAAAACCATTAAGCACATATAACTTATCAATAAAATTTCCTTAAATAGGAAAATGCGTCAATTATTTTTTGAAAACTATACCAATTAAATGTAAAGTTTAGTATGATTAATATAGATAATTATACCCTGAAAATTAAAACTATTTTTAAATAATTAAGTATAAAGAACTAAAAAAACGGCCTTTGGCGTAAGGTGCTGTGAAAATGAATATACAAAGAAAAACGGCTTTTTGGCTTATTTTCATATTATTTTATACTACTTTCTACTTTGGCTGGCTGCTGAACTGGAAATCCAATGAGGGCATTTTAACGCTGGGCGGAAATATTCTTTCTGTAGGAGCAGGGGCCGTTGCGACAACTTGGCTGCTGTTTTCCGCTCAAAAAAGCATGCAAAGTGATAAGCCTTTTTGGCTGTTATTGGCAGCAGGCGCCTATAGTAATTTTCTCGCTGAATTTTTTTGGCTAACCTATGAAAATCTATTGAAACTAGAAGTTCCTTATCCTGGGCTTCCCGATTTATTTTATCTTTTGCAAGTTGTCTTCTATCTAGCTGCCTTTGTTTACAAAGTAACCAAGGAAAAAAAACAATATCATTTTATAACGTTCATTTTTGACATTTTAATCATTATGACAGTAGCTTCAACATTTAGTTGGCATTTTCTCCTTCAGCCAATCATTGCAATAAGCCAAGTTTCCGCTTTTTCGTTAGTGGTGTCTTTAGCTTATCCTGTTGGAGATTTGGCTTTGCTGTTTGGCACTCTCTTCTTAATGAGCCAGTTTCTCTACAGCAAAACAATAATCGTTTTATTTTTCGGCCTGCTGACTCAAGTTACTGCAGATTCCTCTTACTTGTATTTGGTTTCATCTGATAGCTACCTTTCCGGAAGCTTTATCGATCCATTGTTTACATTAGCGGTTTTGCTGATTGGTTTTACTGGACTGATCGATAAAGAAGCAAAGGTGAAAGAACAAGAACCACCACTTCCACAAAGCTCAAACCAGCTATTGAATATTTTGCGCATCGCTTTTCCATATCTTAATGTCACGGTTTTGTTTGTTTTCATGGTTTTGCGCTCTACCGGCATTGACGTCGTTACAATTGGTTCTGCCATTTCTATTTTGCTGGTCATTATAAGACAAATTTTTGTATTAACAGAAAATCAAAAGCTTCTTCACCAAGTGCTTGATAAAAAAGAAGCTTTGGAAACTGATGGAAACCGCGAAGAATCATCTGCTCGCTTCTCCGAAGTCTATGCAAAGAATGCAGAAGACACATCGGCGGCGTTGCCTGAATTCCATGAATCTCCTACAAAAATCCAATTTCTTGCCTATCACGATTCCCTGACAGGATTAGCAAATAGGGCCCTGTTTGAAGCGACGCTGAATCAGGCAGTTTCTAACGCCCAACTGCACAACCAATTTTTTGCAGTCATGTTTTTAGATCTCGATAATTTCAAAAAAGTGAATGATACTATGGGGCATGATGCCGGAGACCAGTTATTGGTTTTAATCGCAAACCGGTTAAAAGAATGCATCCGTAAAAATGATTTAGTTGCACGTTTAGGAGGAGACGAGTTCACATTTTTAATACGCGATGTCTTCAGTCCCCAAGACGCCGCTTTCATCGCGGAAAAAATTATCCGTTCTTTGTCACAGCCTTATGTTATAGATGGAGAAGAAATTTCCAGCTCTCCAAGTATCGGCATTGCTCTGTATCCGTTAAACGGCACGACGCCAGCCGCTTTGCTTAAAAAAGCCGATGTAGCCATGTACCAAGTAAAAGAAAACGGCAAAGGGCATTACCGGTTGTCTGAAACAGAAGACACCGTGCTTATAGGCAATAAATCAACCAGAAACATAAAAGAACGCCAGCGCTGAAATCCGCGCTGACGTTCTCTTACTTTTCGTCAAGGTATTCGCTTTTTAGGAGGGAATACATCGCCAGATCGACAAACCGCCCCTTGATGATTATATGTTGCCGCGCAATTCCTTCACGCTTCATACCAAGTTTTTCAACTACCCGCTGAGATTGCAGATTTTCCAGCCCGATCGGTGCTTCCACTTTGTTCAGCTCCATTTCCCCAAAACCATAAGCTAATAGCGCACCGGCCGCTTCCGCCATAAAACCCTTTCCCCAATAATTATGCGATAGGATATAGGCAAGTTCCGCTTTATGCCGTTTCGGCATCCAATTGATGAAATCGATAGTGCCGATCATCTTTTTATCACTTTTCAGTTCTATCGCCCATGTCAGCTTTTTCTTTTGTTCGTAGGACTCCATCATGAAGGCCAGGAATGCTTTTGTATCTTCCGGCGACTTGTGCACTTCCCACGGAACATAGCGGGACACTATTGGTTCAGAAGCATATTCAAACATATCTTCCATGTCTTCTAAGGCCAGCTTGCGGAGCATAAGACGTTCTGTTTCTAGAATGGGCAAGTGCCCATCAGTTTCTCTTATCGTTGTCATTTCCCATTCCCTCCTCAGTAGTTCTACTAATAAATTCCATAAAAAGAAGGCAAATCCCTTCTAAAGACATTTCTATTTTGTCCGCTATTATTTACAATGGTAAAAGACAAAGGAGATGAATCTATGACTACAATAGGGTTAGTGCGCCACGGCATCACCGAGTGGAATTTGCTTGGCATCGCCCAAGGCAGTTCCGATATTCCATTGAACGAAACAGGCCGGCAGCAAGCCGTTGCACTGGCGGAAAGGCTGTCATCTGAAACATGGGATATGATTGTTTCGAGCGACCTTTTGCGTGCGAAAGAAACAGCCCAGATTATTGCGGATCGCCTCGAGCTGCCTATAAGCTTCACCGACCCACGAATCCGTGAAATTAACGGCGGCCAAATCGAAGGAACTACAGAAGACGAGCGCATCCAGAAATGGGGAGAGAACTGGCGGTCGCTGGATCTGGGCATGGAAAGCGTTGAACTAGCGGCCAAACGGTCTGTCGAATTTTTAGAAGATATCCTTAAAAACCATAACGGCAAAAGGGTGCTGTTGGTAACCCACGGCGGTTTGATTGGCGTCACGTTAAAAAGCTTGCTTCCTGAGCGCTTCAAAGACACGCACATGAACAACACCTCCATCACCATTTTAGAGAATTTGGAAAGCCAGTGGGACTGCACACTGTATAATTGCACTAAACACTTAACAACAAGCGATATGATAAACCGATAAAAAATCCCGGCATCCACCAATGCCGGGATTCCACTATGCTTGCGAAAAGTTTTTTTGGCATAAAAACCGCTCACGCCCTGGATATTTTTCTCCTAAACTCTTTGTTTCAAAGCCGATTCTCCGATAAAAATCCACAGCGTCTTGATCGGTTTCAGCAAGAATGGAAGAAAATTTGTACTTTTCGCAAATGAGTCCGATCATCTTGCTGCCGATTCGCTGGCCTCTATTTTCAAGGGATACAGCAATGTGTTTGATCACACAGTTATTATCCGCTATCAATTCTATGCCAATGCAGCCTCCAACTGCTTCATTCACTTTATAGACGTAAAGTTTCCTCTTGTTTGTCTCCAAGTATTTCCTGTATTCTTCCCTTGCCTTCGATGTAGCAAAAGACAGCACCTCTTCAATTTCCGATTGGAAATCGGCCGGATGACCGGCTTCACATATCTGCATCATGTCCATCACTCTCTTCTTACTGATTACTGGCATACGTTGCCGCTTCGCGCACGTCTACATGCCAAGACACCACGGTCGAGCTGTCTCTGACGCCATTTTCTTGAATCGTTTTCAGCAATGAGTGAATACCGTCACAGAGCGGAACATCAGTGAGTGCAGCGGCTAAATTTCTTGGATTGGAATATGGTTCCCCAGGGCATTCAAGCAAGCCGTCTGTCGTCACAAACAAATGATTATCACCTTCCCTCAGCTCTTTTGTGCCGCTGCTGAAGCAAGGCACGAGCCGATCAAAAGTATTCACTTGGCCAACCCATTCATAAAAATGACGTTGGTTCAGCTGAAATTGCCCCATTGCTGCGAGTTCATGGTGGAATAAGTATAAAACGCAGTCGCCGATCGACAGCCACCAGACGAATTTCCCTTTTCTCACTACGATTATGCAGGCCGTTTCCCCTTGCAGCTCCCGGCAAGCCTTACGGAATTCTTCATTTTGAAAAACCATTAAAACCTGGTCTTCTAAATGTTGAAAATAAACGGCAGTTAAAGGCTTCGCCAGCTTTAATTGGATCTCTTCTTTATTCTTCATGAATTCTTTTACAACGAGTTCCGCACTTTCAGCTGTGTTATGGGCATCCAGCACCAAGACAAATTCCCAGTCTTCCTTTTCGTTTGTCCAGACCGCACAGGCATCCTCATTTTTGTATTGCCCCGCAAGGGAATTGCCGCCAAATCGGCCTACGGTGATGTTGCCCACTTGCTTCACATCGGGTTGATCAACAAAATCCTGCTCGCTGCCGACCCAACTGAAATTTGTCATCTTAATTTCCACCTTGGCTTTTCCCCCTTCAGCATTTTTTTTAAAGTATAATTCAACTTCCATGTAAATGTAAGTTGTTGCTGTAAATATCCGAGTATTCTTAACCACTGGTACTTCCACTTTTTCCTACATAGACTTTTCAGCCTTCTTCATGAAGCATCCGTATTTCTTTATGAATGAATTCACTTCCTACATAAACTTTTCGCCGTCTTACATGCCGAACTGGACTTCCTATCAGCGTTAACCAAAATAAAAGCTCTCCACCACAGGAGAGCTTCTAGCACTTATTTCAAATGGTCGTTCAAAATCCCGTCTTCCAACACTTCAAATTTATCATGGGATTTCCTTTCACTTATCGGAAACGCGCTTCTTGTGCCGTCTGATTTGCAAAAAGCCGTTCGCACGACATTTCATGACCACATAAAACTTGTTTCCAATAGCAGGCTTCTACTGGTTTTCATCATCACAGGATTGGGGTATGGAGGAACATTCGTAGTTTTCACTTACCTGTCGCACCTGCTTCAAGAAGTTACAGGATTCAAAGCCGGAACGGTGACCCTTATTTTGCTGGTATAGGGCATTTACAGCGCCCTTTAAGATAGCCGGCTTGCTGACGATTATTTTAATGGGGCTATTCGCGTTTATGAATGTTCCAGGCCTGCAAGTCTATGTTGTAACTTTTGCGCAGCGCTTTGTCCCGAGTGCTGAAGACGCAGCATCATCCATTAACATCGCCGCATTCAATGCCGGCATTGCGCTTGGCACTTACTTAGGCGGGATCATCGCAGATTCAATCGGCCTTATCCATACTGCCTGGGCTGGGGCGTCTATGGTCTTTGCCGCAGTTCTGTTGACTGGTCTAAGCCGGATGCTTGAACAGCGAGATCAAAAAATGGACAATTCCAAGATATACACGCAAAAAAGTGAAGCCGTTTAAACTCATTTCACTGTCCAATCCGCAGGCATCATTGCGCTTCTTTAAAGGAGTGCAATAATCTTATGGCCTGCTGCAATGTTATTTCAAACACAAGGAGGCTTATCAAAAAATGGTGAAAAGTTTACAAGACACAACAACGTTGCACAATGGTGTCGAAATGCCTTGGTTCGGTCTTGGCGTATTTCGAGTGGAACAGGGCCCAGATGCGGTAAATTCCGTACGGTGGGCCATCAAACATGGGTACCGCAGCATCGATACAGCTGCAATTTACGGCAACGAAGTCGGAGTCGGACAAGGAATTCGCGAAGGGTTGGAAGAAACCGGATTATCGAGAGAAGACTTATTTATCACATCGAAGGTCTGGAATTCCGAACTGGCTTATGACGATGCCTTAGCGGCCTATGATGCCAGCTTGGAACGCCTCGGTTTGGATTATTTGGATTTATACCTTATTCACTGGCCGAAGCCGGGCAAATACAAAGAAGGCTGGAGAGCTCTTGAAACACTTTACAAAGAGGGGCGTGTCAAATCAATAGGTGTCAGCAATTTTCAAATTCACCATCTTGAAGACGTCCTGCAAGATGCTGAAATTGTTCCAATGGTCAACCAGATAGAGTACCACCCGTATTTAACGCAGGTTGAGCTCCATGCTTATTGCAAAGAACACAATATCCAAGTGGAAGCATGGTCACCCCTTATGGCGGGAGAGCTGCTCGATCAGCCAGTACTGAAAGAAATTGCGGATACTCATAACAAATCGATTGCCCAAGTAATTTTGCGCTGGGACTTGCAAAATGGCGTAATTACCATACCGAAATCGATTAAAGAACATCGCATTATTGAAAACGCTGATATTTTCGATTTTGAATTATCAGATGAAGAAGTGCAGCGCATTTTCGATTTGAACCAAAACCGCCGCTGTGGAGCCGATCCGGATAACTTTGATTTTTAAACGGCAACAGGCGCTTCCAGTTTGAAGGAAGCGCCTGTTTTTTCTTTAATGCATGGGCTCAGCTGCAAGAATCTCTTTGCTCGCATTGATCCGGTTTTTCCCTTGCGATTTTGCTTCGTAAAGCGCAAAATCGGCGTGTTCTTTTACTGCTTCGATTTGGGCTTCATTTTCCACTTCCCCTGTGGCTATGCCGATACTGACCGTTATATGGTCTGCGATAGGGGAAAATTCATGGGGGATGCCAATTTCCGCCAGAGAAGTTTGGATGCATTCAGCAATCTCGAGCACTTCTTGTAGGTTCCGATCAAAAACAGCGACGATGAACTCTTCCCCTCCAAAGCGGGAAACATGGCAATCTGTGGAATCTACGCAACTGTTTATCTGCTGAGCGACTAGTTGAAGTACTTTGTCTCCTTCAAAATGTCCGTAATTGTCATTAAACAACTTGAAAGCATCAATATCCAGCATAAGAAAAGAAAGAGTCCGGCTGCCGTTAAACGTTTGCAAAGCGTTCTCGATGTATTGCTCCAACCCTCTGCGATTCGAAATTTTAGTCAGTTCATCCATTAATGTCAATTTCTTTAGCCGCGCATTCGCCGCTTCCAGCTCTTGATTTATTTCTTCGTTTTTTTCGAGTGTTTTTGCCAAATGTGCATTCATCGCAGTCAAAAGCAACTTGTTATAGAAACTTTCCTTATTGCTTTGATAAAGCAGCCGCGAGGCCAACCAGCAAAAAAATAAAAAAACGGAAAGGTTGATATAATGCCCCATTAAAACAGACTGTGACGATTGAAAAAATGGCATTCCGATAACCAATACCGCTACAGGCAGCGCATACAACTGCAGAATCTTCTTGTTTGAAGCATGAAACAAGATTGATACACACATAAAGTTAACTGCAAAAGCCATGACATCCCCGTACTCTTTTTGGTCAGCCAAAGTCACTGCTGCTCCCCAGGATAAAAAGAAAATCACAAATCCTGATAATCCCCTGCGGAAGTTTAGTATTTGCCTTTCAGTTGGCGTTTCTTTTTTTTCAAACCGGGATATGTATAACAACATGCACATGCTCATGCCCAATAAAAAAACATACATGAACAAGTAAAAATTAACTAGGATATTTTGATTAGCCACATAGCTCGAAAAGATGTTTATACAAATCAAAATAACTTCAAATAGCATGACAATTTTAGTGAAGAGTCTGCTTTTACGAATGTTTTCCTCCAGCAAATAGTCATTGAATAACTTTTCTTTTTCAGTGCATACAGACAGAAAATCGGCGCTTCTAGTTTGTGATGTCATGATTGTCCTCTTAGTTTTATATTTGCTTATTACATTATACAAAATAAGTACAAAGTATCATATCCTTTTTGGTAATTCCCATTCTTTTCTATTACTAAACTTCTTTCGCCCTTATTCTTCAAACGTCTTCTTAAACACTGTTCTTTTATACTGCCAGTAAGCTAAAATTATTAGTAATACGAAATAATAAGACTGAAAAAGGAGAACAATCAAAGGTGGATAAAAACTATACAAAATTATGGACAAAAGATTTTATCGTTGTTTCCGGAGTCAACTTTTTCCTGACCTTGATTTTTAATTTATTGATAGTAACCATTGGAATTTATGCCGTCAATGAATATAATGCATCGACGAGCCAAGCTGGTTTGGCGGCTGGCATTTCCATCATTGGAACCTTGATCGGAAGAATAATTATTGGAAGGGAAATTGATCGAATCGGCACTAAAAGAACATTGATGGCAGGACTCATTTTATTTACGTTGACAACGCTTTTATATTTTGTCGATTTCGGTCTATTATTTCTACT
The DNA here is from genome assembly GCF_007859275.1 of Planomicrobium sp. CPCC 101079. GTDB lineage: Bacteria > Bacillota > Bacilli > Bacillales_A > Planococcaceae > Planococcus. The sequence continues at coordinate 6,042 of NZ_VOHC01000006.1, read as the reverse complement.
CATTACCCGCTTTGTTAACGGGTTCACCTTAGGAATTGCGGTCACTGCCTGTGGAACGATTGTAGCCCAGATTATACCGGATTCGCGAAAAGGGGAAGGAATTGGCTATTTTAGCATGAGTACCACATTATCGACTGCTATTGGCCCTTTTATCGGTATTTATATGAGCCAGAATTCCAGTTTCCAAATGATTTTTGCTCTGTGTTTGATTTTAGGGCTTTTCAGTTTAGCAGTGGCTTTTTTTGTTAAAGCGCCATTGTTGATTCGGCCGGCAGCCAGCGAGGATGCAAAAGGCGTCAAACTGTCCCAATTCATAGAGCCGAAAGCTGTACCAATCGCCATTATCACTTTGGCAATCGCATTTTGTTATTCAAGTATCTTATCATTTATCAACTTTTATGCCAGTGAAATCAATTTGGTTGAAGCAGCAAGCTTTTTCTTTCTTGTCTATGCAATATCCGTATTGCTTTCCCGCCCGATTACCGGCCGCCTACTGGATTCTAAAGGGGCCAATTTCGTTATGTATCCCGCTTTCTTGCTTTTGGCGGCCGGACTCTTGCTTTTGAGTGCAGCAAACACTTCCGCTACGCTACTCTTATCCGCCGCCCTCATCGGTCTCGGGTTTGGCAATATGCAATCCTGTACGCAGGCTATCGCCGTTAAACTGACGCCGCCGCATCGAATGGGACTTGCCACATCGACCTTTTTCATTTTTTTAGATATTGGAATCGGCTTTGGTCCTTACATACTTGGATTCATTATCCCAGTAACCGGCTTCCGTTCCATGTATGTCATCCTCAGCATTTTTGCTTTGGCGACTTCCGCTTTGTATTATTTCCTGCATGGCAGAAAAAAACTTGCAAAAAGCGCAGCAGCCACGGTTTCATAGATACCAAAAGGGCATCTTCCATAGCGAAGATGCCCTTCTTTTTATTCTTAGCGCAGCAGCTGTTTTACTAATTCCTGATTGCGCTTTTTGAAAATATCGTTATGTGACGACACCATCGCGACTCCATAAGCGTCCGGCTGGATGAATTGCTTCGCTTTGTTGACCGCATTGGCCGCATCCTGGAATGTGCCAGCTATCAAATTCAGTTTTCCGGGATGCTGCAAGATATCCCCTGCCGCAAAAAGCCCGGGAACCGATGATTCGCTAGTAGCATTGCCGGCGATATAATAGCCGTCTGCAATGTCGATTGCCAGGTTGCTTTCTTCCAACAAAGTAATATCCCTTTCATATCCATGGTTAATGATCACTTCATCGATTGGCAAAAGGGTCGTTTCATGACTCTCTCCGTGTGTCAGTTCAACAAATTCGATAGCATCACGCTCATTGGAAGCGACTAGCTTCGTGATTGTAGAATTCAAGAAACAGTGTACCGAGCTGTTCATCAGCTGTTTCACTTGCGCTTCATGCCCCGCCAGCTCTCCTTTTCGGTATGTAATATAAACTTGTTTGGCAATCGGTTCAAGTTCGTTTGCCCAGTCAATCGCCGAATTCCCGCCCCCTGATATCAAAACCGCCTTATCTTTAAAACGTCCCAAAGATTTAACTGTGTAATTTAAATTGGCCACTTCAAAGCGGTCTGCCCCTTCAATTTCCAGCTTTTGCGGATTGAGAATTCCTCCGCCGACAGCGACAATGACTGTTTTTGATACATGGATCCGGCCAGATGAACCTGCAAGTTCAAACAGCCCTTCCTCATTTTGGCTGATCGTTTCCACTTTCTCATTGAGAACTACTTCTGGGTTGAATGTCAGTCCCTGCTCCACCAGTTGCTCAATCAGTTTAGCACCTGGGGCCGGCGTTTGGCCTCCCACATCCCAAATCATTTTTTCGGGATATACATGTAGCTTTCCTCCAAGCTGCGGCTGGTATTCGATCAGCTTGGTTGTCATCTCACGCAAGCCGCTGTAAAAAGCTGAATAAAGCCCTGCCGGCCCTCCGCCAATAATTGTTACATCCATCACTTCTGGTCTGGTCATTTTTTAGCACCCCTTTTAATATCTATTGACAATGATTCTCAATATCACTTATAGTATTGATTGTAACGAAAATGATAATCATTATCAATTAATCTTATAAATATTTTAGAAAGGAGTTTTGCTGATGGTACGCCTCTTTACTGAAGAGTTGAATGTTGGCTATGGCGAACGATTGATTGTTAAAGATTTAAGCGTCGAAATTCCGGACAAGCAAATCACAACCATCATTGGTTCAAACGGCTGCGGGAAGTCGACACTCTTAAAAGCGATTACGCGCATCATCTCCCAGCATTCCGGATCCGTTGTCTTGGATGGCAGCAATATTGCTCAAGAAAGTACGAAATCACTTGCAAAGAAGATGGCGATACTTCCTCAAACGCCGGAAAGCGCAAACGGATTGACAGTCGGTGAATTGGTTTCTTACGGACGTTTTCCCTACCAGAAAGGGTTTGGCCGTCTTACTAAAAAAGATCACGACATCATTAACTGGGCTTTGGATGTAACAGGTACGCAATTTTTCAAGTACCATCCTGTCGACGCTTTATCTGGGGGGCAACGACAGCGTGTTTGGATCGCCATGGCATTGGCACAGGAAACCGACATGATCTTTTTAGATGAACCGACCACTTATTTGGATATGGCCCATCAACTGGAAATATTGGAGCTCTTGCAAAAATTGAATAAAGAACAAGAACGGACCATCATCATGGTGCTCCACGATTTGAACCAAGCCGCAAGGTTCGCGGACCACATTATCGCGATGAAAGACGGAGCCATCGTCAAATCCGGCACATGCCACGAAGTCATTACCCAGCCCGTACTAAAAAAAGTGTTCCGGATCGATGCGGAAATCGGACTGGACCCAAGAACCAATAAACCAATGTGCATCACTTATAACTTAATCAAAGGAGCGTAATCATATGAAAAAATACATATTGCCTTTACTATTACTCGTTATCTTATTGCTCACGGCTTGCAGCAGTTCAACAGGAACAGAGGCTGAAGCTGAAGATGCAGCAGTCAAATCCGATACTATCACATACGAATCTGAAACCGGGCCTGTCGAAGTCCCAGCCGATCCACAACGCGTTGTTGTGTTATCCAGTTATACAGGAGATGTACTGGCACTTGATGTCCCATTAGTCGGAGTGGATTCTTGGGCAAAAAACAACCCGCGCTTCAAGGAAGAATTGGCAAATGTCGAAGAAGTAGCAGACACTGACTTGGAAAAAATCATTGAATTAGAGCCGGATTTGATCATTGGCGGATCGACCATCAACAATATCGACAAGTTGAATGAAATTGCACCTACCGTAACGTTTACGTATGGAAAACTAGATTACTTGTCCCAACACTTAGAGATTGGCAAACTGCTGAACAAAGAAACTGAAGCACAAACATGGATTGAAGATTTCCAAAGCCGTGCACAAGAAGCCGGAGAGGAAATTCGAGCTGAAATCGGGGAAGAAGCTACCGTTTCCGTTATCGAGAACTTCGAGAAGCAAATTTATGTTTTTGGCGATAACTGGGGACGCGGAACCGAAATCCTTTATCAGGAAATGAAATTGAAAATGCCGCAAAAAGTTGAAGAAATGGCTTTGAAAGATGGCTATTATGCTTTGTCTCAAGAAGTTCTTCCCGATTATATGGGAGATTACGTGATTTTCAGCAAAGACAGCGAACAGGATAATTCGTTCCAGGAAACTGACCTGTACAAAAATACAGAAGCAGCCCAAAATGGCCATGTGTTTGAAGCGAACGCAAAAGAATTTTATTTTAACGATCCGATTTCACTGGAATACCAATTAGAATTTTTTACCAATCATTTTTTAAACAAGTAAGCCCACAAAGAGGAATGCTGTTAGATGGATTCCCTTTTAATTCTCTGATAGAAATGATGATGCTTGATGTTCAATAAAACTCCATTCTTTCTTAAATTCGGATTAAGCATTCTGGTCTTCTTCCTGGTGTTTTTGGCTTCTATCGCCTGGGGGGCTGCAGACATTGGTTTAAAAGATGTCTGGCTGGCTTTGTTTTCCACGCTCTCAACTGACAGCATCGCTGTCATCCGGGAAATCCGTCTGCCCCGTGAAGTGGCGGCGATTGTTGTTGGCGCTGCACTTGCGGTTTCTGGAGCAATGATGCAGGGATTAACACGCAATCCCTTGGCAGATCCCGGCCTTCTCGGACTGACCGCCGGAGCTAATGCCGGACTCGCGCTGACACTTGCTTTTATCCCCGCTGCCAATTACTTCGGGATCATGATTGCCTGCTTTTTAGGGGCGGCGCTCGGCGCAGCCATGGTTTTCGGGCTTGGGGCGGCGAAGCGCGGCGGTTTCTCCCCGCTCCGCATCGTTTTGGCAGGCGCGGCAGTGTCCGCTTTTCTAGCTGCTCTTGCAGAAGGAATCGGGCTCTACTTCAACCTTTCCAAAAGCGTCTCGATGTGGACAGCCGGAGGGTTGATTGGCACCTCTTGGGGTCAGCTCCAGATTGTAGTTCCTTTCATTGGGCTTGGCCTTATTGTGGCTTTGGGATTATCAAGGCAGCTGACCATTCTCAGCTTGAACGAAGAGGCCGCAATCGGGCTTGGCCAAAAAACAGCGCAAATCAAAGCCTTGCTGTTTGTGGCAATCACAGTCCTTGCCGGCGCTGCGGTCGCCTTAGCCGGCAATATGGCTTTTCTTGGATTGATGGTGCCGCATGTAGTCCGTTCAATTGTCGGGACAGACTATCGGCGGATCATCCCCATGTCCGCAATCACTGGAGCGAGTTTCATGCTGGTCGCCGATTTGCTCGGAAGAACCATTAATGCTCCTTTTGAGACACCAGTTGCCGCAATCGTGGCTATGCTCGGCTTGCCCTTTTTCTTGTTAATTGTTCGGCAAGGAGGGAGGGCTTTCTCATGATCCAGCCTGCTTTGCTCAAAAAACAAAAAATACTGTTTTTCTTGCTGCTTGCTTTGATTGCCGCTACCGGTATCACGAGCCTCGGGTTAGGCTATTCTTCCCTTTCATACGACCGGCTGATACCGGCTTTTCTTGGCAAAGGAACTTTTAAAGAAGATTTTGTCCTCTTTTCAGTCCGGCTTCCACGGATTATCATTACGTTGTTGGCGGGGATGGCTCTCGCGCTGTCCGGTGCGATTTTGCAAGGAGTGACACGCAATGATCTGGCAGATCCGGGAATTATCGGCATCAATTCAGGTGCTGGCGTGGCCATCGCAGTGTTCTTTCTTTTCGTGCCGGTTCAAGCAGGCTCGTTTGTCTATTTGCTGCCTATTGTGGCATTTGCCGGTGCACTTTTGACGGCGCTGTTCATTTATGTCTTTTCCTATAACCGCCAGACAGGGCTTCAGCCAATTCGCCTTGTATTGGTCGGCATCGGATTTTCAATGGCATTGTCAGGCATCATGATTGTCCTGATTTCTTCTGCTGAAGAGGAGAAAGTCGATTTTATCGCCAATTGGCTGGCGGGCAATATTTGGGGTGCAGACTGGCCCTTTATCTGGGCAATTTTGCCTTGGCTCGTTTTGTTGATCCCATTTACGTTATACAAAGCGCATCGTTTGAATATGCTCGCCTTGAGTGAGCCCGTTGCGATTGGCATCGGCGTGTCGATTGAAAAAGAACGGTCGGTCCTGCTGGTGACAGCCGTCGCTCTTGCTGCTTCCGCCGTATCGGTGACGGGCGGCATTGCCTTTGTCGGCTTGATGGCTCCGCATATTGCCAAAGCGCTGGTCGGCCCGCGCAATCAGTTGTTTTTGCCGCTTGCTATCTTAATAGGCGGTTGGCTCCTCTTGTTCGCCGATACCGTCGGCCGGAATTTGCTGGAACCAAGCGGATTGCCCGCTGGCATAATGGTAGCTTTAATCGGAGCGCCTTACTTTATGTATTTATTGTTGAAGAAATAAAAAACCGCTTGAGACTTCATAGAGTGACCCAATAAAATGAGACAAGGAAAAAACACCGCCATCGTCGTATGTAGTTATCCACGACAAATTGGAGGTGTTTTTCTGTATGGGTTCAAAAAAGGGATCAACCAAGCGATTCTATCCAG
>NZ_VOHC01000005.1 GCF_007859275.1 Planomicrobium sp. CPCC 101079 | reverse complement strand
TGTTTTTTCGACTCGTGGCCAGCTAAATAATCGCGAACAGCCCGTACCTTCTTTTCAATCGTAAATTTCGTCATAGAAAAACTGCACCTCCATTGTTAGTTGTGTCTAACAATTTCGGTGCAGTTCATTTGACGGCTGTTTTTTCAGATAGACGCAGCAATGTTTTCTTTCAATGTAAACGCAGGGCTTAACTCGCCAATTTTCTCTTTTCGCGCGTTTTCAAGCGATGGGTAATGGTAGTTTCGCAATTGCTCTTTTTGTACCTCCGACAACAATCCAAGCTGTGACAGCACTTCAACCGCGACCGCTGATGTTGCCCGCGCATTGCCGTCTTCGATTTTCAATGCGATGCCGAGACCTGTTTCTTTGTCCCCGATGCAGTAAACGCCTTCTGCTCCCGCTTTGGCGAACATGCGGCCACCCATTACGCGCATGAAGTCTGTGCAAAATCGGTCCGTACCGCCGACCATCTCCGGTTCTGCCGCCATTGCTGTTGTGATTCTCTGGACCGCAGCCCGGCGTTTTTCCGGCAAGCTGCTTGGATCTGCCATTTTCGCAAAGCTGAGCGCCAAGTTTTCAATCGGCACACCGTGTACCGGTACGCCGCAGCCATCAACGCCGATGACGATTTTATCCGCCGGCACTTCCGTCAAATCACTGATTGCTTCTAAGATGCGCTGCTGTACCGGATGGCCGAGTTTGTAGTAGTCTTCGGTCGATTCATTCATATGCTTTGCGGTCGCAAGCATCCCGCTGTGTTTCCCGGAACAGTTGTTGTAAACCGCCGTAAGCGGTTCGCCTGATTTGATGAGCGCTTCATATGCCGCTTCCCATTTCGGGTTGTGCGTGCCGCATCGGAGATCGCCGATCGCCAGTCCCGTTCTTGTCAAGATGGCCTGCACCCGCTCGGTATGCTGGTCTTCCCCGTTATGCGAGGCGCACGCCAGCGATATGTCCGCGTTATCAAACCGGTAACGATCAGCCGCGCCTGTTTCCACAAGCGGAATCGCTTGCAGCGGCTTCATGGACGAACGGGCGTAAATCACTTTTTGCGGGTCGCCCAAGCTGTACAGCAATCCGTTTTTCGCATTGGCCACCGCGACATGGCCTCTATGCAGACTTTCCACAAGCGCGCCTCTTGTAACTTCCACCACTTTTTCTCCTGTCATCGGGCCACCTCTTCTTTTTTATTTCCAGCTAAGTTCCGATAGTACCTCAGCGAAATGTAATTTTCACCTTTACTATTTCCGTATCCCTGCTGTTCTTGTTGGAAGGCAAAGCCTTTTGCTTCGTAAAACGGAATGCCTTTTTGGTTGCCTTTCCCTACCGACACCCATTGTTCATGAGCGCCAAATTCTTCTTTCTGCTGCTTCGTGATCGCATCCAATAGCCGCGTTCCGATTCCTTCATTGCGCCGGTCGGGCTTCAGGTACAGCACGAACACTTCACCCGAACCCTCCCCGTTCATCCCTCCGCCTCCAGCGCCGACGACTTCGCCGCCATCTAGCGCGACGAAATAGCCGCCCCAATTCCGGTTGGTGTCCGTTACTTCACTTAAAACGCGTTCGCGGTTGTAGAACTCATCAATGACGCGTTCGATGTACTCCTTGCTGTGCGTTTCGCTGTAAGTCGCCCAGTATCCGGCAGCGCATACATCGATGATGCCTTGGACATGCTGTGGGCCTGCTTTGACAATTTCCATCGTCAAAACACCTCGTGCGTATCTTTCTTAAAAGCACCCAGCTCGTTCAAAATCGCGGCGTCGCTGTTTTCGCACCACAGTTCTTTCACACGTCCACCTTCGAACAGAAAAATCATCATGCCTGTTTCTTTCACCCGCTGATCGTTCGCTGGAATATCAAACCAGCCGCCTTTATACGTCATCCAGCCCGTATAGCGGACCGCCAGCTTGTTTTCTTGCTCGATGAAATCATTCAATTCCCACTCATCGTCATGGAAAACCGACCGGTACCACTCCATAAAACGCTTCATCGTTTCCCTTGGATTGTCGCCGATTCGTGAATGGTAAACAAAATCCTCTGTCGTCAATTCATCGATGACCTCGACATTTCCTTGCGTAAAATACTCATGAAACCATCTTTCCGCAACCATTTTCTTCTCTGGACTAATCATTAACCGCAACCTCCGCTGACAAAAAAAGAATTCAAATTGTTATGATAATTTTAATTCATCTTGCAGTAGAATGCACTTTATTTTTAGCCTCCCTAAATAATTTCATGTATACTCTTAATAAAAAAGACAAGTGGTGAAAGCATGATCAGGTTTGCGAATGGATTTGATGCAGAAGCAATTATGGACATTAACAGCGATATAACCCTGTCGGAGGAGACGACCAGGTTTTTTATTTCTTCTCCGGAAGAGTTGTCCTACAACCTCAATGAAGAAAAAGAAAAAATCGAAAAGACCCTTGCGAAAGGCAATTTGTTTGCGGTATATGAAGCTGAAGGAGAAGTGGTCGGCTATCTTGTTTTCAAACGGTATGAATACACCCGGTTGAATCATGCCGGATCTATGGGGATGGGCATTAAAGATGGCTATAGAAACCAGGGCATCGGTTCCCAGCTGATCAAGTTTCTGATTGATTGGGCCAAGCAGCAGGATGGTTTGGAGAAAATCTGCTTAGGCGTTGTTTCGGTTAATGAAAGGGCCATTAATGTCTACCAGCGGTTGGGCTTTGTCGAAGAAGGCAGACAGCGCAATCAGATTAAATATGAAGACGGCTCTTATAGCGACGATATCATGATGGCGTATACGCTCCACTAAAAGCGAAATGCCCCAGTCCTTTTGCGGCTGGGGCATTTTTTCATCCAAATTCTTTTTGATGCTTTTTCTTGCGCGCCAAATAATCCTGGTCTTCCCGGATCTCGTCCCACTTTTTTTTGAAGATTGCCGCCGACTCCGCTTTCACCGGATCAATATTGCGCTCCTTAATCGTGCCGTCCTCGTTGTATTTGCGGCCGCCTTTGTAATTCGTATAGCGCCGCGCGCGCGTATAGCCCATCTGGATAAACTTGCGCGCCATATCCATTCCCACAAAATCGTCCTGTTTTCGGTATTCTTCAAACATCTCATAAATCTTGTCGCACGACTCCTGCGCAATCTCCGGTGTCTTGAAACGCCAATGCGGCAAAATCTCACTCTTATACGGCTCTACAAGCAGCACTCCCTGCTCGCCTTTGCCCACCCGGTACAGCTCCGGATGTTTTCGCAAATCCAAGCTCTCATAATCCAAATCATAGTCAAATGCCATTCGTATGCACCCCTTTTGCTTGCTATACCCAGTTTTGGCGCAGAAAATGCGGAGTTGTTTACGCAGAAACATGGATTTGTCATGTAGAGGGCTTGGGGGTTCATGTAAGGCCTTGAAAATTTCATGAAGAAAATTTTCCAACCTAATCGCGCCTTCTTTAAGCGGCATCAAAGAAAAGGGCTGTTCGCCAAGGCGAACACCTTCCTTATTGTTGGTGAATTTTAATTTTGGAACGAGGCTTTTTTGGGAAAGTTATGTAGAACTAGGAAGAGTTCATGTAGAAAGCTTGGTTTGTCATCTAAAGACTCCAGGAGTTCATGTAGCCGCCCCGATACTCTATGTAAAACCCACTAAACTTCATGAAGAAAATATTTCCAGCCCACTTCCACACAAAAAAGCCGCTCCGCCTCAGCGGAACAGCTCCAATCTATCTTATACGATTTCCCAGTGAATCAATCCATCGGCCACATGTGTCCGCTTGAAACCGGACTTCTCCAGCACTTTGATTGAGGGTTGATTAGTTTCGAGGCAATTGGCGACGATTTTCGTGACCATTTCTTTTTGCTTCAGCCATTCGACCAGCCCTTTCACCATTTCCGATGCATAGCCTTTGTTGCGGAAACTTTCCGCAATGCCGTAGCCGATTTCAACCACACCGTTTTCATCCGGACCGCCTTTGCAGCCGATTTCGCCAACTAGCTGCCTTTCCTCCCAGTCGACCACGATGCGGCTCCACTGGCTCGCTTCCGGTGTATGTGTTAATGTCTCTTTTTTGGACTCCAGCATTTTTGCGAAAGCCGGGCTTGGCCATTCTTCAGGCACCCGGCTGCCGATCAAATCCTCTAATTCGTTTCTTCCGTTTAGAACAGCCTGTACTTGTTTGATTGTAAATGGCAATAAATTCAACCGTTCCGTTCTAATCATGTTGCTCCCCCTAGAAATAATGGTGTATAGAAAACTGTTCACCCAGGTGAGCAGCTCTGTGCTTTGTTGCCGTTTGTGGAGAGCCGTTTAGAAATGCGAGAAGTTTATGTAAAAAGTTCGATTCATCATGTAACCCCTTCAAAAGTTCATGTAAAACCGCAACACTTTCTGTAAAAACAAAAAACTTCATGAAGAAACTATCGGCAACCGCCCGCCTCAAATTTCTCTTAGAAAAACCATAAGCAACAGCGCTTGCGGTCTGCTTTCCTTACATCTCCACGTTCACTCCTGCGCCAATCAGTAGCGCTTTGGCGTACACGCCTTTGGCCACGGCCAAATCGAAATAAGCAGTGCCAACCGATTTGAAGAATGTGACCTCTTCATCTGATTGCCTTGCATGGCGATTTGCCACTGTGAGTTCGCTCAACGTCCCGTAAACTTGTTCAAATGACCAAGTTCCGTTTTTGGCGCTATGGATCAATTCGCCGGCTTCGCCTTTAACCCCGGCCAAGTCGTCGACGACAATTTTGTCGGCACGCGCCACCGTCGCCTCGTCCACTTCGCGCATGCGCGGCAAATAGGAACCGACTCCGTTGATGTGAGTTCCAGGCTGCAAATCGGCCCCATCGAAAACTGGCTCATTCGAACGAGTCGCACAACAAATAATATCCGCCTTTTTCACAGCTTTTGCAACATTGTTTTCCACTTCCCATGAAATTTTCACGCCAAAATCGTTCAGTTTCTCGCCAAAAGCCTGCGCTTTCGCTGGCGTTCGGTTCACGAGAATGATTTTTTCGATCGGCCGGACGGCGAGCACACCGAGCACTTGTTCAAATGCCATCGCCCCTGTCCCAATAACAACTAAGACCCGGCTTTCTTTTTTCGCCAGCAAATCGGTCGCGATGCCGCTGAGCGCACCGGTCCGGAGCCTCGTCAAATAGGAAGCGGCCATCATGGCAACATGTTCGCCGTTAGCAGCGTCCGTCAGCAAAATCATTCCTTGCGTCGTCGGTTTTCCTTGTGCCGGATTTTCCGGAAAAATCGTCACCACTTTGACGCCCGCCACATCACCGGCTAAATCGGCGCTTGGCATGTAAAGCGCCGACGCTTCCCGCTCGGGAAATTCGATGACTGTGCGATGCGGATTGGCGATTTTCTCTTGTTCTTTCGCTTTCAAAATGGTCCTGATATCCTCCATGGCGTCACTCATCTTGTACAATTGCTGAATCTGTTTTTCATTGATCATTAACATCCAATTCCTCCTAAATAAAAAGCTCTGTTAAAGAATAACGTTGAAAAATAGTGTCACATTAAAAAGTTAGGTTAAATAATATTGTTCATATTTCTATAATAACCAAAAAGGACAAAATTTTTGGCCGTTTAAGGTTCTTAACTCAACTACCCGGGGGAACGCTCTCAGCTTGCCGTGCAAGAATCTGTATTGTTCGACGCCAGCAAAAGGCATTATTGGGCAAACCATACCGAAAGCGACGTCCGCTTTTTAGTCGTGTCTTCCAAAAATCAAGAAAGCTTGAGGCAACTGCCTCAAGCTTTCTTGATTTATAAAAGCAATTCATACGAATAAAATTCATCATCCCGTCTATACCCCAGTTTCTCATACAGCCGCTGCGCCGAATGGTTGTCGAACGCTGTACTCAAATTCAAGCTTTTCGCGCCGGTTTCAAGTGCGAACTCTTTCGCTTTTTCCATGAGCATTTCGCCGACACCGCGTTTTCTTGCTTCCGCTGCAACGTATAAATCGTTCAAAATCCACAAACGCTTCATTGAAACCGATGAAAACATCGGGTAGAGCTGCGTGAAGCCTAAATAATCCTCGCCATCTGTCACCACAAAAATCACCGAGTCTTCGTTTTCCAAGCGCTGCTCTATGTAATTCCGGGCTGCATCCAAATCCGGTTCCTGCTTGTAAAACACCCGATACCCATCGAACAGTCGGGCCACCCCTTCTAAATTTTCCAATGATGCTCTTCCTGCTTGCATGCTCCATTCACTCCTTTCAAATTCCTTCTGTATTCATCAGCACAATTCGCCAGCCGTCCGGATCCTCAATCGTGATTCCCGATTTTTCCCAATATGGATTTTCCGGCGGGACCGGCCCGTACCCCATGGCGTTCAATCGTCCTGCTATCACTTCCACATCTGTCTTGTCCGGCAAATAAAAGACCAGCAGGTTATCTTTTGTCAGTGCAGGGCAAGGACTGCCGTCTTCATGCTGCGTGAATTCCAAATGGTATGAAGCATCCGGCAGTCCGACCATCAAGCCATCATATCCTGAATGCCCAGAAAAAGAACCGATTTTTCTCAAACCGATTCCTTCACAGTAAAAATATTCAATTTCCTTTAACTTGTTGGTCGGCCGTGCCACCCGGACCTCTGCAATTTTCATGTTCGTTGGCCACATATTCCCAGCCCCCATTAGCCTCTATCTCTTTTCAACGGTAGACCCGCCGTAGGTTTGCATTCGATTCAACTCATCGATAATATATTTCAGCTCTTCTTCGGTAATGCTTCCTTTGGTGAAGTAAACGAGCGCACGCAGCGGCATATTCTCGGCCAAGGCTTCCATCATTTCCGCCATTTCCTTGCTTTCATCCACTGAGTCGAGGAAAGTCGGTGTGCTGTTCATTTCTTTGATCAGCGCAGTTGCCGGTTCGGCCAAAAGCGGATCCGACATGAGTTCACCGATTGTTGTATTCCGGTTGATTTTTTGGTTGATCCGCACCGTGCTTTCAACGAATATTTTATGTTTTAGCTCGATTTCTTGCGAAGATTTTCCGATCAAAATTTCATAATCGCCCGTCTCCACGTGCCAATCCTTAATCTCGGTGTTGTAGTAAGCGAAAGCCCGTTTATCCAAAGTGAACTCGACCACTTGTTCTTCACCTGGCTGGAGCTCCACTTTTTCAAAACCTTTTAATTCCTTGAGCGGCCGGCGAATGGAACTTGCCAAATCACTTACGTATAATTGCACAATTTCTTTGCCGGCTCTGTCTCCGGTGTTTTTTACGGTCACGTGGACGGTCACGTTTTCAGTGTCTTTTATCGCTTCTTCACTGACGGTTAGATTGCTGTATTCAAATTCCGTATAGCTCAATCCGTAGCCGAACGGAAACAGCGGCGGCCGCTCTTTTGTATCGTAATAGCGGTAGCCGACGAAGATCCCTTCTTTGTACTCGACCATGTTGCCATCCCCTGGAAAATAAAGATAGGATGGGTTATCGCTTAATTTTATCGGGAAAGTCTCTGCCAATTTGCCGCTTGGATTGGCGTGGCCGAATAATACGTCTTTTAATGCGCTTCCCGCCGCCTGGCCGCCTAAATAGCCTTCCAATAAGCCTTTGGCATTATCCAGCCACGGCATTTCAACAGGCGCTCCGTTGCTCAGCACGACGACTAAATTCGGCTGCACTTTTGCAATTTCTTCGATTAACACGCGATGGTCATCCGGAATCCGCAAATGGGTCCGGTCATAGCCTTCGGATTCAAAATGGGCCGGCAAGCCGACCATCAAAACCGCACAATCCGCTTTTTTTGCAGTTTCAACCGCCTCTTCCATCAGCCGCGTATGAGGCAACTCCAGATTCAGGTCATAGCCTTCCGCATAGAAAAACTGGTCTTCCCCGCCTAGTTCACACGCCATCTCGTCGTAAAGATTATCGAGCTGCAGCGGATTAACGTGTGAGCTTCCCCCGCCTTGGTATCTTGGATTTTTCGCGAAGGCCCCAATTAACGCGATCTTTTTCTCTTTGGAAAGCGGCAGGATATCGTCTTCATTTTTCAATAACACCATGCCCTCAGTGGCCGCTTTTCTGGCAAGCTCATGATGCAGGCGCTGATTGAACTTCGCATCTTCTTTCTTATGGCCATCAGCGCGGAAGATTAACTTGAGCAGCCTTTCGACAGCGGTATCAAGCTGGGTGCTGGAAAGCCGTTCGTGTTCAATGGCATCCAGAATCTTCTTCTCCCCAAAACCCAAGCTGCATGGCATCTCCAGATCGAGCCCCGCGGCTAAGGCTTCGTGGCGTTCATCGATTGCTCCCCAGTCTGAAATGACGATGCCATCAAATCCCCATTCTTTTCGCAGCACCTCTTGCAGGAAAAAAGGGCTTTCTGACACAAATTCATAATTCACCCGATTATAAGAAGCCATAACGGTCCATGGTTTTCCATTCTTTACGGCTTTTTCGAAGCTTGCCAAGTAAATTTCCCGCAGCGCCCGTTCATCTATGATGGCGTTTGTTGTCATTCTCCGATGCTCCTGGTTGTTCGCTATATAATGCTTCAGCGACGTTCCGACCCCTTCGCTTTGAACGCCTTGGATATACGTGGTAGCCAATTCTGATGAAAGAAGCGGGTCTTCCGAATAATACTCGAAATTTCGGCCGCAAAGCGGGGAACGTTTAATATTAACGCCGGGTCCAAGAAGCACTCCAACTCCTTGCGCTTGCGCTTCCTTCCCAAGAGCCGCCCCTACCTCCCGCATCAATTGCTTGTCCCAAGAACTCGCAAGTGTCACTCCAGCAGGAAAACAAGTGGCCGGTGCGCTTGGCCCCAGCCCCATATGGCCGTCGTCGCCTTTCTGTATGCGCAAACCATGCGGACCATCGCCCGTACGGACGGTCGGGATCCCTAAACGCTCGATTCCTCTAAGACACCAAAAATCTGCACCAGTACACATGCTCACTTTTTCTCTCAAAGACATTTTTGATATCAAAGCTTGAATATCCCTCTCCATACTGAACAACCCCCTGCTACATGAATATGCTTCGAGAATGGTATTGTATATCGATTGGCTGTCAGCGCTTCTTATCCTTTTTTACTTGCCGCCGCTTCAAACGTGATTGTTTGTCCGGCACGGGTCGGGTATTCCCCGAACTTGTAATCTGCCGAGATAATGATATCCCTGAATCCAATATGCTCAAGAATCATCCGAAATTCTTCCACGCCGTACCAGCGCAGCGGATAACGTTCGAGTTCCGTCTGAATCAACTTGCCGTTCCGCCATTTTTCATAGCGAGCCTGGGAAATGCGGTATTGCTTGACGGGGTCCACTTCGACGATTTGAGATTCCAACGTGATGACATCGCCATTTTCCAAATCCCATTTCCGGATGGACGGCCTCCCAAGTTCGAGTTCGCCCGGCAAAAATACATCGACGATCAGCTTGCCCCCGTCCGCTAAATGGCGGCGGAAATTTTGCAGCGCTTGGAACGACTTTTCGCGCTCATGCAACAACAAAAATGTGCCTGTTGGAATCACGATGGCCCCGTATTCTTCATCGAGCGAGAAAGATTCCATCTCCGCTTCGAACAACTGCGGCGCAAGCCCTCTTTTCTGGCAATTTTCCCGGCAAATTGCCAGCATGTCCGAAGATACATCAAAGCCGTCCACTTGGAACCCTTTTTCCAATAGCGGCACAAGCAGCCGTCCTGTCCCAACGGCCGGCTCTAAAATACGCCCTGTGCAAGCCGCTAAACGTTCCGTATAATATTCTATATCTCCAAATGAACTGCCGACCGGTTTATCGCGATCGTAAACTTCCGATGACAAACTGCTGTAATACCCTAACAAGAAAGCTCCCCCTCTAACCTGACTAAATTTCGGATGATTCTGTCTATTAATAGATTATCCTCTTATTTTGTATGATTTTCCAGACATAACTCTAAAAAGGCGGTAGTTTCTTTATGTTATTTTCAGAACTTAATATCCACGCTTTCCGGGTGGTCAACGACCTCGGAAAAGCTTTTCCTGCACTCAATCCGGCGTTCGTTTTTATTGCGGAATTTTTTCTTTACTTAATGATTGTGCCGATTGGGCTGTTTTTATTTGTGCCGAAATTCCGCAACCGCCGGCTTGTTTTAGCGGCGCTTTTAACGGTGATTGCTGCTCTAATTTTGCGGATTGGTGTTGCTAAGCTGCATTCCAACCTTCAGCCGTTTGCCGAACTGCCGAACGTCAACCAGCTGGTTGAAAAAACAGTTGGAAATTCGTTTCCAAGTGACCACACCATTTTGTTCTTCTCGCTGTGCACGACGTTCGCTTTGTTTTCAAAGCGCTTCGGGTGGCTATGGATGCTGCTCGGCGTCTTAGTCGGCGTCTCCCGCATCTGGGTGGGTGTCCATTACCCTGCTGACGTCATTGCCGGGGCTTTGACCGCCATCGTTTCAGCGATTCTCGTCCACACGGCAATGGCAAGAATGAGCTTTGCCCAGCACACTGAAAGGGCTGGGAGGTAGCGATGGACTTGCTGATTTTTTGGAACCACATAGGAAGAGAACATGGCGGACTGGAGTATGCGCGGGACATCCGGAAAAATCGGGAGAGCGTCATCGAACGCTACCGTGATGAAAAAGAGCGCTATGCGCGGAATACAAAAAAACCGAATCGTTTTATCAGGTACAATGCTTCCACACTGGTCGAACTGCCTCCTCTTGAAAGCAATAGGAAATTCCTCATCATCTACTTGATCAAGGAAGGCCTGCAGTTCTCGCTGAATTTCAAGTCCAAACATCCGTGGTGGCTTATCGATGTCGTCGATATCAGGGAACTAAAACCGGATGTGTTTTGTGTCTACGATTTGTTTATCGATATTTCTGTCAGGCCCGATGGCAGCTACCAGGTTCTCGACATCGACGAATTTGAAGAGGCTGTCCGTTTGGGCATTCTGTCCGGCAACCAGGTCGCCCACAGCCTAAAAGCGTTCCACTCGGCATTGACCCAGCTTAATGAAGGAAACTTCCCGAACGGATTGCTGAAGGAGCTTGAGGAAAAATATATGTAAACAAAAACCAGCGGAGGTCGATTGGTTTTCTAGTTTGTTGAGAAACTCCAGTAATTGTTGGACGGCTATTCCGCTAGCCAGCTTTCTCGTCAATCTAAAAAAAGCAGCGGAAGTCCGCTGCTTTTACTTTTTACCTTTATTCCATTCTTCTGCAAGCACTCCGTACACCACGTGGTCGACGTAATGGTCATAAAGCCACTCGGCTTGCCGGATGGTGCCTTCTTCCGCGAATCCCAGGCGCTCAGGAATGGCACGGCTTTTTTTGTTTTCTGCAGCGACCCGGATTTCGACTTTGTTCATTTCCAGGATATTGATGGCATAGTCGGTCAACGCTTTTGCTACACGTGTCATGATGCCCTTGCCTTGAAAATCCTGTCCGAGCCAATAGCCGATCTTGGCGGTCTTGTTCGACTGGTTGATTTCGTTGAAGCCTGCGAGACCTGCAATTTCACCTTTATAAAGGATGACCGTGTTCATGCTTCTGCTTTCGACGAAATTCGTCCGGCCCATTTTGATAAAGTCTTCGGTATCTTCAGGTTTTTGCGTGTAATCCAGCCAAGGAAGCCATTCTTTCAGGTAGTCCCGCGATTGGTCGGTCAACTCGAAAATCCGTTTGGCGTCCCGCATTTCAACCAGCCGCAGGGATAAATCTTCATCAATCTTATGTATGAACACCAAAATCCCTCCTAATCTTTTATAGCTATCCTAGCATAACCGGTTCTCGCTCTAAATAATATTTTTCCTGCAAAGTGCTTGCTGTTTAGAACAAAAAGGAGCGGGAAGTTAAAGTATGTACTGAAAAATTTGAAATGGAGGTTTTTGGAATGGTTCCTGAACAGCAATTCGAATTTATTCAAAGCTTGCAAAATTGTATGGTGGCCTGCAACAATTGCTTCACCGCTTGTTTAGCTGAAGACGATGTCAAGATGATGGCGGAATGCATCCGTTTGGACCGTGAATGCGCGGACACGTGTGCGTTTTTGGCACAAGCTGTCTCGAGAAAATCGCCGTTTGTCTCAGAAATCGCTACTGTCTGTGCTTTGATTTGCGACGCCTGCGGCAATGAATGCAGAAAGCACGACCACGAACATTGCCAAATTTGCGCGGATGCTTGCTTTAAATGTGCAGAAGCGTGCAGAAGTATGATGTAATGGACTAAGGAAGCCAGTCGAGAATCGCCAGGATTGCGCAACAGCGGAAACTCGTCCGCTGTTGCGCAATCTTTTTTTAGAAAGGAACAAACTATGATGAGTTTACCGCTTGCTGCAGAGTTTTTCCTGCTGCTCTTACTGAATATGGCGATTGGCGCTTTCGGATTCATCCCGAGCTTTTTCGTGACGACGCTTAACATCAATTCGTTCGGCTTATTGGCCGGCACGTTTTTGTCGTTGTCCGGAGAAATCTTCGGTGCGATTCTTGGTTTTCACCTATACCGCCTAGGTTTTTCAAAACTGAATCCGGCATGGCGATCTCATCGTTTCTTTCAAACGCTGCAAAGCCAGCCGACCGGACGCGTCTTCTGGTCGGTCATCGGGTTCCGGCTGATTCCGTTCGTGCCATCCGGGCTGGTTACCGCTGGCGCTTCGTTGACCGCTATATCCGCCTGGCGCTTTGCGCTTGCAAGCACCATCGGCAAGGTTCCAGCCGTCTTTTTGGAAATCGCCGCTGCTTACGGCTATACGCAAAACGTCTCCGCCAATTACCAGTTCGGCATCCTTGCGGCGGTCCTAGTCCTTTCCTTGGCCATTTGGCTGTTAAAGAAATGGAAAACCGGCTCCCGTTAAGTCCTAAACGTTCACTTCCTGATCAATCTGTTCATTGATCCGGCGGACAAATGTATCTGCCGGCGCCATTCCTTGCGATTTCAATCCGGCGACAACTGCCCCTGCAACTGGGGCAATCTGCGTCGGCCGGAAATTGACGTTCGGCAGCGTATCTTTTGCCAATCCATTAAATATGCTGCTGAACAGCGGCCAATCGGAAAAAACGCCGCCTGCCAGAATAATGGTTGTTGGATGATCTGGTTCAAACAATTGCCGGTGGCACGTTTCGATGCTCTGAAGCATTTCTTCACACGCATTAACCAAGATGCGCTGTGCAATTTCATCTGAAGCACCCGCTTCTTCCACAACCAATGGAGCTAGCGGCGCAATCACAGCACGTGCATATTCCTGGCCGTAAACTTGGTTAATGATTTCCGTTACTTCTTCGACCTGAAAATGCTCCAATAGCCTGCCTGTCAGTGAAGTTGCCGAACCCCGCAAATCGTATTCCTTGAAAACCGCCCGGAGCGCCGCTTTGCCGATTGCAAAACCGCTTCCCCCTTCATCAAACAAAAAGCCCCATCCTCCTGCCCGGACTTCCTTCTGCTGTTCATTGATGCCAAACGTGATGGCGCCTGTCCCTGAGATCTGGACGATGCCCGCTTCGCCGACTGTACCGGAATGCAAGGCATTGATGGCGTCATTTTGGACAATCAATATCGCATCTTCGGGCAAAAAGCCTCTCAGCAATTCGCTCACTTCCGCCGTCCGCCGGCTTTCATCGACTCCCGCAATCCCAGCGAAACAGACAGCGATTTGCTTGTAAATTTCTTCGTTTTGCCGTTTCAATCCAAGCAACAAATCTTTCATTACTTGTTCGAATCCCCGTTGTGACAATGTATTGGGGTTGCTTCGGCCAGTGGCTACTTGCATATAGATATTCCCTTTTTCATCCGCCACAATTCCAGACGTTCTTGTGCCTCCACCGTCAATCCCTAATACATACATCTTGCTGCTCCCACCTTTTTTGTTCTTGTAATTGAATAAAGCGCTACCGAGATTCTACCATTATACTGGTTATCAATGGAATTTTAAAAGCCCGCAGCCGGAATTTTCCGGTGCAGGCTTTACAGGCATGATGTGTTCAAGATAAAGAGCTGGAAATGCGAGCCCTTTCCTGCGGGCGAACCTCTGGCCTCCTCGTCCGTTCAAAAGCACGGCTGCAGGGTCCCGACCATTCGCGTTTCCACGGGTGTGGCGCGATTCCCATTTAGTTTTATATAGACTTAAGACAATAATGGAATCCGCCCCTGGTATCTTTCCACAAGCGCATTGTTGTGGCCGTCGGCTCCGTCGATATTGCCGCTGAGGAAAATCGGCGGTTCCACGCCGCTGTCCGCCAGTATTTGAATCCCTTCCGCAAAGATCGCATTCAGAATCACAGCACCGACGACTGTGGAAGTCGGACCAAACGGCACTTTCACTTTCTCGTAAGACAAAATGGCATCACCGCTCACCGAATGATTATCGATGACGAGATCCACCGAGTTGAATAAATACTTGCCGCTCGTATGGCGCGATGGTTGGCTCTTAGAATATTCCAGTGAAGTCAGTCCGATGACATACGCCCCTTTTTCACGGGCAAATTGGGCCACATCAACCGGCACCGGGTTGCGTCCTGAAGTCGACAAGACAAACACCACGTCTTCTTCCCGGAAATCCTGTTCGTTCAAAAAGCTTTCAGCGTATTGATTTTTTCGTTCCAATTGCGAAGAAGTCAATGCGCCTTCGTGCAGCATTAGCGGTTCCACAAAAATCGGCTTCATCGGGACCAAGCCCCCCGCCCGGTAGAACACTTCTTCCGTTAAAATATGCGAATGGCCACAGCCGAACAATTGGATGATGCCGCCCCTTTGAATCGCCTCTGCCACTTTCCGGGCTGCTTCCAGCATATTTGTTTTTTCGGTTTTTTCTACTAGCTCAATCCGTTCTTTTGCTCGTGCGAAATAATCGTTCAGCATTCCATCAGCTCCCGTTTTTCAATTCTGCTTGAATTCAGCTTTCATTTCATTGATCAGTGCCACCATGTTTTCAAGCGCCACGCTAATGATTTTTTCACCTTTTTCTTTTGTCGCGAGTTTCGCGTCTCCAAGAACCGCTGAATCCGTAAATTCTTCCCAAGGGGTCGGGGTAATATCAGCGCTTGGCGGAATAACCGGTATATCCGTAATCGCTTTCGACATATCAACATACTCCTCCGCCAAGTAAAGCATATAAGACGTCTCAATTTCACAGGCATGAAAATAACTTGCATGCGCCGATTGGGTTTCCCTCACTTCGTCGGTCACCTTTTTGACTCCTGGATAAAACAAATAAAGCACTTTGAGTTCCGGAATTTCACTGTACAGCTTTCTGGCTGCTTCTTTTAGCGCAACAGCATTGCCTAAATGGCCATTGACCATCACGAACATACTGAAACCTTGCTGATGCAGTGAAACTCCAATATCCACCAATATACTAATTAACGATTCATTGCTGACATTAATGCTCCCGGGAAAGTTTTTCAAGCTCCAAACTTGTCCATAAGGCAGCGTGGGCAACACAAATGCCCCAGTTTTTTCAGCAACTTTTGCGGCTAAGCTTTCCGCAAGATAATTATCTGTTCCCAAAGGAAGATGCGGACCATGCGCTTCAACGGCGCCAATTGGCAAAATCGCCACACCGCTCTTTTCAATCTTCCCTTTCACTTCAAATGAATTTTCATTTTGGAAAATCAAAGCGGGCCACCTCCTATTTATTAAACGTAAAGCATCGCGCCGGATTTTCGTCAAAGAATTTATGGGCTAGTTTTTCGCCGTCAAACCCTTGGCGGTTTGCGTCATCGATAAATCTTGGAACCCATTTCGCTATAATGTATTCCAGTCCAAGCCCATAATCATAATGTTTGTAATAGGTTTTCCGGGCAGTGTCTCCGCTGACAAGGATTTGATTTTCATAACCTTTCTTAACTAGTTCCAAAATGCATTGGATCCGCGTGCTTTCCGGTGCGTATTTAATTTTTGCGATTCCGTCAAAACTCAAGTAAGCACCTGTTTTAGCCACTTGTTCATGATAATAAGGATCTGGGTTTCGATCCATATGGCCAAAACTCATATAAGAAAGGTCGACACCTTCGCTTTGCAGCAATTCAATTTGTTCCAATCCCATGGTACCTGCTTCAGTATGGGAATGCAGCGGCGCTTTTGTTTCCAAATGTGCTCTTGCCACGGCTCGCAGCGTTTTTTCTTCAAGCGGAGTAATGCGGTTATAGCCTGTCCCAAATTTCACTTGCCCTGCTTTATACGGCGTTCCTTCTAAACCTTCCTCTACTTCTTTGATGACAAAATCGGTCAATTCGTTGATGCTTTTTGTTTCAATCCAATCGCTGTACGTCCGGTAGTCGCCTAATACCGGTTTCAATTCTGCTTTAATATTAGCGTCCCATAAAAAGCTTTTATTAAAACCTGCTGTGCCAACAATGTGAATGTCCAGTTCTTCCGAGATTTCTTTAACTGCTTGAACGTCCCGGCCGTAATCGATTGCGGTCGCATCTACAATCGATCGGCCGCCGTGATTTTTAAAATCCAAAACATCGAGTTTTGATTTTTCTTTGTCATCCAGCAATAAATCATCCGCGTTTTTCTCTACCCAGTAAGCCGGCCTGCACACAATGTGTTCATGAGAATACGTAAATCCCAGTTCTTCTGGCTTAATGTCTCCGCGCAGCGTTCGTATAAAACTCATAATTAGCCTCTCCTTTTATCGTCATAAGTAATAAGAAAAAGAGGCAGAGAAGCGCCTCTTTATGCATTTATTATAAGAATAGTTGAGCCAGCAAACGGATGACCGGACCTAATATGAACATATCTGAATCCGCCGCCCACATTGCCGTGTCAGGAATGGTTCCGGCAAGCAGCATTTTCACTGCCAGGAACTGGCCCCAGGCAACAACCGTCGCTGTGATAAAACCGCCCATAATTGCACCGCGTACGCCTCCAGTCAAATTCCCGAAGACGCCTGCAGAAGCAGAATGGAAGAACAAAACGATCATTGTGGGAACAAAAACATAGCCTACTGTATTGCCCAAAATGACGAGCCATATAAGAGCGCCTACAAATGCGCCCAAAAACCCGAGAATAACTGCGTTTGGAGCATATGGGAAAACAATCGGGTTGTCGAGTGCCGGTCTTGCACCCGGTACGATTCTTGTGGCAATCCCTTTAAAGGCTGGCACAATTTCCCCGATAAACATGCGAACTCCGGTCAAGACAACAGCAATCCCCGCTGTGAAAGTGAACGATTGAATAATCGCATAGACAATAAAGTTTTGGTTTCCTGAACTGGCCAGCAATTCTTGTGCCCCCGGGGTGTCTTTAAAGGAAATGATGATAGCCCCGCAAAGAAACAATAATCCCATTGTTAATGCAGTGATGACATTGGAGTCCCGAAGAAATTCCAAGCCTTTTGGAAGCTTTATTTTTTCGGAGTCATTTTCTTTGTTGCCCCAAAGTTTTCCTCCCCATGCGGAAAGAAGCGCAACAGAAGCAGACGTGTGGCCCAACGCGATATTGTCATTGCCCACTATTCTGCGCATGAACGGTTGCGTCAGCGCTGGCTGGACTGTCCAATAAATTCCCATGATAAGGGACAAGAAAATAACCAGGCGCCAAAACGAAACATCTGGCGACGTATGGACAGCGATCCCGGCAAAGATTGTGGTTGTCCAAAACATCATATGGCCCGTCAAATAAATGTATTTCAATTTAGTGAAGCGCGCCAAGAGTACGTTGATCAAAAATCCAAGAGTCATGGCCAGTGTGACAGCGCTTCCATATTCAGTGTTGAATAACTCTTGCCCCATGTATTGGCCTAGTGAATCTCCTGTAAGGTTAAACACTTCTTTCCATAATGGTTCAAAAACGGTCAACGCCCCGACGATAATCGCAGCGCCGGCACTGATGATCAAGAACCCAATGATCGCCTTGAAAGTTCCGCTAATTCGTTGACTGACTGTTTTTTTCTGAAGCAGCAAACCGATCAAGACAATAATCCCTAGCAATATAGCGGGCGTCCCAAATACGTTATCCGCCAACCAAAAGATAATATCCATTGTTATTTCCCCTTTTCCGTTTATCCTGCCTTTCTATTCACAACTGCATTCTCTTCTGGATCTTTACTGTTCAATATTGTTGTCAATTGCTTCATTGATTTCAGTCATGTCGAAATAATTGTTTACAATAATGATTTTTCCAGTATGCCCTTGTAAACTTTCCGCGAGTTCGTTGCTTGTGAAGATGTAGTCAGCGTCCATGCTTGAAGCTGCTGACACGTCAATATGCTCAACGTCAGCCGTTATTCCTTTTTCACCGAGTGCTTGTTCAACGTTCATCCGTAAAATCAAACTTGTTCCTTGCCCTAATCCGCATACACATAAAATTTTCAACATTATTCATTCCTCCCAATCAATGTTTGTATTTCTTCATAGCTTGTTACTTGCTTTAACTTTTCGACATGAGCCGGATTGTTCAGCAGCATAACCAATTGCTTCATCAATAGTAGATGTTCATCGCTTGAGGATGCCCCTAAAGCAAAAACCAATTGAACAGGATCGTTTGCCTCACTTCCGAAAGCGATTGGCTTTTGGAGTCTGACAAAGGATGCCGATGCTTCTTTTACCCCATCTTCCGGTCTGGCATGCGGCATTGCAATTTGAGGCGCTAGAACAAAGTAAGGGCCATTCTTTTGATAAGACTCAAGCATGGCGTCTACATAACGAGGCTCAGTAAGTTCTTCAGAAACAAGCAGGCCGCCGGCTACACGTATGGCTTCTTCCGGTGAACTCACGTCAACATCTAAAGCGATAAGGTTTCTCTCCAAAAACTTCATATCCATATTCCTTTCTGTGATTCATGTAGTCGGAGCTTTTAATGCGAATGGGCTAGGAGAAGCCCATGAATTTCGTCAGGCGAATTTGCGGCTAGAAACCCCTCTTTAACCTCTGCATCGTTCAGTATTTTCACCAATTGGCCAAGCGCTTTCAAGTGGCTGTCCCCATCAATAGCGGCTAGTACAATAATTAAATGGACGAGATGCTTTTCTTGATTTGAAAAAGAAATACCTTGCTCGACACGCAGCAAACTCATCCCGATTTTCTTTACACCGTCTTGAGGCCGTGCATGCGGAATCGCCACTTTTGGCGAAATGACAATATATGGGCCCATAGTGTCAACAGCGTGGACCATGGCTTGAACATATCCTTCGCTAATGAAATCGCCTTTTAATAAAGGGGCGGCTGCCTGACGTATGCCTTCCCGCCAATCCGCTATGGCTTTCACTGTCTGGATATGTTCTTTTCGCAGCAAGGCCCCCAATTCAGGCTTAGTTGCTTCGGCAGTACGTTGCGGCTGATAAAAATATTGGCGCAACTCCCGCTCAAGATTTTGGATGTCTTTAATATCTGCGTAATTACGCACAATGTCTAAGACAGCTTCTACTGAACTACGCGGCTGAGGCACCGTCTCCATCAAGGCATTCACTTTTTTTAAAAGACTTTCTTTTTCCGCTTCCGCCAAAATCGGGTTTACGACAAACACCGGACGTTCTTTTTCAGCAATGGGAATCGTTGAAATGATAAAATCGGCATCGCTTTGATCTTTTTCATAATCGCGCATGGAAACGCAGCCAATGATGTCTACTGTTGAAAATAGCTCCTCGAGCTGATGCTGAAGCAGCCGGGATGTGCCGACTCCAGAAGTGCAGACAAGGAGGGCTTTTTTTCTGCTTGCAGGCTTGACTCCTGTTCTCTCTAGCCAACCTCCAAAATGAGCAGCAATCAGTGCAATCTCGTTATCGTTTATCGGCTTCTCCGTCGCCCGTTCCAAGTGAATGGAAACTTTCTTGCTGAGTTGAAAAATATCAGGGTATTTTTCCTTGATGGAATCGGTCATACTGTCTTCTGCTTCGATTCCATAAAGGACACGATAGTAAGCCGGTTTTACATGAAGCAGCAAGTTGGCTTCAACTTCCTGGCGATTTTCAAACAAGATGCAGGCATACTTTTGAAAATCAGTAACCATGTCTGAAACTATCTTGGCCAGTATTTTCGAATCTTGATTGCTTCCACTTTCAAGCCGGAGCTCTGAAAACTGGACCCTAGAACTCAAAAGGTGCTTGGTGATGTAGAAAATTTCATCCTCCGGAAACTCCACTTCCAATATGAGAGTTAATTCTTCACTAATCTTTTGAGCTGCTTTATATTCCTTTAAGTCACTTAGCACCTTTTTTTCAATTTCATCCACTTCGACTTTTTGGCCCTGTGCAAGCCTCCTGCCGAAAAGCAGCAGCCGGAAAGAAAAACTGTGAAGAAATTCATCGGTGAACTGGACATTCAGTTCCTGTTCGCTTTCTGACACAATGCGCTCGACTGCCAGCAGTTTCTCAAACCCTAAAAAATCCAGGCTGTCATTGTTGGATAAAATGGCTGGAAGCTGCACCAGCAAGTTTTGCCAGCTTCGCTTTGGCAACGCATGTTCCAGGTAAAAAACAAGGGCTTTTCTCTTGTCTTCTTCTTTCCCTATCAGCACATAACCCGATTTCCGGTCGAATTCCAACTGGAGATTGAATCGTACCAGCTCTTTTTTTAAGGCTTTTATATCGTTGATCGTGGTATTTCTGCTAACCCGCAATTTTTCCATCAGATTTTCCAAATACATCGGCTTATTTCGGGTCATCAAGTAAATGGTCAGCCAAGCTTTTCGTTCTTTTCCAGAATATTCGTAATGCCAACTTTTCAAGACGCCCAACTTCTCTGGAATATGGCTTGCCGCCACTTTTTCCAGATGAAAACCCGCAGATCTCACATGCTGAACAGCCGGCAGATTATTGTCTTTTAACCAGCTATTTATCTTATCAATGTCGTAATAGATGGTTCGACGTGAAATGTTAAATTTCTCTGTTATTTCTTCGAGTGGAACATATCCTTGCGTTTGCGCCAAATAAGATAACAAAGCGTGGCTCCTTTGATCCAAGGCCATTTTTAACTACCTCCTTTCTTCATAAAAGTGCAAAAACATTTATCAGATAATTGCAAAATCAATTCTTATTTATAAGTATATCTCGCTTTTCAGGGAAAGTGGAGGCCAAATGTTGTTTGTTGATATATGCAAAATTGGACTTATCAAAATGGTTTTCTAATATGCGAAGACTTTTACTACAGGGAATTTTCAGGTTTGAAACAAACAGGCTGGAAGAATTTCCTTCATAAAGTTTGACGGCTTCTTCATGAACTTTGATGAATTCTACATGAACTTTTCCAGTTGCTACATGAACTTCTGCGTTTCTCACATGACAAACCCGCCTGTCTTCATGAACTTCTCCTTTTTCCCAAAACAAAAAGCGCCAACCCCTTTTGCCAAGGGGTTGGCGCTTTCATGAAACCTGTATTATTGAGCGATGTTTTGTGAAACCAAAACTTCGTCTACTTTAGCCATAAGTGCATTTTCGTCAGAACCATCTGCAACGATTTGGATTTCTCCGCCCATTGCGATGCCAAGTGACATAACGCCCATGATTGATTTCATGTTGACTTGCTTTTCTTTGTATCCGAGTTTCACATCTGCCGCGAACGGTGACACTGCTTGGACTAGTGCAGACGCTGGACGCGCGTGAAGGCCTTCGGGGCTTGTGATTTTATAGCTTTTTTCGATCATGTTACACTCTCTCCTTTTTGTGGCTTCTTTCTATTAGTTAACAGCCAATGTCTCTAGGATAGCATTGACTCCTTCCAAAAGTCTATTTTGCAATCCGTATAATATTAAAAATTTGTCTGTCACGTGAACACTTCGAGCTGCCCTTAAACCTTTACGCAGGCAGCAGAAGAACCACTTTGCCGCGCCAGCCGCAAAATCAAAAAAAGAGCTGAAGAAAGTTCTTCAGCTCTTTTCACTCAACGCTGGATTTCGCTCGTAAACTTATAACGGTCGGCCCGGTACGTACTGCGGACGACTTCAAAAGGCACCTGGTTATCCAGTCTGCTGACGCGTTCGATGACCAATACAGCAAACGGCGCTTCTACATGGAGCAGTTCGGCTTCTTCCTTTTTGGCCAGCGACGCTTCCATTCGCTGCACAGCTCCGGCGATCTTGAGCTGCGCCGTCTGTTCGACATACTTGTAAAGCGATTCCTTCAGCGCTTCTTCCCGGAGTTCCGGAAAAAGTTTTACCGGCAAATACGTTCGTTCAATCGCCATCGGGATGTTGTCAGCGTAGCGGATCCGCTCCACAAAATAAACTTCGTCGCTTTCCATAATCTGCAATTGCTCAGCTATCCCTTTATCCGGCTGCCTTTTTTCAAACTTCACCAATTGGTTGCTCGGCGCCATGCCCCGGGACAGCATGTCTTCTGTAAAGCTCGTCATGCCGCTGAGCGGTTGTTCGACTTTCGGTGCAGCGACAAACGTTCCGCGCCCTTTTTCCCGGTACAACAAGCCCTCATTCACTAAATTGGTGATCGACTGGCGTACGGTCATACGGCTGACGCCAAACGTTTCCGTCAATTCACGTTCTGACGGAATGGCTGCGCCAGGCGGAAATTTGCCTTCTGAAATCTGGTTTTTCAGCTGTTCTTCAATTTGTGCATAAATCGGGATCGGCGATTGTTTGTCTACCATCGCATTCACCGCCCCTCTGTTTTTACAAGCCCGTACGCCTCCTGGTCCACCATAAGCGTGACGTTGTAGTGGTTCCATAAGAACGAAGCCGGGAAATCTTTTGTCACTTTTTTCTCGAGAAGCGTCTTTACCGCTTCCGCTTTGTTTTTGCCGGAAGCCAGTAAAAGAATTTCTTTACTTTTTAAAATCGAGCGGATTCCCATCGTAATGGCATGCGTCGGCACTTCATCGACCGAGCCGAAAAAACGGGCATTGTCTTCACGCGTCGAATCCGCCAATTTGACGCAATGCGTTTCTTCGTCCTCTTCGGTTCCGGGTTCGTTGAATCCGATATGGCCATTTGTTCCAAGGCCCAAAATCTGCAGGTCAATCGGTCCGATAGAGTCAATCAGCCGCTCGTAGCGGCGGCATTCTTCTTCCACCGATTCCGGCTTGCCGTTCGGCAAATGCCGATTCTCTTCCGGGATATCGATGTGCTTGAATAAATGCTCTTCCATAAATGTGTGGTAACTTCTAGGGTGCTCGGGGTCGAGCCCTAAATATTCATCCAAGTTGATCGTTTGGATGTTCCGGTAAGACATGCCGCGTTTTTTGACGCCTTCGCTCATTTTCCGGTAAAGGCCAACTGGTGTGGAGCCTGTAGCCAAACCCAAAACCGAAGCGCTATTTTCCTCAATTTGCTGTTCGACCCGTTTTGCCGCTTCCTTGCTCAATGTTTCAAAATCTTTATATACGTGGACGTTCATGACAACTCCTCCTTCGAATAAGCGATGGTTCCTCTGCAGATGGTCAGTTGCACATTGAACTGTTCGTCAAGAATGGTAATGTCGGCGTCTTTTCCTGCTGCAATGCTACCCTTGTGTTCTAGCCCCAATTCCTTCGCTGCATTGGCTGATGTCATCGCCACCAGGTCGGCAAGCGTGCAGCCGGTAACAGAAGCGACATTTTTCACCGCCGCCTCCATTGTTAAAATACTGCCTGCCAGCGTCCCGTCCGAAAGCCTCGCGTCGGTTTCCGTTACCTGGACTTCCTGGCCGCCAAGGTCATATACCCCAGGCGCGAGCCCTTTTGCCCGCATGGCGTCCGTGATAAGGACCATTCGGCTTGCGCCTTTTTGGCGGAAAGCCAGTGCCACTGCTTGCGGATGGCTGTGAACGAAATCAGCAATCACTTCGACAGTTAATGCATCTTCCAGCAAGGAAGCGCCTACCACTCCGGGATTCCGGTGGTGCAGCGGGCTCATTTGGTTGTATAGGTGGGTTACGTGGCTCGCCCCTTTGTTTACCGCTTCCTGCACTTGTTCAAACGTCGCGTCAGTATGGCCAATGGAAGCAATCACGCCGCTTTTGGAAACGGCTTCGATAAATTCCAGCCCATCCTCTGCTTCAGATGCAACGGTCACCAATTTGATGCGGTTGCCGCTCCTTTCCTGCCATTTCTCGAACTGCTGGATTGACGGTGCCGTGATGTGCTCAAGCGGTTGCGCGCCTGCCCGTTTTGCTGATATGAACGGCCCTTCCAGATGGATCCCGAGCATTTCCGCTTGGCCGTCGCCGGCTGTAAAGCGGCTGGCGTTTTCCAGCGCCTCATCAATGGCATTTTCTGATTGGGTCATTGTCGTCGCTAAAAAGCTTGTCGTCCCTTCATTCGGCAATGCAGCAGCTATTCCTCCCAATGCTTCTGCCGTTGCGTCCATCGCATCAAATCCTGCTGCCCCGTGAATGTGGACGTCAACAAATCCTGGAAGAGCACTCCAGTTTTTATTGGCCGCATCGATGTGGATATCCGCCGTCCGGTCAATCCTTGTTGCCACTTCGACAATTTTGCCGCCTCTTAAAAAGATGTCGCCGTTGAATTCGCCAGTCAAGGCATCGGCAATCGTTATGTTGGAAATCAAGATGCTGTTAGCCATTTTAGCCCCTCCTTTGGAAAACCAGGAAAATCACAATGGATTTCCTGGTTTGTTTTGTCATTATTGTACCTTGATGATAGAAGCCGTGCCTTTGCGCTGATTGCCGGTTTTCAACATCTCAAGTTTTTGATTGGTTAAATTGGTAAAAACGATTGGTGTAACGGTCGATGGCGCATTCGCCCCGACGTAATCCATATCGACTTTCAATAACGCGTCGCCGCGCTGCACTAGCTGGCCGTCTTCCACCAGCAAATCAAACCCTTGCCCTTTTAAATTCACGGTATCCAAGCCGAAATGGATCAGCACTTCAACACCGGTATCTGTTACCAGCCCGATGGCATGCTTTGTCGGGAAGATGCTGACAATTTTTCCGTCTACCGGTGAATGGATCGTATTGCCCGATGGAACAATTGCGAATCCTGGCCCCATCATGCCTTGTGCAAATACTTCATCCGGCACTTCAGAGAGTGGAATAATTTTTCCGTCTACCGGCATTACAAAATCCTCCGGCAAGATTTCTTTTGGCATTTCTTCTTCAGCCGTCGCCGCCTTTTTGAAATTAACATCGTTCCGCTGATTTGGTGCTGGATTGCCATTAGCGATGCGTTTTTTCATGGCATCCGCCAAAAATTCAACTGCTGTCCCAATAACTACTTGGACGTTGGTTTTATTGATTTTCATCAGTCCGCGGGCACCTGAACGCTTTAATTCTCTTTCGTCCACCCGGTCCGCGTCTTTTACGGTCAAGCGAAGGCGCGTCGTGCAATAATCGACAGCCACGATATTGTCGGTGCCGCCAAGCGCCGCAATGGTCTGATACGCTCTTGTGTCTGTTTCATCTGTTCCAACTGCCCCGTGTTCCATGCTGTCTCCTTCGACCATATCTTCATCTTCATCTTCCCGCCCTGGCGTTTTCAAGTCGAGCTTAACGATTAGGAAGTAGAAAATGGCAAAGTAAATCACACTGGTGAAAAGTCCGATCACCAAAAGCAACAACGGATTCTCGGCAAGGCCAAAATTCAGCACATAGTCGATCGCGCCGGCAGAGAAACCGAAGCCATGGCGAATATCGAAAGCAAACGCCACCATCATGGCGACGCCTGTCAATAGCGCATGGACTACATATAAGACCGGAGATAAGAACATAAACGAGAATTCAATCGGCTCCGTAATACCCGTTAAGAAAGAAGTAATAGCGATACTGAAAAGCATTCCGCCGACAGCCGCTTTGCGTTCTTTTTTAGCTGCCATATACATGGCAAGGCAAGCCGCCGGAAGCCCGAACATCATAATCGGGAAAAACCCGGAAAGGAACGGCCCCGCTGTCGGATCGCCTTTTAGGAAACGGTTGATTTCCCCGCGCACGACTTCGCCGCTCGCATCGGTAAACGTTCCAAAATCAAACCACACGACTGTGTTGATAACATGGTGCAACCCTGTCGGCAAAAGCAGGCGGTTCAAGAAACCGTAAGCCCCGACCCCGAACATGCCGGCGTTCAAAATCCAGTCGCCTGCTGCGTCAATGCCCTCTTGAATCGGCGGCCAGGCATAGCCCAACAAGCCAGCTAAAACTGTCATTGTAGCTGCGGTTATAATCGGTACAAACCGCCTGCCCCCGAAAAACGCCAGCCAAGCTGGAAATTTTACGTTATAGAATTTATTGTATAAAAGCCCACCGACGATTCCCGAAAGAATTCCGGCAAATACTCCCATATTGATCGACTCATTGATTGTTACGATTGCCGAAGTCAATACAAGATAAGCGATGGCGCCAGCGAGCGCTGCTCCCCCGTTGCTGTCATGGGCAAGCCCAAACGCGATGCCGATTGCAAAAATGATGGCAAGGTTGTCGATAATCCCCGCCCCTGCTGCAGACAAAAACGGAATGCCAAGCAAATCGTCCTGGCCGAACCGCAAAAGCAAAGCGGCAGCAGGAAGCGTGGCAATCGGGAACATCAATGATTTCCCTATTCGTTGCAAAAAGTTAAACAAATGACCCCACTCCTTTATGTAAGTTTAAGTTCACTATAACCAACACCTGTATAGTTGTCTATACCAATTTCGTAAATAGTTGAAAACCCTTTCATTTATTTTAAAAGATCTTTTTCCTTTTGAATAAACATGAAAAAGGCTGACCCGAAAGCTTCAGCCTTTCTTTTTTCAATATAGTAAATAGTTTGCTCTCACTTTTTGGAACTCGTTTAAATCCTCTTGCCAGCGTTCTTTCATTTCTTCCACGGTCATGCCATTCTCGATGCCTTCGCTGATCCATTCGTTGCCGATTAAGTTGTTGAAAAACGCTGTCAGCTCCACTTGTCCAGGATACAGGTCATGAAGCGTTTTGACGATATGCAAACCTGTTTCAACCGGTTTGTACGTTTTGCGATCGGTGACATGCACTTGAATTCCATGCGAAAGTTTTCCGGAGTGCTTAGAAAACATTGGAGTAAATGAAGCGGCACGGAACGTGACTCCAGGCAGTTCCAATGCATTCAATTCCGCTGCAAGTTCGGTGCTGTTGACGAATGGAGCACCGATGAATTCAAACGGTTTCGTCGTCCCTCTGCCCTCAGAGAGGTTCGTCCCTTCAATCAGCGCTGTCCCCGGATAAACCAAAGCCGTATCCACTGTCGGCATGTTTGGTGATGGCGGAACAAATTCCAATCCAGTTTCCTCGAAATAAGAATCGCGTTTCCACCCTTCCATCTCCACAACCGTCAACTCAGCATCGATCCCAAACTCTGTGTTGAACAGCTTTGCCAGTTCGCCCACTGTCATTCCGTGGCGAAGCGGGATCGCGTACTGTCCGACAAATGAAGCAAATTCCGGATCAAGTACCGGCCCTTCCACTTTTGTCCCGCCAAGTGGATTCGGCCTGTCGAGAACAATAAACGGGATGCCTTTTTCTTTTGCGGCTTCCATCGCCAGTGCCATCGTATAAATGTAGGTATAGAAGCGCGTGCCAACATCCTGGATATCAAAAACAAGTACGTCGATGCCTTCAAGCATTTCTTGCGTCGGTTTCCGTGTTTTGCCGTATAGGCTGTAAACAGGAAGTCCCGTGACTTCATCAATGTAGTAGTCCACGTATTGCCCAGCCTGCGCGTCTCCCCGGACTCCGTGTTCTGGCCCGTAAAGCGCCGTCAAGTTCACATCGGGATCGTTGTGCAGAAGATCGACGATGCTATTCAACTCTTTGTCCACGCCAGTCGGATTGGTGATCAATCCGACATTTTTCCCTTCAATCAATTCTTTTTGTTCGTCCAGCAAGACTTCAATGCCGATGGCTAAGTCTTTGCGGCCTTTTCCTTTATCTTTGGATTTGCCATTGCCTTTGTCGTGATCCGCAAAAACGATTGATAGTGAAGATAAAACGAGCATTGCAGTGAGTATCATTACAAGCCATTTTTTCATCATTTTCTCTCCTCGCTAATCAATAAGTTAGTCCATGGCCATATTCGTATAAGACATCGTTATTCAAACTTGGAATAGTGACAGGCAATTTGCCGGTCGGCGACAGTTCGCCCAAGATCGTCGAAGCCATCGCTTCATAGCTCGCTGTACGGAAGCTGTATTGCGTCAAATAGGCATCGACGTTTGGATAAGCCATAACGTCATATGGATTTTGGATGCCAACAGCAACGACCGGAGCTTCTGTTGCCGCAAGAATCTGATTGGCCATCTTCATTTGGCCGCTGTTGGGTGAACGCTGCGCCACGGTGGACGTTCTCGTTCCGACAATGACCGCTTTCGCCGCCTTTACTTGTGCCAGTTCTTCTTCTGTCAGCAAGTTGTCTTTCTCAATCCATATTGTATTGGCATGGCGGGCCTTCAAACCAAAATAAAGTTCATCTGAATAGATGTTCCCAACTACAACCAGCAAATCTTCAGCTGCTGGAGCAAGCGGAAGGACCCCTTCATTTTTCACAAGTGTAATGGATTTTTCGGAAGCTTCTTTTTCCACTAGCTTATGTTCTTCTGAACCGACCACTTGAAGTGCATTCGCCACCTTTTCTTGTATTGGCTGCGGCGTTTCTTCTTTAATGATGCCGCGTTTCAGCTTTAATGCCAGTATGCGTTCTACAGAAGCTTCAATGCGCTCTTCCGAGATATCGCCTGACTCCACCGCGTCGTACAAGCCATTTGCCACACTTTCAAGCCCGACTGGCATCAAGACGATGTCGCTTCCGGCCTTGACGGCACGAATGACTGCATCAACCGGCCCGAAATGGTCCGCTATCGCCTGCATGTTCAAGGCATCTGTAAAAATCACGCCTTCATAGCCCATGTCTTCGCGCATCAATTCAGTCAGCACTTTATGCGAAAGCGTCGCCGGGATATTAATTTCTGTTCCGTCTTTTTGGGAAATCGCTGTTGTGTTATCGATTTTCGGGAACGTGACATGCGCCGTCATAATAGCGTCGATGCCCGCTTCCATCGCTTTTTGGAACGGATATAGCTCTACCGCCTTCAGCCGTTCCAAATCATATGGCACTTCCGGAAGGCCTAAATGCGAATCGACTGCTGTATCGCCGTGGCCTGGAAAATGCTTCGCCGTTGCAGCAGTTCCTGACTCTTGGAGTCCCTTCGTATAGGCCACTCCAAGCTCAGCAACAAGTTCCGGCTTTTCGCCGAACGAACGGACTCCGATTACCGGATTGTCGGGATTGTGGTTGATGTCAAAAGAAGGAGCAAAATTCATATTGATGCCGAGCGCTGAAAGTTCTTCGCCGATGGCATTCCCTACTTTTCGGGTAATATCTGCGGAACGAGTTGCACCGAGCGCCATGCTTCCCGGCATATCTGTTCCCGATTGAAGGCGTGTCACGATTCCGCCTTCCTGGTCAATCGTCATCAGCAGATTGTATTTCTCAGAAGCCTTTTGGTAATCATCCACCAATTTAGCAGTCTGTTCAGTTGTCACGACATTTTCTCTGAAAAGGATAACGCCGCCAAGATGATATTGCTTCACAAGTGCTTTGATTTCCGGAAGCATTGCCGTCACATTTTTGCCTTTCCAGTTTCTGAAATCAGGCATCAGCATTTGCCCGACTTTTTCTTCCATGGTCATGTTTTCTATTGAAAAATCGATGACGTCATAACGCGCTTCTTGGCTTTTCACCAACTTCGAACTGACCGCCGGTTTTCCTTTGCCCCTTTTGGCAGCAGCATCCGGTTTCACGGCAACAGCGATTTTATCCGTATAAGTACCGTCGGAAACGGTGATAAACGTTTTGCCAGGTTTTCCGGTAACCGATACCGACCCTTCGCTGTCTACAGAAGCGACGGTTTTATTTGTTGAAGTCCATTCCAAATTTTGTGAAGCCAGCAAGAAATGGCCGTCGTGATAGACATGCAACGCATCCAAGTTGATGTTGTCCGCTGTACCGCTCAGTTCGATTTCAGGAACGTTTTGCAGAATGATTAAATCCTTCACAGCCGTTTCCGCATTCGCACGGTTGCTGCCTGGAAAAAACGATGACGCAATAAGTGTTAAAATCAGCAGCGGCAATAGTATCCGTTTCTGAGTTTTTGGCATTCCTCATCCTCCTATCAGATTAATAGTTTCTTAGCACCCAGCTATTGTCTTGAGGTTCTGGATAAATCTCTCGATCATCCGCTTTCAAATTCCCAATATACCAGCCGCGTCCATTGACTGAAGCATCTGTTTGGTAGCGGAACCGAAGATGCTCAGTTCCTTCCGGAAGTTTAATCGTTTGAGTTCCCCAGTCGGAGCTGTCGCCGGTCAGAGGCGCTTTTACTTGCTGCCAAGTCACGCCATCAGCGGATGTTTCGACGTAACCAAAGTCTGAACCGCTTTCAGTCCGGTACCACGTATCAAATGAAAATTCAGTGGTCCCATCTGGAATCGCTGCGCGAAGTTCTTTGTCCAAGTTATCTCCATATCCGGCAAACCATGCTTCTTCTTTTTTAGGAATTGGTGCTGGTATGGCATCGGCCACTGCTCTTGCAAATTCTCTTCTAATTCCATTTGTGGAAACGGTGTTGCGCGACGGGTGCACCCGATTGGTCAATAAAATCGCAATTGTTTGGTTTTTACGATTGATGACAATGCTTGTTCCCGTATAGCCGGTATGTCCAACTGCCGAAGGGTCAGCCAACGCATCCATATACCAGCCCTGGTTCAGTTCCCAACCTAAACCGTGGTCATCTCCAGGAAACTCAGGAATTTGGTTTTCTTCCAACAGACGCACCGTTTCAGGTTTTAGAATTTGCTTGCTGCCGTACCGTCCATCGTTCAGTAACATATGGGCAAATTTCGCTAAGTCAGTTGCGGTGGAGAAAACACCGGCATGGCCAGCAACGCCATCGAGCGACCAAGCATTTTCATCGTGCACTTCGCCCCATACCATCCCTCTTCCAAGAGCCGGCTGATATTCAGTGGCCGCAATACGGTTTTTCAAAGAAGCTGGCGGATTATACATGGTGTCTGCCATGCCAAGCGGTTGTGTAATTTCTTCTTTCATAAATTCATCCAGCCGCTTGCCTGAAAACTTTTCA
This sequence comes from Planomicrobium sp. CPCC 101079, assembly GCF_007859275.1. Lineage (GTDB taxonomy): Bacteria > Bacillota > Bacilli > Bacillales_A > Planococcaceae > Planococcus. Next base: position 53,624 of record NZ_VOHC01000005.1, on the reverse strand, counting down.
ATTAATGCACCAAGCGTTATCAAGTTTAAGTCACTGTATGTATAGTTTTCGCCCGGTTGATTGGCAAGCGGATAGCGCAATGCATATTGAATGCGGTCTTCCCGATTTTGCCCTTGGGAATATAACGGCACCCAAGCCGTGAAGCCGGATGTATGGGTCATCAGTTGGCGGATCGTCACATGCTCCTTCCCATTTTCCGCAAATTCCGGGAGGTGGAGGGCTACCGGGTCATCCAACTCGAAATGCCCTTCTTCGTACAGCTTCATAGCAGCCGTTGTCGTGAAAATTTTACTGATGGAAGCAAGATCAAAAATCGTGTCTTCGTCCATCTGGATCGGATTTTCCACTTCAGTGAATCCGTCATCCGCATAAAGGGAAGCATGCCCATAAGCTTTGTGCTTTACAATGTGGCCGCTCCTCGCTGCGAACGCAACAGCTCCAGGCATGGTTTTAGCGGCAATCGCTTTTTCAATGGCTGCATCTACTTGGACCAATGGGTTTTGGACCATCCCTGCCGCTTTCGCTGTTCCTGGATGAAGTACCGGAGCCATGGATCCTGGCTGGTCCCATTGTTTTGCGTTCCCTGCCAAAGCCGGCGAAGCAAAAAGAGATGAAGCAAGAAGCGAACAGGCCACCGCGGTTGAAAGCGCTTTCTTTTTAGTGCTTGTTTTCATTTTATTCCTCCTTGTCTAACTGTTTTATGATGCTATTAAATACTATCTAAAAATTTGACAGTTTTAAATATTCCAAAAGTAGTTAATTAGAAATTATTTCTATATTTTTTAATTTATACCTATTACTAAATGCTTATAATCAGATTATTTAAATAATTTAATTGTCATGTATAGGCATAAAGGGAGGAGCAGCAAAACCGCATTCTCCTCCCGCTTTCTTATATCCATTTCAATTGAAAACGTACGCCCCCTTGAATAGATGCCAGCAGCGGACGATCTTGCTCGACGATTCTTCCTACAACATTCACTTTTTCATCTGCCGGCAAATCTCTCTTTAACAGTTGGACTTCTCCTTGGTAGCGCCCGTATTTTTCATTGTCGACCGTAATGCTTCCACATAACCTTTCAATGGTATGTTGAGGGGCGGCAGCATGAGTCCCGATCAACCCGTATTCCCTTGATTCCATGGAGCGCACACAATCGCGCGCAGCATCCCAGCGATTGGTCTGAATCGTGTCCAGCCGCTCCAATAATGCCGGATCCGTTACAAACGCTTCTGCCCGCAACTGGATAATGCCTTGATCAAACAGCGAAAATTGCGCCATCGATTCTTCGCTGATGGCCGGGTCGCCTATCAGGATTTTATCGACTGACTCTGTTTTTAATAAGTCCAGATATGCCGCAAACGGGGTGAAGTTCCGGTGGTCTTCCAAAGTGGGAAGCCCTTGAAAAAGCGGACCTCTGCGCCGCCCATCACCTGGAACAAATGCCATTACTGTGAGGCCTGCCTGCTTCAGCCATTGGTTCACTCGCGTAAACTCGTGCTTATCCAATCCTGTTTCTGGACGGGGATAAAAATTATGCCACGCTTCAACCGATTCCATCCGCATTCCGCCGGTTTTTAAGCGCTCTAAAATTTCTACCGTTAACGTGCTGGCATTCAATGCGATTTTCATTTTTCCGGATAACTCGGCAATCTTTTTTTCTTCAATTCCATAGTCAATCCGTAAACCGGCTAGCCCCCATTCAAGCAGGCCATCCGCGTTTTCCCAATCAAAGCCAAGGTGGGCCAGAGATTTGGGAGAGATATCCGCCATCAGCTCAAAATCATATTTAACAGCAAGTGCTCCCAATTCTTTCAGCCGCTCTTTGTAAAGCAATGGGTTTTCTTCTGGAATATGCAGGGATGTAAAAATCGAGGAAAATCCGTTCTCTCTTACCTGCTGAATATAAGGTTCCAAATTTTTGATCGGCTCTTCGCCAAGGTATACAGAAATGCCGCGCATGTTGTCTCCTCCTTTTGTATAAAAGAAAAAAGGGAGAAGCATCTCCCTTTTTTTGGTGTTATGAATTTCTTTGAGCCCGCCAGCGCTTGTCGGGGCTACACGGGCACCTCCGCTTTTCTTGTTGGCCAGACTCCAGCGGTCAGGTTCTCGGGTCATAAGCCAACCCGGCTGTGTGGCAAAAAGCGCCACTTCGCCGGTCCGTCTTATGCCTGTCGAACCTGAACGACCGTTTCCGCTTTTCTTGTTGTCTAGCTCCGGTGCCCAGCCCCTCGAGGTCGCTTCGGCCTTGCCGATCATGGCAAAAAGCGCCATGTTCTTCAAGTCCTCCAGCGCTTGTCGGGGCTAGACGGGCACCTCCGCTTTTCTTAGATCCCTTCTGCCATTTCTTCTTTGAAGCCGAAGAGGTAGGTGAAGAGGAAGCCGAATGTATAGGCGACGACTAGGCCAAGGAAGTATAGGATATATTTGTTTTCAGCGATCAACGGAATCAAGGAAATGCCCGATACGCCAATTCCGAGTGCTGCTGTATGCATGATTGCCTGGAATGCGCCTCCGCATGCCGCACCGAGGCAAGCTGTGACGAAAGGCCGGCCTAATGGCAAGGTGACCCCATATAATAACGGTTCCCCGATTCCAAGTACACCTACCGGAAGCGCGCCTTTGATGATATTGCGCAACCGCTGATTTTTGGTCTTGACGAAAATCGCGATTGTGCCCCCTACTTGACCTGCTCCTGCCATCGCTAATATCGGCAGCAATGCGGTGCTTCCCAACGTATTCATTAGTTCTAGATGAATTGGCGTCAACCCATGATGAAGACCCAGCATGACAAGCGGCAAGAAGAATCCTGCCAATATGGCTCCGGCAACCACTCCGCCAACGTCCAAAATTGCAATTAATCCTGTTGTGATGCCATCGGATAAAAGGCCGGCGACTGGAACAATGGCGTAAAGCGATACGAAACCGACAATCAGTATCGTAATCAACGGTGTGAAGAGAATGTCCACGGAGCTGTGCATAACCGAACGGACCTTTTTCTCGATGAATGTCATCAACCACGCGGCAAACACGACGCCAAACAATCCTCCCCTTCCGACGACCAGCGGTTCACCGTAAATCGTTATTTCCGCCAATAGCGGGTTGAACAAGATTCCTCCTGCAATCGCTCCCAGTACCGGAGTGCCCCCGAATTCTTTTGCTGTATTCCAGCCGACTAAAATAGCCAAGTATGTAAACACGGTGCTTCCCAACAGCAATAAGATCTGCATCCACGTTTCTGTTGCATCCACGCCTGCATTTTTAGCAAAGTTAGCTGCTCCGTTAATGATTCCTGATGCAACAAGCCCTGGAATTAACGGAATGAAAATATTTCCGACTCTGCGCAAGAAAAGCTTGAAAGGCGTTTTGTTCTTTTCTTTCATATTCGCTTTTTTCAAAGCAGCGCGTTCACTGAAATCCATGTCATTTTCATCAACCTGTGCTTCTTCCCCAATCGCCAGACCTGTTTCTTTGCTCATTTCAGCAGCCACTTTATTGACTGTCCCTGGACCGACGACAATTTGAAGGGTGTCATCTTCTATGACTCCCATAACCCCATCGATTCTTTTCAATTCATTGATATTCGCTTTGCTGTCGTCTTTTAGCGACAACCGCAAGCGTGTCATGCAATGCGCTATTTTTTGGACATTCCCAGTTCCCCCGACTTTTTCGAGAATGTCATGAGTCATTTTTTGTTCTTTTTTCATACTGTCCCCCGCTCTCCCGATTTTGTGTTTTCTATACTGCTTTGCGTACAAAACCGCCTGATGATGTTAATTTCGCTTCCGCTTCTTCTTTTGTGCAATCAAGCAAAATCATGACGATTGCCACCTTCACCTGGCCATCCGCTTTTTCGTAATAATGCTGTGCCGTATCATAGTCGACTTGCGCCGAATCCATGATGATTTTCTTGGAGCGTTCAATCAACTTTAAGTTGGTTGCTTGCACATCCACCATCAAATTGCCGTAAACTTTGCCTATGCCGATCATAGAAGCGGTGGATATCATATTCAGCACCAGTTTCTGGGCAGTTCCCGCTTTCAACCGGGTAGAACCCGTCAACACTTCCGGACCTGTTTCAATTTCGATGGCAATTCGGGCGCATTGGCTGATTTCAGCGTTTTTATTGCAGGAAATCGCTACTGTCTTTGCCCCTTTTTCATTTGCATACTGCAAAGCCCCTATCACATAAGGTGTTCTGCCGCTTGCCGCAATGCCAATCACCGTATCATTCTCTGTCAGCCTAATGGATTTCAAGTCTTCCTGGCCCATCTCTAAGCTGTCTTCTGCTCCTTCGACCGCTTCTGAGAACGCTTTCATTCCGCCGGCTAAAAATCCCATGACCACTTCTGGTGAAATCCCGAATGTCGGCCCGCATTCTACCGCATCAAGCACCCCTAAACGCCCGCTCGTTCCTGCGCCTAAATAAATCAACCGGCCGCCCGCTTTGAACGACCCAATAACCGCATCCACCGCTAGCTCAATTTGTGCTAGTTCATCTGCAATCGCAAGCGGCACCTTTTGATCTTCCTTGTTCATCGTTTCCAGTATTTCCGCCGTTGACATTTCATCAAGCTGCATCGTTTCCTGGTTTCTTTTTTCTGTAGACAAATTTTCCAGCATCAGATCATCCTTTTGGAATTTATTTCTTAAATCTATTGTAATTATTTGAAATTTTAAGTCAATACTATTTATTCATATTACGAAATTTAATTTCATTCTGCAAATAAGAAAAACACCACTTAACGCGGTGTCACTGAAAGTAAATCTGATTTATCTTCGTAAGCTTTCCATTTCCTTGCGCGCATCATAATATTTCTGCACCACTTTTTCGCCGATGTGATGGAACATGCTCATATAGAGCGTATCAATTACTGTCAATTGCGTCATTCTCGACGAGATGCTGCCGATACGGAAATCCTGTTCCACGTTTGGTGTGCAAAGCCGGATATCCGCTTCTTTATATAAAGGAGATTTGTTGATGTTTGTCAGGGCGATGACCTTTGCCCCTCTTTTTTTGGCAAAACGGGACAATTCAAGGACATCTTTTGTTTTTCCGGAAGTGCTGATGGCGACAAAGACGTCTTTTTCCGTCAAATGCGGGATAAGCGACAGCATATAGTGGAAATCCAGTGATGTGATGGAATGATAACCGAGCTTCGTGAATTTGTATTGGGCATCGACCGCAGCAGTTGATGAGCCCCCGACCCCAAAAAAGACAAGTTTCTCAGCTTCTTTAAGTGCTTCCACCGCTTTTGCCAGCTCTTTCCGATCCATTGAATCAGCGCATGATTCGATAGCCGACTTGTTGACGTGGATGATTTTGTGGAACAAGTCATAAGGCGAATCCTTCTGCTGCAAAACCGAAAAATCCGTTAAATTCGTATCCATCAGCGTCACGTCTTTTAAAAGAGCTAGCTTAAACGTCTTAAAGCTTCCCATCCCAATCGATTTGCAGAAACGGATGATCGACGCTTCACTCACTCCCGATTTTTCCGAAAGCTCTTTGGTGGTCATGTGGGGCACTGCATCCGGCCTTTCGATGATATATTCGCCAATCCGCCTTTCCGCTTCAGACAACTGCGGCAAATTCGATTCTATTTTTGATACCAACGATTTCATGAACAAACCTCCAACCAAATTCCCATGCTTTTTGCTTCTATTGAATAGTATAGGAGAAATGTTTGCCGCGCAAATAAAAACTTCAGCTTGGGGAAAGCGTCAAATGCGCTTGCTGTGAATTTCCAAAGTTACGGGCAGCTTCCCTTTGGCTTCCGTTTTCCCTACCAGCACTTCAGCCGCAATTTCTAAAGCGGCTAACGTATATTCATACGTACAGAGGATTCGGTTTGCCCCTGGAAACATGGCTGCGTCGTAAGGCGTGCGAACAGCAACGACATCCACCGGCTTGCCGCTGCCAATCAAGAGATTGACCAGTCTGCTCTGCGCTGCGAAGCGGACAGCGTCCATTGTCACCACCACCACATGGTCTGCAGATTTCAATGAATCGGAAAAAGCAGCAACCTCCACATCATCGTCCAATTCAACTTCAATAGACTCTGCAAGTGGATGAAGCTTCCTTAATGCCTCCGCCAGCAGCGCTGTTCTTGACGTTTTGCTTTCGGCTAAAGAACCGGCTCCATCCATTGGGGAAATTAAAAGAACCCGGTCTTCCGCTCCAATCGGTTTTCCTTTGTTCCCGATCACCGTAACGCCGGCCTGGTAAATCGGTTTCATTTGCTTTTGATGCGCTTCAGATCCAACCAAAGCAGGAAGTTCCTGTACCGCCTCAATTTCTCCCCAATTTGTATAGTTTGAAATCATCTGTTCAATCCGCGCAATCGACTGGTCAATTTGCTGTTCAGCAATTACGCCCTTTCCAACTGCTTCCGCCAGTTGAAGAACTGCTTGTTCCTGCAAATCGTGCTGATGGGACACCATAACCAAATCCACTCCCGCCTGGACTGCTTTCACACAGCCTTTCACCGTTCCAATGCCTTTTGCGATGGCATCCATTTCCATGCAATCGGTTGTGATGACGCCATCAAATCCAAGCTCTTCCCGAAGCAGGCCGGTGATCACCGAATGCGATAAAGTGGCCGGCGTGTTTTCTTCTTTTTCCAATGCCGGAAAATAGACATGGGCGCCCATTACGGCATCCGCCCCTCTGGCGATGCACTCTTTGAAAGGCACAAGTTCCACTTCACGGAGCCTTTCCATCCCGTGGCTGATAATCGGCAAATCCAGATGGGAATCCACTGTGGTGTCCCCGTGCCCTGGAAAATGCTTAAGTGTGGAAGCGACGCCTGCTCTCCTCATGCCAGCCATAAAACCTTTTGCCATTTCCGTTACATGATCGGCTTTTTCGCCAAATGAACGGACACCGATGACTGGATTTTTCGGGTTGTTGTTGATATCCGCTACCGGAGCGAGATTCCAATTGACGCCGAGTGCTTTCAGTTCTGTGCCAGTCATTGCTCCAGCTTTTTGGGCAAGATCCGGTTCGTGGGTTGCACCAAGCAGCATCGCTCCCGGAATGCTTGTTGTCCCCTCTCCGATTCTGCGGACCATGCCATTTTCCTGGTCCAGGCAAACAAGCAAAGGCACTGCGTACCCGGCATCTTTCGCTTCTTTTTGCAGGCTCCGTGTGAGTTTCAACACTTCGGCCGGCGTTCCGATATTGCGGCGGAACAAAATGACGCCGCCGATGTGATAGGAATGGATCAAGTGCTTGATGCCGTTCGATACCGTCTTGCCATGAAATCCAGCAATCAATAAGCGGCCAACTTTCTGTTGCAGAGCCATCTTCTTCCTCCTTTACTCTTCTGGCAAATTGGCCATGATAATATTATGTAAGCGCGGGCGCAGCCGGATAATCGCGTCTTGCCGTCCAAAATAAACCCGGTTGGTCAATAAAATCACGGAGATTTCAGCTGCAGGATCGATATAGAAGCTCGTGCCGGTAAAACCGGTATGCCCGTATGCAAGAGGCGACATCAAATCTCCCATCGGGCTTGGCCCTTCATCTTTCAACTGCCAGCCAAGCCCCCGGAATTCATCTGAAAACGGGGTGAAATTCTCACATGATTTCTTTAGCCAAAGCGGATGCAAAATCCGTTTTTCTCCGTGCAGACCGTCGTTTTCAAGCATATCCGTAAAGACCGCCGCATCTTCAAGGGTGGAGAATAATCCGGCATGCCCGCTAATGCCGCCCATTGATTCTGTGTTTTCATCATGGACAATTCCGTATTTGTGTTCCTGTAAATGCTTGCTCCATTCAGTTGGGGCGATGCAGTGGCGCTCGTAATTCGGACGGTACTTTGTATCGTGCATGCCCATCGGTCCAAAGAGACGCTGCTGTGCACATTCTTCAATGGATTGTCCCGTGACTTTCTCGATAATTCCCATGAGCAAGATAAAGCCCAAGTCGCTGTACTCGACTCTTGTTCCCGGTTCATAAGCCAATTGCTCGTCGCAAATGGCACTGTAGATTTCCTGAACTGTGAGCTTTTGTTCAAAATAATGCCGGTGTGAAGGCAGTCCGGAAGAATGCGATAGCAAGTGTTGAATCCGGATCGTCTCTTTGCCATGCACTGCGAATTCCGGAAAAAAAGTGGAGACCCGGTCGTGGAGATAAACGGCACCTGACTCAAGAAGCTGCAAAACAAGCGGCAGCGTCACCATCACTTTCGTTAAAGAAGCCATGTCGAATATATGCCGAGTTGTCAATTCGACCCGGTCGCTTCCAGAACTATTGGTGCCGAGCGCTTCGTTGACAATGCTCTTTCCTTTATAGTTGATCCGGATGGCAGCGCCAGGTGTGACTTGTCGATCGATTTCATGCTGCAAAAATGAAATTACCTTGTCTCTCATCTTCCCTCCACCTTCTCACCTGACATGATTTTCCTCTTCTCTTCTTGTATGAGCCTTTACTCTCTCCATAAACGTTTTGCTGATTCCGATTCCTTGGGACTTTAATCCAGCAATTAACGCACCCCCGGCCGGCACCACTTGCGTTGGCTGAAACACTGCGTTCGGCAAAGATTCGCGCGCCAGCTTTTCAAACAGCGGGATGAACAGATCAGAATCAGTAAAAACACCGCCTGACAATACAATTGGCGTCGAGTTTGCTTTTTCGAACAATCTTTGATGGCATGCCTCAATGCACAACAGCATTTTTGTGCAGGCATCTTCGAGAATAAATTGCGCTACCTGATCCCCCGACTTCGCCTCTTCTATGACAAATGGGGCAAGCGGCGATATGACAGAACGGGGATGTTCACCTCCGTATACTTTGGCAATCAAATCCGGCACCTGCTCTGCCCCGAAATAGGCCAGCACCCGTTCAGTCAAAGAAGTAGCAGATCCGCGGCCGTCGTATTGGCGGAACACTGCGCGAAGCGCGCTTTTCCCTAAATCAAAACCGCTTCCTTCATCATCAAACAAATACCCCCAGCCACCAGAACGCACCGTTTGCCCGCTTTCATTAATTCCGTAAGCGATTGCTCCCGTTCCAGCAATTTGAACGATGCCCGCTTCGCCCGCTGTCCCCGCATACAGGGCGTTCACCGCATCGTTTTTTACGATTACATTTGTTTCAAGTGGCAAGTGCCTCTTTAGCAATGCCGCAATTTCGGCGGCCCGCCCGCTTTCCCCAACGCCAGCCATGCCGGCGAAACAAACCGTCAGCTGACTGAAAATGGACGGGTCTTGCTGTTTCAATTGCAGCAGCAAATTCTCCATCACTTGATGGAATTCGGCCTGTGACAGGGTGTTGGGGTTGCTGCGTCCGGTCACTGCCTGCATGTACACTTCCCCCTGATCATCCGCGACCATGCCGGTGGTCTTCGTGCCTCCTCCATCAATCCCTAATACATACATTCCGTCCCCCGCCTTTTCCGTTTGTTAAACTCATTATAAATTGTTGAAATATTTTTTCAACTCTGTGTTTATTATCCAATTCATTTTTCAAGTTGGCCAGACAACAAGAAAAGCCAAAAGCAACCCTGCTTTTGGCTTTCCTTTCTTTAATCCTTATACGGGTCCAATTCGTTTGCCCCTGCCATACAGACCCCAATCGGCTTCAGCACATGCAGTACATCAATTGTATCTTTATGGGCATCGAGAACCGTTTGGAGTTTCCGGTAAACGAACGGGCTTTCATCAGTTCCTGCTCCCCGCAGTTCAACGCCGAACGCTTTAACGGCCCGGTACATCTGTTTTTCCGTTATTTGGCCGCCGGAACGCTGGCGGGTTTTCCAGTTCATCTTCCCGGCTGCCTGGGTACGGCTCATAATGCGCCCGGCTCCGTGCACCGTGCTGCTGAAAGCATTCGCAGTTGTTTCCGTGTCTTTTCCTTGGACAATGACGGAAATGTCTCCCATGCTGCCGCCGATAAAACCGAGCTGGCCTGCTGCAGAAGGCGTTGCCCCTTTACGGACTACAACCGTATCCTGGCCAAAGTGGTTTTCTTTCCATGCGAAGTTATGGTGGTTGTGGACTGAGAAAACTGGCACTGCGCCAAGAATCGACAGCACTTGGTCCGCCACATAATCCCGGCCTGCGTAAGCATAGCGGCCCGCGAGTGTCATCGCGCGGTAATACATATCGCCGACTTCACTGTCCAGATCAAGCAAGGTCGGCGCTTGTTCCATACTTTCCCCTGGTGCTTTGTCGGAAAACTGGCGGCCGTTCGCCAAGTTGAGGAAACCGCTGGCCGTTTTGTGGCCGAAGCCGCGGCTGCCAAAATGGTTCGCCACCCAGACATCTTGCGTTTCTTCATCAATAAGAAGGTCGACGTAATGATTGCCGGAGCCCACTGTGCCCAGCTGTTCAATCGCCAGCTTTTTCAATTTATTGTGTTCTTGCTGGCCAATTTGCTGATAGACGTTCCAATCCGGATCGTCAAACAGTTCATGGTCGACTCGTTCTTTATTCTTGCGGCCGATGCCAAACGAAATGGTGCCGTTAATAGCATCCATAATACGCGGCAACTCTTTTTTTACATCATTGTATTTTAAATTGGTTTTCACAGCTTTGTTGCCGCAAGCGATATCATAGCCGACACCCGACGGCGAGATTTGGCGGTCATAAACCACGACACCGCCGACGGGTTGGCTGTAGCCGTAATGGCCGTCGGCACAAAGCACGCCGCCAAGCACTTGCCCGGTATTCAAGCAGTTCTGGAACTGCCGCAATGTTTGTTCTTCATGTTCTCCAAAAATGGTCGTTTTCATCCTGTTCCCCCTGACAATTCTTATGTGGCGTCTTTTGCTATTCTGATGATCACCCTTGGAATAAGAAGGATCATCTCTAGCAGCACGCCACTTGTTTCAATAATTACATCCGGTATCCACGATCTGTCTTTCTTCTTTTTCCTGATTTTCATATTCATCCCCCGTTTCTTTCCAAGTAACAATTCTTACGGTATATTTCGCCGGAAGTTTCAATTCACGAAAAAAATTCTACTTCTGCTGCTGCCTGAACAAAAAAGTTCAGCCCCTTTTAGAACAAGGGACTGAACTTGTGATTTACTATAGTTATTTTAAGCCTTCGATAAATGGTCCATAATCGCGCGGCGTGTGCTGGATGGAAATCCATTTCATTGTTGTAAATTCCTCTAATACCCAGTCCCCGTTGAAGCGGCCGAGCCCGGATTCTTTCTCTCCGCCAAACGGCACGTGTGCTTCATCATTGACCGATTGGTCGTTGACGTGGATCATTCCGGTGTAAATTTTATGCGCCAACTGCGTGCCGCGCTCGATATTGGACGAGTGGATGGCACCGCTCAGGCCGTATGGAAAGGCGTTGACCATATCCGCCGCTTCCTGGTCACTCTCAAACGGAATCAATACGGCGACAGGGCCGAAAATTTCATTTTCGGCAATCGGCATATTGTTCGTGCCGCTCCCCAAAACTGTCGGCTGCAGGACATTGCCGTCCCGCTCTCCGCCAAGCAAAATTTCTGCGCCTTGTTCGACGCTTGCCTGGATGTCGTCCATGATGCGGTCAACTTGACCGCTGTTGATAAGCGGCCCGACATGCGTATCCTGCTCGGCCGGATTGCCATATTTCAATTTCTTCGCCCGTTCGACAAACAACTGGGCAAACTCATCATAGCGGTCTTTGTGGACAAGGATCCGGTTGGTTGCCATACAAATTTGCCCTTGGTGATAAAATTTTCCGAAGAGTGCCGAATCGACCGCATAGTCGAGATCCGCATCGTCCAATACCAGAAAGGCGTTATTGCCGCCAAGTTCAAGCGCGGTTTTTTTAAGGCTGCCGCCCGCCAGCTCCCCGATGTGCTTGCCAACCGGCGTTGAACCGGTAAATGAAATCAGGCGTGGAATCGGATGCTTGACGATATCATCCCCGATTTCCGACCCGCGGCCGACAATGACATTCAGCAAGCCTTTCGGCAAACCGGCCGCCTCAAAAATACTGGCAAAAATCAACCCGCCGGTAACCGGTGTATCGGTCGCCGGCTTGATGACCACACCATTGCCCGTCGCCAGTGCTGGGGCTACTGAGCGCATCGCCAAATGGAACGGGAAGTTCCACGGGCTGATAACGCCGATGACGCCAATCGGATTGCGGTAAATGCGGTTTTCTTTTCCGGCTGTTTGCGACGGCAAAATTTTGCCTTCCATCTTGAACGGAAACGTCACCACTTCTTTTATAACGTTCAGGGCCGCACCAAACTCAGTGGCCGCTTTCATGTACGTACTGCCCGCTTCTTTGATGAGCCATTCAATGATCAGCTCTTTGTTTTCACCCATCACATCCACAACTTTTTCCAAAATCGCGCGTTTGTTCTGAGGAAGTTCTGCCGCCCATTCTGCCTGCACTTTCGCTGCAGATTGATAAGCGCGGTCCAAATCCTCTTTGTCCGCAGCTTGGATGGTTACAAGTTCCTCACCTGTAAACGGATTCGTGTTTTTCATCATGTTGTCGCTCGAGCCGTTTTGCCATTGTCCATCAAAGTAAAGCTTTGTAAAATCAGTGTGTATCATCCTAAAATCTCTCCTTTTTTAACTCAACATTAATTCGGTTGTTGTCTTGGACGGATCAGGATTTCGTTGACATCCACATGTGCCGGCTGTTCGACTGCATAAACAATTGCCCGTGCGATATCCGCTGCCTGCAGCGGTTCCATGGCGCTTCTGCTTCTGAAATTGGAAAGTACGTCTTCGTCGGTTATCGTATTCTTTAGTTCGGTTTCCACTGCACCAGGCGAAACGATTGTCGCGCGGATATTCAGCTCCGGATCGATTTCCTTGCGAAGCCCTTCAGTGATGGCCCGGACCGCAAACTTCGTTCCGCTGTAAACCGCACTCCCCGGTGATACAACATGCCCGGCAACAGATGCGACGTTAATGATGTGCCCCTCTTTTTGCTGTTCCATGTGCGGCAAAACCGCCGCAATTCCATACAGCACGCCTTTAATATTCACATCGACCATGCGGTCCCATTCGTCAATTTTTAATTTGTTCAAATAAGACAGCGGCATGAGCCCTGCATTGTTGACGAGGACATTGATCTGCCCGAAATGCTCGAGGGCAGCTTCCGCCAACGCTTTCATCTCAGCCGCAGACGTCACATCGGTCACTTTGTATTCCGCCCGGCCACCCGCCTTCTCGATTTCTTCTTTCAGCTCAATCAAACGGTCTTCCCGCCGGGCAGCCAACATGACGCCATAGCCTTCCTTCGCCAACTCCCTCGCTGTTGCTTGTCCAATTCCACTGCTTGCACCTGTAATAATTGCCGATTTCACTTTCTCCATCTCTAGCCATCTCCATTTCTGTAAGTTAACCCAAAGATTTCGTGCGTCTCCTTCTGTACCCGTCTTTGAACTATTCTAAAACTAGGATAAATTGACCTGAAAGCTTATATAGCAAACTATCCATATTCGTTGACCGTTTCTCATACCGGGTGGTACGCTTTGCTCAAATGCTTAAATTAAAACTTTTACATTGGGTATAAAGCAAAACGGCGCGAGTCTGTGGAAAGCGCGTCAGTTTTGTGGAATATCAAGAACCTATCTGAGGAGGAACTGCATTGATTCCAACAAAACAAAAAGAAATCCATTTGGCGAACCGCCCGAAAGGCATGCCAACAAACGACGATTTTGAATTTGTCGAACAAGACATTCCCACATTGGAAGAAAATCAGGTTTTGCTGCGGACGCTGTATTTATCGGTCGATCCCTATATGCGCGGCCGCATGCAGGACGCCAAGTCTTATATCGCGCCGTTTCAGCTGCACAAAGCGATTGTTGGCGGCGCCATCGCGGAAGTGGTCGATTCGCGTTCTGACAAATTCAAACAAGGCGATATTGTAAATGGAAGTTTAAAATGGGCCGAATACAGCCGGATTAGCGATCAGAAAATCCGCAAAATCGATCCAGCTGCAGCCCCTGTTACAACACACCTTGGAATACTCGGCATGACCGGGCTAACGGCTTATTTCGGTTTGCTCGATATCGGCAAGCCGCAGTCTGGCGAAACGGTTGTCGTGTCCGGAGCAGCCGGAGCCGTCGGTTCGGTGGTTGGACAGATTGCGAAAATCAAAGGTGCCCGTGTTGTTGGCATAGCTGGCAGCGATGAAAAAATCGCTTTCTTGAAAGAAGAACTCGGATTTGACGAAGCGGTCAATTACAAAAAAGACACATTCTCCAAAGATTTGGCGAATGCGGTCCCAGAAGGCGTTGATGTGTATTTCGATAACGTCGGCGGTCCCGTGACCGATGAAGTGTTCAAGCTATTGAATACGAATGCCCGTATTCCGTTATGCGGGGCGATTTCCTCTTACAATAAAGAAGAAGATCTCGGGCCGCGGCTCCAGTCGTACATGATCAAGACAAGCGCGCTGATGAAAGGTTTTACCGTCGGCAATTACGCGGCCGATTTTGAAACCGGGTCAAAACAATTGGGTGTTTGGCTCCAAGAAGGCAAGCTGAAATACGAAGAAACGATTGTTGAGGGTTTTGAGAATACGCCGGGTGCATTTCTTGATCTTTTCAAAGGGACAAATGTCGGCAAGTTGCTCGTAAAAGTTGCCGATCCAGAATACGCGAAATTATAAACGAAAAACCAGCAAAGAAAAACTTTGCTGGTTTTTTTATGCTTTTTCGCTTAAAAGCAGAGAAATTTCTGCATATGAATTATAATGGGAAATAATCAACTTCCAATTCTGTACAGACAAAAGCCATACCAGCTTGGAGGAGAACTTATGACCGAAGAACAATTGCTGGATGTAAAAGACGGCCGTACTTATTTTGTCTACCTCACGAACCGGCAAAACCCATTTTCCATGTTTGAACGGAATGTAGCGGATATTTTAGAACGGATGCATGAAGAAATTTCGACGGGTTCGACAAACTTGTGGGTACTGAAGCGCATCGGCATTATTCATTGCCCCGACACCTTGTCGTATTTCCCGGACAATGAATTGATCGTCGAAGGAAAAACCATTTACGACAAACCGCAAGAACAGCCTTATTTAACATTCTTGTTTTCAAAAAACGTACCGGCTTCTCCAACCTTGTATTCACCGTATGAGGCAATCACCCGCCATGCGTCCTTTGAAAACGCGGCCGAATTTTCAGCTGAGAAAATACGGTCCATGAATTCACGCCACCCAGAGGACGATTTTTCAATTTTATGCGCAAAACTGCTTTACGACATCGATTGGCATTAATAAAAAGGTGAGTGCCCGCTTGTTTTCCAACAAGTGGCGGTTCACCTTTTTATTGTGTCTATAAAGAGGCTGCGGGCACTTGCCCATGTTTTCTTCGTGAAGGTTTTTCATCCTTACATGACAAGCTACAAACCGAACGCTTTTGCCAAAAACTCAATTTCCCTCATCCGGTTTTCGGCTCCCGCGATGCTTGGGATGATGGTGACTTCATCTGCCTCATAAAGCGCAGCAATTCGCTCGATTTCTGTTTTAACATAACTGGCATCCCCGACAATCATCCGCTTGCGGTTGCGCGCCACTTTTTCCTGCTCTGACGCACTAAAGCCGCGCTTGTTCACTGTTTCGATGGATGGATAATACGGAGGCGGTGTACTGGATTCCACAAACAACAGCCACAAGTCGAATGCCTTTGCGATTTCTTCCGCTTGTTCCGCCGTTTCCGCGACAATCGCAAAAACCGCAACCATCACTTTCGGCTCTGCCAATAGTTTCGACGGCTGAAAATGCTTCCGGTATGCATTCACGGCTTCTATGCCCGCTTGAGACGGTTTAGCAAAATGTGCGTACGCAAACGCCGTGCCGTTGGCTGCAGCAATTTCTGCGCTTTCTCCACCGGTCCCAAGCATCCAAAGCTCCGGCGCCGTTTCAGTGATCGGTGTGGCAATCAATTCCTGGAAGCGATGATCGGCCGTTTTGTCATCGGTGAAGTATTTTTGCAGATCCTGCACTTGCTGCTCGTAGGAAATTTTTATTCCCTTTGATTCATTCAGCGCCTGGTTCACAATCCGGAAACTCCGGGAACGGCCGAGTCCAAGATCAATCCGGTTCGGATGGAGCGCTTCAAGCACCCGAAAATTCTCCGCCACTTTGTACGGACTGTAATGTGGCAGCATGACGCCTCCTGAGCCGATGCGGATGGTTTTGGTCGAAGTCGCCAAATGCATCATCAGCATTTCCGGCGAGCTGCCCGCCACCGAAAACACTTGATGGTGCTCCGCTACCCAAAAGCGATAATAGCCAAGAGCCTCTGCCCGTTGCGCAAGCTGCGTTGTTTGCAGCAGCGCGTCTCTCGCTGTCGCCCCCTCGTCTATCGGGGAATAATCCAAAATGTTCAACGCCAGCATAAACTTCCTCCTTGATGTTTCAACTCTTTAATAGATACAGTCATTTCTCAACATAAGTGTATCACTCCCATTGAAAATAAAAAGCAGGACCGCTCGGCTGACGGGAAATGAGTTTCCATAATTTTCTTCATGAGCTTTTTGCATTCTTACATGAACTATCCCTTTTCTTACATAAACTTTTAAAGTCTATACATGCACTTCTACCGTTTTTTCGTGACGAATATCAGTTTGTATATGAATTCATTCAGCTATGGCCTCCAAGAACAATATGTGAGCTGGCGTTGCTCTTGAGGAGAATAAGGATGGGGAAAACTTTTTTCACGCAGCATCAGCGTCCTTACATCCATTATCGAACTCGATACATGAACTATCCAAATGCCTTCATGATGAACCATCTTTCAAAAAGAAAAACCGCCAAGGAATAGCTTCCATGGCGGTTCAAAAAATTAATTTCTCTGCAAACATCAATAAGGTCCGCGAATCTCCGGACGCACTTCTTCCGCATAGAACTGTTCCAAACGTGACAATTCTTCTTCTGTGAAAGGCGCTGCATTCAATGCCTGAAGATTGTCTTCCACTTGTTTTACATTCTTGAATCCCGGGATGACAGTGGAGATGGCTTCGTGTTCCAAAATCCATTTCAGTGCGGCGCGAGTCCGGTTCCCGCGGTTGTTTTCAATCCATTCCAACTTGTCGCTCAGTTCGACGCCTTTTTTGAATTCCAATCCAGCAAACGTTTCACCGACATTAAACGCAGCGCCGTCGCGGTTGAAATTCCGGTGGTCGTCTTCTTCAAACTGCGAATCCGCTTTAAACTTCCCAGTCAGCAACCCGCTTGCCAATGGGACGCGTGCGAGAAGGCCAACCCCTTTTTCCTGGGCTTTCGGGAACAATTCTTCCAGCGGCTTTTGGCGGAATATATTGAAAATCACTTGCAGGCTGCTGACATTCGGGTTTTCCATGCACAATAAGCCTTCTTCCACCGTTTCGACGCTGACGCCGTAATAGCGGATTTTCCCTTGTTCTTTCAAGCGGTCCAACACCTCAAACACTTGGCCGTCTTTTAAAATTTCTATTGGCGGGCAATGGATTTGGAACAAGTCAATTTGTTCACGCCCTAACCGTTTCAAGCTGCCTTCTGCGTATTTCGTAACGCTTTCCATCGAATACGTCGCAGGATCGTAAATATCTCCAGCCCGGCAAAACTTCGTTGCAATGTGGATTTCGGAGTGTCTTCCTTTTGTCGCTTTCGCAAGCAATTCTTCTGCGTGGCCATCCCCGTAAACGTCCGCCGTATCAAAAAAGTTGACACCGTTGTCCATCGCATAATCCAGAGCCCGCAGCGATTCCTGGTCGTCCGTAGAACCCCACGAACCTCCAATCGCCCAAGTGCCGAAGCTCAATTCACTTACATTCAAATCCGTCTTGCCAATTTGGCGATAATTCATTTTCCGCACCTCACCATTCTTAATTTAAATGAATTCCTTCATGTCTATAACTACTTTACAAATAAGAGCCTCAACAAGTTGAGGCTCTTATTCTATATCCTTATTTACGGAATTCTAAAAGTTTTTCGTTCAACTCTTTTGTTTGCCCGTAAACGTCCTGGTAAATCGCGAACATCTTTTGATAAGCTGCAACAGCTTCTGCATTCGGTTCAAATCGTTTGTCTTCCTGCAAAAACGCATCTGCACACGATTGCAATGAATCAAACCAACCGCTGCCGAAAGCAGCAAGCATCGCCGCACCCATGCCTGGTCCTTGTTCGCTTGTCAGCCGGACGATTTTCGCGTTGAAAATATCCGCCTGCATTTGGAGCCAATCTTCGTTTTGTGCTCCTCCGCCGATCGAGACGATGGTATCAATTTTCTTGCCATTCTGGCGGAAGATTTCAATCGATTCATTCAAAGAGAAGGTGATGCCTTCAAGGACTGCCCGCGCAAAGTCTTTCCGCCGGTGCGAGCTGTCCATGCCGATAAAGCTGGCGCGGATTGCCGCATCTGCATGAGGCGTCCGTTCGCCCACTAAATAAGGCGTGAACAACAAGCCGTTCGAACCGGCCGGAACCGTCCCAATTTCAGCTAACAAATCGCCGAACGATTCATCCGGTGCGAATGTCTCCTTGAACCAGGTCAAGCTGTATCCTGCTGCAAGCGTGACGCCCATCGTATAAAACACATCCGGTGCGCCGTGGTTGAAGTAATGGACCTTGCCGCCAAAGTCTTTGTCTTCACTCGCTTCGTATGACAATACGACACCGGATGTCCCGATGCTGCAAAGCGTTTTCCCGTCTTCCAATATCCCTGCACCGATTGCACCGCATGCGTTGTCGGCTCCGCCAGCGAACACGCGCGTCGATTCCGCAAGGCCGGATGCTGCCGCAAATTCAGCTGTCACCGTTCCCACTTCATCATGCGAATAAACAAGCGGCGGGCAAAGCGACGGATCCAATTCCAGCAAGTTACACAGTTCAGTGCTCCACTCTTTGTTGCTGATATCAAGCAGCAGTGTTCCCGCTGCATCGGAATATTCCATCTGCAGCTGGCCAGTCAATTTATAGCGCAAGTAATCTTTCGGCAGCACAAAGGTTTTGGCCTTGCTGAAAATTTCCGGTTCAAATTGTTTGACCCATAAAATTTTTGGCAACGTAAATCCTTCAAGCGCTGGATTCTTGGTAATTTGCAGCAACCGCTCTTCGCCGACCAAGTCGTAAATCTGCTGGCATTGCAAGGTGGTCCGTGTGTCATTCCAGAGAATCGCCGGACGCAGCACTTCGTTATGCTCATCCAGCAAAACAAGTCCGTGCATCTGCCCCGAAAAACTGATGCCTTCAATATCCCCGATATCCCCACCAAAATCCTTCAGGAGATCAGCCAGCCCGGAAGTTGTTTGCTCTACCCAATCTTTTGGATTTTGTTCGCTGTATCCGGTTTTTTCCTGGATCAGTGGATAAGGCTTCGATACGCTTTGGACCACTTCGCCTTGTTTGTTGACGAGTAAGATTTTTACCGCGCTTGTGCCTAAGTCCACTCCGATTACATACTTCATAGAAACACTCCTGCCATTAGAAACTTCAATTAACGTACGTTTGCAGTTGCGAAAGCTTGCAATAAATACTGGTTGATCGTAGATTTGATCAACTCAAGGCGCCCGGATGTTTGTTTGATATCCGTTAAGCCAAGAGCATACTGTTCAAGCTTATGGAAGTCGGTGTTCCCAGAAACGATATCAAGTCCGATGCCTTCAGTGTAGGTTTTGTAGCGCTCGTCCACTACGTTTTCCAATACTTTGTCATCGATCAAGCTTTGGGCAACGCGCAAACCTACTGCAAACGAATCCATCCCAGCAATGTGTGCGTGGAACAAATCTTCCTGTTCGAATGATCCACGGCGCACTTTTGCGTCAAAGTTCAAACCGCCGCGGCCAAGTCCGCCGTTTTGAAGGATCTCATACATCGCAAGCGTCGTTGTCCAAAGGTCTGTCGGGAATTCATCTGTGTCCCAGCCAAGCAACGGATCGCCTTGGTTGGCGTCAACCGATCCAAGCATCCCGTTAATGCGTGCATAGTGAAGCTCGTGCTCGAACGTGTGCCCAGCAAGCGTTGCGTGGTTCGCTTCGATGTTGAATTTGAATTGGTCTGCAAGACCGTAATTTTGTAAAAATGCGTGAGCTGTAGCGACGTCGTAATCGTATTGGTGCGTTGTCGGCTCTTTTGGTTTTGGCTCGATTAAGAACTGGGCGTCAAAGCCGATTTCTTTCGCGTACTCAACCGCCATGTGATAGAAGCGGCCCAAGTTGTCCAATTCCAATTTCATGTTTGTGTTCAGAAGCGTTTCGTATCCTTCGCGCCCGCCCCAGAATACATAGTTTTCAGCGCCAAGCTCTTTGCCGATTTCCAAACCTTTTTTCACTTTTGCCGCTGAGTAAGCGAACACGTCAGCGTTGCTTGAAGTTGCTGCGCCATGGACGAAGCGAGGATGTGTAAAGTTGTTCGCTGTGTTCCAAAGCAATTTCGCTTTGCTGTCTTTCATGTAATCTTTGATCATGCCGACAACTGTATCCAAGTTTTGGTTTGATTCTCTTAAATTGCTGCCTTCTGGCGCGATATCCGCATCGTGGAAACAGAAGAATGGCACATCCAGTTTGTTATAGAATTCAAACGAAGCCTCAACACGCGCTTTTGCCAAATCCAATTCGCTGTACTTGTCCCAAGAGCGCTGCATTGTGCCTGCACCAAATGGATCTGAGCCGTCCATCGTGAATGTGTGCCAGTAAGAAACTGCATAGCGCAAAATTTCTTCCATTGTTTTGCCGCCCACTTTTTCTTCCGGGTTATAGAATTTAAATGCGTAAGGGTTTTTCGAAGTTGCCCCTTCAAACTTAATTTTGTCAATGTTCTGGAAATAAACCATAGTTTTTGCCTCCTAAAATCGTTTAAGTTACTCGGTGAATATGTAAAAACACAAGAATATAAATGAAAAGGCTTACAATTAAACTATAACAACATATCGTTAGTTTGTCTATTAGTTGAACAAAGTTTCGTACTTTATTTATGTTAAGAAATTTGCCGGCTGAAATAGTGAACTTTTTTGCCTGCTTAGTGTATGATTTTATGGAATCCTTTTCATTTTGATGAGAAGCCGCTAAAAACTATTGCAAGGATGGATATTCTAATGAACGCTACGAGCAGTTTTATTTATACGATTTTGGAATGGATCACCCGCTTCGCCTATTTAAACTTATTGTGGATCGTCTTTACTCTCGCCGGCGGCATCCTATTGGGCTTTTTCCCTTCCACCACCGCCATGTTTGCCGTCAGCCGTGAATGGCTAAGAGGCAATACCGACAAACCGGTTTTTAAAACATTCTGGAGCCATTACCGCACGGACTTCTGGAAAAGCAACCGGCTCGGCTTGGTTGTCGCTGCCGTCATTGCCCTGATTGCGCTCGACATTTTCTATATTCAAGGCAGCGCCGAACTTTTATCTTGGACATATGTCCCTCTATTCGCCTTTATGCTGCTGTTTGTGTTGTTTCTGTTTTACCTTTTTCCGAGCTTTGTCCATTACGATATTAAAGTACGGAGCGTCATCAAAAACTCCTTTTTGCTCATGTTGATCAATCCCATCAACAACGCATTGATCCTCCTGACCTTGGTGCCACTCTATTTTCTTATGAGCCTAGTCCCTGCCTTAGCCGTCATCTTCGGCGGCAGCTTGTATGCATTCATCACCATGTGGTTCGCTTTGCATGCATTCACCAAAGCCAGCGGCCAGACAGAGAGCGTGTCAGAATAGGAGACTTTGTAAAAAGGCTTCACACAATAGGGGCACATCCCCTACTACGTGAAGCCTTTTTTATGTTTCCATTATCCTTTGACCGCGCTTGAAGAAATTCCTTCGACCACTTTATTGCTGAAGAAGATAAAGGCGATGATGATGGGCAAGACGCTGATGATAAGCGTTGCACCGATTGCTCCCCAATCCGTCATATACTGGCCAATGAAGTTTTGGATGCCGACCGTCAATGTCTTGTATTTCTCAGAACTGATAAACGTGTTTACAAACACGAATTCATTCCAGTTGTAAATCATGTTGATGACGATTGTTGTCGCCATAATTGGTGTTGTCATCGGCAATATAATCCGGAAGAACATCCGGTTGACCGAACAGCCGTCAATGACCGCTGCTTCTTCGATCTCATGCGGCAAGGTGTAGTAGAAGCCCAAAAGGATCATCAGTGTAATCGGCAAATTATAAGCCGTGTACGTTAGAACAATTGCAAGCGGATTGTCGATCAAATCGACGCTCAAGAACATGCTGTAAAGTGGAATCAACGCCGAGTGGATCGGAATCATCAAACCGACCATGAACAAGCCGAGCACCAGTCCGCTCAACTTCCAACGCATACGCGTAATGGCAAAAGCGGCCATGCTTGCGAACAATACCGTTAAAACAATTGCTGCCACGGTGATCCATACACTGTTAAAGAAATACGTGGCGATTCCGCCATCCCAAACTTTCTGGTAGTTTTCCCATCTGAACTCGCTTGGCAGCGAAAACGGCGATCCTGCGAAAATTTCCGCGTTGCTTTTCAGAGAAAACATGAACAGCCAAACCAATGGGAGGATTTGAAATAATGCCACTGCAATCAGACATGCGTATAAAAAGAAATAACCAATGCGATTCATCAAACAAACCTCCTCTTAATATTCGATTCTTTCTTTAGTAGCAGTAACTTTACGGATGATGAAGGTCACGATCAATGTGATGACCAGCAATAAGAAGCCGATTGCGCTTCCGTAGCCGAAGTTATAGCTTGAGAACGCCAACTTGTACATATACGATGCCATAACTTCACTGGCGCCGTTTGGTCCGCCGGCAGTCATGACATAAATCAAATCGAAGTATTTCAGAGATCCGACAATCGCAAGGACAATCGTTACGCTAACCACTTCCTTGATCAATGGCAATTTGATGCGAAGGGCAATCTGGGCTGGAGTGGCTCCATCAATTCTTGCCGCTTCAATCAATGATTCCGGAATGTTTTTCAACGCTGCGTAATAGATCAAAATATAAAAACCTGCGTATTGCCATAAAATCGGAATAAAAATCGCGTACAGCACGATAGATGGATTTGCCAACCATGTCGGCGGGTTATCTATGCCGATCATATTAAGAAAAGCGTTCAGCATCCCGTTTGACGGGTTGTACATTTTCACCCAAAGCTGAGCGATTGCCACAGAAGATAAAAGCATCGGAATGAGGTAAATTTTTCTTAAAAAATCAGATCCTTTGATTTTTGAAGCTAAGATAAACGAAACAAGCAGGTAAATCGCTAAACTGAAGGTAGAGAATATCGCCAGTAAAAACGAATGCAAGGCACTGTTCCAAAACAGCTTGTCTTGGATTCCGGCAATATAATTTTCTAACCCAATAAACGTTTTAGCACCGATGCCGTCCCAGTCCATCAATCCGTAATATCCCGAAAGGATTAGCGGAATGAAGATCAGTATAGTGATCATCAATAGGGCTGGCGCGATATAAAATGCGATAAACAGCTTATTCGACATGACTTTGTTCATTACATTCCACCCCATATCCTTAGAAAGTAGAAGAGGAGAGTCCAAATTAAGGACGTCCCCTCTTTTTTAATCTGGCTACAAACGTGCTATTTTACTGCTTCGAAAGAGCATCTTCGTGCGCTTTTGCAAACTCTTCCGGCGTCATTTCTTTTCCAAATAGCGCTTGGATCGAATCTAGGTGAGTTTGCGCTACGCCAGGGCTCATTTGAACATCAGCAAACAAAGTGATGTTGCTTGCGGTGTTCAGTTCATTGAGGATATCTGTATACATTTGTGGAAGGTCCAACGATTCCGCATCCACTTTTGTTGCAGGGATTACGCCAGCTTCAGTAACAGCTTTTTCGCCCCACTCTTTAACAAAGTAAGCTGCAAAATCTTTCGCTTCTTCTTTTACATCTGAATCTTCAGCTACAAACAATCCAACGCCAGGGCCGCCGACAAAGCTGCTCATGTCGCCCTGTCCTTTTACAGTCGGGAAGTTCATATATTTAACAGAGTCTCTGAATTCTTGCGGTACATCTTCGTTTGTTGTGTAGTTCGGAAGATCCCAAGTTGCGATCAAGTACATTGGCGATTGCCCGCTCATGAACATGCTCTTCGCTTCTTCATCCGCCAGGCCGTTGAAACCATCAACGAAAACGCCGTTGTCTACAAGGTTTTGAACTTCTTTAGCTGCT
This sequence comes from Planomicrobium sp. CPCC 101079, assembly GCF_007859275.1. Classification (GTDB taxonomy): domain Bacteria; phylum Bacillota; class Bacilli; order Bacillales_A; family Planococcaceae; genus Planococcus. The sequence goes on along the minus strand of NZ_VOHC01000005.1, from coordinate 29,543 downwards.
TCAACTAGCGCAGGGTCTTCAAAGCTTCCAGAACGGTCGATTGCTTTGTTCAATGTATCAGCACCACCGATTCGGTCAGCCAAGTACATATACCACATGGACCCAGTCCAAGAATCTCTGTTTCCTAGAGCAACAGGCTGAATGCCTTTTTCTCTGAATGCTTTTGATGCTTCGATCAACTCTTCGTAAGTTGCCGGTACTTCGATGTTGTTGTCTTTGAACATTTTTTCATTGTAGTAAAGCGATACAATGTTCAATTCCAATGGAAGGCCGTATGTCTTGTCGTCGATTGCGTACGCTTCTGCAGTTCCAGGAACGAAAGCATCTTTCAGATCCGATTCGATTACATCATCAAGCGGCGCGAACATGTTGCCGCCCACATAAGGCTCAAGGAATCCTGCAGACCAAGTCAAGCCGACATCCGGCAATTCTTTTGATGTGGATAGAACACGCAGTTTGTCTTTATATTGTTCATTGCTTAAAACTTCCAAATCTACTTTAACGCCTTCGTTCTCTTTTTCGTAATCCGCGATAATGTCATTTACCACGTCATAATGTTTTTTCGAACTGCCCTCTGGCCATAAATGCATAAACTGGATTTCTTTTTCTCCACTTGCACTTGATTTCTCGCCTGAATCAGACGAACATCCAACCAACATGAAAGATGAAACAACCGCAGATAACAAGACTGTAAGCGTTTTCTTCTTAATCATCATCTTTTCCCCCAATGCGTTCTATTGTTACAACAATATTCTGATTGTTGTATGCGTTTTCATTGTAGCAAAAAGAATTTTGTTAGTCTAGTGGATAAACAAAGTTTTTTTCTGTTAGAATTTACACACAGAGTTTATTGTAGAATGGAAAAGCCAAAGGACAAAGCGTCTTTCCTCCCATAGCAAGCAACAATGGCTATAGTAAATTCAGATGATATTATTAACTCTTCATTTTATTTGTTAGAATGAAGAAAAAAGAGAGGGCTGGTCTCGATGAACATGAAAGAAAATAGGACGTGGAACCACCACGTTGTGAAAGAAGGCAACAAATCACTCGTTTTGGAGAAGATCAAAAACAATTCTCCTATTTCACGGGCAGCAGTTGCAAGCCAAACAGGATTGAACAAAGGGACTGTCTCCTCTTTAGTAAATGACCTGCTGGATGATCACTTGATCTATGAATCCGGCCCCGGTGTTTCAAGTGGCGGCAGACGGCCGGTAATGCTTTTGTTCAATGGCTCTGCAGGCTATTCGATCGGCATCGATCTTGGCGTCAATTATTTGCTCGGGCTTCTGACCGACTTGAACGGCAATATTGTTGAAAAGAAAGAAATCTTTTTCAAAAAACTCTCCTATGAAGAAATTGAAAAAAAGCTTTTTGAAATGATCGACCTGCTTTCCTCAATCGCACCGAAAAGCCCTCATGGCATCATCGGCATTGGAGTCGGGGTTCCAGGAATTGTTGATACAAACGGCGATATTTTGCTCGCCCCGAACTTGAATTGGAAAAATGTCAATTTAAAAACGGTCCTTGAAACTCGGTATAATCTACCGGTTATCATCGAAAATGAAGCAAATGCAGGCGCGTATGGCGAGAAACAGTTCGGCGCCGGCAAGGAAAGCGACAACATCATTTACGTCAGCGCCGGCATCGGCATTGGTGTCGGCCTAATATTAAATGGTTCATTATACAAGGGCTCCAACGGTTTTTCGGGGGAAATCGGCCATATGACCATTCAAGTAGATGGGCCTGTATGCCGCTGCGGAAACCAAGGATGCTGGGAATTGTATGCCTCGGAACAAGCATTGCTTGCTAAAGCTGCAGAGTTGGACCTCCCTCTTCCCTTGAAAGAAGAATTGGACTTGGCAAACTTGATCTCCCTGGCTGAACAAGGCAATCAGCAAGTTATCGGATTGTTTGAGCAAACCGGCGACTATTTAGGAGTCGGCATTAATAACATCATCAATACATTCAACCCGCAGCAAGTCATCATAGGCAACCGCATGGCGGCTTCGAACCGCTGGCTGGAAGAATCCCTGAATAAACGAGTAGCAAAACAGGCGCTGTGGTTTCAGCAGAACAACCTGCAGATCGATTTCTCTGAACACTCGACGCTATCGGCCGCACTCGGGGTCTCCGCTTTCTCAATTGAAAATTTCCTAAGCGTCTGCATGCAGCCGAAAAGCTTCGTGTAGGGGCTTAGCTTCTACTTGCTGATTCAATAGGCATCAGCATCCACACTTTGTTTACTTATTAAACTAAGTGGTGTATCATCAAATATAACGTTGCAAAAGATTCCATTTTGAATTTTTGGCCGGGGCATTTTCCAGGATAGGCCCAAAAGTTCATCTCTCGGTTTTTTGCATCTGGCTCTCATCTTCCTCATTTTTGAAAGCACTTACATACTCGTTTTTAAGTGGATGGAGATGAAAATCTTACATAAAGGGTGACTTCATTTGACAACTATTCAAAATCCGATTTTGCCAGGCTTTAACCCAGATCCAAGTATTTGTCGTGTAGGAGAAGATTATTATATCGCCGTTTCCACTTTTGAATGGTTTCCAGGTGTCGGCATCTATCATTCAAAAGATCTGAAAAACTGGCGTTTGGCTTCCCGCCCGCTCAACCGCATCAGCCAACTGAACATGATGGGCAATCCGAACTCCGGCGGCGTCTGGGCTCCTGCCCTTTCCTACAGCGACGGCCAGTTCTGGATGATTTTCACTGACGTCAAAGTGACTGAAGGCCAATGGAAAGACTGCCACAACTACTTGGTGACATGCGATACGATTGACGGCGAATGGTCGGAGCCGATCTATTTAAATAGCTCAGGCTTTGACCCGTCCCTTTTCCACGACGAATCGGGCAAAAAATATTTGGTCAACATGCATTGGGACCATCGGGTGGGCCACCATAACTTTTATGGCATCGCGCTGCAAGAATACAGCGTAGAAGAAAGGAAACTTGTCGGCAAAGCGGAAATCATTTTCAAAGGCACAGATGTGATGTTGACAGAAGCTCCTCACCTTTACAAAATCGGGGATTATTATTACTTGCTGACGGCTGAAGGCGGTACAAAATATGATCACCAGGCAACCATTGCACGCTCAAAAGACTTGCGCGGACCATACGAAGTGCATCCGGAGAACCCGCTGATTACATCGTTTTTCTCACCGAGAAACCCGCTGCAAAAATCAGGGCATGCCTCCATCGTCCAGACGCATACCGACGAATGGTTCCTGGTCCACTTGACAGGGCGCCCATTATCACGCGCCGGGCAGGCATTGCTCGACCCGCGCGGCTTCTGTCCGCTGGGCCGTGAAACGGCTATCCAGCGCTTGGAATGGAAAAACGGCTGGCCATTTGTTGTCGGCGGCAACCAGCCTTCACTTGAAATTGAAGGACCTGCAATTGAAGAAGCCGAGTGGGAGCCTGACTTCCCGGAAAAAGACGATTTTGATTCGGAAACGTTAAATCTACATTTCCAAACCTTGCGCATTCCGTTAGGCGAAAACATCGTCTCGCTGAAAGAAAATCCAGGGAACTTGCGCATCCGCGGCAAAGAATCACTGACGTCGAAATTCACGCAGGCATTTGTCGCAAGACGCTGGCAGCATTTCCACTTTACGGCGGAAACAAAAGTCGCGTTCAACCCGGATACATTCCAGCAAGCGGCAGGCCTTGTGAATTACTACAACACCGAGAACTGGACGGCCCTGCAAATTACATGGAATGAGGATAAAGGCCGTGTCCTGGATATCATGACATGCGATAACTTTGCATTCGACCAGCCGCTTCAAGGAGATGAAATCGCTATTCCAGAAAGCGTAGAATATGTGTATTTGAAAGTGGACGTCAACGCGGATATTTACCAATACTCATATTCATTTGACGGTGAAAATTGGAACTTGATCCCAATCAAATTCTATTCGCATAAACTCTCTGATGACTATATCCAAGGCGGCGGCTTCTTTACCGGTGCATTTGTCGGCATGCAATGCCAAGACACCTCCGGCCAGAACCTGCCTGCTGATTTCGATTACTTTGTCTACAAAGCGAACGCGTAATGGATTAGAAAAAGCCAACTCCTTTTGCAGGAGTTGGCTTTTTTAACTAATTGAATTTGGATCTATTTCGCTTTGGTTATTCCGCGAATTAGAACTGGCTTTATAAGATCCAAACTCGATCCTATTTGTCGTCTCCTTAAAAAGCTCTTTCAGGGTGTCCAGCGGCTTGGCGCCTCTGTTATATTTATAGCGCTCGAAGTCGATTTCGCCGACATGCATGCCGACATTGTATTCGCCAATAGCTGTATCAAGCAGCACAAAAGCCAACGAAATATAGTCTTCTGCATTTTCCGGCGTAAGCCCTTTGATATACAAGCACAGATGAACTAGCTTTGTTTCCTCACCTACTTCATAGGAGTAGAAAATATCGTCCATAGTCAACCTTATTCCGTTGCACTCTGCTGAAAATTCATCTTCTCTCGCTTGCCGGAATGGAATGATTTCAAAATCCGGCAACTCCGGAGCTGCTTTCACTAGACTTTCAACATCTCCGAACGCTTCCACGATTCCGTCTGCGCTGACCGTAAATTCACGTTTTCCGTCAATTAAATCCATACTGAACTCCCATGCCAAGTCTTGATTGACTTTACGGATTTTTTTGTCCAACTGATAAAGCAGCTTTTCGGTTTTGTCTTCTGGCAGTTCATAATACAATTGCCCATTGGCTTCAAACCATTGCCAAAATGCGACTGCCTTGTCTTCTTTTTTAGGCATCCACTTCATTCCGTATCCCCCCTTGAGCATGCATGGCTACTTTCTATAGGGCTCTATTAATCTGACTATTCTATCATTTATTCCCCTTGAACTCAATCCCCTTCAATAAAACTCCATAGCATGCACTTTGAATTTATACCAGGTGAACGGCCCTTCCTCAAGCAGCCAGGTGATTTCGATTTCCTCCGGCACAGTAACACCGTCCACTTTCATATGCCTTTTTATCTCGGCAACGCACGGAAAACGCTGTGCTTCGGCTCCATTGTCTTTGAAGCGGGACGCGACAACCTTTACCAATTCCCCTTGTTCATCTACATGAAAAACCGCCGACCCTTTCACTCCGTTATAGGACATTGCCGCTTCCGCAGTTGTATCATCCAGGGCTTTCCATGTGACATAGGGAAGAAGCGCCGCTGTCGGGTACCAGGCCATCTCCATCAAAAAGCGCTGGAGAGCCGATTCATTTGTTTTCGCATCGTCCTCAACTTGCGTAATCGGAACGAGCGCTGCCAGTTTAATGAGCATTTGCGCTTTGCCTTCTTTAAAGCTGTCCCTTCCAATCACTCTTATGAAAGGGCTCATTTTCATCGTCACCGTCCATATGAAAGACGGCGGATCGATCGTAATCACTTGTTCCGCTTCCGCTTTCATCCACTTTTGCTGTTCCGGCTTCAATCTCATCAGTCCGGCCTGTTTCAAACGGACACTTTTGATCGCTGGACTTACGGCCGCACCGCTTTTTTTCAGCCATCGCTGCACAGGCATTGGAAGCGTCCCGATTTCAGCAGCAGGTTCGCTCATACTTGAATTCATTAACAGCCTGCCCATTCCTTTCTTGTTTTGAGCAGTAAAATTCCAGACGGATCTTCGGTAAAGAACAGCCAACACAGCAGTAAAAATCGCGAATATGCCCCTCATCCTTACTCCTCCTTTAGTCGACTTCTTTGTTAAAAACAATAATTTCCGGCACAAAAAAACTCCCGGAGTGTATAGAGACTCTATACGACACCGGGAGCGGCTTTTCCTTTGATTTCAAGTAACTATGTAAGTGAAAGTCCCGTCATTTTGAGACTTTCAAATTGTTCACGTAGTCCAGCACTTCTTCTAACGTCATGTCAGCCATGGATTCTATTCGGTGCTCGACATCGCAAAAATCCATGGTATGCGTAACTTCATTCGGCACGATAACACAATTCATCCCGGCACGCTTGGCTGCCATCGCTCCATTCGCCGAATCTTCGAATACCAGACATTCTTCGGGAGTTAAACCGAGGCATTCGGCAGCCAGGAGATACAAAGCCGGATCAGGTTTCACATGCTCCACATCGTCCGACGTTTTCACGCACTCGAAGTATTCATAAAGCCCGAGTTTTTTTAAATTGGTAGACACCCATTTGAAATTTGAACTTGAGGCCAAGCCGATTTTCAAGCCTTGTTCTTTTGCGGCTTTCAAATAGTCTTCCACTCCCGCACGGGCTTTTTCCTCTGCCATTTTCGCATGATACTTGGTGCTGAACTGCTCCCGCAAAACATCCTGCTCCAGTTTCCGATCCAGCAGCTCTTCCAAATAATCAAGAGCCGAAAACCCCGAATGCGTCCCGATTTCTTGCTGCCAGCGGGCAATCGGAAGCTCTGTGCCATGTTCCGCAAACATCTCCTGATAAACTGTATACTGATTGGTTTCCGTATCGAAGATCAATCCGTCAAAATCAAAAATGATTCCTTTAATCATTCCTTCACCCTCCTTTTTACTAATCAAATGATAAAAAGCACCCGAATTCAGGTGCATTAAACGAAAGACGGCAAATTCGCCTTCTTTTATATTCAACCCAAAACGGCTATTCGGTGTAATCCGATTCGATGTAAAACTTCACCCGGTCTCCTGCCAAATAATATTTGGAATAATGAACAGGTTTGCCATTTTGCCCGTAAATGATTTTCTTCACCAGGATAACCGATGAGGTCTTGCTGACACCCAAGTACCGGCAAATTTCAGTTGAAGGATGAATGTATTCTATTTCTTTTTCCACTTTTGTAAATTTGATCTTATACTTTTCACGGATCAACTGAAACGTCGAGGCGTTATTTGTCAGCAAAGGCTCGATGTCCGGATAAACGCTCAGCGGCAAATAAGCATAGTCCACGCTGAACGGGCCTTCGGTGTCTTTTACCACACGCACCAATTCCAAAAACTCGGTTTCTTCATATGAAAAAGCTTTCGAGATGTCATGCTCGTCCACAATGACGCGCTTGTACAAAACTTCTTTTTCGATGTTATTTTCTTCTGTCGACAGACCTTCCGTAAATCCTTTCAGGTTCAGCAAATGCAAATCCTTTTTAGAAGCTTTGACAAATGTTCCTTTGCCTCTGATCACTTCGATGAACCCTTCTTCGCCCAATTCTTTGATGGCACGCCGAATGGTGATTCGGCTGACATTGAAAATCTCGCACAACTCGGCTTCGTTCGGCAACTTATGTCCAGCTTTCAAATTGTTGTTTTTAATCAGCTCTTTAATACCGGCTTTTATCTGCTCATACAGCAATACAGGACTCTCTGCATTCATACTATTTTGGTTCTTCATAGCTTCTCTCCTATAGATGCATTTTATAAGTGCTGTTCTTTTAACTTTACAGGAGGAGAGTCTTTTTAACAATTTTTAGAAACTTTTCGGATACCCGAAACCTCCGTACATCCCGCAAGTAATTTCAGCAGATTTGGTCGCTTTTTCAATGGCAGCTTCCGGGCTTTCCCCATTTATATAATTCACTAAAAAACCGCCGATTAAACTATCCCCCGCTCCCATTGTATCCACCACTTGAATCGGGTTCAGCTTCTGTTCGAGCCGTTCTCCATTGCAGACGAACACAGCCGGCAGGCTTCCTCTGGTCATAGCGAACACTTCAAAATTGAGCGCGTTTACCTGTTCGATAAATTGATCAATTTCATCTTCGTCCAAATCAGCAGCGGAAAAGAATGCATAATTGATATAAGGCGCAACCGATTTCACATAGTCGATTTCCAGCCGATTTGAAAAATCGAAAGACACATTAATGACCTTGGAGAGCTTCGGCAATTCACTTTCCATCGACGAATAACAGCTCACATGGCAAAGATCAAAGCTGGAAATGTAATCCAATTCATCCGGAACCAGTTGCAGCTTTAACTTATGCTGCACCGTATTTTTAGGGCCTCCAACAAATACGCGATCCCCCTCTTCAGTCAAAGAAACTTGGGGCTGGCCACTAAGGCCTTCTGCGACGCGGGAAAATTGAAAATCCACCGCTTCTTCCTTCAATGCGTACTTAATATGTTCGGCTTTTTCATCAGTGCCGAAAATCCCGATATAAGCGGCATTTTCCGCACCGTTCTTTTTGGCGTTTACCGCAACATTGACGCAGTTCCCGCCCGGGTAATACGTTTGCTGATCCAAATAGCAATCCACCACATTGTCTCCAACGGCTATCAACTTCATTCCATTTCCTCCTCTTAGCCTTTAACAGACCCTTCCGATAATCCTCTTACCAGGAATTTCTGCAATAGTACCAATAAAATCACCATCGGAATAGACGCGATTACCATCCCTGACAGCAATACGCCCCAATCGGTACGCAGGGCATCTTTGAAATTCATCAATCCTGAAGGAATGGTCTTCAAAACCTCGGAATCAATGAACACTGTCGCAAACAAAAACTCGTTCCAAGCGAAAAATGCAGTCAGCACTACGGTAGTCAAAATAATGGGAATGGACAGTGGAAGGTAAATTCTCGCATAGATTCCGAATTCACTGCACCCATCAATAATAGCCGACTCTTCCAGCTCTTTCGGGATGCTTAAAAAGAAAGCTCTTATCAAAATAATGGTCAACGGCAGCCGGAACGCCACATAAGTTAAAATCAATGCCCATCTCGTATTAATAAGATCAAGCCAAGTTAAAATTTCGAACAAAGGAATCAGCGCGACTTGTGGATTCATCATGATTCCACCGATGATGAAAATCAATGCCGCATCGATCCATTTTGAGCGGTACCTCGACAATGTAAATGCTGCCATCGATCCAATCAACACCACTAAGAAAATCGTAGCCAAAGTGACTACTACACTATTGAAGAAGTAACTGGATATTCCCATCGACCAGGCAGTCGCATAGTTTTCAAAATGCCAGACGGACGGAAGGCCCCAGACATTATTATAGATTTCATCGTAGCTTTTCAACGATGAAATTACCATCCAAAACAGCGGATAAAGAATGATGGCCGCAAACGCCAATAACCCGAGAAGGACCGTGTACTTCGAGAGGCCGGCAGTAAAATTCAGCTTCGCTTTAGCGCGTGGTTTGCTGGCTGTCCGATCACGCTCTAAAAACTCTCCTTTGAGATCCGTTTTGACCATCCTAATCATCCTTTCCTGTTCCGGAAACCCTAATTTGAATCAGTGCGAAAATGGCGGACAAGACAAAAATCAAGGTGGCGATGGCTGAGGCATAGCCCATATTGTCTTTGCCAAATCCTTGCTCGTACATCAATACTGACAGCGTCGTTGAACTAAAGCCCGGTCCTCCGCCGGTTAAGATAAATGGCTCGTTGAAAACCAGGATTGACCCTGTCACTGTAATCAGCACATTTACAAACATGGTTTCTTTAACTTGTGGAATCGTAATATTGAAGAATTTTCTTATCTTCCCTGCTCCATCTATATCAGCTGCCTCGTATAACTCTTTAGGAATTTTTTGAATCGCTACGATGAACAGCATCGTGATGAACCCGATGCTTTGCCATTGGGACATCGCAATGACTGCGTAGATTGCTGTTGTAGCATTTCCTAACCAAGGAGTAGCCAAGTTTTCTAATCCGATTAACTCTAAGAAACTATTCAAAAGCCCCATTTGCGGGTTGTAAACAAATGTGAACAACAATGCAATTACTGAAATGGAAATCATTACGGGCATAAAGTAAATCACGCGCAAAGCTGGCGCTATTCGTCTAAAGACTTTGTCTTCCAAAATTGTCGCAAGAATCAACGCGAAAAACACTTGGAATAAAACGGAGATGACAGCGTATTTCACATTGTTTATGAATGCCGCCACAATCACTTTATCCTGGATCAACTGTTGAAATGAAGCGAAGCCGACAAACTCTTTTGTCGGGGAGAATACACTAAACTCGAAAAAACTGTTGTACAGATTCTGGACCAGCGGAAAGTAAATGAAGATGCTCAAAAACAATAAACTTGGCAAAAGGAACAAGGTTGGAATAAGCGGGATTTTTCTGGCAATCATACATACACCTTCTCTCATTATAATAAGTCCTAACATTCCAAGAACATTAGGACTTATTTAATTTTTTTCGTTTTACTCTCTAAGGCTCTGCGCTTCTTGCTGAACTGTTTTCATAATGTCTTGTGGAGTGGATTGGCCGGTAGCCAATTCCTGGCCGCCGCGCATAAACACGTCCGCAATGTTGATGTTGACTGCGTTATCAAACCATGGAGCTGTTGAAGAAGCATTAGTCACCAATTCATAAGCTTCCTGGCTTGTTGCATTGACGTTGTCTGGCGTGACTGCTCCTTTGACTGCGTTCAATTGGCCATCTGTTTTCGTGAATTCAGCAGCCGTTTCTTCAGAAGTCAGGAATTTTAAGAAATCGACCGTTTCTTTCGGCGCTGTTTTGCTGACCATCCAGCCTTCCGGCGCACCTGTCAATGCCGTCGGATCGCCTTTTCCATCTTCAACTGCTGGGAAGTCGAAGAAACCGATTTCAACATCGCCCGCTTCTTCCACCATCTTGACCTCTGCGAATTGCATGTACAGGACCGGCACTTCTCCTGCTGCGAACATATTGCGGGCTGCTTCGTGGTCCATCGCTGTGGAAACGTCGCCCATGTAAGTCGTCAACTCTTTGAAGATTTCCAAACCCTGGATATAGCCAGGATCTGTGAACTCCCCTGTTTCTGCAGCGTAGTCTTTTTCCAACACAGCGGGGTCGACAACCCGTTCAAAAATTGTTCCAAGGTAGTGGGAAATGGCCCACGTATCAGTTAACCCTTCCACTAGCGGCTGTTCAAAGCCCGCTTGCTTCAAAGAGTCGAGTGCAGTAATAAACTCATCGTACGTTTTAGGAACGGCAATATTGTTTTCCTCAAAGATAGCTTTGTTGTAGAAAAACGCTTTTCCATCGACTGTAAATGGAACTCCGTATGTTTCTTCGTCAAATTTAAAACCGTCATACTGGGATTCGATGATGCTTGATGACCATTCCGTATCTTCACTAAGAACGTCATTTAGCGGCATGATCTTTTCTGATGACACCAAGTTTTCAGCAAATGAATACGACCAAGAAGAGAAAATGTCCGGCAGGTCGTCACTGGAAACTAATACTTTAATCTTTTCTTTGTACGAATCGTTCAAAACCGAGTTCACATTGATATGGACGTCTGGGTTCGCTTCCATATATTCTTTAATTTTTTCATCGTAGAAAGACTTGCGGGGCTCATTTGGCCAGCGGTGGAAAAAGTCGATGACGACTTTTCCATCTTCATTGGCGGCGGTAGTTGCATCACTCGAATTACATGCAGACAAAATCGAACTGAGGAGAAGCAAAAACATTGAGAACAATAGCATCTTCTTCATTTCAAAACCCCCTTCAAATGGTAGAGCCTTTGCTTTTTCGGAAAAAAGTATGTAGAAAATCTACATACTTAATATTCCATTTTCCACATATATCTTCTGACGGACAACGGGTGGCCTGTGTGTTCTGCTAAACCGTCTGCATAAAGTCTTAAAACGAAACCTGTCAAAGCCGGTCCGAAGTATTCCTTCAAATCTTCATCGATTCCTTCGTAGTCTAGTGTTGCAATGTCCACCACTTCCACTTTGTCGCTGAACTTCTCAGCAAAATCGATGGCGCGCTGATCAAGCGGACGGCTGGAACCTTCGCCTTTAACGACTAAGAAAGGCACATCGTAATCCGTGATTTCAAATGGGCCGTGGAAGAATTCACCCGAATGGATGGCGTTCGAGTGGATCCAAAGCATCTCCATCAGCAAGCAGCTTGTAAACGAATACGCGTGATGGATGTATGCACCGCTTGCCATTGTGTAAATGATTTTTTCGCGTTTGTTTTTCTTGCCGAACTCATTTGCAGCTTCCGCGAACTTCGCCTGGTTTTTCTCGATCAAGTTTCCGAGACTCGGCAGCTGATTCACAACTCGCTTGTATTTTTCATTTGGAGACAATGCATTTAATAGTTCGAAGATCAACGTATAGAACATGCCTGCTTCGCCGTCGATAGCATCTGAACCATCTTTATAGTTGTAATGAACGAGAAGCTCAGCTGCTTGGGCCAGTGGAGATTCAGCTTCCATTGAAATTGCTACAGTCAATGCGCCCTTCGCTTTAGCAAAGCTCGCAGCTTCCACAGTTTCCGGAGTTGTTCCTGAGTGGGAGCGCAAAATCACTAAGCTGTTCTCACCAAGTGATTTAGGATCGCGGTGGATGAACTCGTTAGAAGTATATACGAAACTCGGAGTTTCAATTTCTTTGCTTACAAAGTACTCGCCGAAAGATAATGAAGCCATTGAACCGCCACATGCCACAAAGTATACATTCTCGATATTCTTTGCATTAACTGCATCGATCACAGCTGCAATCTGAGCTGCATGTTCCGGTTTCATATTTACTCCTTGAACGCTTTTTGTCTCTGTTACGCCCACTACATCTTCGATTAATGTTCCTTGATCTTGTTTCATTTCGACACCTCCATTATTTATAACGTCATATGACGTTATATTAATTAGTATTATATGTCTGACTATTTAAAATAGTCAATACATTTTCCGAAATAAATTTATACGAGTTTATAAACCTTGTTATGTCAAGGTTTTCTTAGGAATAAAAAGTTTACGCCTAAACCCGATAACGACAAATCCCCTACCCTTTCAGATAATATGTCTGGCGGTGAGGTTATAATGTCGTTATGATTTTATGGTTTTTCACGTGAAGTTTTTCGTTTTCTACATGAAGTTTTGAAATTCTTATATGAAGCAGCTGATTTTCATTCCGGCTGAGGCTTTCGAGCCTATAGGATGTGGGTCGTGCAGCCAACTATGAAATACAAAATAAAAAATGCAATCCTTAAACTATTAAGGATTGCATTTCTATTTCACTTTCCAATTTCCAGTAATTAGCCGCGGAATTTCCCTGCGCGCCGGCCCCAACTAAAATCCTTCTGCAAAATTCTTCACCTATCAAAGGAAATATCTTGCACCGTAATACAAACAGCCAAGCACAATAAGAGTGATGATTGTATTTACAACAACCGCCGGCACTTTTAATTGAGACAGCACTGCACTGATCAGCCACGCGGCCGCTGCTATTCCCAAGACAAAGATAAACATCGCTATAGCCATTTCGTTATACGCTGACGTGTCGATCTCCGAGAAATCAATCTGCATCTTCATTCTCCTTGCCTTTATATTGTTTAATAAGAAAATGCAATCCTCATCGAAACAAGGATTGCATTTCCAGTCTGCCCATTCTTCTTATTTCCGGTACTTGATAGCCAGCCCTTTTAAGAAGTTCCGCGCATACCGGTCACCGCAGATGCTGTAATTCTTATGGCCTTGCTTCCGCAGCATCGCGCTCATTTCGCTTTTTGTTACCGTTACTCCAGCAAGCTGCAAAATCTCAAGCATATCTTCACTCGTCAGCTGCAGTGCAATTTTCACTTTCTTCAGCAGCAAGTTTTTAGACGGTTCGTTTGTTAATGGCGGCGTTGCCGGCTGCCCTGGCTTCGGCTCTTGTCGGCCGCGCTTGAAAATGATCAATCCATTTAAAAACGACTCGAACATCGCATTGTCCGCTTTGATATGATCTTCATTTTCACTTTCATCCCAAATACCATCAGCTTCATCGTCGCTGTCCGGCGACTTCGTCAGCACTTTCAGCACTTCTTCTTTCGTCAGCTCAATGCCGCCGAGTTTGAAGATTTCCACCATGTCGTTATTTTTTATGTCTAATGCATATCGTAACCGGATCAGTAAGTCGTTGTTGTCCATTGGTGGACCTCCTGTTGTACTTAGTTGTATATGATATTTATTCATTTTCTATAATAGCATATATGAAAAGAAGTATTCTTCAGCAATAAGATTCTTTTAATAGTATGCGCTATGCCCCGTACTAGTTGTAAAAAAACGCTGCAAGCAATTCAACAGACCTTTGTAGAACAAATGCACAGAAATTCGATGCATCAAACAAGTTTCCCGGCAAAGCAGCAGGAGAAACAGAAAAATTTAAAATAGAAAAAGGCATTAATCTGTGACACGTAGAATAAATCAACTATCGAAAAAATAAAGGGGGATTTTTTATGGAAGAAAAAGTGCATCCGGATTTAAAAGCTATGTTCTCGGTCTTGCCAGCAGCACCTCTTACTCCCGAAAGTTTAGCAATGGTAAGAAGCTCACTCAATGAAATGGTTTTAGCCAACCCTCAACAGCACGACTCCGTTACAACTATAGATAAATTCATACCCGGGCCTCCTGGCGATCCTGAAGTTCGTGTCAGAATTTATGAGCCTTTCGCAAAACATGAAGAGCTGCCCGGGCTGTTATGGATCCACGGCGGCGGTTATGTGATCGGCATTCCCGAAATGGACGATGCCTTGTGCCAACGTTTTGTCCTCGAGGCCAATTGCGTTGTCGTATCTGTCGATTACCGCCTTGCACCTGAAACCCCGTTCCCCGGACCCGTCGAAGATTGCTATGCGGCTTTGAAATGGTTTGCCGAACATGCCGAAGAACTAGGCGTGGATGCTTCCCGAATTGCCGTGGCCGGCGCCAGTGCCGGCGGCGGATTGACAGCGGCAGTCTCATTATTGGCAAGAGACCGAAAAGGCCCGTCCATTTCTTTCCAAATGCCGCTTTATCCAATGATTGATGACCGTATCATCACAAAATCAAGCCATGAATTTTCAGATGAACGGGTTTGGAACAAAGAAAAAAATATCCATGGCTGGTCAGCTTATCTCGGTTCCAATTACGGTGGAGAAGTCTCGCCATTCGCGGCTCCCGCCCGAGCAGAATCTTTCGAGGAGCTTCCTCCCACTTATACTTGTGTCGGCGATTTGGATCCATTCCGCGATGAAACCTTGGAATACGTAACAAAGTTGTCCCAGGCAGGAGTCCCAACTGAATTTCATCTCTACCCAGGCTGTTTTCACGGATTTGATATGCTGGCGCCTGACGCCGGAATCAGCCAACATGCTGCCACGCAGTATGTGGATGCAGTGAGACGCGCGTTCCAAAAATAAGGAAAGCACTTCAACGGTCGAGTAAACCGGTGAAGTGCTTTCTTTTTATCTAAGGCTGGGCCGTTTTCTTGCCCATTTAAGCAATGCTTGCTTCTTTATCACTGGCTGAAGCCATTAATTTTGCTGCTGGCTATGCCTTCCTGCGTGGCATTAACTGCACTATAGCTGGAACAGTTGGTCACGATGATCGGCGATACGACTTTTTCGGATGCCGGTTCAATCGCAACCCCTTTGTCCATTGCTTCTGAAGAGAATGCCGAATCCGGGACGTTTGTTAAGGCGACAACTGTGCCAAGAATCATTCCCGTAAACGCTTTTCTTTTTTGGGTTGTCAATTTGCTGCTCTCTTACAATCGCCTCTTAAGCCCACAAACGCTCCGGATGATTGGTCGTCAAAGCGATTGCTCCATCGAATCCCAGAACCCTTTCCGCTTCCACTTTTTGGTCGACCGTCCAGACCACCAGCTCGATTCCGTTGCTGCTGAGGCTTTCCACCATTTCCTGATCCACATACAAATGGTTCATCGACACGGCCGAAGCCCCGATTTCGTTCACTTGATCGACCAGTAATAATGGCGACCCGAGCATCACAAGCGTCCGCTTTACTTCTTTGCTATATTTCATGCAGGTCTGGAGGCTTTTGTGGTCAAAGGAAATCAAATCGCAATCGCCTTCGAGACCATATTTACATATCAGCTCGATCACTTTTTCTTCCAAACCTGCATACATGCCTGCCATCTGCTTCAATTCGATCAGCAGCTTTTTCTTGCCACCTGCAACCAAGAGCACTTCTTCGAGCAAAGGGATTTGTTCTCCAGCAAAAACCGGATGGAACCAGCTGCCTGCATCTAGCGCTTTTACATCCACAGCTGTCATGTCTCTGATATAGCCGCTGCCATTCGTTGTCCGATCCACTGTGAAATCGTGGATGACTACCGGAATCCCATCTTTGGTCAAATGCACATCAATTTCAATGCAGTCGATTTTTGGTTCTTCAAGCGCCAATTTGATGGCGCTCAATGTATTTTCCGGTGCTTTTCCTGACCAGCCTCTGTGGGCGATTAACTTTCTCATCTGTTTGCCTCCCTATTTTACTCCTGTGTAAACAAAAGCCCGGATGATGTGGCGCTGTGCAAAAAAGAAAACGATCAGGATCGGCAGCACCAACAGAAGATTTCCTGCCATCACGATATTCCAGGACGCGCCGCCTTCCACTTGGCGCAGCATGGCAATTCCGAGCGGCAACGTACGCGCGGTATCATTTGTCGTCATGACCAAAGGCCAGAAATAATCGTTCCAGTGGGCGATAAAACTGAACAAAGCGAGCGTCACCAAGACCGGTTTGGCAAGCGGCAGCATGATTTTCCGAATGATTTGCCATTCGGTTGCGTCGTCGAGGCGCGCCGCCTCAAGCAGTTCTTCCGGAACTTGCATAAACGATTGCCGCAGCAGGAAAATTCCGAATGCACTGGTAGCGAAAGGCAGGATAAGCCCCCAAATTGTGTCAAGAATTCCCCATGAACTTAAATTCAAGTACACCGGCAAAAAGATCAATTGGCTTGGAATCATCAGGCAAATCATTGTCAGTGCAAAGAAAAAATTCTTCATTGGGAAGTTATAGCGGGCAAATGCATACGCGGCTGGAATGATGGTAGCGAATTGCAAAATCAAGATGAACAGCGTCACGATAACGCTATTGAAAAAGTATTTTAGGAATGGACCGGAACTCCATGCTTGGGCAAAATTCCCCCATTGGAACGTTTCTGGAATCCATACTGGCGGGAATGTCAATGTCTCGCCAAGTGTCTTAAAAGCGGTACTCGCCATCCAGATGAATGGCATCGCAAAAATGATGAACAACAGGATTAAGCCCAACCCGTTGACGGCTTTGAAAATCGGCGGTGTCTTCATCTGTTTCTCCTCACTTTTCTATCTGTAATGGACGCGTTTGCTCAATACCTTGAAATAGACGACAGTCAAAACGCTTAATATCACCAGTAAAACCACACCTGCTGCTGACGCATAGCCAATCTTAAAGAACTGGAAACCGTTCTGGTAGATGTAATAGACAAACGTGTTTGTCGAATTGATCGGCCCTCCTGCAGTCATCAAGTTGATCGTCTCAAACACCTGGAAGGAATTGATCAGCCCGATGATGGTCAGGAAGAACAAAGTGGGCGACAGCATCGGAACAGTCAGACGCAAAAATCTTCTCCACGGCGGAGTCTGATCGAGTTCGGCCGCTTCATACAAATCTTTCGGAATGCTTTGCAGTCCGGCGATAAATACCAGCGTATTGAAACCAATCCCTTTCCACACCGCTACCAGGATCAAAGAAGCAAGGGCATAATCGGGGCTTGTCAGCCAAGGAACCGATTCGATGCCGATAAGGTTCAGCGCCCAATTCAGCAACCCGTAGTCCGCGTCCATGATCCACATCCACAGCATTGAAACGGAAACCAGCGAAATGATATGAGGGCTGAAAATGGATGCCTGCATAAAAGAGTAGATCGTGCCGCTGCGGTTCAGCCATAAAGCAAGCAGCAAGGAAATGCTGATTGTTAAAAAAACCGAGGCAAACGTATAAATGAACGAATTGACAATTACTTCCCGGAAGTCCCGGTCAGCCAACAGGTAGGTAAAGTTCGCAGCGCCAACAAACTCTTTTGTCGGGCTGACAAAGTTCCATTCATGGAAACTCAAGTAAATCATGTACCCGATCGGATAGATGAAAAACAGGCAGAACACAATGATTGCAGGGGAAATCATGGCATAAGGCCGAACGTTCGCCCAGGAAACCAGGCTCCGCCGCTCCGCTTTTCTTTGCTCCACTTCCATTGAAGCTTTAATCAATGCCATTGAGTGCAGCCTCCTTTTTCACCGACAGGTTCAGTTCGGGGCCGGCTGCTTTATCGGCGCCAAAAGGATACAGCTTTTCATGTGGAATCGATACAAAACAAATGGCATGCTTCGGCAGCGGCGCCGAAAAACTTCTAATGTTCATGACGCCGATGCGGTTTTTCACTTTATAAATCGATTCGGCCCCTAAGGTTTCCAGCGCCAAAATCTCGCTTTCCAATTCGATTGTATGAGGCACTGAAACAGCTGCCGAAGAAATGCCGGCATGTTCTGGGCGGAATCCGATATAATGCGCTTCTTCCGGCACACCTTCAAGTGTCTCAGCGAAAGCTTTCCGCTCAAATACATTCATAGGCGGCTGGCCAATAAATTCGGCCGCGAAGATATTTCCCGGATTCTCATAAACTTCGATTGGCGCCGCTTTTTGCTGGACGACGCCCTGGTTGAGGATGATGATTTCATCCCCCATTGACATCGCTTCAACCTGGTCATGGGTCACATAGACAAACGTGGTTCCAAGCTTTTCGTGCAGTTGAATCAGTTCCGCGCGCATCTGCGTACGCAGTTTAGCGTCAAGATTGGACAACGGCTCATCAAGGATGAAGACTTTCGGTTTTTTGACCATCGCACGAGCCAACGCTACACGCTGCCGCTGCCCTCCTGATAGCTTGTCAGGCTTTTTGTTCAAGTGCTCCGTCAGGCCGACAATTCCGGCAATTTCCTCGATTAGTTGCTGCCTTTCTTTCTTCGGCACTTTGCGGTTTGTTAAACCGAACTCAATATTGCCTTTGACCGTCATGGTCGGATAAAGCGCATAGTTCTGGAACACCATGGCAATATCGCGCTTGCTTGGGCTCAAGTCGTTGACAAGCTTATCGCCGATCCAAATATCGCCTTCCGTCTGCTTTTCAAAGCCGGCAAGCATTCTGAGGATGGTTGACTTTCCGCATCCGGAAGGGCCGACAAGCACGGTGAACGAGCCCTCTTTGATAGTCAACGAAATGTTTTTGACAACACGGTCTTCATTGAATGCCTTAGAAATATTCTCGAGTCTGATTTCAGCCATACATCTCTTCCTTTCAGTTTGCGGTTATCGTTGCTTCATTCAGTTGCCGGACTATATCCACCAATTCATCGATGGTCTTGACTGAGGCCGACCATCTTGTCGCATCATTGTGCTCGTACTGGCTGATCAAACACGTATGGCCGCCCGCTTTATGGATAGGGTACAAGTCATTCCATGGATGGTCGCCGATCGACAAGATTTCCTGCGGCTGATAGCCTTCATCAAACAGCTTGTCCATTAACGCTTGGATGCCGTGCGGTTTCTTGCCGTTAAAGTAGTATTCATCGAACACATCGCCGATTTCCAAGAAGTCCACAAATTCCTGGCCTGTAGGCAGCGGGGAATTTGTCATCAAGATGGCTTTCTTGTTTTCCAGCTTTTTGATTTCATCGAACAAATCCGTCCGTTTGATAATGCAGTAAGCTGCCATCAGCATTTCCGCCCGCACATCTTCAAACGCCTTTTTCATCGTTTCTTCAGCTATGTTATTCTTTATGCCCATCAAATGGGCAATGCCCCAAGGGTCGCCGATATAAGCAAGCGGACCGTCCCCTCTTTGGGCCATTTCAATTTCAATGCCGTCCCAGTTGTACGAGATCACGGGATTCAAGTCGTTATGGCTGTAAAAAATCAATTCTTTTGGATCATACAAGAAGCCCAACTTGATTGATTTCTTGCCTTCTAGAATGTCATAAGCCAACGCCACTGTCTGCTGGATTTCGCTTTCCGTGTGATTCGCCTGCATCATTTTTTGAATATAGCGTCCCATAAAGGAATAATCCTGATACAAGGTTCCGTCCATGTCGAAAATCAGTACGTTGATGTCTTTTAGCCAATCCATAGTATTGCCTCCTCGAATTTGGAAAAGGAAGCACCTTTCAGTACTTCCTTCTCTATTTAAGTTGAACAGTTTTTATATACTACCTATATTCCGCAAAACAGCTGCGCTTGCCGCGGGCGAGCGCCAAGCCTCCTCGGTCGCTTCGCTTCCTGTGGGGTCTCGGCTGTCTCGCTTTCCCGCAGGCGTCTCCGCTGTTTTGCTTCATATCTATTGAAGAATTATAGAAGAAAGAGTGAAAAGCGTTCGCTCGGAGCAATCTCTCCAATTCTTTTTACTCTAATATTTTCTCGTTCACTTATATACCTGCAGTCTATTCAAGCAACGCGTTTGCTTTTTCGGCTGCATTATCCAAAACTTCTTGAGTCGGGATGCTTTCATCCAAAACGCCGCGCGTTAGTTCGTCGATCAGAATTTGGACGATTTCCGGGTAATTCTCTGCCATCGGGCGCGCAACTCCATTCTCAAGCTGGTCGACAGCCACTTTGAATTGCGGTTTTTCTTCGTACAAAGCCTGGATTTTCTCAGACTCCGCTGCCGACTTGCGGCTAGGCAAATATCCTGTGAACTCTGATGCATAAGCCGTTTGCTCTGTTGCTGTCATGAATTTGATGAATTCCCATGCCGCTTTTTGTTTCTCTTCTTCCAATCCGTTTGTCATCACAAGGTTCGCGCCGCCAGTTGGCACTTTCGCTTCTTTGCCGCTCGGCCAGAAGTACGTGTTCAATTCGAATCCTTGCTCTTCAGAAAGCTGCAGCAAGTAAGACAAATCGGCAGTTGAGGCAAAGTGCATGCCGGAATGGCCGTTGACGAAATCCTGTCTCGTCTTTTCGCCAGCTTCAGTGCCGGAAGACAATTTCATGGTCCCTTCCTTCGCCATCTTTCTCCAAAGATCGTACGCTTCTACACCTGCTTCGCTGTTAAACGTCACTTCGGTGCTGTCTTCGTTCATTGTCGAACCGCCCGCTTGTGCAATAAATGCTTCAAAGAACCAGATGTCGATCGGCATGGATACTCCCACGCGGCCTTTTTCTTCATCAGTAAAAGCTTTCGCGTATTCCTGGAATTCTTCCCAAGTTTTAGGGCCGGCTGGATCCAGTCCCACTTCTTCAGCCATCGTCGTATTCATGTAAAGGATGGGTGTGCTTCTCAAGTAAGGCAATCCGTACAATTTGCCGTCAACATAAGAATTTCCCATCAAGCCTTGGTTAAAGTCTTCCATGTTTATGTCCGAATCATTTTCAGCAAGGGCCGTCAAATCTTGTGTCATGCCGGACTTCGCAAAAATTCCGATTGACGCGATTTCATTTTGCGTTACTTCCGGTGCGTTTCCAGCTGCAAAAGCCGCTTGTGTCTTTGCGTGCAACTCATCGTATGTGCCTTGGAATTCCGCAGTCACATGGATCTCGTCTTGAGACTCGTTAAACTGTTTCACCAAGTTTTCGTTGTTTTCACCAATTTTGTCGCCCCAGGCATACCAATAAGTCAGTTCAATTTTCTCGCTTTCAGCTTCAGTGGAAGCTGTCGCTTCGCTCCCTTTGCTTTCCCCTGAACTGCTGCATGCTGCTAGAACCATAAGTGCCACTGCCATTACCAATAAAAAGCTGAGTTTCTTCATTTCCCTGCCTCCGTTTCTTTTTTAGGCGATAAACAATGGATGGCAAAACAAAAAGACCTCAAATAACCCTTCCGCGTCTGCGGAGGTATTTGAGGTCTCTCTAAGTGCACCCGGTCATCTATCTACTTGTCACTTCCGATTGTAGCCCCTTATTGTTAAGGCTGTGTTGTAAAGATGTAAAAATCACTTTAACAATCCGCTTTTTGAAAAATCACAAGCCCATAATGATTCATTAGACGTACTGACGGCCAGCGCCCCAGCTTCCAAGGAAGCTTCCACATGTTCCATCGTAGACAGCAATCCACCGGTAATGACCGGGATATCGAGAAGCTCCGAGTAAGAACGGATCACATCGTACAGCGCTGAAGGCATAATTTCAATCATATCGGGCGCAAGCTTTTGCTTATTTTCCAGAACACTGTCGTAAACTTCCGAATCGATCATGAACACCCGCTGGACAACGAACAACTTGCGCTCTTTTGCTTTTTTGATGAGCGCTGTCTTTGTCGTCACGATGCCAAATGGCTGAACATAATCGGCAATGAAATCCAGCCCCTCATTATTCAGCAGAAGCCCCCCGATTTTTTCTGCGTGTACCAGTACCGGAATGCCTTCTTTTTGAAGCACATCGACAAATCGTTTTACATTCATAATAGAGCCTGCCAATAGAAACACCGCCGCAATGTCGTCCTTATTGGCCAAGGCCTTTTCAATTCCTTTATGGTTTTTTACCGCTGCGATTTTTTTATGCCGCTTCAGGCGCTTGAACATCTCGTCATTGCACCATTGTCGTTTCATTTCCATACCTCCTCTTTGGTTCTATTGTTTTCAGTATAAATTTCTTTAAGCTGATAAAACGAGATTTTTACAAATCTTAACAAGTTCTTAAAAGCAAATTAGCATCTATCTGAAATACTGAAGCTGTTACACAATAGAGAGGAGATGGAAAGTTTGAAAATTGCAGTTATCGGCGACTTGCACTATCCGGCACTTGAAGACGCATACGTAGCTATTGAAGAAGATCGAAAGGTATTTTACGAAACCTTTATGGAGCGGTTTTTCTCGGTGCCGGCAGACCTCTACATATCCATCGGCGATTTGACAAACTACGGGTTGAAAGAAGAACTGGACGACGTTTATGAAATGATTAACCGTCATAACAAGCCGTTTGTCCACGTGCTGGGAAACCACGACGTGTGCGCTTTGCCGCGCGATGAAGTTCTCGCAATTACAGGGCAAAAGCGATTCCATTCCATTTCAACGGATTCAGCTACTCTCGCTTTTATCGATACAGAAAGAGAACAAGATTTGGAGAATTGGGGTGGAACGCTCGACTCCGCTCAGCTCAATTGGCTGGAAGGCGTTGTGGAAGAAAGCGAAGATAAACCGCTCCTCGTCTTTGCCCATCACCCGGTTCATGGCACCACAACCAATTCCGAAAAACATAAATTATGCATTCCGGCTGATATTCCGATCTGGGAATTGCTGAGCAAAAAACACGGCATGGGGCTATACGTAAACGGGCATAACCATTTCAACTCAGTTACGATTAAAGAGCAGTGGAACTTCCTGCAGCTGGCGGCTGTCCTAGATGAACAAGCGATTCGCACTATCGAAATATCAGACTCGCACATTTCCGTCGATTCTGTTGAATTGAACGATTTCGAACTGCAAAAACGAGCCCGGATCATCGGCAACGCCATCAATCATTTCCAGCTGAACCCGGATCCGCTCGGCCTGGAAAGCGATGTAAAATGCCTGATTCCGATTCCAGCACGCACAGTGCCGGCTGGCGAGAGAGTGTGAGGTAATACCATGTTCATTAATAGTAATTATTAATTTTCCGTAAACTGCTGCGATGCAGGAGTACACGATTCTCTTCTCTGTTTTGCTTCATAACCCGAATCATAAAAAGCGGTTTTGTATGATTTTTTAAACAAGCTGTTTGTATTGCAGGCGGCAACTCCAGTAGGCTAAGCGTGAGTCCTGAGACCACGGAAGGAGCCCAGCGACTAAGGAGGCTCAGGCCACGCCTGCGGAAAGAGTCCGCGGAAATGAAAAGCAGCCGACTCTTATCAGTTAAAAAAATAATGCCCTTAAAAGTTATAGATAAAAACTTTTAAGGGCATTATTTTCTTCTTGTTTTATTCCTCTATACTTTCCAGCAACGAACGTATATTGGCGATATCATCCGCATGTTCTCCCTTGCTGGCCTGTTTTCCCTTTCCAGCACTTCGATTCCCATTCGGGCAAATTTCAAATGGCCGCTGTATTCCTTAAATATGGCGCCCTGGTTCTTGCCATTTTTTATAGCTGAATCAAACTTTTCCAATGTTAGGACTTTCCTCGGCTCTTTGTCGACATTTATTTGCTCCTCCATACTGATTGGAAAATCATATGGGGGGGATCGTATAAATCTTATCGAGTGCTTCGTTCAGTTTTTCCTGATGCTCTTTCAAAAAATTCATTCATGATTTCACCTCCCCTTTTCCATAAAGGGACTAAGCTTCCTGTTTTTTATTGAAGGTTATGAAAGCGCTTGTCTAAGTAATATAAGAATTTACACTGTATTTATTTTAATACAAAATACAAAAGCGGCTAGACTAGAAGGTACTCTATAGTTTATCGACAAATTCTCTTGTACTCTTAATAAGAATTTTATCTGGATTGGACTCTACATAATTTTCAATTGCTTTTTCTAAATTTGTAGCAATGTGATTTACTGTTGTCTTTTTTATACCACTTCCGCTTGTTTCGGCCTCTAAATCCACGATATTTAATGACATTAACATACCAATTATTCCATTAAAATGACCAACTAATGCATCTTTAGATAAATTTTGATTTTTCGTTCTATCAATCCACCATCTTGCAACTTCTCCAAATCCATAACTCAAATTATACTTTTTTTTAAAATGCAAATGAACGAGGACTATCCCAACCAAAGAGGGCTTTTCAATATACTGCTTTATATAATCATCCCATTGATCCGCGCTTAATAAATCTTCTTCTTTAATAGGACTATCTGATATATCATTTCCAAACAAACCAAAGATTTTTTCTGAGTAAGACTCAAGATGTATTTTCATCTTTTCATCGACATTCTTTTCTAGACCTAATATTTTATTCTCTAAATTTTTAAACAGGTCGTCAAGGCTAATTTTGTTCAATGCCGAAGAAACCTCTTCTATTTTTTTCGCCGATTCCTCTAGTTTATTAGTTGAATGCACAGTCGTCGAACTTTGTGCATATGTATATACTATTGCTAATACAGCTAAAATTATAGAGACAATTGTCGCTGCAAAATTCCAATTGTTCAAAAGTGCTTCATCATTCTTACCAAAATTTGACGACAATAAACTAATTAAAATCACTATTATTAACCAATAAGTCAAATCTTTTTTTTCAATCCATTTTGTCATCTCACATTTAACTCCTTAAATAAAATTTAACTTCATTCATATTTCCCGAAAATTTATTAACCTTAAAAACACTACTTAAATTTCTGTTTTCCAAACAGTCCAAGAACTTTATAATATTTCAATTTATTGTTTTTGAATATTTTCGTCTCTATAATTGAATTATTCTTTTATACGTTGTAATAACATTATAGATTTAATTTAGCAATTCATATAATGTATTAAATTTTCTGGAAATAAATTTTCTTGTTTAGCTTTTTCTGTATAGCTATTATTCTAAATTAGTAATAAATAGTATGATTCCTTAACATGAATATTTTTTTAAGAATCAATATAATTTTGAGGTTTTTAATTTATTAATAATCAACATTTCTTGAACATTAATTAAAAAAACCCGAA
This sequence comes from Planomicrobium sp. CPCC 101079, assembly GCF_007859275.1. Classification (GTDB taxonomy): domain Bacteria; phylum Bacillota; class Bacilli; order Bacillales_A; family Planococcaceae; genus Planococcus. The sequence continues at coordinate 4,267 of NZ_VOHC01000005.1, read as the reverse complement.
TACGGCGCTGTTTATAGCAGCATCCTTATCCGGGTAGTCATTAACTATTCATTTTTCTTACAACTCTTCGCCATTCGATTGAATGACTTTCTTATACCATTCGAACGAATCTTTCTTCGAACGCTCCATTGATCCGTTGCCTTCATTGTCGCGGTCAACGTAGATCATGCCGTAGCGTTTTTTCATTTCTCCGGTTGTAAATGAGACGATATCGATAATGCCCCATGGTGTGTAGCCCATCAAGTCGACGCCATCGTAAGTAACGGCTTTTTCTAACGCTTCGATATGGGATTTCAAGTACTCGATTCTTTGTTCGTCGTGAATCGAGCCGTCTGCTTCCACTGTGTCGATAGCGCCAAAGCCGTTTTCGACGATGAACAATGGAATCTGGTAGCGGTCGTAGAAACGGTTCAAGGTATATCTTAAACCCGTCGGATCGATTGCCCAGCCCCAGTCGCTTGACTTGATGTATGGGTTTTCCACGCCATTCGGCAAGCCGCCGTTCGTGATATTGCCTGTGTTGTCGTTTACAACATCGCTTCTCACTGTTGTGGACATGTAATAGCTAAAGCCTAAATAATCAACTTTGCCGTTTCTTAGGATTTCCTCATCGCCCGGCAAAAACGGGATGTTGTAGCCTTCACGTTCAAATTCTTTTAATGCATAGTTAGGATAGTAGCCGCGCACATGGACATCCGGGAAGAAATAGCGCTGTCTCATTTCTTCTTCTGCAAGCATTACGTCCGCAGGGTTTGAAGAGTAAGGATAGATCGGCACATGCGATACCATAGCCCCGATTTGAAAATCAGAATTGATGGCTTTTCCTTTTGCTACAGCCAAGGCGCTTGCGATCAGTTCGTGATGGCCTGCTTGGTACATCACTTCTTTCGCGTTTTCGCCTTCTTTGACTATGACGCCTGAATTTGTCCATAAGAACAGCGGGTTGTTGACGTCCATTTTGTTGTTGATCTCGTTGAACGTCATCCAGTATTTCACTTTGTCTTTATAGCGGCCGAAGGAAACTTCAGCAAATTTCACGAAATGATCCACTACTTTACGGCTTCTGAATCCGCCGTATTCTCTTGCCAAGTGAAGCGGCATTTCAAAGTGGGAAAGCGTGATGACCGGTTCGATTCCGTGCTTCAGCAATTCATCAAACACATTGTCGTAAAATTGCAAGCCTTCCTCGCAAGGTTCCGCTTCGTCGCCTTTCGGAAAAATGCGGCTCCAGCCGATTGATGTCCGCAAGCACTTCAAGCCCATTTCGGCAAACAGCGCGATATCTTCTTTGTATTTGCCATAGAAATCAATGGCTTCATGGTTCGGGTAGAACTTATCCGCTTCGACGGTTTCTGTGATTTCTCTTGGTACTCCGTGTGCGCCTGCTGTCAAAACATCCACTACACTTGGCCCTTTTCCGCCTTGGTTCCAGCCGCCTTCAAATTGGTGAGCGGCTAAAGCGCCGCCCCATAGAAAATCCTTTGGTAATTTACTCATTGTATCTCTCTCCTTATTTTACGACTGTCAGCAATTTTTCTCCGACGATGCCGTCCAGAATGTTCTCAACAATAATTTCTTTGTAAGAGTGCGTATTCGTGATAATTAACGGTGTCGTGATTTTGATGCCTTCTTTTTGAATGGCTTCTTTATCAAATGTGATAAGCAAGTCGCCTTTTTTGATTTGGGCGCCATCTTCCACATGCAGCGTAAACGGTTTTCCGTCCAATTTAACGGTATCTAAACCGATGTGCACTAATAATTCAACACCTGCGTTTGAACGCAAGCCGATTGCATGTTTTGTTAAAGCAATCATTACGACCGTTCCATCGAACGGGGCGTATAATTTATTGTCCAATGGCTCAATGGCAACACCTTGCCCCATCGCACCTGAACTGAACACTTCATCCGAGACCTCCGAAAGCGGAACAATCTGCCCTCTTAATGGCGCAGCAATCGGTTCTTCGTTTTGGTAGTCAATGCCTGTTTCAGGCTGTCCTTGTTCTTCCGCTGCATCTCCACCCGCTTTTTTCGCCATATTCTCACCAAATCCGAAGATTTGAATCAAGATAATCGGAAGGATAATGGCAATTGCAGCACCAACCAGGATTCCCCAAATAGACATCGGGTATTCTGGACTGATTCCATTAACAATTGTTAACGGTCCTGGCAGCCCTGCATACGCAAAGTAATACGGATTGAAGAAACTTGCCGTGATGGCGCCAACTGCACCTGCAATACTTCCGAAGATAAACGGTTTCTTGAACTTCAGCGTAATTCCATAAATAGCAGGCTCTGTGATGCCGAACAATCCCGTCACACCGGCTGACACACCAAGTTTCCGTGTTTCTTGGCTTTTTGCTTTGATGATAACACCCAAGACAGCGCCGATTTGCGCAATAACTGCAATCGTCTGATATGCCTGGAACGAGTCGCGGCCGTACAAATCAAAGTTTGCCAATACCATTGGAGTGATTCCCCAATGGACGCCGAAAATAACAAGCACTTGCCAAAGGCCGCCAATAATTGCCCCAGCCAAAGCCGGTGCATTCTCTGCCAAGAAGTTATAGCCATTCGCAATTCCGTTCGCTCCCATTGTTGAAAGAGGACCAAGCACTAAAATCGTTAACGGAACCATAATGATCAGACATAAAAACGGAACAAACAACGGACGAACGATTTCGTGGATCCGTTTATTCAAGAAACGCTCCAGGTAAGACAACATCCACACTAAAATTAACGGCGGCAACACAGATGATGTGTACACCGTTTGACTCAAAGCAAGGCCGAAAAACGTAATGTTTTCTCCCGCTGCAATTCTTCCGGCCATCTCAGCCCAAGTCGGACTGACCAACGCCGCACTAGCCGCAACCGCTATATATGGATTTGTTTTAAAGTGGTTTGCTGCTGTTATAGCAATGAATATCGGTAAAAATGTAAATGGTGCCCAGGATATAAAGCTAAAAACTTCATAAGTACCTGTTCCCGAAAAACTAGGAAACAATAAATTTATCAATATCAGCAGCCCTTGCAAAATACCAGCTGCTGCCAAAATATAAACAAACGGGGCAAAAACAGCGGACATTGTCGCAATGACGCGATTTAAAATGGTCCCTTTGTTTTCACTCGGGCCACTCGATGTATCAACTTTCGCCAAGCTTGAAAACTCTTCGTAGACATCTCCCACATGCTGGCCGATGACCACTTGGAATTGTCCACCGGTTTCCACTACGGTAATTACGCCCGGCATTTCTGAAACGATTGCTTTCGCTTCCGGTTTGGAACGCTTTAAGACGATTCGGAGTCTCGTTGCACAGCGGGTAGCACTGACAATGTTCTCTTCCCCGCCTACAGCTTCTAATATATCTTTTGCAAGTTTTGAATAATCTCTAATTTTCGCGGCCACTTTTAGCCCCCCTTTTTTGTGTACGCTTTCATTATAGATTGTACCGGTACAATTAATCAAGTACGAAACAAAGTAATTAGTAATAAATAATTTGATTGGATGAGGTTTCGAATAGCCTATGATATAATCTTGGTAATCTATCAGCCAAATAACTTAAAGAGGAATGCCATATGTTAAAATACCAGCACATTGCAGATGAACTTGAGAAATACATTGAAGAGCACGAACTCCAGCAAGGAGACAAGCTTCCTGTCTTGCAGGATTTGATGAACCAATTCGGCGTAAGCAAAAGCACGGTCACGAAAGCGCTTGAGCTGCTGGAGACAAAAGGGGTGATCTTCCAGGTTAGAGGAAGCGGGATTTTTGTCAGAAGGCATAAAAGGAAGGGCTACATCAGCCTTCTTTCCACTAAAGGATTTAAAAAAATCCTGGAAGATTTCAAGCTGACGTCAAAAGTGCTTGAGTTGGATATCCGAAAACCGACCAAAGAAGCCGCTCTTAATTTGAATGTGTCGATCGATGATGATGTTTATTATGTGAAGCGGATCCGCTATATTCAAGGGCAGACATTGTGCTTAGAGGAATCGTATTTCAATAAATCGATCGTTACTTATTTGAATAAAGAAATTATCACGGAGTCGATCTTCGACTATATTACGGAAGGATTGGGGTTGAATATTGGCTTCACAGATATGTTCCTTCATGTCGATAAACTGACCGAAGAAGAAGCGGAATATTTGGAGCTGGAAAAAGGCGACCCGAAGCTATACGTGGAATCAATTTTCCATTTAACCAACGGCCAGCCTTTCGACTTTTCCAAGATAACGTACAATTATGTGCAGTCGCAGTTTTTTGTTCAGGCGG
>NZ_VOHC01000004.1 GCF_007859275.1 Planomicrobium sp. CPCC 101079 | reverse complement strand
GATAGGTTCGGGGTGGACGCGTGGCGACACGTGCAGCTGACGAATACTAATCGATCGAGGACTTAACCAACTACGTGTTTCAGCGTTTCAACCGTCGTGTATCCAGTTTTGAGTGAACAAGCACTCTAACAAGAGTCCAGTGATGATGGCAAAGAGGCCACACCCGTTCCCATCCCGAACACGGAAGTTAAGCTCTTTTGCGCCGATGGTAGTTGGGGGTTTCCCCCTGTGAGAGTAGGACGTCGCTGGGCACACCGAAAAAGTCAGAACCGATCAGGTTCTGGCTTTTTTATATTTTAATTAACGATAATTGTTGTGAATAGGAGTAAATATATCTTCTAAACTCTCGCGAACCAATGAAAAATGATCTACATTATCGAATCCATGTAAAGTTTTATTATGATGTGCAATAATTTTTTCTGCCGGCAGCACAACTGAAGTCGTAGTAGAGTGTCCGTCACTGACTAATGTTACATCAAATTTATTAGTAGTCGCGGTACGGACTGCGGTATCAATGCAATACTCAGTTTTGCATCCCATAATGACAATAAGTTGAACTTCATGTTGTTGCAAATAACCAAGAAGAGGTGTTTCGTAGAAAGCGTTTGTTGCTTTCTTGTCAAAAATCGTTGCCTCCTCGGGCATCTTAATAGATGAATGGACTTGAAAGCCTGGTCCTGCCCCATCCGAAACATCCAAGTCACGTATAAAGACAATCGGAATCGAGAGGGTTAAAGCCTTCTCAATCACCTTATTAATAGTTTCGATTAGTTCTTCTTTCGCCGTTACGCCTGGTTCGTTTTGATTGCCATCAATCAGTTCTTGTTGAGCATCAATAATTAACAGGGCTTGCTTCAACTTAATCTACTCCTTTACTCATTTTTAGTTTTGCTAATCAAGATGTTACATTATTATTGTATGTTTCTATTCTCTAAAATTGTGCAGATACCTCTAAAATGAAAGCAGAAACAATAAAAAAATACATAGGTATGTTGTAATCTTGCATTCACTATAAAATTAAACTAGTATGTAACTTAATAATTCAGAGAAGAAAGGAAGAAGTAAGTGGATATAAATCCTTGGTTGATGATCCTTATTATTTTTACTATTAATATTGTTTATGTAGCGTTTTTAACTATACGTATGATTCTAACTTTAAAAGGATATCAGTACGTCGCTGCTGGCGTAAGTATAGTGGAAACTATCATTTATATAGTAGGGCTTGGCTTGGTGCTTGATAATTTAGATCAGATTCAAAATCTAATTGCTTATGCTATTGGTTTTGGGACAGGGGTCATCGTTGGTTCGAAGATTGAAGAAAAGATGGCTCTGGGTTATATAACGGTGAATGTAATTACAAGTGATGCTGGGGAAGCTTTGCCACGGCAATTAAGGGAACAGGGGTATGGCGTAACGGATTGGACTGCGAATGGAAGAGACGGCGACCGCCAGTCAATGCAAATTCTCACACCTCGAAAAATGGAATTGGCCTTGTATAGATCTATACAAGAAATTGATCCGAAAGCTTTCATTATTACTTATGAACCGAAGACGATTCATGGCGGATTTTGGGTCAAAACTGTACGGAAGGGAAATTTGTTTAAATGAGCAAAAATACGGTATGGTTTGAAGTTGGAGAAAATGAAACCTTGGCCAGTTGCTTAGAGCGTATGAAAACGCAAGGCTATATGGCTGTTGGCCGCAAAGAAGAGCCGGTATTTCAAGAAGTAAATGGTGAACCGGTACCAGTAAGGCAAATTGTGAAATTTAAAGGTGTTAAAATAGAAAAATAACAACCAACTTTTGTAAAAACCGAACGATAAAATTTATTGGATAAGGATCGTTCGAGTTTTTCGTTGACTCGCTATACTCAACTTGTTATGATGGTTGTGGATACCCCATATATGCAGAAGGATTGGCTTCTGCGTTTCTACCAGGACACCGTAATGTCCGGACTATGCGGGAAAGCAACTTATAGAGACTTGACGAAAAACAGGCTTTTGCTATTGCCTGTTTTCAATTTCGTTGTGTATTACAAAGTCCTTAAGTAATCTGCTTTTCACGTGAAGTGAGCAGTTTACTTAAGGACTTTTATTTGTTTATAAGGAGAGAATAGAATGAATCCGCGAATCGGTGTAATTATGGGAAGTACGAGTGATTGGGAAACGATGAAACATGCATGTGATATATTAGATGAGCTGGGTATTTCTTATGAAAAACGAGTGGTTTCTGCTCATCGTACACCGGATTTGATGTTTTCCTATGCAGAGGAAGCACGGGAACGAGGATTGCATGTAATTATCGCTGGAGCTGGCGGAGCCGCTCACTTGCCGGGGATGGTCGCCGCTAAGACAACATTGCCGGTAATTGGTGTGCCAGTTCAGTCAAAAGCGCTGAACGGCCTGGATTCGCTTTTGTCGATTGTACAGATGCCAGGAGGCGTGCCAGTCGCAACAGTGGCAATCGGAAAAGCTGGAGCAACAAATGCAGGCCTTCTTGCGGCTCAAATATTAGGAACGGTCGATTCTCGAATAGCCGACGCTTTACAGGAACGGAGAAAACAAACAAATGCAAAAGTGCTTGAAAGTTCGGGTGACTTAATTTGACAAAGACGCTATTGCCAGGACAAACAATCGGTATTATTGGCGGCGGGCAATTGGGACGAATGATGGCCTTAGCCGCTAAAGAAGCTGGTTTTAAGATTGCTGTGCTTGACCCGGGGATGGATTCGCCGACAGGGCAAGTAGCAGATATCCAGATTGTGGCTCCGTTCAATGATCTCCATGCGCTTGAGGAGTTGGCTGAAGTAAGTGACGTTATTACTTATGAGTTCGAAAACATTGACGTAGCCGGATTAAAGCAGCTGGCAGAAATGTCGTATGTGCCTCAAGGAGCTGAACTGATCCGCATTACGCAAAACCGGATCTTTGAAAAACAAGCGATTGCTGCGGCAGGAGTGCCAATAGCCAATTATATAGAAGCAACTAGTTACGAGGAGTTGGAAAAGAAGAGCGGGCAATTAGATTTTCCTTTCGTTGTAAAGACTGCAACTGGCGGATATGATGGCAAAGGCCAACAACTCATTGCTTCAAAAGAAGAGTTGCCGCTAGCAGAACCGCTTTTTCAAAACGGTGATTGCGTGGCAGAATCATTCGTTCAGTTTACAAAAGAAATATCAGTGATTATTCAACGCAATGTACATGGTGAAATGACGGTACTGCCGATTGGGGAGAATATCCACAAAGATCATATTCTTCATCAAACCATTGTGCCAGCGCGTATCGAAGTGAATACATTAGAACAAGCGAAAGAAGCGGCGCGAAAAATCGCTTCGCATTTGGATATGGTGGGGACATTGGCTGTTGAAATGTTTGTGTTGGAAAACGGCAATATTGTCGTCAATGAGTTAGCGCCGCGGCCTCATAATTCGGGCCACTATTCGATTGAAGGAACGAATATTTCCCAATTTCATCAACATATCCGGGCAATATGCGGATGGCCCCTCAGAGAGCCGAAATTGTGGTCGGACACGGTTATGGTGAATGTGCTGGGTGAACATGTGGCACGGCTTGCCTCGAAAATTGCCCATTATCCAAATTGGTCTATTCATTTGTACGGAAAAGAAGAAGCAAAACACAAACGCAAAATGGGGCATGTTACTATTTTGACGGATGATTTAAATCAAACTTTAAAAGAAATAGACGAATCCGGCATTTGGCCGGAATAATTGGAGGAACTAAAAGATGATAGCACGTTATACACGGCCCGAAATGGGTGCCATTTGGACAGATGAAAACCGGTACAATGCTTGGCTGGAAGTTGAAATTCTAGCATGTGAAGCTTGGGCGGAAATCGGTGATATTCCAAAAGAAGATGTGGCGAAAATCCGGAGAGATGCTTCGTTCTCGGTAGAGCGCATTTTGGAAATCGAAGAAGAAACTCGCCACGATGTGGTTGCTTTTACAAGAGCGGTATCGGAAACCCTCGGTGAAGAACGGAAATGGGTTCATTACGGGTTAACATCAACTGACGTCGTGGATACGGCATTATCCTTTTTGCTTAAACAAGCGAACGAAATCCTTCGTAAAGATTTAACAAACTTTATCGAGATTTTAGCAAACAAAGCAAAAGAACATAAAATGACGGTTATGATGGGCCGCACGCACGGTGTCCATGCTGAGCCGACAACATTCGGTTTGAAACTGGCGTTATGGCACGAAGAAATGAAACGCAATTTAGAGCGCTTTGAAGCAGCAGCAAAAACGATTGAAACCGGCAAAATGTCTGGGGCGGTTGGAACATACGCTAATATCGATCCGTTTGTTGAAGAGTATGTGTGTAAACAACTGGGTCTTGCTGCTTCCCCGATTTCTACCCAAACATTGCAGCGTGACCGCCATGCCCAGTACATGAGCACCTTAGCGTTAATTGCTACATCAATCGAGAAGTTTGCAACAGAAATTCGCGGCCTTCAGAAATCGGAAACGCGCGAAGTGGAAGAGTTTTTTGCAAAAGGCCAAAAAGGTTCTTCTGCAATGCCGCACAAGCGCAACCCGATCGGATCTGAAAACATGACGGGGCTTGCTCGCTTAATCCGCGGTTACATGGTTACTTCTTATGAAAACGTCTCGCTTTGGCACGAACGCGACATTTCGCATTCTTCTGCAGAACGAGTGATTTTACCGGATGCAACGATTGCACTGAACTATATGCTGAACCGTTTCGGCAATATCGTGAAAAACTTGACGGTGTTCCCGGAAAACATGAAACGCAATATGGATTCGACGCTTGGCCTAATTTATTCACAACGGGTGTTGTTAGCCTTGATCGACAAAGGAATGGCTCGTGAAGCGGCGTACGACTTAGTTCAGCCATGTGCGATGGAAGCATGGGAAAACCAGACGCATTTCCGCAAAATCGTGGAAGCGAACGAAACGATCACATCTCAGTTAACGAAAGAAGAGTTGGATGATTGCTTTGACTATAATCATCATTTACAGCAAGTGGACATGATTTTTAATCGTCTTGGATTAAACTAAACGGGGGCTTTCATAATGGAAAAAGGTCAACTTTTGTACGAAGGAAAAGCAAAACGCTTGTATGCAACAAACAAACCGGAAATTTTATGGGTCGAATACAAAGACTCGGCGACGGCTTTCAATGGAGAAAAGAAAGCGGATATCGCCGGCAAAGGTACACTGAACAATAAAATCACTTCGTTATTATTTGAGAAATTGCAGAAAGCGGGAATCGCTTCTCATTTCGTTGAGCAATTGTCTGACCGTGAACAGCTGGTTCAACAAGTTTCCATTATCCCGATTGAAGTCGTAGTACGAAATATCGTGGCAGGCAGCATGGCAAAGCGTCTTGGCATTTCAGAAGGCACCGTGCTTGCCCGCCCTATTATTGAATTTTACTTGAAGAACGATGAACTCGGCGATCCGATTATCACAGAAGACCATATCGAACTGCTTGAATTGGCAACGCCGGACGAAGTAGCGCAGCTGCGTGAAAAAGCTGGTGTCATCAATCAAGTCTTAATCGGTTTCTTTAAAGAAATCGGCGTCGATTTGATCGATTTTAAAATTGAATTTGGCCGCGACTCAGCAGGTTCGATTTTGCTGGCTGATGAAATATCTCCGGATACGTGCCGCCTTTGGGACGCGAAAACAAAGCAGAAACTTGATAAAGATGTATTCCGCCGGGACCTCGGCAACTTAACAGATGCATACGAACTCATTTTAACTCGACTGGGAGGTCAACATTCATGAAAAAAGTAAAAATCTACGTAACATTACGCGAAAGTGTACTAGACCCGCAAGGATCAGCAGTTATGGGGTCTCTTCATAAGATGGGCTATAGCGAAGTTGAGGATGTCCGAATCGGAAAATTTTTGGAATTGAACATTGTAGAAGATGTGCAAGATGTGGATGCATTGGTGAATGAAATGTGCCAAAAGCTGTTAACCAATACCGTAATTGAAGATTACCGTTTTGAAATTGAGGAGGCTGTCTCACAATGAAATTCGCAGTGATTGTTTTTCCGGGCTCTAATTGTGATTTGGATATGTACCATGCAATCAAAGATGAGCTGGGCGAAGAAGCAGAATACGTTTGGCATGACTCTACAGATTTGAGCAAATACGATGGCGTTCTTTTGCCAGGCGGCTTTTCATACGGCGATTACCTACGCTGCGGCGCAATCGCCCAGTCATCAGCAGTCATGGATGAAGTGAAAAAAGCGGCGGAAGCCGGCAAGCCGGTTCTTGGAATCTGCAACGGGTTTCAAATTTTGACAGAAGCCGGACTTCTTCCAGGCGTGCTATTGCGCAACAAAAACTTGAAATTCATGTGCAAAACGGTCGGCTTGAAAGTGGAAAATGCTGATACGTTGTTCACGACTGAATACGAGCAAGGCCAAGAAATCCAAATTCCAATCGCTCATGGCGAAGGCAATTACTACTGCGATGATGAAACATATGAACAACTTCTTCAAAACAATCAAATCGTATTTTCATATGCAGACGACTTTAACGGCAGCCGAAATCAAATTGCAGGCATTATCAACGAACGCGGAAACGTGCTCGGCATGATGCCGCACCCTGAGCGCGCCGTATCCGAACTAATCAATGGCGATGATGGACTTGCATTATTCAAATCAATTGTAAAACAGTGGAGGGAAGCAAATGTCACTCATGCTTGAGCCAAATACAGCGCAGATTAAAGAACAGAAGATTTATCAGCAAATGGGCTTATCGGATGCGGAATTTGCAATGGTTGAAAAGATTTTGGGCAGAACGCCAAATTACACAGAAACCGGTTTGTTTTCGGTCATGTGGTCCGAACACTGCTCGTATAAAAATTCAAAGCCAGTCCTTTCTAAATTCCCTACTAAAGCGCCTCGCGTATTGCAGGGACCGGGAGAAGGCGCTGGCATCGTCGATATCGGTGACAATCAGGCAGTCGTTTTCAAAATGGAATCGCATAACCACCCATCTGCAATTGAACCATATCAAGGGGCAGCGACAGGCGTCGGTGGAATTATCCGTGATGTGTTCTCGATGGGCGCTCGCCCTATTGCCTTGCTGAATTCTTTGCGCTTTGGCGAATTGACAACTCCACGCGTGAAATATTTGTTTGAAGAAGTGGTTGCCGGAATCGCTGGATATGGCAATTGCATCGGCATTCCGACTGTTGGCGGCGAAGTACAATTTGACGATTCATACGATGGCAATCCACTCGTTAATGCGATGTGCGTTGGTTTGATCAACCACGAAGATATTCAAAAAGGTGTCGCTTCAGGCGTCGGCAATCCGGTTATGTATGTTGGGGCTAAAACTGGCCGCGATGGCATACATGGGGCAACATTCGCTTCTGAAGAATTGACGGAATCATCAGGGGACAACCGCCCGGCAGTCCAAGTAGGCGACCCGTTCATGGAAAAGCTTTTGCTCGAAGCATGCCTCGAGCTTGTGAAATCAGATGCGCTGATCGGCATTCAGGATATGGGTGCTGCAGGACTGACTTCTTCTTCTGCTGAAATGGCTTCAAAAGCAGGGTCTGGAATTGAAATGAATTTGGATCACGTGCCGCAGCGTGAAACGGACATGACAGCATACGAAATGATGTTGTCCGAATCACAAGAGCGCATGCTGATCGTTGTGAAAAAAGGCCGCGAGCCGGAAATCGTTGAGTTGTTCGAGAAATACGGCTTGGATGCTGTGACCGTTGGAACTGTGACGGACGATTCCACGCTTCGCCTGCTCCATAAAGGGGAAGTGGTAGCGGAAGTGCCAGTTGACGCTTTAGCCGAAGATGCGCCGGTTTACCACAAGCCATCAAGTGTCCCAGCTTATTTCAAAGAATACCAGGCGATGGACAATGCCGAGCCGAAAGTGGAAAACCATCAGGAAGCTTTGCTGAATTTATTGCAGCAGCCGACGATTGCTTCAAAAGAATGGGTTTACGACCAATATGACCACCAAGTGCGTACGAGCACAGTGGTCAGCCCTGGGTCTGATGCAGCGGTGATCCGTGTGCGCGGCACGAACAAAGGATTGGCAATGACGACAGACTGCAACTCCCGCTATATCTATTTGGATCCGGAAACTGGCGGCAAGATTGCGGTGGCGGAAGCGGCACGCAACGTGGTCGTATCCGGCGCAAAACCGCTGGCGATCACGGATTGCTTGAATTTCGGAAATCCGGAAAAACCGGAGATTTTCTGGCAGCTTGAAAAAGCGGCTGACGGTATGTCTGAAGCATGCACGATTTTGGATGCACCAGTTATCGGCGGAAACGTCTCTTTATATAATGAAACAAATGGTACGGCCATTTACCCGACGCCGACTATCGGCTTGGTCGGATTAGTGGAAGACCTCTCTCACGTAACCACTCAAGACGTGAAAAATGTCGGAGATGCCGTGTATTTGATTGGGGAAAGCTTTACGGAATTTGGCGGCAGCGAGCTTCAAAAACTAGTCGAAGGCCGCATTTTCGGAAAAGCGCCAGCTATCGATTTAACAGTAGAAGCGGAGCGTCAAGCGCAAATTTTAACTGCTATCAAGCAAGGGTTAATCGCTTCTGCGCATGATGTGGCTGAAGGCGGTGTAGCTGTCGCGCTTGCAGAAAAAACGTTCGGCAACGGATTAGGAATTGAAGCGACGCTTCCAGGTTCAGCAACTACGGCTCTTTTCAGCGAATCACAATCACGCTTTATCGTTTCTGTATCACCGGAACATGTGGAAGAATTTGAAGCAATCGTCAAGGATGCCAAGCGGATCGGCACTGTCACTGGAGAACGTGTAATCATCAAAAGTGAAGATGGCACGGCTTGGATCAATGAATCCGTCGATGCGCTTCGCTCAGCTTGGAAAGGAGCTATCCCATGCTTGCTGAAATCAGAAGCTTAAACGAAGAATGCGGTATTTTCGGAATCTGGGGACATGCCAATGCAACTCAATTGACCTATTACGGTTTGCATGCGCTGCAGCATCGGGGGCAAGAAGGCGCCGGAATTGTTTCAACAGACGGAAAGTCTTTGAAACCGTTAAAAGGCGAAGGCATGGTCAGTGAAGTGTTTACGCCTGAGAAAATTGAAAAAATCGCAGGAAATGCAGCAATCGGCCATGTCCGTTATGCAACAGCAGGAGGCAGCGGCATTGAGAATGTCCAGCCGCTCTTGTTCAATTCAACTACAGGCAGTTTGGCTATTTCGCATAACGGCAATTTGGTGAATGCAACCGAGTTAAAAGGCCATTTGGAGCGCCAAGGCAGCATTTTTCAAACAACATCTGATACAGAAGTATTGGCTCATTTAATCAAACGCAGCGGCTATGCGACATTTGAAGAAAAAGCAAAAAATGCATTGTCCCTATTAAAAGGTGCTTTTGCTTGTATTATCTTATCGGAAGAGGCCATGTATGTTGCACTTGATCCGAACGGCTTGCGCCCATTATCGCTAGGAAAGCTGGGCGATTCCTGGGTGGTAGCATCTGAAACTTGCGCTTTTGATATCGTGGGAGCGGAGTTCGTTCGTTCAGTTGAACCTGGCGAATTTTTGATAGTCACAAACGATGGCGTCCGTGCAGAACGCTTTGCTTACCCTGAAGAACGCTCAATATGTACGATGGAGTATGTGTACTTTTCCCGCCCCGATTCCGATATTGACGGAGTCAATATCCATGCAGCCCGCAAACGCCTTGGCATTCAATTGGCAAAAGAATTCCCGATTGAAGCGGACGTTGTTACGGGTGTTCCGGATTCGAGCATTTCTGCTGCAATCGGATACTCGGAAGCAAGCGGAATTCCATATGAACTTGGATTGATTAAGAACCGTTACGTCGGCCGTACATTCATCCAGCCATCCCAGGATTTGCGCGAACAAGGCGTCAAGATGAAATTGTCGCCTGTCCGCCAAGTGGTAAAAGGCAAACGCGTTGTCATGGTGGATGATTCAATTGTCCGCGGGACGACTTCCCGCCATATCGTCAATTTGCTGAAAGAAGCTGGTGCAACGGAAGTACATGTGGTTATCTCTTCTCCGCCAATCAAAAGCCCATGTTTCTATGGCATTGATATCAGCACTTCCGGAGAATTGATTGCTGCGAACAATACGATAGAAGAAATGCGTGAAATCATCGGTGCCGATTCGCTGTCGTTTTTGTCAGTGGATGGCATGGTGCAAAATATCGGCAGAACCGACCCAGGGTCGAAATGCGGCCATTGCTTGGCTTGTTTTACAGGAGAATACCCGACAAACATTTTTCCTACTACGGTATTGCCACACGAAAAAGAAACAGTGCGATAGGAGGATACAGCGTGTCTAAAGCGTATGAAAAAGCAGGCGTTAATATCGAAGCGGGCTATGAAGCAGTCAACCGCATGAAATCCCATGTGGAACGGACAGCACGAAAAGGCTTAATGGGGGCATTCGGGGGATTTGGCGGAATGTTCGATCTGTCGGCGCTTGAATTGAAAGAACCGGTACTGGTGTCCGGAACGGACGGCGTCGGAACAAAATTGAAGCTTGCTTTCATGGCGGACAAGCACGATTCGATCGGTGTTGACTGTGTCGCCATGTGCGTCAACGATATCGTGGCACAAGGTGCAGAACCGTTGTTTTTCCTTGATTATATTGCGGTCGGCAAAGCAGTGCCAGAAAAAATTGAACAAATCGTCAAAGGCGTTGCAGACGGCTGCGTCCAAGCAGGCGCGGCATTGATTGGCGGCGAAACGGCTGAAATGCCGGGCCTTTACGAAGCAGATGAGTACGATATTGCAGGCTTTGCAGTTGGAGCTGCGGAAAAATCCAAGATTGTTACGGGCGAAAACATCCAAGCGGGTGACGTGCTGATTGGGCTAGCTTCAAGCGGTATCCACTCAAATGGCTATTCGCTTGTCCGCCAAATTGTTTTTGAAGAAAACAACTTCACTTTAAACCAAGCAGTGGAAGGCTATGAAGCGTTAGGCGCTCTTGGCGATGTGCTGTTGACGCCTACAAAAATCTACGCTAAGGCAGTTGCTGCGGTGTCAAAAGACGTCCACGTCCACGGTATGGCGCATGTAACGGGTGGCGGTTTTATCGAAAACATTCCCCGGATGATGCCTGAAGGATTAGGCGCGGAAATTCGACTTGGAAGCTGGCCAGTGCTTGATGTCTTTAGCCTCTTGAAAGAAAAAGGCGGTTTGGCTGACCGGGACCTCTATTCTGTTTTCAATATGGGCATCGGTTTTGTCTTGGCTGTCGCTCCAGAAGACGCTGACAGGGTTTTGGATGCGGCAACCCAAAATGGCGAACAAGCTTATGTGATTGGGAGAGTTTCTAATACAGCTGGGGTTCAATTTTCTGGTGAACAGGATGGCAGCTTATATGACAAGTAAACCAAAAATCGCCGTTTTCGCTTCCGGGAACGGCTCTAATTTTCAGGCGATTGCAGAAGCGATTCAAGAAGGCAAGCTTCAGGCGGAAATTGCACTTGTTGTGACTGACCGTCCCGATGCTTTCGTTATCGAGCGGGCAAGTCAGCTTGGAATCGAGTCATTTTCTTTTGTTCCGGCTAAGTTTGATTCTAAACAAAGATATGAAGAGATGCTTAAAGAAAAACTTGAAGAACGTGGCGTGGAATGGCTTGTCCTTGCCGGCTATATGCGTTTGATCGGTCCTGTCTTGCTTAATGCTTTCGATAACCGCATCGTCAATATCCATCCATCCGTTTTGCCGGCGTTCCCTGGTAAAGACGCGATTGGGCAAACGATGGCATCGGGAGCGGATACGGCGGGAGTTACAGTCCATTTCGTGGATGCAGGGATGGACACCGGATCAATTATTTCACAAAAATCGTTTCCGATTTTGGGCCGTGACCGAGCGGCAGTAGAAGCTGAAATCCATAAGCTTGAGCATGAACTCTATCCGGCGACGCTGCAAAAACTATTCCATCAATCAGTGAATAAAAAAGATTTACTTGATTCAATGCGAGGCTGAAAACCCAATTCGGCTAATTATAGGAGGATTCACAGTGAAAAAAAGAGCGTTACTGAGTGTATCGGATAAATCAGGGATTTTGGATTTTGCGAAAGAGCTTGAAAAGATGGGGTATGAAATTTTATCGACTGGCGGCACGAAGCGATTTTTGGAAGACAACGGTGTGGCAATCACAGCGGTTGATGAAGTGACGAAATTCCCTGAAATTCTTGGCGGGCGCGTGAAGACGCTTCATCCGCTGGTGCACGGCGGGCTGCTTGCAAAAGCAGATGATGAAGAGCATCAGCGTGAAATGGCGGAAAACGGCATTTCACCAATCGACATCGTATGTGTCAATTTGTATCCGTTCCGGGAGACGATCGCAAAACCGGATGTGACAGTGGACGATGCCATCGAAAACATTGATATCGGCGGCCCGACGATGCTCCGTTCAGCTGCAAAAAATCACGCTTACGTGGCAGTGATCGTCGATGCGTCAGATTATGAAGCGGTCCTAGTCGAACTTCGCGAACAAAACGGCACAACACACGAAACACGCCGGCGCCTGGCCGCAAAAGTATTCCGCCATACAGCTGCTTACGATTCGTACATATCCAATTACTTGACTGAACTTACGGGAGAAGAATTCCCGGATCAATTGACCCTTACATATGAATTAAACCAGCCGCTCCGCTACGGGGAAAATCCGCACCAAAAAGCGGCGTTTTACCGCAGCCCGCTCGGTTCTGATTTCTCGATTGCGGGTGCAGACCAAGTGCACGGCAAAGAGTTGTCGTATAACAATATACAGGACGCCAACGCGGCGCTTCAAATCATCAAAGAGTTCACACTGCCTGCAGCTGTTGCGGTCAAGCATATGAATCCTTGTGGCGTAGGGACAGGCGAAACAATCAGTGAAGCTTTCGCCAAAGCTTACGAAGCGGACGCTACGTCGATTTTCGGCGGCATCGTTGCGTTGAACCGGGAAGTGGATGCGGATACCGCTCGGCAATTGGCCGGCATCTTCCTGGAAATTGTTATCGCTCCGGCTTTCGCGGCAGAAGCGCTTGAAATACTCACACAAAAGAAGAATATCCGTCTGTTGACCATCCCGTTCGAGCGTGCGAAAAAAGACCGCTGGAACTTAGTGACTGTCGAAGGCGGCCTTCTCGTCCAGCAGCCGGATGAGCTGGGATATGAAGATGCTGAAATTCAAGTAGTGACAGAACGCCAGCCGACAGAAGCGGAAATTGAAGCGCTGAAGCTTGGCTGGAACGTTGTAAAGCACGTTAAATCAAATGCCATTGTTGTATGTGATAGCGATATGACACTGGGCATCGGTGCAGGCCAGATGAACCGAGTCGGTTCTGCCAAAATCGCTCTTGAACAAGCGGGAGAACGGGCGCAAGGCGCCATCATGGCATCTGATGCATTTTTCCCGATGTCCGATACAGTAGAAGCTGCAGCGCAAGCCGGCATAAAAGCAATCATCCAACCGGGCGGATCAAAAAAAGACCAAGAGTCGATCGATAAAGCGAACGAATTCGGTATTGCCATGGTCTTTACAGGCGTGCGCCATTTCAAACATTAAGCGAGGTGAAGCTACATGAAGGTATTGGTTATCGGACGAGGCGGCAGAGAACACGCCATTGTACGGCAATTTTCCCGCTCTTCTGCTGTTGAACGCGTTTATGCGGCACCTGGGAATGCTGGAATGGAAACAGAAGCGGAACTGGTGGCAATCGATGAAATGAATTTCATCGAATTGGCGGATTTCGTTGAAACAAACGATATCAGCTTTACGTTTGTCGGTCCGGAACAGCCGCTTGCCGAAGGCATAGTCGACTTTTTTAACGATCGAGGTCTGCCGATTTTTGGCCCTTCAAAAGGAGCTGCACAAATTGAAGGCAGTAAAGCATTTGCAAAAGAACTAATGAAGAAATACGGCATCCCGACTGCAGCCTATGAAACTTTTACCTCGGCTGAAACAGCGATTGCGTTTATTCGTGAACACGGGGCGCCGATTGTCATAAAGGCGGATGGCTTGGCTGCCGGCAAGGGAGTTGTCGTCGCGATGACAGAAGGTGAAGCAATTGCCGCTGTCAATGACATGCTGGAAGATGCGAAATTCGGAAGTTCCGGTTCGAAGGTGGTTATTGAAGAGTTCTTGGCAGGCGAAGAATTTTCGTTCATGTCGTTTGTCCAGGACGGCAAGATTTACCCGATGCCTATTTCACAGGACCATAAACGGGCATATGATGGGGACCGCGGACCGAATACAGGCGGCATGGGTGCTTATTCACCGGTTCCGCAAATTCCTGAGTCTGTTGTTAGCGAAACGTTTGAGCGCATTGTCCAGCCGGCGGTCGAAGCAATGCAGAAAGAAGGCACACCGTTCAACGGGATTTTATATGCTGGTATCATCTTGACTGAAGAAGGTCCGAAAGTGATTGAATTTAATGCGCGATTCGGCGATCCAGAAACACAAGTGGTGCTGCCCCGGATGACATCTGATTTTGCTGAATTTATTGCTGCCATTTTAGATGGAGGCACTTATTCTCTTGAATGGGACAAGCAAGCGGTTCTTGGCGTTGTGGTAGCTAGCGAAGGCTATCCCGGAGCAGTGGAAAAAGGCCATGCACTTCCCGATCTATCTGAATTGCAGGGTGTAGAAATCACCCATGCCGGAACCAAGAGGGATGAAAACGGATTTGCCGGCAATGGCGGCCGTGTTTTGCTTGTTTCTGCAGCTGGGGGATCGATTCAAGATGCCCAGGAGAACGTCTATAAACAAATGGCGCGTCTTCAGTGGAATCGTTTTTTCTATCGTTCGGATATTGGGTGGCGAGCAAAACAATCGTAAATTGAGCGGAAAAATGTTATAATTGCATTATTAGATTAGAAATGGCACATGTTCAAATGAATTTGTGCCATTTTTGTTTTATTCCTCAGCCACTTGGGTAAAGATTTAAGTTGAGATTTGAACGACCCGCAGTTACCTCTATGTACTCTCCAGAACGATACGGCCACTGGCAGCTGAAAATTAGTCAGCAGATTTTAAACTCGAAGGGAGAAATTTGATGAATTGGTATGAAAAGTTAAATCAGTATTTTCCAGTAGAAGAAATGAAATCAAAAGAACATATGGAGACGTTGTTGAAGGAAAAAGGCAATGTCTATTATAAGGATGAAGGTCCATATCATGTCTTAATGTACGCGGAATTCTCGAACTTTTCTTTTGTCGATTATTTATTTGTTTCGAAAGAATCGCGCGGCATGGGTCTCGGCAAAAAGACGCTGCAGATGTTAAAAGACAAAAACAAACCGATCCTCCTGGAAGTGGAACCGGTCAACTATGAAGATACAGATACTGAAAAACGTTTGCGCTTTTATGCACGAGAAGGATTTGAACATGCCGCATCAATCGGCTATTGCCGCCGCTCAGTAGCGACAGGCGAAGAAAATTCAATGGAAATCTTGTACTGGGCTCCAAACGGCGAAACTGAAGAAGATATCTATGAAGCGATGAAAAAAGCTTATAAGGATATTCATTCATACAAAGTGGAAGAACTTTACGGCGAAACTCATGAGCCGGTATCAAAAGTTCTAACCTACAATGAAGTAGACAAAGAGAATGTGTTGGAACCTTTTACAAATCAAATTGCAAATTGATGAAAAAAACCCACGCCTCGATGCGTGGATTTTTTGTGTCAAAAGCCCATGAGAATATTCATTTTTTCCCATGTGAAATTGTATCTTCATGCATTTTTATGCTAGTATGTAATGTATTGAAACAGTAATAAAAGGAGCGGGATAAGAGTGAATCCATTGTGGAAAAACACAGAAATCAGGGAACAACTAAAAGTGATTACAAAAGAGATAGCTCCGGATCTGGTTTTAACAAATGCGTATTATTTACATAGTATCTTTAAAAAATGGATGACGGGAAATATATGGATCAAAGACGATCGCATTGTATACGCTGGAAAAGAAATGCCGAAAATCGACCCGTCCACCGATATAGTGAACTTAACAGGGAAATTTGTCGTTCCAGGCTATATTGAACCTCATGTCCATCCTTATCAGCTGTATAACCCTCAAACCTTCGCAGATTATTCCGCTCAGCATGGAACAACTGCCTTCTTATCCGATAACTTGACATTGTTTTTGGCATTAGAAAACGAGAAAGCGTTTTCATTGCTGGATCAGTTGAACCAATTGCCATTTTCTTTTTATTGGTGGACGCGTTTTGATTCGCAGACGGAATTGATTGAAGAAGACCAGTTGTTCACAACGAAAGCAGTGGGCGAATGGCTAGACCGTCCGGATGTTTTGCTTGGCGGTGAACTGACAGGGTGGCCGAAACTGATGGCTGGCGATGACCAGATGCTGTATTGGATTCAACAAGCGAAAATGGGATTGAAAAAAATTGAAGGCCATTTCCCAGGGGCTTCGGAAAAAACTTTGGCCCGCATGAGATTGCTCGGTGCAGACGGAGACCATGAAGCGATGACAGCTGAGGAAGTGGAGATGCGCCTGCTCCATGGCTACGGCGTTACGCTTCGCCATTCATCGATTCGCCCGGATTTACCGGCTCTGTTGGAAGGAATTATTGAGAAGGATATCGGTGTATTCGATAAATTAATGATGACGACAGACGGTTCTACGCCGTCTTTCCATCTGGACGGTGTCATGGATCTATGCATAAAAATTGCATTAGAAGCGGGAGTGCCGGCAATAGACGCGTACTTGATGGCTTCTTATAACGTTGCCAGATATTATAATGTAACAAGCCTCCATGGTGTTATCGCAACAGGCCGTTATGCGAATTTGAATATACTCGATTCGTTGGACAATCCAGTGCCGTCCGGCGTTATATCGAAAGGTGTCTGGCTGAAAAAAGACGGCGAGAAAACACAATCGCTCCCGAAAATCGATTGGTCGGCCATGCCTGACCTTTCTTTGGATTTTGAATTGACGGAAGATGATTTTCAATTTTCGATGCCATTCGGACTGGAAATGGTCAATGATGTTATTACCAAACCATATTCAGTAAGCGTAGATACAAATAACGGCAATTTATCGGCAGACCATGAAGAGAGCTTCCTTATGCTGCTCGACAAACAGGGGAAATGGCGCGTCAATACGCTTATAAAAGGATTTGCCACCAATGTGAGCGGATTTGCTTCATCCTACAGCAATACCGGAGACATTATTCTAATCGGCAAAAACCGGGAAGATATGTGGGAAGCATTCAACCAGCTGAAGCTTATGCAAGGAGGAATTGTCCTTGTAGAAAACAAGAAAACAATTTGCTCTGTGCCGCTTCCGATTGGCGGAATCATGTCGAATCTGCCGATGGAACAATTGATTGAACAGGAACTGTCGTTAAAGGCGGCTTTAAAAGAACGCGGATATACGAAGGGCGATGCGATTTATACGCTCCTGTTTTTACAGGCGACCCATCTGCCTTATATCCGAGTTACTCAAAAAGGAATATATGATGTTATGAACAAAAAAACCTTGTTCCCCGCTTTCATGAGGTAAGAGAATGAAAAAATGGACATTTGGCATTCTTGCAGTTTTATTGCTTGTTGCAGGAGCGGCTTTTTACTTGGCGGGCAATCAGTCAGAAACGGAACAAAAGCCAGAAAATCCGCCGGTTGAAGAGCCTGAGTCCTACAAAGCGCCTTTTAGCGGCATCGAAGGAACAGCACCGTTCGATAGCCGCCCGATTATGGCTGTTATCAACAATCATCCAGATGCTCGGCCGCAAACCGGCTTAACAGAAGCGGATATTGTGTTTGAAATGCTGGCTGAAGGCGATGTAACTCGGTTCCTGGCCTTGTACCAAAGCGGATTTCCGGAAGTGATGGGGCCGGTTCGAAGCGCCCGCGACTATTTTGTGGAACTTGCCGAGGGGTATAACGGCTTTTTTGTTGCCCATGGCTGGAGTCCGGATGCTAAGGAACTCCTGGAATCGGGAACTGTCGATCATATAAACGGGTTGTTTTACGATGGCACGCTGTTCGATCGCTCTACTGACAGAATAGCGCCGCATAATAGCTATATTACTTATGAAAATGTCTTGAAAGGCATGGACGAAGCGCAAGCATCAACTGAATATAGCGTCCGTTCACCTTATTATTTCTATGGCTCTGGGGAAAGTGATAAACTGATGGAACAGGCGTCCGTTTTGGAAGTCTTATACGGCACCAGCCAGCAATTTCACAATGAGTTTACATATGATGAAACTACAGAACTCTATAGCCGTGCTTCCGGAGGAACAGCTACAACGGATAAAGATTCCGGAGAACCGGTAGAAGTTTCGAACGTTTTGGTTTTTGAAGCGGATCACGAAACAATAGATGACGAAGGCAGGCAGTCTATTGACTTAACAAGCGGAGGCAAAGCGCTTGTCTTTCAAAACGGAGGCGTCCGCGAAGCCGAGTGGAGCAATCTGGAAGGCATGCTTGTGCCGACGGATAATGGACAATCCATTGGACTTGTGGCAGGCAAGACGTGGATCCATATCGTTCCGAAAGAACCCGGAATCAGCGGATGGGTTCGCTATTCCCCTTAATAGAAACAAAAAAGGACGGTGAAGCTATATGCAGGTCGATAAAATACGAGGCCCTCAAACCGATCAATTGATCGATGCGATTTTAGCATTAAAAGATAAAGAAGAAGCATATCGCTTCTTTGATGATTTGTGCACGATTAGCGAAATCCAGTCGCTATCCCAGCGGTTGGAAGTTGCCCACATGCTTCGTATGAAAAAAACGTATGAAAAAATAAAAAATGAGACAGGTGCAAGCACTGCTACGATTTCCCGTGTTCGGCGCTGCCTAAACTATGGCAATGATGCCTACGACGAAATGCTGGGACGCTTATATCCGGATGAAAAACCATTTCAACTTCCGAAAGACTGAACAGAGAACCGACTCTGTTCGGTTTTTTTGTTATAATGAGATGATGAAAAAAACGCAAGGTTAGGTGAATCATTTTGGAATTTCAAACGTGGCGCCATGTATTTAAATTAGATCCGGCCAAGTCGATTTCTGATGGACATTTGGAACGAATTTGCGAATCCGGGACTGATGCCATCTTGATTGGCGGAAGCGATAATGTCACACTCGACAATGTCCTCGATTTAATGGCAAGGGTGCGCCGCTTTACTGTTCCAGTGGCATTGGAAGTCTCGACAATCGATTCTGTGACGCCTGGGTTTGATTTTTATTTTATTCCGACAGTGCTGAACAGTGAGAATCCACAATGGATCAAGGGGCTTCATCATGAAGCGATCCGTGAGTATGGGGATATCATGGACTGGGAGGAAATGGTTCCGGAAGGCTATTGCATTTTAAATGCCGACTGCAAAGCGGCGAAGCTGACCGAAGCCAAAACCGATTTAGATGTGGAAGATGTGGTGGCGTATGCTCGGATGGCCGAGCATTTTTTCCGGCTGCCGATTTTTTATATAGAGTACAGTGGAATGTATGGGGATATCCAACTGGTGGAACGGGTTAAAGAACAGCTCATAAAAACAAAGCTGTTTTACGGCGGAGGCATCGATTCGCCTCAAAAGGCGCGAGAAATGGCCGCAATGGCAGATACGGTGGTAGTGGGCAATATCATTTACGAAAATATAAGCAAAGCGATAGAAACTGTCCAAGCGGTTGCGGAAACAGAACAACAGTCGCTATAATAATAAGAACAATTGTTCGAGGTGGTGCACAATGGAAATCATAACAAAAAACTTATTAAAAGGGATGAACCCGGAGCAAGAACAGGCAGTCAAAACGACAGAAGGCCCGTTATTGATCATGGCTGGTGCAGGGTCAGGGAAGACGCGGGTTTTAACGCATCGCATTGCTTACTTGGTTCTGGAAAAACAAGTTTACCCATCCAATATTTTGGCAATTACATTTACAAACAAAGCAGCCCGGGAAATGCGCAACCGGATCGACGGCTTGCTCGGGCACGGCACGGGCGAACGTATGTGGGTTTCAACGTTCCACTCGATGTGCGTCCGGATTTTGCGCCGTGACATCGACCGCATGGGCTTTTCAAAAAACTTTTCCATTTTGGATACGAGCGATCAATTGACGGTTATCAAGGGAGTCTTGAAAGAGAAAAACCTGGATCCGAAAAAATATGAACCTAGAACGATGCTGAATGCCATTTCGTCAGCGAAAAATGAATGCATTGATGCTGATCAATTTGCAGCAAACATGAACCAGCACAATCCATATGAAAAAACGGTATCGGACGTTTATACCGCTTATGAAAAGCGCCTGCAAAAAAACCAGTCGCTCGATTTCGACGATTTGATCATGACGACATTGAATTTGTTCAATAAAGTACCGGAAGTGCTGGAGTTTTACCAAAACAAGTTTCATTATATTCACGTGGATGAGTATCAGGATACGAACAATGCCCAATACCAGCTGGTTCAAAAGCTTGCGAGCAAGTTCAAGAACATTTGCGTAGTGGGTGACTCAGACCAGTCGATTTACCGCTGGCGCGGAGCGGATATCCAAAACATCCTGTCATTCGAAAAAGATTACCCGAACGCTAAAGTGATCATGCTTGAACAGAATTACCGTTCTACAAAGCGGATCTTGCAGGCTGCTAATGATGTTATCAAGAAAAATACGAGCCGCTACCCGAAAGAGCTGCGGACCGATAACGCAGAAGGTCCGGCAATCACCTTGCATAAAGCGGGCGATGAGCGCCAGGAAGCGCAATACGTTGTCCAAACCATCCAAAAGCTGATGGACACGGAAGGCTATAAAACATCTGATTTTGCTATTTTGTACCGGACCAATGCCCAGTCGCGGATCATGGAGGAAATGTTCGTCAAGTCGAACATGCATTACACCATTGTCGGCGGAACGAAGTTCTACGACCGTAAGGAAATCAAGGACTTGCTGGCTTATTTGCGTTTGATTGCAAATAATGATGACGATCTTTCATTATCGCGAGTCATTAATGAGCCGAAGCGCGGCATCGGGGCGACTTCATTTGAACGGATGGCGCGCTTTGCGATCGAACAGGACCGTACGATCATGGATGCGCTGCAGGAAGTTGATTTTATGGGGTTATCGCCGAAGACTGCACAGACAGTGATGGAATTCCGTTCGATGATTGACGGGTTTACACAAATGCAGGAATATTTGTCGGTGACGGAACTAGTCGAAGAAGTCTTGAAAAAGTCCGGCTACCGCCAGATGCTGCAAGCTGATAGAACCATCGAAGGCGAAAGCCGCTTAGAGAATATTGAAGAATTTTTAACGGTTACAAAAGCGTTTGAAAAGCAAAGCGATGATAAATCGCTCGTGGCGTTCTTGACCGATTTGGCATTGATTTCTGACATCGATTCGCTTGATGATGAAGAAGAAGTAAACGGGCCGATCATCTTGATGACGATGCACGCTGCAAAAGGTCTGGAATTCCCAGTGGTCTTCATCATCGGCCTTGAAGAAAACGTCTTTCCGCATTCCCGCTCTAATAATGATGAAGAAGAAATGGAAGAAGAACGCCGCCTGGCCTATGTAGGAATTACCCGGGCTGAAAAGCGGCTGTATCTGACACATGCTTCGTCTCGGACCTTATTTGGCAAGAGCAGCTACAACATGCCATCCCGCTTCATTGGCGAAATATCCGAGGACTTGATTGAACCGACTATAGCGAACCATAGAGCCGGCGCGGCCACCAGCTATAAACAAGCTCCAAAACGCGCGGCGGTTTCGCGTCCGGCTTATCAGAAATCGGGCGGCGACAGAATGGGCTGGCAGCCTGGAGACCGTGCAACGCATAAAAAATGGGGCACCGGAACTGTGGTTAGCGTCAAAGGAGAAGGCGAACAAACGGAACTCGATATTGCTTTCCCGAGCCCAGTTGGCATTAAGAGGCTATTGGCCAAATTTGCGCCGATCGAAAAAGAATAAGCGGGAGGAAAGAAAATGGACCGTATAGAAGCAGAACAGCGGGTAACTGAATTGAATGAACAGCTCCGGGGTTATGGCCACGCTTACTATGTGCTGGATAAGCCAGCAGTGCCGGATGCTGTATACGATCAATTGCTGAACGAATTGATTGGACTGGAGACGATGTTTCCGGATTTGATTTTTCCGGATTCGCCTACTCAACGGGTAGGCGGAACACCGCTATCCAATTTTGATAAAGTCACTCATGACCAGCCGATGCTCAGTTTGTCGAATGTCTTCAACGAAGAAGATATCCGCGATTTTGACCGGCGCGTCCGAAGCGGTGCTGGAGACGAAGTCGAATATGTATGTGAGTTGAAATTTGATGGCCTGGCCGTGTCGCTGAAGTATGAGAACGGCAGGTTCGTCCGAGGTGCCACACGCGGCGATGGCCGCATCGGTGAAGACATCACCGTCAATTTGCGCACTGTCCGGACCATTCCCTTAAAGCTGAAGAAACCAGTTTCAATCGAAGTCCGCGGGGAAGTGTTCATGCCGAAAAAATCATTCCTTCAATTAAATGAAGAACGTGCTGAGAATGGCGAAGAATTGTTCGCCAATCCGCGAAACGCTGCAGCCGGATCACTTCGCCAGTTGGATTCAAGAATAACTGCCAGCCGCAACCTGGATGTTTTCATTTACGGAATTGGAGGGGACGGTGAAGCGTACGGGCTAAGCGAGCACGAAGAGACGCTTCAATATGTCGCAGACCTCGGGTTTAAGACAAACAATGAACGCCAAGTCTGCCGCAGTATCGAAGAAGTGCTTGCTTTCATCGATAAATGGACGGAAAACCGTTCGGAATTGTCGTATGAAATTGATGGCATCGTTATCAAAGTGAACCGCTATCTTCAACAGCAAGAGCTTGGATTTACGGCGAAAAGCCCAAAATGGGCGACGGCTTACAAATTCCCTGCTGAAGAAGTGCTAAGTACATTGCGTGAAATTGAACTCAGTGTCGGACGGACAGGCGTGGTTACGCCAACCGCCATTTTAGATCCCGTATTGGTTGCAGGTTCTACTGTACAACGCGCTTCACTTCATAACGAAGACTTGATCCGAGAAAAAGATATTCGCATTGGCGATCAAGTGATTGTCAGAAAAGCCGGTGATGTTATTCCAGAGATCGTGGCTTCCCTAAAAGAAGTGCGGACTGGAGAGGAAGTTCCTTTTGAAATGCCTGAGAACTGCCCGGCGTGCGGCGCTGAACTTGTCCGGATTGAAGGGGAAGTGGCGCTGCGCTGCGTCAATCCGAAATGCCCAGCGCAGATCACGGAAGGGCTTATCCACTTCGTATCACGAAATGCCATGAATATTGAAGGCTTGGGTGTCAAAGTGATCGAGCAACTGTACCGCGAAGGGCTAATTGCTGATATTTCCGACATATATAAACTGACAAAAGAACAATTGTTGAATTTGGAGCGCATGGGCGAAAAATCAGCGTCGAATTTAATTGCCGCCATTGATGCTTCGCGCTCGAACTCTATGGAAAAATTATTGTTTGGACTCGGTATTCGCCATGTAGGGGAAAAAGGCGCACGAATCTTGTCCGAGCATTTTGGATCTATCGAAAAACTGATGCAAGCAACTGTTGAGGAATTGCGGGATATCCATGAAATTGGCGAAAAAATGGCGGATTCAATTGTGACATATTTTTCAACCGAAGAAGTTCGTGAATTGATGGAACGTTTAGCCGCAGCAAACGTCAATTTAACGTATACCGGAAAACGCGTCCGCGTAGAAGCCGGAACCAATGCTTTCGCAGGCAAGAAAGTCGTCTTGACCGGTAAGCTGGAGCAGATGACACGAAGTGAAGCCGGCGCAAAAATCGAGGCGCTCGGCGGGCAACTGTCCGGCAGTGTCAGCAAAAAGACCGATCTTTTGATTGCAGGCGAAGAAGCGGGTTCGAAATTGGCGAAAGCGATGGAATTGAAAGTGGACGTCTGGGACGAAGAACGTCTCATAGAGGAATTGAACAAATAAGGAGATTATTACATGAAACGCATATGGTGGATTCCGATCAGCATGCTTTTGCTTACGGGATGTGTCCCTTCCACAAACGATGAAACAGAAGTTCTCAATACGGAGGAAGAAGTGGAAACGGCAATCATTCCAAGCATGCAATTGGATGCCCAATATTACCGGACACTGCTGCCTTATAAGCAAAGTGCGACACGCGGGAAAATCATCAACCGATTGAATTCGCGTTATGACATTGAAGAAGCAGAAAATGGGCTTCTCCGCTTATCACAAAACCAATTTTCGCCGGATGATTATTATTTCCAAGAAGGCCAAAAAATTACGGACGAAGATGCAACCGCTTGGCTGCAGCGTGCGAGCGAAGAAAATCCAGCAGGATTGAACCCAGAAGACAAGCGAACCAAACAACAAAAACAAGATGGTGACAAGCCAGCTGCAGAAATTTTGGCGCATATTGTTGAACAAAATTATTTAGTGAAAACCAATGAAAATACGATTAAGCTTGGTGGAGTGTCAGTTGGTTTGGCGCTGAATTCGGTGTATTACAATACCGAAGACGGTGTTTCTTATGAAGAGTCGATTCCGCACAGTCAAGTGGAAAAAGAAGGAAAACGATTGGCGGATGAGATTGTCAAACGACTTCGAGAAAAAGAGGGAATGGCCAATATACCGATTACGGTTGGCCTTTTTGAACAAAGCCCTCGTAATGCTATGGCCCCCTCTACTTATTTTGCCTATGGAGTAGCTCCGAAGAAAGCGAACGAAGTAGCCGATTGGAAAGAAATCAATGAAGAATTTGTGGTGTTTCCCACATCGGGCACGGAAGAAAAATACCGGGAAGTCGACACCGCATTCTTGAATTTCAAACAAGACGTAGAAGAATACTTTTCGAATTTCACTAGTGTTATCGGCACCGGTTTTTATCAAGGAGACCAGCTTCGGGAAATGAAAATTGATATCCCGATCCAGTTTTATGGATCAGCTGAAATTATCGGTTTTACACAATATTTGACCGGACTTGTCATGGAACATTTTCCTGAAAATGTTCAAGTCGAAGTGAGCGTGACCTCGTCAAATGGCCCCGAAGCTTTGGTCCTTCGAAAAGTGAACCAAACAGAACCAATTGTTCATATTTACGATTAAAGCGTGATGAAATAGGGATGGCCTGCGGGCTGTCCCTATTCATTTTGCTTCAGCGCCCAGATTCTCGGGATCATAAGCCAAAGGAGCTATGCGGCTGAAAACATGCCGCTACGCCCCTTTGTCTTATGCCTGTCGAATCTACCCGGGCGCTTCCGCTTTTCTTATTGTCTAGACTCCAGCGCCCAGATTCTCGGGATCATAAGCCAAAGGAGCTATGCGGCTGAAAATATGCCGCTACGCCCCTTTGTCTTATGCCTGTCGAATCTACCCGGGCGCTTCCGCTTTTCTTAGATAAATGATATGATATAACGTATGTTTACCGAATCCGGAGGTGTAGAAGAATGGCGAAAATGACAAAAGAAGAAGTAATTGAAGTTGCGCATTTGGCGAGATTGGCAATTACCGACGAGGAAGCTGTGCATTTTGCAGAACAATTAGAAGCAATTACAAACGCAATGGAATTGTTGAACGAATTGGATACTGAAAATGTAGAGCCGACCACGCATGTGCTGGAGATGGTCAATGTCCTGCGTGAAGATAAATCTGTACCAGGGTTGGACCGGGAATTGGTATTAAAAAACGTTAAAGAACATGAAGCGGGGCAAGTTAAAGTTCCGACAATTTTAGAATAAGCGGGAGGAGGGCGACAAATGACATTCGCAGACAAAACAGCTGCACAATTACAGGAATTGATACATACGGAACAAACGACAATTGCTGAAGTAACAAAACAGGCGTTTGACCGGATTGAAGCGCTAGAACCGAAAGTGGACGCGTTCTTGGCAATGAACAAAGAGCAAGCTACGCAACAAGCGGAAGAAATGGACAAAGTGCCTTTTGCAGAACGCGGACCGTTATTTGGTTTGCCGATTGGCGTTAAAGATAATATCGTGACAGAAGGCATTGAAACCACAGCTTCTAGCCGCATCTTGGAAGGATTTAATCCGATTTATAATGCGACAGTAGTCGAAAAATTAAAAGCTGCCGGTATGATTACGGTTGGAAAAGTAAACATGGACGAGTTTGCTATGGGTTCTTCAAATGAGAACTCTTACTATAAAAAAACGAAAAACCCATGGAATCTGGAAGCAGTGCCTGGCGGTTCTTCAGGTGGATCGGCAGCGGCCGTAGCTGCAGGAGAAGTGCCTTTCGCTCTTGGTTCAGACACAGGCGGGTCAATCCGCCAACCGGCTTCTTTTTGTGGTGTAGTCGGAATGAAGCCTACTTATGGCCGTGTTTCCCGTTTCGGATTGATCGCTTTTGCTTCATCACTTGATCAAATCGGACCGGTGACAAGAACCGTAAAAGACAATGCACTCTTGCTCCAGGCGATTTCTGGCCATGATGAGCGGGACTCCACTTCAGCTGATATTGAAGTGCCGGATTTTGCTGAAGCATTGACTGGAGACATTCAGGGACTCCGCATTGGCGTACCGAAAGAATATTTTGCAGAAGGCGTCGGTGAAGCTGCAAAACAAGCAGTACGCGATGCACTCAAAGTGCTTGAAGAAAAAGGTGCGACATGGGAAGAGATTTCGCTGCCGCATTCTAAATATGCGCTAGCCACTTATTATTTGCTGGCGTCATCTGAAGCGTCATCCAACCTTTCGCGTTTTGATGGCATTCGCTACGGATACCGTACGCAAAAAGCGGGCAGCTTATTGGAGTTTTACATGAACACGCGTTCCGAAGGGTTCGGCGATGAGGTGAAACGCCGTATTATGCTTGGAACATACGCATTAAGCTCCGGCTATTACGATGCTTATTACAAAAAGGCACAAAAAGTGCGCACATTGATTAAACAGGATTTTGATAAAGCTTTCGAAGACTATGACGTGATTATCGGGCCGACAACTCCGACGCCGGCATTTAAAATCGGTGAAATCATTGATGACCCATTGACGATGTATGCGAATGACATTTTAACGATTCCTGTCAACTTGGCAGGTGTGCCGGCCATCTCGATTCCTTGTGGGTTTGAAAACGGCTTGCCGCTTGGCTTGCAAATCATCGGGAAGTACTTCGACGAAGAAACAGTTTACCGTGTTGCGGATGTTTTTGAAAGAGCAACAGAGTTCCATAAAAAAACTCCTCAAACATGGGAGGGAGCAGCACAATGAATTTTGAAACAATTATCGGACTTGAAGTCCACGTCGAATTAAAGACGGAATCAAAAATGTTCTCTCCTGCACCAGCGCATTTTGGTGCAGAGCCGAACACCAACACAAACGTAATTGATCTTGGCTACCCTGGAGTTTTACCGGTAGTCAACAAGCGGGCAGTCGATTGGGCGATGAAAGCGGCGCTTGCGCTAAATTGCCAAATCAACCGCCATACGAAATTCGACCGCAAAAACTATTTCTATCCGGACAATCCGAAAGCTTACCAAATTTCTCAATTTGATGAGCCCATCGGCGAACATGGCTGGGTGGAAATTGAAGTGCACGGCAAGAAAAAACGAATCGGCATTACTCGACTTCACATGGAAGAAGATGCCGGCAAATTGACCCATACGGGCAACGGCCATTCATTGGTCGACTTTAACCGCCAAGGCACACCACTTATTGAAATCGTTTCGGAACCAGATATCCGTACCGCGGATGAAGCTTACGCTTATTTGGAAAAAATTAAAGCGATCATCCAGTACACCGGCGTTTCGGATGTGCGGATGGAAGAAGGTTCATTGCGCTGTGACGCGAACATTTCTCTTCGCCCTTATGGCCAAGAAGAATTCGGCACGAAAACTGAATTGAAAAACTTGAACTCTTTCAACTATGTCCGTAAAGGCATTGAACACGAAGAAGTACGCCAAGAACAAGTATTGTTGTCAGGTGGAGTTATTCAACAGGAAACACGCCGCTACGACGAATCTACAGGTAAAACAGCATTGATGCGTGTCAAAGAAGGTTCTGATGATTATCGTTATTTCCCGGAGCCGGATTTGGTGGACATCATCATCGACGACGCTTGGCTTGAAAGAGTGCGTGCGGAAATTCCAGAGCTGCCGGATGCGCGTAAGGCGCGCTATGTTTCGGAACTCGGCTTGTCTTCATACGATGCGATGGTGTTGACATTAGCGAAACCGATTTCGGATTTCTTTGAAGCGACAGTAGCTGCAGGAGCCGACGCAAAACTGGCTTCCAACTGGCTGATGGGTGAAGTATCTGCTTACCTGAACGCAGAACAAAAAGAATTGAGCGATACGAAGCTTGAACCGGCTGGTTTGGCAGGCATGATCAAATTGATTTCTGATGGCACGATTTCTTCGAAAATCGCCAAGAAAGTCTTCAAGGAACTGATCGAAAAAGGCGGAGATGCGAACAACATCGTCAAAGCGAAAGGCCTCGTCCAAATTTCAGACGAAGGTACATTGCGCGAGTATGTTACAGCTTCACTCGACAATAACCCGCAATCGATCGAAGACTTCAAAAACGGCAAAGACCGCGCAATCGGCTTCTTGGTCGGACAAATTATGAAACAAACAAAAGGGCAGGCAAACCCGCCATTGCTCAATAAAATCCTGCTTGAAGAAATCGCTAAACGCTAAACGCAAGCGCCAGCGGCAAGAAAAGATGGTCCGATGAGTCGGACCATCTTTTTCGTATCTCGAAGGCAGCGAAGCAATGCATGGACAGAGGCACAGAAGTACATGGTTTGTTTTATAACAATTAGGGAACTTTACCTGAAGAGATTTCTCCCCGCCCATAAAGGGCCATAATCTGCTCGGAGCAGGCGCCTCTTTTTAAAGTGAATAATTTGAAGCTTTTATCCTATACAAGTAAACTTAAGGGAAAAGGAGATGTGATACTATGCCAACTGAACAGCAGTATTTTGAAGAAGCCATTGCGATTGAAAACTATATGGCTCAAATGGAATCAAATCAAAAAACAACCTATTCAATCTATGAAAAATTCGAGCTTCCGGAAGATCCGGAGTTTATCAACCTTCTAAAAGAAAAACAACCTAATGTGCTGGTCATTACAGAAGATTGGTGCGGTGACGCAATGATGAACAACGCAATTCTCCGCAGAATCGCTGAAGCGGCCGATCTTGAAGTGCGCTGCGTTTACCGCGATCAAAACCCGGAATTGATGGATCAATACTTGACGAATGGCGGGCGTTCGATTCCAAAATACATCATCCTTTCAAAAGAAGGAGAAGTGCTGGGACATTGGGGGCCGCGTGCTCCGAAAATCCAGGAATTTGTCATGGAGAAAAGATCGACATTGCCAGAAAAAGACGATCCGCGCTATGCTATCAATCATGAAACTATGATTGGTGAAATTTCTGATGCGTTCACTTGGAACACAGAATTCTGGCAAGCTGTCTATGAAGATTTGCGCAAAACATTTGTAGAAGCGTTAAGATAAAAGCAGTAGAGTAGAAGCGGAAAATGGGCCGGCCAGTAGTCGGCTTTTTTCTTGGGAACTTTTTATAGTTCTTTTCTGTCTTATTTTTATAGAACGATCAGAAAGGCTGAATTCGCATGAAACGTGCACGCATTATATACAATCCTACTTCCGGGCGCGAATTGTTTCGCAAACATTTGCCCGAAGTTCTAGAAAAGATGGAAAAAGCGGGATATGAAACGTCATGCCACGCTACAACAGGAGAAGGAGACGCAGTTTCCGCTGCAAAACTTGCGGTAGAGCGAAACTTTGACTTGGTTGTGGCGGTTGGAGGAGATGGGACATTAAACGAAGTGGTATCCGGTATTTCCAAATTTGAAAAACGCCCAAAAATCGGGTTGATTCCCATGGGAACAACGAACGATTTTGCGCGCGCCGTTCACATCCCCCGCGATATCAACAAAGCGGTGGACATAATTTTAGAAGGCGAGTCGATTCCTGTAGACGTTGGACTGATGGACAGCGATCGTTATTTCATCAACATTGCTGGAGGCGGCAGGTTAACGGAATTGACATACGAAGTGCCGAGCAAACTAAAAACGGTATTGGGGCAGCTGGCCTATTATTTGAAAGGGATTGAAATGCTTCCTTCCATCCGGTCGTCAAAAGTCCGGATCGAATACGACGGCAATGTTTTTGAAGACCAAGCGATGATGTTTTTGATCGGCTTGACCAATTCGGTCGGCGGCTTTGAGAAACTGGCTCCAGACGCCAGCATCAACGACGGCAAATTTACCTTGATGATTTTGAAAGAAGTCAATATGGCTGAGTTTATCCGCTTGGCTTCGCTTGCGCTGCGCGGTGAACATTTGTCGGATCCTCATGTGATTTACACGAAAGCGAGCAAAATTTCCGTCACTTCCGAAGAAACCGTCTTGCTCAATCTGGACGGAGAATACGGCGGCATATTGCCCGCAAGGTTTGAAAACCTTTGCCAGCACATTGAAGTGCTAGTGCCTATTTCTTCGATCAGTGAAAAAGACCGGAAACAAGACCGTCTTGATGAAGAAACCGAGTTAGATTCATATGAAGAAACAGCATTTTAATAGTTAACGTTAAAAGACCAAATCAATACCGGATTTGGTCTTTTCTTATGCCTTCTTTAATTCTTTTAATGAATGTCGCTATTCATAACAAGCATATTATAGAAGAAAAAAATCAAGCAATACACAAATTGCAGAGAACTTTTCCAGTGCAATAGCTGCCGAAAAGATAGCGGAAATACAATTTAAGCCTAGTTGGCAACCGGTTTTGACCCTTGCACCAAGTTCTGTATTTGTCCATAAAATGAGCTTCTTTTCATGTAAGTGTTCGGGTGGGATGTCACATGTTATTCAAAGATGACGGGAAAATATAAGCTTTATGGAGCATAGCAGAAGTTTCAGTAACTATGAATGAGGTACAATAAGGGTAGTAAAAGGATGAGCTTGATAAAAGTTTTTGAAAGGGGACAAACAAATGGGATTCGAAGAAACAGCTTTCTTGAGTCGCATCTTGACTCTGATGACGCTGTCGTTCCATATACTTTATGCAACAATCGGCGTAGGGGTTCCGCTCATGATCATGATTGCCCAGTGGGTGGGAATCAAGAAAAAAGATGATCATTATATTTTAATGGCACGTCGCTGGGCGCGCGGATTTGTCATTACAGTGGCTGTAGGGGTTGTGACCGGGACGATTATCGGATTGCAATTATCACTGCTTTGGCCAAACTTCATGCAAGTGGCGGGCAATGTAATCGCCTTGCCGTTATTCATGGAAACTTTTGCGTTTTTCTTTGAAGCAATTTTTCTTGGCATTTACTTGTACACATGGGATCGGTTTGAAGATCAGCGCAAGCATTTGCTGCTGTTGATTCCAGTTGCACTGGGAGCAGCTGCATCTTCGGTCTTCATCACGATTGTCAACGCGTTTATGAACGCTCCACAGGGATTTGAAATGTTGAATGGGCAGCTTATTAATGTACAGCCGCTGCTTGCAATATTTAACCCTGCGATGCCGACAAAAGTCGCGCACGTTGTGGCTACAGCTTTCATGACTTGTGCATTCTTGCTAGCTTCCATTGCCGCTTTGCGGATTCTCAGTGGATCAAAGCATGTCTACCATAAAAAGGCGTTATATTTGATGATGAAATTGGGCTTAGTATTTTCAATCGCCACTGCGTTGATCGGCGATTTCTCCGGTAAATACTTGGCTGAATACCAGCCAGAGAAACTGGCTGCGGCAGAATGGCATTTTGAGACGGAAGCCAATGCCGGATTAGTAATGTTCGGGGTTCTTAACGGGGAAGAAGTCAAGTACGCCATTAGAGTTCCGTATGCGTTGAGCATTTTGGCGCACGGCGTTCCGAGCGAAGAAGTGATCGGCATCAACGAATTGGCAGAAAACGATGTTCCAATTCCGCCTCTTTGGATCCATTATCTCTTTGACACAATGGTCACGATCGGCATGAGTTTGGCAGCCTTATCTTTTGTTTATGTAGTGGCTGCATGGCGCGGCTGGTCCTTTATCCAAGCGAAATGGTTCAGATTCCTGTTGTTGCTGGGCGGCCCATTAGCTTTAGTGGCAATAGAAGCCGGTTGGTGGTTCACTGAAGTCGGGCGGCAGCCATGGATTCTGCGCAACTTCATGACAACGCAAGAAGCGGCTACAACGAGCGGCAATGTTGACTTGATGATCATTTTGTTTGGCGGACTGTACATCATTTTGGGAATCGGGACGATTGTCGTCTTGACACGCATGTATCGCCGCAATCCGGTCGAACAGGAGCTGGCTCAGCGACAAGTACAAAAAGGCGGTGAGCAAGGATGACACTTGAAATTCTAGGGATAGCGGTCCTTTGGTTGTTCTTGTTCTTTTACGTCATTGTAGGGTCAATCGATTTTGGCGCCGGCTTCTTTAACGCTTATAGCGCGTTCACCAATAAACAGCATATTTTAACCAATATCATTCAGCGTTACTTATCGCCTGTATGGGAAGTCACAAACGTTTTCTTCGTGTTCTTCTTTGTCGGCATGATCGGCTTTTTCCCGCTGACGGCTTATTATTACGGAACAACGCTTCTGGTTCCGGCGAGCCTTGCATTGATTTTGTTGTCAATTCGCGGTTCTTATTACGCATTTGCGACATACGGTGCCAAAATCAACCACCGGGGCTATATTTATATGTATGGATTATCGGGCTTGCTTTTGCCGGCGTCTCTTTCGCCGGTGCTTGCCATGTCTGAAGGCGGCTTTATCAATATGGTCAACGACTCGCCGCAATTGGATTACTGGGCTTTGTTTACAAGCCCGCTGACTTGGAGCATCGTCGTGCTGAGTTTGACTGCGGTATTATATATTTCCGCTGTCTTCCTGACTTGGTACGCCAATAAAGCAGGAGATGAAAAAGCGACCGACTTGCTTAGGAAATATGCACTCGGCTGGGCGGCTCCCGCCATCATTACGGCGACGGGCATCATCATTGAATTGCGGACACATAACGCCGAGCATTTTGCACGCATCATGGATCTATGGTGGCTGTTCGGAATATCGTCCTTATTGTTCCTTGGTACCGTGTTCTTGATTTGGAAGCGAAGAAAATATGGATTGGCTTTTATCCTATTGGTCGGGCAATTTTTCACAGCCTTCTTCGCTTATGGGGTCTCCCATTATCCGTATCTTCTTTATCCGCACTTGACGATTTATGATAGTTTCACGAATGAATCGATGGCGATTTCATTGATCATCGCGTTTGTTGCAGGCTTGGGTTTATTGCTTCCATCGCTTTACCTACTCTTCCGCTTGTTCTTGTTCGATAAAGATTACGTAAAAGGGAAATCGGATTATCACGCCTGATTTTGGCGCTAAAGGAGGAGACCGTTATGCTGCAAGATTTCTTGATCTTTTATGCACCATTTTTAGTGTTATTCACATCTATCGCTTTTGGATTCTGGTTTTCGTTGAAAGATGGGCCAGCAACAAAAGATGAAAAATAATCAGCGAGGCTGTCCCGAAAGGTCATGAAAATGATTTTGGGGCAGCCTTTTTTCTGTTTCTAGAGAAGTTGCAGCTTAGAGGGAGAAAGTTGGAACTCAGACGAAAAAAGTTGTAACTCAAGGCCATAAGGTTGTAACTCGGCACTCAAAAGTCGCAACTCACCAGCCAAGGGAAAAATATCTAGCAGTTTCCTGGCTGTCGAGCCTAAACGGCCACTTCCGCTTTTCTTTTGTCCAGCTTTGGCGCCTAGCTCCTCAAGGTCACTTCGATTTTGTGGCTATAGCAGCCATAGCCACAAAACCTCCAGCGCTTGTCGGAGCTGACACAGGCGCCTCCGCCTTTCTTCGTGTCAAGGCTGCAGTGGCCAGGCTCTCGGGGCATAAGCCGTTCTGCTGCGGCGGCAACAGCCTCCTCGCAGCCCGTCTTATGCCTGTCGAGCCTAAACGGCCACTTCCGCTTTTCTTTTGTCCAGCTTTGGCGCCTAGCTCCTCGAGGTCACTTCAGACTGGAAGCAGTGGCAAAATGCGCCACAGCTACCAGTCTTCCAGTGCTTGTCGGAGCTGACACAGGCGCCATCGCCTTTCATGTGTTATAATACGAAAAGTTGAAATGGAGTGAACACTTTGAAACCAGTACAAAAAAATGATCGCTTGCTTGTTCATGTGGAAGATTTGACGCATGACGGTGCAGGTGTTGCTAAAGTAGAGGGCTACCCGCTTTTTATCCACGGCGCGCTGCCGGGGGAAGATGTGGAAGTCCATGTCCTAAAGACCTTGAAATCCTATGGCTTTGCCAAAATGCTCGAAATCAAACAAGCGTCACCTTTCCGAGTGACGGCTCCTTGCCCGGTCTTTGACACATGCGGCGGCTGCCAGATCCAGCATCTGTCTTATGAAGGGCAGATGACATTCAAACGCAAGTTAGTGCGCGACGCCATTACGCGCATCGGAAAGTTGCCGGACGTGCCGGTCCATCCGGTCAAAGGCATGGAAAACCCGTGGCGCTACCGCAATAAATCCCAAATTCCGTTTGGCTCTGATAATGGACGCGTAGTTGCCGGTTTTTATCAGAACCGTTCGCATGATATTGCCGATACCGACATCTGCATCATCCAGACACCGGAAGCGGATGCCATCATGGCTGCCCTGAAAAAAAGAATGCCGGAAATGGGCATTGAACCTTATGATGAGCAAACGCACCGCGGCATGCTGCGCCACGTCGTGGTCCGCAAAGGGCGTGCGACAGGCGAGATCATGGTTGTCCTTGTCACGAAGAAAAAGAAATTCCCGCAAGCGGAAAAAGCGATTGAACTGATCCGGACGCTTGTGCCGGAAGTGGTATCGATTGTCCAAAACGTTAACGGCGAAAAAACCAATGTCATTTTTGGCAATGAAACCATAACCCTTTGGGGCAACGATGTAATCGAAGACCGTATCGGCGATGTCCGCTTTGAAATTTCTGCTCGGTCATTCTACCAAGTCAATCCTGAACAGACAGATATTTTGTACGGCCAAGCGCTCGAATACGCCCAGCTGACTGGCGATGAAACGGTGATTGATGCATATTGCGGCATCGGAACGATTTCGTTGTTCCTTGCGCAAAAAGCAAAATTCGTGATGGGTGTCGAAATTGTGCCGCAGGCGATTGAAGATGCAAAGCGCAACGCAGAATTGAATGGCTTTACGAATACCTTATTTGAAGCAGGACCGGCGGAACAAGTGATTCCGCGCTGGTATACAGAAGGCAAGACTGCAGACGTTCTGATGGTTGATCCGCCTCGTAAAGGCTGCGACGAACAGCTGCTGCAAACCATTTTAAAACAGCGTCCGAAACGCGTTGTCTATGTATCCTGCAATCCCGCAACTTTGGCGCGTGACTTGCGCATCTTAGAAGATGGCGGCTACCGAACGCAAGAAGTCCAGCCCGTCGATATGTTCCCTCAATCCACGCATTGCGAAGCGGTGGCTTGGCTGGAACTAGCTGAATAACTATAATCTAAACATGTTTTATTAGGTTGTTTTTTATAGATGTCTAATTAATATTTGCTGAAGAAGTAAAGCGGAAAATTTAGAAGTGCGAACATGCCTCTTCTAAATCATCTGCTTTTGCTTTGGAACGGGAGGATATGAAATTTAATGAAAGAAAACTTTTGGCAAGACTTGCCGAAGCCATTTTTTGTGCTTGCGCCAATGGAAGATGTAACGGATGTGGTTTTTCGCCATGTAGTAAGTGAAGCAGGCCGGCCGGATGTGTTCTTCACTGAGTTTACAAACACAGAGAGCTATTGCCACCCGGAAGGAATGAAAAGCGTGCGCGGCCGTTTGCTGTTCACTGAAGATGAACAGCCGATGGTTGCACATATCTGGGGAGACAAGCCTGAATTTTTCCGTCAAATGAGCATCGGCATGGCAGAGATGGGATTCAAAGGCATAGATATTAATATGGGCTGTCCGGTGCCGAATGTTGCATCCAGAGGCAAAGGAAGCGGCCTTATACTCCGTCCGGAGGCTGCTGCAGAAATCATTCAAGCAGCAAAAGCAGGAGGTTTGCCGGTAAGTGTGAAAACGCGGCTTGGCTATACAGAGCTGGATGAGTGGCAAGACTGGCTAACGCATGTATTGAAACAGGATATTGCCAACCTTTCCATCCACTTACGCACAAGAAAAGAAATGAGCCAAGTGGATGCACATTGGGAATTGATTCCGGAAATTAAAAAATTGCGCGATCAAATAGCACCGAACACGCTGCTGACAATCAACGGCGACATTCCTGACCGCGAAACTGGGCTGAAGCTTGTTGAACAATACGGTGTGGATGGAGTAATGATCGGGCGCGGTATTTTTAAAAATCCGTTTGCCTTTGAAAAAGAGCCAAAAGAGCATAGCAGTGAAGAACTTCTCGGTCTTCTCAAATTGCACCTCGATCTCCATGACAAATATATAGAAGAATTGCCGCGGTCAATCGCTGGGCTTCATCGATTTTTCAAGATATACGTCAAAGGGTTCCGCGGAGCAGGTGAATTGAGAAATCAATTGATGAATACAAAGTCGACGGATGACGTGCGTGCTTTGCTCAATAACATTGAGTCAGCCAATGTTGAGCAATTAATATAATTGCATGCACATGTTATTCTGTACATCCGATAGTTTGGCAACGCCCGGATTCAAGAAATTGTGAGGAAGTAGCTTGGCTCTAGCTTTTGAACTAAAAAAGAACGTGAGAATCGACAAGGATTCTCACGTTCTTTTTATTTTAAAAGAAAAATTAATAAAGCAAAAAATTGCCCGCGTTGTATACTAGAAGAAAAAGAGATTCTTTCCATCTTTTATGTACTATAAAAAAGGGGCGCGGGAACTATGATCATTCTAAAGAAATTGTATTTTCAAGCCACCAATCTTTCTTGGCTGATTTTAACTGCCTGTACGGTTGCTTTAATTATTTTTAGCACACTGCTATTGCCGCTGATTGAACCAGGAACTTTTACAGGTTATATGGACGCCTTGTGGTTTACAATGACGACCATGCTGACAGTGGGCTACGGAGATTTGTTCCCGTCGACAACAGGAGGGAGAATTTTTACGGTTCTTTTCTTATATGTGATCGGAATTGGGTTGTTTGCTTCGTTTATCGGCAAAGCTGTGGATAGTTTGACGTTATATAGACGGCAAAAGGAAAGAGGGGATTTGATGTTTGAAGGGAAGAATCATATTGTGATCATTGACTGGTCGCATAAAGCGGAAAATGCCATGAAAGAGATTTTGGAAAGAGACGAGAAAGTACAAATTGTCGTTATCGATACTATCGAAAAAGCGAAGCAAATCAATGAGCGTATCCATTTTATCCGCGGCAGGGCCACGGATGCGGATGTATTGCGAAAAGCCAATGCCCAGCATGCCAAAGCGGTACTGATTTTCTCTGATGACAAAATCGAGGACCAAATGCTTGCAGACGGCAAGTCGCTAATGATTGCCTGCGCTGTTGAGCGCATCTCACCGGGAGTGCATACGACGGTCGAAATTGAACGGGAAGAACACATCTTGAATTTTTCGCATATCAAAGTGGACAATTTTATTTTGTCGAACGCAACCATAGCCAAGCTGGCAGTCGACTCAATTTTATAGTGGATCATAATCATCAATTAAATATCGGACGTTCACAAAATTGTAGCTGATTTTAAGTTAGATTTTCCTTTTTTAGGTTTTAGGAAAAGGAAGAAGGGGGTAATAGATACATAGAAACATTGAACAAGGAGAGAAAGAACCTCATGGAAGAATTTATACCAGAATCGAAATTTGAAGATAAACGCAGCAGCATCATTGAAGACCTTGTCGCACAAAACGTCTTTAAAATTGATGGCCGACAGTTATATGAATTATCCTTATATGAATTGATGAAAACCTATACAGAAAAAAATTGAGCCGGTGCATTCCGGCTCTTTTCATTGGATAAAAATTTCACAATCCCAAGATCGGAGGAAATCGAATGCATCAAGAAAAATTGGAGGAATATCGTCTGACGAAATTAGATGAAATGGCAATTGCCGATATGCAGGAAGAACTTGCTGAAGGCCGCATTACATCAGAAGAGCTTGTCTTGATGTACCAGGAAAACATTTCTCTTCGCGACCAAAATACTAAGGCCATTTTGGAAATCAATCCCGATGCTGTGCAAATTGCACAAGCGCTCGATTTTGAGAGGAAATTAAAAGGGCCGCGTTCGCCATTGCACGGCATCCCGATACTAGTGAAAGATAATATGGACACCGCCGATAAAATGCATACAAGTGCTGGATCCCGGGCGCTGAAAGATCATTATGCATTAAAAGACGCTAAAGTGGTAGAAAAATTGCGCGAAGCGGGAGCGGTTATTTTAGGGAAAACGAATTTGACAGAATGGGCGAATTTCATGTCCGATAAAATGACTAATGGATACAGCTCAAGAGGCGGCCAAACGAAAAACCCGTACGGGGCATTTGATGTGGGAGGTTCCAGTTCTGGTTCTGCAGCTGCTGTCGCATCCAATCTGGCAGCTGCTGCACTTGGTACGGAGACATCTGGCTCCATTATCAATCCGGCTGTGCAAAACCATTTGGTCGGCATCAAACCGACAGTAGGGTTGATTGGGCGCACAGGAATCATTCCGATTTCCCATACACAAGATGTCCCGGGAGCGCTTGCCCGGACAGTGGAAGATGCAGTTGCGGTGTTCGCTTCGCTGATAGCTGTCGATCCGGAAGATGCCATTACTATTTTTGCTGAACCGTTTGAGAAATATGATTGGTCGATCCACTTTAAAAAAGACGGTTTGCAGGGGGTGAAACTTGGTGTGCCAAGAGGTTTGTTTGAAGACAGCATTTCAACAGAGCAGCGAACTTTGTTCGAAGAAGCACTCGAGCAATTACGGGCATGCGGCGCGCAGATCATCGACGATGTCGACCTCGGCGCTGACCAGGAAGATTTAGGGTTCGCGGTGCTGCTGCATGAGTTCAAGGCTGACCTCAACGCGTATTTGGGAAAATCCAATCCGCTGAATCCGATCCGGTCATTGGAAGATGTGATTGCTTTCAATAACAAACATCCCGAAGAGATGCTGCGCTATGGCCAGAATTTGCTCGAACAAGCGAGCATGACTACCGGTAAACTCAATGAGCGGGACTATATCGAAGCACTTGAACGCAACCGCTTTTTAGCTGCGGAACAGGGGATAAGTGCTACTTTAAAAGAGGCTGGCGCGGATGCTTTTGTGTTGCCGCAGGACTACGGCTGCAACGTAAATGCGGCAGCCGGTTTTCCAGCTATAGCGGTCCCTTACCGTTTATCGGAGACGAAAGAGCCATTTGGCCTCACATTTACCGCTCATGCATTCAGCGAACCAAAGCTGATCGAATATGCTTATGCATTTGAACAGGCGACCAAGGGGCGCGTTAAACCATATTAAAAGGCAAAGCCGAAACTCGGCTTTGCCTTTTAATCATTTTTGCAGCTGTTTCCATACTTGTTCAAGCAAAATAACAAGCGTCTTTTCATGTGCCGGATAATTTGCCAAGCTTGCCAAAACACTTTCACATACCAATTTCCGAGGTTCACTGCTGCCTAATTCCTCTGCTAAAAAAACGACAAGTTGCTTAGCATCAGCATCTTCTTCATCCAGCAGGTCAGCTTGCATTTTCAACTGAGCGCTCAATGTTTTCAGCGAGACCTCCTCAACTGGAGGGGCAGTAGAAAGTTTTTTTTCTTGGATGAACCGGTCTCCCGTTTCTATTTGCTTGGTGATGGTTGTATTCAAGCGTCTGATGATAAAATCGGCCAATTTTTCAATCGGAAGTTCTTCTTCAGAGCTAAGTCTCCAAAGATGGATCAATTGCTGGATTGAACCATGGATCATGCCCGCATTCTCCAGCGCATACGGTTCCGCTTTTTCGCCGAACAAATCGACTATCCGCGAAGAAATCCATTCCAGTTCAGCCACATATGTTTGTCTGGAAAAAATTTTGAGTTCTTCTTCCTGTGAATAAAATATGCTTTCGTATAGCGTGAATAAGTTTTTCTCCTGATTCAGCTGGATACGGATACATAATTGTTCAGCCAATACTTCCGGATCATTTGCCTTTTTGCCAACAGCGGCCGCCATTCGCTTTTGGCGGATTTCACTGCCGATGGATTCCATGATGGCAATCAGGCATTCGCTTTTTGACGTGAAGTAATTATAGAAAGTGCCTTTTGAGACGCCGGCTTCATCTAAGATATCTTGAATAGAAGAAGAGTTATAGCCTTTATTGATAAATAGTGAATAAGCGGCATTTATGATTTTCTGTTTTTTTAGATTCATTTTTTTCACCTTTGTACTATCAGTCTAGTCTTATCTTATCGTGTAATCCTCTTTGAATCAACTTTTTTGGACTGTCGGTATATTTTTGTTGATAATAATGAACAGGCGGTATAGAATAGTGCAATGAGGAAAAATACAGTTAGAAAGTACGGAGGAATAAAAGCATGACAGAACAGAAA
The DNA here is from genome assembly GCF_007859275.1 of Planomicrobium sp. CPCC 101079. Lineage (GTDB taxonomy): Bacteria > Bacillota > Bacilli > Bacillales_A > Planococcaceae > Planococcus. The sequence continues at coordinate 46,164 of NZ_VOHC01000004.1, read as the reverse complement.
AAACCGCCTTATGGCATTATCGCGATTCTCTTTACCGGGGCGTTCGTGACAATTTTCACCCAAACTTTATTGAACATTGCCTTGCCTAGAATTATGGCAGATTTGGAAGTTTCGGCTTCGACAGTGCAATGGCTTGTAACCGGCTATATGCTGGTCAATGGTATTTTAATCCCGGCAAGCGCCTTTTTTATCCAGCGCTACTCGAACCGTTCGATTTTCATTTTAGCGATGACGCTATTTTCATTAGGCACACTGCTCGCGGGAGTGGCACCGACTTTCAGCATCCTGCTTGCCGGAAGAATGATACAAGCTTCTGGGGCAGCATTGATGATGCCATTGTTAATGAACGTTATACTTGCCGCGTTCCCGGTTGAAAAGCGTGGATCGGCAATGGGCGTTTTCGGGCTCGTAATGGTAGTAGCTCCAGCAATCGGTCCAACACTTTCAGGGTATATCGTTGAACATTACTCCTGGCGTGTTTTATTCTTTATCATCCTGCCAGTCGCCTTAATTTCACTTGCCCTTGGGATTTTTAAATTAAAAAATTTAACCGTCCAAAACAGAAACATCTCTTTGGACAAAGTGTCAATCGTTCTTTCGAGCATCGGCTTCGGCGGCATTTTGTACGGTTTCAGTTCAGCCGGCACAATGGGCTGGGATGATCCAGCTGTTTACGGCACCATTGCGGTGGGCGTCATTTCACTTATCGTTTTTGTTTTCCGCCAACTAAAATTGAAAGAGCCGTTGCTTGAAGTCCGGATTTATAAATATCCGATGTTCGCATTATCATCGGTCATTTCAATTACGCTTTCCATGTCAATGTTTTCAGCTATGATTTTAATGCCGATTTATGTCCAGACAATCAAAGGCATCTCCCCAATCCAATCAGGGTTGTTGATGCTGCCGGGAGCACTAGTCATGGGCTTCATGTCTCCAGTTACCGGCCGTCTCTTTGACAAATTCGGTGCTAAAGTGCTGGCAATCCCAGGATTGGCGATTGTCGCGTTTACAACTTATCTTTTCAGTCAACTCTCTCTTGAAACAACTTACTTGGAAATTATGGCCATGTATACAGCCCGCATGTTCGGGATTTCCATGGTTATGATGCCAGTTATGACAAACGGTCTGAACACATTGCCAATGAAATCTTATCCGCACGGCACGGCCATTAACAACACGCTTCAACAAGTTTCGGGTGCTATCGGTTCAGCTTTCTTGATCACCATCATGAACACCCGCGCAGAATCGACCGGCAAGGAATTGGCAGCGAGCGGCGCGGCTCCTGAAACCATCATGAACAATGCGATGCTCGAAGGCATTAACTTCTCATTCTTTGTTTCGATGTTCATCGCACTTCTTGCGTTAGTGTTGGCTTTGTTTATCAAAAAACCGAATCGGCCAGTTACAGAAGCAGAAAAAGAAATTGTCTATCAGCAAAAAGAAGTAACAGAATGATAAAAAGGCTGGCCTTAATGGGCCAGCCTTTTTCAGGTCCAAAAAAGCGCTGCAGCGCCAAATATGATACACTAGATGCATCCAAAAGAAGGTGGAATCTACATGACTTTTATAAACGAACTCAATCCGATATGGCAGGAAAAATGGAACAAGGCTGGATTTGAAAATCCGATGCCGATCCAAGAACAAATGATCCCGGAAATGTTGGCTGGCAATGACATCGTAGCAGAATCTCCGACGGGATCCGGCAAAACACTTGCGTATGTTTTGCCGATTCTTCAGCGTGTGAACCCAGAAAAAGCATCTACGCAAGCGATGATCATTGCGCCGTCCCAGGAATTGTCGATGCAAATCGTCAATGTACTGCGTGAATGGACAGAAGGCACCGATGTAACGGTTACTCAATTGATTGGCGGGGCTAATATGCAGCGCCAGCTTGAAAAGTTGAAAAAGAAACCGACAATCGTAGTTGGAACTCCGGGACGACTAAACGAACTAGTGAAAAATAAAAAATTGAAAATGCATGAAATCCGAATTATTGTCTTGGATGAAGGCGATCAATTGATGGCTCGTGAACACCGCAACATCATGAAGGATTTGATCGAGAAAACACAGCACGACCGCCAGTTGGTATTGGTGTCGGCGACAATCACTGAAGAAGTCGAGCTGGTGGCGGAACGGCTGATGACCCACCCGACCCGCTTGCAAGTAACGCTTGACGATATGCCGATGCTCGGCAAGGTGACGCATTCATTTGTCAAAGTGGATGAACGCGACAAAACCGATTTGCTGCGCAGAATTTCTCATATTGAAGGCGTGAAAGCTTTAGCGTTCGTCAATAATTTGGATCAATTGTTGATGAAGGAAAACAAATTAAAGTTCCGCGATGCGAAAATTGTCGCGCTGCATTCTGAAATGAAAAAAGACGAGCGCAAAAAAGCGCTTGATTCATTCCGCAAAGGCGAAGTATCTGTGTTGATTGCGACAGAAGTGGCTGCTCGTGGATTGGACATCGACCAAGTGACGCATGTTATTCATGTGGATGTTCCACAGACGGTCGAACAATATCTGCACAGATCCGGCAGAACGGGAAGAGCGGGAGCAGACGGGGAAGTCTTGACGCTTTTGTCATATGCTGATGAACGCCACTATAAAAAATTTACAAAAGAGCTGCCTTCAAAGCCCGTACAAAAAGTGCTGCATGGAGGCAAACTGATTGAAGGATCCAGCAAAACAATTTCCGCAAAGGGGAAGTAATAATGACATTTGAAGAAAAATTGTCGCAATACGCAGAGCTGACCGTCTCCGTAGGATTAAATGTTCAGAAAGGCCAGCTCGTCGTCATTAACACAACGACGGATACAATTGACTTTACGCGCTTAGTTGTGAAAAAGGCTTATGAAGCCGGAGCAAAGACGGTTCAAGTAAATTACAGTGATCCGATCCAAACGAGAATCCATTATGAATTGGCACCGGATGAAGCATTCCAAGAATACCCGAAATGGTCGGTTGTTCAGCGGGACGAAGTGATTGATACGGGAGGATCTTTTTTATGGATCGATGCTGAAGATCCAGACTTGCTGACAGGCATTCCGGCCAAACGGTTAACTGATTCCCAAAAAGCTGCAGGGAAAGCATTGGAACGCTACCGCCAAGCTGTAGGCTCTGATAAAGTTGCCTGGTCTATCGTGGCAATTCCGTCTCAGAAATGGGCGGAAAAAGTTTTCCCGGGCCTTGAGGCTGAAGAAGGCATGCAAAAGCTCTGGGAAGCGATTTTCAAAACCGTGCGCATCGGTGAAGGCGACGCTGTCCAGTTATGGAAAGAACATATTGAGGCACTGGAAAAACGCGCTTCTCAATTGAATGAAAAAAAATATGCCAAATTGCATTATCAAGCTCCTGGCACAGATTTGGTTATTGCACTTCCTGAAAAGCACAAATGGCTTACAGGAGCCGCGGAAACGCCACAAGGCAATGCGTTCATCGCCAACATGCCGACCGAGGAAGTTTATACAGTGCCGGCTAAGTACGGGGTAGACGGACATGTACGCAATACAAAGCCGCTGGTTTACCAAGGCAATATCATCGATGGTTTTTCATTGACGTTCGAAAAAGGCAAAATAGTCAAAGCGGAAGCGGAGACTGGCCAGGAATTGCTTGATGAAATGATCAACGCGGATACCGGCGCTGCATATTTAGGTGAAGTGGCTTTAGTTCCGCATCATTCACCGATTTCGGACGCTAATATTTTATTTTTCAACACGTTGTTTGATGAAAATGCCTCTAATCATTTGGCGATTGGGGATTCATACCCAACGTGCTACGAAGGCGCCCGCGATTTGGAGCGCGCGCAGCTGGAATCAATCGGTTTAAATACCTCCATTGTCCATGAGGATTTCATGATTGGCAGTGAAAATATGGACATCGACGGCATTTATGAAGATGGATCGAGAGAACCGATTTTCCGGAACGGAAACTGGGCTTTTTAAGAGGTGAGCATAATGAAAAAAACATTAATGGCCGCGTTGCTGGTTTTAGCGTTGTTTAACGTGTCTCTCTCTGCGCAAGCGGCTATCAAAGCACCGGCTGTTTATGTAGCGCTCGGTGATTCTCTTGCCGCAGGGCAAACGCCGGATTCAAAAATCGACGCAGGGTACGCAGACTTGATCGCCCAAGAGCTGTCCCGGCATCAGCCGGTCGCTCTCTACACGAAACAGTTAGCGTTTCCGGGCTTTACAACAGAAGATGTGTTGGAGCGGATCAAATCAGAACAAGCGCAGGAAGTGTTAGCGTCTGCGAATATCATTACATTGTCTGCGGGCGCCAACGATTTGCTGCGCCTCATCCAATCAAACCCGGAAGAAGGGTCACTTGCGTTTCAGCAAATTCAAGTGGATTTTGCTTTGAACGAAGCACGCCTTAATATGGAAGCTATATTGGCTGAACTTAAAGAAAGAGCGCCAAATGCTGATGTTTATGTGATGGGGTATTATTTTGCTTATCCGCATGCACGTGAAAACCAAAAAGAAGGCACGGCCGTTCAGCTTGAGCGGCTCAATGAGATCCTGAAGAATAGCGCTAAAAAAGCGGGGGCTGCATTTGTTTCCGTTGATAAGGCATTTGGCAAAAACGCTACGAACAAAGTTCCGAGTCCGGGTGACGTCCATCCCAATCTTTTGGGGTATCAAGCAATGGCCAATGCCTTTTTAGATCATTACCAAAAAGGCTGGAAAGTGGAGAAACTGGAATTGCCGAAGCCGAATCCAATGACATTTGAAGAAATTCAAAAACAACAAGAACAACAACGGGAACAACAAGAGGGCCGGCCTTCTTCGATGGAAAGAACTTCCGCACGCCCTTCAGAACAAATGGTGAACGAGTACTTGGCCCTGAGGGAACCTCTGCAGTATATTTGAACAAGCAAAAGCCGCTCCGAATGGTTTCGGAGCGGCTTTTATGCGTTTTAGCGCTTTCGCTGGTCGGGTTTATATTGAGTAGTGTTTTGTGAGCTGCCAGCTTTTCGCTTATTCATGGCTTTGCGGATAATCGGGTAAGCGATTGGTCCATATTTAATGGCTGTTTTTACGATACGGCCTATTCCCATCATCATCTCTCCAATCCTAGTAAAGGTAATATACAAGTTCCCGAAAAAGAGGGGACGCAAACCTTATTTGTCAGGAAAGTGCTTGTATTAAGAGAATAGACTTATAGTCAAACAGGCTGGAAATGATTACATATTCCTCGTCTCCGTGCCAATCGGCACCAGCTGGCCCGAACTCGATAGCACCTTCGCCGCCCATAGCCGCAGCATAATAACGCGTATCGGCCGCGCCATGCTGGCCAAAAAGGACAGGTTCAGGGTACCCCGCTTTGCGAATTGCTTGCTGCAATGATTTGATATATGGATGTTCCGGTTTTGTGACTAAAGCCGGTGTAGTAATGTCTGCTTTTTGCTCCATGCCGACTTCGAGCTCTTTTGCAAGGCTAGCCATTTGCCCAACGATATCCTTTGGATCTTGGCCAGGCAAAAAACGGATATCGTAAGACACACGGCAAAGATCCGGTACCACATTGTATCGTTCGCCGGCATTGATGATTGCAAGATTGACCGATGGATAGTCAAAATAAGATGTAGATTCCCGTTGGAAAGGCAAAGTTGGCAGGTTGCTATGAAAGGTCATCGCGGACTCTATTGCGTTGCAGCCTTCCCATGGACGGCTTCCGTGAGCGGGTTTTCCTTTGAATACCAAGTCCATATGTAGAACGCCTTTTGACTGAAGACCGATTTTTAAATTTGTCGGCTCGCCGCAAATAACAAAATCTCCTGTAAATCCTTGGGCAACTAGCCACTCGGAAGTATTATGTCCGCCAATTTCTTCATCTGTTACGATATGCAGTTGAACAATGCGGGACAAAGCCGAAGGATCGAGCTCTACGAAAGCCATCATCATGGCTGCTACGCCGGCTTTCATGTCAGCAGATCCACGGCCGTAAAGGCGGCCCATTTTTTCAACCGGGATAAACTGGCTGTCGTGCCCTGGAACAACGTCGACGTGACCGTTCCATACAATGGTCTCGCTTCCTTGTCCTTTCTCGGCTGTAAGCATTAAATAGCCGTTATTGTTATGGATAGCGGCTTCTTGGCCGTGTTCTTTAAGCCAAGCTGCACAAAAAAGAAGCGCTTCATTTGCTCCGGATTTGGTATCGCTTTTGATTTCAATCAGTTTCTTTAAAAGTTCAATCATTTTAAAGCAGCGGAACCGGCTGCCTTCACCTCCTCCATGGAATATTTGCAAACTGTCTTGTTGCTTTCATCTGATTGCTTGGGTACAATGTTTATGTTACCTAATTTAATGTATACACCACAAGGGGAGCTTTTGCTGAGAGTGAACATTTTTGTTCTTACCCTTTGAACCTGTAAGTTAATGCTTGCGCAGGGATGTGGATGGAAACCTGCCCTTATGCGGCGTCAGGCTCTATCCTGACGCCGCTTTTATATGGAAAAAAGGTTTTATTCTGCTTTCCCTTCTGGTGTTGTGCAAAACACATAAGGAGGAAATCATGAGAGATAAACGCGTTTTGTTGATGATGGAGATTGCAATTTTTGGAGCTCTAGGATTTGTATTGGATTTTGTCGCTTTCAAGATGCCGCAAGGCGGTTCTGTAAGTCTAGTAATGATTCCAATCGTATTGATGGCGTTTAGAAGAGGCGTGCTGGCAGGCGTATTGACTGGACTATTGGTTGGCTTGCTGCAAATTGTTACCGGACTCATTTCGGTTACACCACTTTCTTTTGGATTTGTCGTCTTGCAAGTGATTCTGGATTATCTTGTTGCTTATGCAGTTGTCGGTTTAGCAGGGGCAACGCGCGGAACTTATTTGGATGGATACAGAAACGGGAGAACCGGCAAAATGGTTACAGCGATTGTTGCAGGAGTCTTGTTCGCTTCGTTCTTGCGCTACGTGGTCCATGTGATTACCGGAGTATTATTTTTCGGCATGTTTGCGGAGGGCAATGTTTTGATCTACTCGATTGTTTATAATGCTACGTACATGATTCCGGTCTTTTTGCTTGCAGCAGCGGTTTGTTCCGCTCTTTTTGCAGCTGCTCCGAAATTGGTCGACAGCAAAGCTTAATAAGAAAAGAGGACTATCATAAAGAGAGTCCTCTTTTCTTATGCTCCAAACCCCGGGGATCAGGCTGTCAGGATCACAAGCCAACTCGGCTGTGAGGCGAAGGAAACCATTTCGCCAAGCTGTCTTATGCCTGTCGGGCCTTGCTTGACCGCCTTCGCTTTTCTTTATTGTCCAAGCTAGGGCGCTTGTCGGGGCTTAACCGGGCACTTGCGCTTTTCTTATGGTATACTTTTTGCTAGAAAAGTTGAAAGAAGGGTATTCAATGATTGCAACAACTGAAAAAGATATTGAAATGTTAAAAAAAGCTGGCCAAATGGTCGCGAAAATCCGTGAAGAAATGAAAGCTGCGACAAAACCGGGCATTACAACTAGAGAACTTGATGAGCTCGGTGGACGGTTATTCAAAGAACTAGGCGGTGTATCAGGCCCGAAATCGGAATACGATTTTCCTGGCTACACCTGCATCAGTGTCAATGAAGAAGTAGCACACGGCATGCCCGGCAAGCGGGTCATCCAAGAAGGCGACGTCGTCAATATTGATGTTTCCGGTTCATATGAAGGCTATTTCTCGGATACAGGCATTTCCTTTGTCGTTGGTGATGGGCATCCAGAGAAAGAGAAACTTTGTGAAGTTGCCCTTTCCTCTTTTGAACGGGCCATGACCAAAGTCAAAGCAGGCGCGAAATTGAACCAAATCGGCAAAGCGGTCGAACGCGAAGCAAAAGATAATGGTTTGTTCGTTATCAAGAATTTGACAGGGCATGGCATTGGGAAATCCTTGCATGAAGCACCACAGCATGTGTTGAATTATTATGATGCTTGGGAAACGACCATTTTGAAAGAAGGGATGGTTCTTGCTGTTGAGCCGTTTATCTCTCAAAAAGCCGAGCATATTATCGAATCAGGAGATGGCTGGACATTTATCACGCCAGACCAATCATTAGTCGCACAAATCGAACATACGGTTCTTGTGACAAAAGGTGAGCCGATTCTTTTAACCAAATTGGATTGAATGTAAAAGGCCCGCTTAAGCGGGCCTTTTTTTGATCAGCAATATTCCGGTTGCGATAACGCCACTTAAGAATAGCGAAGCGGTTGTTACGAGCAGTTCATCGGTGCCATTTTTTACAGCGATGCCGATAAAGGCCCATATGAATACCAATGCAAGCGGAATGTCGTAATGGTGGAAACGAATGTGAAGGGCGATGGCCGTTGCGATTGTCAGCATAATGACTGTCCATAACGCATCGCTTAGCCCCCAGCCGCTCCAGTTATAATAAGTGAGGACATAGTTGATGTTGACAATTGTGGCGACGATGACCCAGCCAAGATTAATGGAAATTGGCATTCTTTCTGTCACTTTACGTTCTGTATTTTGATATTGCAGATAAAGTCCGGCAAGTGCCAGTAAATAGGCAATAATTGTTGCAATAGACCAACCGAAAAATTCATAATGCCATAAATACAGCCATGCCATATTAAAAACGGCGCTCAACGTAAAAAATAACGTAATTTTGGTTGAGGGAACTTCACCTTTTTTCAAGCGAATCCACCAGCCGATAATCCAGACGGCGAACAGTATATAAATAAGTCCCCAAATAGAAAAGACATAGCCGGCAGGTGTTATCAGAACAGGAACCCGATTGGAAATCTCTCCTGTTGTTTGGCCATTAATCGGCAAACTGTTTGCTAAAGCGTTGAAAATGACAATGCCCAAAAAAGCAAGAGTCATTACCAGTATACGAACCATTAGAGATCCCTCCTTAATATTCAGTATACCTGTCCTTATTCGGTTCAACAAATATCAATTTCCTAGAAAAACCCATAATACTAGTAAAAGTGAAAAAGTTGGAACAATATTCGATTGTTTTCCACTTTTCGGAAGCGGATTTTATTTCACCAAATTTCCAACAGTGATATACTTATAATTGTTTTTAGAAAATTAAGTTTAGTAGGAGGAAAGGCAATGACAGTTAAATTCTCTGAAGTCTGGGATTTGGATGTGCTGTTTCCAGGAGGCAGCAATTCTAAGGAACTAAGATTACATATGGAAAACGCTGGACCAAAATTGGATGAGTTTGAAACGTTGGCCCGAAATTTCCAAGTGCCGGCATCAAAAGAAGATGCAGAGCAAGTTGTTCGTCTGCTCGAAGAAGTTAAAAATACAATGCTTCATCTGCATCAATCCGATGCATTTATCGGTTGTTTGATGGCGCAAGATACTGAAGATAAAAAAGCGGCGTTGCTGCAAAGCGAAGCTTCATCGCTGGGCGCGCGTTTTCAATCAGCCGTACAAAAAGTCCAACAGGATTTAGCCAAGACAGAAGACGATGTATGGACAAACTTGCTGGAAGACCAATCGCTTCGCGAATTCGGCTTTTTGCTGAACGAATGGCGCGAAGAAGCGAAAATGCAGCTGTCTGAAAAAGAAGAAAACCTGATTACTGCATTGAGTGTGGATGGCTATCATGGCTGGAGCCAATTGTATGATATGCTCGTTGGCGAAATTAAAATCACGATGACAGTAGACGGAAAAGAAAAAGTTCTATCAGTCGGACAAGCAAACAATTTAAGCTCTCACTCAGATGCAGCTGTGCGCCAGGAATCGTATGAAAAGCTGGAAGCGGCATGGACTGAAAAAGAGGAATTCTTCGCTAAAACGCTGAATTCGATCGCTGGTTTCCGCTTAGCGGTATACGACAAGCGCGGATGGGAAAATCCGCTTCAAGAACCGCTTCATATTAACCGCATGAAAGAAGAAACTTTAAATGCTATGTGGGGGGCAATCAGCAAGAACAAGCAGCCTTTTGTTGAGTATTTGAATAAAAAAGGAGCAATGCTTGGAAAAGATGGCCTTGACTGGTACGACGTCGACGCTCCTGTAACGGAAAGCACTCAGCAATTTTCTTACCAAGAAGGAGCCGAGTTCATTTTAAAGCATTTCGAAAAATTTGGCCCAGAGCTTGCGAAATTTGCAGAACAGGCTTTTGAAAAAGGCTGGATTGAAGCGGAGGACCGCCCGAACAAACGCCCAGGCGGTTTTTGCACAGGGCTGCCGTTGACTGAAGAATCCCGTATTTTCATGACCTATAGCGGATCAATGTCGAATGTGGCGACGCTTGCGCATGAATTAGGGCATGCTTTCCATACGTATGCCTTGCGTCCTGTCCATTCATTGAACCGTTCATATGCAATGAATGTGGCGGAAACAGCTTCTACATTCGCGGAAATGATCGTTGCAGATGCAGCGGTGAAGAATGCCGAAACAAATGAAGAGAAACTTGCGTTGCTTGAAGACAAATTGCAAAGAAGCGTGGCATTTTTTATGAACATCCACTCCCGTTTCTTGTTTGAAACCCGTTTCTACGAAGAACGCAAAAAGGGTGTCGTTTCGGCAGAGCGCTTGAACGAACTGATGGAAGAAGCGCAGCAAGAAGGTTTTGCCGGCGGGCTTAGCTCAACGCATCCTCACTTCTGGGCATCAAAGCTGCATTTTTATATCACGGATGTGCCGTTCTACAACTTCCCGTACACTTTCGGCTATTTGTTCTCTCTTAGCATTTACGCAAAAGCGCTAGAAGAAGGAACTGGATTTGAAGAGAAGTACATGGCCCTTCTGCGCGATACGGCAATTATGACAGCTGAAGACTTGGCGATGAAGCATTTGGGCGAAGACATCACACAACAAGCGTTCTGGGAAAAAGGAATAGCTTTATGTGTGAAAGACGCAGAAGAATTCATCGCATTGACGTCTTCTGTGGAATGATATGAGTTTGCTATTTAATGGCCGGACATGTTATCTCCGGACTTTGGCTGTAGATGATGCGGAGGAGATGGTACAGCTGCTCCTCCGCAACCGGGATTACTGGGCCATCTATGAACCACGCCATCGGGACAGTTATTTTACAGTTGCAGTCCAGAGGGAAAAAATAAGGGAAGCCATTTACCAGGCGCGGGAAAACCGGGAATATAGTTTTGGGATATTCGAACATGGCTCCAACCGCCTGATTGGCCATATCTCAATGTACGGCATCAAACGGCTGCCTTTCTTGAGTGCACTCGTCGGATATTCAATTGATGAAGCATATATCGGGAGGGGAATAGCGACAGAGGCAGTTCGCCTTATAGTTGCTTTTGGATTTGAACAATTGCGCCTTCACCGGTTGGAAGCTTATGTATCCCCCCGCAATTTAGGCTCGATTCGGGTGCTCCAGAAGTCTGGATTTCAAAATGAAGGGCTGCTGAGGGAATTTCTGCACATCAACGGTATATGGGAAGATCATTTCCATTTTGCGCTGCTTGAGAGTGAGTTTTGAAAGGGGAAGGCCGCCTATAAAAGATGGTGGAAAGAAATAAAAAGATGGTTTTTTGAATAGGGACAAAGCGAAAGAAGGTGTGGGATGAATAAGGACAAGCTTTTTTCATATCATAAATGGGCCGCTTTAGCCTGTCTGGATCATATTCAAACTTTTGAAGAAGAAATTTACAGACGTGAAGGATTAAATTCATTTACTTCCATCCAAAAAACAATAGAACATATCCTCGGGGTGGAAAGGCTTTGGTTCTTAAGAATGCACGGCATTGAACAACCGGCATTCGAACGCTTGGACGTCTCGACAATTGAAAAAGCGAAAGAATCAGTTATGCTGCTGCATGCTGAAATGGAATTGTATTTTGCGTCTCTGCCGGACGAACACTGGCAGGAACTGTTGAAGTTCAAAAATACAAGAGGCGATGATTTCGAGAACACACGCGAAGAAATGCTGTTTTCACTTATAAATCATGCCACGTATCATAGAGGGCAAATCACTTCGCTTCTGCGCCAATTTGGCAAAGAAGGGACCTTGCTGGATTATTACTATTATGCACATAAAAACCGCTGAGAATTTCTCAGCGGTTTTGTTTTAATACTTGGGCAATTAAAGAAGTGTCATGATTGCTATTCCGCAATACATCTTCGCTTTCCGCGGGCTCGTGCCGAACTAACTCGGGACTGGCGCCCGAGTGGATTTCGGCCCTTCGCTATCCCGCAGGCGTCTTCGCTGTATTGCTCCATAGCCAAAGAGGCATAGGTAATGACGGAACAAGCAGCTTTCCTTAGCCGGTACAACCCTATTTAATTCTTTTTCTTCAATAGACACACCAAGTAGACTAACCAGTGTGAATGGTCGGAAGCCGGCGGAAGACCGACTGCTCCTGCAGCGCAAGCGCTTCGTCGCAAACGTACTGGCCGAACTCCTTTCGCCCAATACGCTTCCAGCGGGAACGCGAGCTGGTTGAGACCCTGCAGGAGCGAAAGCGCCGAAGCGGCTCAATGCTCGTCCGCGCCAAGCGTCCGGCTGAAGAGCAATGATTAGCTATCCGACTTCACCAACAAGCTAAAACCGCTGAGAATTTCTCAGCGGTTTTCATTTTTTATTTTTCGTTTCCATTCACAACCAAATCCAGTTTGCCGGTTCTTGGATCGATGACCAATCCATGAACAGGAACGGAACGGTCCATCAATGGATGGTTTTTGACCATGCTGACGCTGTGGCGAACGCTCTCGTTTACATTGTCAAATCCGCGCAGCCATTGTTCTAGGTTAACTCCTGAGTATTCGACCATTTCGATTGTTTCCTTATCAATTCCTCTTGTTTTCATTTTTTCGAGGACAGAATCCGGATCAATTGCTGACATGCCGCAGTCGTGATGGCCAATTATGTAAATTTCATCTGCCCCTAATTCATAAACAGCGACAAACAAGCTGCGCATAATTCCACCGAACGGATGATTGATGACAGCTCCTGCACTTTTTACAATTTTCACGTCTCCGTTTTTCAAATTCATTGCTTTTGGCAGCAGTTCGAACAAACGGGTATCCATACACGTTAATATAACGATTTTTTTATCAGGAAATTTAGTCGTGATAAATTGCTCGTACTTCTTCTCCGTTACAAACTCATCGTTATACGCTAAAATTTCTTCCAACATTGACATTGTGATTCCTCCTCGGCTTTCTTCTCCTATATTTTAATCTAAAGTTTAGAAAAAGACGAATGAAGAGCAAAAAAACCGAAAGCCACAAGCTTTCGGTTTTTCATTATCTCGAGATTCGTTCGAGTTTGTTCATCATAACTAGAGAACGTCCAGTGCCAATAGCAACAGATTCAAGCGGTTGTGGAGCAGTGTGGACTGGGACAGAAATTTCTTCTGAGAGCCATTGCTGCATGCCTTTTAAAAGTGCGCCGCCGCCAGAAATTACGACCCCTTGGTCAACGATGTCACCTGACAGTTCAGCAGGGCAATTTTCAAGAGTCGCACGAATGCACTCTAAGATTGATGACAATGACTCTTTCAACGTTTCCTGAATTTCAGTAGATGTCAATGTGACAACTTTCGGCAATCCTGTCATGACATCACGTCCACGAATTTCCAAGGTTTCTGCTTTATGTGGAATAAGGGCATAACCGATTTCTTTTTTGATTTTTTCAGCAGTAGGCTCTCCAATTAACACATTATAATGTTTGCGGACATATTGAATAATGTCTTCATCCATACGGTCGCCGGCTACTTTTACTGTGTTGGACGATACCACGCCGCCAAAAGAAATGATTCCGACTTCCGTCGTGCCGCCGCCGATGTCGACGATAACGCTTGCGATCGGTTCGCTGACTGGCAGGTCTGAGCCGATTGCAGCTGCGACTGGTTCTTCAATCAGATGAACGTTTTTAGCGCCGCTTTGCTTTGCAGCATCGTGAATTGCCCGGCGCTCTACTGAGGTGGCGCCGCAAGGAGTACAAATCATGACATTCGGTTTGCGGAATGCGCCTCCCATAATTTTCGCTGTTTTTTGCATAATAATTTTTAATAGGTCAGTGGTCACTTCGAAATCGGCAATGACGCCATCTTTGAGTGGGCGGACAACTCGGATATGTCCGGGTGTTTTTCCCATCATCGCTTTTGCATCTTCTCCGATTGCAAGCACTTTTCCTGTTTTTGTATCTAAAGCAACAACCGAAGGCTCGTTCAAAATGATGCCTTTCGATTTTGTATATACTAAAATATTTGCGGTTCCTAAATCAATACCGATATCTGTTGCAGCAAACATGGACAAACTCCTCCTATTATAAAACAAGTTCCTTTCGCATTTTACCATGGAAAAAACAGAGAAAAGAAGAGGGGAATTTTTTTGTAACATTACGAGGGACTTAAGGTAATTTTTTAGTGGGAAAAATGGGTATATAAATCTATTTTGTAATCGTTTTGAAATCATATTGTATTATTCTTGTTAAATATATGTCATTTTCAATAAAAAAAAGAGCGTTATAAACGCTCCTCTTTATATGCTTGATATGTCTTTTCAGGAATCGGATCAACATGCTCTGCATCATGCGAATGCAGTTCTTTTCCAAGAAAATGCATAAGTGTTACGAAAAACAAACCGATTACGACCATGAATCCAAGGGTGACTGTAATGCCATAAATCATATAGGATAACTCCTCTCCTGTTTATAATCATCAATAGTCATTATACCGAAAAACCAACAGAAAATTAAGTGTCGATTTTCAGAACCTTAAAAAGCCCAATTGCCGCCTCTGAAAATCGGCTCACGCGTTCCATCTTCCAATACGCCATCAATATCCATTTCGGCAGAGCCGACCATGAAATCGACGTGGGTGATGCTTTGGTTCAATCCGTGTTCTAACAGCTCTTCGGAAGACATCGTTTTCCCGCCTTCAAGGCAGAATGCATATGCGCTGCCGATGGCGAAATGGTTGGATGCATTTTCATCGAACAGCGTGTTGTAAAACAAAATGTTCGATGCTGAAATCGGAGATTGATGCGGAACCAGTGCCACTTCCCCTAGGAAATGAGATCCTTCATCCGAATCCACCAACTGCTTTAAGACTTCCTCTCCTTGTGCGGCTGTTATGTCTATAATTTTGCCGTTTTCGAAAGTGATCTTAAAATCATCAATGATATTGCCGCCATAGCTAAGCGGTTTTGTACTGGATACATACCCGTTTACGCCTGTTCTATGCGGAACTGTAAAAACTTCTTCAGTCGGCATATTGGCCATGAATGTATTTCCTTTTTCATTTACCGAACCTGCGCCGCACCAAAGGTGGCCATCAGGAAGAGCAACTTCCAAGTCGGTGTTTGGCGACGTGTAGTGAAGTTTTGTGTATTTTTTGCTGTTTAAATAATCGACTTTCGTGTGCAGTGTATTGTCATGGGTGAGCCATGCTTCAACCGGTTCATCAAGATCTGCGCGCACTGCTTTGAAAATCGCTTCCCATAGTGCTTCAACCTGTGCTTCTTCAGCAAGGTCCGGGAAAACTTTCGCTGCCCATGCTTTAGAAGGCGCAGCAATAACAGACCAGCTGACTTTATCCGATTGGACCATTTGGCGATATTTGCTTAAAGCTGTGCCAGTCGCTTTTTGGGCTGCAGAAATCCGTTTCGAGTCAATGCCTTTCAAAAGATCCGGGCTTTGAGAAACGATGCTGAGAAACGCTGCGCCCTGTTCAGCCAATTGCTCGCGCTCTTGAACTTTCCAGGCAGGAAATTCCGAAAATGAATCTTCAGGCGCCAATTCAAAGCGAAGACGGCTTGTTTCGTCATCGTTCCAATCGATATGGACTTGTTTAGAGCCGTTTTCATATGCTTTTTTTGCAATCAAGCGTACTAGAGGTGCAGCTTCAATGGATGCTGCGATATAAAGTGGTTGGCCGGGTTGGATATTGACCCCAACGTTTACAACCAATTCAGCATATCGTGATAATTTTTCATTAAAAGATGTCAATAGTATCTCTCCTCTCATCTTTTTCATAGTAGCAATATTCAATCATTCTCTGCAATGTATATTGGTGCATTTGAGAAAATAAATTTCAATAAGCGCTATCTGTTCAGCAAGACCAGAAGGGCGATGGAATTCACCCTGGATGCACAGTGCTATAAAATGTTTCCTGATGCTTGAAATGCGGGTACAGAAAAGGAAGGGGATGAGGAATATGAAGACAGACGTATTCATCAGCGGCGGCGGCATCGGTGGCTTGACGCTCGCACTCAAATTGGTGCAACGGGGAGTAGATGTTGTACTTGCGGAACGGCAGACAAAAGCACCCACTACCTATAAAGGCGAACTGCTGCAGCCAAAAAGCATGAAGGTTTTTGACGACCTCGGCTTCTTCACGGAAGTCCAAGCACGCTCCAACCAAATTAAAGTGTTGGATATGCTCGAGTTGTCTAGTTCATTGAAAGTTCTAGACCAATCCTTCATGGATTATAGTGTGCTACCTGGCAAATACAATGCCTCTTATATGATGCCTCATGAAGAGCTGAAGGCTTTAATGCTGGAGCTCGCCTCGGCCCATCATCAATTTCATTACTTGAAGGGAACTGTTTGCAAAGGCTTCACAAAAAAGACAGCATTGCTGCAAAGAGGAAAAGAACAATTCGAAGTGGAAGCCAAATATTATTTTGGTGCAGAAGGTCGTTCTTCTGTAACGCGGAAAGAGATGGGCATCGAAGTGAAGCAAACCACTTACAATCACCATTTTTTAACCGTATCGTTTCCTCGTGATGAAAAGTTTACAGATGGACAAATCGTTTCTACATACAACCGGTTCCTGGGCTTGTTTCCTTTGCCAAATGGAACGGTAAGAAGCGTTTATTTGATTCCGCAGGGAGATTACAAGCGGCTGAAAGAAAAACCAATTAGCCATTTTCATAAATTGTATACGAATTTAGCGCCGATTGTGGATGGCTATGTCCAAAAGTTGACGGACTGGAAAGAAATTCAGCTGATGATTCCGGTCATGTTCCACGCGCCTTCATACGTGAAAGAAAACAAAGCGATTATTGGAGATGCCGCGCATGCAGTGCATCCAATGGCCGGAGAAGGAATGAACATGGCTATCCAAGACGCGGACATACTGGGGGAGTTGACAGCGGATATGATCGAAAATGGAAAGACCGATCCGGCAAATTTAGCGTGGTACGAAAAAGTCCGCTATAAACGTGCAGATCATGTGCTTCAACTCAGCCATTTGGCAGCTTTGGCTTATTCGTTTCCATTCAAACCGATCAGTTTTATCCGGAAAAGAACTTTTGAACGAATGGAGGAAGATCCGATTCTCCACTTTAAGCAGATGCTGAACGTTTCTGGCCTTGGGATGTGGAAAGAAAATGTTCATGACCGCTTTATCCAAAGCGGACTCATGCCCATCCGGTCAAAGAAGCTGCCAATAGACATGAAAGAATTGAAATACTTTACAAGAGAAGATGATTACCCGTGGAAAGTGGAGGGACTCCTATGATAGACGTAATGAAGATGTTAAAAGCAAGAATGTATATGAAACGGAACGAGCCTTTTTTATACAGTTGGCATGCTTATGTTGGCTATGAACTGGATTTGTTTAAAGCATTTGAACGCCCGGTTACAAAATTTGATGTAGCCGATGCACTGCAGCTTGATGAAGCTTTGCTGGAGCAATGGGTCAGTGTCGGAGTGTCTATTGGCCATTTGAAAGAAGCTGGCAGAAACCGCTACAAGACGTGGAATGCATGGAAACTGCCAAAACCGAAAGGCCAGAACTCTTCAGGGGTTTTATTAAAAGAAATGATGGAATTGCATATTCCGACGTTGCTAAGCTATCCGGAAATGATGCGGGAAGGGAAACGCCGCCACTTTGATGAGGAGAAACATGCGCCGACCGTTGCAGAAACCAGCCGCTTGCTTGAAGTGCTTGCCATGCCGAAAATGGCAAAACAATTAAAAGAGAAAAAAGGCGGCAATGTGCTCGATATCGGATGTGGGGAAGCAGGCTATATCAAAAAACTGGCGGAACGTTTTCCGAGCACCCAATTCACAGGAATTGAAATCAGTCCGACAGTCACCGAAACGGCAAAAAAACTGACTGAAGGAATGGCAAATATCAAAATCGAAAATGCGGATTTATGGAAATATGTCCCTGAAAAACCGCAAGATTTGATTTTGATGAACAATGTTATTCATTACATCGACTTGGAAGATCGCCAAAAGCTATACCATCAGCTGGCAGGCTGGTTAAATAAGGACGGTGTGTTATCGATCGTAACGCCGATCGCTGGCAGCAGCGACAGTCCACCATTTGCCAATGTCTTTAACAGCTTTTTCTCTTCGTTCGATAATTTATACCGTTTGCCAACTACCGAAGAACTGGCAGAGTGGGGAGCAGAGGCCGGACTCACTATGCTCGGCATCCATACCGTCATAAAAGAAGGCAGCTGGTACATCGTGCAGTACCAGAAGGAAAGCTGAAATGGCTGTTCAGCCTCGACAAGCGCTGGAGGGCTTGAGGTTCATGGCGCTTTTTGCCACGAGCCTTAAGACCGAAGCGACTCGAGAGGCTAGCCATTGAAGCTAGACAAGAAGGAAAGCTGAAATGGCTGTTTAGCCAAGAAGTGAAAATTGTCCAAAGAAAAATCCCTGAAGAATCTCTTCAGGGATTTTTCTTATTTTCGCAAAGAACCCAATTCAGAAGCGATGGCTTCCATTTCGTTAGGGCTGAACGAGTCACGTTTTGCGACCATTTCGTAAAGTTCCCGCAAATCTTCATATTGGGAAGCATTGAAATGCTCAGGCTTCATGGCATCCACATTAACCATGCGCAGTTTTGCTTTTATTTCTTCAATCATGAAGGTGACATTTTCATTTGATGGTTTTGACAAATCCATGTTAAGTCCCTGCCTTTCAAAGGAGTAAGAACGGTTCTGCTAAAATGGGCATTGCTAGCCCGGGATAGCCGTTCGGTTCTATGGGCAATCAGCAGAAGGGGGACCCTCTGCTGATTAAGGTTTCACTTTATCATTCCATTATTCAAAACGAAAGTCAATTTCCAGCACGTGCTGCTGCTTTTTCTTCTTTGATTTTTGATACAATCCGTTTTGTTTCATAAACAATCACACCGGATAGCCCAAGCAAACCGATTAAGTTAGGCAGGGCCATTAAGCCATTCATGATATCAGAGAACATCCATACTACATCTAGAGAAACCGTAGCTCCGATAAAAACGACTGCAATGAACACAACTCGGTAAACAATTAGCAAGCTCGGATTCCGGAACAAGTACTGGAAACACTTCTCGCCATAATAAGCCCAGCCGATAATGGTGGAAGATGCGAAGAAGATTAAACCGATCGCTACTACAATTGGACCGACCGGCCCCAGGAATTGCTCGAATGCGGCTGTTGTCAGCGCCGAACCTTCCAGGCTCTTGTCAGTGTACATACCGGACATGACTATTGTGATTCCTGTAATGGAACAGATGACCAATGTATCGATGAATACTTGCGTCATAGAAACAAGCGCTTGGCGGCCAGGCAAATCGGTAATGGCAGCCGCTGCAGCAATTGGTGCGGAGCCAAGGCCAGCTTCGTTGGAGAAGACGCCTCGTGCAACACCATAGCGGATGGCAGCACCAATGGCGCCGCCGACAGCCGCTTCCCCTGTAAAGGCAGAGCTGAAAATCGTAGCAATTGCCGGCAGAATCAAGTCAAGGTTAGTAATCATGACAACCAAGCCTGCAATTAGATAAAATAATGCCATAACCGGCACAAAGTAAGAAGTGACCTTCCCAATGGCAGTAATGCCGCCTAAAATGACTGCACCGGCAAAAACCATTAAGATTAGGCCGGTAATCCAAGTAGGGACATTAAATGTATCGCGCACTACAATCGCGACAGAATTGGACTGGGTGCCATTGCCGATTCCGAATGCCGCAACCGCACCAAAAATAGCAAATAACACGCCTAACCATTTTTGTTTTAAGCCATGTTCCAAATAATACATCGGCCCGCCAGCCATTTGCCCTTTGGCATCGACAATGCGGTATTTAACTGCCAATACGGCTTCTCCGTATTTTGTGGCCATCCCGAAGAACGCGGAAAACCACATCCAAAATACTGCTCCCGGTCCACCAAGTATTACTGCCGTTGCGACACCTACTATATTCCCGGTGCCGACAGTTGCGGCCAAGGCAGTGGAAAGTGCTTGAAAGTGGCTAATGTCGCCTTGAGATGTTTTATCCTGGTTCTTTGAAAAAACCAACTTTAACGCATAAGGCAACATACGCATTTGCAACAGGCCGATCCGCACCGTTAAATAAATTCCTGTTCCAACCAATAAAATTAAAAGCGGCGGCCCCCATACAAAACTACTGATACTGCCTAAGATTGTTTCAATTCTCTCCATTTTCTCATCCCCTTTATCCTTCTATTGCAGCTTCTAATTTCCTATACTTTTCTCCCTTCTTAAGCTTTTATATTCCGAAATATTAGACAAAGAGTCAAGGATTTTTGAAAATAAAATTTACGAAGAGTTTAGAATTCAGCAGATTAGGGAAAAAATCCAAAGAGACGCAAGTACTATATTATTGGGAGGAATTCAGGATGAGCCAAAACAAATTGATGACAGGTATTTTAGTAGGGGCGGCAATGGGACTTATTGTTTCATTATTTGACCGCAATACACGCAACGACGTGGTGCAGAAATCTAAAAAATTGGGAAGCAATGCACAATACTACGCAACCAATAGAAAAGAATTGCAATCAATGGTTCAGCAGCAAGCTGGCAAAATGCAAAATCTCTATTCACGCATTTCAGAGGATGCTTCTTATGTAGGAGAGAAAGTGAATGAGTTAAAAGGGTTGACGCCACAAGTCAAAGAATTGGCTATGGAAACGAAAGAAGCGTTTGTGGATACAAAAGAAGCTGTCATCGATAGCAAAAATGATGTGTTGTCAGCTGTTAAACAAGACGATCCTTCGCCTTCTACAACATTGACTGATGGTGGAAGTTCAACTTCTTCATCAAACTCTGGCGGATCTTCATCAGGAACAGGATCTTCATCTACAGGCGGGAACTCAAATTCGTCGTCGAATAACAATAGAACTTCAGGATCGAATACTAGCGGAAGTTCAACATCTTACAACTCTGGAAAAAACTCATAAGCGCCATTAACTCCGGAGAAGATGAAAAACGGCACCAATCGGAAGAACGGCTGAACAATTTGCATATGTCTTATGATGTTCGGACCTTTTCCGGTTTTTTCAAAGAAGTGAATAAAAGGATTTACGACGTCGACGTAATGGGAGTGGGAGCGCAATTAGCGTTCTTTTTCCTGTTGTCGATCTTTCCTTTGCTCATTTTTTTGGTGACGTTGGTGCCTTATTTGAATTTGTCAGAAGATCAAATCTATCATTTTATTGAAGAAGTGGCTCCTCACGAAGTATTTCTCCTGATTGAACAGACATTGAGTGATATTTTAACGACACAAAATAACGGCCTTTTGTCTTTCGGGATACTCGCGATGATTTGGGCAGGGAGCATTGGAATGAATGCGCTGATCAAATCATTAAACAGTTCTTATGGCGTGGCCGAAAGACGCCCGATTTGGGTAGCGCAAGGCATGTCGATGCTGAACACCTTATTGATGATGCTGATTTTAGCGGTTGCGCTTGCTTTGCCGATTTTTGGCAGGCAAATTGGCCTCGTCATCTTTTCGTATGCAGGATTAGAAGAAGGGTTTTTGGCGACATGGAACGCGCTTCGCTTCACTATTCCAGGGCTTATTATTTTTGTCCTTAGTTCCGTTATTTACTGGGTTGCTCCAAATGTTCGGCTGGATTTTGCCAGCGTATTGGCTGGAGCAGCGTTTACCGCAGTCGGCTGGCTAGGTGTTTCTTATATCTTTTCCATTTATATTAACAACTTGGCGATTTATTCACCGACATTCGGCAGTATCGGCGGTATGATTATTTTGATGCTATGGCTGTATGTGTGCGCTATGCTGTTAATGATCGGTGGACAAATTAATGCGGTCATGCAAGGACGCCGCGACCTTAAGGCGACGGAAGAAACTCAAGAGAGTTAAAAAAGAATCCCTTAAGCATCTCAAAAGATGCTTAAGGGATTCTTTTTTAACGTTATTCCTGTTTTTCGTCGACTGGAGTAACGTTAAACTGCTGCATTTTCTCATCCAGCTCATCAACCATGGCGATCAAGCGGTCAATATCTTCAAGTTCTGTATTTTCCGGTTCAATTGCGTCCAAAACTTCCAAAAACATATTCAAGCGCTCTTTCATGTAAGTCACTTGTTCCTGTTTATCTGTAATGCCTTTGCCCATTCGGTACACCTCATTTCGCATGTTAATAGTAGCGGATAACAGGAAGAATATCAACACTTATAGGCAATAAGAGAGAATTTTAACAAACAGTAGTTAGAAAATTTACTTTATTCAAACTTTATGTTAATGTTAACTTAACATAAAGAGAGAGGGGATGAGCAGAAAACAAATGCTTGCTGATCTCGATTTACGAAGGAGGGAGTTTTTACATTCAAACGGCAGCATGGCCTAGAATGGTATTATGAAAACACAAATGGATATTGTTATAACTTAAAGGCTCATCCGCATTCTGATATTTAGAAACGGACAGAGCCTTTTAATAATGATTAAAAATTTTATAAACCCCTTAGCTTTGCAATTGCTTTTCCTCTCAAATTGTCTTCGTTGATTTCTAAATAGAAATTTATAATCCTCCCGCTCCTTATGTTAAAATCATATTTAACTGGAATTTACAGAAGAATGTGGTTTGTATAGGAGGACCTTATGTCGTATTTTTTAAAAAGTGAACGAGCGCGTTTTTGGGTTTTGGTGACAATAGTCTCCATATCCGGGTTTTCGCAAGGCATGTTGTTGCCGTTGATTGCTGTTATTTTTGAACAAGACGGTGTTTCTTCAGCCTTAAACGGATTGAGTGCTACGGGTTTATACATAGGTACGCTGGTCATTGCCCCATTCATGGAGCCGCAATTGCGTAAGTTTGGATTTAAGCCGTTGATCTTAATCGGCGGAGGATTAGTAATTGTGTCGCTGCTGGCATTTCCGTTATGGAAAAGTGTCGCATTTTGGTTTGTGCTGCGCGTATTGATCGGCATCGGAGACCAAGCGCTGCATTTCTCGACGCAAACGTGGATAACGAGCACTTCGCCGCAGCAACGTCTTGGGCGCAATATTGCCATATACGGCATGTCGTTTAGCGTCGGTTTTGGAGCAGGGCCGCTTTTTGTGCCGCTCGTTAATATTTTTGAGCCACTGCCATTCATTGTTTCAGGAATTTTGTGTTTGATTGCATGGTCTTTTGTATTTTTACTGAAAAATGATTTTCCGGAAGTGACATCCGGTGGCGCCCACTCATCTAAAGGAGTAATAGGCCGTTTCCAAGCAGCTATCGCAATCGCTTGGATCGCTTTTTTGCCGCCTTTAGGATACGGTTTTCTCGAAGCTTCGTTAAATGCCATTTACCCGGTCTATGCGTTGCGGCAATCGATCGATGTTGCTTTAGTGTCGATCATCTTAGCTGCTTTCTCTGCAGGTGCGATTGCGACGCAGTTGCCGCTGGGTGTTTTGAGCGACCGGCTGGGCAGAAAAAATGTGTTGATCCTTGCGCTCGTTGGCGGAGCTGCGATGTTTGGGGCAGCTGGCTTTTTTGAATCAAACGCTTGGCTGACAGTCGCTTTTTTTGCAGCTGCGGGCATGTTTGTCGGTTCGACATTTTCCTTGGGCATTTCATTTATGGCGGATTTGATGCCGAAAGAACTATTGCCGACGGGAAATTTATTGTGCGGCATCGCTTTTAGTGTCGGCAGTTTGGCTGGCCCGTTTCTAGGCGGTGTTTTCGTCGAGTACATCGAAAACTTCAGCTTCTTATTGCTGATTTCGGCTATGCTGCTCTTTATCGGTTTTATCATTGCCTTCAAAGGCAATCAGAAATCGCAAGAGTCTCCCGTATCACAAGAATGAATAAAAAAGGCGCAGGAAGCGATTTTGCTTCCTGCGCCTTTTCGTTATTTTAATACGAGTTTTGTGACTGCTTCTACTTGTGC
The DNA here is from genome assembly GCF_007859275.1 of Planomicrobium sp. CPCC 101079. Classification (GTDB taxonomy): domain Bacteria; phylum Bacillota; class Bacilli; order Bacillales_A; family Planococcaceae; genus Planococcus. The sequence continues at coordinate 22,158 of NZ_VOHC01000004.1, read as the reverse complement.
CGTTTGCGGGAACATATCAACCGGCTGAATGTATTCAATGCGGTAAATTTTCGTTAATTGCTGCAAATCTTTAGCCAATGTCGATGGATTGCAAGAAGTGTATACAAAACGTTTCGGTTTTACTTTCAAAATCGTTTTCAATAACGACTCCCCAAGCCCCGTACGTGGAGGGTCAACTGTCAATACGTCAGGGACGAAGCCTTCATTGATCCACGTCTCCAGCCATTTTTCTGCAGTGCCCGTTACGTATTTGGCGGTGACGCCCATTTTTTTCGCGTTGGCTTTTGCATCCACTACGCTTTCGTGGATAACGTCCATGCCACGGAGTTCTCCTGCACTGTCGGCGAGCCATAAGCCGATGGTGCCAACGCCGCAATACGCATCAACCACTGATTCCTTGCCCGATAATTCAGCCGCCCGTTTGATTTCATCATACAGTTTGACGGTCTGGACTGGATTGAGTTGGAAGAAAGCGCGAGCTGACAAATCAAAAGCCAGTTCGCCCAGTTCTTCATGGATTGTATCTTTGCCGTAAAGTGTGATAGTTTCATCTCCGAAAATCAAAGAGGTTTTTTCTTTATTGATGTTTTGGACAATTGACACCAAGTTGATATCAATTTGCTTCAGTTTTTCCAGCAATAGTTCCTTATGTGGGATCTTAGGGCGAGTAGTAATCAGTACAAGCTGAATCTCCCCGGTTTGGACTCCCGTGCGTACAACAATTGTCCGGATAATGCCTTTCATCGTCTTGCCGTCATAAATCGGTATTTTCAGCTCTTCAAGGATGCGTTTTACCGCATTGGTGATTACCGTCGTGTCAGGGTGCTGAACAATGCATTGTTCGATGTCAAGAAGCTGGTGTGAGCCTTCCGCAAACAATCCGGCGATCACTTTCGTCCCTTTCAAGCGTGTTTGGAATTGGCTTTTATTGCGGTAATACCAAGGGTCTTCCATGCCGATGGTATTTTTGATTTGGACATTTGTCCCTTTCAAGTAACGCTCGAGGGCTTGAGTTACAAGATCCCGTTTTTCCACCAATTGCTGTTCATAAGTCATATGCTGCAATTGGCAGCCGCCGCATGTCTCGTAGATAGGGCAAGGCGGTGTCTGCCGATAGGGAGACGCCTTTCTCAATTTCAAAACCCGCGCTTCCGCAAAATTGCGTTTGATACTGGTCACTTGTGCCGTAATTTCTTCTCCTGGCAGTGCTCCTTGGACGAATACGACATTGCGCTTAAAATAGCCGATGCCTTCACCGTTGATGCCAAGCCGCTTGATCGTTAAAGGAAATTTTTGTCCTTCTTCAAAAATAGGTTTTTCGTTCAATTTTTTCACGTCCTTCGATTAATCATCCTTTCATTATACCTCATTTGTATAGATCAGCCAGTGCGGGTTGCAAATGAGGGAAAGTGAACTCGAAACCGTGTTGCTGCAGGACCACTGGCAACGCTTTCTGTCCTTCTAAAACAAGCCTGCTTTTCTCGCCAAGCGCCACTTTAAGAGCGGCTGACGGAACTGGCATCCAGTGGGGCCGGCCGAGCGCTTTGGCGATTTCTTTGCCAAATTCTTTCATCCGCTGTGGGGTAGGGGCGGTAACATTAAAAGGGCCTTCAAGCGCTTTTGTTTCAATGGCAAATTGAATCGCGCGGGCGACATCGTAAACGTGGATCCAGGACAGCCATTGCTTGCCCGAGCCGACGGTGCCGCCGCCGAATAACTTGTAAGGAAGCGCCATGAGTGGCAGTGCGCCATCGTCTTTGCCCAAAACGATGCCGAATCTGCCGTACGCTACTCGGATGCTAAGCGCTTTCGCTTGGTCCGCGAGCCGCTCCCAGTCAATGACCGTTTTCGCCAAAAAATCGTTTCCGTAGTTTTTCGATGCTTCTGTGTAGGTTGCAGACTCAGAAGCTGGGTAGATGCCGACGGCGCTCGCATTGATCAATGCTTCAGGTTTTCGTTCTAAAGCGTTCAAAATCCGAAGCACCTCTTTTGTAGCGCTTATTCGGCTGTCATGAATTTCTTTTTTCTGCTCGTTGCTCCAGCGGCCGGCATTGATTGAAGCTCCAGCCAAATTGACAAACGCGTCCATGCCTTCGAGTTGTTTTTCTGGCTGCGCCCGATCTGTCAGCCATTCCACATAGGTAATGCCCAGCGACGATCTTTTTGGATGCCGTGTCAAAATAAAAATTTCCCACCCTTGCATATGCAGCAACCGCGTCAATTCCTTGCCGACAAAACCTGTGCCACCAGTAATTGCTACCTTCATTCCCATCGCCTCCATTTCCTATATTCTACCCTGAATCCATGCATTTAAGCCCGCACAAGGTGTATAATATAACAAGAAGAGAGGTGCCGGTTAATGCCGATTATTACAAAAATCTCCCAAGGTAAAAATAATCCTGAACGATACAATATTTTCTTTGAGGAGAAGTTTGCCTTTAGTGTAGATGAAGCGGTACTGGTCAGGTATCAGCTTACAAAAGGGAAAGAACTGGATCAGTGGACCATTGAAGAAATGGTGTTTGAAGACCAAGTTCGAAAAGCGTTCAATGCTGCCTTGCATTATCTTGGGTTCCGTATGCGGAGCGAAGGCGAAGTGCGTACAAAGCTGAAAGAAAAAGAGTACGGCGATGCCGTCATAGATGAAGCAGTGAAAAAATTGTATGAATTGAAGTTTTTAGATGATCGGGCGTTTTCAGAAGCGCTGATGCGGACGCAGATGAATTCCGGGAAAAAGGGGCCAAGAGCGATTCAGCAAGACATGCAGAAGAAAGGGATTGACAAACAAATGCAAAAAGACGTTTTGGATTCCTATTCAGAAGAAGAACAATTGGAAATCGCGAGAGGCCTCGCAGAGAAAGTTGCTGCGAAAGAACAAAAGAAAACGCCAAACCAAATCAAGCAGAAAATCTACGATTTCTTGATGAGAAAAGGCTATCCGCGTTCAGTGATTCAGCAAGCAGTCGAAGGGCTGGACTTGGAAAAAGACGATGAGCAGTGGACCGACAGCGTGAAAGATCAAGGCGATAAGTTATGGAGAAAGCATAGCAGTAAATTAACGGGGTATGACTTGAAATCGAAAGTCAAACAAGGTTTATACCAAAAAGGGTTTCCCAGTGAAGTGATCAGTGAATACTTAGATATGAAGGAGCAAGAAAATGACTGAACATAAGCGTTACAGCCAGATGACCGAACAAGAATTGCGTGCTGAAATAGCGCGCTTGAAAGAAAAAGCGAGAAAAGCGGAACAGTTGGGCATAGTAAATGAGTTTGCAGTACTGGAACGGAAAGCCATTATGGCAGCTGCTTATTTAATGGACCCGAATGATTTTAAAAAAGGCGAAGTGTACCGGATTGAAGGCGATCCGAATATGTACTTTAAAATTGATTATTTCAACGGGCGTTTTGCTTGGGGATACCGCCTCGCTGGCGAAAGGCATTTAGAAGCCTTGCCAATTTCCATGCTGCGTCCATTAAAAGAAGGGATGTAAAAGGATGAAAGAAACGATTGAAGAGCTGGTCGCGGAGTTGCGCGATAAAAACGAAAATTTATCCGAAGCAAAAGCCAGAGTGTGGATTGAATTGCTGGTTTCAGATTTCGAGGCTTCCTATGCAAAAGCGGGCTATGACTACCAAGGCACAGCTGTGGTAGAAAAAGTCGTCCGCCAATGGATCGAGAGCTATGGCGATAAAATCCACGAATTCGTTGGCCGCAACCCCAAATATGCACATCTGCTGAACGAACAAGAGTGATTGAAAAAACGCACACTATCGTAGTGTGCGTTTTGTCGTTTATTGAGTAATCCATTTTGCTCTATGTTACAAAAAAGAACCTCTAAAAGCTAAATGTTTGGCTGCTAATAGAACTTATCAGGCAGAGCAGCCATGGTGAAAATTTAAAAAATCTAAAAGCAATCCCAATTGAGCCAAGCTTGCTTTTAGTTTTATTAGTTCATACTAAAATCCAGTTTTTCTCTTAATTTATCTTCGCTGAAGATCCAGCCGGTGTAGGACTGGATAACTTTGCATTCGTGATTCAAGCGGGCAACGGCAACAAATGGGTAGTAGTCGTTGCTGCGGTAGCGCAAGTCGATCAAACGGACTTCGTAAACGCCGTCAATTTCACTGATTTCCCAACGGTAAAGAGGAGAAAAGGAAACAAACGCAGCCAAGTTTCTGTCTTTTAAAGCTGCCTGCATCAAGTTGGAAGTCGGCAGCGGGGTTTTCGGGAATTTGTCGTAAATATTGATTGACCGTCCATATGCCCGGCCTACATAATGATGGCGCTTAGAGTCTGCCGCGATACGCCATTGAAAAAAGCGGATGGTTGGAGCGACAATAATTTCTTCGGCGTCCGGAATGGTGTTGCGGACTGCATGCCGTACTGCTGACTGTACCGCAAAGCGGGCTACGTAATAAAAGAACAGAATGATGTACAAAATTGAAATCGTCCAAACAGGATCTGTTCCGAAAGCCCAGAACATTAAAGCGATCAAATGGGCGCCGAAAATAATCGGGTCAAATGTATTAATTACGCCAAGCGCAACCCATTTGTTCGAAAAAGGCCGGAGTGCCTGGGTGCCGTATGAATTGAATATGTCCACAAAGACATGGAGAAACACGGCCAAAAAAGTCCATAGCCACAAGTGCAGTATATTGGCTTCCTGAAAGATGAGCCCTAAAACAAAAGTTATCAATATCGGCCATATTAAGACAGCCGGTATGGAATGGGTAATGCCGCGGTGATGCCGGATATAAACGGCGTTATTCCGCAATTTTAGAACAGTATCGATATCAGGGGCTTGAGAGCCGATGATGGTTCCTGCAATTACCGCAGTCATGGTGATAGGATGGCCGGCTACTGCCGGATCTGCCATGGCAAGGCCGCCGAGGGCAATGCCCATGACAACGTGCGTGCCTGTATCCATTGCTTCATCCCCTTTCTTTATAAGTTAAATTTTGTCGGTAATCGTTATATTTTGTTAAAATAATAACATTCACTGATGGTGCTATAATACCCGAAATTCTTGGGGAATAATCTCCCCAACTGGAGGCAATGACAATCAATATTGACAAAAAGCAATTTCAACAAGATTTAATCGGCTGGTTTTTAGCGGAAAAAAGGGATCTGCCATGGAGACGCACGGCGGACCCATATCAAATTTGGATTTCAGAAATCATGCTGCAGCAAACCAGAGTAGACACAGTAATCCCTTATTATAAACGGTTTGTCGAAAAATTTCCCACATTGCATGATCTTGCAAAAGCGGATGAACAAGTCCTGCTGAAAGAATGGGAAGGGCTCGGCTATTATTCGCGTGCGCGTAACCTCCAGGCAGGTGTTAAAGAAGTAGCGGAAAATTACGGAGGCATCGTGCCGGACAACCGAAAAGAGTTCTCTTCGCTTAAAGGTGTCGGCCCCTATACGGCAGGAGCGGTCTTGAGCATCGCATACGGAATTCCGGAACATGCTGTAGATGGAAATGTTATGCGGGTCCTGTCACGGATTTTGTTGATCGAAGAAGATATTGCCAAGCCGAAGACACGCAAAATTTTCGAAGAAGCTGTGACAGAAATCATTAGCCACGATGATCCTTCATCATTCAATCAAGGATTGATGGAGCTTGGTGCTTTGATTTGTACGCCTACTTCACCGAAATGTTTGTTGTGTCCGGTACGTGAACATTGCACCGCTTTCCATGAAGGCAAACAGCAGGATTTACCGATCAAAACGAAAGCCAAGAAAAACAAGGCGGTACAGTATGCAATGGTCGCGGTCAAGTCAGTCGATTCTGTTTTAATGGAACAGCGGCCATCCGCCGGCCTGCTTGCAAATATGTGGCAGTTTCCAATGCTGGAACTGGCAAAAGAGGTGCTGCCGTTTGAAATCGAAGAAGAACTTTCCGAGAGTTTCAGCGGAAGAGTCGACGGTGTTGAAAAAATTACTTCTTTCAAACACGTCTTTTCTCATTTAACATGGAATGTGGATGGCTATATCGCCAAAGGAGAAAATTTAAAAATTCCTGCCCACATGAAATGGGTGACGGCAGCAGAACTCGACTTGCTGCCAATAGCAGGGCCGGTTCAAAAAATGAAAACGGCATTACAACTTAGAGGAGATGTATGATAATGGCAGAACAAAAAGTGGCATTGGTTACAGGAAGCAGCAGAGGGCTGGGCAAGGCAATGGCAATTGCCTTGGCGGAACAGGGATACGACATAGTTGTTAACTATGCCCGCAGCAAAACTGCTGCGCTTGAAACGGTAAAAGAAGTGGAAGCGCTAGGGCGACGTGCGCTGCTTGTGCGCGCCAATGTTGGAGATGTTGAAAAATTGCGTGCCATGTTTGAAACGATCAAAGAAGAATTCGGCCGGTTGGATGTGTTTGTTTCCAATGCAGCATCAGGTGTTCTTCGCCCGATCATGGAATTGGAAGAATCGCATTGGGACTGGACGATGAACATCAACGCAAAAGCCATGTTGTTCGGTGCGCAAGAAGCTGCGAAACTTATGGACAAAGGCGGGAAAATTGTCGGCATTTCTTCGCTTGGCTCAATCCGTTATCTTGAAAACTACACGACAATCGGCGTGTCAAAAGCGGCTGTTGAATCCATCACCCGCTATTTGGCTGTGGAACTCGCACCTAAAGGAATCTCAGTCAACACGGTTTCCGGCGGGGCGCTTGACACTGATGCGCTGAAACATTTCCCGAACCGCGAAGAACTATTGAATGATGCGCGCGTCAACACGCCAGCAGGGCGCATGGTTGAAATCGACGACATGGTCAAAACGGCGCTGTTCCTGATTTCAGACGCTGCAGACATGATTCGCGGACAGACAATCATTGTCGACGGCGGGCGTTCGGTCGTCCTATAATCCTTTGGTCCTGCCGCCTTATTACTGTATGTTTTCAGAATTGATTGATATAATGTTGAAATAACAGCAAATATAGGGCTTAGACAAGAAGGTGGGATGGTACATGGCGATTCCTGCAGAGGGAGAAACGATACAAATCCACAGCTACAAACACAACGGCCGAATCCACCGTGTCTGGCAGGAAACAACTGTACTTAAAGGAACAAACAACATTGTAATTGGTGCAAATGAGCGGACGATGGTAACAGAATCCGATGGCAGAACGTGGTTGACCCGCGAACCATCCATTTGCTATTTCCACGCGGAACATTGGTTCAATATCATATGCATGCTGCGTGAAGATGGGGTCTATTATTATTGCAATGTAAGTTCTCCATTTGTCTATAATAATGGATCGTTAAAGTACATCGATTATGATCTAGATGTGAAAGTGTTTCCGGATATGTCATACACGCTGTTGGACGAAGACGAATATGAAGAACACAAACGGCAAATGGGATACCCTGAAGTGATCGATCAAATCCTTCACCGCAATGTGGAAAAGTTGATCGGTTGGATTAAACAGCGGCGAGGCCCTTTTGCCCCGGACTTCATCGAAGTATGGACGAATCGCTATGAATTTCATAGGCAATACAAGATTCGTGAGTAAAATGAAAGCCTGTTGCTTGGCAACAGGTTTTTCATTTTGAAAAGATTGGAGTGAAAGCTTTGAACAGCATGAAACGCTATATGAAGTTTGTCAAACCGTACAACTGGCAAATTCTCTTAACTATATTGATCGGAATTTTGAAGTTCGCTATCCCGCTTTTTATTCCTTTGCTTATTAAAATCGTAATTGACGATATTATTGGGGCAGAGGCTTTATCGAACGATGAAAAGCTAAGACAGCTTTACATATGGCTCGGCGGTACAGCGATTCTGTTTTTTATCTTCCGTCCCCCCATCGAATATTACCGCCAATACTATGCCCAACTTGTCAGCAATAAAATCCTGTATGATATCCGCCAAGAATTATATGGCCATCTTCAGCGTTTAAGCTTGCGGTTTTATGCCAATACGAGAGCTGGGGAAGTGATTTCCCGAGTGATCAATGATGTAGAGCAAACAAAAAACTTTGTCATGATCGGCTTGATGAATTTATGGCTGGACTTGGCAACAATCTTGATCGCAATCGGCATCATGCTGACAATGGATGTGCCGCTTACACTGGTAACACTCATTGCGTTTCCGTTCTACGCTTTCAGCGTCAAGTATTTCTTCGGCCGTCTCCGTGACTTAACGAAAGAGCGTTCTCAAGCATTGGCGAACGTCCAGAGTTATTTGCATGAACGAGTCCAAGGAATCAGCATCATCAAAAGTTTTGTATTAGAAAAGCATGAGCAGAAAATTTTTGACTCAACCAATGACCAGTTTCTTGAAAAAGCGGTGGATCATACAAAATGGAACGCCAAAGCATTCGCGGTGGTCAACACCATTACGGATGTCGCGCCGCTTTTGGTAATTGGCTATGCCGGCTATCAAGTGATTCAAGGCGATCTGTCGGTCGGAACAATGGTTGCTTTTATCGCTTATATCGAACGCTTGTACAATCCGCTGCGCCGATTGGTCAATTCATCCACGACGTTGACCCAGTCTTTTGCTTCAATGGACCGTGTCTTTGAATTGATGGACGAAGATTATGATGTGAAGGATAAAGAGGATGCCCGCGATTTAAAAAACGTGGAGGGAAAACTGGAATTCCGCGATGTCTCTTTCCATTACAGCGATAGCACAGAAGCGGTGCTGTCTGATTTGAATTTTACGGTGCAGCCAGGAGAGACCGTTGCCTTTGTTGGAATGAGCGGTGGCGGAAAATCCACCATTGTCTCTTTAATTCCGCGCTTCTACGATGTGACGGATGGCAGCATCTTGATGGACGGCCACAATTTGAAAGATGTTACCACCCATTCGCTGCGGGACCAAATCGGCCTGGTGCTCCAAGACTCTATCTTATTCAGTGATTCGGTTAAGTCCAATATTTTAATGGGCCGGCCAGAGGCCACAGATGAAGAAGTGGTCGCTGCGGCAAAAGCGGCAAACGCTCATGAGTTTATCGAATTGCTGCCGCAAGGTTACGACACTAAAGTTGGCGAGCGGGGCGTCAAGCTCTCAGGCGGCCAAAAACAGCGTGTGGCGATTGCCCGGGTTTTCCTGAAAAATCCGCCGATTTTGATTTTGGATGAAGCGACATCCGCGCTGGATTTGGAAAGCGAATCGTTGATTCAGGATTCGCTTGAGAAGTTGGCGCATGACCGCACAACATTGATTGTTGCGCATCGTTTGTCGACCATTACCCACGCCGATCAAATTCTCGTAATCAATCATGGAAAGCTGGTTGAAAAAGGAAGCCACGATGAATTGATGAAGCGGCAAGGCATTTACCATGATTTATTTCAAGTTCAACATTTTGTTTGATAGTGTTTAAGCCCCCAGTTTTTTTGGGGGCTTTTTTGTATACATAGAATGAGTTTAAAAGTTGATAGTTTTAAAATACTATTGCAATCAACCTAATATTCCGTATAATTAAAATAAAATTAATTTTCCGTAAACTGTTTGAAGTAAAAAGGGGTGACGATGTGGGGGAACGCAAAACGATTTTGGATGTGAAAGGGTTAAAAACGACCTTTTTCACAGATGACGGAGAAATCCCGGCAGTAGATAATGTCAATTTTCACATACGAGAAGGGGAAGTTCTGGGCATCGTAGGAGAATCCGGCTGTGGAAAAAGTGTTACATCCTTGTCGATTATGGGCCTTGTACCGAGCCCTCCAGGGAAAATAACTGGTGGGGAAATTTTATTTCAGGATAAGGATTTAACCCGATTGCCAGAGAAGAAGATGCGCGAAATCCGGGGCAATGATATTGCGATGATTTTCCAGGAACCGATGACTTCTTTAAATCCCCTTTTTACAATCGGCGACCAATTGAGAGAAGCAATTAAAATCCACAAGCGTGATTGGTCAAAGAAGCAAGTCAATGACCGTGCGGTTGAAATGATGCGGTTGGTTGGATTGCCGCGCGCCGAAGACTTAATGAAAGAATATCCACACCAGCTCTCAGGCGGGATGCGGCAGCGGGTTATGATTGCAATGGCGCTGCTTTGCGATCCGAAAGTGCTTATTGCGGACGAACCGACTACTGCGCTTGATGTTACCATCCAGGCCCAAATCTTGACGTTAATCAAAAACTTGAATGAAAAATTGAATACGGCAGTCTTGTTGATTACCCACGATTTAGGCGTTGTGGCAGAAACCTGTGAACGGGTCATTGTCATGTACGCAGGAAAAGTCGTTGAAGAAGGTCCTGTCGAAACGATTTTCAAAGACCCGCAGCATCCTTATACACGCGGGCTGCTTCAGTCTGTTCCGGATATGCGGTTTAAGAAAGACCGCCTTTATTCGATTCCGGGAAATGTGCCAAAACCTGGGACGATTCATACGGGATGCAAATTTGCACCGCGCTGCGAGTTCGCCTTTGACCGCTGCATTACCGAAAATCCAGACTTGTACCAAACAGCGGACAACCACAAAACTCGCTGTTTCCTATTTGATCCAAAGGAGGCAACGGCGCATGACAGAACCGCTATTAAAAGTTGAAGGGCTTAAAAAGTATTTCCCTATAAAGTCCGGAATTCTCGGGCAAGTAAAAAACTATGTAAAAGCTGTTGACGATGTATCGTTTACTGTTGCTGAAGGTGAGACATTAGGGATAGTGGGAGAATCCGGTTGCGGAAAGTCAACGACCGGACGTATGCTCATGCGCTTATTGGACCCGACAGAAGGCAAAGTGTTTTTTGACGGCCAGGAACTTACCAAGCTTTCCAATCAGGAAATGAGAAAAGCGCGCCGGGATATCCAAATGGTTTTCCAGGATCCTTATGCTTCATTGAATCCACGGCATACAATTGAGAAGATTTTGATGGAGCCGTTGAATGTCCACAATATAGGCGATCCGAAAGAACGGAAAAAGAAAGTCCATGATTTTTTGGAAATCGTTGGCCTCAGCAGCTATCATGCCAAACGCTATCCTCATCAGTTCAGTGGCGGGCAGCGCCAGCGCATCGGCATTGCGCGGGCATTAATGACGAACCCAAAACTAATTATTGCGGATGAGCCTGTTTCAGCTCTCGACGTTTCGATTCAGGCTCAAGTATTAAACTTGATGCAGGATCTTCAGAAAGAGTTGAAGCTAACTTATATATTCATTGCTCACGATCTCGGCGTGGTCCGCCATATCAGCGACCGTGTGGGAGTCATGTATCTTGGCCAAATGGCGGAGCTCGCCAATAGCGAAGATCTTTACGAAAAGCCGCTGCATCCTTACACACAGGCGCTGCTGGCTGCTGTTCCTGTGCCGGACCCGGATTTTGAACGGGAGCAAGTCGTGATCAAAGGGGATATTCCAAGCCCCGCAAATCCTCCAAGCGGCTGCAGGTTCCATACGCGCTGCCCTTATAAAATGGACATTTGTGAAACAACGGTACCAATTTTCGCGGAAGTTGAAAAAGGTCATTCTGTAGCCTGCCATCTTTACAAAGAGTCCAGGCCGCAATGATAATAAAAAAAACACAAATGGAGGGGTCAATTTGGGAAATAAAAAGTTCTTGTCACTAGCATTGCTCATGCTGATGCTAATTTCGACAGCGCTTTACGGCTGTAGTTCAGGCAACAGTTCAGAAGGGGCTGAAAGCGGAGGTGCTGAAGGGGAATCAGCAGAGGAAAAAACGCTGATCTTTGGACGCGGCGGCGACTCTGTGTCACTTGATCCGATTGTCGTAACAGACGGAGAATCTTACAAAGTTACAAAAAACATTTTTGATACCTTGGTGAACTTTGGTGAACAAGATACAGAAATTCATCCAGGATTAGCAAAAGAATGGACAGCTGCTGAAGATGGTTTGACGTATACGTTTGTCTTAGAAGAAGGCGTCAAATTCCATGATGGCACGGATTTCAATGCAGAAGCGGTTGTTAAAAACTTCGAACGCTGGGCTGCAGGAGATGCTGATAAATTTCCTTATTACGGTTCAATGTTTGGCGGCTTCGGTGATGAAGAAGGACACGTGATCGAATCCGTTACCGCAACTGGCGATTACGAAGTTGAATTCAAATTAAAACGCCCGCAAGCTCCTTTCTTGAAAAACTTAGCGATGAGTTCTTTCGGAATTGCATCACCCACTGCTTTTGAAGAAGCTGGAGACAAATTCGGCGATAGCCCAGTCGGTACAGGGCCATTCAAATTTGTCGAATGGAAGCGCAATGATACAGTGACAATCGAAAAGAATGCGGATTATTGGGTTGAAGGCGAACCGAAATTGGATCGTGTCATCTTCCGTTCAATCCCGGACAACTCAGCTCGTCTGAATGCATTATTGTCTGGTGAAATCGATTTGGCTGACGGCATCACGCCATCAGACGGTGAAACTATCGAAGGCAATGCCGATCTTCAATTGTTCGAACGTCCTTCCATGAACGTGGGTTACTTGGGGTTAACGAATACACGAGAACCGTTTGATGATCCGAAAGTGCGCCAGGCGATGAACCATGCAATCGATAAGCAAGCCATTGTTGATGCATTCTTCGAAGGGCGAGGGGAAGTTGCTAAGAACCCGATGCCGCCAGTAATCAACGGCTACAATGATGACATTGAAGGATATGAATACGATCCTGAAAAAGCAAAAGCGCTATTGAAAGAAGCAGGACTTGAAGATGGTTTTGAAATGGAACTTTATGCAATGCCGGTTCCGCGTCCGTATATGCCAGATGGACAAAAAGTAGCGGAAGCAATCCAGAAAAACTTGGCGGATGTTGGCATCAAAGCTGAAATCGTATCGTTTGAGTGGGCTACTTACCTTGAAAAGGCGGCGGCAGGAGAAGCGGATGCGTTCTTGCTCGGCTGGACAGGCGATAACGGCGATGCTGATAACTTCCTTTATGTACTGCTTGACCAGGACAATATCGGTTCGAACAACTACACATACTATGAAAACCAAGAATTGCACGATATCTTGATTCAAGCTCAAACAGAAGTAGATGAAGACACGCGCAACGAATTGTATAAGCAAGCACAAGAAATCATCCACGAAGATGCACCATGGGTTCCACTTGCGCACTCAACGCCATTGCTTGCCGGCGGTAAAAATGTAGTGAACTTTAAAGCGCATCCAACAGGTTCTGACAAATTATCAACTGTTGATTTGCAGTAAGCATTCTGAGAGGAGAGGTCAAATTGATTTCTCCTCTTTTTTCTTAGTTTTTACATAATGTAAGAAAGTGAGAGGTGGAGAAAATGCTTAACTATATCGGAAGGCGGATTTTCCAACTTATTCCTGTTTTGTTGGGGATGACATTTATCGTCTTCTTGATCATACGGGCGATACCGGGTGATCCTGCTCAAGTCATTTTAGGCCAGCAAGCATCCGAAGAAGCGATTAAAGCATTAAGAACGACACTCGGTTTAGATAACCCATGGTATATCCAATATTTTGAATACCTGAAAGGGCTGTTGACCGGTGATTTAGGGGAATCGCTGCGCACCAGGACACCTGTCGCAGATGAAGTATGGCCGTACTTAGCGGCGACGATTGAACTGTCTGTATTCGCCATTATTATCGCTGTTATTATCGGCATTAACGCTGGCATCATTTCCGCTTGGTTCCAAAATTCATGGTTTGACTACTTAGCGATGATCATTGCATTGATTGGGGTTTCCATGCCGATATTTTGGCTTGGTTTGATGAATCAGTGGATTTTCTCAATCGAACTAGGAGTTCTTCCGACGACGGGAAGAGAAAATGTCCGTGATCCGGTAGAGGTCATTACACATTTTTACTTGATTGACACGTTGATCCAAGGGGATTTTGCACAATTTTCCATTGTGCTCAAGCATCTAATTCTGCCTGGCACGGCATTGGCGACGATTCCGATGGCGATTATTGCACGTATGACCCGATCGAGCATGCTTGAAGTTATGCGTTCCGATTATGTACGGACTGCACGTTCAAAAGGATTGAAAATGTTCTGGGTGGTTTATAAACATGCACTAAAAAATGCCATCATCCCAGTTTTAACAATTATCGGCCTCCAGATGGGCTTGCTTCTAGGCGGCGCCATTTTGACAGAGACGATTTTTGGATGGCCAGGAATCGGCCGTTATATTTATGAGGCAATTGGATTCCGTGACTATCCGGTAATCCAGTCTGGAATTTTGATTGTCGCGTTTATTTTCGTCATGATCAATCTACTTGTAGATATGCTGTACGGCTTGATCGATCCACGTATTAAATACGATTAGGAAGGAGGAGAAGCAGAATGGCACAATCAGCTATCGATAAAAATGATGTGAACATGGAAAAAGTTGCTGGACCTTGGAAAGAGGCGTGGCGCGGATTCCGAAAAAGCAAAGTGGCGGTAGTCGGCATGGGAATTGTATTTTTCTTCATCTTATTGGCGATATTCGGTCCACTTTTTACACCGCAAGGGATCAATGAGCAAAATTTAACCAATAAGCTGCTGCCTCCTTCCGGCGAACATTGGATGGGCACAGATGATTTTGGACGAGACATATTATCGCGTATTGTATACGGCGCAAGAATTTCCTTATGGGTTGGGTTTTTAGCGGTAGTCGGTTCGGCCGTCATGGGCAGTATTTTAGGAATCCTTGCCGGCTACTATGGACGTTGGGTGGATACCATTATTTCCCGCATTTTTGATATCATGTTGGCATTTCCAAGCATTTTGCTGGCGATTGCGGTAGTATCGGTCCTTGGGCCGTCACTCCGAAATGCATTGATTGCCATTGCGCTGATCAACGTTCCAAACTTCGGGCGCTTGATCCGCTCGAAAGTATTGAGCATCAAAGAAGATGAATACATCATGTCTGCAAAAGCCATTGGCATGAAAGATAATCGGATCTTGTTTTCCCATATCTTGCCGAATTCGATGGCGCCGGTTATCGTACAGGGAACACTTGCTATTGCAACAGCCATCATTGAAGCAGCGGCGCTCGGCTTTTTAGGGCTAGGTGCACAAGCTCCGTCTCCCGAATGGGGGAAAATGCTGGCGGATTCCAGATCATATTTAACCAATGCACCGTGGACGATGATTTTCCCGGGCATTGCCATCATGCTGACTGTTCTCGGGTTTAACTTGATGGGCGATGGGCTGCGCGATGCGCTAGACCCGCGCATGAAATCATAAAAAAACGTGCCAGGCATTTGCCAGGCACGTTTTTTTATATGGTATTTTCCAATTCGGATCCTACTTCATCCGAATGGTAGTTCAAATACGCGATAATAAGAAGATCCAAATGCTCCAACTGTTCTTCGTAATCCAAAATCGCCGATAAAATATGCATCAAATGATAAGCCGAAAATTCACTCGTTGAATCTTCGTGCGCCAGATTAATCTCCCTGACAAACACGTCCATCACTTCGTAGCGTTTTAGAACGGAATCGGTTCCGGCTGTTTCACTATGTTCCGGCCTCAATTTTCCGACATATTTCATATATAGCTGTTCATGGTAACTCGCCAAACTTTCGAGACGTTCTTGTACCATCATATGAAAATGTTCAGGAAGGTCGGTCAATTCATTTTCATACCGGTGAAGCCGTTTAAGAACTTCCAAACTCTTTTTAGTAGTAGCAATCATTTGCCGGTATAAGACCAATTTTCGTCCTTTTACAAATTGCTGCTTTATCGTATAGCTGCGCTCATCTTTATAAAATGAATACCATTGATCTACCTTGTCCAGCTTATCAGCCAATTTGCCGATATCACTTTTAACAGAAGAATAGTCAGAGGCGTGGCGGATTGATACGCGTATCCAACGAATCACTTCTTCTGTTACTCCGTGGATGGAGGTAAACAAACGTGTTTCATATTTAGGGGGCAAAAAGATCATATTTACAATAAAGGCGGACAAAATACCAAGGAGAATCGTCAAAAACCGGAGTCCTGCAAATTGTAAAAACTGTTCTTGATGCGATTCCATTATGACAATAAGCGTTACGAGTGTTAAGGGAACCGGATTGTTAAGGTTTAATTTTACCATGAGGATAATGGCCAAGACAGCCGCCAATCCCACCGTTAAATAATTTGATCCAAGCGTTAATACGAAAATGATTGCAATAACAGCCCCGATTAAATTTCCGTATATTTGGTCTAAGACCGTCAAATATGACCGGTATACCGAGGGTTGGATGGCGAATATTGCAGATATTCCCGCCACGAAAGGAATTGGCAATTCGAGCCAATTAGCCAAAAACAATGCTAGGGAAATCGCTATGCCAGTCTTGAATATACGTGCGCCCAATTGCATGTGATTAAGCACTCCTTTCTTTTACAATGGCGGTTTTTTTCCCCGATTAAAGCTGTCGGAATGCTTCACGGACCGCTTTGATCGAAACTTCCACATCTTCTGTTGTGTGTTCGGTCGTTAAAAACCACGCTTCGTATTTTGAAGGGGCTAGATTGATTCCTTGATCAAGCATCAGCTTGAAGAAGCGCCCAAAAATTTCTCCGTCGGTTGCTTCAGCTTGTTCGTAATTTTCCACTTTTACATCGGTAAAGTAAATTGTTAAAGCGCCTTTTAAACGATTGACGGTGATAGTGACACCAAATTCTTCAGCTGCTGCAAGAATACCTTCTTCGAGCAGGCGGCCGAGTTCGTCCATTTTTTCATATACACCTTCTTCTCGAAGAACCTCGAGGCAGGCAATGCCAGCTTGGATAGATGCCGGATTGCCGGCCATCGTCCCGGCCTGATACGCAGGCCCGAGAGGGGCGACCGTGTCCATGATTTCCTTTTTGCCGCCATAAGCGCCAATTGGCAAACCGCCGCCGATGATTTTGCCTAGAGCGGTAAGATCCGGTACCAAGCCCAGGAGATCTTGTGCACCCCCATAGTGGAAACGGAAAGCAGTAATAACTTCGTCATAAATGATCAAAGCGCCTTTTTCTTTTGCGATGCGGTGAACTTCTTCTAAGAAGCCTTTCTTCGGTTCTACAATCCCGAAGTTTCCGACAATCGGCTCCACTAGGATACAAGCAATTTCTTCTCCCCATCTGTCCATGGCTTCTGAAAAAGCGGCTGGATCGTTAAAGGGGATTGTGATGACTTCTTCAGCGATCGTTTTTGGAACGCCAGCGGAATCCGGGGTTCCGAGTGTGGCAGGTCCTGAACCTGCCGCAACAAGAACCAGGTCAGAGTGGCCGTGGTAGCAGCCGGCGAATTTCATAATTTTTGTTCGGCCGGTATAAGCTCGCGACACGCGGATGGTCGTCATGACCGCTTCAGTTCCGCTGTTGACAAAACGGACCTTGTCCATGTTCGGCATTGCTTCTTTCAACATTTTAGCAAAAGTGATTTCGTGTCTTGTCGGAGTTCCGTACAGCAATCCGGTTTCTGCTGCATGCGTGATGGCTTTCGTGATGTGTGGATGGGCATGCCCTGTAATAATCGGGCCATACGCTGCCAAGTAATCGATGTATTTATTGCCGTCGACATCCCAAAAATAAGCGCCTTTTGCGCGTTCCATCGAAACTGGCGAACCTCCGCCTACTGCTTTATATGACCGCGACGGGCTATTGACTCCGCCGACGATATGCTGCAGCGCTTCTTCGTGCAGTTGTTCTGATATTGTGTAGTTCATTTTAAAGCCTCCTATTTATTGCTCTTTCTTATTGTAGACAATATTTTTCATTAGTGCCAAAGAAATTGAAACCTATCTTCCGCTTAGGTACGATAGAAGAAAGAAAAGGAGTGATGGAATTGGCCACTTTAGAAGGATTGCAAGCGCCAGCTTTCAGTTTGGCGAATGAAACAGGAGAAACGGTTACGCTGAAAGATTTTGCAGGAGAAAAATATGTGGTGTTATATTTTTATCCCAAAGACATGACGCCTGGATGTACCACGCAAGCCTGTGATTTTCGGGATGCGCAAGCGGATTTTTCTGAAATGAACGCCGTAATCCTAGGGGTGAGTGCCGATTCAGCCGACCAGCACAACAAATTCATTGAGAAGCACGGCCTGCCGTTCTCACTTTTAGTGGACGAAGACCATAAAGTGTCAGAGGAATACGGAGTATGGGTGGAGAAAAAGATGTATGGCAAAACATTTATGGGAATCGAGCGTTCGACTTTCTTGATTGACCCGACTGGCATGGTTATTAAAGAATGGCGAAAAGTGAAAGTGCCTGACCACATCAAAGAAGTTTTGAAAACTTTAAAGACGCTTAGCAATCAGTGAAAAGGGGAGAAAGCCAGCATGGAAGTTTTGTTTACATTCACACCAAGAACAGCACAACAGGAGACGCTCGAAAAAGAATTCCCGAATGTTGATTTTTATTTTGCAGATAAAGACAAAACCCGCTTGCCGACAGCAGAGGTTTTGGTGACTTACGGAGAAGACATCACAGAAGAAGATATCAACAAAGCCGAAAAATTGAAATGGATCATGGTGGCAAGCGCGGGAGTGGAAAAGATGCCGCTTGGAGCGATGAAAGAACGCGGAATTGTCGTGTCCAATGTCAAAGGCATCCATAAAACGCCGATGACCGAATCGGTGCTGGCTCATTTATTGGCACTGAAACGTTCCCTACCATTCATCTATGAGAGCCAGCAGAACAATGAATGGAACCGGAAGACCGGGGCATCCGAACTTTTTGGTTCAACTGCGTTGATCATCGGCCCGGGAGCTATCGGTTCTGAAATCGGCCGGCTGCTTCAAGCGTTCAATGTTCGGACCATCGGCTGCAACCGTTCTGGAGATGCTGCAGACCATATGGACGAGATGGTTTCATTTAAAGATATTTTGGAGAAGCTGCCGCAAGCGGATATTGTCATCTCCGTTGTGCCAAGTACAAAAGAAACAAAGCATATGCTGAAGAAAGAACATTTTGAAGCGATGAAGAATGATGCCATTTTTATGAATTTTGGACGGGGGGATTTAGTAGAAGACCGTATTTTACTTGAGGCGCTCCGAAATGGTGTTATTGGCTTTGCTGTACTCGACGTTTTTGAACAAGAGCCGCTTCCGCTTGATCATCCTTATTGGAATATGAAAAATGTCGTGATTTCACCTCATGCTTCTAGCCATTCAAAGAAATATGTGGATCGTGCATTAGAGATTTTTATTCCTAATTTGCATAAATGGCTCTTGGAAGATCGAAACCCAACAAATCTTGTTAATTTGGAAAAGGGGTATTGATGATGAAAATTTACACGAAAACGGGCGACAAAGGGATGACTTCCCTGGTTTACGGCAACCGGGTTGCAAAAAACGATGCGCTGGTTGAAGCTTACGGGACATGTGATGAAGCAAATTCGATGATTGGCTTGGCGGTAGGGCATATGGCTGAAGAATTTTTCGAAGAAAAAGAAGATCTGAACCAAGCTTTCCATGAAATCCAAACAAAGCTGTTCCATGTAGGAGCAGAACTTGCTACTCCAAGCGGTAAAGAGGTCAAATGGAAGCTGACTGAGCAAGACATCGAAAAGTTGGAGCAGTGGATCGATCAGTATGATGAGCAAGTTCCTCCATTGAATAATTTCATTCTGCCTGGAGGGCATCCAGCAGGAGCGGCGCTTCATGTTGCACGGACTGTCGTCCGTCGGACAGAGCGTGCGGCGATTTCGATTGGCGAAGGAGTCTCGCCGATTGTATTAGCTTATTTGAATCGTTTGTCTGATTTCCTATTTGTTGCAGCCCGATTTGTAAATCTCAAACTCGGCAAGAAAGAACAAGAACTTCATGACGGCAAATAAGACAAATAGACCGCTGGCAAGGCGGCAATATGGTGAATTCTTGACATGCACCCTCCTTTTTAAGTACACTATTTATAACGATTATAATGTAAGAATACTTATGAAGTGAGGTGCACAGCGATGTCTGAAGTGCAATTAAAAGACGCGCTTGATGCTTTGAAGTCAACAGGTGTAAGAATCACGCCCCAGCGCCATGCAATACTGGAGTATATGATTCACTCAACAGCACACCCGACAGCGGATGACATTTATCGCGCGTTAGAGAAAACTTTTCCAAATATGAGTGTAGCAACTGTATATAATAATTTGCGTGTATTCCGAAAAGCGGGACTGGTAAAGGAATTGACTTATGGAGATGCGTCAAGCCGTTTTGACTTTGTGACACATGACCATTACCATATGATTTGCAGCGACTGCGGCAAAATTGTCGATTTTCATTATCCAGGATTGGACGAAGTAGAGCATTTAGCTTCACACGTTACAGGCTTCCAAGTGGATTACCATCGCTTGGAACTATACGGCACGTGCCAAGATTGCATAGGAAAAACCGCTAAAGCACAATAACTGTGAGCATGGCTTCCATGCTCATTTTTATTTCGCGCTTTCTCGGCGACAATTGAAAAGCTCCACCGGACAAGAAGGGCCGGTGGAGCTTTTACGTTATAGTTAAGAATTTTTCTTATTATATTCTTCGCTGAATTCTTTTCCTTCAAGAGTAGGATCCATCGTTAATGGTTCGTTGCAATGCATGCACATGTCCACGCGCCCAAGCATTTTCGTTTGCTTACCGCAATTCGGGCATTCGACTGGAATGGTTTTCATTGAAAGCAGGCCGATCCAAGCATAAACACCTGTGCTTCCGATAACCGCCAGCACGCCCAGCAGCATAAAGATGACCATAACGGCCGGCTGGTTCTTAAAGTAGATGCCGACATACATAATAACGATTCCGATAAAAACCAGCGATAAAGCGAAAGTTCGGATTCGGTTAATTTTATTTTTATAAGGTTTCATTTATTCGTTCCTCCTTGCATCCATCATACTATATCATAATGGACGTTAAAAAGTGATAATGATTTTCGGATGAAGGAATCTAACAGAAATATGTCGAATTAGAGAATAAGGGGAAACGAGCTTTTTCATATTAAGTTTTAGACAACATGTGAGATTAAAAGTTAGCCACTCAAGGAGTGAAATTCAATGGAACAAATTCTACGGCCAATTTATCAAGAACGCGCCAGCCAAGAAAGTACCTTAGGCGTAGTGCTGATAGAAAAAAGGGAAAAAGTCAGTCCGATTACAGATACGTTCGATTCGGTGCTGCTGATCATCACAAAAGAAAACGATACATCTGTTTTCACTAAACATTACACATATCTGGACAAAAAAGCGGCGATGCATATCGTTACTGAAAAGCAATTGCGAAAATGGATATTGCTTGGAACCAATCGTAAAATTGTGGATTGGCTTTTTCGTGGGCGAATTATATACGATCGCAATGAATTTATGGAAAAGCTGAAAACGGAATTGAAAGACTATCCGTTTTATGGCCGAAAGATTAAAATGGGAATTGAATTCGCAAAGCTGATTCGGCGTTATTTAGAAGGAAAAGTGTTTTTTGAAGAAAAAAATTATATGGATGCTTATAATCATATAGTAGAATCACTTCATCATCTGGCTAGGCTCGCAGTTTTGGAAAACGGACTTCCGCCTGAAGTGACGGTGTGGTCGCAAGTCAAACAGATGGAACCATCTATTTATAAACTATATGAAGAATTGATCTTAAGCGATGAACCGATCCATAAAAGATTGGAACTCTTATTTTTGGCAAGCGAGTTTCATATTCACTCTCGCACGAACGATGGAGCCCAGCACATTAGAGAAGTAATGGAGAAGCAGGAAAGTTGGACAATCCAAGAGCTGCACGAACAAGAAGAGTTGAAAAACTATTCTTCGGACTTGGAAGTCTTTATTGAATATTTGGTAGAGAAAGATTTGATTTCGATTAAAGGAGTAAAGACGAAAAGCGAAGGAATCTTCCATCGTTATTATTATGTGAAAAGCTAAAAGGGAGTTTGGTGGTTTTTGAGCTGATTTCTATTAAGAAATCAGCTCTTTTTCATGTAAGAAAAGAGAGGGGAATAGCGGTATAACAATAATGAAATAACTTTGGTATAAGTAATTTTATAAGTGATTTAAATTTTTTTGATTTTATTGTTGACAAGTAAGAGGGATCCGTATTATGATAGTACACGTCGCTAAGGCAATTAAGTTTTTCGCAATAATAAAAAGTGCTTGACACTTAAAAGCAGCGATGTTAAATTAGAGGAGTCGCTTTTACAGGGCGAACAACATGAACCTTGAAAACTGAACAGCAAAACGTCAACAACAGTTTATTGGCGCGTTCCGAACGCGGCAATAAAATTTCTGCGATGGTTGCCTTTGGGCAATCGGAGCACAACCTACTGATCAAGCTTCG
>NZ_VOHC01000003.1 GCF_007859275.1 Planomicrobium sp. CPCC 101079 | reverse complement strand
TGGATAGAATCGCTTGGTTGATCCCTTTTTTGAACCCATACAGAAAAACACCTCCAATTTGTCGTGGATAACTACATACGACGATGGCGGTGTTTTTTCCTTGTCTCATTTTATTGGGTCACTCTAAAAAGATGAGCGGGGTTTCTCTTGAAAACTGTTAATACAAAGAGATGCTGAATTTTTCAATCAAATCTTTGAGAGCCGGCCTTTCGTTGCCTTCACGCCCGACCACTGCTTCTGCCGTGATCAAACTATTGAGGACCGCTTCTTCTGCAGCTTCTCCGATGGCTCGGAATGCCAAATCGAGGTCTTCTTCATGAATGCACGGCAAAGTTCTACGTTCTGCCGGCTTTTGATGCGGAATTCTAGTAGCAGTCGAAAATCCAATGACAATCTCTCCGCTGCCGTGCGTAATGATAGAGCCGGTTCGTGATAAGCCAGCAACCGCCCGGTTAAGAATTCGGTTCAATTGCCTTTCGGAAACAGGAAGGTCTGTAGAGACGATGATCATAACAGAGCCTTTATCTTTTTCTTCCTGCTCTTGCAAAATTTCTTTCTTCAATTTCTGGCCGACCGCCTGGCCATTTATGCGCAAGTCGCTCAGCATGCCAAAATTCGACAGCACCAATACCCCCATCGTATAGACCTCTCCGTCCAACTCCATCAGCCGTGAAGCGGAACCGATGCCGCCTTTCAGCGAATAACAGAGCATCCCCCTACCTGCACCTGCTGCCCCTTCTTGGAATTCTGCGGATGCGCTTTTTAATGCCTGCAGCACATGTTCCCTTTTTACCGATTTCGCACGTATATCGTTCAAAAACATATCGTTGCATTCGCCGATGACGGGATTGACCGTGCCTGTAGTAACACCTATTTCCGGATTTTCCTCGAGCATGTAATCGATCAACGTGTCCGCCGCCGTCCCGATGCTCAGCGTGTTCGTCAGCAAAATCGGTGTCTCGAGCGTTCCGAGTTCTTGCAGCTGAATGGTGCCCATCGTTTTCCCAAAACCGTTGATCACATGGCTTGAAGCAATCAATTTTTCCTTAAAAACACTGCCGGAATGCGGCAGGATGGCAGTCACTCCAGTTTGGACATCCCCATTGCTCAGCGTCGCATGGCCGACGGTTACTCCTTCAACATCAGTAATTGCATTCAACGGCCCCGGTTCTAAACTGCCGATCTTTACTCCGTAGTCACGAATCCTTTTTTGGTTCAGCAAACAAAGCACCCTCTATTCTATGTATTGGCATAAAGATTTTTTCTTAATTCGCTTATAGTTTTCCTTACTATATCAAGAAGACAAAAAAACAAGCAATGCTTCTCCAGAAACTATTGGAGAAACATTGCTTTTTCTTCTCATTGTTTATGGTTCAATCGGACCATCCAAAACAATTTTGCCAATAGTCCGGCCGGACATTAATTTTCCGTAGGCTTGTTTCAAATTGGAGGAGTTGATAGGCGACATGCGTTCGGTCATTGTAGTTTTAACTTTGCCGGCGTCCACCCAATCCGCCAGTTCATCCAGCAATTCATGCTGGACAATCATGTCATCCGTGTGGAACATGGAACGGGTATACATCAGTTCATAGGCAAATGTCACACTCTTTGAAAAAAGAGCAATATCCAATGGTTTTTGGGTCGGCAAAATTGAGCAGATTTTTCCTTGAGGCAAAATCACTTTCGCCATATTGGACATATGGTCATCGACATTGGTCAAGCAAAAAATATAGTGGACACCGCCTAATCCCAACGATTGAAGCTGCAGCTCGAACGGTTCCATGTGGTTGATCGTGTAATCGGCTCCGTGCTCCATTGCCCATTCTTTCGTTTCCGGCCGTGAAGCTGTGCCTATCACCGTCAACCCTACTTGTTTAGCTATTTGAGTTGCAATTGATCCGACGCCGCCAGCCGCTCCAATGATCAAGATGCTTTTCCCTGCATTGTCTTCCACACGGCGAGAAATGCCTAAACGGTCAAAGTACGCTTCAAATGCCGTAAGGCTTGTGAGCGGAAGTGCCGCTGCTTCTGCAAAATCCAGGCTTTTCGGCTTCTTGCCGACCAGCCGCTCGTCAACAAGATGAACTTCGCTATGGCCGCCAGGCGCTATTGTTGTTCCAGCATAAAACACTTCATCTCCTGTTTTAAACACTGTACAATCTTCCCCTGTTTCCACAACCACGCCTGCAACGTCGCGGCCGACAATGGTCAATGAATCATCATTTTCATCTTTTGCGTCGCGCGTCCGGAAGTCAGTAGGATTCACCGATACGGCCCGAACTTCAACAAGCAAGTTTCTTCCTGTCGGAACTGGCCGGTCGACGTCAATATATTCAAATGTCGGCGGCTCTGATTTTGGTCCCGGTTTATAGAAGCCGAGTGCTTTCATAGATTTTTCAGTCAATGGGCTTCGCCTCTCTTTCGCAAATTTATTCGATTGGGGATATATCTTCGACATATGCATCAATTATAACAGGCTTTAGGCTTTGTTTCGCTTTTGCCAACGCGGCACTCAGCTCAGCTCGATTTTTACATGTATATCCCTCTCCCCCGCATGCGGCCGCAAACGCTGCATAATCAATATTGGCGATTTCAATATTTGTTGGGGTATTGCCTTTGTCCTGTTGTTCGTGCTCAATCAGCTGGATTTTTTGGTTATTGAAAATGACGATAGTCATCGGCAAATCGTATTTAACGGCTGTTACAAAATCCTGCATGCCCATGGAAAATCCACCGTCCCCTGTCAGTGCAATAACTTGCTTGTCCGGATAAGCGATTTTCGCCGCAATGGCACCGGGCAATCCGCACCCCATAGTTGCGAGCCAAGCGGACAAGACAAACTTTTGCCGGGAAAGTTTCAAATAACGTGCCGTCCAAATGGTGACACTTCCTACATCAAGTGAAACGACAGCATCCGGATCAAGTACGTTTTGAACTTCAGCCAATACATGCTGCGGCTGCAAGATATCGGTTTCTTTTTCCATATCCGCTTGCATTTCTTCTTGCCAATCCATCCGTTTTTCCATGTACTTCTTTAAAAAACTGTCATCTTTCGGTTCCGCTTGAGCAGCAAGCAAAGAAATTGCCGGTTTCAGCTCACTTGCAATGCCAACTGTGGCTGGATAGTATTTGCCGATCACTTTCGGATCGATATCAATTTGAATAGCCGGAGCGTTTGTCGGAAGAAACTGGCGATATGGATATGCCGTACCGGCTAAGATGACTAAATCGGCTTCTTTCATTGCATCTTCTGCGGGCTTGGTTCCCAGCTGGCCTAAATGCCCAAGGTTTTGCGGGTGGTCATCCGGTATAATGCCTTTCGAGGGGAAAGAAGCGATCAAGGGCGCCTTAATCTTTTCTGCAAATGACAATACTTCCGCTACGGCTCCTTTAGCCCCTTTTCCGGCAAGAATGACCGGCTTTCTTGACGCATTTACCAACTGCGCGGCTTCCGCCAAATCTTCTTCGGACGGCCGCATTTTCGGCGCAGCATAAACAGCGGAAGTGCGTGGTTCGTTGCGCTTTATTTTTGCGGAAAACAGATCATCTGAAACGATTAATACTGCCGGCCCATTTTCCGCATATGCTGTCCGGATTGCTTGGTTCAGCATATCCGGCAGCTGTTCCGCCGACTGGACCCGCCGGTTGTAGACCGCAGCATCTTCAAACATCGCTTCGAGTTGCAGTTCCTGGAAATTGTCGGTCCCAACTTTCGTGCTTTCCACTTGTCCTACTATTGCCAATACCGGCGTTTTATCTTTCTTTGCATCATATAGCCCGTTCTGCAGATGGACCGCACCTGGCCCGGCGATGGAAAGGCAGACGCCGATTTTCCCGGTCAGTTTGGAAAAGGCAGCGGCTGCAAGGGCACCTGTCTCCTCATGCCGGATTTGAATAAAGCGGATCGTTTGCTCTTTCCGCAATTCCTCCATAAATTCATTGATCGAATCTCCAGGCATTCCATAGATATGGTCGATGTTCCATTCTTTTAAAAGGTCAATAGCATAACTTCCTGCAGTGCGATCGAACATGGCAATTCCTCCTTTTGATTGATGACAGCAATTTGTTCACCTGAGAAATTTCTCTTCATCCCATGAATTTACCTCTAACATCCCCTTTTTAAACAATAGCTTGTCCATAGCCGGGTCGATTTGAATGCGCGCCTGAATTTCCACATCTTTTTTCATCGGTTCGCACACTTGGGCATGCCGATCCTTGAACATGGCCATGGATCTATCGTCAACAACATTTCGCTTATACGGAGCCCGTGCACCTGCTGCTTACATTGCCTCTAAAAATGCAGTTGTAGGTCTGATCCAAAGTCCAGCATTTATGTATGCCGATAAAAATATCCGATGCAATGGTATCGCACCTGGAGCGGTCATCACGAATATCGGCAGTAGGATGACCCTCATCAATGAAATTGGAGCTGGACGGCGTATTGATATATTCTATATAAGAACTTACAGAAAACGGCCATTTGCATGAAGATCTTTGCAAATGGCCGTTTTTATTTTAAGACGGATCATCGAAGCTTTCTTAACAAGAGCTCTTGCACATGGTTTGCAACAACATTGATAGCTGGAACGTCGCCATAACGATAATGCAGAGAAAGTTCAGGGTCATTTTTATCCATTGCCTTGGCAAGAAGATTTGTTTCTCCAATTCCATTCGGAGCAAGTTGAAAATAAGCAGCAGTTCCTGCACTGTCCGAGATAAGAACCAATTCCAGCTCCTCAAATCCCTTCTTAAAACTTCCTCCAGCGTAAAACTCAAACTCCTGAATTACACCGCTGTAGGTGCGGCGGCTTTTTAGATTGACTGCTTTTTTAATGGAAAAATCCAATTGCTGAACAGCAGACAGCACTCGCTCAGCTGCTTCTGTCCCGATCACTTGAATATAATTCTTGTCTCTTGGGTCGCATTGAAAAGCTACGTCCAATATAGTCTTTAACCATACTTCAATTCTTTTGACAGTCATCGGCGCTTCAAGAGATAAGAAAAATGAAAATGGAATGGTTTTTTCCCCGTTTGGAGTGATGGTGAAGGGTTCACTGACCTTTACTCGTTGGATTTCAACTTCCTGCATTATTTTTTGATCATCTTTTTTTGTCAATACAGAGGTCATTACTGAAAGATACACGCCCTCGATTTTTTGTTCTGCTTCGCCGCCTAACACATACACTTCACCTGATATGGATTTTCCTTGTCTTACCTTTACTTCCTTGATATACGTGTCCACTTTTGCATTTCCAATTCCGGCAGTTGCTTTTACTTTATCGGAAACAGGCATAAATATCCCCTCCTCAGTTATCTGTATTTTCAATCTATTGTACCATTTTTCACCTTCTGTTTTATAAAGAATATGTAAAGTTCAACGGTGCCAGAGGCTGTAATAGATTTATTACGATAATAAATGATGCATCTAAGAAAGCGAAAAAACCGGAAGAGAGCAAGTCTCTTCCAGTTTTATGTGTGTTTACCGAACATTCCGGAGAAGAACGTCCCGAAGCTCGCGGGCCAATTCTGTAACGCTCGATGTGTCTCGTTTTTCTATACGCATCGAAAGCCTGGATTCGTCCATATCCAACGCTTGTGCCAGCAAACCGCCTAACCCTTTCGCTTTATGGTCCATTTCGATAAATACCGTTGTGCCGGTTGTGTCAGAAAGGAAAATCACTTCAAGTTCGGTGAAATGTTTTCGGAAGTCCGGGCTTGGGTAAAATTCAAATTCTTGCACTAAACCACTTTTTGTCTGCCTGCTCTTCAAGTTGGTAACTGATTTCAGCGTGAATCCGAGTTCCTGAATTGCAGCCAGCATTTTTTCCGCAGCTTCCGTTCCCGCCACTTTGATTCCATCTTTATCTTTTGGATCGACTGCGAATGGAACGTCCAATACGGTATCCAGCCAAACTTCGCTTTTGCCGGTGGTTATTGGGGCTTCGTAAGATAAAGTAAACGAAAAAGGCAAAACTTTTTCTTCTTTCGCCCCGATTGTCAAAGCTTCACTTACTTTAACACGCTGGATCTGAAAATCTTGCCGGTATTTCCGGTCATCATGCTCTACTAATACCGATGTTTCCACAGAAATCGAAATCGAGTTGATCTGCTGTTCTACTGAACCGCCTTTTATTACAACTTCACCGGCCACTTGGCCGCCTTGTTTTGCTGTCGAATTGCTAATACGCGTATCCACTTTTGCATTGCCTATCCCTGCACTTGCTTTTACCTTATCAAATAATGACATCGTACTCCTCCTTATGTTTTCATATAAGACTTTTTTAAAACCTTTTTCTGCTATACCCGGACAATCTGTATATTTACGATTTTCTTTCTGCAAAGTTTCATCCAAGGCATATCTTTAACTAAATTTTTTGGACAAGCAAATAAAAGAATGCCGATCCCGTGGGATCGGCATTCTTTTACTTCTCTATCATTTCCAAGGTTTGGATCTTCTTTAGTTTAATGTACTGGATACTCTTTAAACTTTCGATAATTTCACCATAGGGTAAATTGGATACGCTAATTACATCATCAATAAAATAATAATAAGTCATATGGGTTAATTCTTTGCCGTTTTTAAGTTTTAGCGAAATAAGCTGCCCGCTTTTTAAGGTTTTTAGATAAGGGTATTTTTTAATAATTTCTTTTTCTTTGATTTCCTCTAACTTTTTGTTTATAACCCAGTCTACAATTAGAAAAATTGATATCCCGACTACTACTGTCCACCAGCCATAAGATTTATAAAAGTATTTAGCAGTAGAAGAAAGACCCCAAAAAAGGGCAAACCTTGATAGCCAGTAAAAATACTTCATATGTATCCTTTCCAAAAAAAGTGAATTTGCTACGTGCTGAATAACTCCCCATTTATCGCATCGATGTATCTTTGGGCTGATTTTTGAATCTGCTCATTTGCGTTTTCTCTCATAGTCCTGTGAAAAGCATCATACACGCGATAAAATTCCACGGATTTTAACTGCTCCGCCATGCGCCTGACTATTTTTGCCGGCAAAGGCAAAAAGTTAGGATAACTATACATGAAAGAGGCCCAGCTAGGATCTGCCATCACCCGCACAACGTCTCCGGTAAACAAATGGCTATTTTTCCACTGCAAAATAGCAGCCCCCTTGAAATGGCCGCCTAGCCGGTGAAGCACCAGCCCTCCATGGACTTCATACGTTTCGCCTGACCAGAAGATAAGCTGTTCGCTTGGACGGGTAACCCATTTCCGGTCATCTTCATGGATGTAGATTGGTGCATCAAATACTTCAGCCCATTCAACTTGAGTGGAATAATGATGCGGATGCGACAAAGCAATTGCCTGGATTCCTCCTAATTCTTTGACACTTTCAATGGTCGGTGAGTCAAGAAGCGTGATGCAATCCCATAACATATTGTAACCATCCTCATGGATCAAATAAGCGGTTTGCCCAATAGCAAAATTAGGAGAGGTACGGATGCTGTAAATTCCTGGCTCGTCCTGAGTGAAATTGTTGCGAAAGTCCCCTGTTTCGACCATCGCCTGCAAAGTAGTCCAGCTTTGCCCATTCGGATTAACATACTGGCGTTCCTCGTTGCAGATCAGGCATTGCTCAGGTTCATTTGCAGAGAAATCGTATTGGACACCACAAGTTTCGCAAATATAATTCTCCATTAAAATCCTCCTTTACAAAAATTAAAATCACCTCTTCTGCCTCAACAAGATTCGGGCAGACTGATCAAGAAATTCAAGTCAAATCCATCAGCAGCCAATATCCGTAAATCGGAAACGGTCAGGGCCATTAAAATTGACGATCCAAAATCTTGTGAAGTACAGAGGGATTCGCCTTCTTCACTAAGAACGTCAAAATGAAAAAATGGTGTAAGCCGGTCTTCGGATTTATGGATATTATGAAGCACATAGTTTTTTACGTTATGATTTAATTCCACTTCGAGTATGCTCATGCCATCCAAGTCAATTGTTAATTTTGATTGTTTGGCGAGTTGCTTGACCTTTTTAATGCCGAATCCGGAATAGCCATTTCTTGCAGACAAGTCGCCAGACCAGTATTTGAATGTAACCGAATTGCCTTTCTCAAAGAACAGATAGGCAAGCTGGCACCATAAGACTTTAATTTTCCCTGCTCTCATCTCGCTATTTTCCTGCACATCAACTGGAAGGCTTGTGTCTAAGCGATACGTATACGCTATCATGGGCGTCCCGCCTATCTGTATTGTTCCTCAAAGATCATTTTAAAACGGGGCGTGAAAGTGAATTCTATTATATTTTGATAGATTTCGGATTCTCCGTGGAATAATCGAACCTTCTTTTGGATCAAATCATCTATCAATTCGAACTTTTGGACGGAGCGCAATTCCATAAAAAACAAAGTTTCTTGTGTTTCTTTATGCTTGACCATCAGGATAAATCTGTCATAGAACGGGGAGACTATGACCCCGAAGACTTCATTATCATTTTCATATGAAAATGTAGATGTATCATAATAGAAGATTTCCGTTTCCGCTTCTCTCTTCGGTTTTGACCCAAAAAATGAGATCAACTTTTCTTCTTCCGGTACATCCATTGATTCCATCACTCCATCTAAGTTTTATTCTTAACCTTGCCGACTTCAGTAGAAAGAAAATTAGGACATTTCCTTATTTAAGTTTATCATCTTGCTTCGAACAAACAATAGAGAGTTTAAGCTTTCGTCTTTCGAAAATACCGAAAATCCAGCTTTCCTATTAGTTGGATTGGCTAATAAGTTGTTCAAGTTCCTCGTCGATTCTTTTGACGTCGTACCGTTCAAATAGCGGCTTAATGTCCGAAACTTCGGCTGTTTCATTGTGTATTAATTCCCACTTTAAATTTGTCATTCCTAATGTTGCTTTCACCTCATTTGTAGAGAATGGCAAGAACGGGTGCAAAAGCTGGACCAGGTTGTTGATAATCAACATGCATGTAGCAATTGTCTTTTCGCAAGATGCAGGGTTGCTTTTCACCTCTTTCCACGGTTCTTTTTCGTCAAAATACTTGTTTGCGAGACGGACAAAATTAAATATAGTTTCCAACGCTTGTTTCATATGCCCTTTTTCAATATAACTGCCTGCCTGTTTGTATAAACTTGCAAGTTTCTCCTCAATTTCTGGATCGACTGCCGCTTGAGGAATAGCCCCGCCATAGCTTTTCTGAATAAACTTCAATGTCCGATTGACAAAATTGCCATATGCGCCGAGGAGTTCGCTATTGTGGCTATAAATAAACTCCCGCCACGAAAAATCTGTGTCGCGGTTTTCCGGTGCATTGACGCTTAGAAAATAGCGGATCGAGTCGGGGTGATAGCGTTTTAACACATCGGGCACCCAGACTGCCCAGTTTTTGCTTGTCGATAACTTCTTTTTCTCGAGCGTCAAGTATTCGTTTGACACAATATGGGTCGGCAAACCTGGTACGTGGATCCCTTTTAAAATTGCTGGCCATATTATGGTATGGAATGGAATATTGTCTTTGCCATGGACATAATATGCCTTTGCATCTTCCTGCCAAAACGCCCCATCGTCTTTTTTATAGAGAGCCGCCCATTCTTTGCTGGCAGAATAATAACCTGAAACGGCCTCGATCCATACATAGATTTTCTTGTCTTCGTACCCTTCCACCGGCAAACTGACGCCGTTTGGCAAATCACGTGACACTGCCCGGTCCACCAATCCCTCATTCAAATACCTCTCAGTCAGGTTGATGGCGTTTTCGCGCCACCTTTTTTCGTCTTTTGCGTTTTCTGCATACTGCTCCAGCTCCTTTTGAAAAAGACTCAATTCAAAATAAAAATGCTCTGTTTTCTTGACAGTCGGCGGGTTGCCGCAAATTTTACACGTTGGTTCCAACAAATCCAGGGCGTCCAGTATTGTCGAACAGTTATCACATTGGTCTCCCCGAGACTGGGCTCCGCAAACCGGACATATTCCCTCAACAAAACGGTCGGGCAGAAATTGCTTGTCAAACTCGCAATACGTCTGTTCGATTTCCTTTTTGTAGATATAGCCATTATGCTGTAACTCTAAAAAAACATTTTGGACTACTTGATGATGAAAAACGGCATCCGTCCGTGTGTACAAATCGTATGAAAATCCAAGATCCTGAAAACTCTTTTGGAATTCAGCGTGATAGCGGTCGGCAATTTCCTTGACCGGCACACCTTCTTGGCTGGCTCTGATGGAAATAGGCGTTCCGTTGCAGTCGCTGCCCGATACATACAACACGTCCTCCCCTTTTAACCGGTAATACCTGGCCAAAATATCACCTGGCAGCAATGCGGCGATATGGCCAAGATGCAACGAGCCATTAGCATATGGCCATGCCCCTCCAATCAATACATTCATCCGACTCACTCCTTTTTAAGTAATAAAAAACCCCGTCTTTATCATATCCTGATAAAGACGGGGTTCTCCCGCGGTTCCACTTTAATTCGCCGCCTATTTGCATAGGCAGCCTCTGTAAGTACCAAAAATTCTGTACTGTGGCTTTGATAACAAGTGCCCATACTTGTCGCATCCTACTGTTTCCATGAGGAATTGTTCAGTGCGAAGCTCCGGGGCCATTTTTCGATTGCGCATCTCCGCTTCTTTTCAGCTGCCGAAGCTCTCTGTAAAAAATGCCATCAATTTACTTTTCCCCATCAATGCTTTTGTTTTTACATATTATATCAAATATTAAAACTGAATCAATCCATTTTTCCTGCAACTTCACTTTTATACTGGAATCACCTAAAAAGAGCAGCCGATTTTTACGGCTGCTCTTACTGTTAAGTTGGTTAATTTTAATATACTTTATCTCCGTTGAAGATCGAGTTTTTCACGATGACGTAATCCACGTTGCGGATTGACATTAATTTGTCGCCCCCTGCATAAGAGATGGAAGACTGCAAATCCTGCTCCATTTCAACCAAAGTATCTTTCATTGAACCCTTGAATTCAACGTACATTTTCTTGCCTTCAACGTTTTTCTTCTCGCCTTTTTGAAATTCGGAAGCAGAGCCAAAATATTCTTTTAGCAGCTTGCCATCTTTTTCTACAGTCTGGCCAGGAGATTCTTCATGCCCCGCAAAGAGCGAGCCGATCATGACCATCGAAGCTCCGAACCGGACCGACTTGGCAATATCGCCGTGCGTCCGGATGCCTCCGTCCGCGATGATCGGTTTGCTTGCAGCTTTAGCACACCAGCGCAGCGCAGCCAATTGCCAGCCGCCTGTGCCAAAACCTGTTTTGATTTTTGTGATACAGACCTTACCTGGTCCAATGCCCACTTTAGTTGCATCCGCTCCTGCGTTTTCGAGTTCGCGGACGGCCTCTGGCGTACCAACATTCCCGGCAATCACAAAGCTGCCAGGCAACTGTTTTTTGATGTGCTTAATCATGTCAATAACGGAATTTGAATGCCCATGGGCAACGTCAATAGTGATGTATTCAGGTGTAACGCCTTCCTCTACCAACTGTTGTACAAAGTCATATTCTTCAGGTTTCACTCCGACACTGATCGAAGCATAAAGGCCACGTTCTTGCATTTCTTTTGCAAACGCAAGGCGCTTTTCAGGTTCAAAACGGTGCATTATATAAAAGTAGTTGTTTTCGGCTAAAAAAGTTGCAATCTTCTCATCTACGATCGTCTGCATATTTGCTGGCACGACAGGAAGTTTAAAAGTGCGTCCGCCAAATTCTACTGATGTATCGCATTCCGTACGGCTATTTACCACTGCTTTTGCAGGAACCAACTGAATATCTTCGTAATCAAACACATTATCCATAATTAACACTCCTAAATCCGAATGATTTATCGTTTTTTAACTCATAATGTTCGTCCATATGATAATGTACTCTATTTAGAGATGAATGTCAAAACATCTTTTCCCCTCGTGATTTACTGCCTTTCTTGAAGCATGCTTGTTTGGCCAATAAGACCGAAGGATATAGAAAGGTAACTAAAAGGGGGTAAAACTGTGGCATATTTTGTGAAAGTCGAGAATGGCGTAAACATTTATGTGGAAGATTTCGGGTATGGCCAGCCGGTCGTTTTCCTTCATCCTTGGCCGCTGAACCACAATTTTTTTGAAAGGCAAGCCAGTGTTTTGGCTCAAAATGGGTTTCGTTTTATCGGAATTGATCTTCGCGGATTCGGAAAATCTGACAAGCCTTGGACTGGCTACGATTTTGATACACTTGCAAGCGATGTGAAAAAAGTCATTGATGCCCTACACCTTCATAAACTTGTGCTCATCGGCTTTTCAATTGGCGCTCCGATCGCAATCCGATTCTTGACTTTGTACGGTGGAGAAAAGGTCTCAAAATTGCTGTTGATTTCAGCTGCTGCCCCTTCCTATACACAACGGAAAGGCTGTAAATATGGAAAAAAGCGAAAAGAAGTGGATCTATTGATTAGCCGGATTCAACAGGACCGCCCTCGCCAAATGGCGTTATATACAAAAATGTATTTTTACAAAAGAAAATCAAAGGAATTTAGGACTTGGTTCCATTCACTTGGCATGGAGTCGGGTGCCCATTCTATGATCCACTCCATGGCCACTTTAAGAGACGACGATGTTCTTGGTGAACTGGGCTCAATAGCCACGCCTACTGCTATCTTTCACGGAAAAAATGACAGGTCCTGCTCCTTTCGATTGGCACAAGAGTTGAAAAAGAAGATTCCCCATTCAATTCTAGTACCGTTTCACAAAAGCGGCCATGGCCTCAACTGGGATGAACCTGAAAAGTGCAATGAGGAAATGATTCGGTTCTTAAAAAATGTTTGAATCAAGCACTGAAATTTCTTGCACGCTGCAACATTTTGGAAAATGTTCAGAAAAAAATAAGCTGCTGAACTTTGTATTAAGGGCTTTGGCTCGTATACAAAATGATATCTTTATGTTAATCTATAGTAAATTTATGACTGAAAATTCTGATAAGGAGGATCGAACATGCTGAAGGCCGAGATTAGGTATTTAATGGTCTTCATTCTTTTGGTGTCTTCTTCTTTTGCCACGCAAGCATCGGCAAATACTAACCAAGAGAAGGTTGTATTCAACGAAAGCATTGAAGTCATGGGGGAAGCATACACAGCGAGCCAGGTGGACGATGGAGTCAAAGTAACGACCACTATCATTGGCGCAAAAGACAAGGTTGTGGTTGTGCGTGATAAAGTGGAAGATGAATTCATTTCAGTCGCTTCAGAACAATGGACGCTTCAGGAGGAAAAAATAGAACTTCAGAAGCTAAATCAATCCAGTTTGAAAGAAGAAGTTAAGGGAAATGCATTTTCAGGGGATGTAAAAGGAAATTGGGTATACGGCAAGTGGCGCTATTATACAATCGAGATTCCGGACAAGGCCGCAGCTATCACCATAACAGCTTTGCTATGCTCTTACATTCCCTATATCGGAAAAGTGGTTGGCGCGATTGCTTCACTTGTCCTAATTTATGGGGTAGACACTGGATATTTCGGCGCTAAACGGGATTACAAGCTTTTAAACGCTAACTACATGATGGAAAAGCAACAACTTAAAATGTTTGAGAAAAGCAATTACACGAAACTGATCAAAAATGAAACCAAGGAGTCAGCAAGCTTAGTTGGCAACTGACTGGGACATCCCAAGGAGGCGGATGGTTTGTTCACAGCGAAAGAAAATCGCCGGCTGGTCATTTTAACATATATAGCGTTGACAGTCGGCATGATCCTGATTTACTTCCTGTTTCCGGACAACATCTACAAAATTCCTGCCATCATTATTTATCCGTTTATTTGCTGGTTGCCATTTGATTTGAAATGGCTCAATAGCAAAAGAAGAAAGCACCAGGCGTCCCGTTTATAAAAAAAGGAGCAGCTTTTTATTGGCTGCTCCTTTACTGTGAATCCCGTTTATTTCGAGGCCTCATCAATATTGATCCGCTTCACTTCTTTTATATTGGAGCATTCGATCGCTAAAAACAGACCATAGAAATAAGAGTCGACTTTGGAAATGGAAAAATCAGATTGCTTCAGTAGTTCAAGTGTATCGCGGTTCAAATGGCAGCCATCGCAAACTTTTTTCCATGCTGGTGTCAGAAAATCCTGAGTTTTCCCTAACATCTTATGATCCATCCGGACGTGTTCAAATAGCAGGAAAGTGGCATCAGATTTGCTTACACGCTTGATTTCCTGAAGTGCTTTAGCGGGTTCCGGAATAGTGCAAAACACTAGCGTTGCAACAACCGCGCCAAAAGAATCATCAGGGAACGGGAGTTTTTCAGCTGAAGCTAAATACGTTTCAATAGAAGCTATGGCAGCATCTTTCCGTTTTTTTGTTTGGTTCATCATTAAAGGATTTGGTTCTATGGCGTCCACATGCACCCCTCTTTCATAATATGGGAAATTTACGCCAGTGCCCGATCCAATTTCCAACACCCTCCCCCTCGCTTTTTTCACGAGGGAAGTTCGTATTTTTTTAAATCGATTGAGTTCCAGCGGAGCCATTACTACGTCGTAATTTGCGGAAACAACTTCCCCATCCGTCTTCACCTCCAGCCATTCTTTATCTAGAATGATACCTGAAACCCAAAAGAAAGCGGACTCATTTGAGTCCGCTTTCTTTATTCAACAGCGACAGAAGTTTCAACCTCGTCGTCCCTGTTTTTCTTCGCTTTAATATAAAACATGGCTACAACAATAGCGGTTAATCCTAATCCGATGATAAACGAAGTATTCAAGTCCATATTGAAGCCAATTTTCTGGTTTAAAATATAGACAAATACCATATAGGTGATGAATAGAGCTGGTGCCATTGCCACTAAATAATTCTTTCCTTGAATGTACAGGTACATCGCTGCAATCCATAATGCAATGGCAGCGGTCGCTTGGTTGGCCCAAGAGAAATATCTCCATAACAAGTTAAAATCGATTTGTGTCAGCAAAGCAGATAAAATGAACAACGGTACAGCAATCATCAAACGTTTCACCAGCTTTTGCTGATCCACTTTAATGTAATCAGCGATGATCGAACGTGCCGCTCGGAAAGCCGTGTCCCCTGATGTGATTGGAAGAACAATTGCGCCTAGCACCGCGATTGTTCCGCCGACTGCCCCAAGCAAAGTCATAGACACTTCATTGACAACAGCAGAAGGCGTACCAGAATTGATGATGCCGCTCAAAGTTTGGCCGTCGAAAATGCTCATGGCGGCAGCTGCCCAAATCATGGCGATAACCCCTTCTGCAATCATCATGCCGTAAAAAATGTAGCGGCCTTGCGATTCTTTTTCAACCGTCCGGGATATAATCGGCGATTGCGTAGCATGGAATCCGGACAACGCTCCACAAGTGATCGTGAAAAACAGCATCGGGAAAATCGGCAGATCCGCCGGATGCATGTTCGTAAGCGATAGCTCAGGAATGCGGTAATCCGATAACAGAAGCGCGATGCCGACCCCTGCAGTACCGATCAATAAGATGGCTCCAAAATACGGATACAGCCGGCCAATAATTTTATCAATTGGTAAAATGGTAGATAAGAAATAGTAGATGAATATAGCTGTGATAATTATGCCTACCGTTACTTTGCCATTCATCAAGAGAGCCAGCAAGGAAGCAGGCGTTGTGACAAACACGGTTCCGACCAAAAGAAGCAATAATAGAGCGAAGAAGTTCACTATGTGCCTTGATACTGCTCCAAGAAACTTCCCTGCCAAATCTGGAATATGGGCTCCTTTGTTGCGGATTGAAATCATTCCGGTTAAATAATCATGGACTGCCCCCGCAAAAATTGAGCCAAGTACTATCCATAAAAACGCAACGGGCCCGTATAGCGCTCCCATGATTGGCCCGAAAATCGGTCCTGTCCCAGCAATGTTCAATAGTTGAATAAGCGCATTTTTCTGTTTGTGCATAGGAACAAAATCAATGCCATCAGCATTTGCATAAGCGGGGGTTTTACGGGATTCAGTAGGATCAAATAATTTTTCAATAAATTTACCGTATGTAAAATAAGAAATAATTAATAAAGCTATTGCCACAAAAAAAGTTATCATATTCTTCACTCCACTTTCATTTTCTAGAAAACGCTTTCAATACTACTTAAATAAAAAGAAATTTGCGTGGAATTCTTCTCCTCTCCTTCAGGATTTGGCCATTTGTCACCATTTGTTTATTTATTCTAACATTATATCAAGAGAATGTCTTATTTCTTCAAAATATCTCAATTAATTTTTTGCAAATTTAAAAGCCGCTGCAGAAAGCAACGGCTTTGGCAGATCCTAGCTTAACCAAAATTACTGTGTCCGGTAACCGGTTGCCAATCTTTTTTGGGCGCGTTTTTTGTTCCTTCTTTCGTCATTCTCTATTTTTGCAGATATGAGGCCAAGAACTACGCCAAATAATGCTCCTCCAAAAACTTCAATCGGCTGGTGGCCCAAAAGCTCTTTAAGTTCTTTTTCACGCTTCACGAATGTCATACTCGGAAAATCGCCTGATATGGAAACGAAACTGTCTTCCAAGTCATTTACAAGCTGAGCGATCTCACCGGTGTGCCGGCGAATCCCTTGCGCATCGTACATCACAATCGTTCCAAAAACGACTGCCAAAGCCGTTTCGGTATGCCTCGCTCCTTTGTTCGCCGCCACATAAGATGCCAAGGCAGATACGCCGGCTGAGTGGGAACTAGGCATACCGCCAGTCGTGAATGCTTGTTTCCAGTCCCATACACCTGTCAACTTTTTATGGGTCACAATTTTTAAAGCTTGGGCAATGCCAATCGCCGATAAAGAAGTTACAATGCCTCGATTCATTTTATCCATTTTCACCATACTGTCCATTTCCCTCGACCTCCGCTCTATGTATCGAATGCCCTCAAGTAAAAAAATCTACTTTCCGTCTTCAATACCCCTATTCCACTCTTTTTATGCGGAAATAGTTGAAAAACCTTTTTTTGGAATGCATAAAAAAAGAACAGCGCAAACTTTGCGCCATTCCTTAATTTTGTGAAGGTTTTCCTGCTTGATCTTGTAAAGAGAAATCAATGCCTGTAGTCTTCAAAGTTTTCATCAGCAATTCGTGCATTAGCTTATATCCATCCTCATTCGGATGGATGGCATCTAGCCAAATAGATGGATTCTTGCCCATAATATCTGTCCGGGAAATGATGACTCCATCTTCGCCAATTGCTGTATTCCAAATGCGAAAAAGTAAATTGGTAAAGCCGAAGTATTGGAATTCCTTCTTCATGGAGTTATATAGATTGTTCTGGACGATCAAAACATCTTCGTTTAAGCTGCGGATATGTTGATATATGTCCAGCAAATTTTTTCGGTAAGTCCTTTTTAACTGCGAAAACTGGCGGACCAAGCCTTTTGCTCCGCTATTGCGGAATCCCCGAAGCAAATCGTTGCCTCCGATATTCAATAACACCATATCAGCTGAACTTAAATAACGGTCCCAGCTTCCTGAACGCAGCCGGTCAATCAAGCCTTTGCTTGTTAACCCATTGATGCCAAGATTGGTAACGGTACATCCCGCAAATGTTTCTTTTAAATGTTTTGCAATGCCGCCTTTTGTGCCGTAGCCATACGCGACAGAGTCACCTAAGATGACAATATTTTTTATGTGAAATTGTTTTTGTCTATGGTCAAAAGATGCTAATGGCGCTCCTCTAAAAAGGGCGCCAGGTCGAATATTCTTTTTCAATCTGCTTCATCCCTTTCATTTTGCTTATCCTTATTTTAACATAATTTAGGCTGTTCAGCGATTAGGACGCACCGCTTTCTTGATGCAATAGATTGAGATTTGCGTTGCTTTAAAACCTTTTTTGAAACTGTTGTTCATCAATTAATCAAAGACGGTTTTCGGTTTTATATTTGCAGCGCTCCTCCATCTTCTTGCATACTAGGTATAGATAAAACCACAAAGGGCTGGTGGCTATGGAATTCAGGAAAGTAAAAAGAGCAGATACCGACCAAACAAACAATTTGTTTACTGCTTGTTTATCCAAATTGCTTGTCAGTGAGAATATCCAAGAAGAAGGCTTGCTTGAAAACGAAGTGGCCCGTCTGCAAAAAAACGTGGAGCAAAGCTTTGACCAACCAGAGCAGCTATTTTTTATAGCAGAAAAAGATGGCACGGTCGCGGGTACGATCGCACTTTCCCAGCCCGGCCCGATGATTTCTTCGGCAATTGCCTTGCCAAGAGGCTGCTTAGAGATTGGGTGTGTCTATGTCCGGCCCGAATTCCAGCGACAAGGGATCGGCAAATTCATGCTGCAGAGAGCTCAAAGTGAATTAGAATGGCTGAACCGGCCCTTCTATTGTTTAGACGCGGGCTTT
The DNA here is from genome assembly GCF_007859275.1 of Planomicrobium sp. CPCC 101079. GTDB lineage: Bacteria > Bacillota > Bacilli > Bacillales_A > Planococcaceae > Planococcus. The sequence goes on along the minus strand of NZ_VOHC01000003.1, from coordinate 81,650 downwards.
CCAAGTTCTCAAAGATACTGGAAATCAATTTTAGGAGAGCCGGGTTTTGTTTTGAAAGATTATTGGGGACCTGGAAAACCTCATATGTTTTGGCTGAAAAACCTGAATGAAAAAAGCTGAATTCCTTTTAGGAACTCAGCTTTTCAAAACAACGTACGGAGATGAGAGGATTCGAACCCCCGCGGCGCTTGCACGCCCTAGCTGATTTCGAGTCAGCCCCCTTCAGCCTCTTGGGTACATCTCCATGCGAACAAAAAAATTCTAGCAACTGCGAGAAAAAAACGCAACTAATTACTACAATAGCCATAACTTTTGTTTTTACGGCATTTTTTAAGCGTCTCCATTAATCTAAATTAAACTATTCATCTTGTTATTTGGGAGCAATCAACGTTTTGGAAGGAGGAAGTATGGAACTATTTTATCTGTTGCTCGGCATTTTGCTTTTAGTAACTGGAATACTGGACTTTTTTTGGACGGCGCTTTGGGTTGACGGCGGAGCTGGACCTGTTACTCGGAGATTGGCAAATGTTTTATGGAGGCTATTGAGGAAATTGGGCAGGGACCGCCCTCAAGTGCTCAGCCTTTCTGGCCCTCTTATTTTGTCGCTTACTCTTTTTTCATGGATATTCTTTTTGTGGATAGGCTGGGCGCTTATTTTCCTAAGTGACCAAGGTTCCTTGGCGGGCTCGCAAAATAATGAATATGCTACTTGGTCAGATAAATTATATTATACGGGTTATTTAGTATTCACGCTTGGAAATGGCGATTTTAAACCCACTAATGGAATTTGGCAAGCCATGACAGTTTTGGCTACAGGATCCGGGATGCTGTTTATCACGTTAGCCGTCACTTATTTGCTTTCTGTTTTAAATGCCGTAACGTTAAAACGGTCGTTTGCCAATAGTGTAACGGGTATAGGCAGACATGGAGGAGAAATTGTCGAAAATGCCTGGAATAAAACGGATTTCCACGATATCGACTTGATCTTAAAATCATACTCTGATCAAATCAGCACGTTGACTGCCCAGCATAAAGCTTACCCCATCCTGCACTATTACCAAACCAGCAATGTGACAGAAGCATTTTCCGTTGCATTGGTAGTTTTCGATGAAGCGTTGACTATACTTCAATATGGCATTCCGGAATGCTGTAAACCGAACAAGTTGTTGGTTGTAGAAGCCCGTTCGAGTATCGATAGTTTCTTGGATACTATCAATCCAACTTATGTTTCTCCATCCAAGAATACGCCGCCCGCTTTAGAACTTGAAACTTTAAGTAAATCGGGTTTGCCGGTTGTTTCAAATGAAGAGTTCCACCTGGCAGTGACCGGTTTAAAAAATCGGCGCCAAAAGTTGCTCGGCATACTTGAAGCAAATGCGCGGCGGTGGCCGGTTGAAAAGAAATGACTTTTAGTATTTAGGAGACGGGCGATCTAACTATCAAAAAGCGCTCGCTTCCTGGCACTGCGCGGTTGTAAACAAAGTGAACCAACAATCCCTCTTCAACAAAACTGCATGCCTATACCGACCTTCTTAGTACTGAATCAAGCCCTTCCGGCAAGAAAGCACAAGCTCTCGCCAGAGCAGGAACCTTTGCACGGTGATCAAATTCCGGTTCGTTCGTGTTTAATCCTCAGTTATGGACAGGAGTCTTTCTCACAGTAAATTCCATTTCGACCGCCCATGTAATGGCGGCTATATCAATTGGAGGGGGTGCTGGAGGCGGAGGGGGCGGCTCAGGAGCATTTTAATAACAGAAAAAGGCGAGAGAAGATTTCTTCTCTCGCCTTTTTCTGTTCCTTTACCCGTGATGTTTTTTCAAAAACTCCAGCATTGCGCTATACACTTTTATCTCATTTTCTTTTTTCGAAAAGCCGTGCCCTTCATCTTCTAACACAAGGTATTCCACCTCTCGGCCTTTTTCCTGCAGTTTCGCAACAATCTGGTCGGATTCCTCTTTAACTACACGGGGATCTTTTGCTCCTTGGATAACGAGCATCGGTTTTTCCATGCCGTCTAGATACGTGACCGGAGAGTCTTTTGTGAAACGCTCTTTGTCACGCTCCGGATCGCCCAACCAGCGTTCCATAATGGGCTTCCAATGAGGTGGCACTGATTCGACGAATGTAAACAAGTTGGAAACGCCAAAAATATCAACAACGGCTTTAAAATATTCAGGATGCCGGCCGTGAAGAAGCAATGCCATATATCCGCCATAGCTGCCGCCAATCAAAAACAGTTTATCCCGGTCCACCAGCTCTTTGTCAAACAGCCAATTAATAGCAGCCAGACAATCAAGCCGCGGCCCTTCTCCCCAATCTTGTTCCACAAGCTTTACAAAAGCTGAACCATATCCTGTGCTTCCCCGGAAGTTAGGCGCAAAAATGGTGTAGCCGCGGTTTAAAAAGCACTGGAACATGGAGCGGAATTGCTTTCGTTCGGCATGCTGGGGGCCGCCGTGGGGCCAGAAGATGGCATGGCCGTTGTCGTTTTCCGGATTCGGTTTAAACAGCAGCGCTTCAATTTCCAGGCCATCATAAGATGTGTAGCTGACTTCTTCCGGATCAACCAGATTTTCTTCAGTTAATCCAAGAACCCGGTTGTCTGTCAACGGTTTCCAATCTGAATCTCCCAGCCACTGGAATATATTATGCGGTTTTGTAGAGCTGGTACCGAGCAAAAACAGATTTCCGGCTTTAGAAACGATAAATTTATCAATAATGTCTACAGGAGTTGGAATTTGTTCCAATTTTTCCGAATCCGGGTTGAAACGGTATAAAATGTCGATTACCCCTTTTTCAGTGTAAAAGTAGAACATATTCTGTTCTTTATTCCACCTCACCATTTGTATACTTTCGTTTTCAACTACCAGTACTTTTGAAAATGCTTTTTCTTCTATATCGAAGCGGGCTAAATACACAAAGTCGCTGCCGTAATCCGTGAGAAAATAAATTGTTTGGTCATCGATGAAAACAGAATCATAGACAACGTGCACTTGTTCTGGGTCTGGTGTTAAATAATGGATCTCCTCACCGACTTTTACATAGCCTAAAACATACGTATTAGCGAACGATTGGGTATAAACAAATGCTTGCTCGTTTTGAGAGACGGCTTCCAAGTAAGTTGTGGTCTTCTCCCCTCTGTTCAAAACTGTGTCCGACTGGTCTTTCAGATTGCGCATATGCGTATTTAGAAACGACGGGTTTCCTTCGGAAGTCAAGTAATACAAGCGTTCTCCGTCTTCGCTCAAATGCGCATAGTAATATTTTTCATCAGGATTCCCTGTAACGATTGGCAGCGGAAGACCGCCTTCACTTGGAAGTGCGTATATCTGGTGATTTTCATCCCCATCCTTGTCAAAACCAGCAAGCACATAGCGGTTCTGAGGATCGAATTTGATGAAATTTGTGGATTCATCCCGATGCGCAAACAAATAAGGATACAGATTAGGCAAATCCATTGCCCATAGATTCACCTTGCCGTTCAAATTGGAACTGAAAATCAATTGCTTTTCATCATCGCGTACTGCAAAATCAGTTATGGAATATGTACGAAAGAATTGTTCTACTGTAGGTTTCGGAAATTGAATCATTAATACCCTCCTTAAATCGTTTTCAGAATTTATCAAATAAACAACTTATTCAAGTATAGCGTAAGTTGGCAAAAGCAAACAGCAGAAAAGGATTTTATTTTTTTATAGCGAAATAATAGTAAGTAGGACATTGAAAGGAGAACAGCATGATACATAAAATTGATTTAGCTTCAGAGAATTTGCACTCATCATTCAGCAGCGACTATGAACCGATTTTGACAATCGCCTCCGGGGACTCGATACAATTGAGGACGCCCGATATCCAATGGGGTTATTCTGAAAAAGAAGGGCAAGAACGCACGATTTTCACCTCCCGGGAAAAAGAAGAACAACTTGGCCATCCGATAGTCGGCCCTATCGCCATCGAAGGCGCCAAACCTGGCATGGTGTTGGAGGTCCGGACAAACGCTGTTATTCCTGGATGGTATGGCCGGAATTGGGCTGGGGGCCTGCCAAACTGGCAAAACGACAGATTGGGACTAGTCGGCAGCGAAAGGCTTGAAGTGGATTGGAAATTGAATCCGGAAACTTTGACAGGAAGCTGTGAAATCGGCAGCAAGGAATTTCGTGTCGGCCTGTCTCCTTTCCTTGGCCTTATGGGTGTTGCACCCGCTGAGCCGGGCATCCACCGGACGGCTCCGCCCCGCTACTGCGGAGGTAATATCGACTGTAAAGAACTGACAACAGGCAGCAGCTTATTCCTGCCGATTGCCGTTGAAGGCGGCATGTTTTCTTTAGGCGACGGCCACGCGCTGCAAGGCGATGGTGAAAGTTCCGGAACCGCAATCGAATGCCCGATGGATTTGGTCGATCTTACGTTAATCGTCCATGAGAACATGTCTCTTACCATGCCACGGGCCAATACAGCTGCCGGTTGGATTACTTTCGGGTTTGATAAAGACTTGAATGCAGCGGCTGCCGTCGCACTCGATGAAATGGTTCAATTCATGCAGTCGCTTTATGGAATTTCCAAAACCGAAGCAACCGCTCTTTCAAGTGCAGCGGTCGACCTTCACATCACACAAGTGGTCAACGGCGTGAAAGGGGTACATGCCATTTTGCCGCACGGCGTTATTCGGTAATTAAAAAGAAGCAGCACCCGTCTTTTTGAAAAGAACGGGTGCTGCTTAAATTCTATAAAATTTGCTTATATCCGCTAGATTAGAAGGGTACAATCATTTGGATGTTTGATTAGAAAAAGCCACTTCCGAGTCGTTTGTACGACAATTCGGAAATGGCTTTTTTTATTAGTATTAAGGATTCACGACACAATCAGGAGCAGGAGTGGCAGCGCGTTTTTGGCAAGCTTTGCTTAGAGCAGGAGTTTTAGCCACAATGCGATTCTCCATTTTCGGATTTACTTCTTCCAATGTTTTAATATAATCGATAAACATTTCATAATCGATATTGCCCGGTTCACTGACGCGGCCGTCTGCATACGCAGCTGCAAATGGAGTATAACCGTCTCCGCCTTTAGCAGTGAACGTATTTGTCGCTACTTTGTATGTGTCTTTCTCTTTGAATTTCTTATACTTCCCGTTTTTCTCTACTTGTATATCCGTAACCCGTGAACCGGCTGGAGCGCTCGGGTCAAACGTAAATTTCAGTCCCGATACATGAAGGAATCCGCCAAACTCATTCGGATAGTCTTTGACAGAGATTTCAAGAGCCGCTTTCAGTTCAGTGCCTGTCAACTCCATGATCGCCAATGCGTTGCCAAAAGGCATAACCGTCAATACTTCACCGACCGTAATGTCGCCTGCATCGATTGAAGCACGGATACCGCCGCCGTTTTGGACAGCGATGGTTGTTTCAGGGTCGATCTTCTGTGCAGTCGCCAACATGCCGTCAGTGATCAAATTTCCAAGATTCGTTTCAGAAGAGCGCACACCGCCCTCGTTGCGGCCGCCATTTAAGAGGACTTTTGCAACCGCTCCAGTTGATTGGTTTTTAATAGCGCTGATTTCATCTGCATAAGGTTTTAGCATGGCTGCAGCTGCAGCGTCAGCAGCAGCTGTTTTTACATCATGCAATATTCCTGTATGGCTTGTAATAACGCCAGCTTCGTTGAACGTTACATCCAATTGCCCTAAGAAATTATTGTATTGTTCCGCTTGGACAATGACAGTCGGTTCGCCGTGTGCATTGTTTACAACAGGTGTCGCCAATTTGGTGTGCGTATGGCCGCCGACGATCACATCGATTCCCGCTACTGCATCAGCAAGCAACTGGTCGTTGTCGTATGTTTTGGAATCGTCGAAACCAATATGAGTCAGCGCTACAATTTTATTGACGCCAGCAGCTTCAAAAGCAGCCACTGCTTCGTTTGCAGCTGTGATGTAATTCGCAAATTCTACAGAACCCGGGCTTGAAATGGCTTTAGTCTCTTCAGTTGTGAGACCGAATATACCAACTTCCTTACCATCAATTTCTTTTATAACGCCATTGTATATTTCACCGTTGTTAAATTCTTTTGTATAGGTATTGTTATCTAGCGGCGCTAAAACCGCATCATTGGCTACATTAACATTTGCCGAGACAAAAGGAAAATCTGCTCCCCCGATAAACTCTCCTAATGCTGCATGGCCTTCGGCACTAGACCCTAAGTCGAACTCATGATTGCCGAACGTCATTGCATCATATTTCATTAAATTCATAAAGTCGAGATCCGCTTGTCCCTGGAATGTATTAAAATACAACGTTCCAGAAAAAACATCTCCGGCATCAAGCAATAAGTTGTTTGGATGTTCTTCACGGATTTGATTTACCAAAGTAACACGTTTTGCAACATTGTCCAGATTCGCGTGTGTATCATTTGTGTGCATGATCGTTAGGTTGAAATCCCCATCTGCAGCATTTGCAGGAGCTGAAGCTTGAAAACCTAGTGCACTTGCCGCTAAAACTGAAGCAATTGCCGTCTTCATAAATTTACCGTTCATTCGACACCATCCTTGTTAGTTTTTGATGGTCGGCTAACTCGTTAGCGTGTAAGCGCAGCCATCCATCAACAGTTTAGCATGGCTGATAATTTGCAACAATAAGCAAATTTCTATTCACTCCCTTTGTCATCATAAAATTTACAAAGGAGTCGATTAAGCAATTCAAAAAGGCCGCCTTGCAAAAGGCCTACCACTCGAATAAGAGCGATAGGCCTATAAAAAAAGAGCTATATTAAATTTCCGTAAAGTTTATTTGCTTCTCTGATTGCAGGCATATTAACAGTTGATTGCCAAGAGGTTCATCTGCAATTAAATTTTAAAGATTCTTCCCGTCACGCGGTTCACCACTTTTTTGACAGCCCGGCGTGCTAGTCTTTCATGAAATGTCCCATTTTTGATTGCATTGAGGTCGCCCAGTGCCCGCCCCGTTTTATAGAGTAAAGATTCAACTTTTTTTAAGTTCATATTTCCTGCTCCTCCCGAAAATGTAATCATTCAATTAATTCGTGAAGCGTAACACTTTCCAAATAGTTGACATAGCGCCTTAATTCCTTTGCCTGTTCTCTTGTTATTTGCCCTCCGTCATACATTTTGAAAATTTCAGAGCGACCCATATCCATGACAATAATTCGAAGTTCTTCTTTTTGAATATCGTAATTTTCATTGAAAAGTGATTCGGGTGTTTTTAATCCGCTGATCATTCGATTGTATTCCATAATGACGGTTTCTATCGTTTCATCTTGCCCATTTTCCTTAAGACGGTTTTCTAATGTTCTTAGAGCGGCTTGCAGGGCAGCCAATTGAATGTCTTTACCGATTTGCAGCTTGATCAACCGGGTTTCTTCGTCTTTAACGTAATGGCCGCGGAATCTCTTCCACGCCCTGATCAGCTTGCCATGGAGATAAATTGTAAAAGCACGGACATTCTTTTCAATCGCCTGTTCTCTTCGGTTCAACGATTTCTCGAACGCTTCATACATATCTTGGTCCATGCCCTGCTTTTTCTTTACATTCTCTATATACTCTCTTTCCTCCTTTAATGCCATTAAGCGGGTTTCTTTCAATTTCCGCTGGTACTTTTTGCTTTTTTGCTCCACCAGTTTAGCATCCGGCTCCAATTGGCTTAGCCTCAATTTATATTCATCCATCAATTCATAAGCGACGGGTTCATTTTCTTCTGTCATTTCGTCTTTGATTTTATTGATCGAAGCCAGCAGCACACGCTTCCTTGCCTCTTCTAAATTCATTTCAGGCTCGCTTTCCCCTTCATCCATCACTCCCCTGCTGAGAAGCGGAAGCAAGAGGGTCGCTGCTATTAATGTGAATAAAATGGTTCCGGCCGCTAAAAAAAGGATGAGCGATCGGTTCGGAAAATCTTCACCGCTTTCCAGCGCGTATGGAATCGATAAAACCCCGACCATGGTGACTGTTCCGCGAACACCCGTCAAACTGACAAAAAGAGTGGTTTTCAAATTTGGTTTTGCAAAGTTTTCAGTTTTGCTGAACCGATACTCATATGCGGCAAACAAATACGCCCAAACAAAACGAATTCCTAAAATAACGGAACCGATCAAAACAACATAAAGAACAAGCCGCCATAGCCCTGAATCCGCATCTTCCAATATGCCGCTCATGGAAGGCGGAATATTCAAGCCCAACAGCAAGAACACGATGCCATTCAAAATAAATAAAATAATCTTCCAAATATCTTCTGTTAAAATCTGTTCTTCAGCGATAAAAGTTTCGGTTCTTTCCCTGACCAAGGAGTGGACAATCCCGGCTACAACAACCGCAATGACCCCAGAAGCGTGCAAAAACTCTTCCGTAATAATAAAAATCAAAAATGGCGTCATAACGTGCAGCAAGGTGAAAAATGTAACATCGCTGATGCCTTGTTTTCGCAAAAGGTAGCGGATGCCAATAATAAGCAAGCCTAGAACAAGGCCTAAAACAGCTCCTGCTACGAATTTGTAAGAAAAATCAAGGACAGCCTCACGCAAAGAAAAATAGCCGGTCACAACCGCCGCAACGGCATAGTTGAAAGCAACAAGGCCCGATGCATCATTAATCAACGATTCGCCTCTTACAAGATTCAAAACTTTTTCCGGAATGTGGATGCGTTTTGCAATGCCATTGACAGCAACCGGATCGGTCGGCGATAAAATGGCAGCTAATGCAAACGCCGCTGTCAGGGGAATTGACGGAACAAGCCAGTGGATAAAATACCCGCCTCCGACAGTCGTCAATAGTACAAGGAGAATGGCATTCCCTAAAATGGGGCCTCTCATTCTCCATAATTCTTCGCGGGGGAAATGTCTTCCATCGTTATACAGGAGAGGGGCGATAAACAACAATAAAAACCATTCAGTTTCGATTTCAAAAGTGAAATCTTCGACAACCACTACCAGGATGACCCCTAAAGCTACTTGGATGAGCGCTGTTGGAATATAAGGCGTATAGTGGCTTACAATATTGGAAATTAACAAACAGAAAAGCAATATCAAGACGGTTAGCAATAAATCCATAAAAAGTCTCCAATCTTGGCAAAGGTGCTATCACCTAGTTTGATGTGATTTTTGTATACCCGTTTTTTTGCTTTTCCGCCTATTATTTTTATAATTAGTTCTATAAAACCGCAGAAATTCCCTTCTTTTTAAATTGCAATAAGTTATTGTTTCTGTTGTTTTCCTTTGCAGGCCCTCCTCCCTGTTTTGCTTTTTAAAACACAGCCTCGAAATTCTTTGCAAACAAAAAAACGAAAAACGCCTCTTGCCCGCAAAACAAGCGGAGGACGTTTTTCGTTTTTCATTCTACTGGCGGACGGTTTAATACCCGCTTTCTCTTGTCTAAAAAGATGTTGTTTTTATGCCATCTAAAGAAAGGCTCATTTTGAGGATTAGCAGCAATTTTGATTTTTTTCGCCAATCCGTATAAGGGATAATCTTCTTCCGCAATTTTTTTTGAAATCTGCAAGTTGCCGCTTGGATTGATTGCTATATATCCGTTCCGGTACAGTGCATCGTGATTGGCACACAAAACGATGCCGTTATAAGGGTCTACTCTTTCTGTGTCCATACTGTCTTTCCATGGTTTAGCATAGCTGGCTTTTAACAGCGCCTCCAATTGGATTCCACAAATCTGGCATCGTCTATTCCACATTGGCATAAGGAGCTGCTGAAAATGCTGCTCGCCCCGTTCCATTTTCGTTTTTGCATCCAACACCGTTTCAGCAATCAGCGTGACAAGCGGATAATGCTCTTTTCTGCGCACTACTTCGATCGCCAACTCAAGCTGTTCCGCTTCCTCGACATAAACATTGTGGATACTAATGATTTCCAGCAATTTCAACAGCAATTCTTCATTGCAGGCATATAAATAGCCAGGATTTCCGCTTCCGTCTTCTTGGAAGGCAGAATATTTTTTGGGCAGGAAAGGAGATAAGCCGGCTATATGCTCATGGATAATTACTGGAGTTTCCAGCTCCCGGTATTCTGTAGAGACTTTATAGCCGTTCGTTTCGCCGGTCCCGTCCAGCAGTGTTGGCCGCTGTGCTTCTTTGCAGTCCTCAGCCGCTCTGCTGATAGCGATAATTGCGCCTTTAACGAAATGAAGAATGCGATCACCTTTTTTCACTTCCGTCATCCGTTTGTAGGAATGCGGAACCATCCCCGATTTGTCTTGTTGCGGCGACCAAAGGATCCCCAACTTTTTTTCTTGCTGATACGTTTCTCCTTGCATAACGATAAAACTGTTCAATAAACTGCCTCCTAGACGCGCTATCTAATTCCTTTAAAATCTTCTGTCTTCTATTTTACCTTACTTTTCCCATTTCGTGCGCATGATGAGCAGTTTCTTCTATCTGATCATGAAAAAACTGTCGGAAACTCTCGGCAATTATTTCATTTCTCCCGAGGCAGACACTTTCGGTTTCATAAGGTGTGGATCATGAAGAACGTTGCAACTCTACACTGCTTCCTGCAAACAAGTTTGTTGCCTTTCGCTCCATTCACGAAGCTGCACACACATTAGTGCAGCTGATGTGTAGAATAGCTAGTGCGCTTCCTTTTTAACCTAAAGTTTTTCGAAAACCAGAAAAAGCTGAGCCGCCGATTCGGCGCCCAGCTTTTTTCTCTGCAATTTTATTTAATGCCTGAGCTTACGACACTTCTGACAAAGTATTTGTTTGCAACCACGAAAATGATCAACGCCGGCATAGTCGCTACTACAGTCGCAGCCATCATCCTTCCGGGATTGACAAAGTTTGCGCCTTGAACAAGATTTGCGACGCCTACAGTCACAGTTTTCATTTCATCTGAACTTGTTACAATCGATGGCCAAAGGAAATCATTATAGATTGTCAAAAACGTCAGCACCGACAAAGTAGCGACCACAGGCCGGATTGCCGGAAAAATAACAAAGCGCAATATTTGAAGCAATGACGCGCCATCGATAAACGCCGCTTCTTCCAAATCTTTTGGGAAGCCCCTTAAAAAACTGTATATCAGGAAGACGCCCATGGTATTCGCGGAGTAGATCAAAACCAGCGGTGCGTAAGTGTCAATCAATTCATATTGCCGGAAAAGATAGAACGCAGGAAATAACGTAACGATGCCCGGCACTGTCAAAGCTGCCACTACAACGCTCAGGAAGAATTTCTTTCCGGGCAAGTTGAGCCTTGCCAAGGAATACGCTGCCAGTACATCGACAAAAACGACCAGTGCAGTCCCGGCTATTGTGACTAAACCTGTATTGAATAGCCAGCGGATAACGGGTACTTCGGCTCCAATCCCGAATATGCTGCCATAGTTCTCCGATGTCCACGCTTTAGGCAACAACGCGGAAGATGACATTGCCTCGCCAAGCGCCTTAAAGGAAGTGAAAATCATAAAGATCAGCGGAAGCAGGAACAAAAATGCAATAATGGATGCTGCTATGACAATCAAGGCCGTTTTAGTTTTTGATTTCTTCATGTTTCAGCCTCCTTATTCTTTTCGGAATGAATAAAAATATTGGGCAGCGACAATCGCCATCATGACCAGCCCCATGACAATCGCCATGGCAGAACCGATCCCTAGATTGTTTTGGGTAAAAACCATTTGCTGGATGACCATGATCAAAGACTGTGTGCTTTGAGCCGGGCCTCCCGCTGTAATAAGCAATGTTTGCCCATACAAATTGAAGGAAGCGATTACTGAGATAATCGTCAAGAAAACAAACACACCTTTGATGGAAGGGAAAGTGATATAGGCAAATTTTTCCCACCAGTTTGCCCCATCGAGGCTTGAGGCTTCATACATGGTTTCGTCGACTTCATCTAAAGCATTGATAAACAAAATCATATTGAAGCCGATTGTCCACCAAATGGTTGCCACCAGAATGGATACCCAGGCGTACGGCTGTTCATTCAGCCAGTTGATGGGACTTAATCCGATCGAATTCATTACATTGTTTACATATCCCCCGTTTCCGGTGAACAGCCATTTGAAAATGGCAGAAACAGCGGTTACGGAAACAGCATAAGAGATGAAGAAGATTGTCCGGAAATAGACTTTCAGCTTTTTAGGAATAGCGTCTACCAATAGCGCAAGGGCCAAACTGATCACCACCAGCGGAATTACGCTGATTGCTACAAATACAAGCGTATTTTTTAGCCCAAGATAGAAAGAAGTGCTGTAGATGTTCCCTGGAGTCAGGATGGCTATGTAATTGTCAAGACCGACAAACCCGCCATTTCCACCAAACACAGACCAGCTATGCAGGCTGATCCAAATGCCGTAAACCAATGGAACAATCAAAAAAAGGACGAAACAGATCAGAAAAGGCAAATACATAATAATGGACCATGTTCTCGAAATCCTCATAGTTCTTAATACACCCCCGTCAGTTAAATAAAACGGCATTTCATCAGGCAAGAATGAAATGCCGCCCACCTATTTTTATCCTTGTTATTGAGGTGCTGTTTCAGCTACCTGAGCAGCTTGGTCGGTCGCTTTTTGCAATTCCGACATCAGTTTATCTTTTGTCATCCCTTCATCCCCTACTAATTGCGGGAACACACTCTCAGTCATGTAGCGTACTTGTTCTCGGTATTGGTAAAGCTGCGGCGCACCAACAAACGAATCAAATTGTTGGACATTTTGTGCGGCAAGCGGATATTTTTCTGCATCTTGCTCAACCAGCTCAATTGTAGCGAGATGTGTCGGCGCTTGGCCGCTGTCCGCCCAATTCAATAAATTTTCTGGTGTATACATGTATTTTAGGAATTCAGCAATACCAGCTTTTTTCTCTTCATCTTGCACAGAAGCCGGCAGCGCCAAAGTATGGCCGCCTCCGTAAACGCCTGGTTGATCACCTAATTGAGGCGCTGAAGCAATGCCTAAATCATCTCCGTATGCTTCTTTTACCGCCTGGTAATACCATGGCCCGGTGAGAGCAGTAGCAGTCTGGACTGAGCTTCCGCCTTCATCTACTTGCTTCATGAAAGCTTGGAATTCCCCATCCAGCCCCAATCCTGCCGGAGATATATTGTCTTTATAAATCATGTCATGGTAAATCATCAGCGCATCTGCAAATTCATCCTGGGCAAAATTCAAATGGTTGCCTTCCACCAAGTTGATATTGTTCTGTGCCGCAATAGTCATGTAAAACCATTCCGGCAGACCGCCGCTAGGAATACCGGTTGCGTAGAGATTCGAATCCTGTTCTTGCAAAGTGTTGGTTAAATCCGTCATTGCTTCATAGGTCATTGGTGCTTCTGGAGCAAGTTGCTTGTTGTAGAACATGGTCATAGGATGGATGTCGAGAGGTGCTGCGAATGTAGCACCTTCGAAAGTGACTTGTTCTTTAGCTACCGGATGGAAATCATCAGGGCTGATTCCTGCAGCTTCTAATACGCTTCCCATATCCTGGATCATATTATCCTGCCGGTAAGTCTGAAGATTGTCGGAGTGAATCAAGACCAAATCGTAACTTCCTGTCTTAAACTTTGTGTAGTGGTCTTTTTCCTGTGATTCTTCCACAACATATTGATCCTGTGATTCATTGAAGCCGTCGGTGATTTTTTTCATGTATTCGCCATCCCCGCCGGTAAAGCCGTTAATATACTTGATAACTATCTTTCCGTCTGCAGTTTCACCACTAGAGCCCGAGCCCCCTCCTCCGCATGCGCTCAATATCATCGCGACAATTAACAGTACAGATAAAAGCATTTTACTTTTCATCAATGTTGCCCCCTTTTTTAAAATAGCGCTTACACACTTCCGTGGCTGAAACAAGTTATTAAGCATTCTCCCTTTAACCCGAACTGAACTGACTAACCTAAAATGATAATTTTCTAAATTTTATAATAATTCGGCTGTCAAAGCAAATTGTCATTCAATTCCTGTAAATTCTGTGGGAAAAAATATACATAGAAGCTATACTGTCGCCTCTTGATCAGAGCCAGTTCGATTGCATTGGGGATGCCTGTTTACAGCCACTTCACGCGGACAGTGAAAATCTTTCCAGTCATAGACTTGCCTTTAACAAAATTAATTGATGGAAAAATGATAAAGTCTGTGATTTTCCTGCATTTATGTACACAAAATGCTCCTCCTTCTTTTTTCTTTCTTGAAAAATTTCCCGTCATTAACTGAATAGCCTGACAACCCAGTATTTAAACGCTATAATGCCATTAAAAAACCTTGCAGCAAAGATTCCCGCTGCAAGGTAATTTGTTCCTGGTTTTTTAATGCCTATTTCGCAACAGGAACGGAGATATGCTGAAATTCTGCCATTTTGAATAAGCCGCAATCGGTAATCTTCAGGTGAGGGATGACCGGCAGCGATAAAAAAGATAATGTCAAAAATGCATTGAAATGAGTCGGGGCACCAAGCTGCATCAAGCTCGCATCAATGGTTTTAATCTGTTCATATACCCGTTGGAAATTTTCTTCAGACATTAGCCCAGCGACCGCCAGCGGCAACTCAGCCAATATATTTCCGCCGTCAACCACGACTAATCCCCCTTCCATGTTTTGAAGAGCTTTGACCGCTGTTAAAATATCTTCATCATTGGCACCTGCAGCAATAATGTTATGTGAATCGTGGGCAACGGTTGTTGCGATGGCCCCTCTTTTCAATCCAAGGCCTTTGACGATGCCTAAACCAATATTGCCTGTTGCCTTATGCCGTTCGATGACCGCAATTTTCAACAGATCTTTTTCTATGCTTGGAACAAAATGGCCATTTCTTGTTTCCACTTTTTCAATTAAATGCTCTGTCACTAAATTATTCGGATTAATGCCGATGACATTTGCTGTCGTGTTTTCCGCCATATGAATTTGGAGACTGTTTTTAGTATAGCCGGCAATATTCACTGTTTCCCTTACTTTCTTTACAGAAATCCTCTCACCGATAGGGCCGGCATATGCACCGCCTTGTCCGACCAACACTCCATTTTTGTATACTTCCGAAATAGCGAACTCTTCAAGATTATCAAGTAAAATCAGATCTGCGTCATAGCCAGGTGCAACCGCTCCTTTCATGTGCAAACCATAGCACTGCGCCGCATGGAGGCTAGCCATCGAGATTGCTGTGATTGGATTTAGCCCATGGCGTATCGCGGTTCGTACATTGTAATCGATGCTGCCCTCATCAATCAGGTCGTCTAAATGTTTATCGTCCGTGCAAAACAAGCAGCGATGTGCGTTTGCTTCGGTGACCGCTTCAAGCAGCGCCTCTAAATTCTTCGCCACCGAACCTTCCCGCAGCATAACATACATGCCGCGGCGCAGCCGTTCAATGACTTCTTCTTTGGTCACGCATTCGTGGTCTGTCGAAATGCCGGCTGTCCGGTAAACATTCAAATCGTTTTCCTTCAGACCTGCGGCGTGCCCATCCCGCTGAGCGCTAAGCAATAGTTTCTCGAGCATTTCGTTATCCGCCCGCAACACAGCCGGGAAATCCATGACTTCCGCAATCCCGAGCACCCTTTCATGCTTGATAAATTGCTGCAAATCTTTTGCGCTCAACACTGCGCCTGAATTTTCAAAAGCGGTTGCCGGCACACAGGATGGCAGCATAACGAAAATATCAAGCATCACTGACTCGGAATCGTTAAGCATAAAGTCGATTCCTGCTGCCCCCATAACATTTGCGATCTCATGGGGATCTGTAATGACCGAAGTTACGCCGTGCGGAAGAACAATTTGGGAAAACTGATGGGGCGTGACCATTGAAGATTCGATATGGACGTGGGCATCAATAAGACCCGGGGCAACAAAACGGCCGTTTGCGTCGATTTCGCGGATGCCGCTATAATTTCCGATGCCAACGACAACTCCGTCAGTGATCGCAATATCTCCGGAAGTCAGTTCTTTTGTAAATACATTGACAATGCGGCCGTTTCGGATCACCAGATCTGCTGGCTTTTGTTTTGTTGAGGCTAGAATGCGGGACGTTAATCGCTCTTTCTTCATGGCTTTCTCTCCTTTATTCCTTATTGCGTTTATTCCTTGGTTTTTCCTTGTTGTTTTGGTCACTTGATTAAGAAAGAAACGACCCGTACAACAAGGGTTTAATAGACTTATCTTAACGAAAAGAACCGCTGTTGGATAGCAGTCAACGAAGCTTTTTATAAATTAAAAGCTGAGGAAATCCGTCACATCCCTAAGAAATGCACTGTTGCATCATGTCGCATCCGTTATAGTATTGGAAAGTTGCTCAACAAATTAAAAAAGCGACCGGCACAAATTGTGCCGGTCGCTTTTTAATTAACGCTTCATTGCATCTACTTGCTTTATGACGGCCGCAATCAATGGATCTCCAGCGGTTAAACCAGAAACACTTTGCAAGGTTTCCTCGACGCCTTTCTCGGCAATTTGTTCCTGCAGCCGCCGCGCCTCGTCATCTTGGTCATTTTCATACAACAAGACACCCGCAATGACCGTCGCCAAATTGACGGGTTCTTCACCGGTCAACTGGATATATAGGCTGGCCGGCCGGATCAGGCGGTCGTTCTGTCCGAGTTTTCGGATTGGCCCCCGTGCTACGCGTGTTACATAATCAGAAACATAGGGATTGCGGAAGCGGCCAATGATTTTTTGGATATATTCAGCATGCTCTGCCCTGTCGAATTTATGCTGGCGGACAACCACTTCGCCGGTTTCCTTAAGAGCTCCTTGCAGGACCCTGTCGATTTCTTCATCTCCCATTGCTTCATTTATGGTGGAGTAATTCTTGTAATATCCCAGATATGCCGGAACTGTATGGCCTGTATTGACGGTGAATAACTTGCGCTCGATATACGGATTTAAATCATCGACATACGTAATTCCTTCCACATCCGGCTTTCCGCCTTTGACTGCTGTCTCTTCGACTACCCATTCATAGTAAGGCTCGACCGCCACCCCGAGGATATTCCCCGGCCGCTGATCAGGCACTATGCGGTCAACTGCAGCGTTGGGAAATCCAATCAATTGTTCTGCTGTTTGTTTTTCTTCTTCGTTCAGGTATTCGTATACGTGTTTTTTCAAGATGGAACTGCCATTAATCATGTTCTCGCACGCAATCACATTCACCGGATCTTTGCGCGTTTGCATACGCACTTTTAAGCCTTCGGCAAGAAGTTCTGCAATATGCGGCAATACATTCGGCCCGACTGCAGCGGTGATCAAATCCGCTTTGCTGAGTGCTTCCACTGCCTCGGCGGGATGGGTGCTGCTATTTATGCCGCTGACGTTTTTAACAGAAATGATTTCTTGTTCGGTACCTACCAGAGTTACTTCGTACTCATGCTGCTGGTTCAACTCTTGAATCACGGTATCGTTGACATCTAAAAAAATGGTTTGATATCCAGATTGGTATAGAAGGGCGCCGATAAATCCCCGGCCAATATTTCCCGCGCCGAAATGGACAGCCTGCATTTATTTCACCTCACTAAAAAGATCCATGATTTCTTCTTCTGAAGTTGCGTTAAGGATTTTTACAATATTTTCTTCTTCAGAACAGACGATTGCGATATTTGAAAGAATTTCTAAATGTTCATCGCCTTTTCCTGCGATGCCGATCAAGATTTTCGCAATATTGCCATCACCAAAGTCAACGCCTTCCGGTACTGTGACTACTGATATGCCGGTTTCAAAAACATTCTTTTTTGCATCTTCCGTGCCGTGGGGAATGGCCAAATAGTTGCCCATATACGTGGTAGCCATTTCTTCTCGGTCGTACATTTTATCGATATACCCTGCATCGACATAGCCCCCTTGGACAAGAATTTGCCCTGTGAAGCGGATGGCTTCCGCTTTATTTGGTATCGCCACATTCAATTTAATATTCTCTCTGCTAAGGACCGGTTTTGCCATTTCTATCACTCCTGTTCAAATTTTAATCTGATATGCCGCCATTTGTTCAGCGGACGCTCATAAAAGGACAATCAGTGGAGCTGACTATTCTCCACTGATTGAAATTTTTATTCGCCTTGTTCTTTTAAGCGCTGCGCCAATTTATCATATTCAGGGCTGTTCATGAAGTTTTCGACCGAAATATGTTCCGCTTGCGGAAGTTTCGCTTTTGCGCGATCTGTTAGATCCTTATGCGTAACAACAACATCCGCATCTGCCGGCAGTTGGTTGATCGCTGTATTCGACACCGGGATATCGATCTGCGCTTTTTTGAACTTGTTTCTGAGCAAAGATGCTCCCATCGCGCTCGATCCCATGCCTGCATCGCAAGCGAAAACGACTTTCTTGATATCATGTGCAGTTTTCACAGGAGCCGATTGGACAGCTTGCGTATTATCAGACGCCAAGTTTCTCGCACCGGCATCCCCTACAATCCCAGCAGCCGGCTGGGGCGTTAAATAACCGGTAGCATCGCTTTTCTTCCCTTTCATTTCCTGCATCCGGTTAGCCGCTGCAGACAAATCTTCTTCTTCCGCTTTGCTCGTTTTCAATACGACCGAAGCGATGGCAAAAGAAACAGCCGCTGCAATAAGCACACCTAATATAACACCGGGATAGTTTCCGGGAGGCGTTAAGGCCAGCAAAGCGAAAATGCTTCCGGGAGATGGCGTTGCGACTAGACCTGCATTAAACAAAGTAAAAGTGAAGACTCCGCTGATTCCGCCTGCGATGACCGCCAGAAGCAGCATCGGCTTCATCAAGACGTAAGGGAAGTAAATTTCATGGATGCCGCCCAAGAACTGGATAATGGCAGCTCCTGGAGCTGAACTTTTTGAAATGCCCTTTCCAAAAACTGAGAAAGCAAGCAATACACCAAGACCAGGCCCTGGATTACTTTCCAGCAGGAACAAAACGGATTTCCCAGCATCCGCTGCTTGTTCTACGCCTAAAGGACTTAAAATCCCATGGTTAATAGCATTGTTTAAAAATAAAATTTTAGCCGGTTCAATGATGATGCTTGCTAAAGGGAGCAAGCCCATATCCACTATCACTTCAACGCCGGAAGCTAAAGCATTCGTCAAACCGTTGACAAGAGGACCGACAAAATAAACCGAAATGCCGGCAAGAAACGCCCCTAGGATACCTGCGGAAAAGTTGTTGTAAAGCATTTCAAAGCCTGGCCGAATCCGGTGCTGAAATCCACCGTCAATCAATTTCATTGCAAAACCGGCGAGCGGCCCCATAATCATCGCACCCAGGAACATTGGAATTTCCGCTCCGACGATCACCCCCATCGTTGCGATGGCTCCGAGCACACCGCCCCGGAAGTCATACACCAAACGGCCACCGGTGAAACCGATCAGGAGCGGCAATAAATAAGTGATCATCGGACCGACAAGAGTTGCTAATTTTTCATTCGGAGTCCAGCCATCTGGGATAAAAAGAGCTGTAATTAGCCCCCAAGCGATAAAAGCTCCAATATTAGGCATAATCATACCGCTCAAATAGCTGCCAAAACGCTGGATTCGAGCGCGTGTCGTTGCTTCTGCCATGTTTTCCCCTCTTTTCTTTAAAATAATTGCAGCCAGCTTTTCAGTTGTAGATTTTCTCTCTAAAAAGACTGCTCGGAAATTGATCCCGCCTTCAGTAAGCCGATTTGCCAATTCCTCCTTTCAGTTAAGCGCTTTGTCTAAAGCTCCAGAAGCCCAGGAGATTTAATTGGTATCCATATCGCCTATTCTTCTTTCAGCTTTTTTCATTTTTAAAGATTCAAGATGCCACAACCTGCGTTTCAGAATTGTTTCCATCTTTAAACATGTGCATCTTCGGCAATTCACCTGCTAACAATCTTGAAATATTTTCTTGAACCAATAGTATCACACAGATAGGTTGATGTGTTCATAGTTATCTGAATTATCAATTATTAAATATTAAACCGTAAAAAGAGGTGCAGCACTTCTGCAACGCTAGTCCGATACAAATGAAAAGTGAAAAGAAGCCGCATATTCTATAAAAAAACAACAGTTAAAGCCGCCAATTCTAAAAAAGAAGTGGCGGCTTTTACCGGATCTTACTATATGAGTATTGAATCATTTTAATAGCTCAACGCCTTTTCATACATCCACATTTTAAGGTTGCCGATTGACGGAAATGAAATTTCTTCGCCTGTGGACTTGTTCTCAGCTTTCACAATCACGTCGAATTCATCTGGAATGAAAGACCAGCCTTCACTCATCAATGTACGCGCCATTTTCACAATCATGCTTGAACCTTTAATCGTTTCCATGTTCATTGGACTCCACCCCTCTCACTCTATGATAGTAAATACTTTGATATATCCGTGGCATTTTAGTAAGATTAATGCTCAATTCCTCATTTAAACCGTTTTCAAACCCAAGTTCTTTCATTTTTTTGTTTACATAATAAATATATTAACGTTTATTTATTAATGAATAAATATACACTTTCAACGTATAGAAAGGAATCCGCCAGTTCATTAGTTGAAACGGCAGCTATTTTACCTCTTCCTTGCATATTGCATTCAAGTGATATTGAATGATTTCTGCGATTCTGGTTGCTGTTAAAACATTCGGCCTTAAAAGGCTTTCGAACGCCAATCCTTCCATAACTGCGTAGAGCCGTTCAGTTTCATTAGCAATATCCAGTTCTTTTTTCAATAAGTTCAGCAGCAACAAATTAGACATCACCTTTTTCACAGCTAAAAAAACGCCGTCTTCTCCCCTTCCAATAGTCTCTTTTTCAGAAAGCGCATTAGATTTAAAAATTAATCTTACTCGTGTTTCATTTTCCATTTCTCCTGTTGGCGGCAAAAGTTCTAATAGCACCAGGAATATTTTTTCTTTCGGCGGTTGGTCCCCGTTAAAAATATTATCGACTTTTTGTGATATCCTCTCCGAAATCAACTCCTTTGAAAAATTCATCAACTCATTCTGCGTATGAAAAAAATAGCGCAATGACCCTAAAGATATGCCTGCCTCCTTTGCTATATTTCGTACTGATGCGCCGGCTACACCTTGTTCTAATAAAATTCTCCAAGTGGCTTCAGCAATTAAAACTTTTCGGGTATCGTGATCAATTTGCTTTGGCATGATTCCATTCTATCACAATAATAAGAATTTTCGTAATTTTTAATACAGCTGTATCATTTACTTTTCCGGCTAATATTTATTTTGATACAAGTGTACTGCTAAAAGCTTGATAATTTTTTACTTTTGTGGATAACAAGGAAAACTGTGGGCTACTCGGCTCCAGCAGTAACAGACCTGTCAAAAAAGGAATACAGCTTGCTAATAAATGAGGAAAAAAGAGCGGTAGAAGTCTTAGAGGCAGTTGCCCTCGACTCCCCTCCCCTTTTTCATGTGTTATATGCAACCCGTGGAAAAAGTTCCGGCTACAATCAGCTTGGCACAGGAATTTTTCTCCTGATGGCGAACACTAATCATACCAAGACGGTTACGGGAGTGGATAGCCGATGTATAGGAATCCGTATGAAAATCTATCCGAACCAATCCGCATAGCAGAAATTGCAAAGGCAGGATTTAATGAAAAGCGCTTTTGGACAGGGAGAATTCAGTTGAATTTTGTAGAGGGCCCGGACAACGGACCGGCGCTGGTATTGATTCCTGCCCAGATGGGTATCTGGGAAAGCTATCAAAAAGTGATGGTTCCCCTCTCTAAAAAGTTTCATGTGTTTGTCGTTGAAATACGTGGCCATGGGAAATCAAGCTGGACGCCAGGCGACTATTCATGGAAAAGCATCGGCGCTGATATGGAATCTTTCTTAAAAGGAGTGGTCGGGAAACGGGCCATACTAACCGGGAATTCTTCCGGTGGCATCATCGCTCTTTGGTGTGGAGCACACGTCCCCGAGTATGTAGCAGGTATTGTGCTGGAGGATGCCCCAATCTTTTCGGCCGAAATGCCGCGGTTTAAAGATTGGGACCGCTTTGTCTATAACGGGCTGCACCACTTGGTTGAAAAAATAGGCGATCCTCTGAATCGGGATATTGCCGATTATTTTCGGGGGCTGGAGATGCCAGTTTCTGATACGAGGACCAAAAAAGTTCCGGAATTCTTTATCCGCTATCTCTCGAAAAAGACGGAAAAATTTGAAGCCGAGCACCCCGGCCGTCCGGTTGACGTCGGTTTTCCTGAGACGCTGCGTTTATTGTTAAAGTCGCTGTCAATGTTCGATCCGGATTTTTCCCGCGCTTTTCTGGATGGACGTTTCTATGAAGGCATGGATCACGAAGAATCCCTGCGGAGCGTGAAGTGCCCTATGCTTGTGCTGCATGCCAATTGGCGGCGCTTTCTCCAATACGGGCTCGTCGGGGCGATGGACGATGATGATGCCAAACGGCTTTTGAACATAGTGCCTCATGCAGTTTATAAGAAGATTCCCGCCAATCATGTGATTCATATGTTTAAGCCGAAAGAATTTGTCAAAGCGATTACTGCATTCAGCGAAGAAGCCGGTTTATAACGGCCAACAGCCTTTATCCATTTTCGGATAAAGGCTGTTGGGTTTTCTTTTTTAGCGTTAAAGCACAGAAGACATTGCCTCTTTCAACAACGTGACTGAATGGTCAAATTGCTCTTTTTCCTTCGAATTAAGTTCGATTTCCCTCACTTCCCGGATTCCTGATCGGTTGATGATAGCCGGTGCACCGATAAATACGTCGTTATGGCCATACTCTCCATCTAAATACACGGATACTGGCAGGACACTATTTTCGTTTCTCAATATAGCATTGGTTATGCGGACAAGCGACATGCCGATTCCGTAATAAGTGGCTCCTTTTCGTTCGATGACATGGTATGCAGCGTCCCGGACATTTATGAATATTTCATCCAGGTCTTGTTGGCTGTAGTTGCTGTTTTTGGCCAGCAGTGAATTGATGCTGTCGAGTCCGATGCTCGTCCGGCTCCAGACCGGCAATTCCGTATCGCCATGCTCCCCGATAATAGCTGCATGGACATTTCGTGAATCCACATGGAAATATTGTCCTAATAAATAGCGGAAGCGTGCCGAGTCAAGCGTCGTTCCGGAACCAATGACACGTTCTTTTGGCAGCCCGGATTCCTTCCAGGTCACATACGTTAAAATATCGACCGGATTTGTCGCAATCAGAAATATTCCATCAAAGCCGCTGTCCATCACTTGCTTGATGATGTCTTTGAAAATCTTCGCGTTTTTCGCTAATAAATCCAAGCGTGTCTCACCCGGTTTTTGCGCTACTCCCGCCGTAATGACGACCAATTCGGCTTTTCCGCAATCCGCATACGTTCCGCTCCATACATTGACCGGCGACGGAGCAAACGGAATGCCGTGGCTTAAATCCATCGCTTCGCCTTCCGCCCTTTTTTCATTGACATCGATCAAGACTAGCTCTTCTGCAATACCTTGGTTAATAAATGAATAGGCATAGCTGCAGCCAACTGCTCCTGTACCCACTAACACAACCCGGTTAACATTTTGTCTTTTCATCCATCAATCACTCCTTTATGCGAGATACATAATTCCCTAAAAAAGAAAAGCATCGCCATAGACGATGCTTTTAAATTCTTCGGGGAATTTTTATAAATTTACGCCTCTCATACCTGCTTCCGGGTAACGGGTTCCGGCAGCTGCTCCTTTTGGCGCTATTTCCTGGATACGGTCCAAATCCTCCTGGGATATCTCTACTTCAAGAGCCCCCATATTTTCTTCAAGGTATTTGATCCGTTTTGTTCCAGGAATCGGAACGATGTCTTCTCCTTGCGCGAGCAGCCAAGCTAGCGCAAGCTGAGCTGGCTGGCAATTTTTTTCGCTAGCTAGCTCTTCGACTTTCTGGACCAAATCCAAATTCTTCTGGAAATTCTCACCTTGGAACCGAGGAGAAAAGCGGCGGTAATCGTCTTCCTCCAGGTCATCAAACGACTTTATCTGTCCGGTTAAAAACCCTCTGCCGAGCGGGCTATAAGGGACAAAGCCAATTCCAAGTTCACGGACAGCTGGAAAAATTTCCTCTTCCACGTCACGGCTCCAAAGCGAGTATTCGGTTTGAAGCGCCGAAATCGGATGAATTGCAACCGCTTTTCGAATCGTTTCTGCTCCGGCTTCCGACAGACCCAGAAAACGGACTTTTCCTTCCTTCACCAAATCTCCCATGGCACCGACCGTTTCTTCAATCGGCACTTTCGGATCGACACGGTGCTGGTAATACAAGTCGATATGGTCAACTCCCAATCGCCGAAGGCTGGCGTCACAGGCTTTTTTGACATAATCAGGATGGCCGTTGATGCCGAGAAATGTCCCGTCATCAGCACGGACATTTCCGAATTTAGTCGCTATGATGACACCGTTGCGCCGATCTTTGACGGCTTGTCCCACCAATTCTTCATTCGCTCCGACCCCGTACATATCTGCGGTATCTAAAAACGTAATGCCATGGTCAAGTGCATAGTGGATCGTTTTGATCGATTCACCGTCGTCCCTGCCGCCATAAAAATCGGACATCCCCATGCAGCCAAGTCCGATTGCAGATACTTCAAGGCCTTGGGTACCAAGTTTTCTTTTTTGCATCAGTCATCACACTCTTTCCTTAGAATTTCTGCGTTGCCGTAAAGGCTCCGAGGCAACACCAGCTGCCGCTTCCATTTCATGCACATGGTTAAATTCACTGATTTTACTAGGTATTTTACTGGTTCCAGGAAAATGAACAGCTTGCCAGCACTCCTTCAAAACCCTTTCTCTTCAATCAATCCTACGTATAAACGGTAGATTTTCTGCTTTCAAAAATACATTCCTTACTATACCCCTTTTCATTTTGTTGAATCCGGAAGCACTAAAAACCTTCCTGCTTTTTCTAAAGCTTTCGCCAAGAGATAACTTGTGCCTTAAGCTTAATGTGCATCGAACATAAAAAAACAGCAACCTTGATGAAAGGCAGCTGGATTTGTGTTTTTACTTTGTTTTTGAAACTCTGGAAATCCGTAACTGGCAGAGCAAAGATAAAAAAGCCAGCAAAAGTAATAAGGAAGAAAAACTTAAAAAATCAAGGGAATCACCAGACAATAAGTGTTGATCAAAGTCGTTCGGCGATAAAATAAAACCGATCAAATAAGCTGCGTTAACTTTTCTAGTAATGAGATTTTCTTGAAGTTTTTCGGATGATGCAGCTATAACTTGCTCCTCCTTTCAAAGTTTTTAAAAATAGAATTTTAGGGTTATGAATTGATCGAATAAATTTTGAATTCATCCAGATATTTTTGTGCTTTCACCAGTTCCCGGTTCGTAATCGCCAAAGCGATGTGGCCATCTGGCCTAATTAACATGATGGAATTTTCCTTAATGCCAACTGCATCCATCTCTTTTTTCCACTTGAATACATACAAAGGGATTGCTGAAGATTCTGCAATTGCACGAAGTTCAGGGAGGTCCTGACCATAAATATGGAACTGCCAGTCCATGGATTTCAAAGGTTCATGATTATCACTATTTTCAGTGGTTACCCATGGCAAGCGGTCACCGCCGTGTATTTGGCCTATTTGCCCTTCACTTAATATACTATCTCTGTATTTTATATCGGTTTGCGAAACTTTTTTATACAATTTTTTTCTCAGTCGCGGAAAAGCAATCAGCCTTGGCAGCGCATAGGGAATAACAGCATTTTTAAAAAGTCTAGTTTCCACCCCTTTGCCAACAACTGAATTGAATGCACGGTCGGTGGTTGATATCAACATTTTGGCAAACGCCATCCGTTCTGTTTCATACGTATCCAGTATTTTTTCATCCGCCTTCTCCAGCATGACAGCCGCAAGTTTCCAGCCAAGATTCACTGCATCGCCAATTCCGGTGTTCATTCCCTGGCCGCCGGCTGGACTGTGGATATGTCCGGCATCACCGGCGAGGAAGATTCTTCCCTTTCTGAAATGGTCACTTATCCGATGATGGACTTTATACGGTGAATACCAATTTACTTGCTCAATTTTTATGCCTACATTTTTCTCTATAAAAGGGATAACGGGGGCAAGTTCTGAAGGAATGCCGTCTTTTACTACTTCTTCCGGAAAAATACCGATTAATCTCACATTCCCGTTCGGGAGTGGAATTGTAAGGCAAAATCCTTCTCTAAACATGTTTCCACTTATTCCGGGAGATGGGATTGAACTTTTCACATCAGCCACATAGAATATTTGCGCATATGTCCCTCCTTCGAATTGAAAGCCCAGATTTTTTCTCACGCTACTGTGCGCGCCATCGCAACCGCAAAGAAACACGAAATTGTTTTCTTCTGTGATTCCTTCTTTTTCGATGACCACTTGAACATGATGATCACTTTCTTTAAAGGACATTAATTGAGTATTCCACTCTACTTCGACTCCTCTTTCCTTTAGTACGCGCACCAAAATCTCTTCATGGATGTCTTGGGGCAAACTCAAAATATAGGGGAAACGGCTAAGATTTTCTCCTATATCCCCGATATGCATTTTTGCCTTTAAGTTTCCGTCCATAAAAATCTGTACATCCTCGACTTTATTCCCCTGTTCAATTATCATCTCTGCAAAACCCATTTGACGGTAATGCTCCAATATTCGTCCATGCACGATCATTGCTCTCGACGCAGTTCCCGGCCCGCTATTTTTTTCAATAATTCGAAACGGAATTTTCTGCTTGTGAAGCGCCAGCGCTAATGCCAGCCCGGTTGGACCAGCTCCAACGATCAATACTTCAGCTTTCATGCCATCTCCTCCATTACTTGATGAATATTTATCCTATAGAGAATTCTGTTTTAAGTTGTCTGCTATAGTTGCTCAAATGAGAGGTTGGACGCTTGAAGCTATTCAAAGTAAGATTTCGGATTTATATTTGTTGCTGGAGTTGCTGTAAAATACCAACAGCATACCGATTCCAGATTGATTATCTTTTCTTATTTATATACCCATCTCTTTGCTGATGATTCTTTAAGTTACACTTTTACAAACCTAAAGGCAGAGCAGATGCTAACATTAAGCATCTGCTCTGCCTTCGTTATTACATAGCTATTGATTACTGGACACCTATGAATAGTTTATTCATCGCCCTCCAAGTAATAGCGGCCAGCCGCGCTGTAAATCGGCCATTCATAGAATGTAGCACCTTGAGCCGCCACATAACGATTTAAAAACAGATGGAAGTTCAGGGTCAAAGCTGGTGGCCCTTCATTGTTATCGATTCGGTAAAGGTAATTGGGGTCTTTATTCTCAATCGCTTCCAGACTGATGGCCAAGTATTGGTCATCAGCACTGCGTATTGGCAAAAAAACAGGGTACACTTCCATGTAAAACAGATTCTCAATCAGTTCCTTGATAGAAAACACATGCAATCCGCCTCAGCCATTGCCACCTAAATCCGTAATAAGCTGGTAAATATGCACCCCGTTGTATTCCAGCAGAAAAGACCGATAGTCCTTTGGCAACTGATGCCCAATCTGACTTTCAAAATCAGCAATGGCCGCTTCCTCCATAGGGGGATTAGCAGTACTGGTACTCCTGGTAATTACCCAGTCGTCTAGGATTAACAGTCGTTCGTTGTTGCTGTCCACCACTTTTAGAACTGCCTCCATAATCTCTTTGATGCCATGTCATCACTCCATTTTCCCACCAGTCGTTCCTAAGTGATTTTTTGATCATTATATTCTTTGAAATCTTCACACCACATTTATATTAGCATTTATTTCCACCGTTATAGAGTACATGTATTTAAAGACTTTCTACTTCTTTACAATTTTCTCCCTCTAAAATTATAAGCTTAGTTGTAATTTCGCTTTTTTGCTTTTTTGACTACTCTATCATTCAAAATAGTCCATTGACTTTCTATTAAATGCAAATGGAGTATGTTTGATCCCCATATATAACTTTTAATATCCATAATTCCCATCTCCTATTGTATTCTTTGGAAAGTCTGATAGTGATTATTAGCATTTCAAATACTTCCATTCTTACCAAATACAATTCCTTCTTGATCTCTTTTTTGCTTTCATAATTTTGGATTAACATCGTATTTTGTATAAGTAGTGCTAGTAAGAGGTGATTGTCCATTTATTCCAGTGTTTTCATATACACTTCCCCTTTAACAACCATGTGGTGGGGATCCCCTATGCGTTTGGACAAATTCTATGACATCTCTGGCTTTCTGTGGAATAGGTATTTTCTTACTAACCCCTTGTCTAGGCGTTCTAAGAAGAGTAAAAGAATAAACCCTATATTTTCCTGCACCATCAAAAATCTTATGTGGGTTAATTCTATTTTCTTCTAAATAACTTTTTTATTTAAATGCTTTAAAATGATGAATCAACTGTTCGTAAAAGTACAGTTTTCAGACGGAAATAGAAAGAAGGTGTGCTAGTTCGGCCTCGTCTCTCTTTGACTAAGTAATGAAAAAGAAGAAAACTCAACCTGATCCTGCCGTGCCGATTGGTCATCGGTTCTTCACGGAAAGTAAGAGCTTGTGTAGGCACAGTAAGCAGAAAAGAATGGCTATTTGATCATGAAAAAAATGAAGAAATCACTTGAAGGGATGTAATATGATGGATGGTCCGTAGAGTATGTAAAAGGCGATCAGTTGTACTATTGAAAAATCGACTTGTCTTTATTGAGGACTTTGCGCTTTATAAAGCTTTTTTTGTGGTATAGATTATTACAGAATTTCAATCTAAATAAGTACCTTTAAGAGCTAGGGAGGGAAGGCTAATGAATACTACTGAATTGCTGGATTTGCTAAAAATAAAAACGATCATCGGAGCCGTTCCTCTTGCTATTACCGGAATACAAATGGACTCGCGGAAAGTAAAGAACGGTAATTGTTTTATCTGCATCCAAGGCAGCATGATGGACGGGCATGAGTTTGCGGAAGAAGCGATTCGCCGCGGAGCGTCTTTGGTTATTGCCGAAAGAAAGGAAACGGTTTCCGAATCCGCTTGTTTTGTGCTGGTGAAAGACTCGGTAAAAGTGATGGGCCGCTTTGTCCAGCATTTTTACGGTTATCCTTCTACTAAGCTGACTACCTTTGGGGTGACCGGTACGAACGGCAAAACGACGGTCTCCCATATGATTTACAGTTTGCTGGAGGCGGCTGGCCGCAAATCTGCTGCTTTAGGAACTCTTGGTTTCCAGATGGACAGCATCAATGTGCCAACACAAAATACGACTAGTGACATCATCTCGAGCACAGAAATGATGCAGCACGCCATCGATTACGGCTGTGAAGCTATGGTTTTTGAAACTTCTTCACATGGTATCACCAGCGGGCGGATGTGGGGCTTAACTATGGACATTGCGATTTTTACGAACTTGACCCGCGATCATTTAGATTTCCATAAGACCATGGAGCATTATGGCTACGCGAAAGGTTTGCTTTTCGCCCAACTCGGCCAAGATGTGTCGAAAAGTAAATATGCAGTGCTCAATTCTGACGATCCGTGGTCCGAGGCGTTTTCCAAGATGACGCCCTTTGAAACGATTACCTACGGTTTATCGGAGCAGTCGGACTTTTGGGCGGAACAGATCAACTATAAAGAGAATGGCACTGGATTTCTGTTGCATAGCCCCGAAGGCGTTCATGCGGTTTCTACTTCTTTTATAGGAGAATTCAATGTGTATAACACACTTGCGGCGATTGCCGCTCTTTATGCGTATGGGCTCGGCATCAGTAAGATGCTTTCATGCATTTCCCGTATTGCTCCTGTAGCTGGCCGGATGGAAAAACTTGCTCATCCGGAAGGTCCTGTGGTGTACATTGATTATTCGCACACGCCCGATGCCATCGAAAAAGCAATCAGCAGCTTATTGCCTTTCAGGAAGGGGCGGCTGATTGTTTTAATCGGGAGCGGCAATTTCCGTGACCGGGGCAAACGCCCGATAATGGCGGAAAAAGCATCAGTGGCGGATTACGTCGTTATTACGACCAACAACCCAGGTAAAGAACCGCCAGCAAGCATCCTTCATGATTTTGAAAAAGGAATGCAGCATGGCAGGTATATCTGCATCGAAGACCGAGCAGAAGCTGTACGCCATGCCATCCGTCAAGCAGAAGAAGGCGACATCATCCTGTTGACGGACAAGGGACATGAAGATACAATGCTCATCGGCAGTCGCTATTATCCCTATAGTGATAAAGAAGTTGTCCTCGAACAATTGAACGTCCAGGAAAGAGCCGATGGAAGAACTTGAACGCGAATAGGATTTCTTGTATTTTGATTTTTGTTTACTTAATGGAAAATATTCTTTGTTTTTACTATGACCTTTTTGGTCATTCTAGTACCCATCTATTTACTCGAAAAAGAATTCAGCACGGAGAGACATTTTTAGTCATGATATCGTTATGTTTCATTTCTGTAATTGTCTTTTTCTTTCAGTCTTTAACCCAAGTCTCGAATGATCCAGTCTGCCTTTATTGAGGGTGGGATTGTTGTTCGGGTTAGGACTAATGTATATGTCGAAAGAAAAGCTTAATTCTTTTCTTTATAAAATCTGAAAAAGAAAATTTTTACAAGTTTCTCTTCATCCTTTGAACTATTAAAATCTACTTGGCCTAATTAAGGTGTAAATTGGATTTGATGACGCTCAATAATTTTTTCGCTTCCTGCGAATTTCTAGAGTGCATCTCAAGAAAAGCTTCAGCGGTATGGTAGTCTGCTGAGTAACCTTTATTTTGTAAGAACAATTATAGTGTCTTTAAATAATTTATCGGGCTACCTACCACTTAGTCGTTATAAGCAGATATCGCTAATGATTTGGTCGGGGCATCTATCTTATCCACTTTATTAATCATACGTTAATCTCTTTATGTACTAGCAACTTTCTATAGAATTTGATATGTAAACCTACTTCGTTTTATAACTCTTACTTTGAAGCCGTTGAGAATAACCTTTTGTATGTATCTTTTTTTCTAGTGAAATCAGTTTTTCTTGGTTTTCATGAAAAGCCTTTGGAATTAGGCATATGAATGTAACTTACTTAACAATAAGTTACATTCAGAATCGGGTTAAATAGTGTCGTTATTTTTGCACCAATCCGGATAAGACACCCACCACTCTTCTGCTTCAGTTAAGGCTTCCTCAATTTGAAGTGCCACCTGATCAGTATTATCCCTATTGAACTCAAACATGCCGTTAACGCTCTTCCCGATTCGTCTCCTATTCAAAGGTAAACCACCACCCGTTACAAGATAAACCTTCATTTTGTTGAGGGGATAAAATTCACCCAAAATATTGGTATATCCTTCTGGAGGGCATTTGGAAATCTCAACGTATAAAACACCGCCCCACATACTGAATTGAAACATCAACAAATCAGCACGTTCTTCTGTTTTTCGATAAAAATGGGGAAATGACCCTTTGAATCCTTTTTCTCTTAATATAGGAATGACTGTTTGTTTTAGCGAATTCATCATGGTATCTTTTTCTAAAGACAATAAGATGCACCTCCAATTTAAGTGAGACTATTTTTCGCAAAAAACCTTGTCGTAAACGTAACTTAATTTAGAATAAGTTACATTCACATTTAACAAAAAATCTCGAAAAATGGTTCCTAAAAGTTAATAACTCTGAGAGTAGATCTTGCCGGTATCCGTATCCAAGACAAAATCAACTTCTATATCCTCTGAATACGGAATTTGATTAAAGTTATGAAGCCGGCAAAACATATTGGCAAAGTCACGAGTTTCAAAAGTTAATTGGTCTGCTTGTCGATACATCTGCCTCAATTGCTGCTCGGAACATTTTTTACCGGTCAATAAGGCTTGGTTGAAGTAACCGTCAATTTCAATAATCATCATGATCACGGCTGGTTGCTAACCAGCTATATAGCTTAAATTTTCAATACTTTACTTTTTCCAATGTTACTAGAATTAAGATAAATCAAGTACTTCGAATGTAACTTAATAGCAATTAAGTTACATTCGAAATTTTTGAAAAATATTCTTTATTTTTGGTTATACTAAAAACAGTTATTGTCTTTTTTTAAAAAGATAATTGTCTTAAGCTAGTCCAACTTAAGGCTTCATAACTAGTAATTTTTGAGATAACTACTATTTTCGTGACAAGGAAGGATCACTAGGATGGAGAAAATAGAAAATTCCCGATGGAAAATGAGTATGGCTGGCTTTACTGCGTTTGTTTTAGCTACTATTTTCTACTTAATAACGGGGCCAAATATACCGGCAATACTTGGTTTTTTAACATCCGCAATAGTATTGTTCATTCTAAATGCTGGTTATATTTTTTACACAGACAAAAAATCAAGGAACAAAAAAAATCAGATATAGATTCATCATTCGACGTTTGTTTTATCTTACTTCGAATGTAACTTAATTCACAATAAGTTACATTTAAAACTGATAAAAATCCAACTACGCTTAAAAAACACTGGAATACTCTTTAATTTAGTTGTGTAAGTAAAAACCTATTTAATCACACCATACTTTTGCCACCACATGCCAATTACAATAGCTAGTGGCATCAAACTTAGAATATACTCCCCTCTATACCAACTTGTCCAACAAAGACAGTGAACAGGTCTTATCATGGATGGAAGCAAATCGCTTAACGAAATCGAACAAAGTAAATAAATACAAGTAAAAGGCAGATAGCTTTGTTATATGCTATCTGCCTTTATTATTTAATATAAAACAATAATTAAAGTAGATAGTGAACGGACTTGAAGAAATTTAAGACCTTTATCACTATACTCTTTTCGCTTAATATAGAACATACTTCAAACAAACATATAGTACATGTTATGTCCTGCTAATCCTATCAGAAAAAATTTATGGAATTTTCACGTTTGTTTTAGTAACGGTTAATGGAACACGCTTAAAAGTGAACCAACCGTTCATTTTAGCTATTATGAATATGGCAAGTCCAAAAGTAAGCGTAATGCCGACGAACAGCCAAGACTGAGAATTGACGATTAATAGCGGTGCAAAGGTGACGATTAAAATTTCTACTGGTGCAATTGGAATATAAGCCATTCCAAAATCATCCAAGGTATTACTCTCTAATTCCGGGTCTACAATCCGTAATAGAGCAATACCCATAGCGACGGTTCCTGTTGTCCATCCCCATGTGAAAATCCCTTTTTCAAACCAATGTTGGTCGAAGAACCGGCGAGAAAGGACATAAAAGAATGTCCAAGCAAAGAACAAGCCAAAGGCAAATAAAATGGAGAGTGGAACAATATATTCAAGAACAACAGGTAAACTGATTGAAGCAATTCCGAATGCCACCAATAGGTCCGTGGCGCTTCCACTTATGCGGTTGATAACGTCCTTGCTGACATAATGATCCGCTTTACTTGCAGACAAAACTTTCTTGAAGGCAAGTCCTACTAAAAAAGCAACAGAAAAAGCAGGTATTGCCAAATTCGGCAGCAAAGAAGCGATCCAACTGCTGATATAGTAACCAGTCATAGCTACTACAGCAATAATAGAACCATGAAAAATATAAGGATCAATGGAAATTGAAGAAACAGTATCTGTCTGTATATTTTTCCGTAAATGTTTAGGTACTAACCCGGTTTGCAATTCTTTAGGCAAGTCATCGAAGTTCCCGATAAAATTTGTATGACCTTTTGATGCTCCGCGTTTAATAAATACTAGTCCGATTAAAATGGCACTAAGAATGCCGACTGTCGCAGATGTCATTGCCAAAGAGGTTGCATCTTCCCATCCTTGTTGAGCAAAAGTAGCGCCAATAGCCGCTGCAGTACCGTGCCCTCCGACAAATCCAGCAGCTAAAATCAAGCCGAATCCGTTATGAAGGTCTCCCCAGATAGAGTTAAGGACTAATAAGCTGAATAACAGACCACCGCCCCACATTAAAACCATGGCTGCCTGAGAATATGCCCACATCCCACCCACACGTTTCGAAATTTCCTTCCAATTGATTTTAGGAGAGACAAGCGGTAATGCTCCAAAAACGACAGCAATCAGCACTCCTGGATATGTACCTATTTGATCCGAAAAAGGAATTAAATTGAATCCACTCGGTCCGAATGCAAGCCCAATTATACCGGCTATAATGCTCGCTGGCAAAAACAGCCGTTGGATTAGTGAGACTTTCGCGCGGATAATTGTACCTAACAGCAACAGTCCTGCAATCAATCCTAAATCAGTGAAAAAACCCCATGCAGTCATTCACAACACTCTCCTTATATAGTTTTAATACTTTGTATATAGCGTTCCGGATTCAACGTTTCAATCTGAAAATCTGACTGTTTTTCTATAATTAAATTAGCAGCAAGTTCTCCGAAAGCCGGAGCCATTTTGAAACCATGACCTGAAAACCCACTTAACGTATAAGTATTTAGCATATCAGGTACTTTGCCTACAATCGACTGATTATCCGGAGTAAAAGCATCCATATAAACATCTGCCCTCACAGGATCAGCTCGGACACCCAGGAAATATTTCTGCACGATTGCACTGCTATCCGCTAATTCTTCATGACTTATAGGGGCTAATTGATCAGGAGACGCAACTTCAGAGCCTGGTTTACTTGTACCTATTTTAATCATAGATCCTTCAAGTGTAGGAGCTCCAAAAAAACGGTACCCTTCTGTTCTCCGGGTGAAGACCGGGAAATTCTTTGGGCCATACAGCTCTATATCTTTAGCTGGAAACCATGTTAAAAAGATTCTTTTCACTGGTAAATAGGGATGAAAAGCCGGAAGAAAATTTTTCGCCCACGGGCCAGCAGTGATAAGTAATTTTCTTACTTTATAAGTTTGCCCCTTTGCTGTCACAACAACATGATCGTTCTTAGGCTCTATCTTTTCAACAGTCGTATACCGCAAAATCTCTGCACCCAGATCTTCTGCTCGCGTCGCCGCAGTGACTACTGCTAATTCTGGTCGAATGTATCCTGCTTCTTTATCCAAAACCATAATTTCGTCCTGAGATAGCCGATGCTGTGGATATCTCTTGCTGGCTGTAACATAGTCTAGAATTTCATGTTCTATCGAAAAATCGGTTACTGCCTTCAAGGAATTTTTCACCGTTTCCTCTTCTGGTTGCCCAATCGTCAATCCTCCATTAAGGTGTAACAAATGGCTGTTTGTCTCTTTTTCCAGTTGACGCCATAACTCTTGTGATCTCTTTAAAATCGGTACATATTCAGGTCCCTCTTTATACGCCGTACGGAACAGCCTCGACTCTCCTCCAGCAGCCGAACGGTCATGACCTATACCGAACTGCTCAAAACCAATTACGGATTTGCCCTTGCTCGACAGCTGCCATGCTGCCATGCTGCCCATTGTCCCTATTCCTATAATGCCGACATCCCACATAGGTTCCTCACCTCACTCAAGATTAATATTGCTAATAATTATGTAGCTTCTGATGCTTAGTGTTGGTTTAGCTGATTGAGTGTATCATATGCAAGTTCTCTGTTTCTGCGACATATCTTGCCTAGGCTGCTCTATGTTACTTATTCATCGCATCACACTCCCACCTGATATTTTCAAAGATTCACCTACAATATTCTTGGCTGCATCAGTCAAAAGAAACGCAATAGAATTCGCTACCTCATCCGGTTTCGTCAAACGTCCTGATGGAATACTCCTTTCAGCATTCGCGTATGCTTCCTTATAGGTATTCCCGGAGTTTTCAGCGTTTTTTATAATCAGCATTTTTGCCATATCGGTTTCTACATAGCCTGGACAAACAGCATTAACTCTTATATTATGCGCAATAGCTTCGACTGCCATGCATTGGCTCCACCCTACAACTGCGAATTTGCTGGCTGCATAGGCGCTATTGCCATAGGTCCCTCTTAATCCTGACAGAGAAGCGACGTTTACAATATCTCCTTCTTGTTGTTTGATCATGTCCGAATAGATGGACTGTGTCAGAAAAAAAGTGGATTTAAAATTTACATTCATCATATTTTCGATAAATTGCTCATCCAGTTCTTCCATAACTTCAGTGCCTGCAATTCCAGAGGAATTCACCAAACCATTAATGAAGCCTAACTTCTCTTTCGCACCGCTAATCAATTCTTTTCGGCTCTCTTCATTTGTAAGATCAGCCTCTTTTGTAAAAACCTTATCTTCTTCTGTCAGTAAAAAAAGTTCAGTTTCCAGCTCATTAAGCTTTTCCCTATTTCTTCCCGTGATTGTTACTTTAGCTCCCATCTTGACTAACAGCTTTGCTGTTTCATAACCGATTCCACCAGTAGCTCCTGTAATCAACACATGTTTATGATTTAATGCTTCAGCCGAAAAGATACTCATGGGTTCCTCCTTCGGTTTAATCTGCTTATTTAACAAGTAGAGTTTTTAAAAGAATAATATTTGGCACTCTCATTAAGATTACAAATTAATAGTTTGAAAAATCTGACAATAATGATTACAAAAAGAAGATAAAGTAATTTTCGTTTTGCATTTATTTCGTTGGATTTGACGGAGAACCCTTATTAACACATTCTTGTTCATGTCCCAGTATGCGTATCATGCAACTGGCGCTAAACTAAATCGGAAAGCAACTGAAGTATTTTGTAAAAGCTAGTTTCTTTAGTTCAATTTATATAGGTGCTCATTAGTGGACGATTCCTTAGAGAAACGATTCAACTGTAAAAAAGAGATATCCAGATCCGTTTTACCTTCAATCGCTAAGTCAGTCAATATTTTTCCAATAACACTGGCGAATTTGAATCCGTGTCCAGAAAATCCACCTGCAATAACAACATTGGAGTGCTGAGGGTGGAAGTCGATGATAAAATCATGATCTGGCGTCATAGAGAATAAGCAAACTTTCCCCTCATTTAATTGACCGTTTGCTTGAGGTAAAAATCGACTTAAAAATGAACGCAGATCAACTTCTTCATCCGAAGTTGCAAAAAAGTCGCGATTCACTTCATCTGGGTCAACCACTTCACCTAGATCCATTCGTCCAACTTTCAAACCTCGGCCGTCATAGTCTGGAAAACCATAATAATGGCCGACATTATGTGTATCAAAAACGAAACAAGGGAACTGGCTATCGTAAAAATTGTCCTCTGACGTTTCGAACCACCCGAATGTTTTACGAAGAGGTTCTATATCCAAGTCTAGTTCAGGGAGTAATTTAGGAATCCAGGCACCTGCTGTAACAACAGCTTTGCGAGCTACTAAAGTAGTATCCGCTGTTACAATTTTCACTTCTGCCTCTGATGTTTGAATATCTTCAACTCGCTGATTTTCAAGAATTGTTACACCTAATTTTATACATTCTTCTTTATAAGTTTGGACGCATTCTTCGCTATAGAGAAAACCAGAATGCGGATCATAGCAGGCTATGTAATCGTCGGGAACCAAAATGCCTGGCCATCTGGCCATCAAGCTTTTAGCGTCTAACTTTTCGTGAGTTAAATTATATTTAAGAGAACTTTCGATAGTTTCCTTGACGAAATCGGAGCCAGGATGCCCAACGGAAATTGCGCCTGTTTGATTGAATAATGTTTTACCTGTTTCTTGTTCAAGTTCTTTCCATAAAGTTAGGGCTTCTTTTACTAGAGGTACGTAAATTCCGCCGTTTCCATACCCAAGACGCAAAATTCGTGTTTCTCCATGATGACTGCCAAAATTATTAGGAATAGAATATTGGTCGATAACTAATACTTTTTGCTGCGCTTTAGCTAAATAGTACGCTGTTGCAATACCCATCGTTCCGCCTCCGATTATTGCAACATCATAAGTAATATCTTCCATTGCACTTCCCCCCCTAATCTAGTGTTGTATCCAGTTTGAATATTGCCTGCAATAAAACATTCGCTGCTTTTTCAATATCTTCCATTCTGCTATATTCTTCTGGGCAATGACTTTTCCCATCAATACTTGGAACAAATAACATACCAGCCTTTGTAATAGAAGCAAGATGTGTTGCATCATGACCAGCCATGCTCCCTAAGAGAAGGTAGTTTTCTTCAGGTGGAACAGCATTTTCAAATGCCTGGATGATTGTCTCATCCATTTTCGTTGGTGCTTGATCCAAAATGATATTTCTAGCAATTTCAAGTGGCTGTCGGCTCGTTAGTTCCTCAAAAACTTTTTCGACTTTTTGGATAGTATGTTTAATTTTTTCGGTCGTGTCTCCTCGAACTTCCATCAATAGTTTCACTTCATTCGGGATGATACTTGGAGCCCCAGGTGAAATAGAGAACTGACCAATTGTCCCTACCACTTCATCAGAAGGATCCTTACGAACAATTTCTTCGAAAGCTACAACAAATTTTGATGCAGCTACAAGCGCATCGTTTCTCTCTGTCATTAATGTAGTTCCTGCATGATTCGCTTCACCTTTAAAAGTGATTTCTTCTCTATAAATTCCGGTTATAGCTGTGACAACACCAATGGGAATCGATTGATTTAGCAGACGTTTGCCTTGTTCGATATGGACTTCTAAATAGGCTGTTAAATCATTGGGATTCTTTCTCGCAGTTTCAATTTCCTCAATAGAACCTCCTGCTAATGCCAATGCAGTTTCAAGTGAAAGACCATCTTTTGTCTGAACATCTGCAATATCTGATTTTTTGAGTTTACCTGTAACAACTCGACTTCCAAAAGTAGAAAGGTTAAATGGATTAGGCTCTTCGGCGGTAAATGAAACCACCCCGATAGGATGTTGCATTTCAATTCGGTTTTCAAGTATGGTCGTTAAAATTTCTAAGCCAATTAAAACTCCTAACGCACCATCATATTTACCGCCATTAGGTACAGTATCTAGATGTGAACCTATTATTATAGGATTTTTGTTACTAGAATTAGATGAGATGGCCCAGATATTTGCTGCAGCGTCTACGTCAAGCCACAGATTTAATGATTTCAGTTGATTAATAAACCACTGTCTTGCTTCTAAATCATAGGAGGAAAAAGTGATGCGATCTAAGCCAATGGATTCATTCAATCCAATTTTGCCCAATTCCTCGATGTTAGTTTGCAACCGAGCTCCATTGATGGTTAAGGAAGTATTTGTAGAGATATTCTTCATCAGGTTTCACCTTATTTCTTATGATATTTAGAAAAAACTTGGTTTGTTTTATATGTTTCTTCAAGTTTCGTTAAACGGTCCTTTGTTTCCTCAAATTGTACATTACTCATAATATTTAGAAGGATGGTTAAGAAAGCGAAGGTAGGTATATAAGAATCAAATAATGAATTTAATGTAATCGGCGTTATAATAGAGATTTTACCAATCCCTTGTTTCTCCAATAGCTTACTATCTGCAATCGTGACATACTCAAAATTTTCATTTTCTAAATAATGAAGCATAGAAACCATTTCCTTCGGGTAACGAGGAAACAAAAACATCACCACCAAAGCCTGAGAATCCTTAAAATCTTCTAAGACATCATAGGCCTCACTGCCATCAGTAGTGTGAATAAATACAGATGGCCGAATTTTACGTAAGAAAAAATATAAGTAGTTGACCAATGGTGTTGCAGTTCTTGCTCCTATAACGAGTACACTTCTAGCCTTCATTATTTTCTTAGAAGTGCTGTCAATTTGATTGTCATCAACAAATTTAAGTAAGGATTGCAAATTATCAATTTCTTGTTGCAGGAAAGTTTCAACTGTTTCTAGTTGAGTAAATGAAGTTATACTTTGGCGTTCTACAGCCGTTATCTCATAATGCGTTAATTGCTTCATCTTATTGTTAAACATTGAGAAACTTGGATACTCCAAAACTTTTGTTACAAAACGAGTAATAGCTGGTTGGCTGACGCCAATTTTCTCAGATAACTCCGAAGCTGTCATAAAGGCAATTGATTTATCGTTAAATAACATATATTCTGCAATTTTTCGGTTATTATTAGATATTTTTTTTCGTAAAAGTACTTGAAGATCTTTATTAAACTTCTCAAGACTATCTATTTTATCCATAACACCACTCCGTTTTGAATAAAGTTATTCATTAAATTAAATTTCAAATAAATTTATTTGATATGTTAGTTAATATAACATAGCATATAAATATGTAAAGTTATTTTCTGAATCTTTTATTTTTTGATAACTAGAATGAAAGGGGAAAATATATGAAGTTAATTCGCAAAGATGAATTACATACCATCATCTGGAGTGGAGGGACATCGACAGAAATACTGATTTATCCAGAATGTAGTTCCTACGCTGAAAAACAATTTAAATGGCGAGTGAGTACAGCTACTATTGAGAAAGAGAAAACAGTTTTCACAAAATTACCTGGCTATAGTAGACGAACAATGGTGCTTAAAGGAAATTTAAGGTTGGCACACCAAGGGCATCATACTTCGAATTTGCCGCCATTTGCCCAGGATGCATACGAAGGTGAGTGGTATACAACCAGTGAAGGTATGGTAACAAATCTAAATCTTATGACTGCACCGTCTATTTCCTCTCTAATGAAAGTAGAAGCTTTTGATGTAAGATATGTAAGCTATTCATTACCCTGTTTAAAAGAACAGAACCATGAAACTCATCTCTTATTAATAGCCCTAACTTCATTTGAAGTTCGAGGAACTTTAAACGCATCTCTAAATAATGGAGACACCCTCTATTTCAAAAATACTGACCTAACAGATATAGAAGAATTGAAGCTATATACAGAGACTAATTTTATTCGATTTGTTTATATAGAATTTATTGAAGAACAATGAATGCGTAGACTATAAATATATTCAGAGTACAAACCTCTTGAGAAGTTTTAATTTACCTTAAAACACTAACAATCAGTTTTATTCAAAATTTAAATAATTAAGTTATGAACTCTACTTTATATTCAATCGACTTTATCATGCTGGATAAGACGAAATCATTTTTCTGATTTCTCTGTCCCGGTTTACTTCACTAACTTAAGAAGTAGCTGAACACTATACTGAAAAGAACATTCCTATTTTATTGATTTCTGATAGTATTAGAAATTTTATGTTTTTTTGCAAATCTAATTTGAGCGTTCGTAACAGTACACTTTTACGAACAAAAAAAGGATAGAAGTCACTTCTATCGGCTTCTACCCTTCAGAGAATCCCTTATATGTAAACTAATCTTGCATTATTGAATCTATTGAATACCCCCCTGTTTTGCACAATTCATGCAATGCTTCGGTTACTTCTTTCCGAAGTTTTTGTTCAGAAATCATGAAGGCAGTTTGACACCAATATAAAAAAGCAGAGAAGAAAATTACAATTTTCTTCTCTGCTTCTCAGGTTTATAACAGTAATTTTTAGAAGTTTTGTTCGCGGCTGCAGTATGAGATGAAATAATGGACTGCTAATGTTTTTCATGAGTTTCTTAAAATACACAAATCTAACTTATAAAAGACTCTTTCATTAAAAAGAGAACATCCTAAATTGTCACTACAATCAATTGAGCCCTAAAATGGTATGCACTTTTTTAAGCGTCTTCCATTCAGAGCTCAATTCAGTTTTTATTTAGTAAGACCTTTTATTTTAAACTTCCGATAAATGGTTAGTGCGCTTTAGATTAATCAGAAATTCCCATCTAACCTGCTGTTGCTTTACAAAGACAGTATTATATGGAACTGAAAAATTCTATTACGGCACTTCCTTGTTCACGGAAATTCGAGTTCGATTGCTTTATCCCACTAAAAGGCGCCTGCAATTCAACTCCCGAGCTTTCTGCACTGATTTGAACCAGACCTGTTTCCTTTGGTTTTTGTATATAAAAAAGCCGAAGGATTGGTTCATCCTTTCAGCTCTATCGGCACGTCAATGGAATGGTTTTCCTCCATCACGTACTTTCCTATATTTACTTCTCCTTTTGAACACGGTCTTTGTTCATGTTTAAACGCTCTTCAGGAAGTTTGGTCTGTTGTTTCTCGGTTTGGTTTTTAGGTGAACTGGTTTGGATGTAATCATTCACATCTACGTGCGCTACATCGTCTTCACTTATGTGACTCTCCGGATCCCAAGTTGCGCTGTTGATAACGTTTCCGCGTTCCCCCGTTGTAAAGGTTCCCGCTGGTTCCCGAATGGTGTCATCGAAATCATTGCTTTTTTGCCAACCGGTTTCTCTACTCGGATTTGGTGCTTCCGATTCCCGCCAGTCCGCTGGATTATTCGGGTCTTTTTTTCTAAGTGTGGTTTCTCCATCTGAAAGGTAAGGCTCGTTCGAACTATCGTTGTTAGTGTTTGAACTTCCTCTTTCTCGAAGTTCGTTATCCCCTTGTTCTCTTTTTTCGATATTCCTGTCTGTACCCGGATCCGCCGCCTGGAATTGCTGAGTATCTTGCCCGTCTTTTCGGATAGAATCATCACGATTATTTTTTTCCATATTGATCCCCCTAGTTTGAAAAGTCTACATACCCCGGTTCCCCTTCAAACGAATATTCAAACTTATTTATGAAGCAAAAGAAAAACACCCTGAAGATAACGGGATCTTTTAAGAGTACAAAAAGGAAAAATGCAAATTAAAAGGACCTCCATTTCACTTCCGATTTGGTACTCTTTTTTCTTGGAATAAAAAAATTTCCAAAATCCATAAGCATGTGCCGTATTCATAGGAAGGAGAAGCCGTGTTGCCTAAGTTAAGTTTAAATGCACTTGATGACATTGACATAAAGTTGGGTGCTTTTTAAGAATAATAAATTATTCAGCTTCGTCGTCTTCATCAGTATCAACATCGTCTTCTTCTGTGCTTTCAACTGCGTCACCTTAACCTGCTGCAGTAATCTTATAAATCACACCGCCATCAGTGATTGCAATAAGCGCGCCATCCTCAGTTACAAGAATATCACGGAAACGTTCGCCTTCATCAGTTAATAGACGTTCTTCTCCAACGATGGTGTCACCTTCAATAACGACACGTGCAATATAGCTCGATACTAAACCACCGATGAACAAGTTGTTCTCCCATTCAGGAATTGCATCGTTATCATAGAAAGCCATACCACTTGGCGCACTTGTTGGATCCCAATAATATCTTGGTTCAATAAAGCCTTGCGCCTCGTGTTCTGAAATACCATCATTGATTAATTCACCAGAGTACTCGATACCATAAGAAACAATCGGCCATCCATAATTATTGCCTGGTTCAATAATATTCAGTTCATCCCCAGCTTGTGGTCCGAATTCAACAATCCATAAGTCTCCTGTTTCAGGGTGGAAGTCCACACCTTGAATATTACGGTGACCGTAGCTGTAAATGCCATCCAGTGCTTCTTCATCTTCGATAAATGGATTCGTATCTACTGCTTCTCCATCTTGTGTAATGTGAATTACTTTACCTAAGTAAGCATCTAAGTCTTGGGCACGTTCGCGAATTGGATCATCTGAACGTTCACCAGTTGTTAAGAATAGGTTGCCCTCATCATCAAAGATAATACGTCCACCATAGTGTAAGTCACCATCATATGCTGGTTCTGCTTGAAAGATTACTTCAAAATCTTCAAGTGAGGCTTCATCTTCTGATAAAACACCTTTACCGACAGCCGTTAAAGTACCACCATCAACATCTTGAGAAAACGTCAAAAATACTAATCTTGATTCGTCAAAATCAGGTGCAATGGCTACATCAAGTAAACCGCCCTGACCTTCGCTGTTTACTTCTGGTGTGCCTTCGATTGGTTCTGAAACAGAGAACTCATTAAGGTTTACAATAAGAAGTTCTGCTGAATCTCTTTGCGTAACAAGTAAGCGATTTGGTTCAAACTCTGCCATACCCCAAGACACGCCAAGACCGTCAACAACAACTTCCACATCAAGTTCTGTTTCAGTCACTACTGCAGGTGCTCTTGTTTGTTCTGGAAATGCTGGTTCAAACTCAGTAACTTTTGGTTCAGTCTCTGCAGATTCTCCATCTGCACTTTCCTCAACGCCCTCCTCAGTACCTTCTGCTGTTTCAGGGCTCTCGTCAGCACTTTCTTCTGTTGTAGCATCCGAATCATCCGTTGATTCTTCGTTTGAAGTTTCATCATTGCCACATGCTGCCAAAGCCAATAAAAAGATCAGCATTGTAAAGAACAACAATCTTGACCACGAAACTTTCGTCATCG
The DNA here is from genome assembly GCF_007859275.1 of Planomicrobium sp. CPCC 101079. Lineage (GTDB taxonomy): Bacteria > Bacillota > Bacilli > Bacillales_A > Planococcaceae > Planococcus. The sequence continues at coordinate 37,731 of NZ_VOHC01000003.1, read as the reverse complement.
TTTTTCCTCCCCTTTTCTAAAATATTTTACATACTATAGTAAAGTTCATTCCCCTGAATCCCAGTATCAAAAAATTGGTTAAGACTTTTATATCCTAATTAACAATATGAAACTCCTATGAAAATAATGTTATCACAATTATACAAAAAATACACAATATTCTTACTATTTTTCTTGATAAATGGAAATTATTCTTTTAGTGTTTGGGATAACGGCATTGACAATTATGAGCCGCTTTCAGACATGGCGCTATTGTATGCCTTCTTAGAAGAGCTGAATAACTCAAAACCTCTACCCCAGGAACAAAACTTCGACCCGATCGGAGACTCCCAGAATAATGAGGAATACAAAGAGCTGACTGTTGACTTGGATGACGGTTCAAGGATCCGCCTAACTCTACTCAAGGATGGATATATCTATTACGGGTTTATGGGTGTATATTTTGAAATGAATCAAAATGTATTTGCCACAATGTGGAGCCTACTTCAGTAACAGCACTATGGAATACACGAATGCGTTTCCACACTAAGCGGTCACATATGTACTTTTTAGGAAACAATAACAAAGGGAGAGAAGATGTGGTAGTGACCCCTTAAAGTTAGAGTTTTAGTTATGCAGCTAATTGGCTGGCATGAATTCGGTAATTCACCGGACTCATGCCGGCCAATTTTTCTTTGATGCGTTCGTGATTGTAGTAGTAAATATACTGTTCAATTTTCAGCTTCAATTCATCGTATGAGACCAGTTCTTCTCCGTAATACATCTCCGTTTAAGCAAACCAAAGAAGTTCTCCATGGCCGCATTGTCGGCACACGTCGCCTTTCGGGACATGCTTTGGAAAATTCGGTGCTGCTTCAATGTCTTCACCCAGTACCGGTGCTGGTAATACCAACCTTGGTCGGAGTGGATGGTTGTCCGATACGCAGCCCGGTCTCCGATGACCGGCAAGGCTTGGTGCAGCGAGTCCATGACGAAGTCGAGGGTGGGGCGTTTTGATATTCCCATCCCAATGATTTCGCCGTTGTACAGATCCATCAAGGGACTCAAGTAGAGCTTTTCCTCGCCTGTACATTTGAATTCGGTGACGTCCGTCACGATTTTTTGCAAGGCGTGCGCTGCGTGGAACCGGCGGTTCAATCGGTTTTTTGCGATGGTACCCACTTGGCCCTTATAGGAGCGATAGCGTGATTTCCGGATGAACTTGATGCAAGCTAGGTTTAATTCACCCATGATGCGCTGGACTTTCTTGTGGTTGATGATGTACCCTTGCGCCTTCAATTCCAAATGGATTCGGCGATACCCGTAACGGCCTTCGTGTTTTTCAAACAGCGTCCGGATCACGGTTTTCCATTCCAGATCCGGGTTTTCCAAACCGAATCGCCCACGGTGGTAATGATACGTGGCTTCCGGCAGACCGACAATCTTCAGCACATCTTTTGGTCGGTATCCTTCTGCTTGGAGTTCGAACGCCAGCGCTGCTTGTGCTTTTCGAGGAAGGCATCCGGGTTCTCCTGGAAAGCGTCTAACTTTTTTAAATACGCAATCTCCAAGCGGAGAAGCTCATTCTCGCGCTCAAGTTGTTCTTCACGGGACATCGTCCCAGCTGGTTTTGCCGGTTTCTTTTTCGGATTTTTCGCCACGGGGGGCCGTCCTTTCGTTCTCAGGCCTTCTGTCCCTTTCGTCAAGAACGCCTGCTTCCATTTCACAATGAGCGTCGGGTTGTGCATCTTGAATTCAATCGCTGCGTCTTGGTAAGAAGCGCCTGTTTGTTTCATAAAGTGTAATACATCCAATTTGAATTGAACAGAATACACCCGGTTTTTCTGCCTGTTTCGCAATCCCTCTTGTCCGAATGCCTGAGAAGCTCGTACCCAGCGGGCAATTTGTCCGTGACTGGATATACCGTATTTTTTGGCTAAACGTGGATAGCCCAACGAACCAGCCAGATACTCGTTAACCAGTTTTAGTTTAAATTCTTCGCTATATTTCATCATAGAAAAAGCACCCCAAAAGTTAGATTTGTAACTCTAACTTTTGGGGTGCAGTACCGCATCATCCTCTCCCCCTTTGTATTTATATTACAACTCATGAACGTTCCTATGCACTCCCAACACTTTTTAAGGGAACGGTTCTTTTTTCGGCATCGAAATTCAGTACGTAACTACTAAAACAGTCCACCGCAGCGGGTGGACTGTTTATCTACTTGTTTGTCTGTTCGTTGTGCTTGATTCCATTTATGCTTTCTTTGGCTCCAGCAGAAAGACGATGTAGCTCAGATCCGCATCGAAGTTCCAATCCAGGAACGTTTCGCTGATGCGCCGGTTTAGTAATGCTTCTAATGGAACCTCGTCCAGCATCCGATGCTCCAGCGGACGCTTGCTCAGTTTCAGCTCTTCCACATAGCCGTTTTTGATCAATTCCTTTTCGATCTGCACCAAAATCTCCGATCGGCGGACCAACAGGACTTTATCGCTTAGCCAATACGTCTCCGTACGGCCTGGCACTTTTTCCGCTTTGTGGCTTGCCTCTTCCATCGCTTCCTTAAATGCCTGTTCCGCCGCGTCGTCTGTCCACTTTCCAGCTTCCCAATCTTCTTCCGTGACACCGATGATCATGCCGGTCTCTTTTATCAAGTTCCAATCGGCGTACATTTCTTTTACTTCAAGCGCTGCCACTTCCTTGAGGCCTTGCATGATTTCCGGTTTCAAATCCGTCATCATAAGGTCCCTTGTTTCCAAGACGCGTTTCGTTTCCTTCTGCTTCACCTGAATCCGCTCCATCGGCGCCAGGAACCCGCGGAAATGGATGGTGATAAACGGCCGATTGATGGTGACATAGACCGATGTGGGGCCTTTGCCAAAGTACTTGCGAAATACACCGGAAATATAGCTTCCGATTTCACCTTGTGCTGTTTGTTCTTTTGTCATTCCCAAGCCTCCTCCCTTTTGAAAACCGTTCATTTTTAGTTGTTTTGTTCTGCCGAAGAAAAGCCTGTCCTGCCTAGTCTGATGTTGACTCCAATAGGAGGACCATATACGATTTGTCCTCCTCGAAGTGCCAGTCGACAAACAAGTCGCTGATTTTCTGCTTCAACACCGGTTCCAGCTGAAAGAATTCCATCACTCGGTGTTCGAGCGGCCGTTTGGCTAACCGCAGTTCTTCAATCGCCCCGTTTTTGATCAACTCTTTTTCGATCTCCACCATGATGCCCGACCGTTTAATCAGCACCGTCGTGTCATTCAGCCAATAACTTTCGATGGCATCGGGTGCTTTTTGCGTTTTTTGGCTGATGCGAATGATCTTCTCGTGCAAGGCCTCTTTATCCACGCCCTCCGGGACGGTCAAGGAAGCCGGATCGGCTTCCGCATCCAGCACCACAAGCAGCAGGCCGCTTTCCTTTTCAAAGTTCCAATCTGCGTAAACTTCCTTCACGTCAGTTCCTGTGAGGCTGGTCAGTTCTTGGAACAATTCCGTTTTGACTCCGTTCAACAAGAGATCCCGCGTCTCGCCCACCCGTTTGGTTTCCTTTCTTTTTAAGAGCATCTTTTCACCCGGCAGCGAAAAACCGATTAGATGAATGGCGATAAAAGGATTTCGGATGGAAGCCTTTACCGATTGGGGACTCTCGCCAAATTGCTGGTGCAGAAAGGAAGAGATGAAGTCCTCAATCTCCTGTTGAACCGTTTTGTCGTTTGTCATAGCTTAATCTCCTTTTAACAAAGGTATTTTTTCTTGGTACGACTCCCGATCAGGGAGCATGAAGTGCCTCTATTCAACCGATGAAAATTAACGTATATAGAAGGTTACCCTCTCCGTCTGCAGTTAATCTTTTCCGGTGATGCTAGGACGCTACTGCTAACACCCCAGACTTTCCGAATCTTTTCTTTTAATTAAAAGATAAAGTTATCAACAGAAGAAAAGAAATGCCGAAAATACTTTTATACGAAAATACCGTTCGGAACAGGACCCTTATACGGACAATAGGAAGAAAAGAAGCTGTACCTTTCGCTTCTTTTCTTCCTATAAGCGGTAATATCTAAACCAAATTACTTTTATTGGTTTAATACGCCGAATTCCTAACCTCCATGACTCCATCTTCTCTTTCTACCGAAAACCGAAGTGTGGATGGCAGGTGAAATGGCTATCCTGCTATTTTTTAATGTTCCTCGCTTTAGTTCCGATGAATTTGTAGCAACCATCCGACTTGAGAATTTCAACGCTTTTGAGCAAAATGGTTTTCCACTACTGTGCTTATCTCTTCCATCAATTCGTAGGTGGTTGAAGTGTCCTTTATTTCTATGGCTAGAAAATGAGTGGAAGGCTTCTGGGCAGGAGGGTGGTCAATTACCATGACTTTATTCCTGAGATCAAATCGGTCGGTTGATGAAACAAGATACACGGAGTAAAGTCCAGTTTCTAGGATGGTCTTTAGTACCTTGTAATCATCGTCCAATCCTGCTCCTATTACTTTCTTTTTACCGCTTCCGCTGTCAGATGTCATGCCGCTTCTCCTTTCCTCCTGTTCTCTCTGTATATAATAATTCCCGTTCTAACCGTAAAATAGTCTGCCTTGCACGTAAAAAGTCTTAAAAACTTCTACATTATTTTTGAAAACAAGGATTAAAAGGATTCTTAACGGGTACTCTACTTAAGGCAAGGATAAAATTGAGAAATTGAGAGGAGGAAATCAGATGAACCATGTAAAAGCCCTTATTATGAAATTCGTTATGATTGCAGTGGTCCTTTTAGTCATCCTAACAGGAATCTACGACGTGGAGATCGAGAAAACGCTTCTGATCAGCCTCGTTCTGACGCTCATCGCTTATGTATTAGGTGATTTGATGATCTTTAGAAAAACCGGCGACGGCGCATCAAATAAACAAACTGGCAACAACCACTCGGCTGGCCACGATCGCCATGACGACCATAAGAAACGCAATATGCTGGCCACGATTGCCGATATCATCCTTTCATTCCTAGTCATTTGGCTCTTGGGCGATGCATTGATCGAGAACGCTGAAGACATCATTCAAGCAGCTCTTATCTCCGCCTTGGTTATTGGCGCAGGGGAATGGTTCTTCCATAAATACCTGGACAAGAACGTCTTCCCTGAAAAAGATGGACGCGCTGCTTCAGGAAATACGCATCGTTAAGACTTCGATAAAGAAATAACAAACTGCCTTTCTCCAGATATTCTTACTTGAGAAGGGCAGTTTTTATCTTTTCTAATCTTCTTCATCTGCAATTATACGAGTGGAAGTTTGACCCAAGCAGTGAATAGGGAACGACATTAGAATAACGGTCATACAGAAGGGATTGGACAATATGCCAAGAATTGCAGTAGAACATCCGTTTACAGATATCCAACAAGCATTAAAAGAGAGTGGGTATCAGGCGGACATGCTCGAGCAGAAATCAAAGGCTGCCCGATACGATGTGCTGGTCGTCCGCAGCTTAGAAAGCTATGACGGCGTTCAATTCAAAGGTTCTCTCGTAGAAACAAGCGGTCGGACCATCTACGAGATTGTAGAGGAAGTGAAGGAGCGCTTGCAGCGAGCCGGAAAAATCAACGGAGAGCCAGCTCCAGCTAAAAGGAAACCGAACGGCAGGTATTTTACCGGTCTCCTAAGCGGAGCTGCAATCGGTTCAGCAGTCGCCCTTCTCCTAACGCCGAAAAGCGGCAAAGAACTTCAAGTAACCCTTAAAGAGAAGTTGGCAAGCGGCAATGCTGACGGAACTGAAAGCGGAACATGGAGCCAAGTGAAAGAAAAAGCAACCGACTTGGTAAGTGCGGCAAAAGAACAGGCAACCAAAGTTACTGCACAAGTCAAAGAGAAAGTTTCGGGTTCTTCTAACGAGGAGCAAAAAACGGACTCACAAAAAGAATCGAAACCCTCTTCAGCACTATAAAAAAGAACTAGTTAAAAAGCGAAATCCCTTATAAGGATTTCGCTTTTGTCTTGGGTTTTTTTAAATTCAATAGCATTGAGTTATATTTCCAAGACACCAGTTTTATTCAAAGAATTCAATTATGCGGTGTTCAAGCGCCCGGTCTGCTTAGTCGCTACATTATAAACGCATATGCTCGACTCTTATCGCCACTCCCACTTTGATTGTGTGACGTATTTCTACAAGAAAAAGTCTTTCTTTTTCAGTTCTTTTCATTTATGCAAGAAAATTTTTGCTTTCTCATTTATGGTATACTCATAAAGAGTTCTAAAAATATTGAAATTTTTCATAAAAAAATACAAAAATACTTCCCTTGAAATAAAAAGAGAAAATATAGCTTACCTTTTGAAATTACTACTGCTCTCTTGTATCCAAAAGAATAGATGAAATTCAAGTAAAGCCTCAAAGTTATTGACTATATTTCTAATGAAATATAGTTCTGTTCCGTGATAAAAAAGATTTTACATCAAAAGGAGGCGATACAGTATGACAGCAACAAAAAATACGGCTGAACAAGTAATGAAGAGAAATAATGTAAGGATCAAAGGGCAGACCGAGAAGGTTCTGGTGTTCGCGCACGGCTTCGGTTGTGACCAATACGTCTGGGACAAGATTGCCCCTGCTTTCGAAACGAAATATCGGGTTGTACTGTTTGATTATGTCGGGTCCGGCAGAAGTGATAAATCTGCTTATGAAAAGGAACGGTACCGGACATTGGATGGTTATAAACAGGATCTACTGGAATTATGCGACGCCTTGTCCCTTGAAAATATCGTGTTTATCGGCCATTCGGTCAGCAGCATGATCGGTGCTCTGGCGGCGGTCGAGCGCCCGGAATTGATGAAGAACCTGATTATGATTGGACCTTCTCCGTATTTTCTCAATGAGCAGGACTATCAGGGCGGATTTGAAAAAGCGGAAATCGAAGGCCTACTGGAAATGATTAAAGTTGACTATAACGAATTTGCGCGTTTTTTGTCGCCGGTGGTTATGCAAAACGCTGAACGTCCTCATCTGGCGGCTGAATTCGAGCAACTATTATGCGGCAATGATCCGGACGTAATCAGCAACTTTGCGGAAGCCACTTTTCTGTCGGATGTCCGTGAGGAACTGAGAAAAGTCACTGTTCCGACGTTGATTCTTCAGACACGTAATGACATAATCGCTCCAGAAGGCGTTGGCGAGTACGTACATAGCCAGATAAAAGACAGTGAATACCACCTGATGGATGCCGAAGGCCACAATCCCCATATCAGTGATGCAGAGGAGACCATCCGTGTAATATCCGAATACCTTTCAGCTTCCTAATACGCAAAGGCAGCAAAAAAAGATTTCGCGGCGAACACGGACATGCAGTTCGGTAATGACCTGTTCTTCAAAGAATTTTGTTTTTGCGGGCAATACCTGTTACGAAAATGGCACAGGCAGTGAGGTTCGTCCGGAATTCTGTCTGCCGTTGTGAACGCGCGTGGAAGCACTTGAATTCTCAGAGGAGTGATCAGCCGGGACCAGTTTCAGTTTTATGATGAGGAGACCCGCTAATTGCTGACCACCGAACGATAAGGAAAAGGGAAAATTTCTTCTATGTGAATCGAAAAAGAGGAGATGACGTTGGGTATTCAGCGCCCCTCCCTTAATTCTAACAATGTATTAATCTTCTCCTTTCCCTTCCGATAATGTCATGATATGTAAACTAAATACCGACAAGTTTTCGGAAGCTTTTATAAAAAGAAGCACAGGCCATTATCAGCCTGTGCTCTATATTACTTCTATTAAGATAATCGTTTATCTACACCATATTGATAGGGCACACCAAGATTTTCTCTTAATGTCTCTCCATCATAATCTTCATGGAATACACCACGTTCCTGTAAGATAGGGACCACTTCTTCTACAAAACGTTTAAAGTCGGTTTCATAAGCATCTGGTAGTATCCAAAAGCCATCTGCTGCGCCACTTTCAAACATTTCAGTTAGGTAATCCGCAGTTTCTTTTGCATCACCTAATGTTGCAGGATGGTAATCAATTACAGAATGATAAATGATATCGCGTAATGTCCAACCTTCACGCGCCACCTTTAAAACATTCTCAGCACGAGGATCAGAGTAACGGTCGATTTTTACCTTGTCTAAAAGTTCTGGTGCGATCGGGCGTTCTAAATCTTGAGGAGTTAAGCTGATTCCTAATATCATTCCGATATGAAATGCACGTTGTTGTACTATATTTTCATCCATAAAACTTGCGTGACGATCTATTGCTTCACGTTTAGAATTTGCAACAACCGGCATGAGTCCTGCGATAAATTTAATCTCATCTGGATTTCGACCCGCGTCTATCGCAGCCTGGCGTAGTGCATTTCTTGTAGCAATACCTTGTTCTTTCGTCCACACTTCACCAATCATTGCACTCGCATAGCGTCCTGCAAACGCAATACTATTTGGAGATCCACCAGAGTGAAAGATGACCGGTTGTCCTTGTGGTGAAGGTGGAATTGGCAAGGCTCCATTTGCCTGTATATGTTTACCAGATATATGAACAGGTTTTACTTGGCTATAATCCGCAAATACACCGGTTTCTTTATCAGCTTTTAGAGCATCTTTTCCCCATGTTGCCCATAAGTGCTGTACAGTTTCTACGAACTCATAATGACTTTCATAACGTGATCTACTATCCATTAGTTTTACACCAAAGTTTTCTGCTACCTTTGGACTTGATCCCGTAACAGCATTCCAAGCAATACGTCCACCACTCATTAAATCTATCCCTTTAAATTGACGTGCTAAAGTAAAAGGATAATTCCACTGAGTATGTACAGTTGACGCCACACCAATGTGTTTTGTTTGTTGTAATATTGCAGTGGCAGTAATGATAGGTTCAATCGTCATCGATGGCACCTCTCTGTTATCATCGGGTATTGCTCCAGGGAAATCACCTACAAATATAAATTGAAATTTACCTTTTTCAGCAAGTTGAGCATAGCGAATATCTGCATTAATATCTGGATAAGTAGTCACATTGACACCCTCACTTTTCCAAGCTTTAGCATTTGCACCGTATGCCCCTGTAAATCCTAAACCAAGCAACATTTGTTTTTTTTCAGACATAAATAAATCCCCCTAATTTATTTTCATATGGTATCTACTTGCTAATATGACTCAAAAATAAATAGACAATAACGAGTCAAACGTTCTATAACTATCTACAATCTTTAATCTTATATTTCCTAATCATCTAATCTGATCTGATTCATTTAAAATACGTGGGTCAACGCCTAGCTGATAATCTAGATTCATATATTCTCTGAGGGTGTTACCCATGTAGTTTTCTGGACGCAAGCCACGTTCTTGTAAAACAGGAATAACTTGATTTACAAAGTCGGATAAAGCATCACTAAGTCGATCGGCAACTATAACAAAACTATCAGCTGCGCCTGCTTCAAACCATTCTTGTAAATAATCTGCTACATCTTCAGCAGTCCCCACCACACCAGGCGTATTATCTAGAACACCGTGAGCAATAATATCTAGCGGTGAATAACCCTCTTTAGCGAGTCGAATCGCTTGAGTTGATTTATTAACGCGGGAATTCTGTTGTAGCGCGCGGAGCGGAGTTGAATAGACGTTAATGGTTCGTCTACAGCTGATTCAGAAAGTGGGACACCTAAGAGCATTGAGAGATGTCTCAATCGTTCTGGCAAATCTTCTGGATTTTCCATTGCACGTCTCCGGTCTAGTGCCTCGCGGCGCGTCTTTCCTAGTCCAAATGTGAAAAAGGTCATAAATTTAATTTCATCGGCATTTCTCCCCGAGGCTTTTAAACGGCCTTTTTGCCCTCCATAGAAATCAACGAAAGTGATGAAAAACACGGACAATATTGGTTTGCAGTTAAGAAAAAATGGAAAGTAATCAATTGCTTATTGTCTGACCGATTGCGTTCTAGTAAATAGCGATAATTTTAAAGACATTATTAACATAACTATTCCTATGAAGATGGCTGCAGCTCCTATCCAAGCAATGGATTGAATTTCTAATTGGCTAGTTGCAATCCCGCCTATACCAGCTCCACTAGCCATTCCTAATTGTATAAATGAGCTGGACAAGCTTAGAATGATGCCAGAAGATTTAGGGGCGATTTTTACAAGGTTATACTGTAACGTTGGACCTGATGTCCAAGCCGCAGTCCCCCAAATTAAAAGTAATAAAACAGTAAGAACATGAGCACCAGCGATAGTAGCAAGCAGTATCAATGCAAGAGCGTTGATTGCCATGCCCAAAAACAGGGTTGCATTGATCCCTAAACAATCTGACATAAATCCACCTAGTCTCGATCCAACTAAAGTTGCCAGACCAAAACCTAAGAGAGTTAGACTTAGTGCTGTATTACTCATAGGTGAGACTTCATTAATAAACGGTGTAACATACGTGTAGAATATACCATATCCAATAAATACGAAGAATGTCACAAGAAAAAGAGCCGTAACTTTAGGGTTTTTCAAAATGCCAAGTTGTTTTGTAAGGGGTATCGGCGTCTCTGCTTCTGTTACGGGAATGACTTTTACAATAGCAAAAATCGCGAGTAAGCCCAGGAAAGCAATAGCCCAAAAGATGATCTTCCAATCGTACGAAGCAGAAATAAATCGACCAATCGGTACTCCTAAGACTAATGAGGCGCTAAAGCCCATTGCTATGGTAGCTAATGCACTAGCCTGATGACCAGGTGGCGCTACTTTTACAGCGAAGGACGAAGCAGTCACAATAAAGACGCCCATTCCTAATGCAAGTACAATTCGCGAAATCATTAATAATGTGAATCCGGGAAGCAAGACGGTCATTAAACTGCCTACGACAGTGAAGATCAGAGCTAGTAGAAGTTGTTGCCGTTGATTTAGCTTTGAGGTAGCTAAAATAATCAATGGTGTTCCGATTGCATTAGCCAACGCGAATATAGTAACAAGCTGCCCTGCAGCAGATACCGTAATCCCTACATCAGCAGCAACCTTATCCAGGATACCTACAAGAACAAATTCTGATGTTCCCACCAGTAGACTGATCAACGCGAGTAAGTATATTTTAAATTTCCAAGAGTTTTTCATTATATTCTAATCCACCTAATCCATTTTATTATTTTAAATTTCAAGCACCAAAGGGATAATTCAACTGTTAATTATCTATTTTCGTAAATAGAAGTTTTCTCTTCATATCTTCTTTTTTGCTTGTTTGATTATTTTAGATACATATTTCTAGGATAAGGCAGCTCTAAATTTGTTATAGACTAAGTTTCTTCTTAAGTAAGCTGCATTTCCATCTATTAATGTGGCGAATTGATCATTTCACGCCGGACTACGACCTGGCGGATGAAGAACCCGAGGATCAGGCCAACCAGTGCAATGACAATAGTGATATGAATGTCCGTGCGATCATGGAATATAAGAATTGTGTGTCTAGAGCTATTATGCTTTCATTAATTCAGCAAATAACGTATATCCTTTTAGTCGCGTACGCTGATCCGGATAAAAATCCGCCACCATAATTTCGTCAATGCGTGCTGCACGTTCAAGTTCTTGGATTTGTGCCTTAACTTGCTCGGGATTCCCAATAATAAAGCGTCCTTTATTTTGTTCACGAATGGCTAGTTCATGCGGAGTAAACTTATAGTTAGCAGCTTCTGCTACCGTTAATAATTGCAGTTCCTCTGCATTAGCCCCCTTATACATTTTCATCCAGCTAATTTCAGCGGGTAATGCCGCTAGCTTTGCCTCTTCTTCCGTGTCTGCCACGAAAATAAATTTCGATAAAATGCTATACGACTTTTCTTTATGACCTTGCGCTTCAAAGCGCTGTTTATAGAGGTTTAATAATTGTACGTCTTGATTAGGATTTAATTGGCCTGCAAAAGCGAATTTTATACCAAATTTTGCTGCTAAGCTTAAGCCACCGGCGGATGAACCCAACATAAACATATTTGGTTTATACGGTCCACCAGGAATTTTTAACGTTTGCAACGGATGACCTTCTGGGAAGGATTTCGTTAAATGATAGATGATCTCTTGAATCTGATCAGCAGTATCCACCTCAATCATTTTCTCTCTGGTCATTTGGAGGGCAATTTTTGCTAAAAAGTCTGTACCAGATGCACGTCCCATTCCCAAATCTACACGACCCGGAAACGCTGCTTCCAATAACGCAAAGTTTTCCGCCACTTTATAAGGGCTATAATTAGGCAGCATAATGCCGCCTGCCCCGATGTTCATATTTTTCGTTAATGTGCCCGCTAGCATCATTAATAAATCGGGTGCCATGCTAAATATGGTCGTTGCGTTATGATGTTCTGTAAACCAGTAGCGTTTATAGTCCAAAGAATCAGCTAATGCCACTGTTTCTTTAGTGTTTTCCAGTGCTTGTTGCGGAGTTTCTCCCTTAAAAATATGCACGTAATCAAGTATTGAATAATTCATATTGGCATCTCCTGTTTACCTGCCTTTAGTTAATTTAATAACTGGGCTATTCTTTTAATTTTTCTACCTAATGATTCGGTATATAAAGTAAATCTGAATTTACTCTTCATCTAGTTGCCTGATAAAGGTCTTTAAAATACTAAGTTTCTATAATAGAGGGGTGACAAGTTCTCTAAATATCTAAATACCTGGTTTTTCTTCTATATTAATTTATCTAAAAAACCGATCTTAAAAAGACCCTTTCTTGTTGATTTCTTCAAGCAATTTCGATATTAATTGCTTTAGTGAAGAATTAACCTCATCTTTTATAAATTCCCCGTCTTCGTTCAATCTATTGTTTTCACCTGAAATTAATAAGGCGCCGCCATCGAACACATTCGCATTGACCATAGATAAATTAAGTTGCAAGGCTTGATGAGCATTTTCCCCATCACATGAAGCTGTAATAACCGCTACTGGCTTCGCGTAAAGTTCGGCAGACGAAACCAACCATTCTAAAGCGTTTTTTAAGACTCCTGGTACCCCCTTTATATATTCGGGTGTACAGATAATGACTCCATCTGCTCTAGAAAGTAGCTCTCTATATACTTCCACCTCTGCTGGAGGGTTATCATTATCTAATTCACGATTAAAATGCGGAAGTTTTTCAATGCCATCGTATATTTCATAATTAACATTGCTGGGTACGAATTTATTCAGGCTATTGAGTGCTTTTAGAGTTGAAGATTTTTTTCGACTACTTCCTGATATGGCGATAATATTAATTTTTGTTCCCATAAGAATCTCTCCTTCAATAAACTGTATTTAAAATCACTTCAGAATTGTTTGAAAATCGAAGCTTGCGGCTTCGTTTCTTCGGTTACTGTGAAACCGTTTGTTTTTAAATCCAAACATGAAACCACCTTCTTCGCACTCATTCCTGGGTGTTCTTCTATACCAGCGAGGATGATATCTTCTAGTTCCATTGGTCACACCTCTATATCAAACAGAATATCTATTTTGGGGATAAGGCAATCCTAAATTTCCTCGTAACGTATTTGATTCATATTCTGTACGGAAGATGCCTCTATCCTGTAAAATTGGAACGACTAAATCAGCGAAATCTTTTAAAGCTGTTGGATGCTCTTGTTGAACCAACAACATATCCATGGAACCTGCTTCATACCATTCCTGAATTTGATTGGCGACTTTCTCGGCCGAACCGAAAAATAAAGGTTTTGGAATTCTATACTGAGGGATTAAACTCTCCATTTCCCGGAATTTTTCTTCGGCTTCTTTTTCAGTTCTGCCAACAAGCACTTGCTGTGAAACCGCAACAATAAAGTCCTCAGGAGATCGTCCTTCTAATGCTACCTTCTTTTTAATTTTTGTCACAATTTCTTTTAAATTATTAACTGATTGAGCAAAGGTAAAGACTCCATCCGTATACTTCGCAGCATTATTCATAAAATTATCAGACATACCCGCCGTGAAGAGTACCGGTCTACCTTGGACTGAACGACTAAGATTCAATGGACCATCTACCGAGAAATAATTCCCTCTATAGTTTATAGGATGCATTTTTTGTGGATTTAAATAGATTCCATTTGCTTTATCTCGTATAAAAGCATCATCTTCATATGAATCCCATAAACCTAAGAGAATCTCCATAAATTCTTTTTGCATCGGGTACTGATCTGCTTTTGTTAGATGCCCTCTACTATAGTTCACCATTCCACCCGGATTGGAGGTAATCGCATTTAGGGAGGCGCGGCCTTTGCTGATTTTGTCGAGGGATAATATCTGTCTCGCAGCAGAAAATGGATCTCCGTACGACGCAGCAATGGTTGCTGAAAGACCAATATTCTTAGTAACCATACTGAGCGCTGACATGATGCTGACCCCTTCAAACATGCTCAAGTAATGTGGTATGTTTCCCGGCCCAACATGGCTGACATCGATTAAAAACAAAGTATCGAATTTCGCCTTTTCTGCAATTTTTGCTTGTTTTACATAGTAATCGATATTTTCACTCGCATCAGCAGGCATGTCAGGGTGTCGCCACCCCATATAGTTATATCCAACACCTTCAATAATAGCGCCCAGCTTTAACTTTTTTCTATTATCCATTCTTTTTACCTTCTCTCTATCGGAATAAAATATGATGATTATCTTAAATTTCAAGTATTTATTTTCATATGTTGAATGTAAGAATTCTTCTGCAAGCAAATAATAGGCTTTTAAAAGCCCTTCTTGTTCCCCCTAAAATCAACAATCATAATTTCGTCAATTAAAGTCTCTTTTGCCAGTTCTCTTAATTTTTGTACGACTAACCTGTCTAACTAACTATTTACACATATTTCTTAGGGTCTCTATTAAGGAGATAGAGAGCATCTTTATATTTCGAGAAAGTTGTTTAATAATCTCAATTAAAGTCTTGCATCAAAGTATCAACCACTTCTTTTACGGTTCTGATTTCTTTGATTGGCGTAATTCCAGTACCTATAGAAATATAACCCTCGTCTGTATTGCCTTCCAGCATACCGATACGCATTCCAATTGAGCCAACCATCTTTTTTGCTATTTCTTCACGACTAACACCTTGGTTATCCATTTCGACTAGTTTATATGCTAATTGAGTTGGTAAAGAACGATAGTATGCCGGCAAAGTACGGAACATCAGTAAATCTTCTGCTGTAGCATTTACAATCATTTGTTTCACGTTTTCTGCAGCCGGGTTTTCTTTTGTTGGAATAAAGACACTCCCAGCAAACACACCTTCAGCGCCTAGAGCAAATGCGGCACGCACTCCTCTAACATCTCCAATACCACCAGCTGCCATTACAGGAATATTTATCGCATCTGCAATCATTGGAACAATCGAAAATGTTCCAATGACTCGTTCTGGAACCGACCCACCTTCATCAAATCCAGTCGCTACATAAACATCTACTCCAGATTCTTCTGCAGCTTTTGCATCTTTAATAGTAGGAGTAAGGGGTCTATAAATAATTTTTATATTATTTTCTTTTAATGGTTTAAAGATTCTTTCATCCAATATACCGTTCACTATAACAACAGGAACTTTCTCCTCAATAACCATTTCTAAAATTGGCCATGTGTAAGCTAAATCAGAATGTACGATCACAGGTATTCCGAATGGCTTATCAGTTAATGATTTTAATTTTTGTACTTCAGCTCTCATTCGTTCCGCACTTATTTCGGGTGAACGAGTTGTGTCAATCTGACCGGCATTTGGGCCTAGAAATCCTAGTCCACCAGCATTGCTTACCGCTGCAACAAATTCGGCATTTGTAATCCAAGACATTGGGCCTTGTACAATTGGTTTTTCTATATTTAATATTTCGCATATTCTATTAGTCATTCTTACTGAAATCATTGACTACACTCCTTATAAAAAGTCAGCATAAGTCCGAGCGTGGACCCATACTGACTTCAGAGATTTCATGTTTTTTATATTGTTGGTTTATTCATCCACCAGCTACGAAGAATTAACGTATTCCGTTCTCCTTTAATGAAATCAATGGATGGATGGCGCCGACTTACGGCTGGCAACTGTGTGACGGATGAAGAACGCTAAGACAATGCCTAGCAGTGCAACGAACATTGCAACCAAGAAGACATTTTGTGAACCTGCAGTTATCGCTTTGGCAATTTCGGTTAGCTTTGTCGGATCGGAGGAGCCATGCAGGTACTTCTCCATACCACTCGTCAGGATGCTGATGGCGACCGCTGTTCCAATCGCTCCCATAACCTGCTGCAGCGTGTTCAGGACGGCTGTACCGTGCGGGTATAATGCCGGCGGCAATTGGTTCAAACCGTTCGTTTGTGCTGGCATCCAAATCAAGGAGATCCCCACCATGAGCCCGATATGCAACAGTACAATAAAGGCCACGGAAGAAGCTGGGGATAGCGTGGCAAAGAACCAAAGCATAACCGCAACGAGAACAAGGCCTGGAATAACCAGCCAAGTCGGTCCATACTTATCGAATAACCGTCCTACTAGTGGAGACAGAATACCATTTAGCGCACTGCCCGGCAGAAGCATGAGTCCGGCAATGAATACTGAGAATCCGGCGCCAGTTTGAAGGAACATCGGCAAAATGATCATGCTGGACATAATAATCATCATGCAGATCAGGACCAGAAGCAGCCCAATGACGTACATGGGATACTTGAAAACGCTCAGGTTTAACATGGGATCTTTCATAGAAGTCTGACGCAGGACGAACAAGACTAAAGCAACGAGCCCGACAACGATGGAAGCAACCACCACTGTACTAGTCCAACCTTCTGAGCCTTCGCCTGCTTTACTGAAGCCAAAGACCACTCCGCCAAAGCCGATGGTTGACAAGGCAATCGATAAGAGATCGATCCGGGGTTTCGTGACCTCGGTGACATTTTCCAAATACTTTAACCCGATCAATAACCCTACGACTAAAAGTGGCAGCGAGAACCAGAAAATGTAATGCCACGTAAAATACTGGATCAGTAAACCGCCGATGGTCGGTCCGGTCGCTGGTGCGAACATGATGACCAGTCCGACGAATCCCATAGCTGCTCCCCGCTTTTCAGGGGGATAGATGACAAGAATCGTATTGAACAGGAGCGGAAGCAGCAAGCCCATGCCAACTGCCTGTAAAACCCGGGCAAACATCAACATTTCAAAATTGAACGCGAGCGCTGCAATCAATGTGCCCGCAATTGAGCTTATTAGCGAACTTACGAACAGTTGTCTTGTTGTAAACTTCTGCAGCAGCAAACCGCTTACTGGCATCAAGATGCCGAGCGTCAGTAAGAACCCGGTCGTCAGCCATTGTGCAGTTGCAGCCGTAATCTGGAACACGTCCATTAAATTAGTCATGGCAATATTAAGGGCAGTTTCGCTGAACATGCCCACAAAACCGACGATCAGCAGCGACGCCAAGATGGCGCGCGTATTGTATTGTTTCTTCATTTTTTCTCTCCTAGTAACCTAATTAACTTAATAACGGTTTATTTTTTGCAAAGCCTTATTTCCTTAAATCGTTTTCAGAGATACCAATAAAGGATTCGCTGACAAAACATTGATGTTACGCCTGCACCTCTTTGCGGCTGACTACGCCACGGCGAATGAAGAACGCTGTGACTAAACCAATCAGTGCCAGCATAATCATGTACAAGAACACGTTATGTGATCCTGCCGACATCGCGTTAGCCATTTCGACCTGTCTGGCGGGAACGGAGAAGTTGTGCAGGTATTTATCCATACCACCCGTAAGTATACTGACAGCTAAAGCAATTCCAATCGCCCCTGAAACCTGTGGCACTGTGTTGATAACTGCCGTACCGTGCGGATATAATTCTGGCGGTAATTGATTTAGTGCGTGCGTTTGAGCTGGCATTAATATCATGGCTGTCCCAATTGAGAGCCCTATATGCAAAGCCACCATTAAGGCTACTGAAGAAGCAGGAGATAGGTTAGTAAAGAACCATAACATGACTGAAACGATGACGAACCCGGGAATAGCGAGCCATTTTGCGCCATATAGATCAAACAAGTGCCCTATTCGCGGGGAAAGGAGACCGAAAAGCGCACTGCCCGGCAACAGCATGAGTCCCGCAGTGAACGGAGATAATCCTGCACCCGTCTGCAGAAACATCGGCAGGATGATCAGGGTCGCCATAAAAATCATCGGGACTATCGCTACTAGAACCAGTCCGACAACGTACATCGGATACTTGAACACGCTCAGGTCCATCAACGGATTACTCGCAACGTTTTGACGCCACACGAACAGCGCCAGTGCGACGAGGCCAACAAGGATCGAAGCAATCACAACTGGATTGCCCAAGCCTTCAGATCCTTCGCCCACCTGACTAAAGCCATAAACAACTCCTCCAAATCCAATCGTCGACAGTAACACAGACAGTAAATCAATCCGCTGCTTTGTGACAGCGGTAACGTTCTCCAAATATTTCAACCCCATCAACAACCCTATAACTAAAAATGGGAGTGATAACCAGAAGATATACTGCCATGTTAAATATCCGACTACTAGACCACCAAAGGTCGGTCCGATTGCCGGGGCAAACATGGTCACAAGCCCGACTAACCCCATTGCCGCCCCCCGTTTATTATGTGGATAAATGATGAGAACTGTATTGAACAGGAGTGGAATTAAGGTGCTCATACCTACTGCCTGGAAAATCCGACCGAACATTAACATTTCAAAATTGAACGCCAGCGCCGAAATCAATGTACCGGCGATTAAGCTTGTGAGCGAAATGGTGAAGAGCTTTCTTGTAGAAAACATCTGCAGCAACATCGCACTTATTGGCGTTAAAATGCCTATCGTCAACATGTACCCAGTTGTTAACCACTGTACAGTTGCCGCTGAAACTTGGAATACTTCCATTAAATTAGTCATTGCAATATTGATGGCCGTTTCGCTTAGATAGCCGGAGAAACCGCAGAGCAGCAACGCTGCCATAATGATACGTGTATTGTAGTTCTTTTCCATTTATATATATCTCCTCGTAAATCACTTTAAGTAAAAGCGTTTATTTTTTAGCAAATCCTTGTCTGTTTAACTATTCAAGCATGAAGGCCAGTATGTAACTCCATCAGGGGCTCTATCCGGAAATTGTTTCAAAGTGAGTATCTATTTTCAGGATAAGGCAGACCCAAATTACCGCGTAAAGTGTTTGATTCATATTCTGTTAGGATCACCATGTTTCGGTCTTCCACTAATTCACTGCTTAATGTGGTTAAGTTTTGAGACATAACCATTAACAACTCGATATTTTATATTTCCGTGTTTCTAAAAATATAGAAATAAAAAGCAGTTTAAATTTATGATTATTCAAATCTTTATCGTAATACCAAAGTATCAAAACATCGTTTTAAGCGAATAAATTCAAATTGTCGTCATTTACAGAGACGTCCTGTTATCAAACCTCCAATCCTTTTAGGATAGAACATTTTATATTTCGAAAAAAATAGAAATAACAAACAAAAAATAATTCCATAGGAATACAGAATTATTATAGTTAGGATTTCGGTTTGCCCGGTTTAATGGCTATCATACAGATGAGGTACAAATTTCTTTGCAACATCCTCATTCAAACTATAAAAAATATAGGTTCCTCGCTTCTCAGGCTTTAAAATTCCGCAATCTGATAATTGCTTTAAATGATGAGATAATGTGGATAAAGGAATACTATCAAGACGGCCTTCAAGTTGTGCCGGACACAAACTATTTTCCTCACCGATAATTTGGATAACTTTGTATCGGGTACTATCCCCCAATGCTTTATGAACTTTAACAATTTGATCATTATCCATTTTTGATGCACCCCTTTTTCTAATATAAAATGTTTTACCCTAAAGTATTTCGATATAACTCGAATTAAACATTATCATGAAATAAATGTGACGTAAAGGATTCAGGCTTCCGACTAATGGATATCCATTGGTTTCCCTTAACGTATAAGTGTTCTGATAACTTGAAGGAATCTGCATTTCCGTAGTTGCTTCAAAATTCGTAGCTCTACCGCCACTACGGATGACCTTTTCCATTTCAGCAGGGTTGGGAAAAGTGAAAGAAATAGACGCAAAGTTATAAGTTGACTTTTTCTTGTTTACTCCTTGATTATTCAAAGCGTTCGTAAAAGTACACTTTTACGAACGCTTTGAAAAGGGCTGAAAACAGCCAAAAAGAACGTTCGTAAACATATAAAAACACTTTACGAACGTTCACGATTCCATAGACACTTTTGCGAACGGTTATTGTGGATGACAAGGACTATGGCCTACTGATCTAGGACGATGATCGACTCAAATTGCATTAATGGCTTTTTAGCATATACAAATACCGCTTAATATATTTCCGGTAATTCACATTCTATATGGCAAGAAATTCTATGGCTTTAAGCTTTTAAAGCTGCAGAATTGCGATGCAAAAGCAGGAAGAGGAATTAAATCAAATGGAATTTAGAGGTGCAAGCGTTTATGACCAAGAAGATTTTTTTGAATTATATAAAGAAGAGAGGAGAAAGGATAGCCCGATCAATGCTATCTAAACTCCCATCATCTATGAACTTGTTGACGATTTTCAAAACAAAAGTATTTTGAACTTAGGTTACGGCGATGCGTCATTTGGAAAGAAAATATTATTTTAAGGCGCAGCATCTTATACCGGCACAGAAGGGAAATAACGCTGCTTTTCTTGACGAAAAGGCAGTTACTTTCGCTTATCGTAATCCGCTTCGATGTCTTTTTTCCAGTTGCGGTCCAGTGGCGCGCCTTTTCGGACTGAAGAAATGGTTTCGCTCATGACTCTGTAGTTCAATTCGGTGCCTTTTTCATCCGCATGGTAATTGACCGCGAAATCTTCATCTATTCCAAACTTACCGGCAGTTGAGATGGCATCAATATTCGCGCCCATAAAAATGAATTCCCAATTGTATTTCTCTTTTTGGCTGGCAATCATGGTTTTGATTTTATGGTAATTGAATTCGCGGCTGGCGTTCTCCATGCCGTCTGTCGTGATGACGAAAATCACTTTTCCTGCACGGTCTTCTTCCCTCTTCCGCTTTTGGGCATTGCCGATTTTTTGGATCGCAGCGCCGATGGCATCAAGCAATGCCGTCGTGCCGCCCACTTCGTATTCCCTTTCGGTGATCGGCGAAACGCCTTTCACCGGTATGCGGTCGTGGAGCAGTTCAGATTGATGGTTGAACAATACGGTCGTTACCGTCGCATCGCCTTTCTCGCTTTTCTGCTTTTTCAGAAGTGCGTTGAATCCGCCGATTGTGTCCGCTTCGAGCCCTGCCATCGATCCGCTTTTGTCGAGAATAAAAACCAGTTCCGTTTTGCTGTTTGCCATTTAGTGTTCCTCCTTAAGTAAGTCTTAACAACTTAAGGATAGCTTTTAAGATCGCCTTGCTGGTCGCTTCAAAAGCGACATTTACGCTCCAAGGAGCGTTTGGTCATAGACAAATAACGCTTCATTGATCTCAAAAATGTTGTAGTTGTTACTTTTAATAAAAAACTTGACGATGACGTCGAATTTGCTGCTGTTGGAAAGCGCATATCCCGCCGTATTGAGCAGTTCGTTTGTTTCGTCAAGGTTCAGTTGGAGTGCGATGGCGAAAGCGACGATGGTCTTTTTTTGCGGCGTGTAAGTTTTTGAATTTTTTATTTTATTGAAAAGCTTGCGGTCGATATTCGCTTTTTTGTAAGTTGCGACGTCCGTCATCCCTTTTTCATCGATAAAACGGAGCAGCCGCTCGGAGAACGATTCATCGATTTGCCCGAGAATATCTTCCAAGCTTCGGTCCTGCAAAATTTCAAGGTTGCTTTCCGGCGCCAGCTCTGACTGCATTTCGGCATACCGGCGGTCTCTTTTTGAAAAAATCAATGTTTGTTCATCGACATAATGCTCATCGATGTATGCGTCGATTGAATTGAAAAGTTTTTCACTCAAGCGAAACGCTTTTTTATCGAAAACTACGATGTAGACGAGCATTTCATGCTCCATTAAAAAAGCGCTGATTGCAGATACCGCGACCTGCAGCGCCTGTTCTTTCGGATAGCCGTAGATGCCGGAAGAAATAAGCGGAAAAGCGATCGATTCATATTCATTATCCAATGCAAGTTTCAAGGAGGTTTCGTAGCATGACCGCAAAAGCCTTTCTTCGTTTTGGCTGCCGCCGCGCCAAACCGGACCCACTGTGTGGATGATGGATTTTGCGTCTAACTGGAAACCGTCCGTTATGACCGCACTTCCCACCGGACAATGGCCAATTTTGTCGCACGCCGTCTGCAATTCCCTCGCACCAGCGGCTTGGAAAATGGCGCCGCACACCCCGCCTCCCATTTGAAGCCCGGAATTTGCGGCGTTGACAATGGAATCCACTTTCATTTTCGTGATATCGTTACGGACAATTTCTAATGGCATGAGAGTTGGCTCCTTCTGATTCAATTTTTCTTGTTAAAGCTTTTTGCGGTTCTTTAAATAATACTTGAAAAACACTTCATCCGGCCAAGCGAGCCGGTATTTCAACTCACTCAAAAAAGCCAAAACCCGGAAAGGGCCTTCTGCATTCCATTCAAACTCGATCCCTTTTTTGTGCAGAAAATCCCATAGCGGCTTGACCGCTTGATAGTCCCTATTTCTGTAAACCGCACGGCTGGCAGCAACAACTTCTTCTGCAAAACCCTCAATGCCGCGGCTTTTTAGTTCTTCTCTTTCAATTTCATCCACAAGATAAGCGCATTTAAAGAGAAGCTCGATTTCCATGTTTGTCATCTTTTCGACTCCGACAAACAGCAGAAATACTTCCTTTTCAAATGCCTGAATAAAAGGCACTTCCTCTTTCCGGTCTTTCAGCGCATGGGCAAGGCTCATACAATACCAGCATTGATCCCGTTTTCCGCGGTTAAACCGTGTCCATACCGCTTCGCCGTATTGAATGACATCTTGCTGAATTGACCGGAGATTATGTAATTTATCAGCGGCAATCAACGCCAGCTCTTCTTTTGTACGGGCCGGAAGCGCTTCAATGGTATGCAGCTTGCGCGCTTCCCATGGCAGCGATTTGTCGGGTTCGGAAGCGGACAAAATCAATGCTAGGATTTCTTGCCCGAACAACTCCCTCACTTCTTGTTTTGTCGCGTCCGTGTCTTCGAGCGTGTCGTGCAATAACCCTGCTGCCACCACTTCGTCCCGCTGCTTGTGTTCTTTCAGCATCATCGCCACTGCGAAGGGATGGCTGATGTACGGAATATCCGTCCCCTTTCGCGTTTGGCCCGCATGTTTGGCCGCTGCAAACTGAATCGCGTTATCGATTAACTGGTTCATCAAATCACCTTCCTGATGCCGGAATATTGTAACTAATTGTAGCATATTTACAAAAAACAATTATGACAGAAAAAAACCAGCAGCTTGATGGGCTGCTGGTCCGTATTTTTTTGATTATAATCCTAAATTAGACCTCCCCTCTATACTGGTCCAATGGTGGGCACTGCTTAGTTTTCAAATTGCTTGCACTTCCTCTTCGGCAAGTTGTTTCGAGTAAAGGTCCCTGTAATAGCCCTTTTGACTAAGCAAGCTATGGTGGCTGCCGCTCTCAATGATTTCCCCGTTTCTGACCACAAAGATCACATCGGCATTTAATATGGTAGACAATCTATGCGCGATCATAATCATGGTTTTATTGGCATCCACTTGGTTGATCGATTCTTGGACAAGTTTTTCGCTTTCGTTATCAAGCGCGCTTGTCGCTTCGTCCAAAAGGATTAATGATGGATCTTTCAAGAAAACGCGCGCCAAGGCAATCCGCTGTTTCTGGCCTCCCGAGAGCTTGATGCCCCGTTCTCCGATCTCTGTCTCATAGCCAGCGGGCAATCTTGTTATAAAGTCATGGGCAAACGCCTTTTTTGCGGCTTCAACAACTTTGCTGTCTGTAGCATTCAAATTAGCCATTTTTATATTCTCTTTTATGGAGGAACTGTACAAGAAATTATCTTGGGTGACCACTCCCATTTGGCTCCGAAGGCTTGAGAGTGAATAATTCCTAATATCCAAGCCATCCACTATTACTTTTCCTTGTTGTGCATCGTACATCCGCATCAATAATTGCAATATGGTGCTCTTGCCTCCGCCGCTTTCACCGACAAAGGCGTACTTCTTGCCTTTTTCCAGCTTGAAACTAATGCGGTTCAAAATTCTGCGTTCTCCATCATAGGAAAACGTCACATCTTGAAACTCGATGGAATCCGTTAAGCTTTTCATTTTTACCGGATCTTTTTTCTCTTGGATATTCGATGGTTCATACAGGAAAGCAAAAATCCGGTTGAGCGCTACATTTCCTTCGGTGATAGCAGGAATAGCGTTCACAAGCGCTGCCACAGGGCTGCGCATTTTATCGACATAAGCAAAATAGGCGATCAATACCCCTATAGTCAAGCTGCCATCGATAACCAAGCGGCTGGCCACTAAAACGACAACAAAAGGAGTGATGTCGCTTAATGCATTCACCAATGCCAGCATAAGTGCATTCAATTTTGCGTGTCTGCCGGTCAACGTTTCGTACCTTTCCAAATGCTCGTCCAGCTGCTGCTTGTCACGTTTTTCTGCAGAAAATAATTTCGAAATGAAAGCGCCTTGGATTTTCTCGAAGATAAATCCGCTCATCACCGACCGGTATTGCATCATATTGCGCGTCGACTGCTTGAGGCGCTTTGATAAGAAGTGAGCCAACAGGAATTGAAAACCGACAAGGAAAATGGCGAGCAGCGTCAAAGGGACATTGAACGTGAACATTATCCCGACCACAAACAGCAAGACAATCACTTCAATCCCAATGTTGCCGAACAGTGCCATCAGCAAACCTCTAACCTTTTCGATATCATCAAAAAAGCGCGTTCCAATTTCCCCGCTTTTGTTGTCAACAAAATACTTGGCATCCAAGGAATGGACTTTCTTGAAAGCGTCTTTCCGCAATTCTTTGATAATCCGGTTATTGGCCGTATGAATGCAATATTGCCTTACATATTCCATGGGAGTCCGGACTAACAAGAAGACAACCAACATGACAGCTGCGATCCAAAGCAACTGGTCTATTTTTTCCGCACGGCTCAGCAGCTCGTTTTGCAACAAATCATCAAAAATGTATTTCAAAATCAACGGCACAGAAAGAGGGATGAGAAACCGGAAGACGCTTCCGATAAACCCCATTAAATAGAGCTTTGCTTCTCTTTTCGGATACGGCAAAAATTCATTAAAATTTTCCATGGGTGTTACTCCCTTCCTTGTGAATACGTGCAGTTTACAAAAGCAATATGAACTCAATATGAATAACAGCAAAGAAAAAAAAGCGAACCCTATTTCCTGGACTCGCTCACAAATAGCAGGTGTTCAACTGCTGGTGTTGGAAGAAACTTCTTTCTCAGATGTTTCTTTAGCTGCTGTCCGGTTGGCGAGATATGCTGCAGCCAACAGCAGCACGAAGGCAAAGAGCAGCCACATCATAAATGCCGGCATCAACTGAGACACGAGCACAAACCAGGCAAAAAATAAAGCGGATGGGCTGGCTGCACGGAGCCCCATGTAAAGCGTTTTCGTCAGCCCTTTTTGGTATAGCGGTGTAGCTTCCAACAGGAAAATGAACGGATTGCAGAAAGTGCCGAATGCGAGTGGAATGACCGCATACAGCGGCAAACCCGCAGCAGTGCTTAGCTCCACTAAACAAACGAGCCCAATGGAAAAAGCCTGCAAAATAAAATCAAGATGTGCCGCTTTCAGTTTCCGCGCATTTGTGAAAAATTGTTTGACTTGCGCATTATTCAAGTAAAAGACAGCCCCGAGAGGCAGTGACAGCAGAAGACCGATCATGAATAGGAAAATTGCCCACTGCACCAGAAAATCATTCATCTTTACTCGTCCTCCCCAATGTTTTGATTGCCAAATTGTTCATTAAACGCTTCTTAAGGCGTCAATCGGGTTTAGTTTTGAGGCTTTTCTTGCAGGTGCTATGCCGAAAATGATGCCGATTGCCGTTGAGAATCCAAGTGCGAGCAAAACCGTTGAGCCGGATAAGGAAAAGCTGATGCCGATTAGCGAACATATTGTAAACGACAGCAAAGCGCCGACAAGTAAACCTAAAAACCCGCCAAACGAAGACAAAAATACCGCTTCGAGCAAAAATTGCTGCTGGATTCGTCTTGGTTCTGCACCGAGCGCTTTCCGCAAGCCGATTTCGGTTGTCCGTTCTGTAACGGAAACGAGCATCATGTTCATGATTCCGATGCCGCCAACCACAAGGGAAATGGAAGCGATCCCGCCAAGCATCAATGAAAGCATCGTGGTCATTTGATTGATGGAAGCTAGCATATCCTGCATATTCATGACGGAAAAACTGTCTTTGTTGTAATTGAATGCCTCATTTAAAGCGGCTTCAATATCGCTCGTTATTTTTTCCGATTGGTCCGCATCTGCCATATATACATCAACATTTGAAATAAAACCTGTTCCCAGCAGTTTCATCGAAGTCGTATAAGGGATAATAACCGCATCATTGGTTGAACTGCCGGAAAAAGAATTTGACTCCTGCAGTGTACCGATGACGGTAAAACTCGCTCCTCCGATCATCAACTTCTGGCCGATCGGGTCTTTGCCAAAAAACAATTTGTCGGCAACGGTTGAACCGATAAGGGTGACTTTGTTCTCGCTTTCGATATCCAAACGGTTGATGCTGCGCCCCGTCTCCAAAAGATCAGCCGTTTTCACAAAATAAACATCGTTTTTCCCTTCCACAGTCACATCTGTTTTTTCTGTACCATCCGAAACAATAGAAGTTACACCCGAAATAGTAGGCGAAACACCTGCTACGTTGTCGATTTCCGCAAGCTGTCGGATATCGTTATCCAGAAGCCCTTGCTTTAATGGCGTGCCGATAGCCGATACGGTGATTTTATCAGCACCAAAAGAAGCGAATTCACTCGTCATTTCACTGGTGGCCCCTTTGACAATGGTGATGAGCGCAATGATGGAACCGACCCCAATCACAATTCCGAGTATGGTCAATGCCGATCGCAATTTATTGTGGACAACATTCATCCAGCTCATTTTCAAATTTTCCTTAAACATCAAGCATGCTCCTCTCTCAACCGGCCATCCAGGATATGGACAATCCGGCCCGCATTTCCCGCAATACCCTGGTCATGTGTGATCATAATGATCGATTTCCCTTCCTGATTCAGTTTATGGAAGAGCTCCATGATCTGCTGGCCCGTTTTTTGGTCAAGCGCACCGGTCGGTTCATCGGCCAATAGAATTGTCGGTTCGGTAACCAGTGCCCGGGCAATTGCTACGCGCTGTTGCTGGCCGCCCGATAACTGATTGGGCCGATTATCCATTTTTTCTTCCAGCCCCACTCTTTCCAGCATGTCTGATGCCCGCTTTTTCCGCTCTTTTTCTGAAACACCGGCATAAATGAGCGGCAACTCCACGTTTTGGCGAGCACTTAAGCGAGGCAATAATTGAAATTGCTGGAACACAAAACCGATTTCCTTGTTGCGGATTGCCGCCAGTTCGGATTCGTCCAATTCATCGACTTTGTGGTCCGATAAGCGGTACTCGCCGCTAGTTGGCGAATCGAGACAGCCGATCAAGTTCATCAAGGTGGATTTTCCAGAACCGGACGGGCCCAGTATTGCAACAAAATCCCCTTGATTGACTGCCAGGCTTATGCGGTCGAGAACAACTTGTTCCTCGTTTCCTAAAAAATAAGATTTGCTGATGTCCTGCATGGTTAAAATGTGCCTCGCCATTATTTTTCCTCTCCCTGCATGGAAGCTGCCGCCTGAGCTTCCTCGTTATCGGTGAACATTACGCTGTCGCCTGCCGATACGCCGCTTTTTACTTCAACGACTGTTCCATCGTTTATTCCGGTTGTGATATATTTTTTTGTCGGTAGTCCATCTTCTGCCGGCAACAGCACATACGGCTTGTTTCTGCTGTCGAACTGAACCACTTTCATCGGCAACGTTGTCACTTTTTTCGCTTCTTCTTTTACTATTTTCGCCTCCGCACTCATCCCTACCCGAAGTTCCTCATCTTTCGCGAGATCAATTGCTGCGGTGAAGTAAGAAATGCCGTTTTCATTCACTGCCTCTTTCGAGATAGCTGAAATCGTCCCTTTTATCTCTTTCTCGAGCGCATTGACAGTTACATCCACTTTTTGGCCAGCTTTTATGAACTTCAAGCTATATTCATCCACTTTTACGGTTGTCTGCAAATCGGAATAGTCGACCACTTCCATTAACTCTATTCCAGACATCAATTCCGCGTTTTTCTCTACTAGGACTTTTGAAACTTCGCCATCCACAGATGCCTTTATTTCTTCGCCCATCGATGTTTCCAATAAAACATCTCCCTTTTCGACTTGGTCGCCTTCTTTCACTTTAATTTCGCTGATCTGTATGGATTTCTCACTCATGACGGTTTCCCTGTTTTTCGCTTCTATTGCTCCAGTGAAACTAAAGTAGGTTTTGATATCTCCTGTTTCAGCCACTTCTTCTTGGAAAGCGCCTGTCCCTTTCGGCATAAACACAGCCGCAGCCACTAAAGCCAAGGCAACAATTCCAATCGCGCTCCAAATCATCAGCTTCTTTTTGCTTTTGTTCTTTTGCTTTTTGTTCATTTTCTTGCCCTCCTAAGTTTTTGTAGGTTCAATATAAAACTTCTTTGTGAACTGAATATGAACTAACAAAAAATATATACAACTAAAGAATAATAATTTTTAAAGCCATCCATTTGTGAAAACTTTGAATTCCTGCTAACTACCACCCTACCTTTATCCAAGTAAGAACAAGCAACAGAAAAGAAACGGCAGCCGCGATAGAAACGAAGAGTATTTTTTTAGCGGAAGGAGCTGGTTCTTGAAACAAGATGAAAAAAGCGTAAATGATGGCGGCCAACGCGAGGCCGGCCAAACTCCTACGCATCAGCATTTCCACCCCGGCGAAAGCGACAATCCCAGAAAGAATGAGCGGCAAAATAATAATTCGGCTAGCTTTCATAGCTAATCCCCTTCAATTAAGTTCTATGGAACCCACTATAAAAGTGAAGTATGAACTCAATATGAATCAGTAAACATAAAAAAAGAGAAAGGAGCGGACTCCTTTCTCTCGAACTGTAAGTAAAGTATAGGGGAAATTGTATAGAAATGAATACGAATCAATCAGGCTCGCTACTACGCATTCTATGAATTTGGTTTCAGTCTCCTCGTCAAATGAATCTAGCAAAAGAAAAGCCTGCTACTCAGCATTACGTTTTACGCTTAAGAATCCGGAGTGCCTGGCGGCAAGCAAGTTGGGCGAAGGGAGTTCGGCCAACTTGTTTGCGACGAAGTGCCGCAGCGATGCACCGAACTTTCATGCTTCGAAGCAGCGCAGCGATGCAGAAGCAGAAGCAGAAACAGGAGCAGGAGCACACGGTTATTCCAGCGGGGCAGCGTAGCGACTAAGTGCCGAAATCCACTCGGGCGAGGCGATAAACCCGAGTCCGTTCGGTGCGAGCCCGTGGAAAGCGTCCGCTTGGCACGGTGAATTTGAGATGGATACGACCAAAGTTTAGATTTATCACAGCCGGGTAGCAATCACCAGCTATCTGACTTTCTATTATCATTTATTCGATTGGCCCGGCAGTATAACCGTGAACTTCGCACCTCCCTTTGGCCCCTCTGAAACGCGGATGTCTCCATGATGCAAATCGACAATTTGCTTCACAATGGACAAACCGAGGCCGTTCCCTTTTACGGAGGCATCGCGCGACCGACTCACTTTATGGAACGGCTTGAAAATATTTTGCCGTTCTTCGGGAGGTATTCCGATTCCGCTGTCAGCAAGCGAAACGGTGATCAAACCATTGGAGGCTTCAGCTTTAATGCTGATTTCCCCATGCACAGGCGTAAATTTGATGCTGTTATTCAACAAGTTGGTCCATACTTGCTTGAGCTGGTCGGCATCTGCTTCGATTGTGACAGGTTTTAGTTGAATATCGATGGCAATGTTTTTTGCAGCCCATTGAGGTTCCAGGCTGATGATGACATTGCGCAATTGTTCATCCAACTGAAAAACCTCCAAATCCAGCTGGTGCTGGGCATGCTGCAGACGGGATAATCGAAGCAGATTTTTTCCTAGTCGAGACAAGCGGTCGCTTTCCTGCTCGATAATATTCAAGTAGCTGATTCGGCTTTCTTCACTCATCTGCTTTTGTTTTAATGCTTTGGAAAATCCGGCTATCGATGTCAGCGGCGATTGAATTTCATGGGAAACATTGGCCACGAATTCCTGGCGCATTTGATCGAATTGCCGAAGCTCCCGAGCCATATCATTAAAACTGGTGCTTAATACGCCAATTTCATCTTTCCGCCTAGTTGGAAGGACTACGTCAAATTTGCCATGGGCCATCTTTTTTGTCGCATCTGTCAGCTGGGTTAGAGGATGCACAACATAGCGAGCTGCAATGATGATCAACAAACTGCCAAAAAATAAAATGACGACATACATAAGATGAATCGAATTCATAATTTCCGCTTCAACCGGATTCGGCTTAACAGTTAAGAACAAAGCATATTGTTCGCCATTTTCTTGGAATGGAATTCCGACAATCGGATAAAGATGCTCCTCTTCATGCAGATTATCCGAAATTTCACCGGAAAGAACCATATCAACATCGCTTTTGCTTACATCCATTTCATCCTCAAGCAGCGGGGTGCCTTCTGAATCATAAAGTTGAAGCCGGGTGCCCGCTGTTCCGTTAAAAGCGTCCATATAAGAACGAACGTTATCCGAATTGGTAGTTCGGTAAATTTCTATTACTTTTTCGCCATTTTCAATTAAAATACTCCTTATTTCCTCATGAATCCGCCCTTGATACATCATGTTAGTGCCGATATAAGCTATAACCAAACTGAACATGACGATGCTGACAAAAATAACGACAATGCGAGTATAAAGCGATTTAATCTCGATACACCTCCAAGCGGTACCCGAGACCCCGGATTGTCACTATTTTAAAATCTGATTCGAATTCGGCAAACCTTTCACGGAGCCTTTTGATATGAACATCTACTGTCCGTTCATCTCCTTCATAATCCATGCCCCAGATTTGCTCAATAAGGTGATCCCGTGTAAACAATTGATTTGTGTAGCTTCCCAATTTATAAAGAAGTTCAAATTCTTTCATTGGAATTGTCACTTGGTTGCCGTCCTTATAAATAACTTGATAAGTTCTGCGGTCCAGCATTATAGAACCGAGTTTGATGAGGCTGGATGCATCGATGCGATAACGTTTCAGCAAAGCTTTGACTCTCAATACCAACTCTACAGGATCGAATGGCTTCACTAAATAATCATCAGTTCCCAATTTAAAGCCTTTGATCTTATCCTGGGCTTCTCCTTTTGACGTAACCATTAATATTGGCATTTCATCCAGTTCACGAAGTTCCTTGCACAAATCCCAGCCATCCAGTTTTGGCATCATGATATCAATAATCGCCAAATCAACCGATTGGTTTTCTGCGTAGGCCAATGCATCTTCTCCGTTCGCTTTTTCGATGACTTCAAATCCTTCATCGACAAGATACAGCCGAATAAGCTCTCGAATATGTGCTTCATCGTCAACCACCAGTATCTTTGCCAATTTCCAATCCTCCTTTGACCTTGTTAAGTAACATAATCCTTCTTTTGAATCATCCTGCAATTAATTTTATATTATCATGCAAAATTCTTTTTTACAGATTCTTTAAAGAGTTGTATTTTTAAGCCTAAAACATAAATGCGTCTACAATAACCCACTTCCTCAATAATAAAAGGGAATAAAATCCATACTTTCCGCTTGTGTTTTATCACATATAGGTGATATTGACAGAAGTACTGAATCTTTATTACGAATGGCTTCTCTGACTTGTTTCAACCTTTTACTATACGGTGCACATATACTAGACCACGACTAATTATTATTCACTTAGACATTTCTCAAAGCATCAATCGGGTTCAGCTTCGACGCTTTTCTGGCAGGTGCGTATCCGAATATGATTCCGATTGCGGATGAAAATCCAAGAGCCAAAAAGACGGTTGAGGAAGACAGCAAGTAACTGGTTCCCATAAAAGAACAGATCGCAAAGGCTGCCAAGATGCCGGTTGCTACACCGACGCTTCCGCCAATCAGTGATAAAAATACCGCTTCCATAAGAAATTGCTGCTGGATCCGCTTTGGTTCAGCTCCAAGTGCTTTACGCAGCCCAATTTCTGCCGTCCTTTCTGTCACCGAAACAAGCATCATATTCATAATGCCAATTCCGCCTACTATTAAAGAAATGGAAGAAATGCCTACAAGAAGCAAAGAAAGTGTCGTAATCATCCCATTGATGGTCGATAGCATTTCCTGGGTATTCCTGATTGAAAACCCTTCTTCTTGATTTTTAAACGCTTCATTAAGTGCAGCTTCAATGGCGTGTGTCGTTTTTTCCGACTCTTTGGTATCTTCCATATATACATCTGCTGCCATGATATAACTGGTTCCAAGCAGCTGCATCGATGTCGTATATGGCACGATGACTGCCTCATTTATAGAACTTGACGAGAAGGCATGTGATTGTTGGAGTGTTCCAATAATGGTGAAGTTTATACCGCCGATCAAAATGTTTTCCCCGATGGGGTCTTTGCCATAAAACATTTCTTGGGCAATCGAAGAACCGATCAAACTTACTTTGTTTTCACTTTGAATGTCTAACGGATTGATCCCTCTTCCGATTTCAATCACATCTTCGTTTTTTGAAAAATAGATATCGTTTCTCCCGATTACGCTTACTTCTTCTTTGACTGCCCCTGCTGCAGCAATTGAAGCAAATCCCGTGACGGTCGGTGATACTCCGGCTACATTGTCGATTTCAGCTAGGCTTTCAATATCCTGATGGATCAGGCCTTTTTTTAATGGCGTTCCTAAAGTTGATACGATGATTCGATCCGCTTTGAAAGTTGCGAAATCACTGGTCATGTCGCTGGTAACTCCTTTGACAATGGTAATCAGCGCTATGATTGAGCCGACTCCGATGATAATGCCGAGAATCGTTAAAGTCGAACGCATCTTGTTGTGAATGACATTCATCCAGCTCATTTTCAAATCTTCTTTCAGCATCCGGCTTCCTCCTCTTGAAGCTGGCCATCCAAAATGTGAAAAACCCGTCCCGCATTTTTTGCAATTTCGGGATCGTGCGTAATCATGATAATCGATTTCCCCTCCTGATTTAATTGATGGAAGAGCTCCATGATTTGCTGTCCTGTCTTTTGATCAAGTGCGCCCGTCGGCTCGTCGGCAAGCAAAATCGTAGGTTCGGTCACCAACGCTCTTGCAATAGCCACACGCTGCTGCTGGCCGCCCGACAGCTGGTTGGGCCGATGCTCCATCTTTTCATCAAGTCCGACTCTAACCAACATTTCCATTGCCCGCTGTTTTCGTTCTTTTTCGCGGATGCCCGCATAGATGAGCGGAAGTTCTACATTATGCCTTGCACTTAATCGGGGGAGCAAATGAAATTGCTGAAAAACAAAACCGATTTCCCTGTTGCGGATATCGGCCAATTGTTTTTCATCCAATTCTTGCACTTTCTGCTGTGATAATTTGTATTCGCCGTGCGTTGGTGTATCAAGACAGCCAATCATATTCATCAACGTTGATTTTCCAGAACCCGATGGGCCAAGAATTGCTGCAAAATCTCCTTTGTTTATGGTTAGGTTGATATGATTAAGAACCACTTGCTCATCTTCACCCAAGAAATAAGATTTGCTGATGCCGGTCATTTTTAAAATTTGCTCAGCCAAGATCCTCATCTCCTCCACAAAAGCTGCTCCAACAGTCCTTCCTCTTCAGTTGCATGCATGACGTTCTCACCGGCTGAAAGGCCTGTTTTCACTTCTACAACCATGCCGTCATTGATGCCGGTCGTAATGGGTTGTTTTATAGGCTCTCCTTCCTTTGATGGCAGCAACACATACGGTTGTTTCTCATCGTCAAAAAGAATCACTTCCATCGGCAGAGTGGTCGCTGCTATCGCTTTTTCTTTGACAATATTAGCTTCGGTGGTCATCCCTATCCGCAAGTTTCCATCTTTTTCAAGGTCGATGGTGGCGATAAAATAAGAAACACCGTTTTCATTTATTGCTTCCCTGGAAATATCAGAAATGGTTCCTGTCAGTTCTTTGCCGAGTGCATTGATGCCAACACCCACTTCTTGGTCAATTTTTAAAAATTTCAGGCTGAATTCATCCACTTTTACTTTCGTTGTTAAGTTTGCGTAGTCTACCAGTTTCACCAGTTCAGCGCCCGCCATCACTTGACTATTTTCCTTAATTAAAATTTGCGACACTTCGCCGTTCACCGGCGCCTTTATTTCCTCACCCGTCTCCGTTATTATTACCACGTCACCACTGTTGATCTGGTCTCCTTGTTCCACCTTGATCTCACAAATCTGCAGCGGTTTTTCACTCATAATAGAACGCCTGTTTTTACTGTCAATTGTTCCAGAAAAATTATAATACGTTATAATGTCCTTTGTTTCAGCGACTTCTTCTTGATAAGCTCCAGTTCCTCTTGGCATAAAAAATGCAGCTGTGGCAACAGCGCTAATGAAAATTCCGATTATGCCCCAAAACAACCACTTCTTTTTTTTCTTCTTCTTGTTTGACCGGGCAATCATTTATTGCCTCCTTTCTGGGCAACATGTATATTTATCACTTTTACGTCCCATTTGTTAAATAATTAATATTTTTTATAGTATCATGATTGAGATTATTATCTACCCTTTTTCTGAATTTTCTTTAAACTTATCTTCGGTTTTTCTTCTCTTCATCTTCTCTAGCTACTATTTAAGAATTTCATGTCGTTAAGGATTCTATAAACAAGAAGCTTCAACTAATAACTTAGCTTTTTCGACTCTTTTTTCTTTCCACAAATAAATCGATATTCCTAATTGTTAATAAACCATGTACATTTCAAAATATTAATGCTAACGTGAAAAATAAAATTACTTCGAAAAGCTAAAGGAGTGGAAAACAATGAATCAATTATTTAACGAACTGGACAATCTGTACAAGGAAATTGTTGAAATTCGGCGCTATCTCCATCAACATCCAGAATTATCTTTTCAAGAAGTACATACTGCAAAATATATTGCTGATTTCCATAGGAAACTGGGGCATGAAGTACGGACCAATGTTGGCGGCCAAGGTGTTCTTGCCTATTTAAGAGGCGATAAGCCAGGGCCAACTGTAGCGCTCCGAGCCGATTTTGACGCGCTGCCAATTCAGGAGCAGACTGATGTTCCGTTTAAATCGCAAAATGATGGCGTGATGCATGCATGCGGCCACGACGGCCACACGGCTACTTTGCTTGGGCTTGCAAAAGTTTTGAATGGCATGAAATCCGACATTGAAGGAACGGTTTTATTTCTCCATCAGCACGCGGAAGAATTGCCGCCGGGCGGTGCAATTTCGATGATTGAGGATGGCTGTCTGGATGGCGTCGATGTGATTTTCGGGACGCATTTGCAGGCGCAGATGCCGCTCGGGGAAATCGGTTACCGTTCTGGACCGCTGCAAGCAGCTCCCGACCGATTTGACATCAAAATCTTAGGGAAAGGCGGTCACGGCGCCAGTCCCCATGAGACAAAAGACAGCATCGTCATAGGCGGACAGCTGATCGGCAATCTTCAGCAAATCGTCAGCCGCCGGGTCGACCCGCTTGAATCGGCCGTTGTGTCGATCTGTAATTTTGAAGCGAAAAACCCATATAACGTCATCGCGGATACTGCTCAAATGACTGGAACAGTCCGGACCTTCAAAGAGGAAGTCCGATCGTTTATCGAGAAAGAGATTGAGCGCATCGTTGAAGGAACGTGCTACGCTTCAGGCGCAAGCTATGAATACACGTATATGCGCGGTTATCCGACAACGGTGAACCATAAAGAAGAGACGGAATTTGTGGCAGCTCTTGCCAAGGCCGTGCCAGGCGTTGAAGCGGTCAAAGAAACCGAGCCGATCATGGGCGGAGAAGATTTCTCCTATTACCTGCAAAATGTAAAAGGAACGTTTTTCTTCACTGGCGCAAAAAATCCAGAAGCGGAAGAGGCTTTTCCACACCATCACCCGAAATTCGATATCGACGAACGCGCTCTTTTAATCGCTGCGAAAGTGCTTGGTTCTGCAGCTTTAAGCTATATGAAAACGGCAGAAAAAACACCAGAGAATGCCACATTGTAATAGACGGAAATCCAAGTATAAGGGGGTAGATGAATAGTGGCTGAACAAACTCAAAAATTATGGAAAGACTGGCGCCTTCATTTGGCAGTACTGGCTATTGTTGTTTTAACAGAATCCATCGGGGTGCATTCAATTCCTTTAGGGCCAGGTGTTATTCTATTATTGCCTATGCTCTACGCTGTTATTATCGGGCTCGCTCTTTTTTTCACGCCGTTCATCAAAGAAAAGCAGTCCATCAACGCAGAGCCACTTGTCTTTTTGTCGGTGTCTGTGTTGATTGCCAAATTCGGCGTACAGGCAGGTCCGGCAATTTCACAAATTATTGAGGCTGGCCCCGCTCTCTTGCTTCAAGAACTCGGCAATTTAGGGACGATTTTTTTGGCCTTGCCAATCGCCGTCTTATTGGGCATTAAACGCGAAAGCATCGGCATGACGCACTCTATCGGACGGGAAGCAAATCTAGCGTTAATCACCGACAAATACGGTTTATCTTCGCCAGAAGGCCGCGGCGTCATGGCGATGTATATTTTCGGCACAGTTTTTGGTTCAATTTTCATTGGGCTGATTTCCGGTTTCCTTGCGACTGTCACTCCGCTTCATCCGATTTCATTTGCCATGGCAACAGGCGTCGGCAGCGGCAGTATGGCAGCGGCGGCGCTCGGCCCACTCGTTGCCGCCTTTCCTGACATGAGTGAACAGCTCACCGCTTTTTCCGGCGTCAGCAACCTCATTTCATCTGTCACCGGATTATACATGAGCATTTTTGTCGGTTTGCCGTTGACCGTCAAACTTTATGAAATTATGTCCAATAGAAAAGCAGCCAAAGGGAGCGTCGGTTATGTTAAAAAGTCTTAAAGAATGGATACTTGTTTTTATCCTTATCGGTATGATCATGCTCGTCGGGAATTGGGTTGGTTATGATGTCTTGCCGCTCGATGCCCTCCCCGGGTTGGCCGTTCTCATTGGGATAAGTTTGGCAGGTTTGGTTATCCACAAGCTTTTGCCTTTTCAAATTCCGAGCATTGCCTATATCGGTATTCTTGGGCTGATTTTGACGCTTCCCGGCGTACCGGGTTCAGAACAAATTGTCGCTTGGACTGCACAAGTCAATCTTTTGGCAATCGCCACTCCGATTTTAGCTTATGCCGGCATATCGATCGGCCGTTCTTGGTTTGATTTTGTGCAGCTCGGGTGGAAAACGATTGTGGTCGGCATGTTCGTTTTGCTTGGTACTTTCCTCGGCTCTGCAGTGGTTGCTGAAGTGGTACTTCGCATGCAAGGCATCATTTGATCTAAATCAATGCTCCATAATCTAAACCATGAAAATGGTCCGGCGGCACAAGCCTATAAGAACCTGCAAAAGTCGCAAATGGAGCGGCTGAAGCCGTGCCCGCGGAAACATACTAACATGAGTAGCACAAACCATGGCCATGGTTTGTGCTACTCTTTTTTTGTAGAAGTGAAGGGAAGTCGTGCGGACGCGTGGATCGTCGAATCCGAACCAGGAAACCGGCTC
>NZ_VOHC01000002.1 GCF_007859275.1 Planomicrobium sp. CPCC 101079 | reverse complement strand
GGAAAGCCCGCTGCCTACGCTTCCCTCATTCCCCTCTTCTGTAAAAGAAAAAGGCTTGACTACTGATAAGAAAGCGTCCGCCTGGAGCGCAATGTGAAAAGAGCAACAAGAGTTTCTCGACAGCCTGCTGCTTTTTCTAATTTCCTTAAATGACAAGGTATTCTTTTAGCGCTTGTTGCAACGTGCCAAGTGTTTTTGTTTTTGAATCAAAAGAAAGATTGAGATGAATCATTTTACGGACAACTTCAGCGCGCAAACCTGTAATGACGGTATTGCAGCCCATCATTGCTGTACCATCGATGATCTTCATTAAATGGTGAATCACTTCCGGTTCCATATCGGCGATTCCAGACAAGTCCATGATTAATGTTTGAATGCGGGTTCTGCCAATTTCCATTAATACTTTTTCTTCTAGAACCGTCGTGCGGAAAGAATCCACTGAACCGATCAATGGCAAAATACAGACAGATGTATTGATAGGGATTATCGGAACGGATAAGTTTTCTACCATCTCCCGGTGTGCGTGCAGCAAGGCATCCTTATATGTAGAATAATTGATGAAAAATGTATTCAAGAACGCATCGACTCGAGAATTGATGTCCTTTTCCATACGGAAAAAGTCGAACACTACTTTGTTTTCTTTAGCATCGTTATACTGCTGGATAAATGTCCAAAGCGAACGGCGGATAGCTTGCACCCACTCTAATTTGAATGATAACTCCATCGAATGTGTCGCCCAGGCAATTCCTTCTTGTTTTGCGAACAACGCTAACTCTACTTCGTTGCCTTCAATGATATAAACAACCAATTTATGTGCATTTGCTACCAAATCAATATTGCCGACAGCAAGAATTTCATCGATCCGGTCTTTTACATTGACCGCTTCAGCTAATAATTTTTCGTCAAAAGCCTCTTGGTATTTTTCAAAAAAAGATTTAATTTCCATAGAATTTTGTATTGCCTCTGCCATTTTTGCTGCTCCTTTATAGTTAAATTTTCACAGAAATTAGTACACTATTCTTATATTAAATCATTTATGCTTAGGGAGTCAAAATTAAAGGTGTAATCGATTTCATAATTAGTTGTATAACTTTGCACTCCAATAGACCTGATTGGTTTTCGTCAAAGAAAATTACCAAGACAATGACTCTACTAAGGTAAACAAAAGAAGCAAGATGAAAAAGTAGCAACCAAGTAAAAAACTTTTAGGAAAAATTGTTTTAAAAAATGGTAGTTTTCAGAATAGAAAATCTCTATAATGAGAAAATATAGTTTGGAGAAGATAAGAGGTGCTTCTATGGAAATTTTAAAGGATTTTGGGAAACGGGTGAAAGAGCTTCGTCTGAAAGCCGGGATAACTCAAGAGTCACTGGCGATACGTGCAGAACTAGACCGCTCTTATGTGGGGGCGATTGAAAGAGGCGTGAAAAACTTATCACTGCTGAATATTGAAAAACTGGCAAATGCTCTTGATGTGGATTTGCCGTACTTATTCGAGCATGATAGTTTCGCTCCGCGCTCTGCTTTTCTGAAAAAAGAATTGAAAAAGCCATTGGAAGCAAGATTCATATACGAAGTCAATAGAGAAGAGCAAGTAATCGCTTGGCGTGTTGCCGGTCCTCTGAGTGAGTACGAAGCCAGGAAGGTAGCGGAAAAAATCAGGAGTATGGCCTTGTTGCTTCGGAGAGGCGAAATTAAACTGCTGATCGATAATCGTTCAATGATGGCCGATGGGCAGCCTTTCGTTTTCGCCCCCGAAGTTTATGACATATGGGAAGAACTCCAAGCATGGCTATGTCCTCGCCTCAAACAAGTTGTTGTACTTTGCAACTCCACTTTCATGAAAAATCAACTTGATAGACTGGCGAAAAGAAGCGGAATTGCTGGCTTTTCCAAGCATATTTACAGCGAAGAGGTTGAAAAAAGCAATGCAAAGGCATTAATGCTTCTTGGTATTTCACAATCGCAAATCCTAATAACGGCTTCGGCTGAAGCCAAGCGGGAATCCCGGGTTCCTGTATGAAAAAAGAGAGCCGTTTTGTTCAATTCAATTTGAACGAAATGGCTCTTTTTATAGGATTAGCTGAAGCATTCCGCCAATTGCAATGAGCCCGATTGTAAAGGCAAGAAAGCTGCTCTTTTTTTGTTCAGGCAACTCATCATTCATGATGTTCAAAATAATGCCGCCTGTCAGAAACGAAGAAAGGATGGCAATCGTAAATTCGCTGGCGTTTGTCATTTCATTAATCAGCCAGCCTGCCAATACGGAAAGGGCAAGAATCCAGCGGCCGGCTGTTGTGTATAATTCTTCATGGGTCAAATGGAGAACACGGTTGTTGGCGATAAAATGAAACGAGAACACAATAAAGTAGACGGCATAAGCGGCAATATTGTCCCCGCTCAAGTAAGGAAGCAAATAACCGAGCAATCCATTGTACAACGCAAAGGCGCCAATATGAAGTATGAAAATACGTTTTTCCGGCCTCGTCAAATTCTTTTCATCTTCATTTTTCTGTTGGGACTGGTCGTTCAGTTTATCTATGCCATAAAAAATTGCGATTCCAAGCAAAGAAAGCATATATGCGAAATAATGGAGATGTTCAAACACTTGGGGCAAATGCGCTTTCTCGACAACTTCTTCATAATGGGCCAGCTCAGGAACCAGGTGCAAAAAAACGTAAGCGATTGATCCGCCGGAAACTAAAGACATCAGGACATTTTTTTGAGGATTATTTAAAAACTTTATGTAATGAGTGTAAATGTGAACGACCATAAAGCCGAGTATCACCAATAAGCTTGGCACAAACATTAAAATTCCTCCTTTTCAGAAAACGGCTAATGCGCTTTATTAGCTTTTCTAATCTGTTACCCTTTTTCAGTAATATATATCATATTAGGCAAATAAATAAGCAAGCCATAAAAAAGAGCTGCCTCAAAGTCATAACTACTGACTATTGCTGACAGCTTTTTTCATTTCGGAATTTATGTGCCGAAACGATGCACTTTTTTATGCAGGAGATTTACGGATTAGTCGACCATAAGGCAGCCGACTTCATCAGGATGCGAGGGTGCAACTTCAACTGAGCCACCATGACTTCCGCCAAGTCTTCCGGCTGCATAACATTGTCGGGATTGCCGGTGATCAAGTTTTCCGAATAAGCCAGGTCCGTCACCACTGTACTTGGCGTCAATGCGCTAACACGGATATTGTGCTTTCTGACTTCAAGCATCAAAGACTCCGTAAGGCCAAGAACACCAAATTTAGAAGCGCTGTATGCGCTTGTGACAGGAGCGCCTTTTTGTCCAGACGTGGAAGAGATGTTTATGATATCTCCGGATTGTCTTTCGATCATTTCCGGAAGGACGGCTCTTGTCACATAATAAATGCCTATTAAATTCACATCAATGATGTTTTTAAAGTCCTCGGGAGAAAGTTCAAGAAACTTGCCGAATTTCCCGATACCCGCGTTGTTGATCAGAATATCGATTGGACCAAGTTCAGACTTGATATGCTCAACAGCTGCGATGACAGAATCATTATTCGCTACATCGGCTACGGCCATTGTGACATTAACGCCATATTGTTCAAGTTCTTTTGCCACTTCCTCAAGATTTGCCCCAGTTCTTCCGAGAAGCCCCACATGAATGCCTTCTTGAGCGAAAGCGATGGCGGTTGCGCGGCCAATTCCTTTGCCTGCCCCTGTAATTAATGCAGTTTTGCCCTTTAAATCTTGCATATTCTCCACTCCTTCAAAATCAATAAATTACATATAGGAGTATATCAATTGGAAATAAGGAAATCTAAGGAAAGGGCTTGTGGCAGCCTGCACGGTATGTTGGCGTGTACT
Organism: Planomicrobium sp. CPCC 101079; assembly: GCF_007859275.1. Lineage (GTDB taxonomy): Bacteria > Bacillota > Bacilli > Bacillales_A > Planococcaceae > Planococcus. The sequence goes on along the minus strand of NZ_VOHC01000002.1, from coordinate 117,216 downwards.
TGTATTGGACAGCAGCCGTCGATTTCCTGTATAAGGTTAAAATGTCCATTCCGCAAGTAGTGGTTGCTTATTTTCACTATCCGGTTTGGGGATGAAATTTCAATAGGTAGTTTCATCTGAAGAACGCAGGGTAGTTTAGTAATAAGAAAGCATAAGGGCAGAGGAGGAAAAGATGATGAATGAAGATCAGTTACTGGCAACAGCAGATATCGAATCTGTTGATTCAGCGTTGCAAGACTACGGAGATAATGCCTCAATTTTGGTGCATCCTGATATGCTGAATCGAATGATGACGCATTTTCCGGACAACTTTACAAAACGAGGGGAAAATATTTGGTATAGAAGCACCCATGCAATTTCTGTTCATAACGCAGAAGATGGAGCGGTCGAAGTTATAGAAATGGGGTAAGGAATCAGCCATTCTCAGTTGAGAATGGCTGATGCTGTTTGCCAGTAACATATAGTGTAATCTCAGAATTCTTTACAAAAGAGGTGGGAGCATGCATACAGAACGAAAGGAAATTCGCATCGGCGAATCCAAGTTTTTTTATCGGACAGCCGGCACCGCAACGGAGACTGTTATTTTACTGCACGGTATTCCAACGAACTCTTTTATATGGGTTCATGTCATCCCTCAACTTGCCCAACACTACACCGTGATTGCTCCGGATATGCTGGGGTTCGGCCAATCAGACCGGGCAACGAGGGAGAAGTTGACGCTTCCGATGCAAGCGGAATATATAATAAAAATCATGGAAAAACTCGGCATACAGGCGGCGCATATTATTGGCCATGATCTTGGAGGAGGGGTTGCGCAAATTCTGGCCGTCAACCATCCTGAAAAAATAACCAGTTTTATGGTAATAGATGGCGTCGCATTTAACAACTGGCCCTTGCCAAAAGTTGTCGCTTTACGGTATCCGACTTCTTTGGAATTTCAATCTCCGGTTCTCTTTATCGAGAAAATGTTCAGTGGGGGGCTTTTCCATCTGGAACTTTTAACACCTGAATTGTTGGAGCCTTTCCTTTCGCCGTTCAATCATCCAAAAGGAATGCTTGAACTGCTAGAAGCTTCTTTTGCCTTAGATCACCATCAAACAGAAGATCTGGTGCCGCAATTAGCGCAGATCCAACTTCCTGCCACTTTTCTGTATGGGCAGTATGACCGCTATTTGCCAGCCTATTGGGGGCTTCGTCTGCAAGAAGCAGTTCCGAATTCGTCTTTTAAAGTATTGCCAGAGTGCAGCCACTTTTCGATGATCGACAATCCACTATTGGTATCTCAAGAAATTTTAGCGCATTTGGAGAAAACTTGAGATTTATCACTTTTGAAAATGTCCGCAGTGGCAAATAAAAAAGTGGCTTCTGCTGTTCGGATCAGAAGCCGCTTTTTTTATTTGCCGAAAGCACCAGGAAATGCCCTTACCCCAGTTCATCCATCTGCAGGCGCTCTTTTTTCCGAAGCCTTTTATGGGCGGAATTGGTGGCTGAATTGATTGGCTGCATGCCGAGAGCTTTTGCCAGGCCGAACACAGGCATATTGCCGTAAATCGATTCAAACTGGCCGGGATGGATGATATAAGTTTCATGGTAGATGCCGACTGCATCATTGTTGCTGACTTTCTGGTTAAAGTTTTTCCAAGCAGTTAAATGTTTCTGCCCTTTTGCGTAAGCCAATAAATCTTCCTCTGAGCGCCAATATTGAATCATCAGAGTGGTGCGCAGTCCAAAAAAATTTTCCATGGACAAGCAGCCTGCTTCTTTGTTGGTATATAACTCTTTAATCATGGGCGGCATTGCGGTGAATACAGGCCACCATTTACGGACGGCCCACCATTTATTGATGCGTGTTCCAATGACAAAAACAACAAATCCTTCATGGTGTTCGACAGTATGTCTCCCTGGAAAAACCTGAGCGCTCATCGTTATTCCTCCTTGATTAAAAGTTTCTTTGTTTCTTCGCACCAGTCGATTGCTGCTTGTGTAGTCCGCATGCCATAATCCAGCGTAATCAGCCAAAACGGCGCATCTTTTTCGTCTGCTAAACGAATAGCAATCATTTCTTTGATTGCTTTATACGTGTCATAGCGCACATAAAGCTTTTCTTGGTAGTTATCCAAATGGCGGCGAGTCGATTCCGGATCTTGGTGGCGGCTGAAAAATAACTTCAGCAACAGTTCGTTTTTTTCAACCGGAAGATCTGCGATTGGCTGGGCGAGCCAGCGTTTCAGCGCTTCGGTTCCTTCCGCAGTGATTTGGTATTCTTTTTTATCCGGTTTTCCTTCTTGTGCTGTATCATGAACTCGGGCATATCCTTTATCGACCAGCAGCTTAAGTGTCGGGTAGATTTGCCCGTAGCTGATTTTCCAGAAATGATTCAAACTGCCATCAATCATTTGTTTCATGGAATAGCCTGTATCGCAGCCTATTGTCAAAAGCCCCAGCAACGCATATTGCGTGTTGTTTTCCTTTATAATAAAAATCACTCCATATATCTATCGGATATATATCTTTTTGATATATATATAATATATTCCAAATGAGTGGGGATGTAAAGTCATTTATCAGATTATTGTGATAAAATAAAAGGATAATTATTAAGAAAATGAATAACGGGAGGCACAATATGCAAACAGCTTTACAGGAAGCGAAACCAATCGTCCATAAGGTCTTTGAACATTTACATACTCATCCAGAAATCAGCTGGCAGGAATTTGAAACCACTCGATACTTGAAAACATTTTTAGAGAAAGAAGGCTTCACTGTTGAAACGTTTGATGATTCAACAGGACTTGTAGTGACTATTGGAAGCGGAGAGCCGTGCGTCGGTCTTCGCACCGATATTGATGCTTTGTGGCAGGAAGTCGATGGTATTTACCAGGCCAACCATTCATGCGGCCATGATGCGCATATGGCGATGGCAGTTGGTGCTTTGCTTGTATTGAAGAAAATCGGCATGCCGAAGCTGGGACAAGTGAAAGTGCTGTTTCAACCGGCGGAAGAAAAAGGGAATGGAGCATTGTCCTTTATCGAAAAAGGCGTCGTTGATGATATCGACTATTTATACGGTGTCCACCTTCGCCCAGTTCAGGAAATCGGCCATGGCTATTCGGCTCCAGCCATCATGAATGGTGCAGCGAGAATGCTGAAGGGTTCAATCAAAGGAACCGATGCTCACGGAGCAAGGCCGCATCAAGGGCAAAACGCTATTGAAGTGATGGCGCTGCTTGTCCATGCCATCCGGTCAATCCACGTGGATCCGATGGTTCCGCATTCAGCGAAGATGACCATGTTTCAAGCAGGCGGTGAATCAGCGAACATCATTCCAGGGACCGGCACTTTCAGCATTGACGTCCGGGCCCAGACAAACGAAGTGATCGAAAAGCTGATGATCCAAGTGGAAAAAGCGGTCGAATCGGTAGCTCAATTGGCAGATGTTGAAATAAGCCTTGAAGTGACTGCGGAAATCGCGGCAGCCCAAGTGCATGAAACTGCAGTAGAATTGATGGCTTCTGCAATAAAGGAAACTGTGGGGGAAGAATCTCTGGTTCCTCCTGTTGTGACTCCGGGCGGAGAGGATTTTCATTACTACACATTGAAACGCCCGGCGGTCAAAGCGACGATGCTTGGACTTGGCTGTGATTTGGCGCCAGGATTGCACCATCCCAAAATGTCCTTTAACCGGGAGAGCTTGATGACCGGTGTTGAGATATTGGCGCGTGTGGTGATCCGCACATTTGAACATATGGAAAGTGGAAAGGAAAATAAAGAAAAGCATGAAGTGATTTCCCAGTAATATTCTTAGAAAAGCTGCCTTTTTAAATGGCAGCTTTTTTCTCTAGTCACAGGTGATATTGTAAAGAGGATAAGAAGGAGGCGGCTCTATTGGGCAAATCGGTTTTATTCATTCATAGTGCTGGTCCGCAAGGGAACGGGGAAGGCAGTTCAGGTTTAGTGGCGCATCTAGAAAAATCGTTGGAAGGTTATGAGGTGAGAAGCCCTCCCATGCCGGCTCCTGAAAACCCTCGATACGAAGAATGGAAAGCGGTATTAAAAGAAGAAATTTTCCGGATGCCTGATGGCGCATTGTTGATCGGCCATTCGATTGGCGGATCAGCTTTACTGAAATTTTTTCTGGAGGAAGAGGGGGATTGCCGGTTCGATGCGTTAATCAGCATTGCGGCGCCTTTTTGGGGGATAGATAAAGAGTGGATGAAAGAGGATTTTACAATAGCTGAAAATGCTTTTTTAAATAGAAAACACTTGCCTCTATTGTTCCTTTTCCATAGTTTGCACGATGAAGTTGTACCATTTCGGCATTTAGAGCGCTATGCGGAGCAATTGCCCGATGCTCTTATTGAATGCTTGGATCAAAATGACCACTTGTTTTTGCAGGGATTGCCGCTGTTAAGCAAAAGCATTAAAAACATGTAAACGGATAGGGGCGTCTGCCCTTTTTATCGAAGGTTAAGTTGCGCCTTATTGAAGGAGAAGAATGTAGGAAGGACAGGAGAAATAGCGGGTTGAGATGAAAGATAGGAGGGTATGATACGTTTAATAAGAAATAACAATATGAGGTATTTTGATAGAAACATTTTTTTGCTGCCGGAACATTAAGATTGGAGGATAAAATGAATAGAAGTATAAAAATGGGAAGTGCTTTTATCGGGATTGTTGTTGGGGCAGGTTTTGCTTCGGGGCAGGAAGTTTTGCAGTACTTTACAAGTTTTGGATACTGGGGAATGGGCGGTGCATTGCTGGCGATGCTGCTGTTTGGCTATTTGGGGATGGTATTGACTGGTATGGGCAGCCGGATGCAGACAGTCTCTCATGAAGAGGTCATTTATGCAATCGGCGGAAAGGTGATTGGGAAGATCATTGACTATACTCTCATCTTAACGTTGTTTGGAATTCTAGTTGTGATGATTGCTGGAGCCGGCTCAATTTTCTCCCAGCAATTTGGTTTAGCTGGAGCTTTTGGGCGTGGGCTTATGATAGTTTTGGTTATTATCACGATTATGATGGACGTGAAAAAGGTGATTGCAATCATCGGGAGCATCACACCTTTTTTGATTTTGATGATCATTGGAATTGTCATTTACAGCATTGCAACTAAAGATTTAAGCTTTGCGGCGCTTGAGCCCATTGCTGAATCTCAATTATCTGCCGCACCCCACTGGATATTATCAGCCGTTAACTATGTTTCTCTTTCAATCGCACTTTGCACTTCTATGGCGCTAGTCATGGGCGGCGCTGAAAAAGACGTTAAAGTTGCAAGGCGAGGAGGTCTGATCGGCGGCCTTGGATTTGGTTTTTTGCTTTTCTTAAGTGCTTTAGCCATTTTCGCTAAAGTGGATGTTGTCGGTGGAGCAGACTTGCCTATGCTGAGAATAGCGGACAACTTATCGCCGGCGATTGGCCTCATTATGGCATTTGTGATTTTTTTGATGATTTACAATACTGCCGTCAGTATGCTTCTCTCTTTCTCTGCGCGTTTTGCTAGTATCGGAACTCCACGTTTTAGAATCTTTGTCATAGTCGCTGGAGTTATTGCTTTCGGCTTGAGTTTTGTAGGCTTTACGAAACTTGTCAACTGGTTTTATCCTGCAGTTGGCTATTTGGGGCTAATCCTTATAGGTGCCCTTATTCTAGCCGATTTGCGGAAACCTAAAACAGCATAATAACTTCAATATTGAAAAGGCCCGGTCGAATAATGACCTGGCCTTTTCTTATGAAAATAGCGTTTTGTCTTCAACTTTATTTGTAATAGCGGCAAGAAGCAAGCCGAATAAAATCATAGCAGCTGCAATGAGCGTAATCAGTGTAAAGCTGGATCCCTGGTCCAATAACAACGAACCAAGCAAAGCCCCGATGCAATTTGCCAAATTGAAGACGGAAGCTGCAATGGTTCCAGACAACGAAGGTGCTTCGGTCGCCGCCAAAATTATTTTGGCGTTAAGGATTGGCGTCGTTCCGAAAGTTCCGGCACCAAACAGAAAGCACATCACAAGAGCCAGCAACGTGGAATGCAGCAGGAACGTAAATAGGGCCAATACAGCAGCTAAACAGGCAAGGGCCAAAATTAGCCTTTGTGTTAAAAGCGCTGGGCGGATGCGGCCGGAAGTGAAATTCCCGGCCACCGCACCGACTCCGAACAAAAAGAGGCCAACTGTTACACCGCCAACACCGAAGCCCGCATAGTCCCGCAGCATTGGCTCGAGAAATGTGTAGGCAGTGAAGACGCCTGAAAACCCGAAGACGATGATTGCCAAAACAAGCATGACGTTTTTGTTTTTAAAGATTTGCAATTCATCGCGTAGTTTAGGTATGACGGCATATTTTTCATTAGGCACACTTATAATAATGCCGATTAACGCCAGAAGTCCAAGGCCGGCAATAAACCAAAAGACTAGGCGCCAATCGAGAATGCCTCCAATATAGGAACCGAGCGGTACGCCAAGCATAATAGCTATCGTGAGCCCGCCTTGCACCGCGGCGATAGCGCCAGGGCGTTTATGCGGCTCGGTAATGGTAAAGGCGACAGACATGCTCAATCCAAAAAATGGCGCGTGCATGATTGCAGAGAAAAGCCGTGATAGTAGTAATACTGTGAAATTTGGAGCAGTGGCTGCAATGATGTTGCTGACAACAAACAAAGCCATAAGGGCAATCAGTAAAGGACGCGGAGAAATTCTGATTGTCGCAATTCTAAGAATCGGTCCAAAGACCGCTACACTAATTGCATAGACGCTCAACAATAACCCAGTCGTCGCGACTTCCACATTTAAATCGTTCGCAAATTGAGTTAGCAGGCCGGTCACGACGTATTCAGTCATGCCGATCGCAAATGTTGAAATCATAAAAACAATTAAAACCACTTTTCGTGACGTCAGTAATTGGGCCATAAGGTCACCCCTTTGCTGATTTAATAACATAAGAAAGTAGTGTAAAACAATTTTAATATAATGTCTAGAAAAAAGAAGGGATAGAATATTTTCTTTCCAGTGAAAAGAAAGATTGGACAATTTCCGGTTATTCAACTAATATAAGTAGACCGGTCGTTATAATTCGGAAGGAGAGAAAAATTGTGGGCAGTAAAAGGAGCGCCAAGGACCAATTGATAGAAACAGCTTCCCGGCTTTTTCGTTTGCGCGGCTATCATGGGGTTGGCCTTAAGGAAATCATTGAAGAAAGCGGAACTGCCAAAGGTTCTCTTTATCACTATTTTCCTGAAGGAAAAGAACAATTGGCAATAGCGGCTATCGAGCATACCAAAAACTTTGTTTCAGATAAAGTCCAGGAAGATTTAGCAGAAGCGGCAGATCCTATCAATGCTATTCAAGGCCATATCCAGAAACTTGCTCAAGAGTTCAACAAGGATTCGGTATTCGGCTTGCCTATCGGAACGATAGCCGGAGAAACTTATTTGACGAATGAGCCTATTCGGGCAGCCTGTCAGTCGGTTTTTGATGAATGGCAAAGGTTATACGAGGAAAAATTGTTAAGTTCCGGCTATAGCGAAAAGCAATCAGCGGATTATGCACTGGTTTTGATTGCTCTAATAGAAGGTGGAATTATTTTAAGCATTGCTTCAAAATCTGGTGAAGCGCTGAGCCGCATTGCCAGCCAAATACCTTTGTTAATAAAAAAATGAACTATTTTTCAAGCTGGTTCATAAAAACAGCTTGAAATTAGCGGGAGGAACAAAAGTTGTCTACATTAGCAAATTCGAAAATAGAAGAAAATATTAAAACAGCACCGATTTTAATTTCATTTTTAATCGCCGGTTTTATCGGCTTGTTCAGTGAAACGGCTTTAAATATGGCGCTCAATCAGTTGATTGAAATTTTCAGGGTAACGCCAGCAGATATCCAATGGCTGACAACCGGCTATTTACTGACAATGGGGATCTTGGTTCCTGTTTCCGGTTTACTTATTCAATGGTTTACAACCCGCCAATTGTTTTTGGCTTCTTTGGTCTTTTCAATTATCGGTACGTTGATAGCAGCACTTGCACCGAGCTTTGAAATTCTTTTGGCTGCCCGGATTTTCCAAGCAGTGGGAACCGCATTGTTATTGCCTCTTATGTTCAACACCATTCTTGTTATTTATCCTGTGCATAAAAGAGGGGCCACTATGGGACTCATTGGCCTGGTCATTATGTTTGCACCGGCGATTGGGCCCACTATTTCCGGCTTAATCCTTGAAAATCTAAGCTGGCACTGGATTTTCTGGATTTCGTTGCCGTTTTTGTTTATCGCTTTGCTGGCGGGCATTTTGTATATGCAAAATGTTTCGGCGTTGACTAAACCGAAAATCGATATTCTTTCTATTGTTTTTTCTTCAATCGGTTTTGGCGGAATCGTTTATGGCTTCAGTGTTGCAGGTGAAAATGGCTGGGGAAGCGCCTCGGTAGTCTTATCACTTGCCGTTGGCTTTATGGCCCTTGTGTTGTTTTCGGTAAAGCAATTCAAAATGGAAGAACCGATGATCGATCTGCGGGTTTTTCGATACCCGATGTTCACCCTTGGATTGCTCATGGTATTCTTGACATTCATGATCATCATGTCTTCAATGATCTTATTGCCGATGTATTTGCAATCAAGCTTGGCATTAACCGCTTTTACAGCCGGTCTTGTGTTGTTGCCAGGGGGTATTCTCAACGGCATCATGTCTCCGATAACGGGCCGCATTTTCGATAAATACGGGCCGCGTGGGCTTGTTCTTCCAGGGTTTATCATTATGGGCGTTATGCTTTGGATGTTATCGAATGTTACTGTCGAAACATCCATGATTACAATCATTGTGCTGCATACTTTGCTGATGGTCGGTGTTTCCATGGTTATGATGCCTGCACAAACAAACGGGCTTAACCAATTGCCAAGACATCTCTATCCATCCGGAACTGCCGCAATGAACACACTGCAGCAAGTTTCAGGAGCAATCGGCACTGCTGTAGCAATCACCATCATGTCTACTGGCCAGACCACGTATATAGAAGGAGCGAATGCGCCCGCATCTGCTTCACTAATCAGCGAATCGTTAACAGCGGGCGTTCAAGACGCTTTCATTTTCGGATTAGTTTTAGCCATTGCAGGTTTTGTATTTGCTTTCTTTATCAAATCAACGCAAACGAAAAAAGTAGTTTCAGAATAAATATGCAGTAACCAAGAAGGGCCTGAAAAGGCTCTTTTTGTTTTGGGGCTTTCCTTGCCATCTGAAAAATTTCCTATAAACGAAAGAAGATAGAAAAAGGGAAACAAGGCCGCCTTGCAGAACTAATAGGGATTGCTGCATTGTGTTTGGAGTCTGAAATGGAATGGGGGATCAGGGGGCGCAAAGAAGTTGAATCGGACATTGGAGAGCTATCCTATCTTAAGCTTATTGAGCGAAAGGGGAACACTGCATGGAATTGATCAAGTATTCCGAGTGGAAAGGTACTAAGACTACACTGCACTTGCTATCCCAGATATTGGGGAAGATCCGATTGGAAGTTGCACACCAAGAACCGCAATGGGCACACGTCATGCTGCCTTTGACTGCAGACGGGTTTTCCACGGGCCTTCTTTACGGGGAAACTCATATGTTCCAAGTGGATGCAGACATTCGAAATAGCGCGATACATGTTCAAGTTGACGGGCACAAACAGTCCATGGAACTGGAAAATGGAACACCGGTCAAAGCGTATTATGACTTTATTTTTCAAACGTTGGAAAAGCTCGGAACCCCGGTCAGCATTTATCCGAAACCGCAGGAAATGGATATCAAGATCCCGCTTGACGAAGATACGGAACACACCGTCTATGTTCAGGAAGATGCATTGCGTGGACTTGAACTTTTCCATTTCGCCTTGCATGAAGAACTGAAATTCATCGGACCAATGCGATGCCGAAAAGTCAAACCGGGACTTTTCTGGGGAACTTTTGATATATCGGCCATCATCATCCAAAACATTTCCGAACCTTTTCCGATGGATAAAGTAATTGAAAAAGCGGCCTTTGATGAGCAGTTTATCGAGTATGGATTCTGGCTGGGAGATGACAAGGTCGATGTGCCGAGTTTCTTTGTCTTGCCTTACCCATTTCTGTACAAAGACTTGAATGCCCCATCCTTAGAACCTGAAGAAGCCTATTACAATAAAGAAGTCAGTGAATATTTCTTGGACATGGAGGCAGTGTTGGCATCATCTGACACTAGCGGCCATGTTCAGCGCTTTTTCAATACGACGTTTGATATTTTATCTGAGGAACTGAAATGGGAAAACTGCAATTACTATAGGAATCCATTATTGATGAAAAGCCAGCCCACGTTATCCAAAACGGATGGATAAAGAATAAAAAATGAAGAAAGGCCGCCAGTGAAGATTTTTTCACTGGCGGCCTTTCTTCATGCTTGGAACCAAGATCAATTCCTTGGATTCGAGATTTTTATATGTTATTTTGATATATGAATTTGTGAAATGTATTGAAATTTGCATAAAGAAAAGAGGAACTACTATTAACTCTCTATACAATCCTTTATTCCAACCACTTGCTTTGCCTAATGGCGTTGTCTTAAGAGATCGCTTAGGCGTTGCACCTATGACTACATATTCTGGAAATCCGGATGGTACAGTCTCAGATGCGGAACTTACTTATTACAAGCGCCGCTCGACTATTGGCGACTTATATATTTCCGCATGCATCGCCATCTCGGAAAACGGCATTGCCTTCCCGAACCAGTTCATCGGATTTGATGACCGTGTCATGCCAAGCTTAAAGCAGCTTGCTTCTCAAATGAAATCAAATGGCAGCAAAGCCATCGTCCAAATGCAGCACGGGGGCCGGCATGGCCAGCCGGAATTGATTCCGGCAAATGAAACTGTTGCGCCAAGTGCTGTCACAACGCCAAACAGCCCCGTAGCACCGCGTGAGTTAACAAATGAAGAAATCCAGGCAATTATCCGTGATTTCGGCGAAACGACAAGAAGAGTTATCGAAGCCGGATTTGATGGCGTAGAAATCCATGGGGCCAACCATTATTTGCTGCAGCAGTTTGTTTCATCGTATTTTAACCAGCGCCAAGATGAATGGGGCGGTACACTGGAAAACCGGTTGAAGTTTTCACTTGCTGTTTTAAAAGAAGTTCAAGAGGTGGCCGCGAAATACGCTGACGACAGCTTCATTATCGGTTATCGGGTGTCTCCGGAAGAAATTCACGGGGAAACGGTGGGTTATACGTTGGCGGAAACAAAAGTGCTGATCGATTTATTGGTTGAAAACGGCGTCCATTATATCCATACATCCCTGTTTGATTTTAAAACACTGCCAGCTGGCAGTGTTCAAGAAGGCAGCATCGTCAGCATCTTGTCTGGCTATATCAATGGCCGTGTGCCGCTTGTTGTAGTGGGCAGTGTGAAAACGCCGCAAGATGCTTTAGAAGCTTTGCAAGAAGGCGCAGACATTGTGGCGATGGCGCGCCAAGTGCTCATCGATCCAGAATGGACAGAGAAAGTGAAAGCAGGAAACGAAGAGGAAATTTACACAACCATTCCGAAGAAAAGAGTCGGCAAACTGGATATTCCGGAATCGATGTGGAAAATGATCACTTCGTATGGAATGGTACAAGTGGCGGAAGAATAGAAGAAGGCGGAAAGGCTATGGGGGCAATGACCTCCATAGCCTATTTTTGTTTTTAAATCGACGTCTTAACATGAATCTCTCAATTTCAATAGAAAGATGCCTATGCAGCGGGAATCCAACGAAACAAATTCGGTGATTCCTTCTTGATTTTTGGGAATATATTGACTATTTGATAAAATAGTCGTATACTTCCCATGAAAGCGCTTTCCTTTTTGGCACACCTTTTGTTTTGTTGGACGCTTCTTAAAGACGTTTTAAACAAAGCATATATATTTTTATATTTTACAAAAACGTTTTCGTAAAAGTTTTGATGCTAATGCCAGAAAGGGGACTCTCAAAATGATGGAGTATAAACTTGGCACTGGAGAGTTCGAAAATTGGATTGTTTCAGAAACAGCATTTTCATCCAAGCATCTTGGGAAATGCGAAGCCATTATGTCGCTAGGAAATGGTTATATGGGGATGCGGTCTGCAACTGAAGAACCTTACATAAAAGAACAAAGAAATTGGTTTGTAAATGGTACGTTCAACAAAGCCCAATTGAACGAAGTGACAGAATTGCCGAATTTGGCGGACGTTACTCATATCGATATCCATTTAGATGGTGAACGCTTCAGCTTAGAGTATGGTGAAACCGAGAATTATGTACGCCAGTTAAATTTAAAAACAGCCGAATTGTCTAGAAGGTTTGACTGGATTTCACCTCAGGGGAAAAAACTTCGGTTTCATTTTAAACGCTTTGTATCTTTAGCCAATTTGCATTTGACGGCCACAAAAATAGAAATTGAAAGTTTATCCCATCCGATTGAAATTTCTTTAAGTTCCGGCATCAACGCACAAATGACTAACTCAGGGACGCAGCATTTTTTGGAAGGCGAAAGAAGAGTATTTGATAAACAATTGATCCAGCTCGTCCAAACGACAAGTGAATCGAATGTAGATGTGGTCATTAACACCACCCACAACATTAAATTGAATGGAGAAGAAACAAGGCTTGACCCAGAAATGGACATGGCCCGCCGAAAAGTATGGCTAAGTTACAAGTTCACCCTTCAGCCAAATGACCGGTTGGAAATGGAAAAAGTAACAACGGTTCATACGAGCCGTGATTTGGGTGCAGTGGAAGCAGAATATGATTTGCAGCAATTGCGCGAGTCTTCTTTAGGTGATTTAAAATTGCATGCACTTCAAGGATACAATGAACTTTTTGAAGCGCACCGGCAAGTTTGGAAGCAAAAAGTGTGGGGGGTCTACAAGCTTGAAATTGACAGCGAGGATCCTTTTGACCAGCTTGCTTTGCGTTTTGCACTTTACCACTTGTCGATTATTGCACCAGCGCATGATGCCCGTATGGGAATCGGTGCCAAAGGCTTGAGCGGCGAAGGTTACAAAGGCCATTCGTTCTGGGATACGGAAGTGTTCATCTTGCCGTTTTTCATTTATTCCAACCCGACGGTGGCGAAATCGCTTTTGACATATCGCTATCTTGGGTTGGCTGGTGCAAGGGCAAAAGCCAGCGGCAATGGCTACAAAGGCGCAATGTATCCGTGGGAAATGGCATGGCCGACTGATGGGGAAGTAACGCCTGTTTGGGGAGATATCGATATCGTTACCGGTGAACAGTCCCGAATCTGGTCTGGTGCAATCGAGCAGCACATTTCTGCTGACATTGCTTTTGCAGTTTATCAGTATAACGAAGTTACCAATGACCATGAATTCTTGAATCAGTATGGTTACGAAATCGTTTTCGAAACGGCGACGTTCTGGGCGAGCCGCTTGGAGTGGAATGAGGAAAAAAGGCGCTATGAAATCAATAACGTTATTGGGCCCGACGAATACAAAGAACACGTCAACAACAATGCGTTCACGAATTACATGGCCTACTTCAACTTAAAACTTGCCATACACTACTATGAGAGGCTGGCTAAGGAAAATCCGGAGCTGCTTGGAAAAATTGCAGGTCCATTGAAACTGGCTGCCGCATATCCGGATTGGCAGGAGAAAGCAGAAAAACTGTTTTTGCCGGAGCCGCGGAAAACAGACAGCGTGATTCCGCAGGATGATACGTATTTGCAGCTGGAAGAAATTGATCTCACAAAATACAAAAACCAGGAAAAAGTGCGGACCATTTACCGGGATTACAATTCCGAACAAATCAACCTTTTCCAAGTGACCAAACAAGCGGATGCACTGATTTTGCTGTACTTGCTGGAGCAAACATTTTTGCGTGAGGATCCGCGCATTTCAGCGGACGTTAAAAAAGCCAGTTTCCGCTACTATGAACCGAAAACATTGCACGATTCATCGCTCAGCTTAGTCACACATGCCATTCTGGCAAGCGATATCGGAGAACCTGGCTTGGCTTACTCGCTTTTCCAGAAGTCGGCTGAGATTGACTTGGGTCCGCTGATGAATACTTCGGACGAAGGAATCCATGCTGCATCAATCGGGGGGATTTGGAAAGCCGCGGTTTTCGGATTCGCTGGCATCCGGCTGATTGATGGGCGGCTCCGGATCGACCCAAAATTGCCAAAACCTTGGCGCATTATGAAATTCAACATCCAGTGGCAAGGGCTGGCCGTGGGAATCACAATCACACCTACTTTGTTGTCAGTCCAACTGGAAAGTGAAGGAGCAATTGAATTTGTATCGAATAACGCAGTCTATGAATGCACCGGTTTTGTCGAAGTTCCTCTTGCATAAAAAGCGGAATCGATCTAGTACGGAAATTTAAAGTTAGTAGTTATAAAATGAATTTTTCATTTTATTTACTATAGTATTCCAAATCGAACAAAGGGGGCATTTACATGAAGTTTCAAAAGAAGTCATTAGGCAGTCTGGTATTGGTATTAGTGTTGCTTTTGCTGGCAGCATGCGGCGGGGGACAGGAAGAGGGCTCGACCAGCAGCGGAGAAGAGGGCTCGGCGAACAAAATCACGATTTTCCAAAGCAAAGTCGAAATTTCTGATCAGCTGGAGGCATTGGCTAAAGAGTACACGGAAGAAACTGGCGTGGAAGTTGAAGTGCTGGGGACAACTGGGGACGATTATTTCCAGCAGTTGCAAATCCGTTTGAACAGCAATCAAGGACCTTCTATTTTCAGCTTGCAGCATGCAATGGAAGCTGAAAAATTAAAATCGTATGTGGCAGATTTAAGTGCTGAAGAATACGTCAAAGATATTGCGCCAAATATGGAGCTGAAGCTTGAAGACAAAGTTGTCGGCATTCCGTACGGTGTTGAAGGATTCGGAATCATTTACAATAAAGACCTTGTTAAACCCGAAGATGTGCAAGATTTGGCTTCGTTCAGAAGCACACTTGAAAATTTTAAAGCCCAAGACATTAATGGATTTGGCCTTGCTCAAGATGCTTATTTCTTGATTGGCCACATCAGCAACTATCCGTTCTCATTGCAGCCGGACCCAACTGATTTCATCAGCAAATTGAATGCTGGCGAAGTGACAATGGCACAAACTCCGGAGTTCCAGGAATTCGGCCAATTCATGGAAGCGATTAAAGTGAACACACCAACTCCTTTGAGCGTTACTTATGATCAGCAAATCGGTGACTTTGCATCCGGCAAAACTGCTATGATTCACCAAGGAAACTGGGCTGCGGGGATGCTCCAAGAATTTGAAATGGACTTTGAATACGGCATGTTGCCATTTCCGTTAATGGGCAACGACAAATTGGCAGTAGGAACAGGAAACAACTGGGCTATCAACAGCCAAAAAGAAGAAGGCGAGATTCAAGCTGCTAAAGATTTCTTGAACTGGATGCACACAAGCGAAGTCGGCAAGAAATACATTGTAGAAGAATTCGGCTTTGTCCCGGCTCTCACGACCATCGAGCCAGGTGAATTGGATCCACTGTCACAAGCGGTTTCTGAAGCTTCAAACAGCGGAGACACAATTCCATGGGCACAAAACGCTTATCCCGCAAATATCGTACCAAACGACTTGACACCGTTCGCGCAGCAGTTCTTCTCTGAGGATATGACAGGGGAACAATTTGTTGAGGAATTTGATAATGCTTGGCAAAGCGCCCAGTAATGAATTCTGTAATAGAAGAATAAGGCGAGGGACTATGGACACGCCATTGTTGGCGTGTCCAATCCTTAATTTAAAGATCTAATAAAGAAATCATTGGAAAGAAGGGGCGGAGGACATGGCAAGTAAGAATAAAAGAAGATGGTACGTGTTATTTACTGCACCTTTATTGCTTATTTTCACGACTGTAGTACTTATCCCGTTTTTAATCGGAATTTATTATGCATTTTTTGAATGGGATGGCATAGCAGCGAATCCTAAAGTATTTGTTGGAATGGAAAATTTTACGAGTCTTTTGCAAGATGAACGGTTTCTGGAATCCGCTTGGATCACAACTTTATTTACCGTGCTATCAGTCATTGCAATCAATGTCGTAGGGCTTGCATTTGCACTGTTGGTGACTTCTAAACTGCGGACGTCAAATGTCGCACGTACGATGTTATTTATGCCTTACTTGATCGGCGGCTTAATTTTGGGGTATATTTGGCAGTTCGTCTTTTTGGATGTTTTCGCCTTGTTCGGTGAGGTGACCGGATTGGACAAAGTGTTCTTCAACTGGCTGATTGATCCTCAATT
Organism: Planomicrobium sp. CPCC 101079; assembly: GCF_007859275.1. GTDB lineage: Bacteria > Bacillota > Bacilli > Bacillales_A > Planococcaceae > Planococcus. Next base: position 100,970 of record NZ_VOHC01000002.1, on the reverse strand, counting down.
TGCTATGTACGGCTTGGTGTTCGTGTTCACTTGGCAGATGGCAGGATACGTTATGATTATTTACATCGCAGGGCTTCAAGGAATTCCGAACGAAGTTGTCGAAGCTTCAAAAATAGACGGTGCTTCTCCTTGGCAGCGTTTCAGCAGGGTCACTTTGCCGCTTTTGATGCCGGCCCTTACAATTTCTCTGTTTTTGACGCTTTCCTCTGCGTTTAAAATTTACGATGTCAACTTATCGTTGACAGGCGGAGGTCCCGCCAACTCTACTGAAATGTTTGCAATGAATATTTACAACGAAATTTTCGGAAGCGGAAATTATGGGCTCGGACAAGCAAAAGCCATTGTCTTTTTCTTGATTGTAGCTGCTATTACGTTGACACAGGTTTATATTACAAAGAAACGGGAGGTAGAAATGTGATGCGGAAACTATTTGGATACTCAAAAGAGATTTTGCTCGTCCTGCTTGCCATTGTCTTTTTGTCTCCTATCTACATCATCTTTGTAAACTCCTTCAAAGATCGCCAGGAACTTTATGACAATGCCCTTTCGTTGCCGGCAACGTTTAGCCTGCAGTATTACTTAGAAGCCATGGAAAAAATGAATTTTCTTAGTGCCATCGCCAATTCACTTTATGTCACGATTCTTTCAGTCGTGATCATCGTGGTTTTATCTTCCATGACTGCCTGGATGCTCGTTCGGACTGGCGGCAAACTCAGCACCATCATATTCATGACGTTTATCGCAACCATGTTAATTCCTTTCCAAACGCTCATGATGCCGCTGATGCAGTTTATGAGCTCTATTACGAACAATTTGAACATTCCAATGTACAACACACGCGAAGGGCTCATTTTCATGAATGTCGGTTTCCATGCCAGCCTTTCCGTTTTTCTATACCATGGATTCATCAAATCAATTCCGATTACGCTTGAGGAAGCTGCTACAATTGATGGCGCTTCGAAGTTCGGTGTTTTCTGGAGAATCATCTTCCCGATGTTAAAACCAATAACCGCGACAGTCATGATTTTAAATGTTATCAGCATATGGAATGACTTCCTGCTGCCTTCATTGACCCTTATCGATGTAGGTTTACGGACAATTCCATTATCAACGTTTTATTTCTTTGGCGAATTCTCGATTCAATGGAATCTTGCAATGGCCGGCTTGACGTTGACGATTATTCCGGTAATTATTTTCTATGCACTTGCACAAAAACACATTATTAAAGGAATTGGTGAAGGAGCAGTCAAGTGAAGCCATTCTTGCAGGAGGGAACAATATGCGTGACTTTTCAGGATTAACAGAAACCTTATACATTGCCACTGAATGGATCATGCGTTTTTCTGTCATCAATATTTTTTGGTTTATCCTTAATATTCCAATTTTCTTTACAATCAGCAGTGCTTTCTTCGGGGATTCAGAAATCGGGACATTGGTTTATTTGTTGCCGCTCGTGTTTTTGCTGCCAGCCTTGTTCTTTCCAAGCACAGTTGCAATGTTTGCTGCAGCGCGGGAATGGATCCTAAAAAAAGATCAAGCTTCTCTAACGAAAACGTATTTTTCGCATGTAAAAGACAATTATAAGAAAAGCTTTGTTTCAGGTATGGCATTAACGGCCATTTGGTTAGTCTGGATTGTGGATTTTACTTTTATCAAAAACGAAAATGATTTGCTCCGTACAGTGTTTGTGGTCATAGGGTTGATCCTATTCGTTTTTACCATAAACTTTTTCTCTTTAAGTGCCCATTATCAAATGAGTGCTAAAGCGTTAATGAAAAATGCTTTTTTCGTCACAGTAGGAAATCCTTTGCTAAGTCTCTTCATCCTGTTCAGCAACTTATCGATTTTTTATGTAAGTGCTACAGAACTTTTGTTTTTATTGCCGCTTTTTGCAGGCACGATCAGCGCCTTTCTTTCATTTTTGGCTTTCTATCGATTCACTTTAAAAGTGGAGAAAAAAGCATTGAGCAGCAAAGAAGTTTGATTTGCCTGCAACGAGCCTAGTAATATTTTTCAGGGAATGTTTTCTTAGTACTTATTATTTTTCAGGATGTGAAGTAGACTATGGCCACCATTAAAGATGTTGCAAAAAAAGCCGGTGTATCAATCAGTGTAGTGTCAAAGACATACAACAATTATGTGGACGTGAGCGAAGAAACACGCCAGCGCATTTTTGCGGTTGCAAAAGAATTGGACTATACACCGAATATCGTAGCAAAAAATCTGTCTTCAAAAAAGCAGATGACACTTGGGTTGATTTCATCTGGCGTTTTGAATGATAACGAAAAAGACAATAATGCGTTTGACATATTCAAAGGGGTATACCGGGAAATTTCAGAGACCCGCTTTGAGTTGTCCATCAATCTTATAGATTCTCAAAAACAGAAACAGCAAAGCTATGTCCAATATTGCCGGGAACGAAATATCGGCGGTGCGATTCTCCAAGGAATTCGGACGGATGACCAGTACTATAAAGAATTACTTAATACCAACATTCCTTGTGTTGTGCTTGATATTATGAACGAAACTGAAAATGGCTTGATTGGCAGTGTTTCGATTGATAACGCTTTAGCAAGCAAAGAAATGGCGCTTTACTTACTGGAGCGAAATCATCGAAACCTGGCCGTAGTGAGCGGAACAAAAGAAACATATGTGAATAAGGAACGGATGAAAGGGTTGGAAGAGGCTTTGCATGCTCATGGCATGAAACTGGACGATGTGGATTTCTTGGATGCCGATTTTTCTGAGGAAGCAGCGTATGAGCTAAGCAAAATGTATTTGCAGAAAACACAGCCGACAGCTTTTTTTTGCTTTAGCGATTTGATGGCCTTTGGCGTTATAAAGGCTATAAAGGAAGCAGGGCTGCGTATACCCGAAGATATTTCAGTGACCGGATTTGACGATTTAATCTTTAGCAGCTATACTCAGCCGCCGCTTACAACAATCAAACAGGATTTTGTCGAAATCGGAAAAGTAGCCGCGCGTTTGCTTCAAGACATTAAAGAAAACAATCTTGAGCGCCAGCATATTTGGGTCAAGCATCAATTGATGGCGCGGGAAAGCGTTAAAACATTACCAAGTGTTTAGATGCTTGAAAAAGAGAGGAATCTGCTGCATGACGAAATTTCCAAAAGTTTTTATCTATGATCTTGACGGTGTTATCACAGATACTGCAGAATTTCACTTTTTGGCATGGCAAAAACTGGCCGAAGAGCTAGGAATATCTTTTGACCGCCAGTTTAACGAACAACTTAAAGGAATCAGCCGCATGGATTCGCTGGACCGTATTTTGGCCATTGATCCTTCTCTACAAACGTATTCCTCCGAAGAAAAGGAAAAACTTGCAACCCGTAAAAACGAATATTATCTGGAATTGATCGAAGCGGTCAATCCGTCTCATATCCTTCCGGGAATTGAAGCGCTGCTACTGGCAAACAAGGAAGCAAACGTGAAAATTGCGCTTGGTTCAGCCAGTAAAAACGCTCCGGCAATTTTGGATAAACTTGGCTTGACCGGTTATTTCGATTATCTGGTGGACGCGTCAAAAGTGGAAAAAGGAAAACCCGATCCTGAAACGTTTACTACTGCAGCAGATGCGCTGGGAATTGCGTACCCTGATTGCGTTGGACTGGAAGATTCAGCCGCTGGTGTAGAGGCTATAAATAAAGCGAATATGTTTTCAGTTGGCATCGGAGACGCTGCCCATCTTTCACATGCCGATTATCTGGTAACGGATACTGCCGCCTTGGTTTTCGAAGAAATTATCGGGCAGTATCAAAAGAAAAGCCCCAGATTTTAATAGAAAAAATTATCAGCAAGCAAGGAGTGAAAGAAGAATGACCTGGAAATTGACGAAGTTTGAATTGGATAATCAAAACCTATTGGTTAATGAAAGCCTTTTATCTTTAGGGAATGGATATCTGGGGATCAGAGGGAATTTCGAAGAAGGCTACAAAGAAGGCTACAAATCCATTCGGGGCGCTTATATTAACGCTTTTCATGATGAAACGGACATCACATACGGAGAAAAGCTGTACGGATTTCCGGGAACTCAGCAAAAAATACTGAATGTCATTGATGCGCAGACTATCCGCATTTACCTGGACGGGGAACTTTTTTCATTATTTGAAGGAGAAGTTCTTTTCTGCGAACGCAACTTGCACATGGATAGAGGTTTTGCGGAACGCATTGTCCATTGGATATCCCCGCAAGGCAAAGAAGTGAAGATACATTTTAAGCGGCTTGTTTCATTTGCAACAAGAGAGTTGTTTGCTATAGACATCAAAGTGGAAGCGGTTACCCCTATCGAGCAAGTTAAAATTGTTTCTACGGTCAACGGCGATGTTTCAAACTTTGTTGACAAAGAAGATCCCCGCCTGGCATCTGGCCATGCCAAGCGGCTTCATGTAACAGAGGTACGGCAAGAAAATCGGTTCAATATTGTGAAAGACACGACTTATGTCACCAGTCTGGAAGTGGCCTGTGTTTCTACTTCTTCCATTGAAGCAGAGAATCATACATACGACAGCAATCTTACAAACTCGAGGATAGAAGAAGTTTACGTTTGCGCGGGCAAAGAGCCCATTCACTTTACTAAATTCAGCGTCTACACTGATACTTTGCGGCACGGCAAAAACCTTGTAGAAGAAGCAGTCAACATTCTTCAGCAAGCACAAACCAAAACTTTTGAGATGTTACTTGCAGAGCAAAAATCATATTTGGACAACTACTGGGAGATTGCTGATGTAGCAATTGAAGGAGACGAGCGTGTCCAAGAAGGAATTCGCTTTAACTTATACCAACTTTTACAATCAGTGGGCAAAGACCCTGCCAGCAATATATCAGCCAAAGGGTTGTCAGGCGAAGGCTACGAAGGGCATTACTTTTGGGATACGGAAATTTATATCTTTCCAGTGTTTTTGATGACCAATCCGGAAATCGCCAAAAACCTATTGCTGCACCGTTATTCAATTTTGGACAGTGCAAGAAAACGGGCAAAAGAAATGGGTCATGAAAAAGGGGCCTTATTCCCTTGGCGAACCATTACCGGTTCGGAAAGTTCGGCATTCTTCCCGGCTGGAACAGCTCAATATCATATTAGTGCGGACATTGCGTACAGCTATATCCAATACTATTTGGCGACAAAAGATGAGGAATTCATGAAAGACTATATGGCAGAAGTTCTGTTTGAGACGGCGCGTCTGTGGGCGGATGCCGGCCATATGCATAACGGAGAATTTCGAATCGATTCTGTAACGGGGCCGGATGAATATACTTGTATCGTCAACAACAATTACTATACAAACGCCATGGCCAAGCACAATTTATTATGGGCGGCAAAAGTATATGAATTTCTTAAAAAAGCAGACAGCGACCGTCTGCATCAACTAGCCAGCCAACTTGAACTGACGGAAACTGAAGTAGGCATCTGGCAAAGTGCCGGCGCGAGTATGTACTTGCCTTATGATGAAACACTTGGCATCAATGCTCAAGATGACAGTTTTTTAAGGAAAGCACGTTGGGATCTGAAGAATACGCCAACTGATAAATTTCCATTGTTGTTAAATTACCACCCGTTAACTTTGTATCGTTATCAAGTATTAAAGCAGGCAGACACTGTGCTTGCCCATTTTCTTTTAGAAGACGAACAGGATTTTCAAACCATCAAAAATTCATATGATTACTATGAACAAATTACGACTCATGATTCTTCGCTGTCGTCTTGTGTCCATAGCATCATGGCGTCTAAACTTGGCTATCAGGAAAAAGCCTATGATTATTTTAATGAAACCGCCCGCCTTGATTTGGAAAATACGCATAAAAACACGAAAGACGGATTGCATATGGCGAATATGGGCGGCACCTGGCTCGGAATCGTTTACGGATTTGCCGGCTTGCGCTTGAAAGAAAGCGGCCTGTCCTTGGCTCCGGCTCTTCCAGCCGAATGGACTTCGCTGGAATTCCGCTTGCGCTATCAAGGGCGCTTGCTTAAAATCCATAAAAATAGAGAAGCGACAACGTATATGGTCGTTGAAGGGGAAGGATTGACCATCACCCATAACGGAAAAGCTTTAGATTTGGAAAGCGGGCAGGAAGTGAAAGTACAATAAGTTGTGCGTGGCTTGCTGATGAAAAGGTAGTACGAAGCCAATTGCGGGAGATTTTTTCTAGCTTGCCCTTCTGTAATCGAGTCATGTATAATAAAACTACTTGGAAAACAATAGAGTTTCCAAATTGATCTATCAATGAATCTTCAAACTGCGCTCCTTTACGTACAACAACCTATATAGAAATACATTACACGATAAATGGTGAAGTGTTACAGACTATAGAGCTGCTAACAAAGCCGAAAAGAATTCCCGGAACGGGGGCTCTTTTCGGCTTTTTTTATTTTCTTGAAACGGCTCGTGCGGAAAAACGCAATTGAACAGAAGATTTCAGTAAGGAAGGGAGGTCTCAGATGAAAATAGAAAAGAAACCACAAAAGGAAGTAGGATCTTATATTTCCGCTTTGATGCGTACGTATTTTGGTAAAGGTCCTACTTCAGTCCATGTCACCATCAGCCGCCCGTTTATCACCATTCACTTTCGCGGCTTCATTACACCGATGGAAAAGTTTCTCCTTCAGCAAAATGAGGAGCGGCGTGTTTTGGAAACACGGGATATGTTAATGGACAACATGAAAGAAGAAGTTATCCAGGAACTTAAAAGTATTGGCAAACTGGAATTGAGTGAGGTTTACTCGGATTGGAACCTGGAAAAGAAAACGGGCATTGTCATCGGAGTCATTGATGAAGACGTCGATCGAAGCAAATTCAAATGGCCAGATGGATTGAGCGAGAAAAAATTCCAGGAACAATTGATAAAAGCCAGCATTTTGACTGAAAAAGCTCCTGAAGAACAAGAGACGTATTGGCTGGACAACCGCACTATCCTTGTCCGCCGCTCTAATTTCCTGCTGCCGATTGAAAAAGAATTAATCAAGCATGGACATAAGGAAGAATTAAAATGGGCAAAATGGCAATTGGAACAAAAAGTTCTTAGCGACATTGAATTTGAACCTTTACTAAATCGGATTATTTCTGAAACCTTTTTGGATTGGGATTTTGAAGACGATTTAGGCTACATTGTATTTATCCTAAAACCCAGCAATGCTAATATTGAAAATATAGAGGACCAGCAAGACGCGCAAAATAATTAACTGAACCTATCATGGGTTAATGTAAATGCCGAACATATATAAGCGAATTCTTAATACATAGAAGAAATTGTTTTCTCGGTTTCTGCCGTGTAGGGGCTGCAGCAAGTTAGGTATGAAGACAGCGGCAAAACTGCAGACTAAGGAGGAGAATAGCAAGATGTCCTTATTTGTAAAAGGAAGATCCTATTATTTTACTCGAGTAAAAGATACGCATGTAGAAGAAGGGACTGTTTACATCACTTTATTCGCAAGGCTGATAGTCAAAACCGCCGTTAAGACAAAGACCACATGGGTTGAAATCGAAGAAGTGAAGTGGGATCAAGCGAGTGAAAAACTCCAGAGCATGCATAATAGCATGAATACGTATACGGTATCAGAAAACATTTTCCTTGAATTATTAAAGATATCCACTGTATGTCATAAAGAGCTTTATTTTTTGACACCCATCTATCAAACTAAAAAACGTGTATTGTTGAAATAAGTGATTCCAAAGTTAACCGAAAACCCTTTTTCCATCATACGAATGACAATTCCTCTTTCATCTGAAAAAAGCTGCCTTTATGGCGGCTTTTTTTGTTTGAAGAGACAAGCCCATTACTTTACATCGTAGACGATATAGTTTAAATTTATATCGTGGACGATATAAAAGCGGAGGAGGAAATTATTATGAGATCACTTTATGAAACAACAGTCATCAATACAGGCGGAAGACAGGGAGCAGTTTATTCGAAGGATAACATTTTCTATTTGGATGTGGCAAAGCCGCAAGCATTGGGCGGCGAGGCAACAACAGCCACCAATCCGGAGCAATTGTTTGCTGCAGGTTACAGCGCTTGCTTTAACAGTGCATTGGAATTGGTATTAGAACGTGATAAAGTGGAAGTGGAAAAAAGCGAAGTTCAAGCGACGATCGCTTTAGTTGGAGACAAAGAAAATGGCGGCGTTAAGCTGGCCGCTAAACTTGTAGTTGAAATCGTCGGCTTAGATGATGATAAAAAATGGGAATATGTCGATAAAGCGCACCAGTATTGCCCATACTCCAAAGCTGTTAAAGATTCGATCGATGTGGAAATCGCTGTTTTATAAACTAATGTATAGGTGTGATTCCCATGGCGTTGCCATCAAAACTTGACCAGCAATTATGCTTTGAACTGTATAAAGCGTCGAGCAATTTCACAAAATTATACGCGCGTACGCTTGAACCGTTCAATTTGACGTTTCCGCAATATTTGGTCCTTCTAGTATTATGGGAAGAAGATCATTTGCTGACAAAAGATATCGGGGAGCGGCTCGGATTGGGAATCGGTACGTTAAACCCCATTATCAGCCGGATGATTGCACATGGCCGTCTGACGAAACAACAATCAGCCGAAGATAAACGCGCATATGTGATTTCTTTGACCCGACAAGCACTGGACGAAAAAGGGCCAATTGAGCAAGCTATATACGACAAAGTCATTAGCTGCAATTTTATCGATATGAGCGCAATTACATTGATGAAAAATTTAAAGCAATTGAATTCGGCGTTCGCTGAAATGGATTTATAGGCTGCGCCGGATCAAACGAAGGGGCAGGACAACATGAACATTTACGATATCAAAGTACCAAAATCGTCAGGGGAAGACTATTCGTTGAAAGAGTACAAAGGCAAGCCGATGCTGATTGTCAACACTGCGACAAAGTGCGGGTTGAGCAATCAATTTGATAACCTGGAAAAGTTATACCAGGAGTATAAAGAAGATGGGCTTGTTGTTCTCGGGTTTCCTTCTGACCAGTTCCGCCAAGAGTTAAAAAGCGCAGAAGAAGCTGCCGAAGCTTGCCGAGTAAGCTATGGCGTCACATTTCCGATGCACGGGATAGTTGATGTAAACGGCAAAAATGCCCATCCATTGTTCCGTTATTTAACCGAAAATAGCAAAGGTTTTTTAGGGAGCAGCATTAAATGGAACTTTACCAAGTTTCTGGTTGACCAAGAAGGGAATGTCGTTGGCCGATATGCACCGAAAGACCAACCGGAATCGTTTGAAAAAGATATAAATAAAGTGCTGGCAAAAAATGAAAACTAACTTTAATTAGCCGTTCAGGAATTGTTTAAATTCCTGAACGGTTTTTTTGCATGACAGCCTTCTTTGATACGCGTATCAATCCGCAGGAAAATGAAATATAAAGTAGCCAATATTCTAAATAAATAGCTACAATAAAAGAAACTTAAACAATCATTTATGAAAGCGGGAAAAACAATGGATCAATCAAAGTTGGAATTGGCATTGCAGCACGAGGATTTAAAGCAGGCAGAAGCTTCGTTCCTGGGAGAAGGGGCATGGCATCATGCTTGGAAAATCAACACAGGAGAACAAGTTCTGGTATTGCGCATCCCAAAAGAAATAGCATATGGCAAAACAGTAGAATTTGATAAAGCGGCACTGAATGCAGAATATAGAGGAACGGCATTATATTACCAGACGGTCAATCAAGCAGTGCGCGGGGCAGCTCCGGAATATTTCCGGTTCTATGTTTCAGAGGAATTGAGTTATACCCTTGAAGCATTTGCTGGGGAACGTCTGAATATTCACGGGCTTATAGATGAGGAAGCTTTTAAAATCGGGGAAAACATCGGAAGGATTTATCGGGAAACCGAAGAAGTTCCGCATGGACTAAACGGTTTCGGGTATCTCTACTGGTCTGAACAAGATGGGCTGAAAGGATCCCTTGAAGGGAATCCGTATGACAACCTTCTGGAAGAAAACGAGGAACAGCTGGCGGATTATCAGTTTCTTTGCCAAGCTAATCCCGTGATTAAGGAAGAAAAAATGAGCAAAGCGATTACAGAAGCTTGCGACATAAGAAAGCGAGCGTTCACGAAAGTTAGTTTAAGCAATCAAGATGCTTCACCTGAAAATTTGGTGCTGAGTGAAGGGCAGGTCCGGATTATCGATCCTTACCCAATTGTCTATTATGCTCGTGGTATGGCGGGGAACTTTATGAATTTATACGAAACGCTCTTTGCCTTGTTGGCAGATACAGAGAGATATGGAAAGCTCGGATATGATAAATGCGCGGAAATTTTGCGGTGGATGGCAAAAGGCTTTTTGGCAGGATACAGTGCAGGAAACGAACAAGTGGCAAGAGAAGTTCGTGCAGAACAATTGCTGCAATTGCTTGAATCGGCGTTCAGCCATCAGAAGATGCTGGATGGCGAGTTGACAAAATCAATGCGCATCCGCTATGGAAACAAGGAAGCGATTAAAAAGCGATTGGTGCTGTTATGTGATGAGCTGAAGAAAAAAAGTGCTGAGTTCCTTGAAAAAACCTCTACTCGATCAGTTTAAGCGAGTACTTCAATTTTAATTATTATTAAAAGATAGGGGAAGAAGGGTGAAAATGAAATCAATTTACAAAAGTGATGAAGGAAAAATAAAGCTGCTCAATTATTATGAAACCTACCTGGACACGTTCTCTGTTGACTTTGATAGAGAATATGTCGATACGCGCCATGGCAGAACCCATGTTTTGGTTACTGGACCGGCTGCCGGAAAACCGATTTTTATTTTTCAGGGAGGGAACTGCATCAATCCCATGACCTTGTCCTGGTTTTCAGGATTGCTGGAAGACTATCGGGTGTATGCACCGGATACGGTCGGACATCCCGGGTACAGTGAAGAAAGCCGGATATCTGCTGCAGATCAAAGTTTTTCGGAATGGGTTTCAGATCTAATGGCTTTTTTTCAAGTGGAAAAAGCTGCTTTTATCGGCCCTTCTTACGGAGGCGGAATCATTTTGCGCTTAGCTGCATTCATGCCGGAAAAAATTGCTTGTGCAGTCCTGGTTGCTCCTGCAGGGCTGAAGCTAGGCTCTAAAACGGCCATGATCCGAAAAATACTGTTGCCTTTAATGTTCTATTCCAGAACATTTTCAACTAAAAATTTGACGAAAATCACAGACGCAATGTCTGCGAACAGCATGCAGGCGCTGGATAAAGACATCATTGGAGAAGTCTTCAAAAATGTGAAGTTGGAGCAGGAAATGCCAAAGTTAACGAAGAAAAAAGAGCTTTTAAACTATCAAGCGCCGACACTTTTGATAGCAGGAGAACATGATATTTTCTTTCCAAGTGATGTTGTCATTAAAACAGCAGCAAATGTCATTCCTAATCTGATAAAATGCTGTGCATATGACATGGCCCATTTTCCATCAGAGTCCTGTAAAGAAAAAATGGGCCAGGAAGTTAAAGGGTTTTTATCCCAATATCATTGACTTCCCGAAGAAACACGTTTTCTGCTTCATGCGGAAGACGTGTTTTTTTATTTCTTATACTTCAATAGATTTCCCCTTAAAATGCAACTTCACTTTATTGTCACTTCCCGTTAATAGTTTGTTCATACTCATCTTTTACACTGGAAGTATAACCGCGTACGAAACATTTTGTCCAAAGGGGCTGGTGGAATATGAATAAGGCGAATTGCAAAACAAAAGAAGGCAAAGCCTTGCTGATTTCATTGCCGGGGGAGGAGGAAGGGAACATGATGAACAGAAAAACGTCAATTCAAATTGTAGAAGCATTGAGAAGCAAAGGCATACACGCTGAAGTATGCAAACGGCATAAAGGATAGTTGCCGGGTGTTGTGAAGAGAAGGGGCAGATAAAATGGCGCTGAAAACGATAATGAATTCACAGGAACTCAAGCTCATGAAGACGGAAGTCACGCGTTTTATGATGGCATATAAATTTGCGCTTGATGAAGTGAATACGAAAATCGACATTTTAAAACAAGAATTCCAATACATACATGAATACAATCCAATCGAACACGTGGAATCCCGGTTAAAATCGTTCGAAAGTATCCTCGAGAAGATCAGCCGGAAAAACTATGAACTTTCATTGCCTTCAATCAAAGAAAACATACGCGATATTGCAGGAATACGAATCACATGCTCATTCATTTCAGATATTTATCAGATTAGTGAAATGCTGCAAAACCAGAAAGATATCCAAACCTTGACTGTCAAAGATTATATTCACAGCCCGAAACCGAACGGCTACCAAAGCCTGCATTTGGTCTTGCAAGTTCCGGTATTTATGTCTGACAGGGAAGAGCACGTGTGCATCGAAGTGCAGATCCGAACAATCGCCATGGATTTCTGGGCAAGCTTAGAGCATAAAATTTTCTACAAATATAACCGGGCAGTTCCTGAGAAGCTGCTTTTGGAATTGAAAGATGCTGCTGTTACCGCAGCTCAATTGGACCAGAAGATGGAACGGCTCCATAAAGAGATGAACAAACTCAAAGCATCAGCTAACGAAGAAGAAAGTTCAATCGAATGGTTCATCGAGAACGAAAGGCTTTCGGTGCCTCTTGGCTTGCTGGCTTCGCTACCGAACTTGTAATAAATATCTTTTTTGATAGTAAATCAATTGACATCTTTTTAAAAATAAATATAATTTTTATTGGGAAAGAAAAAACGGAATAGTTGAATAATTTTACGGGTTAGTTTCCTTAAGTTAACTGTGAATATTGATAGAAAGGAGCAGTTTGGCAATGTGGGCCAAGAAGGTGATGGAGTGGGAAGGCAGAACCCGCAGGGGCCAGCCATCAAGTTGCTTTTTTGTGTACACCTGATTCTCTGTAGCAACAGGTTTTAGGGATTGCTAAACACCAAAAAATCAAAATCAAAGGAGCGGTTACCATGAGCACATTATTTCCAAGAAGACGGACTGAGTTATTCCCAAGCCTTTTAGGAAGTGGATTGGAAACTGACTTTTTTAATAAGTTTTTTGGGGAAACTCATTTTCCGCAAGTAGACATTAAGGAAAAAGAAAATCACTATGAATTTATGGTGGATCTGCCAGGGTTTACGAAAGAAGACATTGACGTTGAATACAAAGATGGCTATTTGGAAATTCGGGGCAAAAAAGAACAAATGAAAGAAGCGGAAGAGCAAGACGGCCGCTTTATCCGCAAAGAGCGTTCGTACGGTTCGTTCCGGCGCAGCTTCTATATCGGTGAAATCGAGCAAGAAAACATCTCTGGCTCATTCAAAGAAGGGGTCTTGATGCTCCAAGTTCCACGGCCTAAGGAAGAAGAAAAACAAGAAAAATCTCACCGCATCATGATCGAATAAAGGATGATGCACAAAAAAGGGTCCCTAAAGGACCCTTTTTTGTTTGCTGTGTTTCAATATTATAAAACGAATCACTTGGCCAACGTCTTAGGAGAATTGGTGATAAAACAGCTGAATTGTTGCTGTTTGCACAATTTTTTTATCGTTGCGGCTTCGTCCACAATATGTTGGATGCCGACGAATGACTGCTCCTTATTGGTCACGATGGCTATCGAAATGCTTACGAGAGGGATTTTTTCTATATGCCCCGCTCTGTTTTCAGCAATAACGTATTGCTGTGCCCAATCCAAATCGGAATAGAAACCTTGTATGGTCCGGCTAAAATCATTGATGATATTTCCGGCAATTTCTTCATAGTTGTGATGATGGAGGATAGCTACGAAATCGTCTCCTCCTATATGTCCAAAGAAATTGTTGGCAACATTTCTGGTTATAACATCTGCAGTCGCCAAAAGCAGATCGTCCCCTTTTTTAAAACCATACGTATCGTTATAAGTTTTAAAATTATCCAAGTCAACGTACAATACGCTGAATCTTTCCACATCCAGTATTTTCGCCAACTCATGATCAATTGAATTATTCCCGGGAAGCCCAGTAAGTGGATTCATCAAGAGTGCCGTTTCTTTTTGGATTTTGGCAAAAGCCAGCAGCAAACTTTGAATGCTCACTGCGCCAAGACATTGGTCTTCTTTTGTTACAATTATATAGTCGTAAAGCTCCTCAATGGGCCTTTCCATAGCGAGTTGGCTTACTTCCAAAATCGGCCTCATATGGTCCAGCACCAATGGAGATTTGTTCATAATCAAGTCAATTGGCCGGCCCATGTACAAATTATATCCATATTGATTGCCGATTACTTGGTAGAACGATGTTTTCATAACGAGCGCAAAGTAAGACTCATCAGTTTTAACGATGATGCCTTGAATATTGGGCAAGCTTTTAAAAATTTTATCGACTTCGCGGCTTTTTGTTTCCGGCCCCACACACGGCACTTCCTCGTAGATTTCTCCAATAGATGTAAACATCTCATTTTCCCCCAAAACTTAAATTACCATGTAGGTGATTTAACGCATTGTCCCTTTAACTAATTCTTGCTTTGGTTTGCCAAGGGCATAGCCTTGTCCAATATGTATGCCGTTCTGTTTCAAGTAAAGAAGTTCTTCAGCACTTTCAATTCCTTCGGCTATTAAGTGAGTATTTGACTCGTTTGAAAAGTTAAGCAGCAATTTGACCAATTGCTGCTTTGTTTGGTCTTGATCGATGTTTTGGATGACCGTCTTATCCAGTTTTAAAAATTCAGGTTTCAAATAAACAAGTGTTTTTAAGCTATTGTATCCAGACCCTGCATCATCCAAGGCAATCCTGAATCCTTGTGAACGGTAATTGGTCAAGATCTCTTCAAAGTGGGAGTAGTTTTCTATGGCAGCTTTTTCCGATATTTCGAAGATGATTTGTTCTGGTGAAAAGCCATAGCTAGCCAGCAATTTTAATGTTTCCCCCGTACGGTAATGGGGGTCCATCAAAATATGCGGATGAACATTTAAAAAGATTAGCGAATCTTTCTCGCTGGGCTGAAGCTGGACACATTGGGAAAAGCGGTTTAACGATATTTCCCGGAATGTGTTTTCAAGTGAGAATATCAAGTCAGTCTGTCCAACAAAGTCATAAAACATTTCTGTAGTTGGAAATAAGGGGGAGGCGACAGGGCGGTTAAAAACTTCATAACCTATTGTCTCTCCATTCTCCAACGATACTAATGGCTGAAAGTAGGTTTTTACTGATTGTGTCTTTAAAATAGATTGCAATTCTTTTAGCTGTTTATATTCCAGCAAGGTTTTCCTTCTTTTCCGGAGTAAAAAGGAAATATACCACAAAGGATTATTTGTACGAGTCATCAATAAATCTAGCTGCATGAACTTAACTCCTTTTAATGCTTAATACTTACAATATTCCTTGATGATAATGCTATAGTACTAATTCATTGTAGGGTTCATGTAAAGATTTCATGATTTTTATGTAAATAAAAAATACAAAAACGTCATTTTAATTCTTACGTTTAAGCCCTAAATAGAAGGGTTAAAGAGTAGCGTGAGAAAATTTGGATGAGGAGGAGAAGAGCGATGAATATTTATGATCGGCAAAAAGAGGGGCAGCCTGCCCAAACCCAAGAAAATCAGCCGGGACTCGAATCAGAAATGGATCCCAAACCGGTTCAGCCTTATGAATACAAGGGAAGCGGAAAATTAAAAGACCGTGTGGCTTTAATTACCGGTGGAGATAGCGGAATCGGCCGCGCTGTCGCCATCGCTTACGCGAAGGAAGGCGCACACGTAGCTGTCAACTACTTAGAAGAACATAATGATGCGGAAGAAACAAAACGATTAATCGAAGCGGAAGGCGTCCGTTGCTTGCTGCTTCCTGGAGATGTATCCAAGGAAGAGACATGCCGGGAATTAATCGAAAAAACTGTATCGGAATTGGGGCAGTTGAATATACTGGTCAATAACGCTGCCATTCAATTCCCGACAGAAGACATTCAAGATATAACAGAACAACAGTGGGACAAAACATTCCGGACCAATATTTACTCCCACTTTTTCATGAGCAAGCATGCGGTCCCGCATTTGAAACAAGGCGACGCAATCATCAGCACCACTTCCATCAACCCGTATAAAGGGAATCCGCAACTGATGGACTATACGGCAACAAAAGGCGCCATTGTCGGATTCGTCCGCAGTTTGGCGCAAAGCTTGGCGAAAAAAGGGATTCGTGTGAATATGGTTGCACCAGGGCCTATCTGGACACCGCTTATTCCGGCCACTATGGATGAAGAAACGGTAGAGGAATTTGGAACATCCACGCCGCTTGGACGCCCAGGACAGCCGGCAGACCATGCTGGAGCTTATGTGTTACTGGCTTCAGATGAAGGCGCGTATATTACAGGGCAATGCATCCATGTCAACGGCGGCATGCTAATGTCTTCTTAAAAATAAGTTGCAGAAAAGCGCGACATGCGCGTTTTCTGCAACTTTTTTATGCTGGATGAAAGGGGAAGCCCGATGAGTGAAAACGCAGCCGTCGATTTCAGGAACCCAAAAGTATTTAAAGTACATGAATTTAAAGCTAATGACCGCGGCACGAAACACCGCCTTGCCGAAACAGCCGGTTTGTTTACTCGCGTTTAAATGAGTTTTGTCGACTAGCCCTGGATGGTATCTGGAAGCGGCACAATACGGCATATAAAAAGGGCCTGGAAAAGGCCCTTTTCATGTATCTTCCTCTAATATTTCCACATAGCCATCTGTGCCATTGATCCGGATGCGCTGCCCATCCTTAATGCGTGTGGTAGCGGTTTCGACGCTGACAACGGCTGGAAGCCCATATTCACGGGCAATGACAGCGCCGTGTGTCATCAAGCCGCCAACTTCAGTGACCAGCCCGCTAATGGATACAAAAAGCGGTGTCCAGCTTGGATCGGTAGAAACGGTCACGAGAATGTCGTCTTTTTCTAGAATTGCGTCTTCCATTTTTAAAACGATTCGGGCACGGCCTTCCACGATTCCTGAAGACACGGCCACTCCAGCAAGCGCATCAATCGGCAAATTTTCAACTGAATATTTGCCGGATATTACCTCGCCTTCTGACGTCATCACTCGGGGCGGTGTTAGTTTCTCATAATAAGCATAGTCCGATTTTCGTTTTTCGATGATTTGAAGATTCACCCTTTCGGTTCGTACCGCTTTTCGGAATTCATCGAAATTCAAATAGAAAACATCTTCTTTGTTTTGCAAAACGCCTTTTTGCTCCAAGATGGCTGCTTCTTTCATCAATGCTTTCTTATAGAAATAAAACCGCTGGATAAAAGAAAACTTCGGGTATTCCCGGTAGCCGATAAAGGTTCGCAAAAGGCTGATTTGCCTCTTTGTCTTTTTCACTTTCGTCTTGCCTTGAGGCAATTTTTCCAAGCGCTGCAATAAGTTTTGTTCTTTTTCTTTCGCTTCCTTTCGCCCTTTTTCGATTTTAGCAAGGCGGGCGTTCGGTTCGGAATTTTGGATATTGCTTAAAATCATCGGAACGATTGCTGTCGGCTGTTCGATCCACCGAGGATTGGTAACGTCAATTTCACCGGTACAGCGTACACCGTATTTCTCAAGATAGTTCCGTATGGCTTTGCTGACTTGTATTCCGCCAATATGATTTTCCAGTTCTTCAAAAAAGCTCTCGTCTTTGGCCTGTTCCAAGTAGGTTGCCACTTTTGGGTATTGCCGTACAACATCCGCTACATCCAATAACGCCAACCCCATTTCGGAAGTGATATTATTCGGTACCGATAGGGTCAAGGCATCCGCTGCATTTTTTTCCCCTAACCATTTTTCCATTTTTTCATTCAACCAGTAAGAAGCATATATGCCTGTCAAAAGGGCGGCCATGTTTTTGTAATTGTATAAAATTCTTCGAAGTTCCTTTTTTAAATCCTGTTCAATGAATGCAAACACTTCATCTCCTGAAACCGATTGAATCTCCTGCTTTAACCGTTTTACGGAAATTTCGTTTTCAGCTATCAATTGCGGCACAAGGCTGCTGTCGTTATTGCGCTGCAAGCGAAGCAATTCACCCGGGAGAGCCCATGAAAACTGGTCCTTGCCAAACTTCAACATTCGCTTTCCTTTAGGAAGCGGATTTTTTCGATCTAAAAAAGCGAGAATGGCGTTATACGCCAAAGGATCATTTTTTTTCATAGTACCCAAGAGAGTGCGGCGGGAAAGAGGGGAAGCCAAATCGTGCGTCAAATCCACAAACAATCGCCCTCCGGCTTCACTCACCTGATATTCCGTTAAGAACCCAAAAAAAGACATGCCAAGCGGCCGAATGGGGTCTGTCATCATTTGCTGATGGCCGACTGACAAATATATTCGAAGTTTGCCATCCATTTTATTTGGCAGCGGGAATAAAGTAGTGATAGGACGGCTTTGGACAAAATAAAACACACCATCCGCTAAGCACCACTCGATATCCTGCGGCGAACGGAAATGCCCTTCAATCTTTCTTGCCAACTTTTCCAAGTGCAGAATTTGTTCATCGGTAAGGGTTTGTTCTTTTTGCTGGGAAGTGGCAATTTCCCGTTTGTCGATTCCGCCATTATTCAAGGGAACAATGGCCACTTTTTTCTCGGCTATCTTTTTTTCTAGTATTTTCCCTTCGCGTACTTTGTAATTGTCAGCGCTGACGATTCCGGCCACTAAAGCTTCACCAAGACCGAAGCTTGCATCGATGGATAGCACATTTCGGTTTGAAGTAGCAGGGTCTGCCGTAAAAAGAATACCTGAAGCTTCGGGATAGACCATTTGCTGAATGACGACTGCCAAGTACACTTTCCGATGATCGAAGCCGTTCTGGATCCGGTAGACAATTGCCCGGTCTGAAAAGAGCGAAGCCCAGCACTTGCGGATATGCTGCAGGATGGCGCGTTGGCCCTGGACATTCAAGTACGTATCGTGCTGTCCGGCAAACGAAGCGGTAGGCAAATCTTCTGCCGTCGCACTGGAGCGTACTGCATAAAAGAAGTTTTCTCCAAAGTTTAGAAAGAGGCGGAGAATGTCTTCCAGCACCTCGGGAGGAATAACTGTTTTTTCAATGGTATCTCTTATAACTTGTGAAAGTTCACGAATTTGCTCAATATCATCAACACTCAAAAGGGCAAGGTGTTCGAGCAATTCGTTGATTTCAGGATATTGTTCCATCATCTTTTTGTAAGCTTCTGTTGTGACACAAAAACCGATAGGCACCCGTACTCTTGGAATCTTCGCCATTTCGCCAAGATTTAATCCTTTGCCGCCTACGAGCGATAAATCCTCTGCTTCGATTTCTTGGAAGTCTAATACATACTTTTTCAACACGATCCCTCCTCAGCGAAAATGAAAAACATGAATTTATGTTTAAGGAATAGAATTATTAAAAAACAAAAAGTAAATAGTTATATTAACTTTATTGACGAAAGGATACATAAGAAAATATTTTTTTATTAGGACTATTATAATCTTAAATATAACAGAATGCAGGTTTATTATTATTTAAAAAATGAGAATTCTTACAGAAGCAAAGCGGTAGCATACGAAAAGATGCGCATAAGTTAAAAGAAAAATACTCCTTTACCACCACGCAAGGGGGAAAGGAGTATTTCAGTTTATATGCTAGAAAGAGGTTCAGTTGGCTTTTTCTTGATTTTTGTACTTTTATTATGGCTGTGGAAGTGGTGTTCAATTTCATCTAGGCTATGCCCTTTGATCTCAGGCATAAACTTGTAGATGAACGCAATGGCCCCTACTCCAAAAATTGCAAAAAAGCAGAACGTGTTAGACAAGCCAATCGCATCAAGTAAAATTGGAAATGCAAAGCCAATCATGAAATTTGTGATCCAGCTCCAGAACACTGCTACACCCATACCGATGCCGCGTAATTTAAGCGGGAAGATGGCGGACAAAACGAGCCATGTAACTGGAGAGATTGC
The DNA here is from genome assembly GCF_007859275.1 of Planomicrobium sp. CPCC 101079. GTDB lineage: Bacteria > Bacillota > Bacilli > Bacillales_A > Planococcaceae > Planococcus. The sequence goes on along the minus strand of NZ_VOHC01000002.1, from coordinate 81,142 downwards.
CCCTTGCTGGAACGCGAGAAATGTCACAGTCAATGATAAGACGACGTAAGGCAAAAAAGCAGAGCCTTCGAGGACGTTCGAGCAAATCCCGATCAATAATAATGTTGATGTGGTTCCAATCAATCCACCTATCAACAACGGACGGCGGCCGATGCGGCCAAGAAGCCAAATGCCTGCAAATGTAGCAAGCACGGAGATTGCCCCATTTGCAATATTTGCAGTTAAAGCTGCTTGAGTAGAAAATCCCGATTGTTCAAGAATCTGTGTTCCATAGTACATGATGGAATTAACGCCAGTAATTTGCTGGACGACCCCAAGCCCAATCCCAAGAACAACAATCCGGCGAATCCAAGGAATCGTCAGATCTTTAAATGAAGCCTGTTTGACTTTTGATTCTTCGCCGAGTGAATTTCTGATTTCTTCTATTTCTGAATGTGCGCGTTGTTCACTGCGAATTTTGCGCAGGACATTCAATGCTTCTCCGAATTTGCCCTTGGTTGCATACCAGCGCGGGCTTTCAGGAACGATAAACATTCCAATCCATAACGCAATTGCCGGTAGAGTAGCCAGCACAAGCATATAGCGCCAGACATGCCCGGAATCTTCAAAGACAGTGGCGAGAATAGCATTCGTTACATAAGCCAATAATTGACCAGAAACAATCATCAATTCGTTTTGGGTGACGATTTGCCCCCTTCGTTCAACTGGTGCCATTTCAGCAAGGAAAGTTGGAACAGTTACTGATGCGCCGCCGACCGCAAGTCCGAGCAAGAAGCGGAATGTGACCATTACTGGCACGGTGGGGGCAAATGTACAGCCAAGTGTAGTGATTAAAAAGAAGACGGCAAGGAAAAGGAGAGCTTTCCTGCGTCCGAACCGGTCTGCCAATCTTCCGGTGAACATAGCGCCGAAAGCTGCTCCGAATAATAGTGAACTTGTAACGAGGCCTTCGGTGAAAGGGGTGAGATTGAGTTGGTCTTCTCTAGACATAAATGGCAAAGCGCCATTTATAACTCCAGTATCATATCCGAAGAGCAACCCGCCGAACGTAGAAATTATAGCGATTTTTCTAACCGATTTTTGGGGGGTGTCCGATTTATCACTCCCAAGTGAATGTTGATCCATTATGGGTCGCCTCCTATAAATTATATAAAAATAGATTTACCCGTTATGTTGTTAACTAAACTTAAGTAAATTATTTAATAATTTAAGGGAGCCATAGCTTTTGAAGAGACAAAAACTTGAAAACAGAAAAAAGAGATGAAAAATAATTATTTAAGTATAATAAAGTGAGCTTTTTAAAATTAGTTATCAGGCTGCTTCCAATTTTTTATAGAGTGATTGGAATTCTAATTAAATGAGCCGGCTGCCGGCTATGGAGCGGGCAGCGTGAATGCCACTTGCCGCCGCGCCAATAGTGCCGCCGCCGGGGAATATATGGTCGCCGCAGACGTAAAGTCCAGGCAAACCCGAACGATGGGAAATAGAGTTGAACAAAGCGTTGTCCAATGTTTGTGGAAATCCGCCGACATAGCCGTTTAGCCGGCCAGTGTAGCGCTCCCAGCCTTTAGGGGCGCCCGTTTCCAAATGGACAATCGCATCTCGGAAATGAGGGATCACTTGATCGATTGCCTTCAAGATCCGCTCAGTCAACACCTCGCGCATGGTATCGTATTTCTCTTTTGTATTCCATAGCTGCGCCTTGGAATGGGTGGATACAGTGACGGTTTGAAAGCCTGTAGGAGCCCGCAAGCTATCTCCCGGAAGGGAAGCGGACATGAAAAAATGTTCTCCTTCTGTCAGCGAGTCGCCTGCGCCGGTTGAAATTTGACGGAATGGAAGCAAAGGCGCTTGCAGTTTGCTTTCATCGATTGCCATATAGAGTGTTAAAGTTGTCCAAGTTGGCGTCTTTAGTCCTTCACGGAGCGGTTTTTTTAGTTTAGCGATCAGATCAGGCGCCATTAGGGAGGGCAGTTGGTGAATTGGTATATTTAACACAACATTTTTTGCACTGTATAAATTGCCGCGCTGGTCTGTCGCTAGCCACTGGCCGTCATTCTGCTCAAGTTTAGTTATGGTCCGCCGTTTTTTAACAACGCCGCCATTTTCCTGAATACTAGATGCCATCAGTTCCGCAAACTGATACAAGCCGCCCGGTACGTAATAAGCGCCTTCATGATAAATGTCGAGTGCGACAGCAGCAAGCAGAAAAGACACATGCCCGCTGTCCGTTTGCATGCTATCAATCAACAAACCATCGAGCATTTGGCGAAAAGGAGTGAGGTTATCCAAGTGATGGCGTTTTAGCCGATGTCCGAGCGTTTGGTGGAATAGAGGCAGAAGCTGGCTATGTTGAAGCCGGATTGAACTCATCAAATCGATCCACTCTTTAATGGTCGAAGGAGGGAGTGCCGGCAGTGGCCCCATGAGTGTCCGAACAATGGCAGCGGTTTGATAGATCTCTTTGTAAAAGCCGCGTATGTTTTTTTTATGATCCGGAAAGTGTCGAACAAGTTCATCAACATGGCGCTGCCGGTCTTTGATAAATGTGAATGTTGCTTCTGGATGAACCATTTCCATAACGGTTTCAAGCGGTTCGATTAGCAAAGGCTTTTCCAAGTAACGGAAGACCCGTTCGTGGATGCCGCCAGGTTCGAGCCCCATGCCGAGCGTCGCTCCTACTGGAAACAAATAAGATTTGCGCTTGAATTTTCCTGCGCTGCCCCCAAATTCTGAAGAAGCTTCTAGAAGGATAACTTCCATTCCATGCTTAGCGAGTAATGCTCCGGCTGTCAATCCACCTATTCCCGCACCAATGACTATTGCTTTTTGATTCATTTTAACCGCCCCTTAAAGTTTGAAATGCATAAGAAATATATAAGTTTGAAAATCCTTGAAACAGGTAAGCATAGGTAATGGCATTTAGTGAATGATAATAAAACAATGATATAAAAATATTCGGTCATGCCTATAAATATGCAGGAATTTTTAAAAGTTTCAGCGAATTTAAGTATTAGACGAAAAAGAGAAGATGTCAAACAAATGGGTACCGAGCTACTTTAATGTCGCAGAAAAAAAGAGGGGGAAAAGAAGATGTTGATCAATCCGCATGAATCTTTTATGTCCGCTGCGATCCCGGAAGAACTGCAAAAACTCTATGAAGAAATGTTGAAATACTGCCAAGAGTATGGACCTAAAAAGGAAGACTTGGAGGAGGATGACGAGGCTTCGATTATATTGGATGACATCAACCTTTTGAACCCTCAAGACAAAGATAGTTGCATAGAAGCCATCCGTTTGCTTCACTACTTTTTATACGAATACAGTTGGCATGAAGATGCGGCCATTGAAGAGAAAATCGATGTATTATTGAATAAGGCAAGGGAGATATTGCCGAAAGAGAGACGGCAACGCCGAACAATGCGCAGATGGATCATGCGGTTGGACAGTCGAAAAGAATGAAATATATAGATTTTATATAAAACAAAGCGGTGATGCTTTCTTTAACCGGAGGCAGCATCGCTTTTTGCTGTATATGGCAGTATGGCGCATTCCTAAAGGTTAAAAATTCTTCTGTATCTGGAAAAATCAAAGTGCAGGCTTGTCTGGCATAAATCTTGTACTTTAAAAGCTTGGTTTTTTTAGGCTCTTTAGGCCAATCGATTGTTTAGTTTCGATAATATCAGTTCCCGCACGAAAACTGCGGTTTTCCAACAGTGGCTTTTCGTATATTTCCTAATTTTTAAGTTACCCGTAAACCTGCAAACTTAACTCATTATGTTTATCAAAACCTTAAAGTTTATTAACTTGTAGTAAATATTTTTAATTATCAGAATTTTATATTGCTTTTAAATCAAAAAAGTAGTATAAATAAAGTGTGTCAATGTTATATAAATCTTATACAAAAGAGGAGATGTTAGGATGAAAAAGGTTTTTGCTTTGATCGCTGTTGCCTTCGCTTTGGTTTTTACAATGGTTTCAGGAGTTTATGCAGCGGATACAGCCAAAGTTAGGGTCGTTCATGCTTCACCCGATGCCCCGGCGGTCGATGTCTATGTCAATGGCGAATTAACGTTAGAAAATGTTGCTTTTAAGGCGAATTCCGGATATTTGGATGTTCCGGCTGGAACACATGATGTAGAAGTTTTTGCAAATGGATCTGAATATGCTGAAGGTGAAGGGGTGCTGCGGGCGGATTTGGCGGTTGAAGCCGGAAAAGCTTATACCGTAGCAGCGGCCAATACAGTCGATGCATTGGAATTTGTAGTTGCTGAAGATTCAATGGAAGTATCAGAAGGAAAAGCGAAAGTCCGTGTCGGCCATTTATCGCCAGATGCTCCAGCAGTTGATGTCGGTGTGATCGATGGAGATGCCCTTTTCAGCGGAGCTGAATTTCCTGGCATCACCGATTATGCTGAGGTGGATGCCGGCACATACGATCTTGAAATCCGCTTGCCTGATGGCACACAAGTATTGCCGCTTGAAGGAACGGAACTGGCAGCAGGGACAGTCTATAGCATCTTTGCCGTGAACAACGCAGATGCGCTTGAAGTGATAGCATTGGTGGATTATGAAAGCGCCGGTTCTCCAGGCGGCATGCCGACTACCGGCCTTGGTACGCCAGATACCCAGCAAAGCTCTTGGCTATTAATGGTAGGAGGCCTCATCCTGGTAGTTGGAGCGAGCGGTTTTGTTTGGAAAAAACGCATTCAAAACTAAGCGGCTGATATTGCTGTCGCTCGTTTTATTAGCTGGATGCCAAAGCACAAAAGACGAAGTGAGCATACGAAGTGAAAATATCGAGTTCTCTTCAAAACAGTCTGCGGCAGTTACACTTTCGCATCGCCCTGCCGCTGAAAATCCTATCAATGCTGCTAAACGGGAAGGTGTCAAACCGGCAAAGGTGTCTATTCCAGCCATCGGCGTGGAAGCAGCCGTACAGCATCTTGGAACCACAAAAGCCGGGGCAATGGCCGTACCGGATGATATCAATGAGGTCAGTTGGTTTGAACCGGGGTACCGGCCGGGGCAGAATGGACGTGCCGTTATTGCTGGACATGTAGACGGATTGGACGGCCCAGCCATCTTTTGGAACCTGACTCAATTAAAAGAAGGGGATAAAATAATTGTGGAAGGTGAAGGAGAGCAGCTGACGTTCCAAGTCTATGCAATGGAGTCGGTCCCGCTTGAACAGGCTGATGTATCTTCCGTTTTCGGCTATACCTCTTCGCCGGAATTGGTTCTCATCACTTGTTCAGGGGTATATAGCCATTCCATGGGCACTCGTGAGGAAAGATTGTTTGTGTATGCCAGTCATATAGAAGAGTAGACCAAAAAGGTTTTGCCTCTTAGCCAGGGCAAAGCCTTTTTGCATTTTTATTTTAAGAAACAGTAGAATTGGAGGAAAGTCTTTAGCGGAGCTAGCAGAGAAGGAGATAGTGCCTGCTTCAGAGAATAAAATGATTATAGGAAGGATGGGTGGCCCGCACTGAAGCAAAGGGGGTAGGGGAATTTTGGAAAGGCAAAAGTTAGTCAGCATCATTGTCCCTGTCTATAATTCGGAAAACTATATCGGCAATTGCATATCCAGCATACTGAATCAAACTTATGAGAATATTGAATTGCTTCTTATAGATGATGGTTCCACAGACCAAAGCGGCAAGGTGTGCGACGAATATGCCCAGATAGACAGCCGAATACAAGTGCTGCACCAAGAAAATAAGGGAGCTTCAGCGGCCAGGAATACGGGACTCGATGCAGCCGGGGGAGACTATATTCAGTTTGTCGACGGTGATGATACAGTTGAACCGGACATGACGCAAAGCATGGTAGCCGCAATTGGTGAAGCAAACCAGCTGGTCATTTGCGGATACAAAAATATGATTGAGTGCAATAACAGTTTAATCAGTGATGAAATTTTTTGTTTTTACAAAACAGGGAGTTTCCTAAAAGAAGACCTTCTAGGCTTTTTTGGTGAACTTTACCGGGACTATTACATCCATTTTAATTGGAATAAAATTTATGTGGCACAAATTATCAAAGAAAACGGTTTGAGGTTTGACTGCGGCGTGAGCCGTGGAGAAGACATGCTGTTTAATCTTAACTACCTGGAAAAATGCAGCCGCATAAAAATCATTGAAGATCCCTTCTACAATTATATGACGTCCAACAGCGGCTCAATCACCAGTACTTTTCGCCCTGACTTGTTTGAAAACCAGCAGCTGCTTTTTCAAAGTGCCCGGGAATTCCTGCAGCGCAACCAGGCATATACCGACAGAAATATCGACTTGGTAGAAGAGTTTTATACAACCCGAATTGTGGCCTGCTTCTCGAATCTGTTTCACCCCAATAGCACCTTATCTTCACGCCAAATAAAAAAACATATATTGATAATCATGTGGGATGATGAAGTGAATAAACAACTGCCTTATTTTGCGACAGGAAATTTTGAGAAAAAACTTGTCGGAAACTTGCTGGCGGCAAGAAAAGTGGAATGGATTTACTGGTATTTTAAAATCAGGAGTTTTCTTCGCAAAAAATTGAATGCTTTTGGGCCAAAATCTAAAAAATGGATTTAGCCCGGTTTGCGAGTGCAAATAAAATAGCCGCTTCCAAAAACCGGGAAGTTTTGGAAGCGGCATTGCCATCTTATTTTATATTTTTTTCGCTTTCCTTTATGGCTTTTTGAAAGGCTTTCGCGGGATTTTGAATCATTCTTCCATGGCCAACTGCCAGCAGATGGGGATGGAAACTTTGCAGCTTTTTGGCGCTTGCAAGCGCGGTTCTTTTATTCCATGTGGCGAGGGCAGGAAATGGAAACAGTGGTTTAAAGGTGCCTGATACGGCAACGCCGCCTCTCGTATGAAGTGCATCTCCCGCAATCAAACTATTGGTTCGCCGGTCGAGAAGGGAGATGGAGCCGGGTGTATGGCCTGGTGAAAAAATCACTTCTAAAGAACCGATGAAATCCCCCTCCTGAAGAAGGATATCCGGCTTGGATTTAATGTTTTTCGGAACGCCGCCTTTTATCGGATGCCCGGCTTCTCCAGGGAGCAGGCTTTTGTCTCCGGCCAATAAGCGCGCGTCTCTCGATGATATGGATATCATAGCCTCCGGAAACTTCGCCTTCAATGTGTCAAGTGCACCGATATGGTCACTATGGGCGTGTGTCAAAATAATGTTCGTAATTGGCTTGCCTATTTTCTTCGCAGCTTTCAAAATGCCTTTTGAACTGAAGGGAAGCGCGGCATCAATCAATGTCAGTTCATTTTCTTCTTCAACCAAATAGCAGCTCACAGGAAAAAAACGGGGCATGAAAGTCAATTGGTAAACAGTTCCTGCCTGGACCATTTTCACAGATACACCACTCCTTTTTTCTGATTATACAACAGAGGCTGCAAGTAAAACTTCAAAAGTCGGAAAATTTTCATTTCATTTTCTTTGAAAAAAAGTATAATAAATTCAACTCTTACTATAAGGGTTGCAATTGAATGGCATCTGGGCAAGAAATTATCCATGGGATGGAGGGATTGAAATGTCGGAATACTGGAATGCGTATGTGGATTTAATTGATGGCAAACCGGCATCAATCGTTTTGGATATGGAGGTTTCGCAAGAACTTAATGCGGAAGAGTACAAATACGCCTTTGCAGTACGGGTGCCTCTGAAAAAGCCTAATGTGGACGGCTTGCATGCCGGGGTGGAAGCGGACCGTTTGGCCCTCATCGAAGAAGAGCTGTTAGAAGCAGCAGAGCTTAAGATGTATGCCAATGTCGGCAAACTGACGACTGACGGCAATCGGGATATATTCTTTTATTCACCGCAGGAAGAAGAGGAGCCGCTTGCACTGCTTGCGAACAAATTATACTTTTTAGCCGGCTATGAAGTGGAGGTTTTTAAACTGCAGGAAACCCAGAGCTGGGATTTCTATTTTGAATTCCTTTACCCGGATCCTTGTCAATTTCAGCATATGGGCAACCGAGATGTATTGGAGACACTTGCGCTGTCAGGCGATAATTTAGAAGCGCCGCGAAGAGTGGACCATTTTATTTTGTTCCAAGATAAGAAGATGATGAAGCGGTTTGCAAACAGCATTCAACGGGAAGGTTTTACAATTGAAGAAGGCTCATTCGAAAAAGACGATGAAGGCAATTACGTGGTATATATCTCAAGAGTCGATTTTGTAACATACAATGCTATCGATGAACTGACCGATTTTCTGCTGGAAATTTCAGAGAGATTCCAAGGGGAATACGATGGCTGGGAAACCGTTGTAGTAATAGAATGATTGAGAACTAAAAAGAACTTTCCAAGCATTTGCTTGGAAAGTTCTTTTTATTTTGCCCGCAGCGCTTTTATCGCTCTTACAAGCAGCACGACATATCCACAAATCAATGCGTATCCAATAATGACTAAGAGTGCAGGCACATAGCTTGGCGCTGTTCCTGAATCGGTGGACATAGCTGCTAAATACAAGGGCATGATTGGCAGCATCATAGCACCTGGCCCCATAGAGAGCAGCAGCAAAGCGCCGGGAACGATAACCAACCAAGGCCAGACTGGTTTTTTCACTGCATGAGGCGGTTCGGCTCCGGTGTTTTGGGTCGCCGGTTCTAAGTCCGGTGCTTGCCAGGTTGCCAAGGTTTTAATGGATCGCACCGTTTTATAGGCCCTGCGCATTGTCCAGATCACAAGTGCACATATACTGACAGGAATCACAGTAAATATCATGGAAAGCATGCTGACTTCGTCCGGTTTCCAGAGCGGCATAAATAACAAAATCAACATATACGGCAAAGTGGAAATCAAAAATAATCCACCAATGATCAAAACGAACCAAGACAATAATTGGTTTTGCGTTTTTTAACAACTGGCTGTTGCAACTTTTCCATTCCCCTTTAACTGAAGAGCGTTTTTGAATTAATTATAAAATAAGCGGCATTAAATTATAAGAATGGAAGCAAAATATTTTAATAATGTGTATTTTAAAAGCTGCTAGTGGGTGGGTGTTTACAGGCTGCTGAAACGGAAATAAGACAAGTACATTAAAGTACATGAATATGAAAAGGGGTAGCAGCTATGAATATTCGAATTGAATGGGCTTACCGCACACCGAAGGGGACAGAAACTTTTTTCCGCTCGGAAGAAATGCCGGCAGCGCAAGCGGTATTGATTGCAGAGGATATTGAGCGGACAGGGCGCGTAAGAAGCCTGCAGTTTGTTGACCGGTTTGACAGCATGTGGACACTAAAAGAGTTGAAAGGCTATATAAAAGGAATCGAAACGGAACCCCATAATATCGAGGTCTATTTTGACGGAGGTTTTGACGTGGCGACAAATCGTTCGGGACTCGGATGTGTGATTTACTATGACCAAAATGGCAAGGCGTACCGGTTGCGCCAAAATGCACCTTCTTCGGAATTGACATCAAACAATGAAGCGGAATATGCAGCGCTGCATTTGGCCGTCCAGGAATTGGAGCTATTGAATGTCCATCATCTGCCTGTGCGGTTCATCGGGGATTCCAAAGTGGTGATCAACCAGATGGGCGGAAACTGGCCAGCGCTTGAAACCGATTTGGCCCGGTGGGCAGACCGGATTGACGACAAATTAAAAAAACTCGGCATCCAGCCGGAGTACGAACTGGTGCCGAGAAAATCGAATGCAGAAGCGGACCGGCTGGCGACCCAAGCGTTAAATGGCATCGAAATCAGCGGGACGCTGGAATTGGGAGCTGATGAAAAAAGCTGACAAACACCTTATTCGAGCTCTTCGCCTAACTTGATGATGAGCGTATCGCCGATAATCCGGACCGAATCTGCAGCGGGCCAGCTTTCCATATCCGCATAAACGCTGCTTGACAAGATGCTTTCATATTCTTGAGGTGTTACTAAATCATAGGAGATGCCATACATATTTTCAATCATATACTGGTAATGGCTTGGAAACCTCAAGAAAGTATCCCCAAGCGTCCCTGTCATCCGTGGGACACTTTCTGGAACATCCTCTGTTGCCAGTTTGGATTCCATAGCGATTTCTCCGAATATTGCCAGTTTGCTGGCGTTTTCGTAGCCGCTTGTCTGTTCAATGCGGTTGACGATCCGGTTTACTGCTGCGGTCGATTTTTCATATTTCAAGTTCATATTGAAATACGAGATATTCGCAATCAACGCAAAGTTAAAGATGACGACTGCCGATACAAGAACGGTTCCCCAAGAAAACAGCTTTGTTTTTTGAGTGGAGGCTGTAAAATTATCGTAAAAAAGAATAGGCAGTAAATAAAATGGAATGAGTGGCAGCATCATCAACATATGGTAATTCACGCCAGGCGAAATAAAGTAAAGGCTGTAGGCCGAAAAAGGCAAGCTTAAGATCAAAACAGCTGCAATGGCCACCATGGGCTTTGCCATAGCTTGTTTGCGCTGCCTGATGAACATCACAAATCCCAGCAGGAGCAACGCAAAAACGGCTACGTTAGCAATCTCAAACAAATTGACCGGCATCTCGGGGCCAAAACCTCGGAAGAAAAAGTGGGAAAAGGCATTGCGGACCCGAATTATAGGATCCCATAAACTGAATGCACTGCCTACTTCATTCAACCCTTGGTAATCCCGCACCTTACCTGCAAAGAAATTGCGGTAAAGCGTGAATGTGATAGTATAAAGCGCCATGCCGATGGCAGTTAATGCAAAAAAGCGAAGGACGTATGTAAAAAATTTTCTTAACGAAATCTGTCTATAAAGGATTTCGCTAATCAAGAAAAGGGTAGTCAATGTTAAGAGTAGTGGTAAATTGACTTGATAGATTCCCACTGCGAAATAAACCAGTAGTGAGCCTGGCAAAAAGCCATACTTGTATTTTTTCGTCAGCAATAAAGCGAATGCTGTAAGCAAAAACCCTGCCATATAGCCGTCTGCCGTAAACATATACGAAAAAATGGCACTTATTGCCGGAAACGAGACGATCAGGCTGGAAGTTAGAACGATGGAAAGCGTTTTTTTCAATTCCAGCAGTTCCGCAATCATGGCGGAAAACACTGCCAAGTAAAAAATGGACAGAATCCCATTGATCCAGGGCAAATCAAAATAAGAACTGATTCCACTAAACGGGGATAGATAAAAGCGGCCAAGATTAAAATTGAATTGAGGGGTGTATATATTAATTAAGCTATCGTGATTCGGGATTGCATTGGTAAATATATACATATGGGTTAAGAAGCCGATGATCACCGTGGAAAGAAAAGCCGTCTTCCAGCGGGGTTTAACGTGTTGAATCCATTTGGATAATAACTGTTCTGGCATAAGCTGCTCCTTTGTTTTAAATTTCCCTTGTTATAGGGGAAAAACTATCGAAAGTATAGCATAGCAACCCCCGATTTCAAAGCAAGCTACTATACTGCAATTTCAACTAGAAAAGAACAGATGCATGAAAGGTGTGGAAGACGATGAGGCTGATTACAATTCTTATTCCGGCTTATAACGAAGAGGCCGTTCTTGCCGTCCTCTTGGAGCGATTGAAAAAAGTGACATCCCAAATTCCGGACTACCGTTTTGAATATTTGTTCGTCAATGATGGGAGTACCGACCGTACCTTGGAAATGTTGAAGGGAATGTCTGTGTTTCATCCGGAAATCTCTTATATTAATTTATCCCGGAATTTCGGGAAAGAAATCGCCATGCTTGCCGGCTTTGACCACGTGCGCGGAGATGCGGTCATCATTCTCGATGCGGATCTGCAAGATCCACCGGAATTGATTCCGCAGATGCTGCGCTATTGGGAACAAGGCTATGACGATGTGTTTGCTAGGCGGAGAAGCCGGGCGGGCGAGACCTGGTTTAAGAAATGGTCGTCCGAGTCCTACTATAATCTGCTGAAAAAAGTATCTTCCATTCCAGTCCAAAGCAATACCGGCGACTTCCGGCTGCTCGACCGCAAATGCATCGAAGCGCTGAACCAGATGCGGGAAACCCAGCGCTACACGAAAGCGATGTTCAGCTGGATCGGCTATAACAAAAAAGAAATATTATTCGACCGTGAGCCTAGGGCAGCAGGGACGACGAAATGGAATTATCCCAAATTGTTCAACTTGGCGGTCGACGGCATCACGGCATCGACAATTGCCCCGTTGCGGATATCCTCATTCTTGGGGATGGCGGTATCACTTTGCGCTTTTCTTTATATGCTCTTCATATTGGTGCGAACTCTTTTATTCAATGATTCTGTTCCCGGTTATCCATCGCTGATGGCGGTCATATTATTCCTCGGCGGCATCCAGTTGCTGTCCCTGGGGATTATCGGTGAATATTTAGGGAAAGTCTTTCAAGAAACAAAAGGCCGACCTGTTTATTTGGTGCAAGAATATTATTCCCGTATGCACGCTGACAAACGCAAGGAAAACAAATCGGTTATTCAGTTAAATCGAAAAAGCCTGCCTAAGAAATCGAATGATTTCTAAGCAGGCTTTTTTGCTTACGTTGAATGGTATTAATCAGCAGTTCAGCGGCCATTGACTATCCATAGGGAGGGATGGATGCAAGGATTTTGGACAATACGTGAAAAGTGGTATGCCTGGTACGAAACTATACCGGAAGCAGAACTGTTTCGCCAAGGGACAGCAGTGAAGGGGGAGCGTTATGGAAAAGGAATTTTTTCAGAATGGGTTTCATGGTAAAGGTGCACATGTTGACACAGCGACAGTATTTGCTGGCCTGGAATGGCAATTGGCTGGTGAAAAGCCGGGGAATTGCCCGCATTCGGTCTGGGAACTTCTCAAACATATGGTTTACTGGCAAGACTTCATGTTGGCTTATTTGAAAGGGGAAACTCCGGAAAGCCCGGAACATGCAGCAGAATCATGGCCGGACTCACCTGCTCCAGCAAGCGAGGAAGAATGGGACAATACAGTTTCCCGCTTCCTGTTCGGCTTGCAGGAAGCCGAACAGGAAGCCGCAAAAGATTTGATGGAAAAAGGCCTGGAAGGCAAAGGAAGAACACGTGCAGACTGGTTGATGGGCATTATTCTCCACAATGCTTACCACACTGGCCAAGCAGTTCTGGTCCGGAGAATGCTTGAAGCTTGGCCGCCTCCTTCAGGCAGGGATACTTGGTAAAGAATATCAAGCGAAAAAGAGAAACCGAATTGGTGTTTCATCCAACTCGGCTTCTTTTTTAGCTATATTTGTTTTCATTTTCTTCAAGCTCGCGGTTGGTAAGGGGATAGCCCATTGACGTCCATTCGGCGCGGTATGTGGCATCAAGTTCCGAAAGTCCAATTTCTGCATCGTCATATGCTGCATTTGGGCTTTCTCTATGGTCGACTTCTACGCTATTTCGAATATCGTGATCTTTATAAATCCAATACGTATTTTTTTGTTTTTTATAATTTTTAAGAAGCAAGTATATGCTGGTCGCCGCAATTCCAGCGTATAAGATATTCTGTGTCTTGTATTTATCCATTCTTCTTCCTCCATTCAAAAATAGTGTTTCTTCTGCATTTCCCTTTTATCGGAAAGTTAATCATTTTGAAGAGCTGACATATATCTGTGGAATGCGGGTAAAAGAGACTACTGGCAGGATAAGTTGGTGTTTTTCTTTTCAAAGAAAAAAATCAGGCCGGTTATTCTGAAAGAATGAATTCAATAGAAAGGATGTTTTGATGAGATTTTCCACATTGAAAAAAACAGATCTTCAAATTTCTGTTTTAGGCCTTGGAACGAATGCGGTAGGCGGACATAACCTCTACCAAGATTTAAATGAGGATGATGGAAGAAATCTGGTGCGCGCTGCAATAGACTTAGGCATCACGTTTATCGACACTGCTGATGTTTACGGCGAAGGGCGTTCAGAGGAATTGGTCGGTGAAGTGCTGAAAGAGTACGGGCGGGATCAATATGTTATCGCTACAAAAGGCGGAAGCAACTGGCGAAACGGAACAAAAGACAATAACCCGGCTTATCTCCGCAGCGCCTTGGAAGATAGCTTGAAGCGTCTGCAGCTGGATTCTGTGGATTTGTATTATATCCATTGGCCAGACGAAAAAACGCCGCTTGGTGAAGCGGTGGCCGAATTGTCACGGCTGAAGCAGGAAGGGAAAATCAAGGCGATCGGTGTTTCAAACGTTTCGCTCGAACAATTGAAAGAAGCCAATAGCAGCCTTGAAATTTCTGCTGTCCAATTGCAATACAATATGTTCCAGCGGGAAATCGAAAAAGATCTACTTCCATATTGCGTTCAAAACAATATTTCGGTCATTGCATATGGGCCGTTAGCATATGGTATTCTGGGAGGGGAATACTCCAAAGATTTTCAATTGGAAGAAGGAGATTGGCGTAATAGTTCGCCGTTGTTCCAATCAGGAAATTTTGAAAAATATATTGATAAAGTGGAACAGCTGAAAAAAATAGCGGACAAAAAAGGGACGGACGTCTCTAACTTGGCACTGGCCTGGCTGCTTGAGCAGCCAGGAGTCGATGCTGTCATTCCGGGAGGGAAAAGACCGGAGCAGGTGCAGTCAAATATAGCGGCTGCAGAAATACGGATTGAATCTGAGTTGATGGACGAAATCGAAGAGATTTTGCAAAGCTAAAGGCAGAATTGTGATGCGAAATTAGATTTTAAAAATAAATAGGAAATTTCTTACTATTCATTGTTCTCTTGTTTGCAATGTGATAGAATTTTACTCAAATGAAAATAAAAGTTGACTACTGGGGGAGCCGCATATCGGCTGAGACGAGCATTGCTCGGACCCTTTGAACCTGATCTGGACCATGCCAGCGGAGGGAAGTAGTGTGCGAATGCTTCTTTTTTGCGACTGCATGCGCCGCTTCCCACCATGGGAAGCGGCGCTTTTTATTTTCAAAAAAGGAGGGGGAAAATGAAGGATACATGGTTTTTTATAGATTCCGGCCATTGCACTCCGGCGTTTAATATGGCGCTTGATGAAGCTTTGCTGAATTGGCACAGCGCTGGCAAAATACCGCCGGTTTTGCGTTTTTATGGATGGGAACCGGCCGGTATTTCCATCGGCTTTTTTCAAAAAGTGGATGGGCAAATTGATATGGAAGGCGCCAAAAACTTCGGAATTGAACTTGTGCGCAGGCAGACTGGCGGCAAGGCGGTACTGCACGACTGTGAATTAACGTATAGCGTCATTGTTTCAGAGGAGCATCCGGATATGCCGAAAACCGTTAAAGAGGCTTATCTGGTGTTATCCAGAGGGCTATTCGAAGGCTATAAAGAGCTCGGAATTAAAGCGGAGTTTGCGATGCCGAAAAGCGAACTGGCGAAAAAAGGGTCAGCGGTTTGTTTTGAAGAACCTTCTTGGTACGAGTTGGTGATTGATGGAAAAAAAGCGGCAGGAAGCGCCCAAACACGCAAAAGCGGTGTGATTCTTCAGCATGGATCAATACCGCTCGAAATAGATGACATCAAATTGTTTGATTTGTTTTTGTACCCAAATGAAGAAGTAAAACAACGGGCAAGAAAGGCGTTTGGCAATCGTGCAGTTGCCATAAATGATGTTTTGCCGCATCCTATCAGTTTTGATGAGGCAAAAGCGGCTTTTAAAAAAGGATTCGAGCAAGGGCTGGAAATTGAACTGATTCCGTTTGAACTGCCTCCTTCTTTATTGGAGGAAGTTTTGCATTTGGAACATAAGTACAAGAGTAAAGAGTGGAACTATTCAAGAGGAAGAAAGGAAGTGCGGCAATCATGACAAGAAACAAAGAATACATACGCAAACCTGAATGGCTCAAAGTAAAGTTGAATACTAACGAATCTTACACCGAATTGAAAAAGCTGATGCGGGAGAAAAACTTGAATACCGTCTGTGAAGAAGCCCGGTGCCCGAATATCCATGAATGCTGGAGTGTGCGGAAAACGGCGACGTTCATGATATTAGGCGACACATGCACAAGGGCATGCCGTTTTTGTGCGGTCAAAACGGGATTGCCGAACGAACTCGACTGGGGAGAGCCGGAACGTGTCGCCGAATCTGCTGAAATTATGGGCTTGAAACACGTTGTAGTCACCGCCGTGGCAAGAGACGACTTGAAAGACGGCGGAGCAGCAGTATTCGCTGAAACAGTTCGGGCCATCCGACGGAAAGTTCCTGCCTGTACTGTTGAGATTTTGCCTTCCGATATGAAAGGGGACTATGAAAGTTTACATATGTTAATGGACAGCGAGCCGGATATTTTCAATCACAACATTGAAACCGTCCGCCGTTTGACGAAACGCGTGCGAGCTGTTGCGACTTATGACCGGTCGCTGAAGCTTTTGGAGCGTGTTAAAGAAATAGCTCCCCATATTCCAACCAAATCGAGCATCATGGTGGGGCTGGGAGAAACGAAAGAAGAAATCTTGGAAGCGATGGACGATTTGCTCGCAAATAACGTGGATATTATGGCAATCGGCCAGTACTTGCAGCCGACCAAAAAGCATTTGGATGTTGTCCGGTATTACCATCCGGATGAGTTTGCGGAACTAAAGAAAATTGCTCTTGAAAAAGGATTCAAGCATTGTGAAGCCGGCCCAATGGTGCGTTCTTCTTACCACGCGGATGAACAAGTCAGCGAAACATCGGCACAGCGGCGGATCAAATACATGAAAGGCTATGAATCACAGGGGAAACTGTTGGAAAGCGCGGAATTTTAAAAGGAGTTGAATTCACCAAACTCCTCGACGCAAAAAAGCGCCGGCAAATCATCTGATTTGCCGGTGCTTTTTCTCGATAATAGCTTATTTGCTGAATTTAAGAGCAATATCCGCCTTTTTAAGATCGTGTTCAAGCTGTTCGTCTATATCGTAAGCGTGGTACATTTCATTTTTGATCATGTATTGCGCGAGCTTGTCATGAAGCTCGATAGCATTGTCCAATTCACGGCGCAAAATCTTTTTTACGCTTGGGGTTGCTGTTTCCGTAATGGCAACGGCTATATTGCGGACACCGGCTTTTGCAGATACAAGCAGGTCGGTTGCAATGACCATATCATCGATCAAACCCTCAGGCACGACTTGCACTTCAGCCTCCAACTGTTTTTCTTCATCTTTTTTAGTCATATTAGGCTTCCTCCCCGCTTGATTGTTTGCTGGCATCCGCCAGGATTTTACGCAAATCTTTGACCGCTTTTGTGGATAACTCAGTATCTTCTTCGATAATTTCCTTTAGCTTCTTGTCTTGCACCATGTCAACAAACAATTTGTTTTTTGCGAGGCATGCCGTTTTAAAAATAAGCACCTCATGGACTTCGAGTGTTTCATGCATAGCGAGCTGTTTTGCCATGTAATCTCCTCCTGGTATAAGTTAGTTACTAAAGTTGCTAGTACCGGTTTACCCAGTTTCGTGCCTTTTAACCCTCTTTTCTTTTCGAATGCAGATAAAGGCGAAGGCAAGTGAAAGGAGGGAAAAGAAAAGCGAACGGTAAAAATAGGGCGGCCGGTAAGTAAGTTCGATTTTGTTGAAGCCGCCTTCAGCTGCGATAGCCGTGAAGGCGTAGTTTGCTTCTAGAATCTTCTTGCTTTTCCCATTCACTTTCGCGCTCCATCCGATTTCATAAGGAATCGGCATTACAAGGAAATCTCCTTCTTCGGCAGATGGATACTCGGCATAAAAACGGCTGCCATTCCATTCCGCTTTGGTTTCTTGCGACGCCTCTTCAACTTCCTGTCGCAGCACCTCATATGGTTCTTCATAAACTTCCAATTCCGCAAGTTCGTAAACTCCCCGGGGGACCCGAATCCGGATTGTGTTATCAGCAGGAATACGGATGGTTAAGTCGTCAATATATGTCTTATAGACAGAGCCGCTCCATTTTCGAGAAGTTTTATACGGATTGACTTGCAGGGTAAACCCGTTATCGGGCTTTTTGTTGGTCAACTGAAACGATACATACAAATCGCTTGCTGCAGGAAGCGGCTTGTCTAATATCAAGTCCAAACCGCCCGAGTCGCCGGTCACATCAAGAATCTTGCCTTCAAAACTGGCGTTGTCTTCCTGGATGCTATACTTCAACTTTTCAGGTGCAGGGGGGAGCGGCGCAGGGGCTTCTGGGTTGTTCAAAACGACCCCCTTTAACATCGCATGCTCCCTTAAAAGAATGGGTTTCTGATCCAATTCTTGTTCACTGTAGACAAGTGATGCGGCACGGACAAAAGGAAGCCGATAACGATTTTCAAAAACCGCAAAATTTTCGCCAGCCAGCACTTGTTCGAAACCAGCAGGCACGTTTTCATTGTTCGGGCGTAAAATGACATAATCGGCTTTAAGCAAACTGTGCAGATTTGTTCGTTTGCCAAGCGTCGTAATGCGGCTAACACTTTCACGTGCCATATCGATTTCAAGGTCCGTCAAATAAAAATGCACCACTTCGCCGTTTAAGATGCTGGAATAAGCGCTCAATCCCCTGAAGTTTTGGACAAGCGGTGTATTGTTCCGCTGGCTCTCCATCCATTCGACCCGGTAAACTGAATCGGATGCCCGTTCTTCTATCTCAGCTAGAAGATCTACTATTTCCGGATCATCATAATCCTGGCCAGTAATAAGCTCTTCCGAAACTTTATGCGTATTTCCGCTAGTAACGAGTACGACATACTGAAAACCATTAGCAGCCAAAATCAAGGCAAGTACCACGAATAGAGCGAGCTGTGATGCTTTTCCATTATCCTTGGCAGCCCTCGAGAACAACATAAAAGTGACGATGGCGACCCCTATTACGCCGATATACAGAGGAAGGCGGACATCGAGTTGGTTTTCTGCAATCGCCTGTATAAATTGGTAGCCACTTCCTAAAATAACCAATAGTATGATAATTAAGACCAAGAGTTGGCCTTTCATAGAATTTTTTTGAACGGCCCGGGTATACAAGAAGAAAATAGACAGCGCGAAACCGAAAACTGCCACCAAGAAAGGTATGGATACGTCACGTGCCGGATCGATTACGGCAAAACTGAAGTAAGCTGCCAACCCGAAAACGCCTGCAATTGCGGCATGTTTTATATTCAGCTGTTCCAACTTGCTGAAACCTGCTGCTACAGCACCTCCTGCAGCAAAGGAAATAAAATATTCCCAGCGGTATTGAGGAGCGGAAAAGCCGTTAAAGGCACTTGCCATTACCGGGCTGTAATGGAGCACCACGCCAACTAATACAAGCAACGAAAAAAAGCGGAATCGGACACTTTTGTAAAGGGGAAACGCAAACGCCATCAATACAAAAATGGCGGGCAAAACCAAGTAACTGCTTGTAAATAAAATATTGTCAATCCACTCAAACCAGCTGATTTCGTGGGCATACGGCGGACGGTAATTATTTAAAAAAGAATAGGCCGCCGGGACAAAAGAGATGGAGCTGATGCCGGCGCCTGCCAAACCGGCAATCAATAGCTGTTTAAAAATGATGGATTTGGATACTTCGTTTTTTCCTAGCGGCATAAAGAGCCGTAAAAGAATGTAAATAGCTGTTAGCAGTAAATTGATATAAGCAAAGTAAAAGTTATCGAACATGGATAGCGCGACAGCAAACAAGAACCAGCCAGAGCGCTGTTCCCGAAAAATCTTTTCAACGCCAAACAACAGCAAAGGAAGCCATAAATAAGCATCTGCGAAAAATTCCCAATATGTGGTATGGCTAAAATACATGCCGGATATGCCATAGACGCAAGCACCGAGAAAAGCAGGAATCGGTCCGAATTTCATAAAACGAAAAACCGCAGAGGCGATAGCCAAAACCGCAGCTAGGCGGATAATGCTGATAAAGACAGCAGCTTGTCCCCAAAATAAGATATCTGGTTCAGGTATAATGCCGAGTGATTCCAGCGCATAAAACACACAAATGGTTAAAATAAATAGAATGGATGTTGCGAAATAATAGGAAAGCCAGCCTAAAGTGCCGCTTCCCAGTCCTAGTTGTGTCGAATAGAAAAATTCACCGGAAGTGTATTGATGATATAAATGGTTTTTGAATGGCAGCATTTGAGACAAGCCATCATTATTGCCCACCATGAAACGGCCTTGCGTCCATTCGTATAAGTAAGTAATGTGGGAAAGTGTACTGACAATCAGGCATACGGCTAAAAAAAGAATGCAGAACAGCACTTTTCGCATGGGCAACCTCCTTTAGTTTAGGCGGGGAACTGCCAACCCTTTTGTGTTTTAATCACCAGGTTTTTATTCAGTATAGCGTTGGAAAGTAAAGAGCGCGTTAAAATATTTTAGAAAATAAAATAGGATAGCATTGTCCTAAATAACTTGAAAAAGCGAGGCTGCTGCTATGTTTTTTCTTCAAATGTCCGGATTTCCAGGCTCCGGAAAATCAACGTTGGCCCAATTGCTAGCGAGAAGAACAGGCGCCGTCATAGTAGATCATGATGTGGTCAAATCTGCATTGATGGAATTTATGGAAATCCAAGCGGTTGACGCCAAAACTGCCGGGAAAATTTCCTATGGAATCGATTGGTCCTTAATCGATTTCCACTTATCAATCGGCCATGCTGTCATCTTTGATAGCCCTTGCTTATACGCCGAAATGCTCGGTAAAGGCATGCGTTTGGCGGAAAAGTACAATGTCAAATATAAATATGTCGAATGTTATTTGAATGATTTTGAAAAAATAAACGAGCGTTTGAAAAATCGGAATCCGAAAATTAGCCAAATCCAAGAAGTTCTATCTGAAAAGATATTCTCCGTTGCTGTCGACAGCAGCGAAAAACCGCTCAATGTTGAGCATTTGATAATCGATTCAGGCAAGCCGGTCGACAGCTATATAGACGAGGTGCTCGATTATATCTTGAAATAGCAATTGATATAGAGAGGGGAAGAGGAAGTGGGGAAAAGACATTTATTTTTACAAGGGGGCAGTCCGCCTTTTGAAGCGCAATTGGCCGAACAATTTTCCAGACTATCTTTGAAAGAAAAAGGAAAGGTGGCCATCTTGCTTGTAGAGCGGGAAGGATGGGAAAAATATTTGCCTCAATATACCGATATTTTAAGAGAGAACGGAGTGGCGGATTTCTTTTGTTTGCTATTAAAATCCCAGACATCTAGTAAAGACATAGAGGAGCTGCGGTTTTGTACTGGCATCATTATCGGCGGTGGCGACACTGAACGCTACCGGGAGTATATTGTTGATACGGCAATTGGGCCGCTCATAAAAGAACGGTACGAACAGGGAATTCCGGTTGCCGGTTTTTCGGCTGGCGCTTTGATTAGTCCGGAAGTATGCGTTATCCCGCCGATTGATAATGCGAAAAATGAACATTTGTTTTTGGAAGGATTAGGGCTTTTGAGAGACCGTGTCGTTAGCGTCCATTATACCTTTTGGGAAGAGGAAGATAACTTGAAGAAGGCAATTGCCAAAACAGGTGCTTCAGGTGGATATGGAATAGATGATGAGACAGGTTTGTATTTTGAAAACGAACAATTGGCATCCATCGAAGGTGGAGATGCATATACACTTGAATGCAAAAACGGACACTGGATTGAGGAGAAGCTAAATGGCCAATGATGTGTTTGTAAATTGGGGAGGACAAAGGATTTGCCTGCGGTGGCACGCCAAGAAGAAAGTTGGAGCAGAAGACCTTGTCACAAGTGTCCATGGCTATTGCTTCAGCGAAGGAAAAGTGCTATTGGTCCACGTTAAGGGACGCGGCTTTAATGTGCCTGGTGGACATGTGGAAAACGGGGAAACGGCAGAAGCGGCGCTGCACAGGGAAATTTTCGAAGAAGCCTATGTTGTCGGCACTTCTAAATACATAGGAGCCATTGAAGTGGATCATACGGACAATCCGGATTTCATGGAAAATGGCCCGTACCCAAAGATCGGCTACCAATTATTCTACCGAGTCGACATCGACGAATGTCTGCCATTTTTAAGAGAAAACGAAACCCTTTCCCGCATCTGGGTCGAACCCGAAGAACTTTCATATGTTATGGACGACCATGAAATCGGTGCATTGATTTTAATGGACGCTTTGAAGCTCGAAAAACGAAACGAATAAATTGATGTTAACTTTTTAGCATGCCTCATCCAACATTAAAAGCAGCCTCTTATTTTTAAAGAGGCTGCTTTTTTGTTTATCATCCGTTCAATTAACTGCTTCACCATTGATATAGACACTTTCGACCCGGCTTGAAAGCTCAAACGGGTTGCCGCTCCAAATGACAAAGTCTGCGTCTTTGGCAGGTTCGATGGATCCTACACGATCGTCCACGCCAAGATGCTTGGCGGCATCCGAAGTCAAGGCCGTCAGTGCTTGCTGCTCAGTAATGCCGTGGTTGATTGCATGGATGGCACTTGTCACCAAATACTCAATTCCGACAACAGGGTGGTCGGTCGTCAATGAACAAGGAACGCCGGCGTCGAGCAAAGTTTTGATCGTCGCCCAGTTCTTGTCTTTCAGTTCTACTTTCGAGCGGGTGGACAGCGTCGGGCCAACCGAAACCCGCACATCGTGCTTCGCGATATAGTCAGCAATGTGGTGGCCTTCGGTGCAATGTTCAATGGTGATGTCAATGTCAAATTCGCGCTTGATGCGAAGAACAGTGAGGATGTCGTCCGCCCGGTGGGCATGGACGCGCAGCGGGATTTCTTTGTTCAGCACCTTCGCTAAATTCTCCATGTCCAGCTTGCGTTCTTTTTTCTCTCCGTTTATGTAATTTTGCGCTTCAATCAGTTTCTCGCGGATCAATGCCGCAACGCCCATCCGGGTCACCGGCATTCTTCCTTTGTCTCCGTGATATTTTTTCGGGTTTTCGCCAGTAGCCGCTTTCATGCCGGAAGGAGATTTTAACACCATTTCATCTACAATATGCCCGACTGTTTTCAAAACAAGCATTTCTCCTCCAATCACATTGGCGCTTCCCGGCATGACTTGGACTGTCGTGACGCCGGCGCGGCGGGCATCTTCAAATCCGGCTTCCATTGGATTGATGCCGTCAATCGCCCGGACTTGGGGGGTGACGGCCGAGCTCGTCTCATTAAAATCGGCGCCTTCTTTCCCGACGCCTTCTTCTGAAATTCCTAAATGGGTATGCACATCGATCAATCCGGGTGTGACGATTTTTCCTGAAGCATCTATAATTCGATAGCCTTCAGGAATATTGTTAGAAGATTTGATTGCTTCAAATTTTCCGTCTTTCACGAAAATTACCTGGTCATCCAGCACTTTACCTATACCATTAAAAATTTTCGCGTTTGTAATCGCTATCATAAAAAAACCTCCATTTCGATAAAAAAAAGGATTGATTTATAAAAATACATATTATAAACTAAGCATTAATATTCCTTTTTTAGATAATAAAATATATTAAGAATATTGTAAAGCGTTACTGAAATCGAAAAAAAGACCTTATTCCGGTAACGAGGAGGCGCCAAGGCAGAGAGAAGGTGTTTCATGATTTACGAACTTGACGAATTGGATCACGGAATCATCAAGAGGCTATCAGAAGATGGGCGCGTATCATTCGCCGAGTTGTCAAAGTGCCTGCATGTCACAGAAAAAACCATCCGCTTGCGTTACAAAAACTTGATCGACAAAGAAATTCTCAACGTGGTTGGAATAGTCAATCCAATTGCTTTAGGACTCAAAGCGGGTGCAATTATTCAAATCAAGACGAAATCCCAAGCTTTGCAGCTCGTAATTGAAGAGTTGAAAAAGATACCGCCGATCCGCTACATTACCGTGACTTCCGGGGAATTTCCTCTTTTGGTCCAAATTACAGTAAGGGATCAGGAAAAAATCACAGAAGTTTTATACGCTATTAATGCAATTGACGCAGTTACAGAAGTGAACACAATTATTCAGTTGGATGTACACAAAAATACGTTTGAATACATCCGTTAAACACAAGTTAAATAGTCTGAATATTTAAATTAATTGTACTGGGTGAAAAATACAAACGAAGGATGTAGAGACGATGAAATTTTTTATTTCAGCTGACATGGAAGGGATTTCTGGTGTAGCCACCAATCAGCAATTAAAAACACCATCTGAGTATCAGCGTTTTCGTAAATTAATGACTGCAGATGTTAATGCTGCAATTGAAGGAGCATTTAACGGAGGAGCCACTGAAATTGTAGTGGCGGACGGCCATGGCAATATGTCCAATATTATCATTGAAGAATTAGACAAACGCGCGCGCCTCGTTTCGGGGAACAACCGGGTTATGTGCCAGCTTGAAGGGTTGGATGAAACGTTCGACGGAATATTATTTGTCGGCCACCATGGGCGGGAAGGCGGTTCGGACGTTGCAGTGATCAGCCACTCACTGGCTGGAATTTGCGTCAATGAGCTAAAGATCAATGGACATGTTGTTGGCGAAACTGAGATGAACACATATGTAGCGGGTTCTTTCGGCGTTCCGCCCGTTTTTATAAGCGGGGATGATGCCTATGTCCGGGAAGTGCAGGAAACTTTGCCACAGGTGGAAGCGGCCGTAACAAAACGTGCAGTAGACCGTTTTGCTGCAGAACTGCTTCATCCGGAAGTTGCCCAAGAAATTATTCGGGAAAAAGCGGAAACTGCCGTAAAAAATGCGGCAAACCAAAAACCTGTGGTGTTAGAAGGTCCTATTACGTTTGAAATTCAGTTCAAAGGATCGCAGCAAGCGAAGATGACGACGACCATTCCAAGCGTCGAATTAATTGGGCCAAAATCAATCCGTTTTACATGCGATGACATGATTACCGCCTATAAACACATGTGGGGATGTGTAATCATTGCGATTACCGCAACGAACGGCGTGCTTGGCAGTGTGAATGCTTGATTGTAAATCAATTTGAATTGAGGTGTTGAAGTATGTATATTGTAAAACGCTTTATTACGATGCTTGTCACCATCTGGGTAATTGCGTCGTTGACGTTTTTGATTATGAAACTGATTCCGGGCGATCCGTTTGCCTCGGATGCAGATGTTCTTCCAGAAGAAGTCGTAGAAAATATGCGGGCAAAATACAATTTGGATGAACCGATACCTGTCCAATATGTTCTGTATTTGAAGAACTTGGTGATGCTGGATTTAGGGCCTTCCATCCAATCGGAGACGAGAACGGTTAACGATTTGTTGGCAGATGGATTTCCTGCTTCCGCAACACTCGGTATCCAGGCAATTGTCGTAGCGCTGATTTTTGGGCTGCTGCTTGGAATTATTGCAGCATTGAACCACAATAAGTTTCTCGATTACGCATCAATGATTTTTGCAATTGTCGGCATCTCGGTGCCGAGCTTCATTCTTGCACCGCTGCTGATTAACTTTTTCGCAGTAAAATGGGGCATTCTTCCGGTTGCTTCATGGGGATCGTTCCAGCATTCCGTTTTGCCGACATTGGCGCTTGCGGTTACGCCGCTTGCCGTTGTGGCCAGGTTCATGAGATCGAGCATGCTTGAAGTCATGAATCAAAATTACATCAAAACCGCTGATGCAAAAGGGCTGTCTTCTTTCAAGATTGTAGTAAGCCACGGTATCCGCAATGCAATATTGCCGGTTGTATCCTTTATCGGCCCATTGTTTGTCGCATTGATCACAGGTACGTTCGTTATCGAAAAAATATTTGCAATTCCAGGAATTGGAAAGTATTTCGTGGACAGTATATTCAATCGGGATTACCCGGTCATTATGGGAACAACAGTGTTTTTTAGCACAATTTTGGTTGTTACATTGTTTTTGATCGATATTTCTTATCGGTTTATTGATCCTAGAATCAAACTGACGAGCAAGGGGGATTAACGGGTGGTAAAAGCAGCTAACGATTCATTATTTCGGCCCTTAGATCCGGCCAAGCAGCAATCAGATGTCATTGAGCGTCCAAGTCTAGGTATATGGAAAGAAACATTCTTAAGTGTTGTAAAAAATAAACTCGCAGTTTTAGGGCTGGCGCTCTTGCTGTCGATTATCTTTCTGGCATTATTCGGCCCTGCAATGGTTCCGTATAGTGCCTCTGAGCAAAGCTTGACCAATACGAACCAGCCGCCTTCTTCCGAACATTGGTTTGGCACAGATGATTTAGGCCGGGATATGTGGAGCCGGACTTGGCAAGGAGCTCGTGTTTCCTTGACAATCGGTTTTGTCGCCGCATTTGTCGATTTGATCCTTGGTGTAATCGTCGGAGGCGTCTCTGGCTATATGGCCGGTCGAGGGAAAGTAGGAGATCGCGTTGACAATGTTCTGATGCGTATCGTTGAAATTCTATACGGCATCCCTTATCTATTAGTAGTCATTCTTTTGATGGTCGTTATGGAGCCAGGAATTACGACTATCATTGTTGCATTGTCTATCACTGGCTGGGTAGGGATGGCAAGAATTATCCGCGGACAGATTCTGCAATTGAAATCGCAAGAATATGTTCTGGCTGCAGAAAAGCTTGGGACATCGCATACAAAAATCATTACACGCCATTTATTGCCCAATACACTGGGAATTATCATCATTAATCTAACGTTCACCATTCCAACCGCCATTTTTGCAGAAGCTTTCTTAAGCTTCTTAGGCCTTGGCGTTCAAGCTCCTTTTGCAAGCTGGGGCACGATGACGAATGATGCGCTTGGTGTCATTTTAAGCGGACAGTGGTGGAGATTATTTTTCCCAGCATTCATGATTGCAATGACAATGTTTGCTTTCAACGCATTTGGTGATGGGATACAGGATGCACTAGATCCACGAGCCCGTAAGTAGGAGGTAAAAACGATGAGTCGTTTATTGGATGTAAATAATTTAAAAGTGAATTTTAAAACGTACGGCGGCGAAGTAAAAGCTGTTCGCGATGTCTCCTTCCATGTGGATAAAGGGGAAGTGGTCGCCATCGTCGGTGAAAGCGGAAGCGGCAAAAGTGTTACCGTCCAAACCATTATGGGCCTAATCCCTATGCCTCCAGGAATCATTAAAGGGGGCAGCATAAAGTTTCAAGGAAAAGAAATATTGGGTGTGTCGAAAAGGGAGCTCCGAAAAGTAAAAGGTTCAAAAATCGGGATGATTTTCCAGGATCCGATGACATCGTTAAATCCAACGATGATTGTCGGCAAACAAATTGCCGAAGGCATCATTGCCCACCAGAAATTATCGAAAAAAGAGGCAAAGATAAAAGCGATTGAAATGCTCAAATTGGTCGGGATACCGAATGCTGAAGAACGCTATAACCAGTATCCCCATGAATTTAGCGGCGGGATGCGGCAACGGGCAATGATTGCCATCGCGCTTGCGTGCAATCCGGAATTGCTGATTGCGGATGAGCCGACTACAGCGCTTGATGTAACTATCCAGGCGCAAGTGCTGGAATTGATGAAAGATATCCAAAAGAAAACGGATACCGCGATTATTTTGATTACCCACGATCTGGGTGTTGTAGCTGAAACGGCACAGCGGGTGATCGTCATGTACGGCGGAATGATGGTAGAGAGCGGCACGGTATATGAGTTGTTTGAAAATCCAAGGCACCCATACACATGGGGGCTGTTAAATTCAATTCCTGACGTGGATGGACCGGAAAAAAAGAAATTGATTCCGATCGAAGGGTCGCCGCCGGATCTTTTTGCCCCGCCGAAAGGCTGCCCGTTTGCCCCGCGCTGCAAGTTCGCCATGGATATATGCGTAGAAGAAATGCCTGGGAATTTTGAAATCGGAGAAGGCCATTTGGCTAAATGTTGGCTAAATGATGAGCGTGCGCCAAAAGTGGAGCAAGTTTTCGCAAGTGAAGAAGAAAAAGCCATTGCAGTAGGGAGTGAAAAGTAATGGTTGAAAAAATCGAAGAAACAGGAAAGGCCAAAACGGCGGAAAATCTTGTCGAAATCCATTCTTTGAAGAAATACTTCAATATCAAAAAAGACGTTACAGTCAAATCGGTTGACGATATCACTATCTCGATCCGAAAAGGCGAGACATTTGGTTTGGTTGGAGAAAGCGGCAGCGGCAAGTCCACGCTCGGCAAGACCGTGGTGGGGCTGCAATCGCCGACTTCCGGAGAAATTATTTATAATGGACAAAACGTTTTGCAGCTTGATAAAGAAACTCAACGTAACGTCAATAAAGAAATGCAAATGATTTTTCAAGATCCGCATGCATCTCTTAACCCGAGAATGCGCGTTGGAGACATCGTTGCAGAAGGAATTGATGCCTATAAACTTTTTAAAGGAAAAGACCGGACCAACCGGATTTACGAATTGTTGGCACAAGTCGGCTTGCGCCCCGAACATGCCAAACGCTTTCCGCATGAATTCTCAGGCGGGCAGCGGCAGCGGATTGGAATTGCTCGGGCACTGGCAGTAGAGCCGAAGTTCATCGTTGCCGATGAACCGATCTCCGCGCTCGATGTATCCATTCAAGCGCAAGTCATCAACTTGATGGAAGAATTGAAAGAATCCGAAGGCTTGACATATCTGTTTATCGCCCATGACCTAGGGATGGTCAAGCACATCAGTGACCGGATCGGCGTCATGTACCTCGGGAAAATGATGGAACTGAGCAATAGCGATGATATGTTCAGAAATCCGCTGCATCCATACACACAGGCCTTGTTATCGGCCATTCCAAAAGCGAACCCGCGTGCCGTCAAAAAAGAACGCATTGTTCTTCAAGGCGATCCGCCGAGTCCGACAGCGCCTCCAAGCGGCTGCCGATTCCGGACCCGATGCCCGCATGCTATGGAAATTTGCGCATTACAAGAACCACAATGGAAAGAAGTAGAAGACGAGCATTGGGTTGCTTGTCATTTATACTAATAAATTAAAAGGGGAGAACAAGATGAAAAAATGGTTATTACCGATGAGTATGCTGCTTGCAACTTCAACAGCATTAGCTGGCTGCTACGGCGGCGGAGGAGAAGGGGAAACTTCTTCATCAAGCGAGGGAGGGACAAGCACGGACATCAAACAAGAAATGGTCGTCAATGCTATGTCTGAACCGCCTGCAATCGATCCGGCACTTGCTACAGATACGACATCCGGCTGGGTTCTGGATCATATTTTTGAAGGGTTATACACACGCGATAAGGAAGGGAATCCGGTTTTAGGGGCAGCATCCGATGTTACAGTATCTGAAGACGGCAAAACGTATACATTCAAATTGCGTGAAGACGCAAAATGGTCAGACGGTTCTCCTGTAACGGCTGGAGATTTTGAATATGCGTGGGAACGTGTATTGAACCCAGAGACAGGAAGCGCATTCGCTTTTTATCTTTACTATATTAAAGGTGCCGAAGCTTATAATAAAGGCGAAGGAAACGTGGAAGATGTAGGAATCAAAGCTGTTGACGATACGACATTTGAAGTTGAATTGAACGCTCCACTAGGATATTTTGATAGTCTTTTGACATTATGGACATTCTATCCAGTTCAACAAAAAGCTGTTGAAGAAAACAAAAACTGGGCAGCAGAAGCGGATACTTATGTCAGCAACGGACCGTTTGAAATGACTGAATGGCAACATGACAGCAATGTGGTCATCGAGAAAAATGACGATTACTATGCTACAGATGAAGTGAAATTGGAAAAAGTAACGTTCGAATTGGTGAATGAAGCTTCGACATACTATCAGATGTTCAAAACGGGCGAATTGGATTTGGTTATGACATTGCCAACTGATGTTATTGCAACGGAAAAAGAAAATCCGGAATACATGGAAGTTCCTTACTACGGCACTTACATGTACATGTTCAATGTTGAAAAAGAACCGTTCACAAATGCAAAAGTCCGCAAAGCATTTGCCATGGCTGTAGATCGCCAAGCGTTGGTGGAGAACGTGACGCAAGCTGGAGAAACTCCAGCATTTGCAATGGTTCCAACTGGAGCTGAAACAGCTGAAGGCGATTTCCGTGAAGCTGGCGGCAACTACTTTGAGGAAAATGCAGAAGAAGCGAAAAAACTTCTTGAAGAAGGTATGGCTGAAGAAGGCTGGGATACATTGCCGGAAGTAACATTGATGTACAATACTTTGGAAAGCAACAAGAAAATGGCGGAAGCCGTACAGGAAATGTTATCTGCTAACTTGGATGTCAACGTTAAACTGGCCAACCAAGAATGGGGAACTTATCTGGAGACAACCAAACAAGGAAACTTCCAAATGGCGCGTATGGGCTGGATCGGAATCTTTGTTGATCCTGTTGTAAACTTGGACTACTACCTTGGCGATAGCCCGAACAACCGCACAGGTTGGGTAAATGAAGAATTCGATTCTTTGATGGCAGATGCTAAAGTGGAACAAGACGAAAACAAACGTTTTGAAATGCTTCACCAAGCAGAAGAAATCTTAATGACGGACATGCCGTTTATGCCGGTTTACTTCTATAAAAACACGTATATGGTTTCTCAAGATTATGAGAATATCGCTTACTACGTGAACCGCTACCCTTACTTGAAATGGGCGGAGAAAACAAAATAAGCTAGAAATTCCTGATGGGAATTGGAGTTGAATCGGCAGTGTCCCGTCTCCAGCAATCCAGTTTAATGGATTGCTGAGAAGATCGGGTGCTGCCGTATTTTTTATGAGGTGAGAAGATGAAACGATTTATCGTATTGAATAGCTGTCTTATGGTACTGTGGATTGCCTGTAAATTAATTTGGGGCTGGTCGCTTGTTGAATGGATCAATTACGCCTTTCTGTTCGGTTTGGTTGCTGCCATCATTGCTGCATGTATTAAAATTTGGCAGACGAAGTTTCTGGATTTGTTCACGAGCGGTTTCCGCCAAATGGGTCCATTTTTCATGCCCATGGCAAAATCCAGGTCGCTCGAGCGCACAAACCAGCAGCTTGCTGAAGATGAGGGCCTGCAGCAATTCAAGCAATCTATTGCTACTTGGCTTTTGCTGTTTACGTCGAGTTTGTCAACTTCCTCCATTTTAATATCACTTATCGGGCTACTCGTTTTCTATTGAAATGAGTAGTCTTTTCAAAAGAAAGCATGAAATTTGAAAGGGGATCGAAACATGAAAACTTCCGCTGGACATCATCTCCAGACTTATTTAAACGTTACTGGGGCTTCCGAGCCAAGGGCAATTCCCGGAAAACAAGCATTCACGTTTTTATCGAAAAAGACTGGTCTTCCACAAGTTTGGAAATGGCAGGGCGAAGGCAGAATTGAGCAAGTGACTGATTTGCCTGATCGAGTATTAGAGGTCCACCATTCTCCTGCCGGCAACAAAACCATTGTCGGAATGGACCATAAGGGAAATGAAAAACAGCAATTGTATATACTGAATGAAAATAACGGAATTATTGAAGAACTTGTTGTTTCATCTGAACACTTCCACCAATTCGGCGGCTGGTCGCCAGATGAAAAAAAGATCGCCTTTTCAAGCAATCGCCGCCATCCCGGTTTTTTTGATGTATACATATTGGATGTAGAAGAAAAAGAAGAACAAGCAATTTTTCAAGTGGATGGAAATTGCACACCGGTGTGTTGGACGAAAGACGGAAAACAGCTCATTTTAAGTATGCCAGATACAAATATTGACCAGTCTTATTACGTGTTCAATTTAACTTCGAAAAAACTAACGAAGCTTTGGGAAGAAAACATAGTGGCCCGATATCATTCGATTCAATTAAGCAATGATGGGGAAGGCGGTTTCCTGGTTACGGACACTGGACGGGAAACCTTGGCCATACACCAGTTTGCATTCAATCATCCAGCCGAATTGAGTGAACTGCTGGCAATCGAAAGTTGGGATATTGAAGAAATCAAGCTTTCACCGGACAATTCCAAGCTCGCATACACAGTCAATGAAGGCGGCATATCAAGGCTTGGCATTTATGCGCTAAGAGAAGATATGGACATTACAATAGAAGGAATGCCCAACGGTGTTTTTGATTCGCTTTCCTGGATGAACGAAAAAGAATTGATGGTAGGCGTTAAAAGTGCGGTCCACCCGGGAGATATTTGGAAGGTTTCGGTAGATAGCCAAAAAGCAGAACGGCTGACATTTGTCGGTGAAGCAAAAGAAGTGGAGCATTTGTGGATGCAGCCGGAACTATGCCATTTTTCTTCATTTGATGGTCTGCAAGTTCCTTACTTTTTGTATGGCAAAAAAGAGCATGACCAGCCGGTCGTCATTTATGTCCACGGCGGACCTGAACATCAGATCAGAGCTGAATTCAATCCAGTCATCCAGTTTTTAGCGGCAAACGGTTTTGCGGTAGCGGCGCCAAATGTCCGCGGCAGTATGGGGTATGGGCGCACCTATGTGAAATTGGACGACGTACGGAAACGGATGGATTC
Organism: Planomicrobium sp. CPCC 101079; assembly: GCF_007859275.1. Classification (GTDB taxonomy): domain Bacteria; phylum Bacillota; class Bacilli; order Bacillales_A; family Planococcaceae; genus Planococcus. Next base: position 48,951 of record NZ_VOHC01000002.1, on the reverse strand, counting down.
AGTGGCAGATTTGAAAGAGCTTGCGGCTGATTTAGTGGAAAACCATGGTATGGACCCGGAAAGAATTGGAATAATGGGCCGCAGTTACGGCGGGTTCATGGTGTTGGCTGCGTTGACGCATTATCCGGATGTCTGGGCAGCTGGAGTCGATATTGTCGGCATCTCCCACTTTAAATCCTTTTTGGAAAATACGGGTTCGTGGCGCCGTGCGCTTCGCGAATTCGAATACGGTTCATTAAAGGAGGATGTGGACTTTTTCGAAGAAATTGCGCCGCTGAACCATACAGCCAATATTACGGCTCCGCTGCTGGTCTTCCATGGCCGAAACGATACCCGTGTGCCGGTGAGTGAAGCGGAGCAGTTGACGGCAGACTTGAAGCGGCAAGGGAAGCAAGTCGAGCTGGTCATTTTCGAAGACGAAGGCCATCAGACTGAAAAAATCGAAAATCACATTCATATGAATACACTAATTGTCGAGTTCATGCAAAAGTTTTTATAAACACATGGCCACACGAATAAATTCCATTATACTTTAAGGTAAAGAAGGCCATATACCAAGAAATGCAAAAATCCATCAAGAACAGGAGCGGGGAACGATGAAACCTTTAATCGGAATATGCGCAAATTATTCGGCTGACAGTGCTCCAGGAGTAGTGACGGGGTTAGGCGCAATGGGGCAGGAATGGCAGTTGTTGTCGGCTGACTATGTTTATTCTATTGAAAGGGCAGGCGGCATTCCGATTATTTTGCCGGTGACAGAAAATGTGGAGACGGCGGAAATGATGCTTGGCAAATTGGATGGCATTTTGTTTACAGGCGGCTCTGACATCGATTCACAATTGTACGGGGAATATCCAAGCTATGAGCTAGGGCCAATCGAACCAAAGCGCGATTTGCATGAAGTGTCATTAGCCAAAAAAGCGTTGTTTCAAAGTGATATACCGGTCTTAGGAATATGCCGGGGCATGCAGCTATTGAATGTAGCTGCGGAAGGCTCGCTTTTTCAGGACTTGAAGCGGCAACAGCCGGATTGCTTTAATCACTCGGTCGTAGGAGCGCCAATGCATCATCCCGTCCATGATGTCACGGTAGACCCCGATTCAAAGCTTCATGAAATTTACCATTCTGAGACGCTGGCGGTCAACAGTTTCCATCATCAGGCAGTAAAAGACCTTGGAATTGATTTTGTGGCGACTGCTTTTTCGCCGGACGGTTTGGTCGAAGGCATGGAATGGAAAGGCAGCCGTTTTGTCTGTGCCGTACAATGGCATCCTGAAATGATGGTGGATAAGGTGCCAGAAGTCATGCCGCTGTTCACTGCGTTCGTCAAAGAATGCGCAAAAGCGCATATAAGTAACTGATGAAAAGAGGTTGGCTCTGCTGCCGTTGAAAAACGAAGTTGGCCGGCCTCTTTCTTCTAGTGGCAGTAAAGGTGCTCCAATGCCTTGATTATTGAAAAAATTCTGTCTTCTATCTATAATGACAAGGGTAAAGCTTTAGTTCCCTTATTGGATTTTTCTATTCCACAGACAAAAGGAGCCGACTTGATGAAAACAGAAGAAACGACGTTTCCAATCAGTGAAGTGAGAGAACAATTTCCTGCTTTGCAGCGAACCTACAAAGGTAAACAAGCTGCGTACTTTGATGGACCTGGTGGTTCGCAAGTTGTAAAGTCAGCTATTCGGGCCATTGCGCAATACATGGAGAACGGCGGAGCGAATCTGCATGGCTGCTTCCCATCTAGCTGGGAAACAGAAGAGATTATCAAAGAAGCGAAACAGGCGGTTGCTGATTTCCTGGGTGTCCAAGTAAATGAGGTGGCATTTGGTGCAAATATGACCACCTTGACGTTGGCGATTTCCCGGGCGCTCGGGAAAAAATGGGGAGCGGGCGATGAAATTGTGGTGACGGAAATGGATCACCGCGCCAATGTCGATCCATGGCTATTGATGGCCGAAGACCGCGGGCTGAAGGTAAGGTGGGTTAAAGTGGACACTGAAACCTTGACGCTTGATTTATCGGATTTGAACGAAGTTATCAATCAAAATACGCGTCTTGTGGCGATTGGCATGGCATCGAATGCCGTGGGTACTATTGTGGACTTTGAACCGATTGTGAAGCGGGCAAAAGAAGTCGGAGCTTTAGTAGCGGCTGATGCTGTCCATGCGGCTCCACATATCCCAATTGACCGCGATCGGCAAGGAATTGACATCTTATTGTGTTCCGCTTATAAATTCTTCGGGCCGCATATCGGCATCGCGGCGATTCAAGAAGCGCTTTTCAAAGAGCTGGAGCCTTACAAATTGGTGCCGGCACCAAGCCAATATCCAGACAATTTGGAGACTGGCACGCAAAACCATGAAGGGATTGCGGGAATCACACCAGCGATTGAATTTTTTGCAAGCTTTGGGGAAGGTGCAACAAGAAGAGAGCGTATCCAGTCGGGCATTGAACGGATCGAAGCGCATGAAAATAGCTTGGCGACCCGGCTTCGGGAAGGCTTAAAGGCAATTGATGGCGTTAAATTATTTGAAGCGGCGCATGACATTCCGAAAACGCCGACCATCGCTTTTCAAGTGGAAAGCAGAAAGCCGGAAGAAGTCTGCAAAATTATGGCTGAAGAACACAGCATTTTCATTGCCTCTGGCCATTTTTACGCCTCAACATTGGCGGAGCGCCTTGATATCAACAAAAGCGGCGGCTGGATCCGTGCAGGATTAGCGCCTTACAACACGGAAGAAGAAGTGGACCGGCTCATCCAAGCGGTTGCCTCTTTGTAGGAAGGCTGCTATGGATAAAATCAAAATACACCCGTTGATTCTTTTGGCTATTGGAATAAGCGCCATTTCCATGTGTGTACGTGCGTACGAAAATTTGAATGCCACTAACGGGGGATATGGGATTACATTCGGCGTTCTTGGAGTCCTTTTCGCAATTCTAGCCGTTTATGGTTGGATGAGGAACCAAAGGATCGACCGGATCAATAGAAGAATCAAAAAAGGGCAAAAGCTGATTCGATAGCTTTTGCCCTTTTAGTTTATTCGGCCTGCTGCGTTGAGGCCAACTTGGCCTGGACGATATAACGGTCCGGAGCTGAGCCGATAAAGTCGAAAGGATAGCAGGTCGTTAGGGTCAAAATCGACTCGTCTTTTTCGACAATGACCGAACGGTCGTCTTCATCGGTAACCCACATTTTAAAAATTTCATAGATATATATTCTGCCTTCATATTCGACCATCAAGTTATCCTTTTCTTCTAGTTCGGCAAGCCTTGTAAAGACGGTATCCCGGTGTCCGCTTAATACGGTATGGCCATAGCCGCCAGGAACAGTGGTCAAATCGCTGACGTACATCCCGACCCCTTTTTTCAATGTAGCATCATCCGCCCCCCAATAAACCGTATACTTCTGTCCGATTTTAGGAATCAGCAGGGTGGCAGTCTTCTCGCCTAGATTGCGTTCAATATCAGAAGTAAGAAGAGGGGAAGGGGACGCTTTTGGTTGAGCCGGTGTTACCTTTACCTCTGTTGCAGCCTCTTTTTGGATTTTTTCAAAATCCGCTATTTCTTCACGGGTCAAATCTTCAGCTGCAGTTCTACCGGTATGCCAGTCAAAAAAACTGTAAAGCCCAATCAATAGCCCAGACAAGAGAAGGAGCAAGCCAATCCAGCGTCTCATGAAGTTTCACCCCACAGAAAAAACGGCAGGAAGAAATCCCGCCATTTCAATTTATACTTTAAGCGTTCTGGCTTTTCCGGCGGAAAAAGAGAAGAGAACCTGCTCCCGCGAGACCTGCACCAAATAACATCATTAATGGACCGTTAGAAGCGGTATCCGGCAGTTCGCCGCCTTCTTCTGCACTTTCAGTTTCTTCGTCGGTTGTGGCATCAGCTGCATCTTCGGAAGAATCATCGCTCTCAAAGTTTGCCGCGTAAGTATGATATTCACTTTGGCTGACTTCACAAGCCAAGCCGTCATTGTCGCGATCCAAATCATGAGGATCATTTTCTGCACTATAGCCATTTGCAAACCAGAATTCCAATACTTCGTCGTGGCTTCCGAAGTCCCCACAATCCTTGTCGTTATCCACTGCACCGACACTTAAAGAAGAACCTACAAATAAAAACGAGAAAGTAACCATACTTAACATGCCTTTTTTCATGATAATCTCCTTTCTTTTTCCTTTTATTTGAAGTGCAATTCCATAATATAACTATTCTTTTGGAATTACAATACAATTTATAGAATTTTAACAATTTTTAATTTAATTTTTAAGGTTGAGGTTTTGGCAATATTTCTGTTTTTCTTTTTGGAAGAGCATTCCTCCTTTGAAAATTATCCAATAAGCCCGGCTTAGCAGTTTTATAATTCTGCTTAAGCCCTTTTTCAGCCGGATGATGGTACAATACAAAGAGCGAATTCCGTAAGCGGAATAGAATGGTTCATTTTCCAACAGGGAAATGACAAAAGGAGAATGAAATTTTGGATTACCAAAACAAGAAAAACAATTTACCGCCGAATTACGAAGAATTGAAAAAAGCTGCCAACCGAACAGCTAATTGGAAAGAGCGCTTGGCTGCAGTCAACGAACTTGGAAAGTGGAAAAGCGAGCAGACGATTGATCTTTTGACGCACCGAATGGAACATGATCCTGTGTACCAAGTGCAAGAAGCTGCTTATGATGCATTGAAAAACTTTGGGGAAAACGTGCATATGCCTGAGCGGAAAACACGTGAATTGATAAAAGATACTTCGAAAGTTTTGTTGCGCATTAAAAAAAGCTTACCGGCTGACCACTCGTATGAAGAGTTCAAAACGAAGCTGCAAAAAACGCGCGTTGATATTTACGATACCTATAAAGGCGATAAAGGCGCTGATTTTGACCAATGGTTAGAAGGTCAGTGGAAGTCCATGCCGAGCAAATAAATAAAAGCCGTTGCCACCCGATTTAGGGCAGGCAACGGCTTTTACTTCATTCAACGTGTGGCATCTTCAAGATACAATTGCCCTTTTCCGACAGTGACGGATGTACCGCCAATTTTTACTTGCTGGAAACCCTGATCGGTTTTAACGATTGTAATGTCAATGAAGCTCGGCCGTCCCATTTCAAGCCCTTGTTCACTCCGAATTGTATAAATTCCGTTATCAACAGGAGGAATCACGGCATGCTCGACCAAATAAGCACCAAGCGGGCCGCTTGCAGCACCAGTGGCCGGGTCTTCGGGAATTCCCATGGCGGGAGCAAACATCCGGCTGTGGACAGTGGATGCAGGATGTTCGGTTTCTGTAGTAAAGACAAAGAGATGCCGGGTTGCTTCGTTTCGGCTGAAATGCTGTTCCCAGACGTCTGAACGGAAGTTGATAGTATTAATTGCAGCAAGGGAGCGAACAGGAACAAATAAAAACGGTACACCGGTCGATACGGTTTGGATTGGAAAACTTGCATGGAGGTCTGCTGGTGTTAGCGTCAGCAATTCGGCAATCTGTTCAACATCGAAAAACTGCTCACCGAAAGAAGGCAGTGGCTGCGTCATTTCCACTTTCTTGACAAGTCCACCTTCTTTATAGACAGTCACGGAAATATCGCCGACTGCTTCTTCTAGTACCCATTCATTCACGCCTTCTTCAGTTTGGATCAGATCTTGGTCTGCCAATAAAAAAGCGGCGCCAATGGTTGGGTGGCCAGCCATTGGCAATTCCATCTGCGGAGTGAAGATGCGCAATTTCTTTTGATTATCTCGATCATTCGGTGGGGAGAGGAACACCGTTTCCGATAGGTTGAGCTCCTTTGCGATTTTTTGCATCATCCCTGTCGTCAGTGATTCGCCTTCGTGAAAAACAGCTAACTGATTGCCGCCAAATGGCACGGTTGTAAATACATCAAGCAACGAATAATTTAAGACCTTCATCGTGTTCCTCCTTTAACTTTGCCTTCTTCTTTGTTTTAGCAGGAAGAAGGGAAAAAGTCCATCACTGAATAAGCCAAAAAACCCTTCTGCAACAACTACAGAAGGGTTTTTTGGCTTATTTGTATTTCAGGATAAGCGGTTTCAAGCGGTATCCGAAAATCCCGGCTAGAACCGCAAGAATCAAATCTTTTGGAAGAGGGACTGCCATCCATGCCCAAGCCATCTTGTAATCAAAACCTGCCGGGGCAGAGAACCATAGTTTGTATGCGGCATACATCCAGTTTGTTCCGATAAAGTAATTGACTGCGGTACCGGCTAACGCTGCAACGATAAAACCTGTGCGGGAAGGGAAGCGCTGAACGATGGAGCCGGTAATTAGAGCGACAAATACAAACGATACAATAAATCCAAACGTCGGAGAGACAATGGTATCCATGCCGCCCGAGAATTCCGCAAAAACCGGCAACCCCGCTAAGCCGATAAACGCGTATACGATCATCGCCATAGCTCCAAGGCGGCTGCCAAGCAGAATCCCGGCCAGTATCGCGAAAAATGTTTGAAGCGTGATTGGTACCCCGCCAATTACAAGAAACGCTGAAATGTTGGCTCCAATTGCCATCAATGCTGCAAACATGGCGATTTGCACAAGCTGCAGGGTACGTGAATGATTTGCTGATCTAGTCGCTGAAGTGGTCACATGATTTCCTCCAAGTATCAATATAAGAAAAGTATAAACAAGTGGATATTTTGAGTCAACCTATTTTATATATAAGTTAACACAAAGTGAAAGGAGTAGAAGTGCTTTTAATCTAATTGTTGTGAATATTTTACTAGTTGTATAAACATAACATATCTTTAAAAGGGAAAATCAACTCTTTTCGCCTACAAAAGACTGATGGATAATAGCCGAAAGGGATTATAGCTTTTAGTAGATTTTTAAATTAATATTATTAATGGTAAATATTTATACAAAAATAAAAATATTGGAGGAACGCCAAATGAAAAAAACAGTCAGTGGTTTATTGGCAGTGAGTTTGCTTGCCTCAGCCCCTTGGTCTTCTGCTTTAGCCCAGTCTTCAAACTATACATATGTCACTCCGATCGAAGAAAAAGATGGCAGCAAATTCAATAGTGAGAATTACGATTTTACGAAGTTCTCTGAAATCGGCAAACAGCTTCAGGAAATTGCAAAGTCTTCCGACCGCGTGAAAGTGGAAGTAAAAGGCGAATCGGCTGACGGTTTTCCTTTATACGTCGTAACGATTTCAGATTCCAAGTCGCAAAGCAAAGAAAACGAAAATAAAGCACTACGCGAACAAATGATTAAAAACCCAGAAAAAGCGCAAGAATGGATCCAGAAAAATAACGACTTCAAAGTGCCGATTATGATCAATGGATCGATTCACGGAACGGAATTTGTCGGAAGCGATGCGGTTCTTCAATTGATCGAGCGTTTTGCTAAAGACACTGATGAAGAAACAGAAACGATACTTGATAACAACATCCTGGTTTTTAACGTGGTAGCAAATCCGGATGGCCGTGTAGACGCTACCCGCTTCAACAGCGAAGGCGTCGATTTGAACCGTGATTTTATCACCCAGTCTCAGCCGGAAACACGCCATACCGTGGACTTGATCACAGAATGGAATCCGATGGTGTTCTTGGATACTCACGGGTACGTGAAAAATTATGCGCCGAACAAACAAGGTTTGATCGAACCATGTACGCCGCCGCATAATCCGAACTACGAGTACGATTTATACAACAAGTGGGCATACGGACAAGCCGAAGCGATGGAAAGTTCCATCATGGAGAACAAAGGCGAATATGAAGGTGATTTGTATAAGAACATGACAGGGGCTTACGTGCCGCAGCGCGACGACGCAGCTGGCTGGGACGATTACCCGCCGATCTTCACGCCGATGTACGCCATGTACCACGGGGCATATGGCCACACATTAGAAGCGCCGACAAATGACGAAGATGGCGTCAAATGGATGTACGATGCCATCATGGGCGCACTTCAATACGCGACAGATAACAAGCAGGAAATGCTGAATGACCAAATTGAAATTTTCAAACGCGGAATCAACTTTGACCATCCGTACCACGAAGAAGGCTTTTTCCCGGAAGCGTATATTTTGCCGGTAGATGAAAAAGATCCGACAGTTACCGAAAAAGCGGTCAACCATTTGATCAACAATGATATTGACGTCGTTCGCGCAGCGAAGAGCTTTATCGTAGATGGCGTAGAATACGAGAAAGGTTCGTATATTGTCGACATGAGCCAAGCAAAAGCGGGACTTGCCAATACGATGCTTTGGGACGGCGAAGACATCACCGACGACACACCGTCGATGTATGATATTTCAGCTTGGAGCTTGCCTGAATTGTGGGGCTTTGAAGCAATTCCGGTCAAGGCGCAATTCGATGTTCCGACTGCAAAAGTCCATAGTGTTGATGGGCACGGGACACTTTCAGGAAAAGGCCCATACGTTATTCCGAATTCTTCGGTAGAAGCGATCGAGCTGGTTAACACGTTGATCCAGCAAGGTACGACTGTGCGACGCGATGGCAAAGGCGACTTCTATGTCAGTGGGCCGTCAAATACAATCCGTTCAACTGTCAAAGCGTCTGGCCTGCACATTGAAAGTGGCGTAACGCCGGTAGATGCCAAGAAATTGACGAAACTGAAAGTCTCGCTTCTCGAAGACGGCGGCATGAACAAACAGCAAACACATTCCGGCATGAACTTGGCTCTTGAGCGTTTAGGGTTTGACGTTACTGAACTGTCGCCAGTAGAAGTGGCGGAAGCGGGCTTGGTAGGTTATGACGCATTTATCTACAACGGAACGGAAAACTTGATTTCCACAAATTTAACTGCAGCAAACCTTGAATTCGGTTTCCAGAATGCCGATCAGTTTACGGCGTTCAAAGAAAACGTCACAAGCTTTGTTGAAGAAGGCGGCAAATTCATCGCGGCGGGAGCAGGAGCTTCAAAAGCAGCTCAGACACTCGGCTTGACTGACGCGACGGTTCAGACCGGCGGGTCAAACAGCAACGGAATCGTCAACGTTGATTACGATGGCACTGGCATCACAGCTGGCTACGGCCAAGATGACATCGGTTTTGTTTACCGCCCGGCTTGGTATAGCGGAGCAGAAGAAAGCGAAATACTGGCGACTTACGACGACAGTGATTTCTTCCTTGCGGGACACTGGAAAGACAATGAAAAAGCTGCAGGTCAGCCTGTCATCATCCATGAAAATGATGCAGACGTAACGTTGATCGGCATGGAGCCGGCTTTCCGTGACCACACCGATTACCTGTTCCGCTTGATCTCAAATGCGCTTTACACAAATTAAGTTAACAAAAAGAGAGGCCTCGGCCTCTCTTTTTACAGGCTGTCGAGAAAATCTCGGCAGCTTTTTTCATTGCGCTTCAACCGGGCGCTTTCCACGGGCTTGCGCCGAGCCGCTTCGTCGCTGCGCTCCTGCAGGATCTCGGCCCTTCGCTCTCCCACAGGAAGCGATTTGCGCTTGAGCGAATCGTTTGCGACGAAGCAGCGCAGCGATACAGGAGCATATCTTTGCCCTTCACCGGCTTCCGCTCCATTCTACTAGGCAAGTTCACTCAGTGTGTCGGGGTCTGCTGTTCCTTCGGCACGAGCCCGAGAAAAAGGGTTGACTGAAGGGAGTTCGGATAAATCCCTTTGCGACGAAGCAGTGCAGCAATGCAACGCTATTTCATGTCTCGAAGCTAGCGTAGCGATGCAGAAGCAGAAGCAGAGACAGGAGCACCCGGTTTTGCCGAGCTGGCTGGCGGAATAGCGGGAACTATTTTCAGTTTTATCCAACAAATAATAGTGTTCCTCAACAAGTTGAAAAAGAAAGGCCGGAAACCGCCCTCTCTTTTTTACGTCCTCTTTAATTGCCACAGTAAAGTTGAACATATCGGTGTTGCATAGAGGCGCAAGCTGGTAAAATAAAGGAAGGAAACGGAGGTAATTAAATGAACAAACGATTGCTCGGGGTCTTTTCCCTGTTATGTTTTTTTCTTCTCGCCGCTTGCCAGCAGCAAGCGACACCCGAGGACCGGCTGAAGGAATACATAGGCCAGTGGAATGAGGGGAATTTCGCTGAGATGTATAGCGCTTATTTGAACCAAGGAACGAAAGATGCATATAGCACGGAAGAGTTTGTGGAGCGGCAAGAGAAACTGCAGGAAGATCTCGGCATAGAAAATGTTGAAGTCACCTATACTCAGCCAGCTGAAGACGCGGAATGGGATCCGGAACAACCGGCGGACTTCCCGATTCAAGTGAAAATGGAGACGCTGGCCGGACCTGTAGAATTTGAGAAGACGTTGACGTTGCTCCACGAGACGCAGGAAGAAGAGGAGAACTGGTTCGTTGAATGGGATCCGTCATTCATCTTCCCTCAACTGGAGGCAGGCGACAATATTCGTATTTCCCGCACTGACGCAGCTCGCGGGGAGATTGTAGACCGTAATGACAACAAGATTGCAGCAAACGGCAGCGGTTTTGATATCGGCATCGTGCCGGAATCCTTTACAGATGAGTCGAAAAAAGAAGAGCTTGCTGATCTGCTTGGCATTACTACTGATTTCATCGACAAACAGTTAGGGCAAAGCTGGGTGCAGCCGAATTACTTTGTGCCGATTGCCAAAGCTGCAAAAACGGAAGAAGAGTTATTGGAAAAAACCGATGAAATCCCTGGAGTCACGCATCAAGGGACCGACATGCGGGAATATCCGTACGGAGAAGCTTTGTCGCATTTGTCCGGCTATATTGGCGCTATTACGGCAGAACAGCTGGAAGAGCGGAAAGCTGATGGCTACACCGCTAATGATTTTATTGGCCGCCAAGGCCTGGAAGCATTACTAGAAGATCGCTTGCGCGGAACAGATGGCGTGAAAATCTATATAGAAAAGGCAACCGAAGGTACAGAACCGATCACAGTAGCTGAAAAACCTGCAGTTGACGGCGAAACGGTGAAATTGACCATCGATGCCGAGCTGCAAAAAGCAACCTATGCGGCAATGGAAGGAGAGCCGGGTGCGAGCGCCGCTGTAGATCCAAGTACCGGTGAAACGCTTGCGCTCGTCAGCTCCCCAGGGTTTGATCCAAATGAATTTATGCTTGGCATCAGTGGAGACCGCTACAAAGAACTTGAAGAAGATCCGCGAAACCCAATGTTCAACCGTTTTACAGCAGGATATGCACCAGGTTCGACGATCAAACCGATCACTGCAGCAATTGGCATGGAAGCCGGTACGCTGAATGCTTCTGAAGGCTTGGAAATTAACGGCGAAACTTGGCAAAAAGAAAAGTCGTGGGGTGATTACCGTGTTACCCGGCTTCACCCGGAAGCGCCGAATCCGATTGATTTGAACAAAGCGCTCGTCTATTCGGACAATATTTACTTTGCCCGCCAAGCGCTCGACATGGGCAGGGATGCATTCACTGACGGCTTGAAGAATTTCGGATTTGGCGAGGAGATGGACTATTCTTATGGCATGAAAAAGCCTCAGATCTCGAACGAAGGCACAATCGGCTCAGAAGGGCAATTGGCGGATACGTCATTTGGCCAAGGCCAGATGCTGACGAATATTTTGCATCTTGCTTCAATGTACGAACCGTTTATAACAGATGGCACGATGTACAAGCCGACTTTGTTTTTAGATGAAGAAGACAAACAAGTTTGGAAAGAAGGCTTAGTTAGCGCAGAAAATGCTGAGATTCTCCGCCAAGGCATGCGCAATGTGGTTGTTGATGGCTATGCTCAATCAGCCAATCTCGAATCTGTTCCGCTGGCCGGCAAAACCGGTACAGCAGAACTGAAAGCCAGTAAAGATGAAGAAGGCGCGCAAAACGGCTTTTTTGTCGCTTATGATTCCAAAAACCCTGACTTCATCATGGCAATGATGATCGAAGGCGTTGAAGACAATGGCGGCAGCAATTATGTGGCAGGATTTGCTGCAAAAGTATTTGAAGAATAAAGCATAAAAACCGTTTCCTTTACCGGAGACGTTTTTTTATGGGAATCTGAAAAATGGTGCATCCTAAATAGCAGCTCTAACGTCTTTTTGAAAGTACATAAGAAATGGACACAAGCAACCAAAGATTTTCACTAAAAAATGTCGACGGTCTTATAAATGGCTCGTGTTTATGTAATAATGAGGAGTAGCGGCAACGCAAAATCCGCTATCGCAGAAAGAGGGAAAAAAGGTATATGGAATTATTCGATTTATTAAAAGCATTGATTTTGGGGCTTGTAGAAGGCATGACCGAATTTGCGCCTGTATCTTCGACCGGACATTTAATCATTGTCGATGACATGTGGCTGAAATCACAGGAGTTTCTGGGGAAATATCCGGCAAATACGTTTAAGATCGTCATCCAGTTAGGCTCGATTTTAGCGGTTGTCGTTGTGTTTTGGAAACGTCTTTTCAGTCTCGTCGGCTTATATAAAATAGACGGACAGAAGCAGAGCGGCCGCTTCAATTTGCTGCACGTAATCGTTGGCATGCTGCCGGCAGTAGTTCTTGGTTTTGCTTTCAAAGACTTTATCGATGATCATTTATTTGGCATCGAAACGGTCATTTACGCACTTGTGGTCGGGGCAGTACTTATGATTATTGCTGATAAATTCGGTCCGAAAAATCCAACTGTAAATTCATTGGACGAAATCTCATACCGCCAAGCGTTTACGGTCGGCCTAGTCCAGTGCTTATCACTATGGCCAGGATTTTCTCGCTCCGGCGCAACCATTTCAGGGGGCGTTTTGTTCGGATTGAATCACCGTACTGCTGCAGACTTCACATTCATCATGGCAGTTCCGATCATGTTCGGGGCGAGTCTAGTATCGGTTCTGAAAAACATGGACCAAATGTCAATGGACTATTTATCGTTTTACGTTGTCGGATTTGTCAGCGCATTTGTCTTTGCTTTGATTTCAATCCGCTTCTTCCTGACATTGATTTCGCGGATCAAACTTATGCCGTTCGCGATTTACCGTATCGCATTAGCAGCAGTTCTCGCTGTTATTGTCTTTATGTAATGAAATAACAAAAGGATGTTCCATCAGTCTGCAGAGTTGCAGCTTTTGGGGCATCCTTTTTTATTTTCAAGAAAATGGGGAATAGTGATTTCTAATATTTTCTGCATGAAGTTTTTAGATTTCTACATGAACTTTTTCGGCCCTAACATGACATACAGAATGTTCTTCATGAAATGCCCGCACACTTACGTGGGCTTTTGCAATTTCTACTCCGCTATCTCAAATAACTGTCCCATTCTTCCAGTACATCCCCGATGTTGCGGTCATGCACCACTTCATCGGCATATCCGTCGAGCTGTGTCGGTTCCCGGTTTACGATGATGACTCGCGCACCGTTTTCTTTTGCGATCAGCGGAAATTGATTAGCCGGCGAAACACTAAGAGACGAGCCGAGGACGATGAACAAATCTGCCCGGCTTGCTTCTTGCAGCGCCAACTCAAACGGTTTCTCCGGCAGCATTTCGCCAAACAGCACGATGGAAGGGCGCAAGACGCCGCCGCAAACGACACAATGATTAGTGCCTTCCAAATACTCGTCGCTGCTGTAGGTCCTGCCGCATTCCTGGCAATAGACGGTCTGCAGCGTTCCATGAAGTTCCGCGACTTGGCTGCTGCCTGCCAATTGATGAAAGCCATCGACATTCTGTGTGATGATGGATTTTACAGGGCCGCGTTTTTCCCATTCCGCTAACAAGTAATGGCCTTTATGCGGACCATATTCCCGCAAGCCTGCCATTCGGCTCCGGTAAAATTCAGTGAATTCTTCGGGGTTTTGATATAGCGATCCTATGCTTGCTATTTTTGCTAAGTTTTTCTGTTCCCACAATCCTTGGTTCGTTGAGCGAAAATCGGGCAAACCGCTTTCCGTCGACATGCCGGCACCCGTAAATACCACGGTATAAGATGAATCTTTCAGCCATTCTTCTATCATGCGCCATCCTCCTCAAACTTTATTGAATACCCTATACCCTGTTAGCAGAACTTTAATAACTAAGGAGAATGAAGGAGTTCCATCCAAAACAGCGAATTAATTTAAAGGCTATTGCAAAAAACTTTCTTCAGAGGAGGCAAAGGGATGAAATATACAAGTCTAGGAAAAACCGGTCTCGGTGTTTCAAATTTAAGTCTTGGAACAATGGCATTCGGCCGTTGGATCGATGAGAAGGCATCTATAGAAATACTGGATGCAGCACTTGATGCAGGCATTAATGTAATCGATACGGCTAATTTTTACGGCAAAGGCCAGGACGAGTCATTTAAATATGGAACTGGCGAATCAGAAGAAATTATCGGCCGCAATTTGAAAGGACGGAGGGACAAGGTAGTTTTAGCGACAAAAGTTGGTTTGCCGATGGGGCAAGACATTAATGATTTCGGTTTGTCCCGATTCCATATTATGAGGGAAGTGGAAGGTTCATTAAAGCGTCTGCAAACCGATTACATCGATTTGTACCAAGTCCACAGGTTCGACAATGAAACGCCGCTGGAAGAAACGTTGTCAGCTTTGAGCGATTTGGTCAAGCAAGGGAAGGTCCGCTATATCGGCTGTTCGAATTATGCGGCTTGGCAGATGGCGAAAGCGGGTGGCATCAGCAATTTACTTGGTTTGGAATCTTTTGTTTCATCCCAGTCCCAATACAATTTATTGTCGCGTGAACTGGAAAATGAAGTGGTGCCGTTTTGCTTGTCGGAGTCGATGGGGCTTTTGGTGTACAGCCCGATGGCGCGCGGTATGTTATCAGGAAAGTACAAGTCCCGTCATGAGTTGCCAGAAGACAGCCGGGCGGCAAGAGGCGAGCAGCTGATCCAAAATTATTTCACAGATGAGAACTTTGAGCGGGTCGAACAGTACAAAAAACTGGCAGAAGAACACGATGTGAATTTGTCGCAATTCTCGCTTTCCTGGATTCTCAATCAGCCGGCGGTAACGTCCGCTATAGTCGGCGCAAGCAAGCTGCATCATGTAACAGACGCGGTGCAAATCAGTGATTGGGCATGGACGCAAGAATTACAAAAGCAAGTGGCATCCATATAAGGTATATTGTTAATAGGACCGAATTAATGGTTAATCTATCAAAACGCAAACAGTGAAAAGAGGGTACTCATGGTTAAAGTATTAGGGGTGGACATTGGTGGAACAAAAGTGCGGATGAGTGTGGTGGATGAAGCAGGGAATATTTCGTTTGATGAAAAATTGCCTACGCAGTTTCCGCTTTACCCGTATTTGGAAGAACAAGTCTTGCGTTTTCTTGCGCTGGATCCAGAAATTGAAGCGATCGGCATCGGTACGCATGGTTTTGTCGATCCTGAACAAGGAAAAGTAATTTACGCAACCGACACATTGCCCGGCTGGACTGGCACACTTGTTAAAGAACAGTTGGAAAGTGCGACTGGCAAGCGAGTCGAAGTTGAAAACGATGCCAATGCCGCAGCACTCGCGGAAGCGAAGTTCGGAGCCGCGAAAGGCTACGGCCGGACGGTATGTTTGACGCTCGGCACAGGACTTGGCGGCGGTATTATTTGGGACGGCAAACTGCTTAGCGGCGGCAAACACGGCGGAGCGGCAGAAGTCGGCCACATGATTTTGTATCCGAATGGCGTACTTTGTTCATGCGGGCGTGAAGGCTGTTATGAGCAATATGTATCTGGAACTGCGCTCGTGCGCCGAATCAAGGAAGCTGGCTTGCCTGTTACTCCGCAAGAACTTTTTGTTCAAGCGCAAACCGATCCGGCTGCACAAAACGTAGTAGATGGTTTTACTAAAGACTTAGCGCTTATCATTAGTTCCTTGCAGGCTGCGTTTGATATGGATATCGTGGTCATTGGCGGTGGGGTGTCGGAATCGGCAGAACTTTGGTGGGGCCAACTCATTCAGCATTTGGAACCTCTTTTACTAAATCCCCTGGAAATCAAAGTCGCTCAATTTGAAAACGAAGCAGGAATCCTTGGAGCCGCTTTATTAGTGCTAGAGGATATAAAATAGAAAATATTTAAAAGCAGCAAGCCCTTTTAGTGGCTTGCTGCTTTTTTATTGCATAACTATCGGATAATAAACTGAATTTATTAAATATTTAAAAAATACATTGCTTTTAAAAAAAAGCGCGCATATAATAAGGAAAAATTACGAAAAGAGGCAGTTACTTTGAGACAAAGTGTTAACAGTTTACAGTTAACTTTTGAAAATAAAACAGTGATTGTCACTGGAGCTGCACACGGCATTGGGAGGGCGATTTGCAAAGAGTTTGCAAGCCGTGGGGCGCAAGTGGCGGCAATCGATATATTGAGCGAGCCGCTCGAACAATCAAGAACAGAAGCAGAAGCTGCTGCCGAAGCTGCTGCAGAAGCTGCTGGGACAAGCGGAAGCATTCGAGCTTATTGCTGTGATGCAACCGACTCGAAAGAAGTTGGCCGATTGCTTGAACAAGTGGCAGGAGACTTTGGGCAAATCGATATTTTAATTAACGTCGCTGGCGGCGTAGCCGGACAAGTACATCGGCCGATAGAGAAGGTGACGGACGAAGATTGGGCAAAGGTTGTCGACGTCAATTTAACTTCTACTTTTTATATGGTGCGTGCAGTTGCTCCGTATATGAAAAAGAACCGCTATGGAAGAATCGTCAATATTTCCAGCGGCGCGGGAAGAAGCAGCAGCTTGACCGGCATTCAGGCCTATACGAGCGCCAAGGCTGGCCAAATCGGTTTTACCAGGCAAATGGCCCGCGAACTTGGGCCGTTCGGCATCACCGTCAATAATGTCGCACCTGGATTTGTATTATCCAATCCTTCCACCCAAAAACAGTGGGACGCCATGACGGAAGAGGCGCAAGCCAATTTGGTAGATGCCATCTCCATTAAACGCCTAGGTACGCCAGAAGATATTGCCTACCCGGTGTTGTTTTTTGCATCTGATTTTGCTCAGTATGTGAGCGGTCAAGTGATTTCCGCAGATGGCGGGCTACAACTTTTTTAGGAGGCGTCAATATGGCAATTACAATTATCGGCTCTGGCGCCATTGGCGGCGTTTTGGGAGCTTACTTGCTCCGTGCAGGCAAAGAAGTGGCTTTTTGCGACATTGCCACGGACCATGTTGAAAAAATAAACAAAGAGGGCTTGACGATCGAAGGGCCGGAAGAAACGTTTACAGTTCATGGAAAAGCTTATACGCCCCAACAATTAGTGGAAAAAAATGAACCACTTGGCGTCATCTTCCTTTGTGTCAAAGCCCATCACACTGAAGCGGCTTTAAAACCGTTTTTTTCTTTGATGACCAGTGGTACTCAAGTGGTCTCGCTGCAAAACGGTTTGTGCGAACGCCAAATTTCAAAACTGGTCGGCGCTGAACGAACCATCGGTTGTTTTGTTAACTTTTCAGCGGATTATTTGGAACCTGGGCGAATCCTTTACGGCGGTGTCGCTTCTTTATACCTGGGAGAACTGGACGGGACGATTTCGGCCCGCATCCTTCGCCTAAAAGCAATCTTACAAAGTTGGGGACCGGCCAAAGTCACGGATAATATATGGGGTTATTTATGGGGGAAATTGTCTTACGCTGGCCTTCTTTACGCAACCGCTTTAGTCGATGAAACAATGGCTGCTGTCGTTAGAAAAGAAGAGCTGCGGGATACGCTAATGGAATTGTGCTCGGAAATTTTAGAGGTGGCAGACAAAGAAAGGGTTTCGCCGCTTGGTTTTGACGACTGGGATCCATCTCTCGTTTATCCAAGGGAACTGCGCGATAAAGAAAAACTCAACGGCCAGCTTAACAAGCTAGCCGAACGAATGGCTTCCAATAAGAAAACGAAAAGCGGTATATGGCGAGATTTAGCTGTCCGGAAACGGCAAACGGAAGTTGACGCCCAGTTGGTGCCAATCCTGGAAATTGCCGAAAGCCAAGGAGTTGAAACGCCGTTGCTGAGTGCTTTAGTGAAAGCCATTAAGGAAATCGAAACAGAGAAACGGCAAATGAGTTGGGCTAACTTATATGAACTAAAGAAAATCTATGAATCTTTGCCGGAAAAAGCAAGCTGAAATTGGAGGAGGAAGGGTGCGATGATTCTCGATCAACGGACATTGTCAGATGATGTTGCGAAAATAATAAGAAAACTGATTTTAAATGGGGAACTGGTTGCGGGAGAGCGCATCAATCAAGCACGTTTAGCAGAAAAACTCCAAATTTCCAGAGGGCCGGTGCGGGAAGCTTTAAAGCTTCTCCAAAACGAAGGGTTGATCAAACACGAAACGAACAAAGGGACTTTTGTTGCTACACTTTCCCAGCAAGATGCCTTTGAAATATATACGCTCCGTGCATTGCTGGAAGGCGAAGCGGCACAATTGGCAGTTGAACATTTAACCGAAAAAGATTTTACCAAGTTAGAGCGCTTGTTGGAGAAATTCCACCAGGCGATGGTAGAGCAGGATTTGGAAAAACAAGCGCAATGCGACATTCTGTTCCATGGGACAATCGTCAGTGCATCAAAGCATAATCGATTGATCAGCATCCATAAGCATATGGATACCCAAGTGGGGGCGATGTTTCTGACAATTGCCAATCAGGTGCCGCTGCGGGTGGAACAAGTGGTCCATAACCACCAAGTTCTGCTGGATGCGCTGCGTACGAAAGATTGCCAAACGATCCAAAAAACTTTTTCTGATCATTACACTGCAGCACTAAAAGACTTAGCGAAAGTAGCTCAATCATAAATCGAAGGGGGTTTTGATAATGCTATTAAATGTAAAAGACCTGTCCTTATCCCTAAAGAAAAATGGGAAGTACGCGACGATATTAGATCATGTCTCTTTCCAGGTAGAAAAAGGGGAAACGGTCGGAATCGTTGGCGAATCGGGATGCGGAAAAAGCATGACCGCATTGTCGCTGATGCGTTTGCTGCCTGAAAAAGCCCGGTTAAACGGTGAAATCAATCTTTTAGATGAAAACATTGCCAATTATTCAAAACGCAAATTGGAAAAAATCAGAGGCAATCAAGTGTCGATGATTTTCCAGGATCCTTTGACGTCGCTTAATCCACTGCAGACTGTTGGAACGCAAATCGAAGAATCGCTGATTTTGCACCGCAATATGACAAAAGAAGAACGGCGGACAAGAGTGGTGAAGCTATTGAAAGATGTCGGTCTTCCACGAGCTGAAGAACTGGTCAATGAATATCCGCACCAGTTATCCGGTGGAATGAGGCAGCGGGTTATGATTGCAATTGCGATGGCTTGTGAGCCGCAGCTCCTGATTTGCGATGAACCGACAACGGCGCTCGACGTTACAATCCAAGCGCAGATTCTGGAATTGATGGGCGAAATCAAACGGCAGACGCAGATGGGCATTATCATGATCACCCACGATATGGGGGTTGTAGCAGAAGTTTGCGACCGCGTCATTGTCATGTATGCCGGAAAAATTGTCGAAGAAGGGCCGGTCCTGGAATTGTTCCAAAACCCGACGCACCCTTATACTATCGGCTTGCTCGATTCTATACCGAAACTCGGCCAGCGTAAACAAAAATTGGGATCGATTCCGGGGACAGTGCCAGCTCCGGGCAATATGCCGGCAGGGTGCCGGTTTGCAGAAAGATGCCGCCATACAATGGCTATTTGCCGTACAACAGTTCCACCCATGTTCGATATAAAGACCGGCCATCAATCGGCTTGTTGGCTGTTTGACGAGAAGGGGGGGGACCAGGATGGCGTTGTTAGAAGTGACGAACTTGAAACAGCACTTCACCATTAAAAAAGGATTTATGGGTGAGAAAACCATTGTGAAAGCCGTAGACGGCGTCAGCATCGTAATCGAGGAAGGGCAGACTTTAGGCATTGTGGGCGAATCCGGATGCGGGAAATCCAGCCTCGGCCGCTCCATTTTGCGCCTTGCAGAACCGACGGAAGGCAGCATTAAATTCAAAGGCGAAGAAGTAACCGGCATGACTGCGAAACAGATGAAGGAACTGCGCAAAGAAATGCAGATTGTCTTTCAAGATCCATATGCTTCATTAAATCCGAGAAATACCGTAAGAACAATTTTGGAAGCCCCTTTGATTATCCATAATATCGGCACTCGTAAAGAGCGAAGAGAAAAGGTGGAACTGCTTGTAGAGAAAATCGGCTTGCGCAGGGATCAGCTGAATAACTTTCCCCACGAATTTTCAGGTGGGCAACGGCAGCGGATCGGCATTGCCCGGGCTTTGATGCTGGAGCCCCGTTTGATCATTGCAGATGAACCGGTCTCCGCTTTGGACGTTTCAGTGCAGTCCCAAGTTTTAAATTTGATGCTGGAACTGCAGCAGGAAATGAATTTGAGTTATATGTTCATTTCGCATGATTTGTCAGTTGTTCAGCATATTTCAGACAAAGTAGCCGTCATGTATCTAGGAAAAGTAGTTGAAATTTCCGATGTTGAAAAAGTTTATTCGGACCCTAAACACCCTTATACACGTGCTCTATTATCGGCGTTGCCAGTACCGGATCCATTGCAGAAAAAAGAACGGATTATTTTGCAGGGAGACCTGCCAAGCCCGTCGAATCCGCCATCCGGCTGTCCATTCCATACACGTTGCCCTATGGCAACAAAAGAGTGTGCGGAAATCGTACCGCCGCTGGAAGAAAAAACACCCGGCCATTTTGCTGCTTGTATTCATACTTAAACTTGTTCAGGAAGGAAGTGGGCTTGGATGCATGCCATACAATTTGTCGCTAAACGATTGTTGTTGATGATTCCGATTTTGATTGGCATTAGTATTCTTACATTTGCGATTTCCAATACCATTCCCGGCGATCCTGCCCGGTTGATTTTG
Organism: Planomicrobium sp. CPCC 101079; assembly: GCF_007859275.1. Taxonomy (GTDB): domain Bacteria; phylum Bacillota; class Bacilli; order Bacillales_A; family Planococcaceae; genus Planococcus. Next base: position 28,166 of record NZ_VOHC01000002.1, on the reverse strand, counting down.
GGGCCGAAAGCGACGCCTGAAGGACTGGAAGAGCTGCGTGAAGAAATGGGGCTCAACGATCCCCTTTACGTTCAGTACGGCCGCTATATGGGAGGGATTGTCCAAGGGGACCTTGGCGAAAGCACCTATTCCCAGCGACCGGTACTAAATGATTTATTGAGGTATACCCCAGCCACTTTTGAATTGACAATGTTTGCAATGGTTGTCACATTGTTGATCGGTATTCCGTTCGGCGTTATAAGCGCGAGCAGGAAAGATAAGCTTGCGGATCAATTTACCAGGGTGTTCGCCCTGCTGGGAGTAGCGATGCCTGCTTTCTGGTTGGGGCTGCTGTTGCTGTTGTTCTTCTATTTAAAGTTAGGTGTCTTGCCGGGATCAGGCCGTTTGGATGGCGGTATGGCGCCGCCAGATTATATTACCGGCATGTATACGGTAGACGCTTTGTTGACCGGGAACTGGCCGGTGTTTTATGCGGCGGTCATGCACTTGATTTTGCCGGGCATCACACTTGCAGCGGTAACCATTGGCATGATTACACGAATGACCCGTTCGAGTATGTTATCGGTATTAAAAAGCGACTATATCCGGACTGCTTATGCAAAAGGGGCGCCGGAAAACCGTGTGTTATATGGCCATGCTTTGCGGAACGGCGTCATGCCGGTCATCACATTGCTCGGCATGGCATTTGGCCACGCGCTCGGCGGCAGCGTCTTGGTGGAATCTGTCTTCTCTTGGCCTGGCCTCGGGCAATATGCGGTCAATGCGATTACGTATTTGGACTTTCCGGCAGTTATGGGGGTAACGCTTCTTATTGCAGTAATTTTCATTTTAGTCAATTTGATTGTTGATACGCTTTATTTCTTTATTGATCCGCGCTTAAAACACGATTAAGGGGTGGTTGAATTGGTCCGGAGAATAACAAGCAGCCCATTAACTTTGCTTGGGCTCATCATTGTGCTGATTATTTTAGTAACCGCAGCGTTTGCGCCGGTCATTGCCACCCACAGCCCCACTGAAGTGGATTTGCTCAGCAAATTGGAAGCGCCGAGCGCCGAGCATTATTTTGGAACGGATGAAGTTGGCCGGGATATTTTTAGCCGGATTGTCTACGGCACAAGAATATCGCTGCGCATCGGTTTGCTTGTAGTTGCGATTTCTTTCCCGATCGGAACAATTCTGGGAGCGATTGCAGGCTATATAGGCGGACGTGTCGATCAAATCATCATGCGAATCACTGATATTTTCTTATCATTTCCAGGAATCATCTTGGCGATGTCAATCGCGGCGGCTCTTGGACCGTCAATTGAAAACGTTATGCTGGCGCTCGCAGCAACATGGTGGCCTTGGTATACACGGATTGTCCGGTCGTCTGTTTTATCGATCAAACACTCAGAGTATATTGAAGCAAACCGCGCGCTTGGTGCCAATCCATTCCGTATTCTCTTTAAAGAAATTGTGCCGAACGCAATGGCGCCAGCCACTATCCAGGCTTCACTCGATTTAGGCTTTGTTATCTTATCGGCAGCAGGACTCAGTTTTATCGGCCTTGGGGCGCAGCCGCCTTCTCCGGAATGGGGAGCGATGTTATCCAATAGCCGTGAAATATTAAGGGAAGCCTGGTGGGCAGCCACTTTCCCAGGAATGGCCATTCTTCTCACTGTATTAGGGTTCAATTTGCTTGGGGATGGATTGAACGATGTGCTTGATCCGAAACAACGCTGATATTCCAATGAGCCCAATGAAAGGAGGATTGGAGCAGCGGCTCACTTTAAATTTGCCAGTTATTCATTCAAAACTAAGGGGGAAGTAGAATGAAAATCAAAGATCGATGGTTCAGGTTGATGACTTTTTTAATCATGGCGGCTTTTGTACTTGCAGGATGCCAAAATTACAGCGAAGAAGCGGAAGGTACTCAGTCTTCAGATACTCAAGCACCGGCGGCAAACGAGAATTTCGATGATAAAGTGTTCAATTTTGCGACGAACGAAGATATTCCGCAGCTAGATCCGCATGGATCAGCAGCGAATACCGCTTTCCGTGTAACTTATATGCTATATGACCGGCTGGTGACATATGAGGGGGCATCAACAGAACCGCAGCCGATGCTTGCGGAAAGCTGGGAGGTCTCTGAAGACGGCAAAGAATACACTTTCCATTTGGTGGAAAATGCTACTTTCCATGATGGTTCGCCTGTAACTGCTGAAGCTGTCCAGTATTCATTTACCCGTGCTATGGATGTCGGAAAATCGGCAGCCGGGATTTTCAGCAAAGTCATTGATAAAGACAGTTTTGAGATTATTGACGACCATACAATTAAAATCACGTTAAAGCAGCCATTTGCTCCATTCATCAGTACGCTGGGAACTGTTTACGCCAACATTCTCAACCCGAATTTGGAAGAAAACCACGGCGACGATCTAGGTGAAAGCTACCTTGCTGAAGCAGAAGTAGGTTCCGGCCCTTATACGCTTGAAAGCTGGGACCGCGGAGAAAAATTAGTCATGAAAGCAAACCCGGATTACTGGGGCGGTGCGCCTACGATGGAAACAGTAAATATCAACTTTGTTTCCGAAGCTTCCACAGCACGCCTTATGCTTGAAAAAGGGGAAATTGACTTGATCGACAATTCCATGGTTTCTCCGGAAGTTCTCAGCCAGATGGAAGGGACGGATGGAGTGGAAATTGTTAAAGCAACTGGTTATCAAATTGATTACATGCCGATGAACATTGAAAGCGGCCCATTGTCTGATGTAAGGGTCCGCCAAGCGATCGCCCACAGCATCAACTACGACGCGCTTCTTGAAAGTGTGTATTTAGGGCAGGCGGAACGCATTGTCGGCGCGGTTCCAAAAGGGATGTTCGGCTTTAATCCGGATGCCAAGCTTTACGAATATGACTTGGACAAAGCGAAAGCGCTGCTCGAAGAAGCCGGGCACGCTGAAGGCCTTACATTGGAAATCGCCATTTCTGAAAATGACGAAGTCCGAAGCAATACGGCATTGCTGCTGCAATCAGACCTTGAAAAAGTTGGTGTGACATTGGATATCAAAACTTACGCATGGCCAACTTTCTTGGATTTGGTAACTAGCGGGAAACATGACTTCGGTTTGGTTTCTTGGACTCCGGATTATCCGGATCCTGACTACAACTTATGGTATTTCGCCCATTCATCCAGCAAAGGCCCAGGATTCAACTTGGCATTCTATGAAAACAGCGAAGTGGACCAGTTGCTGGAAGAAGCAAGAACGAGCACGGACGAAAGCTTGCGTGAAAACAATTACATGGAAATCCAGAATATCATGGCAGAAGAAGTGCCGTATATTTTCGTTGCCCAGCCGAATTTACAGGCAGCTTCAAGATCTTGGGTGAAAGGCTATGAACTGAACCCGATGAACGTTTGGTATGTGCCGTTCCACAAAATCACAAAAGAACAATAAAAGCGGGAGCGGCTATTTTTACAGCCGCACCCCCTTTTTTTAGAAAAACGATAATCTAAAGAAATGAAGGGATGATAAGGATGGGTGCTAACTGGGAAATCGGATCTTTATCTGCCGCTCCTGAAGAAAAAACAAAAGACTATCTAACACTTCCAACAATCGAAGAAAAATTGCCGGCTTTTTTAATCAATGGTTCTGAAGAAGGTCCGAAAGTTCTTGTATTAGGCGGAATCCATGGCTGTGAATATACATCAATCGATGCGGCCCAAAAGCTTGGCGCAACACTCGATCCTACGCAAGTGAAAGGAAAGGTCATTGTTCTTCCGATTGCCAACCCGGCGTCTTTTTATGCGCGCAGCATTTATGTTCATCCACGGGACCAAAAAAACTTGAATCGGATGTTTCCAGGTGATCCGAACGGGACAGATGCAGAACGGCTTGCTTATTGGCTCAATGAACTTGTATTCAAGCAAGTGGATTATATCATCGATTTGCATGGCGGCGACATGATTGAAGCATTGGTGCCGTTTTCGATTTACCATGTCACGAAAGATGAAAAAATCTTAGAAACTTCAAAAGAGATGGCTTCGTTATTTGATATCGAATATGTCATCGGCAGCAGCGGACAAGTGCCTGGTTCTACATATGGGTGTGCAGCAGAGCAGGGCATTCCGGCCATTATTGCTGAAGCTGGCCAGCAAGGGATATTAAGTGGAGAGCATTCTGTGCTTCTTCAAGACGGCGTAAAAAATATTCTCATGTCACTCGGCGTATTAGAGGGGGAAGTAAAGAAAAGCGATTCAACTTATATTTCTGTATTTGATTGGTATCGTTCCGATTTTAAAGGGCTTTGGTATCCTGCAGTATTGATCGGCGATACGGTGAAAAAAGGCCAAGTATTGGGGAAACTGACAAATGAATTTGGTGAAACGGTAAAAGAAATCGTCTCCAATACAGAAGGTGTGGTTCTTTTCTTGGTCAGTTCACTTGCCATAAACGATAACGATCCGTTACTTGCAGTAGGGGCGTGAGTCAATGGTCTCTTTGCTTGATTTATCACTTCTAGAAGTTGCAGCTTTATATAGAAAAAAAGATATTTCTCCAGTGGAAGTAGCGACAAAAACTTTTGAGCGGCTCCGTACTCTAGAGCCGCAGCTTAACGCGTTTATTACGACTATGGAAGAAACTGCATTAACACGGGCACGGCAATCGGAAAAACGCTTTATGCAAAATGAACCGCTTCATCTGCTGGAGGGTATACCGTACGCAGCCAAAGATTTGTTCTATAAAAAAGATTCTTTGACGACATGCGCATCACGGATTTTAAAAGATTTTATGCCGGGCTACACGTCGACCATACTGAGTAAGCTTTACCATAGCGGCGCCATCTTGATCGGGAAGAACAATATGCTGGAATTCGCTTATGGCGTTGTTCACCCGGATTATGGCCAAACGAACAATCCATGGGACGTTTCCAAAACATCCGGTGGTTCTTCCAGCGGATCGGTGGCAGCAGTTGCCAGCGGCGTCGGCTATTTTTCCTTAGGCAGTGACACGGGTGGTTCAATTCGGATTCCCGCTTCTTACTGTGGGGCAGTTGGTTTAAAACCGACGCGCGGGTTGGTCAGCACCTATGGTGTTTTTCCATTATCTTGGTCGCTTGACCATGCTGGCCCGATTACTCGGACTGTTAAAGACGCGGCTGCTGTTCTTAGCACAATAGCTGGTTTTGATCCGAAAGATCCGCATTCCAAAGCCGGCAGCATAAGCGCTTTTGACATGGGCAGTTTCGGGGATTCAGTTGCCCCCAAAATTGTAGGTGTGTTGCCGGATCATAAGTTGAAAACGCTGGAACCGGATGTTCAAAAAGTTTACGAAACAACCTTGAATACAGTGCGGTCGCTCGGATGGGACCTTGTCGAATTCGAAGTTCAAGATTGGGACAGGACGGAGGAAATTGTGCTGAACGTCTTGTTGCCTGAAGCTGCCCACATTCATCAAAAATGGATCCATCGAAAAGAAGACTATGCAGAAATGACCTACCGGCAAATTGAAGCCGGCATGAAGCAAAAAGCGATTGATTATTTGAACGGATTAAGGGATTTGCGCCGATACACCGATGCTGTCTCCACTTTGTTTAAAAAGGTCGATGTGGTTTTGACACCGACCGTCGCTTTTCCGGCTCCAGCGGAAGACCCTGAAATCGGCAGTGAAGAAATGGATGAAATGCAGTTTACCGGACCGTTTAATATTTCCGGACATCCGGCTGTATCATTGAACATGGGTTTTACACACGATGGTTTGCCAGTCGGCATGCAATTGATAGGTCCGCACTTTGGGGATATGGAATTATTGCAAATCGCCCACCAGTTGGAACAGACCCAAGAGAAAGTGCTGCCGTCCATTCTCTCCGGGTTGCAGGGGCAGAACGAGTAATAGAAGAGGAGAATGCGAATAATCATGGATATGATGACGATGAACTTGAACCAGTTTAAGGAATTCCAAAAAACTTCAAATACCGTACTGCTGCCGATCGGCATGATCGAAGCCCACGGTCCGCATTGTGCGCTTGGAACCGATGTGCTGATTCCCCGGGAATTTGTCCGGCGGCTGGAAGAGGTGCTGGGGGATAAAATTCTAATGGCGCCGGAAATCACATATGGCCATTCCTGGGGCCTTGCTGCCTTTGCCGGAACCATCGACGTGTCCGCAGAAGCTTTTTCCAATTATGTTTTTGACATTTGCAAAGGATTTCAGAAAAATGGTTTTACCAATATTATTTTGTTTAATGGGCACGGAGGGAATATTTCGAGTTTGGATATCGTCACGGAAAAATTGGCAGATTTGAACGTCCGGACACTGACTATCAACTGGTATTTGGATTACCGTGAAGATATTAAACAAATCACACCTGATCCCGGACATGCTGGCGAAGACGAAACAGCATTAGTGCTGGCGATCAATGAAACTTATGCTTATACAGAAGGCGTCGGCAGCCATGCCATCCCGCTTCCGAAACGGTTCCGTTTCAAAGACGGGGGGAAAACCCTGTACCCGGAAGCGTTTTCCGGCAATGCGGAAGCGGCAACTGTGGAAAAAGGCGAGCAATTATACGGCATGATGGTGAAGCTGATTGTGGAAGATATCCAAAAGCTTTGGAGGCTTGAACGAAAACAAAGGGGGCAAACAGATGGTGTTGCGTTGGACTTCTGAACCGGTCGGAGATGCAATTGTCGATATCGTATTAAGCTTGAATGAACAAGCGCAAAAGCTGCATAAACAAGAAGTGGCTACAGCAAGCTATAGCCACGTTAAACCGTCACTTTCAAGTCTGGATGAGATTGTGCGGAAAATCGACGAAGTGGAACGGGAAATTCAACATCTCGATGGGCATCCCGTCCGCTACTTGCGTTCGATGGTAAATGCTTACCGTTATTTTGGGCGAAGTCTGCAAGGAGACAAGTTGCCGTACTCGGAATACATCCTCAACATTCAGGAATTGCCATCGGCAGTGATCACAGAAGAGACGATGCGAAAGCAAAAGCAGTTGGTCGAAGAAGGATTGAGCAATCTCGGGTATAAAGGAAGCCTGAAAGAAAAAGCGGATCAGTGGCATAAAGAAACGCTGATTGCGCCGGACCAAGTTGTAACGGTTGCGGAGTCTATGAGAGAAAAAAGCAAGGAAGGCACATTAAAGCGGGTTATTTCTTTGCCTGAAGAAGATGGCATTGATTGGATCAAGCCAATTACGGGCGTTTTTTGGAGCGGATATTCGAAGTATACAGGAGATTACCGCGGCAATTTGACCTTTAACATTGACCGGCCCTGGACAGAGCCGGTGCTTGCCCAAATTATGGCCCATGAAGGATATCCGGGGCATCAGGCATTTTATTGCCGCTGGGATTACTTGTTCCAACAAGGGAAATTGCCGATAGAAGCGTCTTATTACTTGATCAACAGCCCAACAAACGCACTGTTTGAAGGGGGGCCGGAAACCGCTTTGCGTTTTCTGGGCTGGGACCGTGATGAAGAAGAAACGGAAGGGATTCCGCTTGAAAAGAAGCGGCAATACAAGCTTGCCCGGGATTATATCGATATGCAGAGAATGGCGCAAACGAATGCCTGCTTCTTGTTCAATGATGGCGATATCGACAAGGCGGAAGCGATTGAGTATATGAAAAAAGAAGGCAATTTGGGCGAAGTCGAAGCGGACAATTGCTTCCGCTTTTTCTCGGATCCCATCCAAAAAATGTACTATCCATCTTATTACTATGGACGTTGGATGGTCGGCAAAGGATATGACGCAATAGCGAAGGAAAACCGTCCCGCTTTTTTTGAGCAGCTTTACGATACGCCTCATACTACCCATACCTTTATCGATGCAATCAGTAAAATGACGGGAACCGATTTCCGGCCGTTCGACCAAGAGAAAAAAGCGAAAGAAGATTTTGTGTTGTGATAACTCGAGCGGCCTTACCGAAGGCCGCTTTTTTATCGAAAGGAGTGTTTAAGATGAAAGTTGAATTGAGCCAGGAACATCGCCAATTGATTGACGCCGTCTCGGGAGAGCGGTTGATGGAATTCACTGCGCAACTTTCAAAAGAAATTCGGTTGTCCGGGTCCTTAGAAGAGCTGCGGGCATTTGAATATGCAAAGGAAGTATTAGATAATCTGGGTTTGGAGACGACATTAAGCTTTCATGACGGCTTTATCAGTTTGCCGATAGAAGCCGATTTGCGAATAGCTGATGAAAGCATACCGTGCATTACACATTCCATGTCAGTGTCTACTGGAGAGGCGGGGCTGGACGGGGAATTGGTTTACATAAAAGAGCTGGACAGAACATTGACTGTGGCTGGAAAAATTGTCTTAACGGAGGGCATCGCGACACCAGGGGCTGTGCAGTTATTGGAAAACGGGGGAGCAGCCGGTGCAATCTTCATTAACGGAGCTTTGACGCATGAAATGACGGTATCACGTGTTTGGGGGAATCCGACACCGGAGACGAAAAAACAGTTTCCCTTCATCCCGGTTTTATCGATTGTGCAGGAAGAGGGGGAGCGGATCAAAGCTAAGCTAGAACAAAGTAATGCCTGTCCTGTCTGGCTGAAGACAATAGTCGATACCGGCTGGCGGAAAATCCCTACGCTGGCCGCCGAAATCAAAGGCGTGCAAGAACCGGAGAAGTTTGTCTTATTCAGTGGCCACATCGACTCCTGGCATTACGGGGCAATGGACAATGGCGGGGCGAATGCCACCATGCTTGAAGTAGCGCGGGTTATCCAAGAACAGCAACTTTCTTTAAAAAGAAGCTTGCGCATCGCTTTTTGGTCAGGCCATTCTCATGGACGCTATGCAGGGTCTACGTATTATTGCGACGAGAATTGGGAAGATATGCATGAAAATTGCGTGCTGCATGTTTACGCCGATTCAGTAGGCGGAAAAGGGGCGACCATTCTCGGCGAAAGCAATTGCATGGCGGAAACGAAAGATTTTGGCGGATTGTTTGTTGAAGCGTTGACGGGTGAAGAATTTACCGGCAAAAGATTTGGCCGGGGAGGCGATCAATCGTTTTGGGGGCCAGGTGTTCCAGCACTTTTCATGGGATTATCCGAACAGCCGATAAGCGACGACTTGGCATCACAAACCTTAGTGAAATTATTTGGCGGCATCAAATCCGGAGGTTTTGGCTGGTGGTGGCATACGACAGAAGATACACTGGACAAACTTGATAAAGACCATTTAAAGCGGGATTGCCAAGTTTACGCTGCTGTGCTTTACGATGCCTGCACAAGAAAAATTTTGCCGCTGGATCAGGCTGCTGGAGTCAAGGAACTTAAACATGCGTTAACAGAGTATGCAGAACTTGCCGGAGACCGATTGGATTTAACCGTGGCGCTTCAACGCATCGATCAGTTAAAAGATCTGATGGAAAAGTTCAATGAAACGATGGAGCTGCGGGACTGGACGGAATATGAAGCGAAAGAAATCAATGGCTATTTGCTCGCTTTGTCCCATAAGCTGATTCCGCTGAACTATGTGAATGGAGATGTTCATGAGCATGATTTGGCGATGAACCAGCCGCCTCTTCCACTCTTAAAAGACATAGCAGCGCTTGCGGCTGCAGTTCCGGAAAGCAGCGAAGAAAAAGAATGGCAAACCGTTTTGAAACGGCGTCTGAATAAAGTGGAATACCAGCTGCTGTTAGCCATCCGGTCCGCTGAAGAATTGGCGCGGTATTGAAGGAGGAGGTATTTAAATTAAAAGGGGATTAAGGAACTTTTCTCGAATAAAAATAGCGTACAGATAGAACAAAAAAAGAGGTGGAAAAAATGATCGTCTCAATTCATCCTTATCTTGTAACCAATGGCAACGGAAAAGAAGCGGTGGAATTTTACGAAGATGTTCTGGATGCTAAGGTAGTGAATGTCCAAACTTTTGGAGATATGCAGAAAAATTCGCAAGAACCGGCTGCCGACGACATGAAAGACCGGATTATGAATGCGCATTTGAAAATAGGCACTTCTGATTTAATGTTATCGGATACGTTCCCTGGCCAACCGTACCAACTTGGTTCACAAGTGACTCTGGCTTTGACAGTAAGCTCGGTCGACAAATCAAAAGAGGTTTTTAGCAAATTGCAAGAAGGCGGCGAAGTTGGAATGCCGCTGCAAGAAACGTTTTGGAGCCCGTCTTATGGCCAAGTAACAGACAAGTTCGGAGTAAAGTGGCAAATTACAACTGCAATCAGCTGATCAAACTAAGCCTCCGGCCACTCTTTCAATAGGAAGAGTGGCTTTTCGTTCAAGGTGAAAAAAAGGCAGTAGTAAATTAGGCATAAGTTCTATTTCCTAAATCATCCAATTGCATTGCTATAACAATAAAATTTTCCCAATTACGCAATACTTCTTTTTCTGATACCTTTTAGTTGTGGCCCCTTCAAAAAAGAAGCTGGGAAAGCAATCACGGGACGCCGTATTTTGCTTTTTTGCCAATAACAGAAATGGAAAAGGAGATTGAACGATGAGAAAATCGGGAAAATTTTTAACAACTGCCATTTTGACTGCATCACTGCTGGTACCAGGGATGGCTGCCAGCGCGAACGGAGAAGAGACTGCTTCGCAAACAAATAACAATGAAAAATTCCGCGTATTGATCGATTCCACCAACCAAAAAGAAAATAAATCATTAAAAGAGCGCTACGGAGTCAAATGGGATTTTGCAGCTGAAGGTTTTACAACTGAAATGAACGAAAGCCAGTTTAATGCCTTGCAGAAAAACAAAAACTTGACTATAGAAAAAGTGCCTGAATATACGATAGAAGAAACTTCTTCAAAGCCGGAAGCGGCTTATGGAACAATGGCTGCCTCTCAATCAACACCATGGGGAATTAAGGCAATTTATAACAACAGCACATTGACCCAAACATCTGGAGGCGCTGGTATCAACGTTGCAGTGCTTGATACTGGAGTCAATGCCGATCATCCGGATTTAGAGAATAATGTTGAGCAATGCAAAGACTTTACAACGGCTTCTAGCATCGTAAATGGTTCTTGCGTCGATCGCCAAGGCCATGGAACACATGTGGCTGGAACAGCGTTAGCCGATGGCGGAGCAAGCGGGACTGGCGTCTATGGAGTAGCGCCGTCTGCGGATTTATGGGCTTATAAAGTGCTTGGCGATGATGGATCCGGTTATTCTGACGATATCGCAACCGCCATCCGCCACGTCGCTGACCAAGCGACTGCTTTGAACACAAAAGTAGTCATCAATATGTCACTCGGTTCTTCTGCAGAAAGCAGCTTGATAACAAATGCAGTGAATTATGCTTATTCAAAAGGCGTGCTGATTATCGCGGCAGCAGGAAACTCTGGTCCTTACCAAGGATCAATCGGTTATCCTGGCGCTTTACAGAATGCTGTGGCAGTAGCCGCACTTGAAAATGTGATTCAAAACAGTACGTACCGGGTTGCTGACTTTTCATCTCGTGGCTATAGCAGAACAGACGGTGATTATGTTATCCAAAAAGGCGACGTTGAAATTTCAGCGCCTGGAGCTGCTGTGTACTCAACTTGGTATGATGGCGGTTATGCGACAATCAGCGGAACGTCTATGGCTTCACCGCACGCGGCTGGACTGGCTGCGAAAGTATGGGCATCAAATCCAACCGCGTCCAACACAGCGATCCGCAGCGAATTGCAAAGACGCGCGAAACTTTTTGACATCCGATCAGGCTATGGAGCTGCAACTGGTGACGATTATGCATCAGGTTTCGGTTTTGCTCGTGTCCAGTAAGTATAAGTTAAACAGTTCCCGCAATATGCTGGAACTGTTTTTTTATGGTATTATTTCAGCATTCAGACAAAAAGGGTGAGGCTATGAACGTCGGTTCTGTCATCAAATACTACCGATCAAAGAACGGGCTTACACAGCAGCAATTGGCAGATGGCATTTGTTCAATTTCGCATTTAAGCAAGATTGAATCGAATGCTTATATTCCTCATGAAACTACGACTCAAGCGCTATTGGCGAAAATGGGGGTACAGTGGAAAACTGAAATCGATAAGCACAGGCGGCTAGAGCGAGAATTAGGTGGGTTCATTGATTGTTCCATTCATTTTGATCTTGTAGCTATGCGTAAACAGTACGAGGAACTGGAACGAGAAAATGATTATATCCAGTCTACGGAACTTGTGAATCAATACGAGCTTTACAAATTCCGTTTTTATACATTTGATAATGACCATAATCGGGCAGAAAGCCAAAAAAATTTTCTGGAGCGCCTCAAAGGATCTTTTAGCGCTCCTGAAAAATGGCTCTATCAGTTTTTCCTTGCTATTTACCATACCATGAAGGGACAGACCGAACAGTCGCTAAAATTATTGAATGGACTGGAAGAAGGGATCCAAAGCATCCCGCAAAAATTTGAGGGAGAGTATTATTACCAGAAAGCAAGGCTGTTAATCCTCCAGGACCGTTACGAGCGTTCTGCTTATTACGCGGAGCTGGCTGTCCGGAATTACCAGTTTCACTATAACTATATTCGCCTTCTGCACGCCCAGTTGCTGCTAGCGATTAATTACACTAGAAGAAACTTGCTCGTTCAAGCTGTTGAACTTTATACAGTCCTAAAACGCAATTCCCAAATAACTGGCCAAACTGAACTGTATTACCAGACAATTTACAATTACGCAGAACTCCTCAAAGAAAAAGGAGACAACAGCCAAGCGTTAGAAGAGCTTCAAGAAATCAAAAACCAAATTCCGTCAGACTCCTACTTTTTCAAGGCGATATTAGTGAGCATATTAGAAGCCGCAACTGAAACAGGTCAAGACATTAAAGGGTTTATTCGCGAATTGAAAGAAGCGAATACTGAACAAAAAGATGAATTCTTTCAAATGTACATTGATTACTTCGAAAAGCGAAGTTTTTCCCAACCAGATCTTTTGGCCTATTATGAAGAAAAAATGTTTCCATTTTTCAGAAAAAATGGTTATATAAAGGAAGCAAGAAAAGTTTCTTCCCAACTCGCGCTTCATTATCAGAAAAAGAAGGAGTGGGAGAAAGCGCACTTCTACAGTGTTTATCAAGACCAGAATGGTGGTGAATTCACATGAAGCTGAAAAAAACAATCTGGATTGCTGTGCTTTGTACCGGCTTTATCGGAGGTTTGTCGGTTTCTTCTACGATTAATTCCGTTCAAACTGTAAATTTAGTTGCAGCAGTCAATTTGCAAGAAGCGGCGCCATTGGACAAAGGACCGCATGTTTTGCCGCCATTTTAACAGTTTAGGCACTGCCTATAAATTTCTGATAAAACCCTTTCCAACGAAAGGGTTTTTTATTTATGTATACCTATGGAATGCAAACAAGAAAACAGAACTGTATAGTTTGAAGAAAGAATTGAATTTCGTGAAATAAGGGAGTGGCTAGTGTGTACCGAAAAGAATGCTTCGTTTTTCAAAAGGATAAGCCAGTTTTGGCGATTGTAAGAAATTATATGGCAAGCGATTTTGAAGCTTTGATCAAGGTGCAGCAAGAAAGTTTTCCACCTCCATTTCCATCGGATTTGTGGTGGAAAAAAGAACAGTTGGCGAGCCATATCGAATATTATCCGGAAGGCGCATTTTGCGTAGAAGTAAACGGTGAAGTTGTTGGGTCCATGACGGGGCTGTTGATTGATTTTGACCCAAATCATCCTGAGCATACGTGGGAAGAAGTGACAGCGGACGGTTATATAAACACACATAACCCTGTCGGCAAAACCTTGTACATCGTGGATATTTGTGTCAAACCAGCTTTCCGCCAATTGGATTTGGGGAAGCTGCTCATGCAGTCGGCATATGAGCGGGTAGTCCATGACCAGCTGGAACGGGTGCTCGGGGGAGGAAGGATGCCAGGCTACCATCGGCACTCAAATCGGCTGTCGCCAAAACAATACATTCAAAAAGTATTGGACGGTGAATTGAGGGATCCTGTTGTTACGTTTTTAATGCGCTGCGGCCGGATGCCGGTCTGCTTAGTGCCGAATTACTTGGAAGATGAAGAATCCCATAACTATGCTTTATTAATGGAGTGGAGAAATCCTTTTCAGCAATCGAAGGAAGAGGGCCCAATCAACTGGTGATGGGGTCCTCTTGTTGTTTTTCTGGAATGCCGAGCTGATAAGCCAGAACGATAATGCCATCGTCTAGCGGTTCAAAATCAAGTTCTGGAAACCGCTCAAATCCGAGGTTTTCATATAATTTCATGGCGCTTTCCATGAAATTTCCTGTATGGAGCCCGATTCGCTTTTCTCCCAGTCCTCTCGACACTTCAATGCAATGGCGGACGAGCGCTTTCCCGGCTCCGCTGCCTCTAAATCTAGCGTCCACGGCGAGCATGCGGATTTCAGGATATTCCAAAACTTCAGTATCCCATTCGTATGCTGTTGCTTTTGAAGGGAACAATGCGACGCTGCCAGCTATCTGGCCATCTATTTCAGCAACGAACAAATTAACGCCTTGGCGTTTATCGCTTTCTTTCGATAACGTTCCTTTTAAAATCTCCCAATGTCCAGAAGGAATGAGATTTTTGTATTGTTCATAAGAAGCGAGCCTTTGTATTCGGATCTTTTCATATTCAGAAGAATAGGCTTTTCGGATTAACAGTTGGATCACTTCCTTTTTGAACTCATTATACAAGATTGCGCTTTTCTTTTCTTGAATTTTTAAGGAGGAAAATTTCTGGAACTCTGTAAACTTCGCCTTTTCTGTAGAGAACTTATTATAGTTTGGGTTCTTCGGATTTTGAATGGCTGTTTGAAGATAGCCGCCTTTTTAATAGCCAAATTATTTTTATATGACAGAAAAAATTTAAAATTCATTGAATTGTATAAGAACTTCTCTATAATAAGAAAAAAGAAAGGATAGATGCAGCATGAAAAAAGATTTGCGGATTAACAGTAAAGTATTCGATGGGGCAATGAAAGCACCGAACCGGGCGATGTTGCGGGCGGTAGGCGTAACGGACGAAGATTTCAAAAAGCCGATGATTGGCGTCGCTAGTACATGGAGCGAAGTAACGCCGTGCAACATACATATTGATGATTTGGCGACGAGTGCGAAAAAAGGGGCAAGAGAAGCTGGAGGAGTGCCGCTTATCTTTAATACCATTACAGTTTCAGACGGCATTTCCATGGGGACTGAAGGCATGAAGTATTCGCTTTCCAGCCGGGATGTTATTGCGGATTCCATCGAAACGGTTGTAGGAGCTGAAAGCTTGGATGGGTTAGTGGCAATCGGCGGCTGTGATAAAAATATTCCTGGGTGTTTGATCGCGATTGCAAACTCTGAAGTGCCAGCTGTTTTTGTTTACGGAGGGACGATTGCGCCTGGACGCCATAATGGACAGGATATTGACATCGTGTCAGTTTTTGAAGGCGTGGGCCAGCACAATAATGGCGACATAAACGATGAAACGCTTCGTAAAGTTGAGTGCGGCGCTTGCCCGGGTGCTGGATCTTGCGGCGGCATGTATACAGCGAATACGATGGCTTCTGCTGCAGAAGCAATGGGCATGAGTTTGCCGGGCAGTTCGTCCAATCCGGCAGTATCTCCGGAAAAGTTGGCGGACTGTGAAAAAGCAGGTGCAGCTGTGCATAATCTGCTTGAACTTGGTGTTTATCCAAAAGACATTATGACAAAAGAGGCGTTTGAAAATGCCATCACAGTAGTTATGGCCCTAGGCGGATCGACTAATGCTGTTTTGCATTTGTTAGCGATTGCGCATGCGGCAGAAGTGGATATAACGATCGACGATTTCAACCGCCTCCAAAAAACAGTTCCGCATTTGGCGGATCTAAAACCGAGCGGCAAATATGTTATGCAGGACCTTCACCGGGTCGGCGGAGTTCAGGCGGTCATGAAAATGCTGTATGAAGGTGGATATATCCATGGAGATTGCATGACAGTTACCGGAAAAACTGTTGCCGAAAATCTGCAGGAAGCACCGAGTCTTGCTGAAGGACAGCAAGTTATCATGCCATTCGATAATCCGAAACGGAAAGATGGCCCGCTAATCGTATTGAAAGGCAATCTTTCTCCAAGCGGCGCGGTCGCAAAAGTATCCGGTGTCAAAGTCAAACGCCACACAGGCCCAGCACGCGTCTTCGATAACGAACCAGATGCAACAGCAGCCGTTATGGCCAATGAAATCAACGACGGCGATGTATTGATCATTCGCTATGTTGGTCCGAAAGGCGGTCCGGGAATGCCTGAGATGCTTTCGATTTCAGCCATTCTAGTAGGCAAAGGCATGGGCGAAAGCGTCGCTTTATTGACGGATGGCCGTTTTTCTGGCGGAACACACGGTTTGGTCGTAGGGCATATTGCACCTGAAGCACAATCGGGCGGCCCGATCGCTTTGTTGAAAGAAGGCGACATGGTGACGATCGATTCGGATTTGCAGGAGATTTCCGTGGATGTTTCAGAAGCAGAGCTGGAAGAACGCCGCAAGCAATGGGTGGCTCCGCCGCTTCACCGAAAAGGCGTTCTTGGAAAATATGCGCATAACGTTTCCTGTTCATCAAAAGGGGCAGTCACTGACTATTTAAACCGTTAATTTGAAAAAAAGAATTGGAAAAGGGCTATCCTCGATGTGAGGATAGCCCTTTAATTTGTAAGGTAACATAAAATAAATTTGATTCAATTTTTCAACCCATTTTAATGGGGATCATTTCCATAGAAAGATTTATCTTTCAGTGCCGCGGTCATTGTTCCACTGGTGGCTTTCTAACTTAAGCAACGTAAACCCTACCTTCTTTTACGTCCTTGCGATCCTCAAATCGCGCCAGTGTGAATAAGTATTCTCAAAAACTTTACGTAGAATGCCAGTATATCAAAAATACCTGTTTGCTACCTTGTTGTTAACTAATTAACTATATCACACGTAAATCGGAATGTCAAAGTACAAGATCGGGTATAGCAACTATAAGCTAATTATAGAGAAGAATAGGACTTTCGTTTATTGATCGCTCTCTACTAGTGTATAATTGGCTTTATTACTGATGGTGGAAGGTGAAGGGTTATGCAGAAACATTATACGGACGATAGTTTGGTTCTACATACGGATTTATACCAAATCAACATGGCGGAAGCCTACTGGGCGGATGGCATGCATGAACGAAAAGCGGTGTTTGAATTGTTTTTCCGGAAACTGCCTTTTGGAAATGGCTACGCAATTTTCGCGGGACTTGAGCGGATGCTTGAGTATTTAAGGAATTTCCGGTTTACTGACAGCGATCTTGAATATTTGCGTGAGGAAGTTGGATACAAAGAAGACTTTATTGAATTTTTAAAGACGGTCCGGTTTACAGGAAATGTCTACTCAGTCGTCGAAGGGGAAGTGGTTTTCCAGAATGAGCCGCTCATTCGCATCGAGGCGCCTTTGGTAGAAGGCCAACTGATCGAGACGGCACTTCTTAATATCGTAAATTACCAGACGCTTATTGCAACAAAAGCCAGCCGCATCAAACAAATTGTCAAAGAAGAACGTGTAATGGAATTCGGGACAAGACGCGCCCAAGAAATGGACGCAGCGATTTGGGGAACCAGAGCCGCTTTTATCGGCGGCCTTGAGGCGACCAGCAATGTCCGGGCAGGGAAAAAATTTGGGATTCCAGTTGCCGGAACGCACGCCCACTCACTAGTCCAAGCATATAAAAATGAGTACGAAGCTTTTCATTCGTATGCGAAACGCCATAAAAACTGCGTGTTTTTAGTAGACACATACGACACGTTAAAATCCGGTTTGCCGATTGCCATTCAAGTAGCCAAAGAGTTGGGAGATAAAATCAACTTTGAAGGAATCCGCCTAGACAGCGGGGACATCGCTTTCCTTTCAAAAGAAGCGCGCAAAATGCTGGATGAAGCAGGATTCCCGGACGCTAAGATTGTAGTTTCGAATGATTTGGATGAATACACCATTTTGAACTTGAAGGCGCAAGGTGCACGCGTCGATTCATGGGGCATCGGCACAAAATTGATAACTGCTTATGACCAGCCTGCTCTTGGAGCGGTCTACAAACTGGTGTCAATTGAAAATGACCATGGTGTTATGGAAGATACAATCAAAATTTCCGGCAACGCGGAAAAAGTGACAACGCCTGGATTGAAAAAAGTTTACCGCATCATAGATAGGGAAAACGGAAAATCAGAAGGCGATTATATCACCATGCAAGAAGAAAATCCTGCTTCTGAAGAACGTTTGAAGATGTTCCATCCTGTTCATACGTATGTTTCAAAATTCGTAACGAATTTTGAAGCGGTCGATATTCATCAGCATGTGGTCAAAGATGGGGAAATCATCTATGAAAATCCGCCATTACAAGAAATGCAGGACTATGCGCGAAGCAGCTTAAACCTTCTATGGGATGAGTACAAGCGCTCCTTGAATCCAGAGGAATATCCGGTCGATTTGAGCCAGAAATGCTGGGACAACAAGATGCGCAACATACAAGAAGTCAGAGAGGCAATCCATCAATATTCAAGAGATTAGAAAGGGGAAAACAGATGCCAACGTTGCAGCAGCAAATCATTGAGGAACTGAAAGTACAACCTTCTATTAACCCGAAAGAAGAGATTGAACGGACCATTTCGTTTTTAAAAGACTATGCGAAAAAGCATCCTTTCATTAAAGGCTTTGTACTTGGAATTTCTGGTGGACAGGACTCGACGCTAATGGGCAAACTCGCCCAGCTGGCAGTCAATGAACTTAATGAGGAAGCCGGCGAGGACAAATACGGTTTTTATGCGGTTCGCCTTCCGTACGGCACGCAATTTGATGAACACGACGCACAGGATGCAATTGAGTTTATCCGGCCAACTAAAGTCTATACGGTTAATATCAAAGAGGCAGTGGATGCCAGTGACCGTGCTTTGAATGCAGCAGGTATAGAGTTGAGTGATTTTGCTAAAGGGAATGAAAAAGCCCGCGAACGGATGAAGGTTCAATTTTCAATCGCATCTTTCCATGGAGCGGTCGTGCTCGGCACGGATCATGCTGCAGAAGCGATTACTGGATTCTACACGAAATTTGGCGACGGAGCAGCAGATTTAACGCCGTTATTCCGGCTCAACAAGAGGCAAGGGCGCTCCATGCTCAAAGAACTCGGAGGTCCGGAACATTTGTATATGAAGATTCCGACTGCGGACTTAGAAGAAGACAAACCGGCCATTCCGGATGAAGTGGCTTTGGGGTTAACATATGAAATGATCGATGATTACTTAGAAGGCAAAAAAATACCAGAAGATGCCCGGGAAAAGCTGGAAGGCTATTACTTGAAAACCCAGCATAAACGCCATTTGCCGATTACGGTTTTTGATGACTTCTGGAAATGAACCGTTGAAACAGAGCAGCTTGTATAGCGCTCTGTTTTTATTTGGGAAAAAAGCGATTTAAGGGTTGCGAAAGTTGAGTTCTGTCCCGGAATTCGTTATGCTAGATGATAATAATGTGACAATTTTCAAACAGCTATAGTTACTCATTGGGGGAATCTAGGATGAAGGCACAAGAACGATTAGAACAAGTGATTGATAATATAGAAAAGGTGATTATCGGCAAGCGGAATATTGCTGAATTGAGCATTGTTGCTATGTTATCACACGGCCACGTCTTGCTTGAAGATGTTCCGGGAGTCGGGAAAACAATGCTGGTCAGAGCATTGGCGAAGTCGGTGGGCGCTGATTTTAAGCGCATTCAATTCACGCCAGACCTTCTGCCTTCTGATGTTATTGGTGTTTCTATCTATAATCCGAAAGATATGGAATTTCACTTTCGCCCCGGCCCAATCATGGGAAATATCGTCTTAGCGGATGAAATCAACCGAACCTCGCCGAAAACACAATCTTCGTTGCTTGAAGCGATGGAGGAGGCTTCTGTGACAATCGACGGTGTAACGATGCAAATCCCAAAACCATTTTTCGTTATGGCAACCCAGAACCCAGTTGAATACGAGGGAACTTATCCTTTGCCTGAAGCGCAGCTCGACCGTTTTCTGTTAAAAATAAAAATGGGCTATCCTTCTTCGAAAGAAGAAATGGAAGTTTTGAGCCGCTCGCAAATTTCCGCCCCAATTGAAGATTTGCAGTCTGTCATTACGCTTGAAGAGCTGATCAGACTTCAAGAAGAAGTGAAACTGGTGAAAGTAGACGAAACCATCCGGAGTTACATCGTAGAACTGGCTCGGCATACTCGTACAGAACCTTATGTATATTTAGGAGTCAGCCCGCGCGGTTCGATCGCTTTGATGAAAGCATCCCAAGCCTATGCAATGTTAAAAGGGCGCGATTACGTGACGCCGGATGATGTACAGCATTTGGCGAAATTTGTTTTTGGCCATCGCATTATGCTGCGCTCTGAAGCCCGGTATGACGGGGTGACTGCAGAAGAAATCACAGACCGCATTTTAGCCAAGACCCGTGTACCGGTCCAAAGGTATGTAGGCCAATGAGTCAGATCCAAAACTTTCTTAATTTATGGGGAAGGCTGGTCTTTGTACTAGTCATCCTTATACTTACTTTTTCATTTGCCATGTTCCAAGGCGGCTTTGTCAGCTGGTTCATCTTTTACATGGCGCTTCCTTTTGCACTTTACTCTCTGCTATTGACGTTTTACCCACTGCAAGATATTCAAGTGACCCGTAAAATCCACACCGCCCAAATACGAAAAGGCGGCAATTTTTCGGCTACGATTGACATTCGACGTTCTTTTCCTTTTCCTTTGCTGTATACCGTTCTCAATGAAAAGACACACTCAACCGCTTTGAAAGAACTCATAGAAGATGAGCGGAAAAACATGTTGGTGCCAGGATTCCGAAAAACTTATTCATGGACTTATGAAATTGAGAATATGCCCCGTGGCGAACATGTTCTAGAAGGCATCCAAATTGAAATTGGGGATTTTTTTGGCTGGGTAAAAAAAACGAAGCTGTTGCCATTAAAGCAAGTTGTCCTTGTTTATCCAAATACTGTTGAGTTAGCCTATCGTCCGATGGAATCCAGGTATGACCAAGGGGCGATGGCAGCTCCTTTTACATTAGTTAAAGATACGACTACAGCCGCCGGTATACGGGATTATCATCCGGGCGACCGGGTATCATGGATTCATTGGAAGTCGTTTGCCCGTACGCAAACCATGCGGACGAAAGAATTCGAAGACCGGCAGTCACAGGACTTATTTTTGCTTGATGACCGTTTGTCATCTGATCGATTCGAAACCCAAATCGAATTAGTTGCGTCGATCCTCCAAACAATTGTCCGTTCCCATTCAAATGTTGCTTATTTATCGATCGGCAAAACCCACGATTATTTTCCTGTCATCCAAACAGAAGAACATCTGCAGCGTGCCATGTACCATTTAACTAAAGTGCAGGCCGATTTGGAAAAACCGGTCGAAGAAGTGGCTACCCAGGATCTGCTTCAAGTAAAAGCTTCAAGTTTGCTCTATGTTACGAGCCATCTGACAATGGATATGATTTCCAGTATTCAGCGGAATGTCAAACATCTGAATACGTGCATGTGCCTGGTTGTAACGAACAAAGGTGAAAAAATTTCCTCTGAAGACGAAGCTGCTCATCAGTTTGCTCGCTCCAGAGGATTTATCGTCAAAAGAATCGGCCCAGAGAATTTTGCAACGGTGTTTACGGAGGTGAGCCGAAATTGAATAGCATTCGAAAAAACAAAGTATTTATGGCAGTTTTGTATGTGCTGGTTTTTTTATTGCTGGCCGAATGGCTAACACCAGTGATGTCTTTGACGGCTACTGCCCATAAATCACTTTTTCTTATATTTATAGGATTGGGGCTAGTGATGGCATTGGCAAGAGTCCCGTGGTGGATTTCTGGCCCTGTTAAAATAGTCTACATTTTATGGTTTATTGTATATGTTTATACAGGACAAGCTTTCTTTTCAAACAGCTCGATTGTTTTTCTGTGGTCCGATTTCACAGCGAATTTTATAGCGTTGACTTCCCAAAATTGGGCGGAAACGACTGACATTTTTAGAACCGTCCTGTTTTTTGCTTTGCTATGGATGGCTGTTTATTTGATCCACTACTGGGTAAGTTTCCGTCTGAGCATTTTTCTGTTTTATTTGCTGACTGTGGTTTTTATCGCGGTATTGGATACGTTCAGCCCTTATACGGGAGACACTGCCATTATCCGTATTATGGTCATCGGCTTGATGCTTGCGGGTCTTTTGCACTTGGCGCGATGGATAGAAACCCATCGCATTCCTGTCAGAATTGATAAAATTGCGGTATATATTATTCCGTTATTGTTCATGGTGGCTGCGTCTACTGCCGTTGCGTTGTACTTGCCAAAAGCCGGTCCAATATGGCCAGATCCTGTCCCTTATATCACTTCCTTTTCGGGAGAAGCAGGCACAGGTCCAGGAACAATCGGCAGAATCGGCTATGGCGTCGACGATTCGCAGCTGGGTGGCTCATTTATCGGAGACGATACCCCTGTATTCCGGGCGGAAGTGGAGGATGGCCAGTACTGGAAAGTAGAGTCGAAAGATTTTTATACAACTAAAGGCTGGCGCGTAACGAGAAATGCCGGCGATAAATTTGTCTACGGCAATGAAGAGCAAGTCGATACTGATTTTACGCCGGGAGATCCGGAACAAGAAACAACTGCTTTATTGTCAATGGAACAAGAATTTCCGTTTGTCTTGTATCCATACGGCACCAAGTCTTTTTTGATGAATGAGACGCCGGATTATGAGTATGATACTGCTGACCAGCGGTTTGATACATTTTTTGAAGGTGAGGTTTTTGAACCTGAACTCTATGAAGTGGAATTTTCGGAGCCATCGTTCAGTTTGACGGCTTTGCAAGAAACTTCAGTTGAAGATTTGGAAGAACTGCCCGCGGAGTTTGACCGTTTTGTCCAGTTGCCTGAAGAATTGCCTCAACGTGTAAGAGATTTAGCGGTAGAAATAACCGAAAGCTCCGATAGTGTTTATGATAAAACGCGGGCAATCGAACGGTACTTTAGCAATAATAACTTCGAATACAGTCAGCAGGACATTCCCGTTCCTGAAGAAGGGCAGGATTACGTAGACCAATTTTTATTTGAAACGAAACGCGGTTATTGTGATAACTTCTCAACTTCGATGGTTGTGCTGCTGCGGTCGCTCGATATTCCGGCGCGCTGGGTAAAAGGTTTTAACGAAGGGGAACTGATCAACTCGTCTGATGGCCGAGATATTTACGAAATTACCAACAACAATGCGCATTCATGGGTAGAGGCCTATATGCCAGGTGTCGGCTGGATGCTTTTCGAACCGACCATTGGTTTTACAGGTTCATCAGATGTCGACTTTGATTTAGAGACGGGAGAAACCACTCTGGAAGATGTGGAAATGCCAGACCGCCCGGATCCGCTTCAGCCTGAAGAACCGGAAGTGGATGCAGCAGGAACGGGAATTACGGGGCCGACATTCCGTGAGCGATTGAACCAGTTCTTCACTGAAAATAAAGCGAAAATTGTATGGGGACTCATTGGTTTGGCTTTACTGGCAGCGATCTTGTTTAAAATGCGCAGCAAATGGCTGCCGAAAGTGCTGATTCCGTACTATCGCACACGCAGCGGAAGTGCCCAGACATTTGAAAAGGCTTATTTGAGACTTTTAAAACAGCTCGATCTGTACGGCATTAAGCGGCGCGATGGACAGACTTTGCGTTCTTATGCAGCATACATCGACTCGTTTTTTGGAACACATGAAATGTCTCGATTGACCGCCGCTTATGAACAGTCGGTTTATGGCGGGAATAGCGATTCTGTCAATTGGAACGAACTGAAGGAAAGTTGGGAAAATTTAATCAATCGCACAAGCGGTTGATTTTGAGCGGACTAGCTTGTACAATTGAGAAAATTATAAATTACAAGTGCCCTCGTATATGTCCGATAATATGGTTCGGATGTCTCTACCAAGTCCCCGGAAATGACTTGACTATGAAGGTGGATGCCGCATGCCTTTTTGGTATGCGCATTCACTTTTTTAATGTAGAGCAAAAGAACGCGAGAACTATTTTCGCGTTCTTTTGTTATTTTGGGAACTTAGTTGAATAGAAGAGGTGAAAGTTGTGCCAGTTAGTCCAATGTTGAAAGAGCAAAAGAAAATCGTCGTGCTGGATTTCGGCAGTCAGTACAACCAGTTGATTACACGCCGCATTCGTGAAATTGGTGTTTACAGCGAATTGCATCCGCATACCGTAACAGCTGAAGAAATCAAAGAAATGAACGCGACAGGTATTATTTTCTCGGGTGGTCCGAATTCTGTATACGACAAAAATGCCTTTTCGGTAGATGACGCGATTTTTGAAATGGGCCTTCCTATTTTAGGGATCTGCTACGGCATGCAATTGATGGCGCTGCACCTTGACGGCAAAGTTGAAAAAGCGCAAAACCGTGAGTACGGCAAAGCGGAACTCAAACTGACAAAAGAAACTAAGCTCTTTAAAGGCTTGCCAGAAGAGCAAATCGTATGGATGAGCCATGGAGACTTAGTGACTGCAGCTCCTCCAGGATTTGATGTAATTGGTACGAGTGCTGGCTGCCCGATTGCGTCAATGGCAAATGAAAGCCGTGGGTTTTATGGCGTTCAATTCCACCCGGAAGTGCGCCACTCGATTTACGGCAACGAATTGCTGCGCCAATTTGTTTTCGACGTTTGCGGCATGAGCGCAGATTGGTCAATGGAAAACTACATTGAACTTGAAATTGAAAAAATTCGCGAAGAAGTCGGCGACAAAAAAGTTCTTTGTGCACTAAGCGGCGGTGTGGATTCTTCAGTGGTAGCTGTATTGATCCATAAAGCGATTGGTGATCAGCTGACGTGCATGTTCGTCGATCATGGACTTTTGCGAAAAGGTGAAGCGGAAAGCGTCATGAAAACTTTTGCTGACGGCTTCCACATGAACGTCATCAAAATTGACGCTCGCGAACGCTTCATGAAAAAGCTGGAAGGCGTATCCGATCCTGAAACAAAACGCAAAATCATCGGCAACGAATTTATTTACGTATTCGATGACGAAGCGTCTAAACTTGAAGGCATGGACTTCCTGGCACAGGGAACTCTATATACCGATATTATTGAAAGCGGCACAACAACTGCACAGACAATCAAATCCCACCACAACGTGGGAGGCTTGCCGGAAGATATGCAGTTTAAGCTTATTGAACCTTTGAACACATTGTTCAAAGACGAAGTCCGCGCTCTTGGAACTGAGCTTGGCATGCCGGATGAAATTGTTTGGCGCCAGCCATTCCCGGGACCTGGTCTTGGCATCCGAATCATGGGGGCCATTACTGAAGAGAAATTGAACATTGTCCGCGAATCGGATTGGATTTTGCGTGATGAAATTAAAAAAGCGGGGCTTGACCGCGACATCTGGCAGTACTTTACGGTGCTTCCGGACATCCGCAGCGTTGGCGTGATGGGAGATGCCCGTACGTATGATTACGCAATCGGCATCCGTGCAGTAACTTCTATTGATGGCATGACTTCAGATTGGGCACGTATCCCTTGGGATGTATTAGAAAAAATCAGTGTCCGTCTTGTTAACGAAGTTGAACACATCAACCGTGTTCTTTACGACATCACGAGCAAGCCGCCAGCTACAATTGAGTGGGAATAAAATAAAGCAACAAAATTCCTTCCAGATGTGTGTGCATCTCGGAGGGAATTTTTTATATAGGTAGGTAACTCTGCCGTAAAATATTGAAAATTCACGAACTTTGCTACGAAATATTTTTTAATCGTTCGGATTTTATATTGTTTTAAGGTGGGAAAGATGTTATTCTACAAAAGAAATTAAATAACGTTGTCGTATAACGTCGGGAATATGGCCCGAAAGTCTCTACCGAGTTACCGTAAATAACTCGACTACGATTTTCATCCGTTCTTTCAAAAGAACTGGATACCTTTCAAAGTGTGAATCATGAGAGGCTAAATCGAACGCATACGGCAAACCGCTGTATGCTTTTTTTATTTTGGCAAGTGTGCGACAACACACGGAGGAAGAACATGAAGAAGTATTTTTTATTTGATGAACTGGGAACAAATTATCGTCGCGAAATTATTGGCGGACTAACAACGTTCTTGGCAATGGCGTATATTTTAGTGGTCAACCCACTGACATTGACGCTGGATTCAGTACCCGATCTTGATGCGTCATTGAGAATGGATTATGGCGCTGTATTTATGGCTACTGCTTTAGCTGCTGCAATAGGCTGCTTGATTATGGGGATTTTAGCGAAATATCCGATTGCGCTGGCTCCTGGAATGGGATTGAATGCATTTTTTGCGTATACAGTTATTTTGACGTACGGCATTCCTTGGCAAACAGCATTAACTGGCGTTTTATTTTCCGGACTTATATTTATTGTTCTTTCGTTATCAGGAATACGTGAAACAATCATCAACGCCATCCCGGCCGATTTAAAACTAGCTGTTGGAGCAGGTATCGGGCTATATATTACGTTTATCGGTTTTCAGAATGCAGGCATTATCGTTGCTGATCCTGCGACTATGGTTGGTTTAGGGAACTTATCAGACAGTTCTACATTACTGGCGATTTTCGGGCTAGTTGTAACAGTTATTTTCATGGTCCGCCGAATCAAAGGGGGAATCTTCTTTGGAATGATTCTTGCTGCTATTGTCGGAATGATTTTTGGTATTGTAAACTTACCGAGTTCGGTAATCGACTTCAATGTTCCGAGCATGGCTCCGACTTTTGGGGTGGCCTTGGATCCAATTCTGCATGATCCAAGTTCATTAGTGACTATTGAGTTTCTTGTAATTGTCTTGACGTTCTTGTTCGTGGATTTCTTTGATACTGCCGGAACTTTGGTGGCAGTAGCAAGCCAAGCCCGCTTAATGAAAGACGATAAATTGCCGAGAGCCGGCAAAGCGTTATTGGCAGATGCGGTTGCTACTGTAAGCGGAGCAATTTTTGGAACATCAACCACTACTTCTTACATTGAGTCGACAGCCGGCGTGGCAGCTGGAGCTCGTTCAGGTTTTGCTGCTGTTGTTACTGGCGTTCTATTCTTAATTTCTATTTTGTTCTATCCGCTATTAGAAGTAGTCACTAGTGCAGTGACTGCTCCAGCCTTGATCATTGTCGGTGTTCTTATGGTTTCCGCTATAGGAAGAATTGATTGGACGAAATTTGAAATTGCTGTTCCAGCTTTCTTAACAATGATTGCTATGCCGCTTGGTTATAGCATTGCAACTGGGATTGCTATCGGTTTTATCTTTTATCCGATTACAATGATAGCGGCAGGGAAAGGGAAGCAAGTCCATCCAATCATGTACGGCTTGTTCATTATTTTTATTTTGTATTTCATCTTCTTAGTGTAATTATTCAACCCGCCATTTTTGGCGGGTTTTTTATATGCAAAGAAATATCTATATATATAGAAGGAAAATTGAAAAGCAAAATGAGCATCCTTACTTTATAGGGATGCTAAATACAATCAGTTTCGATTACAACTTAAAATATTTGAAGTCCGATTGATTTAATCTGGTTCAATTCCATTTCTCAAGATTTTCTATGAAAAGGAGTTTCTCCTTTTCAAATTTGTAATACTTTTGTTATTTTTTTATCAGAATTTTCTGCTATAATTAAGTTCGTAATCTATTTAATAATTTTATGTTCTTTAATTTATTTTTTAATAAATTATTGACATAAACTCGTGATGCTGGTATATTAGGAAGTGTCCCCATAAGAATATGGGTTTAATTTAGAGATTTAGTTTGACTTTGCTTGATGAGTGAGATATACTAATTAAGCTGTCGGGGAATGAAAAAACACTCGAAAGAATTTATTAAATTAAATTATAGTTGACACCGAATAGCGCAAGTGATATATTATTATAGCTGTCGGTAAAGATGGCAGAAAACATGAACCTTGAAAACTGAACAGCAAAACGTCAACAATAGTTTATTGGCGCGTTCCGAACGCGGCAATAAAATTTCTGCGATGGTTGCCTTTGGGCAATCGGAGCACAACTTACTGATCAGGTTTACCAGATCAAGCGATTCGCGCGTCCTGCGGGACGGCGAGCGCCAGCATGAGCAATCAAGCTTCTATAATGGAGAGTTTGATCCTGGCTCAGGACGAACGCTGGCGGCGTGCCTAATACATGCAAGTCGAGCGGAACCGGAAGAGCTTGCTCTTT
>NZ_VOHC01000001.1 GCF_007859275.1 Planomicrobium sp. CPCC 101079 | reverse complement strand
TGTTTTTTCGACTCGTGGCCAGCTAAATAATCGCGAACAGCCCGTACCTTCTTTTCAATCGTAAATTTCGTCATAGAAAAACTGCACCTCCATTGTTAGTTGTGTCTAACAATTTCGGTGCAGTTCACGAAGCGGATGCTTTTTTAATATAGCCTAGTTCTTCTTTTTCGCTTGGCCATTGTTTGTTACGACTGTATAGTTTCCAAACTCATTGACGCTAAGCGTAAACGTATCTCCGTTCAACTCGCCTTGAATGATTTTCCATTTGCCTTTGGCATCTTCTCGTGCACCAAACTGGACTTTGACGTCACTGTTTGTATCAAATGCCAATTTCACATTTGAAGTGAACTTGACTGGAATTTCATTGCCTTCAGCGTTTGTGATGGCGATGTGGATTTGGTCTGTTAATGCAGGACGTTTATCCACTGTTTCCGCGTCTTCTACTGCGAACGACAAGCTGAATTCTGTTCCGGCTGCATCAGCGATTTGCTGTAAGTTCTCTGTAGAAAGTCTCAAATCTGCAGTCGGCAAATCGATCAACAGGTCTTTTCCACTTTCCAACAGTTCTTCTACTGTACCTTCAGAAAACTTGATATCAAGCGTGCCTTCTTCATCAAATTCACCAGCTACGATAACGGCTGTTTCACCTGTCATATCCGGGTCCGCTTCCTGCTCGCCAGGAACGGCTGGATCTGCAAAAGTGATTTGTGCAAGCAATGGATCATGATCAGATGCTCGGCCGTGTTGTTCCATGAACATCGCATTGATGTGAACCATATCAAGTTCTGTTTTAGCTGCCAAGTTGTTTGTCACCAACAAGTGATCAAGAACTTGTGAATTGCCCTGGTAGTAATAAGAAAAGCGGTCTTCAACCGGCACATCTTCGACTTTGTTTGTCAATATGCCGCCTTCCAACGCTTTAAGAGCTGGCGTGAATTCAAAGTCGTTCATATCGCCTGCAACGATGACATTTAAGTCAGGGTTTTGTGCAAGTCCTTCTTCAATAAAGCCATTGATCGCTTCTGCAAGTTCGATGCGCTCTTCCACAGAGCCAAGGAATGGCGGCTGATTTTGGCCAAATAATCCTTGATCTCCCCCTTTAGAGTTTAAGTGGGCGCCGATTACGACAACTTGCTCGCCTTGGAATTCAAATTGTGCTGCTACCGGCTTTCGGGTGTTCGGCATCGAAATCGGCTGCACGCGTCCTGGGTTGAGCGATAATTCGCCATCTACCCATTCCACATTTTGTGTGGCTGTCCCTTTTGTGCCTTCAGAAAGAGCAACGCGTTCCGGATTGTACAAGAAGCCGACACGGATGTTCCCGCCTGGCTCTCCGCCATCCTGGTTGTATTCAGGTGCAATATCGGTCCATTTGTATGTCGGGCCGCCTGCTGCTTTGATATCTTCGATCAAGCGTTCATAGCTTGCAGTTGCATCCGTATTGCCTGAAGCGATCGGGCCATCGCCATCTTGAACTTCTACAAGTGTGATGATGTCCGGCGAGTTCAGGTCATTTACGAATGATTCGGCGATGCGCTGCGCTTTTTCGTCTGTTGTATGGCTTGGATCTGCAGAGAAGTTCTCGACATTATATGAAGCGACTGTCAATTTGTCTTCTGCGTTTTCAATCCAGGTTTCTTCCGGTGTTGTTCCACCGTCAACTATTGCTGGAAGTTCGCTTTCGTTCGTCCAAATCTGGTAGTTGCCGAAGCCATAGCCCAGGACGCCTACTGGCGCTTCAGCGAATGTGTCGCCTGCTTTCGCTATTACATTTTCTCCAGTTGTTACAGTGATGCGTTCTGGGTTGTAGTCATCTTCAGAAATAAGGATACCGCCCAGTTTGTGGAAATCGTTGTTTGTTGCGTTTTTCGATACGACGAACACTTCGCCGTAATCCTGCGGTCCGACAATTTGTGCATCAGCTACGCCGACACGCATAAGTTCTAGGGATTCCCAGAAATCAACGCCGTCTTTTTCAGGATTGAATAGAGTCAGCCCATCGTCGTCGATGTTTTGAGTCGGCGGGAAGACATCTTCACCGATCATCAATGGTTCTGGAAGTTCGGCCGTGCCATTTTTCACGACGTTTGTTGAGCGGATGCGCGTAAGCGGCAGGTCGTTGTCTTTCATGTCCGAATAGCCTTTATAGAACCATTCTTCCACAGTACCGGCAACTGTTACCACGTCACCGACCTTGTACGAACTGCTTGCACCTGATTGGTTGACGATGATGGCTTCAGAAGTCGTCCAGTCGCCGTCATCGTTCGGGTCTTGTATTACGAAGTTTGCGCCGTTATAGAAATGAGTGATGACGCCTGTGATTTCATTGACCACTGCGCCTTCGTAATCCGTATAATGTTTTTTGCCTTGAATATCACGGATTTTCAAGTCCGCTGTTTTTAGGACTGTGTATTCAAATGTGAATACTTCCGATGTTTCAGCGCCGATTGCGATGGCGTTGATCGCCGTGTCTTCGTCCAATGTGATTGGGGCTGTGTAAAGTGTGCTTTGGGCTGTCGGCGTTGAGCCGTCAAGCGTGTAATAAATTGCTGCATTCTCCCAGCCTGATTGCAGGCTGATTGCCGTTCCTTGAGAAACGACTCCAGGGAAAACATCTACGTTGACTGCTGGCTTGTTGACCAGGTCAAAGCTTTCAATGCCAAGCGTTTTCACTTGGTATGTGTCGTTGAATTTAGAAGAGATTCCTGTTACATTAACCAAATCGCCTTCTTTGTATTGCTGCAAGAAGCGCTCGTACGTCAATCCGGTTCGGTTATCATTGCGGATCACGACGGTTTCGCCGTTCTCGGCAGTTGCCGTGAATTCGAATGTGCCATAGTCGTTCACTGCTTGGAGGCCGGTGATCGTGACATTCTTAAGTTCAATCCGTTCGCTTTGCGTTTCTTCATTGACGCCAGCAGGAGTGATGGTTTGCACCGCTGGAAGGTCGTTGTTTGAAGAAATTACTTCTATTGTATTCGGCTGGAATTGCAATTCACCCGAATACTCGGACACTGAACCTGCCAGGCGGACATTGTCGCCAGGCGATACAGCAGCATTTGATGTGTATACATAAATTCCGGCAGTCTCGTCCTGGATGTAGAACGCGCTGCCTCCCCAGAAACCAGTCCCGGTTGTAACGGTCCCTTCAACTTGAATCAATTCACCAGGCATTGTCCGTGCTGCAGCAAGTGTGTCGACTGCTGTCGGCTCAGGCGGAGCTTCGCCTTCTGAAAGGATTGTGTATGAAGTTGGTGCTGTAAGTCCAGGAACTGAAAAATATGCTTTCAAAGTGCCGGTAATTGTAATTTCCGCTTTGAAGTTTGCCGGGTTGTCGACAAGGTTTAATCCAGTGCGTAGTGAACCTGATGGCAATTGAACCGTCAAAATCTTAGTAGGGTCAGTTTCATCAGGAGAATCAGCTAACGCTAGATTCGTCGCGCTTGTAAACGGTGCTTCCTGATCATAATTACCTCCACTAATGACAGTTCCCACAATATACCCTTTCACTGTCGCTGAACCAGTATTGTTTGCAATCGCATCCGCTACCGTAATCGGCTCTGCGGCATTAGCTGTTGCCGTAAACGGCAGTACTGCTGACAAAAACAAGATGAAGCTCAAAAAAATCTTACTCAATACTTTTTTTGACAAGCTTATTCACTCCCTGGAATAATTTATTAACACAAAATCATTATACAGGAAGCATTAGAGTATTTTGTTAAAATAGTGTAACTTTTTAAACTTTTTTGCTATATATATGTATTTTCATGGAAATCTTTTTCCAGTCAATGCTTTTAAACTTAGTATTATTTAGATTTGCTCTCCTATATAAAATAAGCAAATAATATTGATCGAAGAAGTTCCTAGCCCACTCTAGAATTTCTGATTTTCGCCAAAAGAACCCTGCTGGCATTTTGCCTGCAGGGTTCTGATTCCTCAACTCGCACTCCAAATTGACTCTGCCCATTCCGGATGATCAATGAATGGGTTGCGGTTTCCTTGGATATCTTCAATTTTTTCATTGCGCTGTTGTTCCCATTCACTGACAGGATCTTGCTCATGCCACTCAAGCAAGACAGAAAGCTTCCCGTGGTAAGGTGCCGAACCGTTGTTCAATTGCTCATTCAATTCCAGATCCACCGGGTCTTCCGCTTCGTAGCGGACAGCCATATAAAATAGCATGCGCGCCACGTCGCCTTTTACTTCATTCGGCGGTTCCCATGAACTTGAAGTGCGCAAACAGCCATCGCATCCTGCGACTGCGGCTCCGCCATAGTCAAAATCCAGATTGCCACGTAAGCCGTTCACTTGGACATCCGTCGGACGCAAATGGTGGATGTCTGTCCCTGCGCCTCTAGCAGTCCCAAAACCGCCGTGTGATTTCGCCCATGTGTGTTCCCGGTTCCAGTCACCCACATTGCCGCCGTTCAGATTTTTGGAACGCGATTCTCCGCTATAGAGCAAAACCACGTTGTTCGGGTTGTTCGGGTCTTCGTCCGTCACTTTCAGTGCATCCCACACTTGCGAATAACTAAGCTCGGTATGTCCGTCAATGATTTCGTGCAACTCCGCTTTCAGTTGGCCGCCTTCCAACCCATAAGCCGTATCGTAGTAGTTAGCCGTCTCAACTTCAGTAGTGACAGTTACCGTAAATGACTGTGTTACACTTTGATTGCCATCGGAAGCTGTGACTCCCATAATATGGGAGCCCTCTTCTAAATCCAGGGCCAGCATATTGCCTGTAACCGTTCCTTTAGTAGCAGTAAATACTAAAGCCTGGTCTTCAGGATCCGAGAAATATTCCGTTAAATCATATTGCAGTGTCTCTCCCTCATTCAGTTGTTCATTAGCAAAAGCTTTTGCTGCTACCGGGGCTTTGTTCTCTTTCGGCAAATGGGGCGATGCTATCGGCTGTCCAGCCGAATTGTAGAAGTTGATGATTTCATAGTCCGCTCCGTCAATAAACTCGATTTTCTGGATGTTTTCAGCTCCCCTGATTTCCGAAACGTTCTTTCCATCTACAACCACATGCGCCGCTTCAGTTCCTTTAAAATCAAAAATCGAATTTTGTCGGGCAGGACTTAATACCACTTTGACATCTTTAAATCCCGCTCCATGAAATTCCGCGTATTGCCCTTTCATGTAGATGCCATCTGGGATGGATGCATCTCCATCAAGCGTCAGTGAAACGCTTGGCTGGCCAATAGTTAATTTTTTCTTTTTCAAGTTTTCATAGCGGAGCTGTTTTTTCGGTTCCATCGGCTCCAATTCCGGTTCTGGAACAGGCGTATTGCTATAGCCATTCATCGTATGGCTTCCCAAATGTTCGAATGTATTGGCAGGATAGGCGATCCATTCCAATGAAGGCTCGAATGCATCGTCCACTATGCTGTCGCCTGCTTGAATATCGGCATTCCGAACCAGCGTAACATCTTTTGTATTTTCCATGCGCACGCCCACTTGGCCGATCGAGTCAATCGGCGTTCCTGCTTTTTTCAGGACCACTGCGTCATCCCCGTTAAAATTGATAACACTGTTATTTTGCAATTGCCCTTTGCTCTTTATTGCCGCATCTGCATCGCCATGAAAAATGACCACGGTCTCACCGCTCGCAACTGTACCCGAAAGATCCATTTCACTTTGCACGGCCGTACTGCCATTGGCATACAAGGCCACTGAATAAGAACTTAAATCGATAGAAGCCCCTGTTCCGTTATAAATTTCGATTGCTTTGTTCAAACTGCTGCCTTCAATATATTCAGAAATAAAAAGATCACTTGCTGCTGCGGCTTGAACGGATGTCTTAGAAACCGGCAGCCATAGACTTGCGGCTAACCCCACAGACAGCAAAACTTTTACTGGTTTGTTCCATTTATTTTTGCTCATTTCTTTTGTTCCTCCCTTTTATAGACTAGTGGCTCTGGCATGTTCTAAAACTTGGCTCGTACACTTTTAATTCCGCTTCATTGAATTAGAAGTGTTATTTTTTAACTTTTAATTTTAATGATTTACAATTTTTAGTATTTACTCGTTATACTTTACTGAACGATTCTTCCCCCGTCAACGCTTCGTGGAAATCCTTACATAAAATTAATATAAAGCAGGTATTCAGCCACAATGAAAAAAGCAGGCCTTAAGAGCAGCCTGCTTTCTTTCAGTTTTATGCAATTCTTGTTCAGACAGAAGTTTGTAAAAAAATCATTTTTCAGTTGAACTGGAAGCTATATTTTAGCAAACACGGTTTTGGACGGAGCGGCCTTCTAAGCAAGCGGAAATAGCGGAAGCGTTCATTTCCATCATTGCCAGGCGTGTTTGGACGGTGGCGCTGCCAATATGCGGAAGAACGGTAACGTTCGGCAAAGTCAGCAATGGATGATCTGTCGGCACCGGTTCTTGTTCAAAAACATCCAGGCCAGCTCCCCAGATTTTTTTGGCTTTTAATGCTTCGAACAAAGCCGCTTCTTCAACGACGCCTCCGCGAGCCACATTGATCAAGATCGCAGTTTCTTTCATCAATGACAATTCCCTTTCACCAATCATCCCTCTTGTTTCGTTTGTCAACGGCGTTAAAAGGACAACAAAATCTGAAGTTTGAAGAAGTTCGTCTAAAGCTGCATATTTAACGTCTTCCAAACTTTTGCGTGTCCGGTTATGATATAGCACATTCATCCCAAATCCTTGGCCACGTCTTGCAACCGCTTCTCCTATCCGGCCCATGCCAATGATTCCGAGCGTCGCCCCTCCAACGTTTTGACCAGTCATTCCCATCGGTGTCCAAGATTTCCACTCGCCAGAACGGACAGTTTTATCGGCTTCGACAATACGCCGGGCCGCCGCAAGCAAAAGCGCAAACGTCAAGTCGGCGGTCGTTTCCGTTAAAACCTCCGGTGTATTCGTTACCATTACTCCATGATCATGGGCCGCTTCCAAATCGATGTTGTTATGGCCGACAGCAAGATTCGAGATAATTTTTAAATTTGGCGCAGCTTCAAATACAGGCCGGTCAATGTTATCAGAAAGCATGGACCAAAGTGCGTGTGCTTCTTTTACTTGCTTCAGTATCTCTTCACGCGGTGCAGCGGATTGGTCGTCGTGCCACATACGCACCTCGTATGAATCCCGCAGTTTGGCAACTGCTTGTTCCGGCAGCTTCTGCGTTATGTAAATGATTGGCTTCATGTTATCCCTCCATACTTTATTATCTAACAATTGTATCAATATAAAAAACTGCAGGCAATTGCCTGCAGTTTTCTGTTTTCAATTTGTCCGTGTTCTGATTTTCTTGAAATAATACCAAACAGCCGCGAGCGTTGCTAAAACGATCAACGCGTATACGACGTTTGAGTAAATATCCAACTGTTCCAGGATTTTCTCCCGGTTGTCGCCAACCGCTTCACCGACAAAAACCAATACTGTATTCCATATAATAGTCCCCAGTGTTGTAAAGAGCAGGAATTGCCAAAACTTCATATTCGACATCCCCGCAGGAATGGAAATCAAGCTTCGCACGAGCGGAATCAGCCTTCCGAAAAAGACCGTCCAAATGCCGAAGCGGTCAAACCAAGAATCAGCCCGCCGTATATCTTCGTGCTTTACTTTCAGCAAGTTGCCATACTTGTCGATAATTTTTTCAAGCCGCTCTACGTCCAGCAACAAACCAGCGCCATATAGCACAACCGCCCCGATTACCGAACCTGCAGTCGATGCAGCGATAACGCCCGGAATTGTCATTGTTGTAGTTGTCGTCATAAAGCCGCCTACCGTTAAAATAAGTTCCGACGGAATCGGAGGGAAGATATTTTCCAACATTATAAGAAAGAAAATACCTATATAACCGTAATCCGACATTACTGATGTAATCCACTGTTCCATTTGTCCGCTCCCTTTACGTTTGCTCTTTGAATTTCATTTTTATTGACCATAGTTCTGAACGGCTGCCAATCCGTATAGGCGGTCCCCAAAACCCGAAGCCGGAAGATACGAGAAAATGAGATTTCCCTATTTTCCGATGGCCGTAATCCAACTCAAATACTTTCTTCGTTATAAAACGATTGGGCCACATTTGCCCTTTATGAGTATGGCCAGACACCTGCAAATCCACGCCTAGCCTAGTTGGTACATCTAATCTTGGCGGTGTGTGGTCCATGACAATCCATGGCAGGCCACTTTTCGGTTTTAAGATTTCGAGAAGCGGCCGGTCACGGAATGTCCGGTCTTCTCTTCCCGTAAGATAGAAACGATTTTCGACCAAAATGGTTTCATCCCGCAATATATGGACGCCCGACTTTTCCATCAGCTGTACAAGCAAGGGTATTTTTTTGCCGTAATAATCATGGTTGCCGAGTATGCCATAAACGCCGAGGTTCGCTTTGAGCTGGCCCATAACATCCGCCATTCCATAACGGCCGTACCAAATCGGATCATCATCGACCAAATCGCCTGCCAGAAGAACTACATCCGGATTCAAGCTATTGCTTTTATTGACAAAACGCTGCAGATGATTTTTTCCTGAAAGGACGCCCAGGTGAAAATCCGATGCCAAGACAATATGCAACGGGTCCGCTTCCGGGGCATCTACGGTGATTTCAAGTTCTCGCACAACCGGATTATATGCCAAAAATGAGCCCACAATAAAAATAAGCAGGAAGACGCCGGCCATAACTGAACCGACAATCAAAGCCGGCTGCTCTGAAGGCACAAACAAACTGGCAATGTCCGCTAACGGAAGAAGAAGAACAGCATATTCAAAAAAGGCGAACCAATATGCCCCTAAAACTGAAAACAAGAGCCATTGATGTCCTAGCCTCCCAATCAAGTAACTGAAAGCCCATAGAAACCATAACACTGCAAAAAGCCAAGGATTCAGCCCGGGCAGTAAACTGTGCAGCCATAGGTACACATTCCAGCCAATAAAGGCAACAAGGCTCATGTAAATAAATAAAGTGCCAATACTGGCCGTAATTATTCTCATCGCTAAATCCCCTCTTCATAATATAGAAGACATTATACCATTCTGAGTCCAAAACAATACTTCCTACTTCCATCTACGCCTCAAGTCTTAGTAAAAGATGCAGTCAGGGACCGTGTTGCAGAATCTTTTACGCTGATAAGATTAGCTTATAAATCGAGAGGAGGAAATACCTTGAACAAATTTTGGTTGATCACGTTTGGCATCATCGCCGGAATCGTCGCACTGTCTCACATTGGGCCAATGATCGGATTGGCAGTCTCAGGTTTAATCATCTACATGGGCGTCCACTTTTATCTTCAAAGTATGTCAACAGCAAAGAAAGTTTGGTGGGCTTTCGTCGGGATCATCGGTGCAATTTCGGCAATCTCCAACGCTCCGGCACTTATCGGTGTAGCGGCAATCGCAGCTCTTTGGATGATTTACCGCCAGTGGAACAACAAGCCTGCAACTAGTTTTACTGAAACAAACGATCCATTCACGAACTTTGAAAGAGAATGGAGCAAACTTTCAAAACAGGAGGAATACAAATGACAACATTATGGGAACGTTTTAAATTCGCATTTGCAACGGATATGGACAAAGTACTGGCGAAACGGGAAGAAAAAAATCCGATCGCCTTATTGAATCAGTATATTACAGAAGCTGAAAAACAAACAGAAACAACTGGCAAATGGCTTGAACGACAAGCTCAGTTGACAGCCAAATTGGAAAAAGAACTAGCAGAAGCTACAAAAATGCTGGACAAACGCACGTCTCAATTAGACCTTGCCAACGCTTCCGGCGAAAGTGATTTGGCTAACTTTGCTGAAATGGAAGTTGCCGCTTATTCAAACCGAGTGGCAGAACTGAAAACAAGCATTAACGAAAACTTGGCCGAACTAACGCAGTTGGAACAGCGCTACGAAGAAATGAAACACAAAGTGAAAGATATGAAAGTTAAACAGCTTCAATTGATGGGCAAAGAAAATGCCACGCGCGCGCATTATCAAATGGACAAAGTGTTGAGCCCAGAGCTTGTGGCGGAACGCATCGGATCATATGACGATATGGCTTCCTATATCAAAAAACTTGGTACTAAAGTGGAAGATGAATACGAACGTTCTGCTATGGAACGCCGGTTGGAAACTTTAGAAAAAAACAGCGCAAAGCAACAGGAAATTGGTTAAACTGAAGTGAGAAGAAGAAAAACTTCTTCTCACTTTTCTGCTACAAAGAAGGAGGCGAAAACAGCCATGCAAAGTTTTTCAACTAACAAACAAGCGTTTTTCCTGCTCAGCGCTTTGCTTCTTGTATTCGTGGAATCTGCCTTTTTTGGCAATGGCAGCGTGTTTTTGGTTCTTCTTGGTATCGGATTGATTTATTATGGGCTCAAGAAAACCAGAAAAACCCGAAAGTCCTTCCTGTGGACCGGGTTTATCTTGATCGGCATTTCTATCCTTTCAATGTGGAGCTTGCGCGCATTTATCCTTGTAGTGGCTCTCTACTTATTGGTCCGCCTATGGAAGGGCGAAGAATGGCAACAGGAAGTGCCTATCCGAAAAACCATTGACAACGGATTGATCAAAAATAAATTTTTGTCCGCTCAAAGCACGCCGATTGAAGCTTATGAATGGAAAGACATTCATGTGCAAGGATTTTTCGGTGATTTGCTGATCGATGCTACGCAAACAGTCTTGCCGAAAAAAACTTCATTGGTTTCCATTCGGCAAGGTTTTGGAAAAGTGCGCGTTATCGTCCCTTATGAAGTGCCGGTCCGCGTATATTATTCAACGCTTCTTGGCGAAGCTTGCTTTTTCAAAAATGAAAAACAGCGCCTCTGGTACAGTACTGTTCATGCAGAAGATGGCTACATCGAAGCGGCAGACAGCAAAACAGAAATGATTGTTTCCGTTACAACTTGGATGGGTGATGTTGAGGTGATTCGCCGATGAGACAAATCCTGCCCCGCAGCTTAGTCTTCGTAGGTTTATTTGCCGTTGTTATTTTCGGCATTTTACTCGTTCTTTTAGGCATGCCTACTGTCCAGACATGGTCGATACTTTGGGAAGATTTTGTCGCTGGACTGCCTTTTGGTTTGTGGCTGCTGGTCATTATGCTTGTTCTTGCGAGCGGCATTTCCTGGTGGTCAGAATCTCTGTCCCGCTCTAAAGTGAAAGAAATTGACGCCATTTTCCAAGCCCTCTTGAGGAATGAAGATCAGACAGTCATTAGATCCGCCCATATGAAAACCTTGCCGAATAACATATCCACCTCTATTTTGAAATTGCAAAAATTGCTGGAATCCCAGCGTAAAAGCTTAGCCCGCATTTCAAATGAACGGGCAGAAACGCAAGATAAAATTATTCAGGAACGGCTGGTTATGGAGCGCCAGCGGCTCGCACGGGAATTGCATGACTCAGTCTCCCAGCAATTATTTGCCGCTTCTATGCTATTGTCTTCAATGACTGAAAGCGGAGAGACGTCTCCCCGGCTAGCACAAGCGGAGAAGATTGTGCAGCAAGCCCAGCTTGAAATGCGTGCCCTTCTCCTCCATTTGCGTCCTGCCGCGCTTCATGATAAGACGCTGCGCCAAGGTTTGTTTGAACTTGTGGCTGAATTAAAGGAAAAAGTGAACTTTACAATCGAGCATAAATTGGAGGACATGCCGCTGCAAAAAGGCGCTGAAGATCATTTGTTCCGGATTGCACAGGAAACGCTGTCGAATACACTGCGCCATTCAAAAGCGACCGAAGTCCACATCCTATTCGTTGAACGGGATGGCTTTGCCATTTTACGCATCCAAGACAACGGAATCGGTTTTGAAAGCGAACAATCCAAATCCACCTCATATGGCTTGAAGCATATCGAAGAGCGCGCCATTGAAATCGGTGCCACCAGCAAAATTGTTTCCGTACCTTCGGAAGGAACGATTGTTGAAGTGAAAGTCCCCATCGAAAGGAAGGTTAGCCATGATACGAATCTTATTAGTCGATGACCATGAGATGGTGCGCATCGGCGTCTCTGCTTATTTGCAGGCACAGCAAGATATGGAAGTGGTCGGTGAAGCGGCAAACGGCAAGGAAGCCGTAGATATGGCACTCGATTTACGTCCCGATGTCATCTTGATGGATATGGTCATGCCCGTCATGAACGGTGCTGAAGCGACAGAAATCATTATATCCAAATGGCCTGAAGCGAAAATCATGATTGTCACCAGCTTTTTGGACGACGACAAAGTTTATCCGGCTCTAAAAGCCGGTGCGGTCAGTTACATATTGAAAACATCCAAAGCCTCCCGCATCGCTGAATCGATTCGCGAGACGATGAACGGCACGCCGGTCCTTGAACCTGAAGTGATGAGTAAAATGATGAAGCAAATGCGCCACAGCCATGTACCTCATGAAGACTTGACAGAGCGGGAAATGGAGATTTTGCTGCTGATGGCCAGCGGCTACTCGAACCAGGAAATCGCCGATGAACTTTTCATTGCTTTAAAAACCGTTAAAACGCATGTCAGCAACTTACTGGCGAAACTTGAAGTCCATGACCGCACGCAGGCGGTAATTTACGCATTCCAGCATAAACTGGTTTCCCCTCCACAATAATACTCTTTCTTTAAGACCATCAGATCTCCTGATGGTTTTTTAAATATCCCGCCTGGCAAATAAAATATAAAATAAGTTATTTAAAATTTCTGACACATAATTTAAACTAAAAATACTTAAGAGTCTATAACAGGACAAAGGAGCTGGAATAATGATTAGTAAACTTGGCCAAGTTATGTTGTACGTGAACAATCAAGAGGAAGCGGTGGAGTTCTGGACAGATAAACTAGGATTTACTGTATTAGCAGATGAAACTGCCCATGGGTTGAGATGGATCGAAGTTGCTCCATCAGCAGGTGCTGGAACGAGCATCATTCTACATAACAAAGAGGCAGTAGCTGAAATGTCACCTGGCTTGAATCTCGAAACCCCTTCCCTAATGTTTTTCACGGAGGATATTGAGCAGTTGCATCAGGATTTGTCCAGCAAAAATATCACTGTTGGAGAAATCGTGGATATGCCTACAGGCAAAGTGTTCAACTTTGCTGATGGTGAGGAAAATTATTTTGCAGTGTCGGAAAGAGCATAATAAAAAGGGCTGTCAAGAGTTTCTCGACAGCCCTTTTTATTATGACGTAATCTTAACAACCGACCTCTTCTAAATACTATTGATTGCCACCGTTACTTTAAACAAATCCCCATCCACTTCTATTCTCATGGATCCGCCGTGAAGTTCAACAATTGACTGCGCAATGGCAAGCCCTAATCCTGAACCTTCTGTCTGCCGCGAAACATCCCCTCGTTTAAAGCGCTCAAACAATTCGTCCGTGTTTTCCCCGAGCTCATAGCGAGTAACATTCTTAATGACAAATTCTGTTTGGCCATTTACTTCATTCAAAGAAACGTAAACCCTAGTGCCGGGCAATGCGTATTTTATGGCATTGATAATCAGATTATCGAGCACCCGCCACCATTTTTGGCCATCTGCTTGGATAAAGACAGCATTCTGTGGTGCGCTGATCCGGAAATCAAGGCCCGACGCCGCAATGTCTTCCGCATGTTCCGCAAGTGCTTGCGTCATCAACTGCGTAAAATCGAGGCGGGTCCGTTGAAGATCCATATTGCCGCTCGCCATTTTTGACACTTCAAATAAATCTTCAATAAGTGTTTTCAAGCGCTGCGATTTTCGGTCGAGAATTTCCACATAGGACAAGCGTTCCTCATCAGATAAATCCGGCGCTTTCATCAAATCGGTATACGTGATGATTGACGTCAATGGTGTGCGAAGATCGTGGCTGACGTTGGTGATCAGCTCTGTCTTTAATCGTTCGCTCTTTGCCTGTTCAGACATCGATTGCCGTACTCCTTCTTTCAATAAGTTCAACTGGCGCGCATGGTTGGCCAAGGCCGATTTACCGCGGACGGGCAGCACTTCATTCAACCGGCCATTCGCAATATTTTCAGTGCCTTGCATTAAGACATTCAGATACCCAAAGCGGTTCAACAGGAAGAACAGAACCGGCAGACCGATAAAGAGCGTCGCTGGAATCC
Organism: Planomicrobium sp. CPCC 101079; assembly: GCF_007859275.1. Classification (GTDB taxonomy): domain Bacteria; phylum Bacillota; class Bacilli; order Bacillales_A; family Planococcaceae; genus Planococcus. The sequence goes on along the minus strand of NZ_VOHC01000001.1, from coordinate 137,747 downwards.
AGACAATTATCAAATCGGGAATAGTGAGCATCAGAGCCGTACCAGCCCCCCAGAAAAAGATGACAACCAGCAGAACTAGTGTCTGAAAGCCGATTGATTTGTTTAAAAAAGCTTGGTGAATAGTAGAAAAGCTCCGGAATGTAGGGCTTTGCTGCAATTCTTCTTTGAGCGATCGTTCATTTTTATAATAAGCCATAAACCATATCAATTGTAAAACAGTAGAGCCGATCAATAACAAGGAAGTGCTGAAATGCATGAACATCCGTATTAAGTTGTGCTCCATACTGCTAACTGACCATGTATACTGAATGATCGAAAATAAGTCAGCAGATGCGCCTAATCCAAATATTAGAGTGAAGAAAATCAGTAAAAACCGAAATTCTATCATTAATCTTTTCCACTTTTGGTATAAGGAGATGCTAGTAAACCACTTTTTTTCATATCTTAACGTAGTAAAGAGCAGAATGATTCCCGCAATTGCCATGGCCACGAATACATAGAGAACGTTTTTGGCAAATTCAAATCGTTCTATTTCTCCTGCATACATTGAAGTAGCAAGCAAAGCTTTATCTATTTGAACCGTTCCTTCAAACCCTGCATTGGAATGCAGCACGTCTTCTGGCACAGCCATATCTAAACTATAGTAGCTACTATAAGACGAAATTAAAGGATTACCTGCAGTGTATGTTTGTTCAAAATAAGGATTTTCCTTGATTGTTCCTTTCGTGAACGTTTCGCCAGTTTCGATATTCTTTAGCCGGTACACATAGTAAGCCGACTCTTCTAAAAAGGAAGACTTTAAACTGCTAATTTGATTGGCCGCTTGTGCGAGTCCTGCTACGCGTTCTTCTCTTATCTTTTCCCGCACTACTTCGTCGTCAGCGAAGTTTTCGGTAATTGCTGCAAGCTTTCTATCGCGTTCTTCCACGAGTATTTTCTCAAGACCTTCATTGTTTGTGCTTTGTGCTTGTTCAATATCAGCAATATATTGATCTTGGATGTTTCTGAGTTGATCCGCAAGGGTTCCAAAACGGCTGCGGTATTCTTCAATATCATCAGCAGTTATTGGCCACTCCTTGTCTTTTGTTAATGGATCAAGCTCAAGTGCGATCAAATGATCTGTAAAGCTATTATAGTTGTGACTAAATTCTTCTGTTTCGACATACGATTTCCCAAAATGGTTTGATCCCATTTCCAATATGCTGAAAAATCCGATCAAAACCAATGATACAACCCCTAGCCATAACCATTTTTTCATTCTAAGCATCTCCTTGCGTCAGCGTACGAAGTGAAGCCAGCAGTTCGGATGCCGGCATAAAAAACAAAGTATCCCAAATAAACGAAAAGCAGTACAGCAGACTGAACAAGGCGATGATAACAGCAGCAATCGACCAAAGATCATTTTTCAATTTTGTAGCCAATGCCCCACACCACCTTTAAGTATCTTGGATTTTTCGGATCTGTCTCGATTTTTTCCCGTATCTTCCGGATATGTACAGCAACAATATTTTCAGCATTATAGGCGGGTTCGTTCCATACCCGTTCATAGATATCCCGTATGGAAAAAACACGCCCGGCATTTTCCATCAGGAGTTCAGTGATTTTAAACTCAATAGGCGTCAGTTTGACCGTTTCTCCGTGCAAACTGACTTCTTTTGATTCAGCATCCAATACAAGGCCGTCGATTTCCAGACGCTGGTTCTTCTCCTGATACGTCCCAAGTGTCACGTAGCGGCGGAGTTGCGATTTAACACGTGCCACCAGCTCCATTGGATGGAATGGCTTGGTCACGTAATCATCCGCCCCGACGGATAACCCGTGGATTTTGTCAGAATCCTCCGCCTTTGCGCTGAGCATGATGATCGGGATGTTGCGTTGTTCCCGGATTTTAAATGTTGCAGAAATGCCATCCAATTTCGGCATCATAATATCTAGAATAATGACATGCACTTCATTGGACTCCAGCTGTTCAATGGCTTCAAGGCCGTTCGAAGCTTTTAACACCCGATAGCCTTCGTTTTTCAAATAGATTTCTATGCCGTCCCGGATGTCTTGATCATCATCTGTCACTAGCACCGTAAATTGACTCATTGTACACACCTCTTTCATCTATGCCCTTATTGTATAAGTTAAATCTTAAGCAGAGCTTAGGAAAAATATGAAGAAATTCTTAAGAAACTGCTTTTCTTTTTCCAAGCGTCAAAACAATTATCCCCCCGAGCAATAGCGCAACTCCTGCCCAAGCAATTCCGCTCAATACTTCCCCTACAATAAAGACGCCCAATAATGAAGCCGTCAAGGGCTCAGCCAAAGCCAGCGTAACGGCAGATGAAGACGGAATTTGTTTTAGTCCGGTTGAAAACAGAATATAGGAAAGCCCTGTAGCAGCTAGCCCTAAATAGGCGATGACACTGATGTTTGCAGGAACCGCTAGGAATGATAAGTCCAAAAACAGCAAGAACGGCAAAAGGAAAAGCGCGCTGAGAGAAAATATTACAGCTACTGCCGGCACCGCTTCCATTGCTTTAAGCACCGTTTTGCTGACAGTGGCATATGCGGCAAATGACAAGCCTGCTCCAAGCGCTAATGCAATCCCCAATGAATCAACGGTTGCGGATTCTTTATTGGCAAACAGCAAGACACAGCCGACGATGGCGCATAACGTTGCAATCGTCCAAACACGGTTCGGCTTTCTTTTCATTACAAGCCATTCCAGAACCCCTGAAAAAACTGGCGCACTGCCAATAGCAACAACCGTCCCAACAGCAATTCCAGTCAACTGAACCGACGAAAAAAAGAACGGCTGAAACAACGCCATCGTTGCAGCAGACAGCCAAGCCGCCCGCCAAGGAATGGTCCGGACATCTAAATCTTTTGTCCATATGATAAAAGCCAAAAGTGAAAATCCCCCGATGCTTAAGCGAAGCGCGCCAAGTGCAAGTGAATGGGCAGATCCATCAATAAAAGTTTGGGCTGTGCCCGTCGTTCCCCATAGCATTGCCGCAAGCAAAACCCATATGTAAGGCAAAAAGTTCACGTGAATACACCTCTATACTTTCTGGTCTATGTATGACAACACTCTACCATGAAATGAATTGTTTGAGGCAGAGCTTTTCATCTATTATAATAAAAGAAAAAGAGGAGGCGATCATCATGTATATGACAGTCTCGGAAACTGCCGCTTTTTTGTCGATGCCTGAAGAACAAGTTACCCGTTACGTCCTTGAAGGCCGTATTCGCGCAGTTCACGATGGTGAACAGTACTTGATCAACACCTCTCAATTCGAAACCCACTTTCTGCAATTGGAACAAGTGAAGCAAGAACTTGAAGAATGGCGCAATACGCCTATTCCAGACGACATCGATATCAAAGACGAGGATTGAACAATTCTACTTCAAAGCAAAAAGCCCGTCAGCTGAACTAATTCAGCTGACGGGCTTTTTTAGCTTATTGGAAAATATTTACACCAATTAATTCAATTGATTTAGTTAGAGGTTTCCTGGGACTGCATGCTGCCTGTTCTTCACTAGCGCGCAGGCTGAGAAACGAATAATTGATGCAATTTTGTTTTGATATGCCCGCCCCATTTTTCGAATTCGACTAAGAAGCCGTCATGGCCAAAGTCAGTTTGGACAAGCTGTCCGGAAGCTTTCGGCAACTCATTCAACCAAGGAGCCATCAATTCTTGAGGATAAAGCAAATCATGGGTATAAGATAAGGAAAAAACTTCTGTTTCGATTTTTGCTTTTCGCACATCATGCGTGTTCATCGCTTTTAGGAGGGTTACATAGCTATTGGCATCAAAACGCTTAACCAGCTTTTTGCCTTGGTACGATAAATAAGACTCCACATCAAATTGTTTACCGTTATGCTCCCGCGCAAAGCGGCCATTGAACAACTGGCTGCTCCGGTATGTCACCATGCCAGCCATTCGCGCGATATGAAATCCATTGAGCCGGGCAGAATCATCGTAGTTTCCGCCATTGAATTCAGCGTCCCCTTCAATCGCTTGAATGCCGATGTGATTAAAAGCGATACCGTAATCGCCATAAGCCGGCGTTACGGCAAGCGGGAAAATGATGTCTACGAAATCCGGATACAGATGCCCCCACTCCAAAGTTTTCATGCCGCCAAGTGAACCGCCGATTACGGCAGCTAAATGAGAGATCCCTAGTAGTTTTAATGCCGCATACTCTGCCCGAACCATATCACGAATTGTTAAAAGCGGGAAAGAAGCGCGATAAGGCTCTCCAGTCTCCGGATTAATAGACTGGGGACCGGTCGATCCATTGGAGCCGCCTAATACGTTAAAGGTGATGACTTGAAACGAATTCGTGTCCACAGCTTTCCCAGGTCCGATCAATCCAGCCCACCACCCCGGCCTTTCCTTTGTTCCGACGCTGTATTGGTCTCCGGTCAATGCATGGCAGACAAGGATAGCCGGAGCTTCCTTGTTGCCCACACGCTCATAAGCAAGTGATATATCATGTAAGATTTGGTTTGACTCAAGAATAAGAGAGCCTATGGATACTGAAGCCATATAAATCCCTCCTATACGTTTTCCAAAACCGCCGCTTTGATTGCTTGTTCAAGATCGGCAATCAAGTCATCGGCGTTTTCAAGACCGACCGACAAGCGGATCAGTTCTTCCGTAACACCTGAAAGTTCGAGCTCTTCTTTTTGCAATTGCTGATGCGTTGTTGAAGCCGGATGGATAATAAGCGATTTCGCATCTCCGACGTTGGCTACATGCGACCATAGAGACACGCTGTCGATGACTTTTCTGCCTGCTTCGCGTCCGCCTTTCACCCCGAAGTTGACGATTGATCCAAATGTATCCTTCAAGTATTTTTGTGCTAAACCATGTGAAGGATGGTCTTCAAAACCGATGTAATTGACCCATTCCACTTCCGGATGTTCCCTTAAATATTCTGCGACTTTTCGTGCATTGCTGCTGTGCTTCGGCAGGCGCAGATGCAAAGTTTCGAGTCCCTGCAAAAATGCATGGGCACTTTCCGGGCTTAGTGCCGGCCCAAAATCACGCAGCAACTGGACACGGAGCTTGGTCGCAAATGCCGCTTCCGGCACATCGATTCCGAACCGGATGCCATGATAGCTTTCATCCGGTTCTGTGTAGTTTGGAAATCGGGAATTGTTCCAGTCAAATTTGCCGGCGTCTACTGCAATTCCGCCAATCGTTGTCCCGTGCCCGCCAATCCACTTAGTAGCGGAATGGATTACAACATCCGCTCCAAACTCGATCGGATTGCTGCCGTACGGCGAAGCAAATGTGTTGTCGATCAGCAGCGGCACGCCATTTTCGTGCGCAATGTCTGCCACTTTTTCAACATCAAACACATTCAAGCTCGGGTTGCCGATAATTTCCCCGAACAACGCTTTTGTCTTATCCGTAATAGCTGACCGGAAATTTTCAGGATCAGTGGCGTCCACAAATTTCACCCTGATGCCATAGCGCGGCAGCGTATTAGCAAACAAGTTGTACGTGCCTCCGTATAAATTGCTGTCTGCGACAATTTCATCTCCCGCTTCTGCTATGTTCAAAATTGAAAATGCAATCGCTGCCATGCCGGACGCGAGTGCCACCGCTGCTGTCCCGCCTTCAAGAAGCGCAACCCGCTGCTCGAACACATCGACCGTCGGGTTCATGATGCGCGAGTAGATATTTCCTGTTTCTTTTAAGCCAAACAGATTTTGGGCGTGCTCCGTGTTTTTGAATACATAAGAAGTCGTTTTGTGAATCGGTACCCCTCTTGCCCCCGTCTCCGGATCGGGCTGCTGGCCTCCATGCAATAAAAGCGTTTCTGGTTTGAAATTTGTCATCATCTATTCCTCCTAAAGTTTTATTGATGGATTACAAAGACGAGGAGGGAACAGAAAAAGACCCTCTTCGTTAAGAAGAGGGCCGTCATTTACGGAGATACCTCCTCTTATCTGCCAGACCAATTGCTGGTCTGTAGGATTTAGCACCTTTACAAGCAGGCTGCTTGTAGGTTGCCGGGCATCGCAGGGCCTATTCCCTCCGCCACTCTTGATAAGAGTATTCAGATTTAGTTTTCCATCATGTGAAGAAGTATAAAAATTCTTTTTCATTTTGTCAAGCGAAGTTGTTATAATTTTTTGAAACCTTCTCTCTTTTCAAACGTTATTTAATAAAGAAAAGAGGGATCGATATGATTTTATGGATTGCAATTGCACTTATAATCGGTTACTTTATCGGCTGTCTGCATGGATCATCGGTTGCCCAGCTCCTTTCAGGCATCAATATTAAAAAAGAAGGCATCAAAAATTCCGGAGCTTCAAATGCCGCTATCGTGCTTGGCTGGAAATACGGAGCGCTCGTCGCGTTCCTCGATATTTTCAAGGGCTTTATCGCGGTAGCCGGTTTGAGAATGCTTCTAGGCAATTTCAACTTGTCGCCCGAAATGATGTGGACATTATTATTTGTGGTTGGAGCAGGTGTAGTTTTTGGCCATAACTTCCCTTTCTACATGAATTTCGACGGTGGAAAAGGGACGGCCGCAGTAATCGGGGTGATGCTTGCGCTCGACTGGAAGTTGGGATTGGCCGGCGGTTTGCTGATGGTGGCGGCGGCACTGACAACCGGGTATTTGGTGATTGGCGTGCTTCTTCTCTACAGCATGTTCATAGCCATCGCTTTATGGCCAGCCGAAAGCGTCTGGCCGATTGTGACCGCCTTTCTGCTTTTTGCCATGGCAGTATGGAAACACCTTGAGAATATCTCACGCATTAAAAATGGGACAGAAACAAAAGTATCATCCGTGTTTAAGAAAAAAACGGCCGGCTCTAGTTAAAAGAGCCGGTTTTGCTTTTGGAATCACTTTTTTATTCCTAAAAGCTACTACTTAAAAAAATATATAAAAAATCCTTGACTTTTTTATTATTTCACCCTAAAGTAAAACTCACAAATCAAATACGTACATCACTTTCTTATCCAGAGAAACCGAGGGACAGGCCCTATGACGTTTCGGCAGCGGGTTCGCATTTTGCGGACACTGTGCTAATTCCTGCAAATGCGCTATCGCGTGTTTGGAAGATGAGAAATTAGATGGTTTCATGCGAAGCCTTCTTTTTTCTTGCGGACAAGAAAAAAGAAGGCTTTTTTATTTTTTGAAAAGCTGATGTATAAAAGATTTGAAAAGATCCAAACTGCTTGAGGAGGAAGACATATGATTCAATTTGAGGGAGTCACCAAGACCTATCAGTCAGGAAAACAAGAGATTCACGCATTGAATGGAATCGACCTGACAGTGGAGACCGGGGAAATTTTCGGCGTCATCGGTTTCAGCGGGGCTGGAAAAAGCTCGCTCATCCGTACAGTCAATTTACTGGAACGGCCTACTAACGGCCGCGTAAAAATACATGGAAAAGATATTTCCACTTTAACCAGCAAAGAAATACGGACAACGCGCAAGGATATCGGAATGATATTTCAACATTTCAATTTGCTCAATTCCAAAACGGTTTTCCATAATGTCGCGATGCCGCTCATTTTAGCGAAGACACCTAAAAACAAAATTAAAGACCAAGTGAAAAACTTGCTTGATTTTGTCGGGCTTGCTGATCAGGCCGAAAAATACCCGGATCAATTATCTGGCGGACAAAAGCAGCGTATCGGAATTGCCCGCGCTCTTGCCACAAACCCTTCCGTTCTTCTATGCGACGAAGCAACTTCTGCACTAGATCCCCAAACGACTCAATCGATTTTGGATTTACTCCGGAAGATCAATCGCGAGTATAGCATCACCATTTTGCTGATCACTCATGAAATGGGTGTTATTCGTGAAATTTGCGATAAGGTGGCTGTGCTTGAAGCTGGAAAAGTCATTGAGCAAGGAAGCGTATTTGATGTTTTTACAAATCCGCAGCAGCCGACAACCCAGCGTTTTGTCCGCTCAGTCATGAATGATGAGCTGCCGGAAACGCTGCTTCAGCAAATACAGAATGCAGGAAGCAACCATTCGATCTACCGCATTCAATTTACTGGCACTTCAGTCGGCCGGCCGCTCATTTCCCAGATATCACGGGAATTCAGTCTGGACCTAAATGTTCTGTTCGGCAACATCACAGAATTGCAAGGCATGCCGTACGGCAACTTAATCGTTGAATTTATTGGCGACCGCATGGAAATTGACCGTGCCTTAGCTGCAATTCGAAAAAGCGACGCCACGGTTGAGGAGGTAACAAATCATGCTAGTTAACAACGAACAAATCTTAGAAGCCCTATGGGAAACGGTATATATGACCGGCGTCTCTTTTGCTTTCTCGCTCCTGATCGGTTTTCCGCTAGGCATCTTGCTGGTGGTAACACGCCGGGGCCACCTGCTTCAAAACGAAGCAATTTTCAAAGTTTTAAACATTGTCATCAACATTTTCCGTTCCGTTCCTTTTATTATTTTGATGGTTGCCATCATCCCGTTAACCCGCCTTATTGTCGGTACATCAATTGGGACATCGGCAGCAATCGTTCCGCTCGTCTTCTATGCAGGCCCTTATATCGCAAGGCTGATCGAGAACTCGCTGCTTGAAGTCGATAAAGGTGTCATCGAAGCAGCACAAGCGATGGGTGCATCTCCCGCGCAAATTATTTTCCGCTTCCTAATTCCAGAAGCGCTCAGCTCCCTCGTTTTGGCATTGACAATCGCTATTGTCGGATTGATCGGAGCATCAGCAATGGCCGGTGCAATCGGCGGAGGCGGCCTCGGCGACTTGGCCATTACTTACGGCTACCAGCGATTTGATACGCTCGTGATGGTATTGACTGTCGCTATTCTTGTCGTACTGGTACAAGGGGTACAGTCTTTTGGAAATATTTTATCAAAACGCGTACGGCGCAGTTAAATTTTCAACACAGATAAACTAACTTATTGGAGGAAACAAAACATGAAAAAAATTACAGCACTTTTATTATTAGCTATAACAGCATTGATTTTGGCAGCTTGCGGAGGCGGCGGAGAAGAATCGGGCGCTGACGGAAATAGAAAAATCACCCTTGGCATCAGCGGTTCAGATACAACCATTTGGGATTATATTGCCGAAAAAGCAGAAAAAGAAGGCATCGACCTTGAAATCGTTACATTCTCTGATTATGTAGCTCCTAATATCGCGCTTGCTGAAGGCGAATTAGACTTGAACGCTTTCCAAACCATTTCTTATTTTGATGAATTTGTTGCTGAACATAAAATTGACATCGTACCGATCGGCTCTACCGTTATTGCTCCAATGGGCCTTTACTCTGACAAATACGAGTCACTTGAAGAATTGCCGCAAGGCGCTCAAATTGCTTTGCCTAACGAAGCAACAAACATGGGCCGCGGACTTCTGCTTCTTGAAGAAGCTGGTTTGATCGAATTGTCTGATGACGCCGGGCTTACCGGAACTGCTGAAGACATTACAAAAAATCCGAAAAATATCGAACTTGTTCCAATGATTTCTGGCCAAACGCCACGCGCAATGGCTGATGTTGCAGCTTCTATCATCAACAATGGCATCGCGGTTGATGCTGGTTTGAATCCGACAGAAGATCCGATTGCCCGTGAAAGCGCAACGGCAAAACCGTATATTAACTTGATCGCTGCAAGCAAAGAAAATGCAGATGATCCGGATTTCTTAAAAATCGTTGAGCTATACCAACAAGATGATACAAAAGATTTTATCATTGAACATACAAAGGGCGCTCAAATCCCGACATTTGTTCCTGTAGAAGAACTAGTCGACTATCAATAAAATCTGAGGAGGAACCTTGATGACAGTAATTAGAGAAGCAGCTGAAACCATTTCCCAATCAATCGAATCTAGACGCGAAGAATATATTGCGACGAGCCAAGCCATCCATGCAAAACCGGAAATCGGCAATGAAGAAGTTTTTGCCAGCGCCACGCTGGTTGAGTTGCTGGAAGATGCCGGGTTTACAGTGGAAACTGCTGTGGCCGGCCATGAAACTTCCTTTTTTGCAAGCAAGGAAAGCAGCTTGTCTGGCCCGACTATCGCCTATCTGGCAGAATACGACGCTTTACCGAAAATCGGCCACGCATGCGGCCACAATATTATCGGAACAACGAGTGTTGCTGCAGCAATCGCCTTGTCTGAAACATTCGCCTTTACCGGCGGACGCGTAGTTGTGCTCGGCACCCCTGCTGAAGAAGGCGGCCCGAATGGCAGCGCAAAAGGCAGTTTCGTAAAACACGGCCTGCTTGAAGGCATCGATGCAGCGTTAATGATTCATCCATCCGGGAAATCGGCGATCACCGGTCCTTCCCTTGCTGTCGATCCTCTGGATTTTCATTTTTACGGCAAGCCCGCGCACGCTGCTGCATCACCTGAAGAAGGCGTAAATGCGCTGGATGCTATCATTCAGTTGTTCAATAGTGTCAATGCACTGCGCCAGCAGCTGCCGTCTGATGCGCGCGTACACGGCATCATTACGCACGGCGGCGACGCGCCGAATATCATTCCGGAATATGCTTCAGCCCGTTTCTTTATCCGTGGTGACTCCTGGAAGAAAACAGCCGACACCGCCCGAAAAATCCGGGCAATTGCTGAAGGTGCAGCACTGGCGACAGGCACCACTGTTAAAATTGAACGTTTCCAAAACGAAGTGAAAGACTTGGTGCTTACCGATGCATTGGATGCAGTCGTCCGTGAGGAATTGCAGAGTGTCGGCGAAGAAGTCGCCGCTTCCCGGTCAACAGGGCTTGGTTCGACAGATGCGGGCAATATCAGCTACGAAGTGCCGACAGCCCATCCTTATATCAAAATCGGTCCGGATGAGTTGATTGCACATACGGTTGAATTCCGCGAAGCCGCAAAATCAGAAGCAGGCAACGAAGCACTCATTAAAGGCGCAAAAGCGCTTGCCAACACGGGCTACCGCTTATTGACTGATGCAGAGTTGCTATCAGCAGTAAAAAAATCACACGCACAGGCTTTAGAAGAAAAAGCGAAATAATAGTTTTGAAGAAAAGGCAGTATTCCATTAATCGGAATACTGCCTTTTGCTGTGTAAAATATTAACCGCCCTATCTCATCATGCATATTGCCAAAATTCGTTCTTTTCATGCTAAAATATGAGTAATACATATACTAGGAGGATCTATTCATGCTTGAAACGTTAATCGAACGCCTTGTGCGCTACGCAAAAATTGATACACAATCCGATTTCACCGCCAATTCCACGCCTTCTACCCCAGGCCAATGGGATTTGCTGCGCGAATTGGAAACAGAAATGAATGCAATCGGTCTTCAAGAAGTCGAAATGGACGAGCATGGGTACCTGTTCGCCACACTTCCTTCCAACACAGACAAAGACCTTCCAGTGGTCGGCTTTTTGGCACATGTTGACACGGCCACTGATTTCACCGGCAAAAATATCAACCCTCAGCGAGTCGAAAACTATGACGGCAACGATATTGCCTTGAGCGAAACGGTTGTTATGTCTCCAAAAGATTTTCCAGCATTAAAAAATTACGTCGGCCACACACTGATTACGACAGACGGCACGACGCTTCTCGGCGCTGACAACAAAGCCGGAATCGCTGAAATCATGACGGCGATAGAATATTTGGTCCAGCATCCGGAAATCAAGCACGGAAAAATCCGTGTAGCTTTCACACCGGATGAAGAAATTGGCAAAGGACCGCACAAGTTTGATGTTGCCCGGTTTGGCGCAGACTTTGCATATACAATGGATGGCGGACCGCTTGGCGAATTGCAGTACGAAAGCTTTAACGCTGCTGCTGCTAAGCTGACAATTCAAGGAAAGAGCGTCCACCCTGGCTCTTCAAAAAACAAAATGGTCAACGCTTCTACAGTGGCAATCCGCTTCCAGCAGGAAATGCCACAAAATGAAGTGCCGGAGTTAACCGAAGACTATGAAGGGTTTATTCACCTTAACAGTTTCCATGGCGATGTGGAAAAAGCCGTCTTATCCTACATTATCCGTTATTTTGATAAAGACGAATTTGAAGCGAAAAAGGCTTACATGCAGCAAGTGGCTGAAAAACTGCAAAGTGAATACGGCACTGATGCCGTAAAATTAGAGATCGAAGACCAATACTATAATATGCGCGAGAAAATCGAGCCGGTAATGGAAATTGTCGACTCAGCAGAAGCCGCTCTTAAAACCTTAGGCATTGAGCCGAATATTGTCCCGGTTCGCGGCGGAACAGATGGTTCCCAGTTATCTTACATGGGCATGCCGACACCGAACATCTTTACCGGCGGTGAAAATTACCACGGCAAATACGAGTTCATTTCCGCGGAAAACATGGAAAAAGCAACTCAAGTCATCGTGGAAATCGTTAGATCAATGGAGCAAAAATAATTTTCTTTCGTATGGGCGAAGCAGCTTCATAACGCAAAAAGACCAGTTTAACTTTACAGTTAAACTGGTCTTTTTTATTTTCAAACGATACTCCGTCCATTTTGCGCCAAGGCATAGTGAATGCCGTGCTGCAATGTTTGGAAGCAATTGAATTTAGATAAGTTGATGCCGGATTCAGCAATGACCATACTCATTTGCGGAGAAATACCGACTAAGATCGTAGACGTCCCAATCAATGAAGCGGTGGCTCCCAGCTTATCGATCAAACTGGCGGCGTGTTCAGTAAAGCGGTTGTTCAAGCCTGTCAAATCCAGCACCAAGTATTTCGCTTTATGGGTCGGCAAGTTTTGCAGTGTTTTTACAAGCAATTCTTCCGCGCGGCTTTCATCATACGTCCCCAATAGAGGAACGACAACTATATCTTCTAACACCGGGATGATCGGCGAAGAAATTTCTTTGATCAAATCACTCAGCTCAGCTGTTTTTTCTTCCACTAAGTTTTCTAACTGGCGAATTTGCTCCGCTTCTTTCGAACGGGCAAGCCGATGAATATTTCTCTCGATATTTTCCTCGGAAGGAAAATACCGAATCATTGTTTCATCAAAACCTTCGATTTGATGATGAACAACTTTATACCAAATATTGCGTCCTAAAAGTTTTGTGAAAATTCCTGCGTAATGCGCCGGCAAGAAATTGCCGCCGACTTTTTTCCCTTGGGCAACGTTTATCTTATGTTCCCAGCTGTTGCTCAAATGAACTTCAAGCGTGCCTTCTTCCGTGTTCAAATCCCGGATTTCAGCTAATCCCCAACCAGCAGAAGCATATGTATTCGTGATTAATCCAGCAGCTGTCGCTACATCTACATCTTTTTTGTCAGCAAAATAATCACCTACTACCACTCCTTGGCGAAATCCTGTAGTTTCTAACACTACGCCTGCTGCTTCTTCCCCAGAAATTTCTTCCACTGAATCGAAGAACATTTTCATAGCAGTTGAAGTCCAAAAAAGGACGGAATCTTGCCCTTCAAACTGGAATTTCCCTTCAGCAATATCCCAGTTGAATTGCAATCCGCCTACAGTAATTGAAGGTTTTGTTTCCATGATGCAACTCCTCTCATTCAATAGTTCTATCTTATCATACACTTCTTGCCGGTTGCTATTTTCAGTGTTTATACAAAAAGCAAAAACCTCTATGCACGGCCTGACGCTCGCCACCCCGCCTGTCTATGTTTTAAATCTCCCCAATAAAGGAATATACAACTAACATCAAAAGAAAGAGGTGCTTTATCAATGACGAACAATCATCCCGGTGATGGCAAACATGAAAAAAAAGCAGTTCCCTCTATGGATAACCCAGAACAGTTCACTACCGACAATCAAAGCATACAAGATATGTTCGAAGAAGAACAAAATGTGGATACCATTGCCTTGGAAGATTTGAAACAAGACATGCAGGATGAAGCTAATCCTCGCTCAACAAAAAGCAATTCCTCCAGTGAGGAAAAATATCCGGACTGATTTCGGACGAACAAGGGCTTTCATCAAGAGAACCGCATGAATAGCTCCATACGGTTCTTTTTTATTTGAATGAGATTAACAAGCTAAAAGGAGAGATGACAATGAACCAAGAAGAATTGAAGAACAGTGCATTGAAAATTTTAGAAGAAAGCCATGTCGGGACGTTGGCGACAGTAAAAAACAATAAACCCCATTCCCGTTACATGACTTTTTTCAATGATGAATTCACTTTGTATACGGCTACTAGCAAACAAACCCAAAAAGTCGATGAACTTGAAGACAATCCCCATGTCCATATTCTTTTAGGTTATGAAGGCCAAGGTGTTGGAGATGCTTTCTTGGAAATCGAAGGCGAAATGGGCATCCACGACGATCAAAGCATGATCGACAAAGTATGGAACGATGCCTTGAAAGGCTGGTTCACAGGACCCGATGATCCAAACTTGGTAATTTTGGCCATTAAACCGAACCGGGTCCGCCTTATTAATAAAAAAGGCGAAGAGCCACAAACAATCGAATTACAATAATAAAAACGGCTCGAGTTGTTCGAGCCGTTTTTATTATTGTAAAATGGCGCGCAGCCCTTCCCTATTCCCCAGCAGATCTTCCAGCGTGTATTGATCAAGGACAGACAAATAAGCATGGAGCGCTTTTCCCAGAACGCCGCGAAGTCCGCAAACTGGCGCAATTGGACATCGATTATGCTTAACATCAAAACACTCCACCAAATGAAAATCGTCTTCCATTTGCCTTACAACTGTCCCGATATTGATATTCTGCGGAGCGTCCGCTAACCGGATTCCTCCTCCGCGGCCGCGGACTGTGTGGATAAAACCCGCTTTTCCAAGTTCAAATGTCACTTTCGTCAAATGGTTTTTCGATATATTGTAGGCGTCGGAAATTTCCTGAATGGTCGTGAGCTTTCCTTCTTCTTGTGTCCCCAAGTAAATCAATACACGCAATGAAAAATCGGTATACATTGTCAACCTCATTATGCTCACCTTCCCTGCTTTCTCAGTATAACGAGTCTAGACCCTCCTTAAAAGAAATTAAGCCTGCATAAGATAAAAGCAATATGTCTTTTATGTGAAAGCAAATATGTCTAATTTTAAAACATGTATTTTAAATATATCTTTAAATCAGAAAGAGGATTATAGTCAAATTATAAAAAAACAAAAGGAGCGAAAGACTATGTTATCCGAACAAACAAAAGCCATCATCAAGTCTACAGTGCCTGTACTGGAAGTTCATGGGACAACTATTACGACCACTTTTTACCGCAATCTTTTTGAAGCACATCCGGAACTGCTGAATATTTTTAACCACGCCAACCAGGCTAAAGGCCGCCAGCAAGCAGCCCTTGCCAATACAGTATATGCAGCAGCATTACATATCGATCATTTAGAAGCCATCTTGCCTGCTGTGGTACAGATCGCCAACAAGCATGTGAGCCTTGGCATTAAAGCGGAGCACTACCCGATTGTCGGCGAGTATCTATTGAAAGCCATTAAAGAAGTACTGGGCGATGCAGCGACTGATGACATCATCAATGCTTGGGCAGAAGCTTATGGCGTCATCGCTGACGTTTTTATCAATGTCGAAAAAGACATGTATAAAAAAATGGAAAACCAGGAAAACGGTTGGGCGTTCTTCAAGAAGTTCGTTGTAGCGGAAAAAGTGAAGGAAAGTGAAAACATCACTTCTTTCTATTTAAAACCCGCTGATGGTTCGAACGTTCCTGTTTACGAGCCAGGCCAATACATTTCCGTCCGCCTGGCAATTCCAGGAGAAAAATATTTGTTCAACCGGCAGTATAGCTTGTCGCAAGCTGCAAAACCGGATGAATTCCGCATTTCAGTAAAACGTGATGCAGACAACGATCCAAATGGCCGAGTATCGATTTACTTGCACGATGAAATAAATGTTGGCGATGCTTTTGAAGCAAGCGCCCCAGCCGGCTCGTTTGTATTGGATGCTGACAAACAATCGCCTGTTGCCTTTATCAGCGGAGGCGTCGGCATTACGCCAATGATAAGTATGTTCGAAACAGTCGCTACAGTGACGCCTGAGCGGCCAACTGCCTTCCTCCACGCGGCACGCAATAAAGCCATGCATGCTTTTGACAACGATATTCAAACTTATATCGCTTCTATGCCGAACGCAGCGTACAAAGTGTTGTATTCCGATCAACCTCAAGGGTATATCACCCGTGATGTCTTAAAAGAAATTGTAGATATCACAGGCGATGCATATGTATGCGGGCCTGTTCCGTTTATGGAAAGCATCATTCAGGAACTTCGGGCTCTTGGCATGACAGAGGAACAAATACATTTCGAATTCTTCGGCCCTGCAGTTACACTGCAATCGGTTTAAATCAATAAAAAGGCCTGCCGAAACGGCAGGCCTTTTTACTTCATTTCATTTTCCGCAGTAAATACAACAAGTAAGGCGTTCCGATCAAAGCGACGACTAAGCCACTCGGGATGTCTTTAGGTGCGATTAAAATGCGGCCGATAAAATCAGCGGTAACCAGCAACAAGCCGCCAATCAAGCCTGAAGCAAGCATGAGTGGCAAATGGCGGAAACCGACCAAACGGCGGGCGATATGCGGAGCCACCAGGCCGATAAAACCGATGGTGCCGACAACAGATACAGCGATTGTCGAAATAGCGACGCCAATGATCAATGCCCCTACACGAGTGGAGCGGATATTCAAGCCAAGGCCTGCCGCTACATCATCGCCGAATGTCAGTGTGTCCAAACTGCGCGTAATGTAAATAGCTGGCCAAATAAACAAGGCAAACAATAGAAGTGCAAATTGGACATCTTCCCAGCCTTTGCCATACGTGCTTCCAGAAAGCCAGACAAGTGCACTGGCAACAGCCAATTTCGCTTTGACGACAAACACTTGTGTAGCCGCAGAACCGAATGCCGAAATGGCAATGCCCATTAAAGCGACAAGCATCGGCTGGAAATTATTTTTCCAAGCCGTCACTAAGATGATGCCAAGCGCCAAGACCGCACCGAGAGTTGCACCAAGCGGTAAAAAGGCGGGTGGAATTTCAGGAAATACGACGAGAAGCAACATCGCGCCAGCCCCTGCCATCGACGTAACGCCGAGTACGCTTGAATCGGCCAGCGGATTGCGGAGCACTCCTTGCAGAATTACCCCGGTAATTGCCAGCATGACACCAACGATAAATGCAGTAAGCACCCGTGGAACACGGAAATTCCAGACAACCGGTTTCATCCATTCAAACGACCATTCGGTCCCATTAAAGCTCAGCGCCAATGTAATGATTACCGCAATCATTCCCACTAGCAGCGGCACCACCCATGTTAAACGGAGGGGCTTTGTTGTGCCGCCCATTTGGCGATCGCCGCGTTTCAGCGATTTTGCCGTCTTCCATGCTAAATACAGCAACCAAGGACCGCCAATCAGTGCCGTCATTGCACCAACCGGCACTTCCTGTCCTGGCTGAATGAGCCGGCCGAGCACGTCCGCTCCAATCAACATGACGCTTCCCCATAAAAAGGAGTGGATAAAAATCGGCAAATGACCGCGTATTCCCATCATCCGGACAATATGAGGCGCCATCAGGCCGATAAAACCGATCGGACCGACAACGCTGACAGTTGCAGCAGACAGAACGATAGCGATTCCCCACGCAGACAACTTGACAAGTTGGACATTTTGGCCGAGCGACGAGGCAATGTCCTCTCCGAGCGATAGCACATCCATTGATTTCGCCAGCAATAAAGCGGCGACCAGAAAAGCAGCAACGACCGGTGCCGCAAATTGCACACCGTCCCAATTCAATTGGACAAGTGTTCCCGATCCCCATAAAAAGAGGCCATTTGTTTGATTTTCAAATAACAACTGCAACGCTCCGGTCATTGAAGAAAACAGCAGCGAAATAATCATTCCGGTCAGTGCAACCCGGACAGGATCCATCTGCTTTCCTGACAATCCTACCACCAGAAGCGACGAAATCACCGCTCCTAGTAGAGATGTAACGAATGGGAATTGGCCAAATAGTGATGGAAAGAAAATAACCGAAATGACTACAAAGAAAAACGCACCGGCATTAATCCCCAAAGTTCCTGGAGAAGCGAGCGGATTGTTGGTCAACGTCTGCAATACGGCACCGGACACAGCCAGTGCACCGCCCGCCACCAAGCCGATTACAAGCCGCGGCAGCCGGAGACTTGTGACAATATCCTGGATACGCCCTTCTGACCATACCCCTCGCAACAGTTCTGCCGCAGTATAGTCGGCCTGCCCTTGCGTCAAGTGGACGAGCGATAGTGCTATAAGCAGGAAAAAGCCCCCTGCCAAAGAGACAAAGGACTTCTGTTTTACTTTTCCTTGCATTAGTTGCTCACCATAGCTTCCGTGATTTGGTCCATGAGCGTCTTCGCTGATAAAGGACCTCCATACAGCCATGTGTCCGCGCCCAAATCAAATGTGCGGCCTTCTTTAACGAACGCCAAGTTTTCCCATACTTCGTTGCCTTTTAATTGGTTTTCGTAAATATTGTCTTCATCCGGCACCGTATACAAATAGTTGGCATCTTCGTATTTCACTAAGCCTTCGACATTAAAAGTACTAGAGCCGAACACTTCAAATTGGTCCGGTTGATGGACATTGTTTAAACCGATGCGCTCTAAGATAATCGATGCCATAGAGTTCGGTGTAAAGACGCGAATTTCCGGCGCTTGTGGCCCTGTATAAGCAAGTGTTAAAATGACATCTTTTGTCTTCAGGTTTGCCGCTTCAATCTCAGCCGCTTTTTCTTCGTATTCACTGTCCAGATCTGCAAGCACTTGATCGGCTTCCGCAGTCTTATCTACAGCTTTTGCAATTTCTTTAAATGTTGTTTCCATTTCTTCATACAGGTCGATGCTTTCGTCTTCCGGATAAGGGTTAAAAATCACAGTAGGTGCGATTTTTTCCAAGTCCGCCAGCATTGCATCATGGCGGAAACTAACGCCGATGATCAAGTCAGGCTCGATGGCGGCAATTGCTTCCAAATTAGGTTCTTGCCGTCCTCCCACATCAACAACTGTTTCATCCAATTGCGGTTCAATATTAACATAGTCTCCATATTCAGCGATGTCCGCCATACCTGCCGGCTGCACGCCAACTGCCAGCAAATCTTCTGCATATGTCCACTCAAGCACAACAACTTTTTTAGCTGGCGCATCCAACGCCACTTCTCCATTTGTTCCTGTGATCGTAACCGGTTCTGCTGTTGTTTCCGTCGCTGGAGACTCTTCGCTTGCAGAAGAACATCCTGCAAGGACAAGCACCAAAATTGCCAGCAATAATAAAATTCGCTGCTTCATATTTTGTAACCCCCAAGGTTATTTGATAACGATTCTCAATACGTTTTCATTTTATTGTTTTTTGTCACATTTGTAAAGGATTATTTAGATTCATAGTGAAAATCGTTCTCACTTATTGCAAATTTATGATATAGTTAGCGTATTGAGAAATTGTATCAGTTATACAAACGGCGAAAGATGTGGAGGAATCACACAATGACGATGGCTGTCCAAACAAATGACCTGTCTATTGGATATAACGAAAACCTATTATTTGAGAATTTGAATCTATCCATTCCGCGCGGCGAAATTTCAGTGTTTGTCGGCAGCAACGGCTGCGGCAAGTCCACCCTTCTTCGCTCAATCGCGCGTTTATTGAAGCCACAAGAAGGCTCAATCTTATTGGAAGGCAAAGAAGTACATCGCATGTCTTCCCGGGAAGTTGCAAAGAAAATGGGCATCTTGCCGCAATCGCCGGTATCTCCAGAAGGGTTGACGGTCCACGATCTCGTGAAACAAGGACGCTATCCGCATCAATCTTGGCTAAAGCGGTGGACTGAAGAAGATACGGAAAAAGTTGAAGCGGCGATGAAAGCAACCCGCGTCGACGAATTCCGCGATAAACCGGTTGATGAATTATCCGGCGGCCAGCGCCAACGCGCATGGATTGCTATGACACTAGCCCAAGATACTGACATCATCCTATTAGATGAACCAACCACTTATTTAGACATGACCCATCAAATCGAAATTCTTGACCTATTATTTGAACTGAATGAAACACAGGGCCGCACCATTATCATGGTGCTTCATGATTTGAATTTGGCGTCCCGCTACGCCCACAATATTATCGCCATTAAAGACGGCGAAGTGTTTGGCCAAGGCACGCCGGAAGATGTCATCAATTGCGATTTGGTCCGTTCCGTATTCGGCATGGAGTGCCAAGTTTCCAAAGATCCGCTATTTGGCACGCCGCATTGTGTACCATTTGGCCGTGGCCGCTGCATCGTCCCAGAACTCCGGGAAGCCAAAACCGGTTCTTAAGATGAAAGAATTGGAACTTTTTCAAGTAGCTGTCCAAAACGGCGCTTCCGGCTTTATGACCGTTCAGGAAAGCATGGACAATCGCTCAGCCGAATTGTTCGCCGAAATCAGCCAAACAGTTGAAGCACCAACCAAAGCCGTAGCCTCGTCTGTTTTTATGCGGCGCTTCGGCTTTTTCATTACCGCTCAACTCTACTTGCTGGCTCATGGAAAGATGTGGGATGGCCAGTTAAGTAATGTCTATTTGACGAAAAATGCTGGTGGCATATCTTTCGCCATTGATGAACGCTTTCTGAGGGAACGCCAAGCAGGCGATTTGGAAACTGTCTTGAAGCACTATGCCATGCCGGCAGTTGAGGCATTCAAAAAAATCGGACATGTATCAAAAATTACTTTATGGGAAAACATTTGGGGGTATGCCATCTGGATGTACGGCATGCAGGATTCGGAGCAAGCTGAACACGATGTAGCATCATTGATGGAGGCAGCCCTTTGGCAGCCTGAAATGCGCAAATCGTTTTTTCAACAATTTTTAGGCGGACGAACTTTTCCTGAAGCGAAAAATGATTATAAGCGCATTACGTGCTGCTTGTTGAAAGAAGTACCCGGCACCGACAAATGCCCTTATTGCCCAATAAGCAAATAAACGCTCCGCAGCAGCGGAGCGTTTTTGTTTTGTTTGGAAATGTGACCATAGAACGTTGTAAAGTGCTCATAGAAGGGCTCACATCGCTCATAAGCCTGTATTTAAAAACTCTAGCCGGTTGCCGAACGGATCGGAAATGAAAAAGCGAGTGACGCCTGGTATGCTATCATCATTCTTCACGTCAATGCCACTTGCATTCAAGTGCTTTTGCAGTTGCTCAAAACCGGCAACTTGAAAAGCAGGATGCGCTTTTTTTGCAGATGAGAAAGGTTCTTCCACACCGACGTGCAGCTGATATGCTCCAAATTCAAACCATACTCCCCCTCTTCCTTTTAGCGCAGCCGGTTTTTCCACTTGTTCCATTCCAAGAATGCCACTGTAAAAATCGATAGCGGATTGTTCACTATTGCTTGGTGCTGCTACTTGGATATGGTCGATTTTAGTAATAGCAAAATCCATGTCTAAACCCCTTTTCTTTTCAGCATACTCATCATTCACCAAAAAAGAAATGCGCTTGTTTTTATGTATTGCCATAAGCTTTTCTTATACCTTTGCAAAAACTCTTTCTTAACGTAGCATATAACAAAAAGGAGTATTCCGTTATGCCCTTCTCTGCTCACCTTAAATATGCACTTGCTGCTCACTCTGTTACTGTTGACCGGCCACCGCATCAGCCATTGCCGCAAAATTCCAGAGTTATGGTAGACGAAATCAAACATTGGAGCAACGCCAAAAACGATGGTGTGGCTGTCTCTTACTTTTTCCGCCAATATGCGCTTTTTGTTTCAGCACAATTTGATTTGATAACCAACCACAACGGCTATTTCGCATGTTCCTGGCAAGAGCTTCGGTTCGACCGAGTCCATAATTTCGGCTACAACTTGCTGCAAACCCATGTCGACTCGCGGCACTTCCTAACAATTACGCCAGAAAACCGTTTTGAAGCCATGCATTTTATACTCCATGAACAAACACATGAATTGATTGCTGAGTTCCGCAAGTTCGTTAAAATTTCCCCTATTACTTTATGGGAAAATATTCTCGGTTCTCTTTTATGGTTCTACGCGAGCATCGAAAAGCGTCAGCCGCGCAGGGTTGCCGAAGACATGGAATGGCTGCTCGACTCCGCTAATTGGCAGCCCATGAAAACCTCTTATGTCCAAAAGATGATCGGTTCCCTAACACTCGAGCATGCCGTATCAAGCCCGCTCCGGAAAACGTGCTGCTTATATAAAGAACTGCCCCATTTCGCAACTTGCACATTTTGCCCTTCACCAAATTAAAAAAGCCCCAGTATAGCACTGAGGCTTTTCAGTTAACCAAGATTTTCGAATACTTCATGGATGATTTGGCTTGGAGAACTATTGCTTAAGTTTTTATACAAGCAGCTTGCCGGCTTTTTCGGCAATACCTTGGCAAAAGCTTTCGCTTGTTCAGTCTCTCCTACTATATGGATTTCATCCCAGTGGCGCTCTTTTTTCAGCTTTTCAACTTGGTTGCCAATGTCTTTGTAGAAGCGGTCTAAATTTTCTTTCATTCTCCAGTTGAAGTCATCTGCCGCACTGCCTGAGTTTCCTCCTACATGGCTCTGAGGGCCAAATGAACTTGTACTGCTGCCTGCTGTATGTCCAGCAGAATGAACCCCTTTTTGCTCAATCCAGAAATCTAATCCCGGATCAAATTCGTGAAAAATCTCTTCATTTACTATTCCCATTGATGTATCAATGATTCGGACGCCTTTAAAACTCGGCAAAATGATTCCTGCATACGGATAAGCTTTATACATATAACGCAGTTCATCCAATACCGGTTTCGTCTCCCAATGGAAGCTTGTTTTTACCGGCACTTGGACGTAATGGACAAACCAGAGGTCCTGATGCGGCGATGCAAAAATAATCACGCCTTTGTGCAAATCGTTTTGGTGATCCAGAATTTCGCGTTCTACTTTTTTCTTTAATTTTTTATAATTATTTATTTCTTTCTCGTCTTGAGACGCCATTAAGTATTCATCTAAACGCTTAAGGCCGTTTTTAAGATGGATTCTCCAAGCACCGTTTTGAGCTTCTAAATCTGCTGGATTCGTATTTAAGTAAACGCTCAGTACACATCGGTCCTCACAGTTAAAATTCTTCAACTCTTGGATTTCGTTATACAAGATCATGCATTCATCATCCTCCTTAAATTCCATCCTTGTTATAGTGAATACCCGAAGACATTTTCCGTAAACGAGAATACTCCTTCTTTTTGAACAATCTGACGTTTAGAAAATTTTCAGGGTGGTAAACAAGAAATGCAAGAAACTAAAAGGAGTGAGTAAAGAAATGGAAAACGTTGATAAAAAAGTTGATGAGAAATTACGATCCTTTGACGACGAAAAGAAAGAAGACATTCTGGCCAATTTCAATCACTTCAAAGAGTACTTGAGCAGCAAAGTCGAAATCGGCGAAAAAATGGGATTAAGCGAAGAACGCTTAGCGCAGATTACCGAAAAAGTAGCCAACTATTTAGCGAAAAACGAAGAACCGAAAAACCGCGAAGAATACCTGTTACAGGAATTGTGGAAAGTCGGAGACAAAGAAGAACAGCATATGATGGCACACATGCTTTTGAAGTTAGTTAAAAAAGAATAAACAGAAAGACCTTCCTGTTTTAAGGAAGGCCTTTTTGTTTCTAATTAGCTATCCGTACATAACCTACAGCACAGGGCTGTTCAATAAGATGGCTGTTTTTCAAACAAGCGGAACATAAGGAGGTAGACAAAACCGCTGGCGATAGCCAGTATCCCCAAAATAGCGAATGTCCAGCCGAACCCGAACCAAGCTGTCATCGGAATTGATATTGGAGCAATCATCCGTCCAATCGTGTAGCGCATACTTGCTGCTGCAAAATACTGCCCGCGCATTTCTTCAGGCGCCAATTTTGATATAAAGCTTTGCTGCAGCCCCACTATCATCAATTCCGCAAATGTGAAAATCCCCATTGCCACGATCATGATCCAGAAAAGAGTAGTTAACGGGAAAATCCACATGGCCACTCCGTAAAGAACGGCCGCCATGAAAAATACCCATTTTTCCTGATACTTTGTCATCCATCTCGTAACGATGACTGTTGAAAGCGCCACAAGCAACCCATTTTCAGCAAGCAAGAATCCGAATGATGTCTCTCCTGTTACCGTCCACTCCCAATCGAATAGCGAAGCCACGGTTTGCACATTAATGCGCTCCTCTAAATACACAGGAATAAGCAAATCCAGCTGCATAAAAGTCTGTGCTCCAAGAATTCCTGCAATAATGAACAATAAGAACAACCGGTCTTTGAAAATCAGCCCATATTCGCGGAATTGTTTGCCTACAGCAGTAACCCAGCTCGCCGATGCCTCACTTCCCCATTTCTCCATTGTTTCTTGTGCCAAGGTTTCATTTGTATAAAACCGCATTACCAGACCAAGGGCCATGGAAATCAGAGCCACAGCTAGCAGCAACTCAAAACGGAAAGAGAAAAATAGCACCGCTCCAGCAAGAGGCCCGATAACTACAGCTATATTTAAAGTAGTATAGAATATAGCAAAGACATCACTCCGGTATTTCTCAGGAATAACATCAGCAATCATCGCTTGACTGGCCGGCCAGTAAAGAGAGCTGCACATTCCAACAATTGTAAAGGCAACAAATCCAAGAATAGGGGATTCGAGCCATGGGGAATTTGCGAAGGCGAACAACAAGAACGCTATTCCTTGGCCTATAGATGCCAACATCAGCATTTGCCTGCGTCCATAACGGTCTGCGCAATATCCTCCAACTAAATTTGAAGCAACTGAAAAAACTTGTGAGACAATGAGCAAAAAACCCGCCATTCCTTTCCCAAATTCTTCAGCAAAGTAAATCGCCAAAAACGGAAATACCATCCAATAACTTGTATTCATAAAAAATTCGCCTATAAGGCGAACTTTTAAACTTTGATCCCAATCCCTGATTTTCATGTTTTTTCCTCGCGTTCTCTAAACTTCTCCAAGCCCCTCAACTTGGTTCTTACTTGATTAATTCCAGCAGTTTGTAACTCAGGCAGATGTCGATCATCAGCTCTTTGCGCTCTTTGGCAAATTGAATGACAAGCCGCTCATGGTCACGTCCGATAATTTTCCCCGCACCAAAAACCCGGTGGCGGACTTTAGCGCCTTCTACCAGCACTTCATCCTGTTGCACGGCATTTGGGTTGTCTGGAACTTTGACCTTGATTGGTTTTGCCGGAGCAGCCGTTTGCTTTCTTACGGGCTGTTTATCTGGCACCACGATTTCCCGCACCTCAGCCATAAAACGGGACTCGTTGCCGCAACTGATCAATTCCAAATGGTTTTTTGCCCGCGTCATACCTACATAAAACAACCGGCGGGCTTCTTCCAGCAAATCTGGTTGCTCCGCATCTTCTTCTGTCGGGATAACACCTTCCACTAGATCAATCATATAAACTCGGTCGAACTCCAACCCTTTCGAGCTATGGAAAGTCGACAACGTTAACATATCATCAGTCTTTTCTGCCTTCGCCTGCTGGGTGACTTGCTCAAGTTCCTTTAAACGCTTGGCAAACTCAGTCATGGAGGCTAGCGGCTCTGCAATTTGTTCAAGCGTGACCAAAATCTGTGACAGGTAGTCCATCCGCATACCGAATTTTTCAGCGCGGCTCGAAAGCATTTGGTCATAACCAAGGTCACCTCGGATGGTCCGGATAACTTTTAACGGCTTCATCGTTTTTAATGCTTCAAACCACTTTTTTTGTTCCCCTAAAATCTTGATTTGATAATCCTTCAGTGTCACATTGAGATTAATTTCGTCGAATGCATTTTTATCCGATGGTTTCATGCGGCTCAAATACTTCAATTGTGAACCCGACCAGTAAGCATTCGTTTTTGAGGCGATTTTCGCGTAAATATCAAGGCGTTCGGGCTTTAAGCTAAAGCGCATAAAATTCAGCATATCTTCTACAATCCAGTGAGAGAAAAATCGATTATCGGCATCTTTCATATAAAAAGGAATGCCAAGGCG
The DNA here is from genome assembly GCF_007859275.1 of Planomicrobium sp. CPCC 101079. GTDB lineage: Bacteria > Bacillota > Bacilli > Bacillales_A > Planococcaceae > Planococcus. The sequence goes on along the minus strand of NZ_VOHC01000001.1, from coordinate 111,811 downwards.
GTCAAGTTCACTCATTAACAGCGTAGATGACGAGTTATTGCGGTAAAGAATTGCCACATCGCCAAAACTCGTCAATTTCTGCAATTCTTTCCGCAAGTATTTTAGTTGATCTTCTTCAGAAGCGAGCTTACGCAAGACGATTGGGCTGCCTTCTGCTTGTTTCGTATACATGTTTTTGTCATGCCGTTTTTTATTCGATTTGATAAAGATATTTGCCGCATCCACAATAGTCTTCGAAGAACGGTAATTCCGCTCCATCTTCATGATATACGCTGTTGGATAGACATCTTTAAATTTCAATAAGTAAGTCGGTTCCGCGGCACGCCAAGTGTAAATAGACTGATCGTCGTCAGCCACGACACATAAATTATTATGCCTAGCCACAAGCTTCTCAACGATGGCATGCTGAATCAATGATGTGTCTTGGCTTTCATCTGTCATCACATAATCCCATCGCGCTTGATACTTCGCCAGAAGCACTTTGTCTTTTTCCAAAGCCTCATTGGCTAGGGTCAGCATATCATCGAAATCTACTAACCTTACGTCATAGTTCTCTTTGAATGCTTCATAGGTTCTTAAAATTTCAACAGCCCCAGGAAACGGGCCTTCAAGCTTATTCCACTTTGCTCTTGGAAGCATTTTGTTTTTGACGAAGCTGATAAAAGACGTCAACTCATCCAGTTGATCTTCTGTAATCGGCTCATCGTTCTCGGTCTGGTACATTTCGCGCAACAGCCGCTTTTTGTGCAGTCCATTGGTTTCGCTGCCTTCAATCATTACGTAACGTGAGCCTGAAAAGTACTCCCGCGTAATTTCAAAAGCCAGGCTATGGATGGTCGAAAAATCAACGGGCGCCTGTTTTGGAAAAAAACGCTTATAGCGTTCAAGCATATCGACGGCGGATGCCTTGCTGAACGTTATCGCTTTGATCCGCTGCGGGGCGACTCCTTTTTCTTCAATTAAATAGCCGATGCGCATGATCATCGTGGTCGTTTTCCCTGATCCTGGGCATGCCAAAAGCAACAATGGGCCTTCCGTGCGCTCCACCGCTTTTCGCTGTATTTTATTTAATTGGACTCCAAGTTCCTGCTGTTTGCGTTCAAAAAATTGGCTCATACGATACTCCTCCGGTTTTAAGTCCTTTTATTTTAACACAAGAAAAGCGCATGCGCCCGGTAGATTCGACGGGCATAAGGCAGATCGGCGAAGCGGGGTTCTTTGCCGCACAGCCGAGACGACTTATGACCCTAGAATCTGGGCGCTGGAGTCTGGACACAAGAAAAGCGCATGCGCCCGGTTAGCCCCGACAAGCGCTGGAGGGCTTAAGCGTCATGGCGCTTTTTGCCATGAACTTAAGGCCAAAGCGACCTCGAGGGGCTGGGCGCTGGAGTCTGGACATGAAAAAGAGCCCATAACAATGAGCCCTTTTGCTTTGAATTTTGTTTTCTTGACCCTTGTTATTTTGAACTTAAAATTTCGCTTACCCGGCCAACTTGGCCGTCTTCAAGACGCACCTTAATGCCATGGGGATGGGTCGCAGAATTTGTTAGTAAATCCTTCACTACGCCACGCGTTTTCTTTCCTGTACGCTGGTCTTGCTTCAATACGATGTTCACTTCTAGGCCTGGTTTTACGTCACTTCTTTTTTTGCCGTCCATATCTTATTACCTCCTGCTTTTCTTCTATCATATCGCAATAAACACAAAAAAGCGGGGAATTCCCCGCTTTGTGTGTTCGCTTCAATTAAAAACGGTCTTTTTTGCCGCGATCTAAATTCGTATTTGTGTCATCGTCAATGTCCGCTTCTTCACGGCGAACTGTCTCATTGATAGTTTCCGTATCTTGGACTTTCCGTTTACCGACAACAATCTCTTCACTAACAACATTTGTTTTGTTGACTTCCACACGTTCTTCCGTTAATGGAATGTGGATGCTGTCGCCTTCTTGATAAGCATCAGCTGAGACACCTGAACCGCCGCGAGTTGTGTCAGTGGCATTCTCGTTGACAGGGCGGCGTTCGATTACAATTTCTTCCCGCTCAACCGGAACATCGATTGTTTGTCTTTCTTCTACTACATGTTTTCCAACGTTTACTTCGCCTGTTTGTACACGATCCTTGTCCACTTGCAAACGCTCTTCGTGAAGACGGAGTGTCTCTTCATCGGCATCCCGGTTTCTATCTAAACTGCCGTTAGTGCCTGAATTCAGATTAGAACCGCCTTGCCGATCATCCGTCCGGCTTCTGTCTGCGTCGCCGCTAAAGCCTGTTCCTACTATTCTATCATTTGTACCGCGTGTATCGCTGCGGTCGGAGCTAAATGTGCCGCTGTCTGATGTTTTTGAACCTTCATCAGTTCCATACGTGTCGGTATCGCGATGACCTCGATCATTGTCGGAATCGTTAGATCCGAAGAGGCCACCAAGGATACCGCCGCCACTCTTAGAGTTGTCGTCTCTATCCGATCTATCACTTACACGATTATCGTCCCTGTCGGATCCGCCGCCAAACAAGCCGCCTGAATCTCGGTTGGTTGTTGTTCTATCATCAGCGCCTTGTCCACCCGAGCCAAACATGCCAGTAGAGCTGTCTGTTGTTGCACTGCTATCGCGGTCTCTATTTGTTGCGGAAAAGTCATTTACATTCCGGTCTGGATTCGGCGTATCGTTTACAACACCGCCTGTTCCTAAGCCAAAACCTGTGCCAGTTTTGTCTCCGACTCCAGCAGTCTCATCATAACTGGTATTGTCGCTAGAGCTTGGGCTTTTCGATCCGTCAGAATACAAGTCTCGCCGATCTTCATTAAAATAAACATCATTTTGATCATTTGTATCCACCGTCAATCCGTCACGGGCTACTGTGCCTGTATCCACATAATTGGTACGGTCAGGCGATGGCGTTCCGTATGCTGCATTTTGAGTTCCTGTGCTTTGGTTGTTGTCCATATAATCGCGGTCAACGAATAATAAGATTCTTCCGTTCTGAACTTCATTGTAGTAACGGTCCGCTTCCTGCTCATCTACGCCCATTCCTGCAAACGCCTGGCGCACAGGCTCATTGCCGGACAGGAAGCCCATGAATTTGTCTTTCCAATTGCCTTCAGCCGATTTATAGTCCACGTCTGTCCGGCCGCGTACCATGGAAAGCTGATCTTCATCCTTTGCCATAACGTACATATGGTCTTCTGTAGCGCCTTGCGCTTTCAGTTCTTCAATCTTTCTCAATACTTCTTGTTCGCTGTCGAACGTTCCCATAAACTTATTGTCGGCCATTTTCTTTTCCTCCAATTCATTATGTGTATCGATGAAAATCTTGCTTGCCTTAAAAATACCCTCCTGTTGTTTTCTCAAACATCCCAAGAAATCGGCGGTTCAACTGGCGGCAGACCAAACACTCTGACTCTAATCTATCGAAAAAAATCGGATGCCCTGTCCTTCGCCTCCTTTCCTTTTCAACTATTCTTTTCAAAGTAGATATCACTCTTCTACTACCCTATGTATTACGACGAAAACGCATGCACACAACAATTCCGACAATTTATTTCGATTAAAATATAAGGGCCGCCCGGCAGTATAAAAGGCCTTTCTCGCATTGAAAAACCCTCCTTTGTTTAAACAAAGGAGGGTCAATTTTTATAATTTATTATACCAAGTTTTTGCAGCTTCCACTTCAGACATGGTCAATTGATGGCCATGGTTTTCCCAATGGAGCTCTACGTTTGCCCCAGCGTTTTGAAGCAGCTTTTCAAGGTCTGTCGACTCTTCAGGCGGGCAGATCGGATCGTTTGTCCCGGCGGCGATAAACACCGGAGTCCCAGTTAAATCCGGAAGTTCTGTTTCACGGTTCGGTACCATTGGGTGATGAAGAACAGCGCCTCTTAAAGCGTCAGCATAAGTGAACAACAAATTACCCGCGATATTCGCACCATTCGAATAGCCGACTGCAATAACGTTGCTGCGGTCAAAGCCGTATTTTTGGGCTGCTTGATCGATAAAATCGTAAAGCTCTTTTGTACGCAATTTCAAATCTTCCATATCAAAAACGCCTTCAGCCAAGCGTTTGAAGAAGCGAGGCATTCCATTTTCCAAAACATTTCCGCGGACGCTCAGGATGGACGCACCCGGATCGATGTGTGCCGCTAAAGGCAAAAGGTCGCGTTCATTGCCTCCTGTGCCATGAAGCATTAAAAAAGTGGGACTTTCCGGTTTTGAACCTTGCTGAAAAATATGTTCCATTGTTATAAAACCTCCAGTTTTTATCTAGTTATTGTATATTCATCCTTCATAAAAATATCTCGAATTAAAGATAATGTTATCACATTATGTAGTCATGGGCCAAATGAAATGATTGAAAAACAGAAAAAAACCGCTTAGATTCCTAAGCGGTTTCAACAAATCATTAAATAACAGCTTTTAATAACTCTTCCAAATTTTCTTTTGAGAAATGGTAATTTTCATTGCAGAAATGGCATTGGGCTTCTGCTTGGCCATCAGTTTCAATCATGTCTTGTATTTCTTCAGTGCCCAAGCTTTGAATAGCGTTTGAAATCCGTTCTCTCGAACATTGGCATTGGAATTGGACCGGCATGGTATCAAGGAATTTGACATTCCCTTGACCAAGCACTGCTACCAAAATTTCTTCAGGGGTCATTCCATCACGCACCATCTTCGAAATCGTCGGAATTTCTTTCAAACGTTCTTCAATATTGATAATCACTTCTTCTTCCGTACCTGGCATTAACTGGATAATGAAACCACCTGATGCCTGAATTGAATTATCAGGATTGACAATAACTCCTACGCCGACAGAAGAAGGTGTTTGTTCTGAATTGACGATGTAATTTGTAAAATCTTCACCCAGTTCGCCTGAAACAATCGGTACTTGCCCAATATAAGGCTGCAATAATCCGATGTCCTTTGACACTGATAAAGTTCCTTCAGTACCGACAGCTCTTCTGACATCCAGTTTTCCTTGATCATTCAAATCAAAGTGGGTTTGCGGGTTTGAAACATAGCCGCGTACTTCTCCGTTGGCATTAGCGTCCACTAAGATGGTGCCAAGCGGGCCACCGCCATTAATTTTAATAGTTAACTTTTCGTTGCCTTTCATCATCGCGCCAAGCATGACGCTCGCTGTCATTGAACGGCCAAGTGCCGCCGAAGCGGTTGGCCAAGTGTAATGGCGGCGCTGTGCTTCTCCCACTGTTTCCGTTGTGCGGGCAGCGTAAGCACGTACTTGTCCATCATATGCCAAAGCTTTCACTAAATAATCATTCATCATATTTTCACATTCTTTCTATATAAGTAGTAAGATAAGATCAATTCAACAAAGATTTTTCATGGCGCACTTTTTCAGGAGTGACGTCATTTCCAAGTGGATCCAATACAGTAAGGCCAGTTACAGTGTTCTCGACCTGCCCGCGGATTTCTCTTAAATAATCTTCACGCAAAACTTGCTGCTCGACTTTTTCAGCATTGGTCAATCCAGTTTCCCGTGCTTTCTTGGCTAATTCATTTATACGTGTCAGGCTGACAATCATCTGTCTCCCCGCCTTTCTTATGCAACCATTTTTTCTTGGACCCATCGCTGCAATTCTTCTGTCTTCAAACGGAAAGGCTGCTCTTTCATTTTTTCAGCTAATGCTGCGATGGTTTCCCTTTTCATCACTAATTTCCAGGCATATTCCGCCTCATCCATCAAACCCGTCAACAAGCAACAGCTTTCTTCTTGTTTCAATTCAAGCATGTCGCCCAAAATACCGCTTGAAGAATACAGCGATTTCTGTCCTTCTATTGCCTGATAGATGTCGTAGACACAAATATTTTCCGGTCTTTTCGTAAGTTTAAATCCGCCTTTTACTCCCGGTACGGAAGTGATTAGATCAGCGTTAACCAATTTTCTTAAAAGTTTCTGAAAATAAGTTGGAGAAGTGCTTAACAGTTGGCTTATCGCTTCACAAGGCAATACCGCTTTGTTTGGCAGCATATTCAGCAACAATATAGCGTAAACCGATTGTTCGACTCCTGTTTTCATATGCATCATTATTACCCCCGGCATTTACTAAAGCGGATAATAAATGTCCGCATTAGTAAATAATAATAGATTGCGGTATAAAAGTAAAAGAATCGGCTTGCACTATACCCCTGAACAAGTTTCGCTCATAGCAGCCGAGAACTCACTTATAAAGTCCATAAATCTGCTCGTAAATGCCAGATTATTGACCGCAGAAAAAAACCATCCTCATCGGATGGTTTTTGATTTCATATGAACGTGGTAAACGCGCCATAGCACAATGCTAAAATAATAACGAAGGCCGGATGGAGTTTGCGGATTTCAAGCAGCCAATAGCTGACGGCAATCAGCACAATTGTTTGAATGCTGCCGGAGGTTTCTGTCGACGTCAAGAAAAATTGCAGGGTCATTGCACCAAGCAAAACCGCGATAACCGGCCGGATTAATTTTGTGATATTTTTAACCTGCATGGAATTCTTGTATTTCATAAGAGTTGCCATCAAAATTAACATCAGTAAAAGCGAAGGGGCGATAGAAGCAAACAATGCCACAATGGAACCGAGCACGCCGCCTTCCATGTATCCGATATAGCCTGCCATTTTCGTCGCAATTGGACCTGGCAGAGCATTTCCCAGCGCCAACACTTCCCCGAATTCCTGTGTGCTCATCCACCCGTAGCGGTCGACCACTTCTTTTTCAACAAGCGGGATTGAAGCCGGACCACCGCCATATCCCAAAATTCCTGGAATGAAAAACGCGAGAAAAATGGACCAATAAATCACGTTGTTCCCCCCCTCTTCTTGAACGGCAACAAGACAATAACCAAAATTCCGATTATCAATACCGCTGGGTGGATGTGAAGCACTTCAAGTAAGATAGCGAATACAATGGTTAACACCACTGCCCGCTTCCAACCTAACGACTCGCCGGATTTTTTCAGGAAGTCCCATGTCATCACCGCTAGCATGACTCCTACAACTGGCACAACAGCTGCCGACATATTATTGACCCATTCCAGATCTTTGAACTGCTGAAGCATGCCAAGCAACAAAATCATCAAGAGGACTGTCGGAACGACTGATGCCAGCAAAGCGACAAGGCTTCCGGTGATTCCATTGACCCGATAGCCGATATAGCCGGCCATCTTTGTCGCAATCGGGCCTGGCATAGTGTTTCCCAGGGCCAACGTATCACCGAATTCGTCATCCGTCATCCATTTGTATTTTTTTACGGCTTCGCGATGAAAAAGCGGAATAGAGGAAGGACCTCCTCCAAACCCCAAAATACCGATACGGAAAAAGGCGGCAAAAATGTCGGCATTCGTTTTCAGGCCTGAAACTCCGCTTCCCTTTCCTCGCGTTTTGCCTTCACTTACCAAACAGCTACTGCTCCGTCCGTACGTGATTCAGTGCCGCCTGATAATACGCCCGTTTCCGGGTTTCTCCAAATGATTTGGCCGCGGCCGAACGCTCCGCCGTCTGTTGCCACTTGGATTTGGTGGCCTTTCCGGGCCAACGACTGGGCCAAATAATTCGGGAAATGGGGTTCGAGCAATATTGTTTTTCCTTCCATCCACTGCCATCTTGGTGCATCGAGCGCGGCTTGCGGATTCAGCAAGTAATCGATGGTATTGGTCACTACTTGGAAATGTCCTTGAGGCTGCATATAGCCGCCCATGACGCCAAACGGCCCAACAGCTTTTCCGTCTTTCGTCAAAAATCCTGGAATGATTGTATGGTATGTGCGCTTTCCGCCTCTGAGAACGTTTGGATGCCCTTCTTCGAGCGAGAAATCTGCACCGCGGTTTTGCAAGCCGATTCCTGTTCCAGGAATGACGATTCCAGAACCAAAGCCCATATAATTGCTTTGGATATAAGAAATCATATTTCCTTCTTCATCAGCAGCGGCTAAATACACCGTTCCGCCTTTCGGCAAATCATAGGGTTCTGGAAGGGAAGCTGTAGTTCCAATCGTTTCCGCACGTTTTTTCGCATAGTCATCAGAAAGCAAATGTTCTGTGCTTACCGGCATTTCCGCCGGCTCTGTGATAAATTCCTTGCCGTCTGTAAACGCCAGTTTCATCGCTTCGATTTGTTCGTGATATGTTTCGGCAGATTGCCATTTAGGTTCGTTCAAGTTTTTGAAAATGTTAAGCGCCATTAATGCGATCATGCCTTGCCCGTTTGGCGGAATTTCCCATACATCATAGCCTCGGTAATTGGCTGAGACTGGCTCTACCCATTCTGGCTGATAAGCTGCAAGGTCTTCTTTTGATAAAAATCCGTTGTGTTTTTGCACATGATCCGCAATTTTTTCTGCAAGCGCTCCTTCATAAAATGAACGGGCATCAGTTTCTCCAATTTCCCTTAAGGTAGAGGCGTGCCCGGGAGAAGACCACATTTCTCCAATTTCAGGCGCTTTGCCATTTGGAGCGAATGTATCAAACCACGCTTGATACTCTTCTGCAGTAAACGAAGATTTAAACTTTTCGTATGCCAGTTTCCAGTATTTCCCTAGAATCGGCGTTAATGGATACCCTTCTTCCGCGTATCGGATGGCCGGTTTCAATGCTTCTGCAAGCGGCAGCTTTCCGAATTTGCGTGACAGTTCAGCCCATGCAGCAGGTGCTCCAGGAACTGTGATTGGAACTACACCATGCACGGGCATTTTTTCATGGCCAAGCGCTTTTACCGCTTCTGGAGAAATACTTTGCGGGGCAGGACCTGAACTGTTCAAGCCATGAAGCTTGTCTTTTACCCATACAAGCGCAAATGCGTCTCCTCCAATGCCGTTCGATGTTGGTTCCACTACTGTTAACGCTGCTGCAGTGGCAATCGCTGCGTCAATGGCGTTTCCGCCATTTCGCATCACTTCGATTCCCGCTTGCGCCGCTAAAGGCTGGGATGTTGCCACCATTCCTTTTTTTGAAAATACCGTGTGCCGTTTTGATTTAAACGGATGTTGTAAGTAATCCATTAAAATTCCTCCAGTATCATGATAAGAGCCAGCTGCAGGAGAGTTCCCCCTGCACCCGGCTCAGAGTTTAACGCCAGCAAAATGGCATGCCGCGAAGTGGCCTTCTTCATGTTCAATGAATTCAGGTCTGTCGACTTTGCAAACTTCCTGTGCCATTGGGCAGCGTGTGTGAAATACGCAGCCGCTTGGGGGATTTGACGGGTTCGGCATATCGCCGACCAAACGGATCCGTTCTCTTTTCGCATTCATATTCGGTCTTGGTATAGCGGATAACAAGGCTCTCGTATATGGATGAAGCGGGTTGTTGAAAATTCTCGAGACATCGCTCATTTCCACCGTATGCCCTAAATACATCACCAATACTCTATCACAAAAATAACGAATTACGCCCAAATCATGGGAAATGAATAGATAAGACAAATTGTATTTTTTCTGTAAAGCTTTCAGCAATTTTAAGACTTGTGCTTGGACCGATACGTCCAGTGCCGATACGGCTTCATCGCAAATGATAAATTGAGGGTTTAGGGCAATTGCTCTTGCAATGCCAATCCGCTGCCGCTGACCGCCGCTGAATTCATGCGGGTAGCGGTCATAATGCTCTGCTTTCAACCCTACTTCTTTCAATAAATCTACAACTGCATTTTTCCGCTCTTGCGCAGATAAGTCCGTATGCATTTTGAACACTTCATCTAGTGCATGGCCTACACGCTGTCTTGGGTTGAGCGAAGCGTATGGATCTTGGAAAATCATTTGCATCTCTTTTACAAATTTCTTTTTCTCTTTGCGCTTCAAATCCTGAATTTCTTCGTTGTTGAATTTAATCTTTCCGTCCGTCAGCTCTTCAAGCCCAAGAATCGTTCGCCCAAGAGTAGACTTTCCACAGCCGGACTCGCCGACAACACCCAGGCTTTCACCTTTATACAGTTTCAAGGACACCGATTCGACAGCTTTCACATTGCCTTGGACCCGTTTTAAAACGCCGCCTTTGATTGGGAAATATTTTTTTACTCCATTCAATTCTAATAAAACTTCAGGCTTGGATGGCGATTTTACCGTTGTTTCCATTTTTCTCGGCCTCCCCTTCAGCAAGCCAGCAACTCGCAGAATGTCCTTTTGATACAGTAAATTGTGGCGGCTCTTGAACTTTGCACTTCTCCATTGCAAATTTACAACGCGGATGGAATCGGCATCCAGGAATTTGTTCGTTTAATCCGGGCATATTTCCTGGAATCGGTTCAAGTTCAAAATCCGGATCATCTACATTAGGCACTGAATTCAGCAAACCAATTGTGTACGGGTGCTGCGGATTATTGAAAATCTCTTCTACAGGACCTTCTTCAATTTTCTTTCCCGCGTACATGACCATTACCCGGTTGGCGACTTCGGCAACTACTCCCATATCATGTGTGATCATAAGTACGCCCATATTCAGCTTTTCTTTTAAGTCATTGATCAAATCCAGAATTTGCGCTTGAATGGTCACGTCAAGTGCCGTGGTAGGCTCATCCGCTATTAATAAGCTTGGATGGCAAGCCAGGGCCATAGCGATCATGACCCGCTGGCGCATCCCCCCGCTCAGTTCATGCGGATATTGGTTCAATCTTTTTTCCGGATTTGGAATTCCTACTTGCCGGAGAAGTTCGATGCTTTGTTTTGATGCTTCCGCTTTTGATACCTGATGATGCAAGAGCAATGGCTCTCTAAGTTGATAGCCGATTGTTAATACCGGATTCAATGCAGTCATCGGCTCTTGGAAAATCATCGACATTTTGTTGCCGCGGAGTTTGCGCATTTGTTCATTTGAAAGCTTTTGGAGAGGTTCGTTATTCAACAGAATCTCTCCGCTTTCAATTACGCCATTCGACGCCAGCAAACGCATGATGGATAAAGAGGTAATGCTTTTCCCGCAACCCGATTCTCCAACGATGCAAAGCGTTTCTCCTTTATCAACATGAAAAGAGACATCTTTAACCGCTTGCAATGAACCCTCCGCTGTACGAAACGACGTCACCAAATTTTTCACTTCAAGTAATGTCTCTGCCATATTCTTCCCTACTCTCTAGTTACGTTATATAGGCTCCATTGGCCATTCGGATCCATTTGCAAGCCTTTGATTGATTCGTCAGTGGCAGAAGTTACTACACCGTGATACATAACAACTCCAACATCTTCGTTAAGCAATAATTCGTTTGCTTCGTTCAGGAATTTTTCACGTTCTGCTTGATCTACAGTTGTACGTGATTGTTCAACCAATTTATCGAATTCAGGGTTGTTGTACTGGGACATATTCGAAACTCCGACGTTATCTGAATGGAAGTTCGGGTAAAGCATCTCAGAACCATCACCCGTTACGTTCGACCAGCTCAAGAAAGTGAGGTCATAATCTCCAGCGCGTGCTGTATCCAGGAAAGTCGCCCACTCCATTGTTTCAATTTGCACATCAAATCCAGCTTCCGTTAATTGTGATTGAACAATTTCAGCCATCTGGACAAACGTACCGCGGTTAGCTGCAAGCAATTTGATCGGCTCGTCGCCAAATCCATTTTCTTCAACCATTTGTTTCGCAGCTTCCGGATCGTAAGCAGTTGCACCATTAGCGGCAGCTTCGCTGTATCCAAATACTTTAGGTCCAATGATGCTGTCGTTTCTTACACCTAAACCGTTCAATTGTTCAACGATTGCGTCGCGGTCTACAGCCGCCGCGATGGCTTTGCGGAATTCAGGATTTTGGCCGCGTTCAGTATTATGGTTAGGCGATAACCAGTAAACCGGCGTTCCTTCCTGTTTTGTCACTTCGACATTTTCAATTGCTTCAATTCGTGACAATTGCTCTCCCGGAAGTGCATCTAAGAAGTTGACTTCTCCAGTTTGCAGCATTGAGATGGCAGTTGAAGTTTCAGGAACAACTTTGAATGTTACTTTGCTTAAAGCAGGCGCGCCGCCCCAGTAATCTTCGTTCTTTTCAAGGACGATTTGATCGCCCGTTGACCAGCTGACGAACTTGAATGGCCCTGTTCCTACCGGTTCTTTCATCAAATCTTGCTTCTCATCAGCAGTCGGAGAAACGATCGAAGCATTTGAGTGAGACAAAGCAGCAATCATTGAACCGTATGGATATTTTGTTTTGATTTCCACAGTCGTATCATCTACAGCCGTGATTTCTTCCACTGGCTCCAGCAAAGAAGCGCGAGGTGCTGCAGTTGCGGGGTCACGCAATTTATCAAATGTATATTTGACCGCTTCTGCATTGAAAGGAGTTCCATCTTGGAAAGTAACGCCTTCTCTTAATTTGATTGTCCAAGTTAACTCATCCGGATTTTCATAAGACTCAGCAAGCTTCGGTACAAGTTCCAAGGTTTCAGGATCGCGTTCGAATAATGTTTCATATACTTGGCCGATGACGCTGGAAGAAACTGAGTCGTTTGTTAGAATCGGAGAAAGTCCGACAGCATCTGTGGTTGATGCATAGATGACTTCTTGCCCTTCTGCTGGTGCTGAAGAGCTTGAAGAACCTGTATCAGAAGTTTCGGCTCCTTCAGGAATCGTACTTTGTGAACATGCGCTTAAAAGAATCATGCCGAGTACCGCTAAGAAAACCAACCAATATTTCTTCATCAATATTCCCCCATATGTTTTAGTCTTGTAAATCCATGTTTGGATCAAGTGCGTCCCGCAACCCATCGCCCAGGACGTTGAATGCAAATACTGTCAGCATGATGGCGATGCCGGGAACAATCGTCAAATGCGGCGATGACCACATGAACGCTTGCCCTTGTGAAATCATTGCGCCCCATTCCGGTGTCGGCGGCTGGGCTCCGAGGCCCAAGTAACTAAGTGAAGCAGTTGAAAGAATGGCTGTTGCCATCCGCATTGTTGCAAATACGATAATTGGAGCGGAGGCATTCGGCAAGATATGCCGGACCATGATCCGTAAGTCAGAAGCACCCATCGAACGCATTGCCATGATGTATTCCTTCTCTTTAATAGAAAGAACCGAACCGCGGACAATACGCGCACATGTCGGAATCGACCAGATGCTGATAGCGATTGCCACGTTCACCAGGCTTGTACCAAGAATCGCGATGATCAGCATCGCAAGCAAGATTCCCGGGAAAGAGAAGAGCAAATCGACAAATCGCATGATGACTGCATCCAACTTGCGGTAGTAACCGGCCAGCATCCCAAGGATAATTCCTCCAACCAGGCCAAGTGTGACGGCTATACTCCCTACTACCAGAGAAATCCGGGCCCCGTATACAATCCGGCTCCAGACATCCCGGCCATAATTGTCGGTACCAAGCCAATGCCCTGGACTGAACATTGGCAATTCACTGTCCGCTAAGGTTTGCTTGATGGGGTCATGCGTTGTGATCATCGGTGCAAAAATTGCCATCAAGATTTGCAGCAAGACGATGATCAGTCCGACGATGGCCAACTTATTTTTAAACAAGCGCTTCAATGTAGTGACAATGTATTTTTCCCGCTTTTTTTCTTTTAACTTTACTGTTTCGACCGTTGTCATAGCATTCCCCCCTTTTTAATCATATTTAATTCGAGGATCGATATAGGTATAGATAATATCAACGATCAAATTGACAAGAACGAATAACGAAGCGACGAGCAAGACGGACCCTTGAACCATTGGAAAGTCACGTGCTGCGATTGCATCGATCATTAGTCGGCCAACTCCATTGATTGCAAAAACTTTTTCTGTAATGATGGTGCCGCCAAGCAGGAAACCGAAATTCAGTCCAATAACTGTAATTATCGGAATCATGGCGTTTTTCAATGTATGAATCCAAATGACACTGCTTTCTTTGACCCCTTTAGCTCGCGCTGTCCGCACATAATCAGCGCGGATTACTTCAAGCATTGAACTTCTTGCCATTCGGGCAATCATCGCTGCAGAACCTGTTCCAAGTGTAATTGCCGGTAAAATCAATTCTTTAATGCCGTCAATTGTGTAAAACGGATGTGACATTCCACCGACTGGCAGCCACTGAAGATTGACTGCAAAGACCAGGATGAGCAATGCACCTAACCAGAAATTCGGAATAGAAATTCCAGCAAGAGCAAACGTAGTCGCTGAGACGTCCAACAAAGAATTTTGCTTCAACGCCGAGACGAGTCCTGTAAGGATTCCAATGATTACCGCCACAATCATACTGGCGATTGCAAGCTTTAATGTATTCGGAAACCGGACCGAGATTGCGTCCGCTACCGGTTGGGTTGTTTGGTAGGAATAACCAAAGTCTCCCTGAATAGCGTTGCCGATATACCTTGCATACTGTGCGAGAAACGGATCATCCAAGCCTAAGTTTGCTCGGATGGCAGCAATATCCGACTCTGTTGCCGTTGGTCCTCCGATTATAGCCGCCGGATCCCCTGGCGCAATATACATGGAAGAAAAGACCAAGAAAGATATGCCAAAAAGTAAAAAGACTAATTGAAGCGCGCGGCGAATAATTAATGAAACCAAAATCCCACCTCCGTATCATTTGTTAATCAATTATTTAAATTCGCTTAACAAAAGTAAATAGTTTGATAAATCCGATTATAAAGTAAGAGAATATAAAAATCTATATGAATTTTCAAAAAAGTTATATTTTCTTATTTTTAATTTACAAGCCGATTGCGAATCAGTCTAATTCCTTACTTTTCGTCGGCGATATTTGTCACTAAATCATCTTTTGTCATTTTTCCTTGCCAAAAGCTTCATATCATTTTGCAAGGAAAATAGAAGAACCCTGCAGCATAAGGAATGTGCTGCAGGGTTCTTCTCTAAGGCTATTGTTTGTTGGTTACTTTGTTCAAATACCAAATACCGTTTGGATCAAGTTTAAGCCCTTCTACCGAATTCGGTGTAGCAGATGTTGTCATTCCGTGGTACATGACGATTGCTGCATTATCATCAAGCATCATTTTATTCGCTTCATTCAATAACTTTTCCCGTTCTTCAGGCTCAATGGTTGTGCGGGATTCTTCCACTACCTTATCAAATTCTGCGTTGTTGTACTGCGCACGGTTTGAAGTGCCGATGTTATCGGAATGGAAGTTCGGATAGAACATCTCCGAACCATCGCTTGTAACATTCGCCCAGCTAAGGAATGTCATATCGAATTCGCCAGCGCGTGCCGTTTCAAGGAATGTTGCCCACTCCAGCATTTCAATTTCCACATTGAATCCTGCTTCAGTTAATTGGGATTGGACGATTTCCGCCATCAATATGAAGTTTTCACGGTTGGCGGTTAATAATTTGATCGGCTCGTCGCCAAATCCATTTTCTTCAACAAGTTTTTTTGCTGCTTCAGGATCATATGCCGTTCCCGCTTTGTCGAGAGCAGGATCATAACCGAATACTTGCGGCCCAAGAATGCTGTCGCTCCGAACGCCTAATCCTTCCAGTTTTTCCACAAAAGCATCGCGGTCTATTGCACTGGCAATCGCTTTTCGGAAGTCCGGATTTTGGTTGCGTTCTTTCGAGAAGTTGAACGTCAAGTAATTCATGGATGTCGCTTCTTTTTTCGTCACTTCAATGTTTTCAATTGATTCGATTCGTGAAATCTGTTCAGTCGGCAAAGCATCCAAGAAATTCACTTCCCCGGTTTGAAGCATCGAAATGGCTGTTGAAATTTCCGGCACCACTTTGAACGTCACTTTATCCAGTTCAGGCGCGCCTCCCCAGTAATCTTCATTTTTCTCAAGCACGACTTGGTCTCCTGTAGTCCAACTAACAAATTTAAATGGTCCTGTTCCTACAGGATCTTTCATCAAATCCTGGTTTTCATCCGCAGTTGGCGAAATAATGGACGCGTTTACGTGAGACAAAGCAGCAAGCATCGGGCCATATGGATATTTCGTTTTGATTTCTACCGTTAAGTCGTCCACTGCTGTTATCGTGTCAACCGGCTCCAGTAAAGAAGCGCGCGGGGCAGCAGTAGCTGGGTCGATCAGTTTTTCAAACGAGTATTTCACCGCTTCAGCATTCAACGGGGTGCCGTCATGGAATTTTATACCGTCTTTCAATTTGAAAACCCATGTCAATTCATCAGTCGCCTCAACCGATTCCGCTAACTTCGGCTCAAGTTCCATCGTTTCCGGATTTCTCTCCACTAGCGTTTCATATACTTGGGTAATGACATTCGACGATACAGAGTCATTCGTCAGAGTCGGCGAAAGGCCTACAGCATCGGAAGTAGAGGCATAAATAATTTCTTGTTCAGCACCTTCCGATCCGGATGAACCTGAATTGGCATCGGCGCTTTCTGCACCTTCCGGTATCGTACTTTTCGAACAAGCAGCTAAAAAAAGTAAACCAACTATCACGAATAAAACCACCCAGTGTTTTTTCATTTACAATCCCCCGTTTGTTTGTTTTCCTTGTGCAGCTCCTGCTGCCATTGTTATACAACTGCAAGCTTTCGAATTTGCCTTTTGGCCTTTCTTTGCTGTTAACCCCTCTCTTCTTCCTTGCTGTTTTTTTCACAAATTGAACAAAAGATGGAATTTGATATATTTTCCGTTCATTTGTTAATCATATCCTTATTTTTAATTAACAAAAAATTAAAAACAATATAGCAATTATAGGTGACGATTTTCTTAAAATCAATACGAATATTCAAAATAATATAATTTTTAATATAAAAAAGCTTGAAGCAAACTGATTTGCTCCAAGCTTTTAAAGTTTAAGACCGTTTCTGCTTTTAAACCGGCGAAGAAGAATATGGCTTTCCACTCGCGTGATTCCCTCTAGCGCATAGAGTTCTTCATTAATAAATTTTTCCAAGTCAATAAAATCGTCGACCAAAACATGCATGTGCAAGGTAGATGGCCCCGTCATCTGATAGCAGCTGGCCACACTTGGATTGTCAGCTAACGCTTGTGCTACTTCTACAAGCGAAGAGGGTTCACAATCCACTTCAAAAAATCCGGAAACTTTTTTCCCTACTTTTTCGCTATTGATCACCACTGTGAACTTCTCAATAACTCCCTCTTCCGACAAGTTATGAACCCGTTCCCGAACCGCTACCCGGGACAGATTCAATTCCTTTCCGATGTCCACATAAGAGCAGCGCCCATTCTTAGTCAACAGTTCCAGTATTTTTTTATCGATATCATCTAGTTTCATAAAAGCACCTCAACGCTATAGTCTTGAATTGATTATAAGACTTTATCTTCCGTTTTGAAAGGAAAATATTATTTTTTTTTCCGTTTTGAATTTCTTCGGCATTTTCAATTGTTCAATCGCAGTTCTGTGCACCAAATACCAGGCGCTACTTCAAAATCTTTTTGTTCAACAAAACCTAAAGAAACATACAATTTTTTTGCAGGGATGTTGGCTTGGCCGGTCGTTACGATAAATTTGTATCCCGGAAATTCCGATAATAGGAAAGTGATTAGCTTGCTGGCAATTCCTTGGCGAAAAGAATCCGGATGTATAACGAGCCGATGGATATCAATAAGCTTTTTCTCTTGTTTATACGAGATAAACCCTTTCAACTCATCCTCAAAAAAGCCAATGAATGTTTCATCGCTTTTTTGAATATCCTCGACCGTTTCTTTTAAAGGAGGAATTCCATCAAAACCGATCAATTCTGCTTCTATCCGATACGCGGGAATTTGGATAGCCCACATCTTTTCCGCAGTTTCTTCTTGTTCATTGGCTAACTGTCGGATCACTTCAATTCCTCCTTGCTTTCATTGCGCATACCCTTCCGGTATTTAATTTCAACGTATTACTTTTTACATAAAAAGTCAAATCCTATAAATAATAACTTGCACTGAATTAAGCCCGATAATATATTATACAAAATACAGTACTGTTTATAAAATAATAGTAAAAAAGGAGGAGTGTTTATTAATACTCAGTTCAAAAAAGGCGTGTTAAATTTATGCGTCCTCGTTTTATTAGAAAAACAAGATCGTTATGGCTATGAGTTGGTTCAAAAGATTTCTGACCAAATTGCCATATCGGAAGGCTCAGTTTACCCCCTATTACGGCGCTTGACGAAAGAAGGCTATTTCACGACCTATTTGCAGGAATCTTCCGAAGGCCCGCCGCGCAAATATTATCAATTAACTGAAGCGGGAAGAACTTATCTGTATGAACAACTGGCGGAATGGAAAAGCTTTACTGCCGGAGTCAATCAACTAATTGAAGAGGGGGTGCAAAATGACTGAAAATCAATTTTTAACAGAACTGAACCATGCTTTATCACAGCTTCCTGAAGAAGAGCGCAACGACATTATGCAAGATATCCAAGAGTATTTTTCTAATGGGCGGCAAGATGGCAAATCAGATTTTGCGATTGCCTCAGAGCTTGGCCCTCCCCAGACCATCGCCAAAGAATTAGCAGAATCATATGATTTTGCACAAACAAAAAACACCGATGTATTGAGGGACACTTTTGATAAAGTGGATATACAACTCGATACGGGCTCTCTCCTTATCGGCCCTTCCGCGGACAGTGAAATGCGTGTTGATATTAAAGACAAAGACTACAAACAGCAATTTTCCACCGACATTGTCGGACATACACTTGTAGTCACATTGAAAAACGAAAAAAAATGGGGACTTTTTAGCTTTAATGTCAATACGAAGTCTCCAGTAGTCACTGTCGAATTGCCCCCAAAAACATATGAACATATCAAACTTCAAACAGGCAGCGGGCGTATTGAAGCAAATAGGCTCCAAAGCGTGGAATTTTTGGCAGAGTCTGATAATGGACGTATTCAGTTACGTGAAATTGCGGGGAATCAGCTGATTGCTGAGTCTGATAATGGCGCTTTGGAACTGCGCAAAATCCAGTCAGATGCAATTACCGCCAAAACCGATAATGGCAAAATTGAAATGCAAGACGTCCTGGCAAAAAAAGCAAAAATTGAAACCGATAATGGAAGTATTCTCATGGCAAACGTTGAGGGAGATATTCAAGCTGAAACCGATAATGGGCGCATCACTCTGCAGGCGCGTGATATCGAAAGGAATATCGATCTTAAAACCGATAACGGCGGCATTGTTGTTGAAACAATGAATGCGCCAATAAATGTCACTATACAAGCAGATCGCGACAATGGAAAAGCGGCAATCTTTAACGAAAAGGCAGCCACTTCATCTTTGGCGATGGCCGCAACAGTGTCCGGCTGAAAACTGATAATGGCAGTTTGACTTTGAAACACGTATAACTGAGAAACCGCCTTTCAGCGGTTTTTTTTATTATCAATAAAGTTTTTTACCTTCTCCATTGCGGCTTCCGCATCTTTATAGCCTTGATTGTACAAATGGGTCAATTTTTCAGCGTCTCGTTCAAAACCATTTATCTTGTATAAGTTAGCTGGCCGTATAATCAAAATTTCCCCTTCGGCTTCCAGCTTTTCAACAAACGCTAACGTTTCGTTATAGCGCAAGTACCGGTCTTCCATGCTCTTAACGATGCCCGGAAATTGCCGGTAAAGGGTCGGCATGACACGCGCAAACGAAGATTTCTTTTTTCGGTACCCACTTTCCCGTGTTAGGATAACAATTGGTTTTGTTACGCCATCCGATAATGCTTTCCGAATAGGAATCGGATCTGCGACACCGCCGTCCATCAATAGCCGGCCCCCAAATTCAACCGGCTTGGCCATAAAAGGAAGTGAGCTTGAAGCGCGTACAATGGCCAACACGTCTTTGGCATGCTCGCTTTTTTCAAAATAAACCGCTTCTCCTGTCAAACAATCGGTCGTACCTATCACAAATTCTTCTGTCGCTTCATTGTATTGGCGGTAATCAAAGGGGACCAGCTTGTTCGGAATTTCATCAAAAATCAAGTTCATACCAAACAATTCCCTGCGAAGCAACAAGTTTTTCATTGAAATATAATCCGGATGGTGGACATAGCCGATTGTCACTTCCTTGTTTCGTCCAGTTTGGCGGGATATGTAAGAAGCTGCATTACAGGCACCAGCAGATACCCCAATCACATAATCCACAAAAATTCGTTCTTCCAAAAACTTTTCAAGCACACCGCCTGTATAGACGCCGCGCATACCTCCACCTTCCAAAACAAGGCCGCTTTTCATCATCTTCCCCCTATCAAAAAAAGCCGGCTTTTAATGGCGCCAGCTCTCCGTCATCCTACTTTTTCGATTAACTCCGGCCCGTTGTTTTTCGGTGAATTGACTGCTGGAGACACTTCGTACGCTTCCATTTGTTTTGCATCAAAGGGCTTTAATAACCCACTCAGCACTTCTGGGTCTTGTACACTTGGATCCAGCCAAACTTTTTCCGCTTCTTTTGACAGTACTACAGGCATTCGATCATGGATTGCAGCCATTAAATCATTCGGCTTCGTCGTCAAAATAGAACAGGTATTGACCGTTTTTCCATCCGGTGATTTCCACGATTCCCACAACCCGGCAAATGCAAATGGTTCTTCAGATTTCATCTTAATGCGCATAGGGGTCTTTTGCTCATCCACGCGCCGCCATTCATAAAAAGAATCCGCCACGATCAAACAGCGTTTCTTCTTGAATGCGTTGCGGAAACTCGGTTTTTCCGCTGCGGTCTCGGCACGTGCATTAATCATTTTATAGCCGATTTTTGGGTCTTTTGCCCACGGAGGGATAAGGCCCCATTTTAATAATCCTAGCCTGTTTTTTGTGCCATCGTTTACCACCGCAATAACTTGCTGGGATGGCGCAATATTATAATTAGGGGAATAGGCACTTTCATCCAGGCTGACTTCTTCAATATCAAAGCGTTCCAATATCGCTGCATAATCCGTAAACAAGGAATATCTTCCACACATAGCGTTCACTCCTTCGCTTGTTCTTTCTTTAATATACCCGCACTTTTTTCGCCTAAAGCAATTTCTACGGCTGTTTTTGCATGGATTTCTGCTGTATCAAAGACGGGAACCGGCGAATCTTCTGGCTTGATCAATAAACCGATTTCTGTACAGCCTAAAATAATTCCTTCAGCGCCATCTTTTATCAGTTTATCGATAACCTTCTGGTAAAACTTTTTTGAAGGCTGGCGGATTTCCCCTACACACAATTCATCAAAAATGATTTGGTTGAGCCGATTCCTGTCTGTTTCATCCGGAACCAAAACAATTAAACCATTGTCTATTAACCGGGATTTATAGAAGTCCATTTCCATCGTATAGTTGGTTCCAAGCAGACCAATTGTTGTAAGATTTGCTTCATGGATTTTCTGCACAGTTGCATCCGCAATGTGGACAATCGGTACTTCCACTGCAGTCTCAAGTGCCTCTATCACGATGTGCATGGTGTTAGTACATAGGACAACCAGTTCCGCGCCAGCTTTTTCAAGAGTTTGGGCCGCTTCGGCCAATAGGCGCCCCGCTTCCATCCACTTATCTTGTCGCTGCATGCGCTCGATTTCTTCAAAATCCACACTGAAAAGAATACATTTGGCTGAATGCAACCCTCCCAATTTCCGCTGCACTTCTTCGTTTACAACCCGGTAGTACTCTGCCGAAGATTCCCAACTCATTCCGCCGATTAGGCCAATGGTTTTCATATTGCGGAACACTCCCTTTCTTTTTCTGCTATTAAAACAATTCTTCTTTTTTCCCGCCGTTCCTGCCTACTCCAACCGCCCAAATGGCATGAAGTGCCTTTATCACCCCGTTAACCGGCAAAGAGTGGTATAATGAAAATACAACGATTTCTATTAGGAGGAATGACATGGCTACTGCACGAGAAATGAGTCTGGTAAATAAGGATTTTCTGGTAGAAGAACTTGGGCTGAAACAACAAGGAAACTCGACCGTCTTTACGAATGAAGATTGTTTTGTGTTATCCCCTTCGGTTCAGCGATACGAAAAAGGCTTTGATATCAGCGAATTTAATTTGGCGAAGTTTGATCCCGAGCGCCAGCAAGGATTCTTGATCGTACGGTATATGGACACCTTTTTAATGGCGAAACTTGATAGTTTCAAAGAAAAAATGATGCCTCCCGAACTTTTGATTTCAAAGAAAAATACAAAACCACATTGGAAATTCACAGTTGCTGAAAATCCGGCATATCACCTTGTAAATACCCAAAACAAAGAACTTCGCTATCGCTTGCAAGAACCGACGAAAAAACAAATCATCTCGTTCTTCAAAAAAATATAATAGCCGGAGGAAGAAGGAAGCTATTTGCAGCTAAGCAAATGGCTTTTTATTTTTTTACCATATAAAAAACGGCCCAAATAATCTTCAGGCCGCTCTCATCTACTATCTAAGAAATAAAAACTCCATATCCAAAATACACTGTAAACAAAGACAATGCGGCAAATACAGCATTTTCCGCTGCTCCCCCAGTTTTCGCTGTAATGGGAAAACGGACAGTGACCTTAATAGGAAACAGCAGCTTAATACCGTTTTTAGTAGCCATATCCAGCAGCAAGTGGCTGGCCATACCCACCAGCACCCCTGCTGTAAAAGCTTCGTTCGGTATAGATTTGTTCATAAGAACAGCCATAAGCACCAAGAATAACAGGCTGTGAGTGAATGTCCGGTGTCCAAAAAGTGTATTGATTACTTTCGACAGCAATGGAAGTGTGCGGCCAATCTTACTGCCTCCGTGGCAAATGTCCGGCAAAATGGCGCCGATCACACCTGCACCTACTAAAATGAATGGATCGTAATTGGTGGTTTGTGCAAAGGCAAGACTTGCTGTAATACCGCCTATAATATGTGTTTTTCCTGTCATGCTTTGCTCCTTCTAGTTTCTTGCGGAGGCGTCATGCTGCCTGCGCTTTTCTTTTGTCCAGCTCCAGCGCCTAGCCTCTCGAGGTCGCTTCGGTCTTGACGGCCATGGCCAAAATCGCCATGACCATCAAGTCCTCCAGCGCTTGTCGAGGCTAAACAGGCGCTTACGCTTTTCTTTTTCAATTTCTATTTAATTATACTAATTTCGGGTATGGTGAAGATAGAGAAATTTAGTAAAAGGAGTCGTTTTTATGGGAATTCATACATTTTTTACATCGTTGAACGATTTGGAACGGATTATCCGCGCACCTGGAAGGTTTAAATTTGAAGAACACAACGTTGCGGCTCATTCTTGGAAAGTAAGCCAGTATGCAATGTTATTTGCTACGATTGAAGAGCGCGCAGGGCAAACCATCAACTGGAAATCACTATACGAAAAAACCATCAACCATGATTTCGCTGAAGTTTTTATTGGCGATATTAAAACTCCGGTCAAGCATTCCTCTCCTGAATTGAAGGAAATGATTGCAAAAGTAGAGGAGGGGATGATGGAAAAGTTCATTTTGACGGAAATTCCCGAAGAATTTCAAGACGTTTTTTTTGAGCGCATGAAAGAAGGCAAAGATGACACTGTTGAAGGCAGGCTCTTGGAGCTCGCCGACAAACTCGATCAGTTTTATGAGTCCTTTGCTGAGTTGAAACGCGGAAATTCAGACCCAGAATTTGCGAAGATGTATCGCATCGCGTTGACAAAATTACTTAATATTCCGCTTCCTGCAAGCGTAGCTTATTTCAGGAATGTCATGCTCCAAGATGTGATGAGCGAAGAAACAGCCATCGATGTGCAAGAAATCACCCGCCAAGTAATAGAAGAAAAATAATACTTAATTCCACTCTTTCTAACTACTATTAACGGGATTACCGCCGCTCACGGCGGTTTCACTTTGTCTCAAATCTATGGTAATCTTAGTGTTAATAAAATCTTTCGGAGGTGAATCCCTTAATCAAGGGAATTTATTGGACCCCATACTTTTAGTGAATTTAGCTTTACTTGTTTTATTAATCGCGTTAACCGCATTTTTTGTCGGCGCAGAGTTTGCTGTCGTCAAAGTCCGCATGTCGCGCATCGAACAACTGATTGAAGAAGGCAACAAAAAAGCGGTACTCGTAAAAAAAGTCGTCAGTGACTTGGACTATTACCTGTCTGCGTGCCAGCTTGGGATTACTGTTACTGCCCTCGGACTTGGGTGGCTCGGTGAACCGACTGTCGAACGATTGTTGCATCCGTTGTTTGATGTACTCGGTGTTCCTGATTCCGTCTCAATTGTTATTTCGTTCGTTCTTGCCTTTTCTCTTGTGACATTCTTGCACGTGGTCCTTGGAGAAATGGCGCCGAAATCATTGGCTCTGCAATTTGCCGAGCGAATGACGCTGTTATTGTCGCCGCCCCTTTACTGGTTCGGCAAGGTGATGGCGCCGTTCATTTTCTTACTGAACGGTTCAGCCCGTGTGTTCCTGCGCCTTTTCGGTGTCCAGAATACAAAAGAAGAGCAAGCCCATTCGGAAGACGAATTGAAGATCATTATGGCGCAAAGTTTCCAAAGCGGTGAAATCAATCAAACTGAATTGTCTTACATGCAAAACATTTTCGCTTTTGATGAGCGGAGCGCGAAAGATGTTATGGTTCCCCGTACACAAATGATTGCGATTTCAGACAGTTTAAATTCAGAAGAGTTGCTTGCTGAAATCCGTGAACATCAATTCACGCGATATCCTATTGCAAAAGAAGGCAATAAAGACGATTTGATAGGTTTTATCAACGCCAAAGAAATTTTGACCTATTATGCGCTGAACGGACATATCAATTTGTCTGAATTCATCCATGATCTGCCGTATTTTCATGAAACGACGCCGCTGCATTCAGCGCTCGTGAAAATGCAAAAAGACCGGACGCATATCGCATTGGTCATTGATGAATATGGCGGAACTTCAGGCATCATCACAATGGAAGACATCTTGGAAGAAATTGTGGGCGAAATACGCGATGAATTTGACGAGGAAGAAGAAGCTGAAATTTTAAAAGAAAGTGATACTCGCTATCTTTTGAATGGTCGTGTTCTCCTGAAAGATTTAGAAGAACGGTTTAATATGGAATTCGAAGACAGCGATGACATCGATACAATTGCCGGCTGGATCCAGCATCAGCTGATTGAAGCTGAATTTGGCAGTACATTTGAAAAAGGAAAATACCGGTGGTCCATCGTTGAAATGGAAAACCACCATATTTTAAAAATCGCTGTAGACTTCTTATCAGATTAGCTTGACCAGCAAAAGGAGCGGACCTAAATTAGGTCCGCCCCTTTTTTTGTTGACCTCCATCTATTCTCTCTTTAGAATAAGAACAAATGTTCCTATTATATAAAGGAGGTGCACGTGATGAAAAAAAACAAGCATATGACTGTAAAAGGTGAAATCAAAGACCGTGGCCAGATCAAGTGGACCGCTATGATGCTTACTGAGCACGTCCAGTTATTGAAGGATTTGAAAAAAGAGGACCGCTACCATACTAAGCCGACTTTAGACGACTTTGACCTCGAAAATCTTTATGAAGAAATCCGCATAGCCTATATGCGGCCGTGCGAGATTGAACTACGCCTTTGGCAAAATGGAGACCTTACATTAACTGGACTGATCACCGCTATCGATTTGAACAAAAAAACAATTTGTCTGGAACATTCGGAACGAACGGAAACAATTCTTTTTACCGATATTATTGGCGCAAAAACAATGGAATAATGGCACTCAACAGGTGCAAGCAAAAAGGCTTCTTGATTGCTTTTTCTTTTTAATGATTAATTGCCCTCCAATTTGGGGATACAAAGAATAACTACACCTAATCATTGGAGGTTACAATATGGCAAAACAATCATCTATGGCAAAAGATCTCATGGGCGAGATCAAAAACGACCATGCCACAACGCTTGCCGCAGCACAGGCCTATTACTATTTATTAGCTATCGTTCCATTATTGATTTTGCTGCTTTCCATTCTGCCTTATCTGCAAATCGATCCACAACGGGCAGTCGATTTCATCGGCACCATCCTTCCCGGAGAAGTAGCCAGTACTTTCCAGGAGACGATTGTCAGTGTGGTCACCACACCTCGCGGCGGCTTATTGACGTTCGGGATCTTGGGTACGCTCTGGTCCGCTTCAAATGCAATGACTGCCTTTATCGAGGCCATCAACCAAGCGTATGATGTGGAAGAAACACGTTCGTTCATCAAATTGAAGCTCACAGCTATTATCTTGACGCTTTTCATGTTAGTGGCGGTTATCATAGCGCTTATCTTGCCGATTTTCGGTGGAACAATCATTGATATGGTTACTCGCATCTTGAGTTTGCCTCCACAAACAGAAATCTTGTTCCAAGTACTTCGCTGGGTCATTTCCATTGCAGTAATGAGTATTGTACTTGCTTTCTTGTACAAATTTGCGCCAAACAAGCAATTCCCTTTCAAGGAAGTCATCATTGGCGCCGTCATTGCGACTATTTTATGGCAAGTCGTTTCACTTGGGTTTTCGTTCTATGTATCAAATTTCGGCAGCTATTCGGCGACGTATGGCAGTCTTGGAGGACTCATTGTCTTAATGCTTTGGTTCTTCCTTACCGGCCTGATTCTTGTAGTCGGCGGAGAAATAAACGCATTACGCCACAAACGGAAAAACGTGAAAAACGCCCCTGCAAAAACTCAATAATAATAAACAGAAGCACCCCTTCAGTGAGCTTGGCTCACTGAAGGGGTGCTTCTTTACGCCTCTTCTTTTGTGCACATGACCATCCATTCATCAATAACAAAACTTTGAATAGTGTCTCCTTGAACAGCCAAAAAGAAGTATGTTGCCGTTTCCTGGTCGGCTGAAAGCAAATGCTGTTTTACACGATCCTTTTGCTCTTCGCTTTCAGCAGTACGGTCCACCCAGGCAGGATAATGGAAAGTTTTTTTCCGATCAAGCGATTTTATTTGCACCAGTCCGTGCCGGTCCAGGAGTTTGCTCCACTCTATTTTGCTTAAACAGCGGGCATGGCTGCCATCCCGCAATTTTTCTGTTCGATTCATAAATTCGGCGAGCTTTGGATTCTCGGGTGCGACATTGTCGATCAAAACGAATTTTCCTTTTGGTTTTAACACTCTCGCCGCTTCTTCGATGAACTTCTCCGGTTGCGGGAAATGATGTGGGGCAATCCGGCAGACGACCGCGTCAAAGCGGTTGCTTAAGAAAGGCAGGTCCTCTGCATCTGCAATCACATAAGACACATTCTCGAAAAAAGAATCCAAATAGTTTGCTGTGTTCTCCAGCATTTGTTCAGTCAAGTCGGTTGAAAAGACGGTTTTCACATGAGGGGCAAGCGCTTTTGACACATGTCCCCCTCCGGTTGCGACATCCAGTACGCTCCAGCTGTTTTGAGGCTTTAACCATTCCACCAGCAATGGCAGATCATCGCCTTTTGCATGAAGTTCGCTCGTTCTATACTTATCGGCGTTTTTGCCGAAGACGTCTTTCACTTTTTCTTTCACTGACTCATCCATCAATTTACTCCCTCCTTGCTTGTTGCTCAAGTAACAGCCAGCATTCCGGGCCGGTGTTCCAAAAAGTTCCGGAAGGCAAAGCCTTCTACTTCGCTTTCCGTGTAATGCTTTTGCAATTCATTGATCAGGTTCTGGAATTTTGATGCGTTTTCCAAGTCTTTCATATAATCGGATATGCCATCGAAATCCGACCCGATGCCGACATGCCCCGCTCCTCCAAGAGAGCAAAGATGGTCGATGTGCTTGATCAAATCCGGCATCATTACATTCGATTTGTCTTCTTTAATAAAATCCAAACAAAAGACTACATGGATTAAGCCGTTCTTCTTAATCATTGCCTGAATCTGCTCATCGTACAAATTGCGTGGATGGTCGCAAAGCGCCCTGGCATTGGAGTGGCTGGCAATGGGGAATTGGGCAAGCTCAATCACATCCCAGAAGCTCTTCTCTGATAAATGCGAAACATCGGTAAAAACCCGGTGTTCGTTATTCAATTGGACTACATCTTTGCCGAGCAGCGTCAAACCGCCTCCCCGCGGCTCTCCTGCCCCGTCAGCGCAAAGATTGGCATTGTTCCAGGTCAGTCCGATCGACAGAACCCCTAAACGGTATAGGTGGCGGAGTTTCGCTAAGTCATTTCCGAACGCATCCGCTCCTTCAAGCGTCAGCACCGCTCCGATTTCCCCTTCTTTCAAGGCATCAATGTCTTCCCATTTTCGGATGTGTTTCATTGCTGGATTGGTGCCGATCACTTGTGTGTAAAACAGATCTACTTGTTCTAGCGCGTGTTGCCACTTTTCATCACTTGGAATATCCGGATAAACAAAGATGGCAAAAAATTGGACCTTTACCTCGCCTTGTTGCAGGCGTTGAAAGTTTGTATCGAGTTTATCGGAATCTATGTAGTTTAAAGGGCCTTCATTGAACATGAATTTTCTATTTGTTAGCTGCAGTTTCAGCAGCGCGTCGCAATGCGTGTCGATGATTTTCATCAAACCGCCCCTTTTCTTGGCATGCTGCAATAAACCCTTCAAAAATACGAAGAGATGGCGCATCTTCAGCTCTTGCCATATTTTCCGGATGCCACTGAAGGCCGAGGACAAACCGGTGTTCCTTGCTTTCAATCGCCTCAACGACCCCATCGCTTGCTGTTCCACTAATTATAAAAGGCTCTGGCACCAAGCGGTTGGCCTGGTGGTGGCGGCTGTTCACTCTCAACCGCTCTTCTCCTGTCAACTGGTGCAGCAAGGAATCTTTTGCTACTTGGACAAAATGCGAACCGTGGAATTTTGGCGCCTTTTGCTGATGCTGCAGTAACTTGCCATCAAATTGCGCCGGTAGATCCTGGTACATATCGCCGCCAACTGCAATATTCAAAATTTGGGCACCGCGGCAAATAGCTAAAATGGGCTTTCCAGCCTCCAGCATTTTTTTGATCAGCAAAAGCTCAAAATGATCGCGCGAAGGAATGATGACACCAAGATTTGGATGGGGCTCTTCTCCAAACAATGTTGGATCAATATCATAGCCGCCTGCTGCAAAGAGGCCATCGAGTTTCTTAGCAAGCGCATCGATGTCTTCTGCTTGCGTTAGATGCGGCAGCATAAGCGGCAAACCGCCTGCCCCGAGAATTGCTTCCGTATCCGCTATTTCAACGGCGTATTCATCCCGCCCAAGTTCTACAGATGATGTAATGCCAATTAATGGTTTCATAATTGTCCCTCCCGAATACTCCCTTTTCAAAAACTGAATATATTAAACATACAGAATTCACCCGGCAATTGCCAGGGCATTATTGTTTAACCTGTCATAAAAAAATACCGGACGCGACCAGCACCCGGCATTTTTCTTCAGTTACATATCCCATTCCAAAGCGGTCGAGTAGGCTAGCCGTTCTCCAACAAAAACCCGGCAATCCATTTTTAATAGGTTGCAGCCGATTGACACTTTAATATCTTCAACCTCGCCTTCCTCATTGTCCACTTTCCCGAATAAACGTGAACTCAGGTGGATGCCCACTTGTTCATCCTGCAGCACCCCGTCCACATATAGCCGGCTTCCCGTCAAATGATTCTCAATCTGTATACTATGCGACCCGTACTTCAGCTTCCAGATATCTTTCATATCGTCGCCTCCCGGACTCTTCTTTATTGCCAGTATAGCAGAAGCCGAACCTTTTAACCGAAGCAAACAATTAAAATTCCAAGTGTTTTGGAAGGGGTTTCAGCTATATTCTTTCAGCCGTTCAAGCACTTTTTTCCGGTCCGGCATGCCTCCTTGGGCGCCAAACTTTTCAACCGCAAGAGATGCCGCCGCATTTGCAAAATAGACCGCTTCTTCAAAAAGCATACCCTCTGATAAGGCAACGCATAAGGCGCCATTGAAAGCGTCGCCTGCTCCTGTCGTATCAACAGCTTTTGCAGGAAGCCCTTTGACATGAATATGGTTTTTCCCGTCATAAAAGCGTGCCCCGTCTTTTCCAAGCGTCACAACAAGGCGGTTCGGGTAATCTACCAATGCTTTTTCCCATTCCTTTCCGAACAATGCTTCCGCTTCGGTTTCATTGGGCGTCATAACATCTGCAAGAGACAAAAACTCTGTTCGAAATCCTTCAGACGGTGCCGGATTTAAAATGGTCGGCACGCCAAGAGCCTGACAAATCTCTAGCGTCCGTTGAACTACTGGCGCAGGCATTTCCAATTGCATCATGACGATACGGCTAGTAGACAATATCAGCTTAAAGCTGTTCATCTCCTCAGGTGTCATCCGGAAGTTGGCTCCTGGAACGACAATGATGCGATTATCGCCTTCAGACAATAAAATATTTGCGACGCCGCTCGCTCCTTCTTTCTGCAGTACTGCCTCCACGTTCACCGATTCTGCTTCCAACCCCTTTAGCAATTGATTTCCGAAGGCATCAGTTCCAACAGCGCCGACCATTCGTACCTCGCTTCCGAGCCTGGCTGCTGCAACAGCCTGATTTGCTCCTTTGCCGCCCGGAACAGTTGCGAACAATTCACCGATTGTGGTTTCGCCTTGTTTTGGGAAGTGCTTCGCTTGTACTACTAAATCCATATTGATGCTGCCCACTACTGTAATCATTCCATAACCTCCTTATCACCTTATTTAAACTATATACAAAAAGCGGACGAGTTGCTTTAGCCCGTCCGCTGCTCAACTTTTTATATTTTTATCCTACCGTAACTTCTTCCGTCTCCAAGCCACGCTTTTTCTCCGTTTCCGATACATACAACGCACAAGCCGCGTCGCCCGATATGTTAATCGCTGTTCTTGTCATATCCAGCAAACGGTCGATTCCAAGCACGAGCCCAATACCTGCAACCGGCAAGTTGACGCTTGATAGCACCATCGCCAGCATGATCAAGCCGACCCCTGGCACTCCAGCCGTCCCAATGCTGGCGAGTACAGCGGTCAACACAACCGTCAAAAGCTGCGTCATCGACAAATCCGAGCCATAAGCCTGCGCAATAAACATCGTCGCAACACCTTGCATGATTGCGGTTCCATCCATATTAATCGTAGCTCCCAGCGGCTGGACAAACGAACTGATCGATTTTGGCACGCCAAGCTCTTTTTGCGCCGCTTCCATCGATACCGGCAATGTCGCAGTGCTGCTTGAAGTACTGAACGCCACACTCATCGCCGGAGCGAATTTTTTGAAGAACCAAACCGGATTTTTTTTCGCTAAAAGCCCGACGGTTCCGCCATATGTAAAGGCCGCATGAATCGCAAGAGCCGCCAGCACGACAAACATATACGATGCCATGGCTTTGATTGCTGAAAAGCCTTGAGAGCCGATAGCTGTAGCGATCAAGCCGAATGTGCCGAACGGAGCGAATTTCATCACAATGCCTACTAGATACATCATGACTTCGTTGCCTTGTTCAATCAGGTTGACAATCCCTTTTGTTCTTTCGCCGAGAGCCGTCAACGCCAAACCGATAAAAACAGCGAAGACGATGATTTGAAGCATGTTTCCTTCTGTCAAAGCAGACAATGGATTTTTCGGAATGATGTTCAGCAACGTATCAGCTACCGAAGGTGCTTCTTCTGCTTCGAATGTGGCGCTTTCCAAATCGAAATCTCCGGCAAGCCCTGGCTGGATCACAGCCGCTAATCCTAAACCGATCACAATGGCAATGGTGGTCGTCACCAAGAAATAGGTGATTGTTTTAAAACCGATTCTGCCAAGTTTAGCCGGATCGCCAAGCCCGGCAGTTCCCAAAATAATAGAAAAAAGGACCAACGGCACAACCAGCATACTGATCAAACTAAGAAAAATTTGGCCGAGCGGCACAAATAAATATGTATTGAGCGTTTCAAAAGAGCCTGGCGCAAACAAGTTAATAAGCAGCCCGACAATTGCCCCTAAAATAAGACCTGTGAGTACTTTTACTGTCATATTGTTTTTCTTCATTCATCCTGTCTCCTTCTTTTTTTAAGACATACCCTTTAGTGTAAAGGAATAAAACAGGAATTTACAGCAAAAAGCAAGAAAGAAACAATTCTGATATAACTTATTGTTGCTAAAAATTAAAAACCTGCAAAAGAATTTCCCTCTTCTGCAGGTTTTTCTGTTTGTAAATGCCGATACTTCAAAAAGCAGTCCACACTATTTTAGCTAAGTAGCCAAAATCAGGCCTTTAAAGAATGGGTTTTAAGGGATCAGTAAGATTTTACCGATGCTTTTTCTGCTTTCGATATGCGAATGGGCTTGTGCCGCTTCAGCCAGCGGATAGCGCTTTGAAATAAGGATTTTCAATTTGGCTTGAAGCAGCAAATCAGTCACTTTATCGGCGCTTTCCTGCAAAAAATCCGGACGCAGTTTCCGGTAAGTGCCGGTACTGTAGCCGAGAACGGACCGGCAGCTTGAATGGAGGTCCGCCGTTGTCACTTTTCCTGGAAGAGATCTGTCATTTCCATGGCCGAAAGCGACAATTCTTCCAAAGTGCGCTAAGCATCTCAAGCTCTTTTCAAAATTTTCTCCGGCCACCGTATCCAAAATCACATCAGCGCCTTGTCCATCGGTAAGGCTGTTCACTTTTTCCGCAAAATCTCCCGTTGCGTAATTGATGACATGATCAGCACCCATGTTTTTGGCCGTTTCCATTTTTGCTTCGCTGCTTACAGTTCCGATAACCTGGGAAGCGCCGGCCAACCGGGCAAGCTGTATAGCAGTAGTGCCAATGCCTCCTGCGGCAGCATGGATTAATACGGTTTCTCCTGGAGAGAGCCGTGCGACTCGGTTCAGGACGTTATAAGCTGTAATCCCCACTGTCAAAGAGGCAGCAGCTGTTTCACTGTCCAGTCCATCCGGCACTGCAAAGGCCAATTTCTCATCCGCCGCTACATATTCGGCGTACGAACCTTCCTTTGGAAATGCCATGACACGCTGGCCGATTTTGAACCGGGTGACTTGCGCGCCGACTTTGATGATTTCCCCAGCACAATCCAATCCCGGGATGAAAGGAGAAGCGCTCACCTTTCCATGATATTCCCCCCGGCGAGCTTTGATGTCCGCAAAGTTAACGCTGATTGCTTCGGTGCGGATCAACACTTGATGCGGCAAAATAGCCGGAATCGCCACTTCACTCAGTTGAAGGACATCCGGTCCTCCCAGTTCATTAACAACGATGGCTTTTATTTTCATCACCCTCCAAACCCATATTTTGCAGCGTGTTTTGTTTCTTAATGCCAGTATAGAAGTTCGAGTCGGGAATGACAAACTGAAACCCCAGCCTCCAGCTTTCGCGCAGAAAAAAACAGCCTTTCGCACCAACGCGAAAGGCTGTTTTGCTGTCTTATTCTCCCAAGTCGACGTTGTGGTACACTTGCTGAACATCTTCCAAGTCTTCGATCGCATCAATCATTTTTTCGAACTGCGCTTGCGCATCTTCCGGAAGCTCCAATTCGTTTTGTGCCAGCATCGTCAATTCCGCGACCGTAAAGTCGGTGATGCCAGCTGTTTTAAACGCCTCTTGCACCGCATGGAATTGATCCGGCTCCGCATAAACGATGACGGAATCTTCTTCTTCAAGAATGTCGCGCACATCGACGTCCGCTTCCATCAGCAATTCCAGCACATCGTCCGCCGTTTTGTCCTCGACGCCGATAACAGCCGTCGGATCGAACATGTAAGCGACTGATCCACTGACCCCCATGTTTCCGCCATTTTTGCCGAAAGCAGCGCGGACATCTGAAGCTGTCCGGTTCACATTATTTGTCAACGTGTCAACGATGACCATCGAGCCATTCGGCCCAAAGCCTTCATAGCGAAGTTCGTCGTAGCTTTCTTCTGAACCGCCCTTGGCTTTTTCAATCGCCCGGTCGATGATTGCTCTTGGCACACTATATGTTTTCGCACGTTCAAGCACGACTTTCAACGCCTGATTCGATTCCGGATCCGGCTCGCCTTGTTTGGCAGCCACATAGATTTCCCGTCCGAATTTTGCATAAATGCGGCTTGTGTTTGCGTCTTTTGATGCTTTCTTCTCTTTGATATTATTCCACTTGCGGCCCATTAGATTTCCCTCTTTCTTTCTGCTTTGAATATGAACTATATTCACTTGTTCTATTATATAATAAACCCCTGCTTTTTTCCGAATTAGGCAATCAAAACAGGAAAAGCATGATTCATGCTTTTATTTCTTCGTTTTATCGACCCGATGATATTCAGAAATTTGCGTAACCCGTACTTTTCCCGTATGCAATTCATGATAAATGCCGCGGCTGTCGGTAAATGAGATGAACCCGTCCCGTTCGCTTTGAATCAGCTCTTCCGCTTTTTTCTGCGATTCCACATGGATAAACCGGCGAATGTAATGCTCTTCGTCAAAGAAATAAGTGACTTTGAATTCTTTCACCTTCGCCATCTCCTTTACGGTTGGTATGGAGCTTTCACAAGTAATATATTATCTCTTTCTCCCAGCCTCTTCAACTTTACTTTAATGATAAAGCTTAAAGTTGATGGGCTCCCGATTAAATGAGAAAATAGGAAAGGCAAATAAATGAACTCAGACAAAGGAGCGATTGCATGAAAATTTTTGATATTTCATCCCCAATTTATGAAGGAATGCCGGTTTATAAAAACAAGCCTGAAAAACAGCCGAAATTCCATACCCACACAAACGGCCATGTAACAGAATCCCGCATCGAAATCGACGCGCATACCGGCACCCATATCGACGCGCCGCTGCATATGATCAATGACGGGGATACGTTCGAATCCATTTCTCTGGAAAAGTTGGTCGGACAAGCAAAAGTTGTTGATTTGACGCATGTTAAGGACGGCATTGCCAAGTCAGACCTAGAAACGCTTTCCATCGAAAAGGACGATTTTATCTTGTTCAAAACAAGCAATTCGTTTGATGAAGCATTCAATCCGGAATTCATTTTCCTGAAAGAAGACGGCGCCAATTATTTGGCTGAAATCGGCATCAGAGGCGTAGGCATCGACGCGCTTGGCGTTGAACGGAGCCAGCCGAACCACCCGACTCACAAAGCGCTTTTCAAAGCCGATATCATCGTCATTGAAGGCTTGCAGTTGAAAGACGTTGAGGCAAAGAGCTATTTGATGGTCGCAGCGCCACTCAAACTGATTGGCATAGACGCTTCTCCGGCACGCGTCGTTTTAATCGAAAACGAATAAAAAGAATGGCTTCCGCGGAAGCCATTCTTTTTTATTGCCATTTTGTATGGAAAGTTCCTTCTTTGTCCGTGCGCTGGTATGTATGCGCGCCAAAATAATCCCGTTGGGCCTGGATTAAGTTTGCCGGCAAAGTTTCTGAACGGTAGCTGTCGTAGTATGCAAGCGCGCTCGAGAATGCTGGAACCGGAATGCCTTGCTCGATAGCAATCGATAATACTTTGCGAAGGGATGATTGGTATTCGCCCACCACGGATTGGAAATAAGGATCTAGAAGCAGGTTCGGCAAATCTGCTTGGCGGTCGAACGCTTCTTTGATTTCCTGAAGGAAGCGGGCACGGATGATGCAGCCGCCGCGGAAGATCATCGCGATGTCGCCGTATGGAATTTCCCAGTTGTATTCCGCTGAAGCGGCGCGAAGCTGAGCGAATCCTTGAGCATACGAACAAATCTTGCTCATGTATAGCGCTTTACGGATGGCTTCAACCAATTCTGCTCGGTCACCGCTATACTGCTCTGCTTCAGGACCTGTAAGCAATTTGCTCGCTGCTACTCGCTCTTCTTTGATCGCTGAAATAAAGCGTGCAAAAACCGATTCTGTGACAATTGGCAAGGAAACGCCCAAGTCCAAGGCATTTTGGCTTGTCCATTTTCCGGTGCCTTTTTGTCCGGCTTTATCCAAAATTTGATCGACTAGCGGATTGCCGGTTTCCTCATCAATTTTCGTGAAAATATCAGCAGTGATTTCGATCAGGTAGCTATCCAGTTCACCTTTGTTCCACTCGGTAAAGATTTCATGCAGCTCTTGTGCATTCAGTCCAAGCGCATGTTTTAAGATAAAATAGGATTCTGAGATGAGCTGCATGTCTCCGTACTCAATGCCGTTATGCACCATCTTCACATAATGGCCCGCTCCTTCAGCTCCCATATAGGCGCTGCATGGAACGCCATCTACTTTTGCTGAAATGGCAGCAAAAATCGGCGCCACTTTTTCATAGGCTTCTTTCAAGCCGCCAGACATGATGGAAGGGCCGAAGCGAGCGCCTTCTTCGCCGCCGGAAATACCGGCACCGATGAAATGGATTCCCAATTCTTGAAGTTCCGCCGTACGACGGTTGGTGTCTCTGAAAAACGTATTTCCTCCATCGATAATCACGTCCCCTTCTTGAAGATGCGGGATAAGTGACTGAATAACGGCATCTGTCGTTTCCCCGGCTTTGACCATCATCAAAATTTTGCGGGGAATTTCAAGAGACTCTACAAAATTCTCAAGACTATCAGTTCCGACAATATTCTTATCTTGAACTTCGTTGTTCGCAAACTCTTCTGTCCGGTCTGTCCAGTAATCGTATACTGATACGGAATAGCCTCTGCTTTCAATATTCAGCGCCAAATTTTTCCCCATGACGCCTAAACCGATAACTCCCATTTGCTGCTTTGCCATACTATTACCTCATTCCATGCGAATTTAATGACTTCTAATCATTTTATATCTTCAAAAGTATACCATTTATATCCGATCTGTTCAGTATGCCTTCTCTTGCCCGATTACCACCAGCAGAAGCCATCTTCTTCCAATAAGCGATCAGCGGCTTCCGGACCTTTAGAACCTGCAGAATATGGATGCAATGGCAAAGCATTGTCCTCGAAAGCCTCCAAGACCGGCTGAATCCAGGCCCAAGAAAGTTCGACTTCTTTCCAGTGTGCAAAAAATGTTTTGTCGCCTTCTAAAGCATCCGATAACAGAAGTTCATAAGATTCGGGCTGAATGTTCGAATTAACCGAAAAGGTAATGTTTGTCGGTTCGTAGCGTTCGGTGGAAGGATTTTTTAAATTTACCAATAACGATACACTTTCATTCGGGTTGATTTCAAAAATGAGCAAATTCGGATTGATGCCTTCATCTTTGAAAGCCGGATTGTCTTTCCACTTGTTCTTGAATTCAATGACAATACGAGTGGATTTCTGTTCCAGTCGTTTCCCGGTACGAATATAAAACGGGATGTCTTTCCATGACGGGGTTTCAATGTACAAACGAGCGGCAAAATACGTATCGTTTTTTGATTCCGCGACGACACCCGGTTCTTCTTGATAACCGATTACTGGTTCATCCAATACTTCACCTGCCGTATATTGGCCACGGATGATGTGTTTTGATGCTTCTTCTTTAGGGATGGGGCGAAGTGATTCAACCACTTCTCTTTTCTCCTGCTCCACTTCTTTCGCTGTCATGTTCACCGGGATATCAAGAGCGGTCATCATAACTAATTGGAGAAGATGATTTTGGGCCATGTCCCGGATTGCACCTGCCTGGTCGTAATATCCGGCTCTCTTTTCAATGCCCACTGTTTCACTCGCAGTAATTTGCACATTTGCAATTTGGTCATGGTTCCATAGCAACTCTAAAATTGGGTTGGCAAACTTCAAAGTCTCGAGGTTTTGGACCATCGGTTTTCCTAAGTAATGGTCAATGCGGTAAATTTCATCTTCACTAAATGCTTTGCTAAGTTTGTCGTTCAACTCACGCGCAGTTTTCAAATCGGTTCCGAAGGGCTTTTCGACAATCAGGCGCTTCCAGCCTTTTGTTTCGCTGACTTTGCTTGCCTGTAGATTCGCTGTGATGATTTCAACCAAATTAGGGGCAACAGACAAGTAGAACATGCGGTTTTCCGCAATTCCCAATTCCTGTTCCCGCGATTGAATAAGCTCCAGTAAAGATCTATAGGAAACTTCATTGAAAACATCCAACACACAATACCGAAACTTGCTTTTGAACTCTTCCAAGTTTTCGGCTTGCACAGGTCTTCTTGAAAATTCCCGCAGGGAGGCCTCGACGTTCATCTGGAAAACACGGTCTGAGTAATTGGTTCTGCCCAGCCCTATAATTGAAATAGCATTCGGCAATTTCCCGTCCAAATATAAATTATACAAAGCTGGAAATAACTTTCGCTGTGCCAAATCACCAGTGGCACCGAATAACACCAAGGTCATTCCTTCTAAACTATTGTTCTGTTGCGATGCACTTATGTAGTTTTTACTATCGATTGCAGCCAGATCTTTCATAGTTAAACATCTCCATTTTCGACGTGCACAGAAACACGTTTTTTACAATCACACTGTTTTTAAGTATACGTTGTATCAAGAAGAATGGAAGGGTAGATTTTTACATTTTCCGTCCGCTATAGCCTTTAAACGGCATATTCGAAAACCCATACCCTTAATTAATACCCGAAAAACGGTAATCACATAATAAAAATACAAAAAGGAGCCTCGATAAAATAGGCCCTTTTTCTTTAT
Organism: Planomicrobium sp. CPCC 101079; assembly: GCF_007859275.1. Taxonomy (GTDB): domain Bacteria; phylum Bacillota; class Bacilli; order Bacillales_A; family Planococcaceae; genus Planococcus. The sequence goes on along the minus strand of NZ_VOHC01000001.1, from coordinate 73,568 downwards.
TAGCGGCATTTCAGCCTATTTTATAACCGAACTTTGATAGAAAAAATTCGGTTTCACTATATCGTTTTTATACGGTTTGTGAAAAATATGCGTGGTCGCCGGAGACATCGGCGGAATAAGCCAAGCCCAATTGCCGGTCAAATCTCTTCCGGCTGTTTCTTCTTTTCTTTCGAAGCTTTTAAATTGCTTTGCTGCTGTGTGGTGATCAACAATTGTTACACCGGCCCGGTGGAATGAATCAAGTACAGCAATATTCAATTCGACTAACGCTTTGTCTTTCCATAAAGACCGGCTGGAATCCGTATTCAGCCCCATAACCGCTGCCACTGCCGGCAGCAAATTATAGCGGTCTTCATCCGCCAAGTTCCTGGCACCGATTTCAGTTCCCATATACCAGCCGTTGAAAGGCGCCATGGTATAGGAAATGCCGCCGATCTCCAATTTCATCTCTGAAATAATTGGAACGGCATACCATTTTGCTTTCAAGTCAGCGAAGCGAGGAATTTCCGGATGTTCAATTTCAACTTCAATAACCGCTTCCTTTGGCAATTCGAAGAACTTCGGCGCTTCTCCTGCCACTTCGATCACAATCGGCAAAATGTCGTAATGTGTGCCTGCTCCTTGCCATCCAAGCTTTTCGCAAGCTTTGGTAAGTTCAATTGAAGTAGAATCTCCGATCACTTCTCCATCTTTTTCATATCCGGCATAGCGGATCAATTGGTGGTTCCAGATCCGCATGGCGTCCTGGCTGTTTTGATTTGGCGGAAAGACCGTAATTGCCGGACGAATTTTTCCTCCATTCGTTGCAAAATCGATATGGCGGAGTAAGGCTTCAAAAGCACCTTCCGCTGTCCGCTGCTGGCGCGCGTCGAAGACCGTCAACGTATTCCAAAATAGGCGGCCGATGCAGCGATTGTTATTGCGCCACGCCATCCGTGCGCCATGCTCCAATTCTTCAAACGTTTGCGTGTACGTCCCTGTTTCTAAAATTTCAGCTTGTATACGCAAAATCCGCTGCGCTGCTTCCTCTTCCGTCTTCCCCAATTCACTGTAACATGTATATATAAATTCCATTGCTTCTTCGAGGGATGCAGCATTAGTTTTTATGATGTTCATTAACGTCACTCCTTGTGAACATCTTAGCACCTATCCTCACGATTATTAACTTAGAAACTCCGAAACCACCGCAATATCTTCCTTTGTTTTTCCCAAATGTTACAGTAAACTGAACAAAAGAATAAAAAGGGGTCTGCTGTATGTTGAAAGCGATATTTTTTGATTTGGACGATACGTTATTATGGGATAAAAAAAGCATCAAAACAGCGTTCGAGAAAACGTGCCGATATGCCGAACAAGTAAGTGGAGTTGATTGCGGGGGATTAGAAGAAGCGGTGCGGTCAGAAGCGAGCGCTCTTTACAGCAATTACGATACATATCTGTTTACTCAAATGATCGGCATCAATCCGTTTGAAGGCTTATGGGGAACGTTTGATGATGAAGGCGAAGATTTCCAGAAGATGAAAGCTTTCGCTCCCGAGTATCAGCGGAAAGCTTGGACTAACGGATTGCAGCAAATTGGCATAAACGATCCGGCACTTGGCGACCAACTGGCAGCTTATTTTACAGAAGCCCGAAAAAGCAGCCCTTTTGTTTACGAAGAAACGTATCGTGTGCTTGATCGTTTGAAACCCGATTACCAACTATTGCTGTTGACGAACGGCTCACCGCAATTGCAAAAAACAAAACTTGAAATTACGCCCGAAATTGCTCCTTATTTTGACCATATTGTCATTTCAGGAGCATTTGGAAAAGGCAAGCCTTCCCCGGAAATCTTCCATTACGCCTTGTCTAAATTTGATTTAGCGGCTGAAGAAGTTCTGATGGTCGGTGATAATCTATTGACCGATATCACAGGAGCCGAACAAGCGGGCATCCGTTCCGTTTGGATTAACCGCGAACAAAAAGCGCCGCACAAAACCATCATTCCAACCTACGAAATCCGGCACTTGGAAGAACTGTTCCCGATTCTTGAAAAGCTATAAAGTTCTTTTGATAGATTTCCGGCTTAACAGAAACATAATAAAAAGAAGGAAGCTCCTGGTGAGCTCCCTTCTTTTTCCTTCTATATTATAAATCGATCGTCCGCACGTATTGGATTTCCGCCAGTTCTTTTAATTGCTCCAAACTTTTCGGGTCAGCGTATTTGTCGATCGACAGCATCATGATAGCGTCTCCACCAGCATTCGAACGCCCCACCTGCATTGTCGCGATATTGACATCTTCCTGCCCCAGCAATGTGCCGACGCGACCGATCACACCAGGACGATCGGTATGGCGGATGAATAGCAAATGGCCTTTCGGCACAACATCCACTAAATACTCATCCACTTTGACGATGCGTGCGCCTTGGCCATTTAATAAGGTACCTGCCGCTTTTCTTGTATCCGTTGTAGTTTTGATTTCAACCGATATTAAGTTTGTGAACCCCCTCGTAACCGAGGACTTATGTTCATTGACCACGACGCCTTTTTGATTGGCCCAGTACCAGGCATTGACCACATTGACCCGTTCACCAAGGTGTCTCTTCAGCAAGCCTTTGAGCATATTGCGTGTCAGCGGTCCGACTTCCATTCCAGCCAGTTCACCGGAATAATAGACATTCACTTCTTCCACAGCACTTTCCGCCAGATCAGCCAGGAAAGCGCCAAGACGTTCTGCCAGATCGAAATACGGCTCAATTTTCACCATCAGATCTTTCGGTACAGAAGGCAGATTCACGGAATTGCGGACAGTGCCGGTGGTAAAATAGCTGACAACATCCATGCTGACATCCACCGCAACACTTTCCTGCGCTTCTATCGTGCTCGCCCCCAAATGCGGAGTGGCTACGACTTCCGGCAAGCCGATAAGTCGGTAGTCGACAATCGGCTCCTGTTCAAACACATCAAGCGCTGCACCCGCCACTTTTTTTGATTGGATGGCGTCGTATAGAGCATTTTCGTCAATGATGCCTCCGCGTGCACAGTTGACGATTTGGACGCCGTCTTTCATGATGGCAAATGCGTCGGCATTGATAAGGTGGCGTGTTTCTTTCAATAGTGGTGTATGGACGGTTACAAAATCCGCGACTTTCAGCACTTCTTCAACGGTGCCAAAACCGATTCCAAGCTTCTCCGCTTTTTCCGCCGTCAAAAACGGATCGTATGCCATGACATTCATACGCTGCCCTTTTGCCCGGGCTGCCACTTCAGCCCCAATACGCCCTAGGCCGATTACTCCTAATGTTTTGTTTTTCAATTCCACCCCGACAAACGACTTGCGGTCCCAGTTTTTATTGCGCAAAGCGTGAAAAGCTTGGGGGATTTTCCGGGCCATCGACATCAGCATCGCCATTGTGTGTTCCGCCGCCGAATTGGTGTTGCCATCCGGTGCATTGACTACGATGATGCCATGTTCGGTTGCCGCTTCGAGATCAATATTATCAACGCCTACTCCTGCACGCCCGATGATTTTCAAATTATGGCCTTTTTCAATAATGGCACGGGTCACTTGTGTCTGGCTCCGAACAAGCAGCGCATCAAAATCACCGATGCGTTCGGCCAATTGGTCCGGCGATAAATCGGTCTCCATAACAATGTTCATCCCCTCTGCCTGCCGCAGCGGGTAAATGCCCTCTTCGCTTAGCGGATCGCTGATTAAAATATGAAAAGTCATTGCTGCTCCACCCCTTCGTTCAAGTATATTCGCTGTGCGGCCCCGGTTCCTTTGCCAAGTTCTATTTTTTTACCGATTTTCATCAAGCCGATTTCAATCGCTGAAATGATTTGCAGCACATCTGCCGCCGAGCAATATCCCATATGCCCGATGCGGAAAATTTCACCCGCCAGCTGCTGCTGGCCGCCTGCCATGGAAATGCCGAATTCCGCTTTCATCACTTTCCGGAACGCTTCAGCGTCGAAATCAGTCGGCCTTACAGCGGTAACAGTCGGCGAAGCATCTGTTTCTGTCGTCAATAACGGAATATCGAGCGCTTCAAACGCCGCTCTTGTCATTTTCATCATTAAAGTGTGGCGTGCATATACTTCTTCCAAACCTTCCTCTTCTATCAGGTCAAGGGCCTGTTCCAAGCCAAATAAAATCGATAGGGCAGGAGTAAAAGGTGTGGCATTTTTCTCCAAATTCTTCCTATGGCTTTTTAGGTCCAAGTAAAAACGCGGCTGAGGATTGGCTTCGATTTTTCTCCACGCCCGTTCGCTTGCTGCGGCGAAAGCAAGCCCAGCAGGAAGCATGAATGCTTTTTGTGAACCGGTCACGAGAATATCAATTCCCCATTCATCCATTTTTGTCTCTACTCCGCCAACACAAGAAACGCCGTCCACAATAACCAGTGCTTCTGATACTTCCCTGATAGCCGCTGCCAATTCTTTCACTGGATTCAAGACGCCTGTCGACGTTTCACAATAGGTTGATAATACAGCTTTTATGCCAGGATGTTCTTGCAGAAATTCTCTTACAAGATCCGGGTCAACCGCTTTTCCCCATTCCACTTGAAGAACGTGGGTTGGAATATGATAAGCTTTGCATATTTTCACAAAGCGTTCGCCAAAAGCGCCTGTAACAATCACTAATACTTCCTCACCCGGAGCGATTGCATTGACCACGGCTGTTTCCAATCCTGCCGTACCGCTGCCAGTCAAGATCACCACTTCTTGCCCGGTTCCAAAAACGCGCTTCAATTTTGGACGGATGCGGGAAATCAAATCAGAAGTGCTTTGGCCGCGGTGCCCGATCATCGGCTGCGCCATAGCCCGCTGTACGCTTGGCGGTATGGGCGTCGGCCCAGGAATTCGTAAAATTTGTTGGTCTGCTAACATCATCAATCTTCCCCTTTCAAGTGAAACGGCAAAAAGACCCTCCGCCCCCTACATAAAATGCAAGGGGCGAAGAGTCTTTTTCGCGGTACCACCCTAGTTCACTGCTGGAAAACACGCAGCCTCATTGGTTCTTATGCGTAACGGGCACGAAGCGGATGGGCTTACTTGATTTCAGTCCACCTATTCCGGAGTGCTGCCTTCTGCCGAAACCACTGATTCCCACCAACCATCAGCTCTCTTAAGATTTCTCTGCATAAGCCTGTCTCCATCAAAATAGTTGTTAATATATTGGATTGAACTTATCATATCAGACCAAAGCTAGTTGTCAATCTATAAAAAATATTCAGTTTAATTGAAACCGATTACAATCTAGCAGGAATGCGGCTAAAATTTTTTCATATTTTTTTCTATGCTTTAGCCATTATCCATTACTCCATAATCATTTTCTCCGCCTGCATATAAATAAAAACCGTCCACTAAATCATGGACGGTTTTCCTGTTAAGAGCTATTGAGCTTTTCGTTGCGTTTCTTCATAACGTTTTTGCAGTTCTTCGATACGGATACGCCCTTCTTCGCGCATTCTGCGGTTTTCCTGCTCAATTTCGCGCGTGTCGTTCATGCCCTGCATGATGGTTTCCCAGGTTTGTTCAATCGTTTCGATTTTTATGCTCGGCTGGCCAGACATTCGCGCAATGTCCACACTTTGGCGAGAAATATCATTGGCATTTTTAATCAGCATTTCGTTCGTGCGGCGGTCCAATTCGTTCATGGATTGGGCAACCAAATTCTGGCGTTTCGCTGCAATAGCGTTGATCAGCCCCGTTTTAAAAATTGGAATCGTCGTCACGAAAGCGGAATTGATTTTCCCGATCAGTTTTGTATTGCCGCGCTGCAGCATCCGGATTTGTGGCGCTGCTTGGTATGACACTTGTTTTGCCATTTCCAAGTCATAAACACGTTGTTCCAGAAGTTCAATCGCATTTTGCAGCGATGTCAATTGCATCATTGCCATCTGGTCGCCGGTTTCCGCTTTCAAACGCATTACTGGCTCTTCCGCTTTCAATTCCTGGATTCTCACATCACCAGCTGCGATATATTTTTCCAGTTCCATGAAATAGCGGAAGTTTTGGTCATACAATTCTTCCAGTGTAGTCGTCGATTTTTTCATTTCAGACTCGTATTTTGTAATCTCGACATAAACTTTATCGATTTCCGAACCCATGGTCTGGTATTTGTTGAATAGCTTCTCAATGATTTTATTGCCTCTATTAAAGACTTTATTGATCAAGCCTTTCTTTTCAACAAAGTCTTTGCTGTCAAACTTGTCCATGATTTTCCCGAGCTGGTTCAACAGTTGGCTGGACTCTTCCATGCTGTTCGCTTGAACCGAATTTAATACTTTACCTGTAAATGCCGAAATTTCATTTGCCGGTTCACGGCCGAATTCCAGCAACTCCACTTGATTTTTGATGTCAATGCTGGCGGCAAGTTTAAGCACTTCCGGATCTTGCTTGAGTTTTGTTAACAGTTCATTATCTTCTTTCATAACCAGTTCCTGCTGTTCCATCCCTTTTGGCAAAGTATTCATCGTTACGCCCCCTTAGTATGTTCTTTCCTTAGTGAAATTTCTTTTTGCAAGTTTGTCAAACCGCTTCGCTTGCCCTAGGAAGCCCTACTGCTTCGCTTTTTATATTATTCAAGGATAATTTTCAAAGCCATTTTCTGAACAGCTTTTTGACTACTGAAGGTTCACGGAAGGGTTCGTTGAAGCTTCTTTCATCCAGCCAGTGGGTATCAATAGCTTCCGGGTCAATCCAACGTTCAATATCTTGATGTCCTTGCGGATTGATGACAATGACATCCAAGCCGAACGTATGGATCAAAGCAATCGCGTTAGCATCTGCCCGGCTTAATTCTCCGTCTTTTTCTTCGTTATAGAAAAGCACGGTCGGCACAAATTGAGGATAATCAAACAGCTGAATAAGTTGCACGACGGAATCCGGAAGCGACATCGATTGCGAAAAAGCGTAAAGCTGCAATTCTTCGAATGATTCGCCTTGTTGCGTAAGCAGCAGCGGTTTTTCCACATGCCGGGCAATGGCTTCGCCAATAGCGGTCTGCAGACCATTCGGCAATTTGCTGTACTTCCACCAATGGGCTGTTTTCATCTTTTCCGGATCAAGCCTTCCGTCTTTCCCAAGCGCCGCCCGGTAATGAAATTGCTGGTTCCCTTTCCGTTCCTCAATAAAAGGGAAACTGCGGACCAGTTTGGTATCTTCACGTTCTGTCAGGTTATGAATATTATCCCAGAAGCGCTTCCGGTCTTTTTCAATGCCCATGACTTTGGCAAAGACCACAGGAATCACTACACTGCCGTTCTCCACCGCAAAAGAAGGGCGAACCATTGCCCTTTCTTTTGCCAGCATAAAAGCTTCATCAAGCGTTGTCTTTAGCCGAATTGAGCGGGTTAAATAAGATTTGAATTGAAAAGGTTTATAGAGCCCTGAATCATCATGATGCAAAAGCCGGTCCACTTCTTGAGTGGCCCGGTAAGCGACTGTTCCAACACGCTGCGGCTTTTCTTCCGGAAAAGGCAAAACGGACTCGGCATTCACCTGGAAACTATAGGTTAAAGGTTCAGGAAGATCCATCGTCTTGTCGAACCATCGTTCACCTGTCGGGTCGAAAATAATAATATGAAAGCCGAACATGCTTGAAAACTTCAAAAACCATTTTTGGCTTTCGGTCACACTGCCATACCATAAAAAGCCAGGCAGCCCTTTTTCCAGCGTCAGTTTTTCAAGTTCGGGTTCGATATGATTAAATGTCCATTTCACAAGATCGGTGACAATACGACGGAAAGAAGAATGCGTGGTGCTGCCGGCAGATTGTTCTTTAAACGCTTTCAATATATCGATCAGCGTTAATCGAAGCCTCCGGTTCACCCCCGTATCTTGCAGTCGCGGCAGCAAACCCTTGCCATCTAGAAAGGCAACAATCCGGTTCGGCGACAAGCCGCGTTCCTTATTGTTCATCTCAAACAGATCCTGCAAAGCCCTTAGCCGCTCAGCTGTAATTTGCTTGTTTAGCTTGTCGGAAAGCCGGATCAACCGGCCTTCCGATTCTTCAAGCAATTCATGGATCGATGCGAAATAGTCATCTGCATCAAGCGGCATACCGACAAATTGGCCAAGCAATTGCGGATAAGTGATTGTTTCTTCTTCTATTTTCGTCTCGGGATGATTTATAATCGGCTGATTGAGCCATTTCCCAATATTTTCCGGATCCCACGTTCTGACGCGAACCGGATGCAATTGAACCATGGGAATTCCTCCTTGCTTACCCTTGCTGCTGCGCTATGTTTGCTACATGCGCCAAAATTTCTTCCCCTGCTTTTATGCCGCTCTGTTCTGTAATTTGGATATGCGAAGAAATCGCCGCATTGTTCCGGAAAGCTTCACCGTGTACAGCCAGAAAACCTTTATCCGCGCTTTCCAGCAGATTCAAATCCAGCAGCGAATCTCCTGCCGCAACCACATACTCGGCGGATAAACGCGCTTTGACCCACTCCATTGCTCCTGCTTTGGTGATGCTTTCTGGCATGAAATACAGTTTTCTTCCCTGAAGCGACATAGACCAGCCAATTTTGCGGAATACCTGAACATACGATGCTAGCTTATCATCCGGGAAACCTGCCCGGTCTATGATCAAATAGACAAACCAGTCGTCTGCCTGCTTAATATTCAATACCCATTCTTCGGAAAAATAACGTTTTATCAATGGAAGCAGCGTTTCCACCACTGTTTTTTTGCTGATGCATTGCTGCCGGATTTCCTCTGACCATTCTTTTACCGGTTTTCCATTCTCCAAAATGACCGCTCCATTTGAAATGACCGCATATTGTGGAGATGCAGCACCATCAAAAATGCCCGTAACCCGCTCATATTGAGCTTGAGTCCGGGTAGTAACCGGCAGAAAGAAGGCTGAAGAACCAATATTCAACAAAGCCTGATGGCTCGTTTGGGTCATGAAGGAGTAAGGCTTGCCATTTATCTTCTCGACTTCAACCAATTCTTCTTCTGCCACATTGACGCCCATTGAATTTCTTGAATAAATTAACGTCCCATCCAAATCGCTTGCAAATAATATCTTCATATTTCAGGACCCGACCTTATCAGGCCGATAGCCCGATAAAACAAATCCGGTACTACTTCAACGGGTGTTTGTTTTTCTTGGGCCAATACCAAAAGATGCTGGACGCTTGGATGCTCCAAACTTCTTACAAAAATCTTCCATGGATCTCGCCGAAGCAAAACGCGCGTGGTCTCGCCGACCCCAGGTTTGATTAGCTGGTAATTAGTCCCATTATACATCTTTTCTCCTATTTCTTCTACTTCCATTTTGCCTTGCCACGTGCGCTCAGCGGTAACAGGCGTACTATAAGCCTCTTTTTCTGCCGCTTCTGCCGTTTTGCTAAAACAAGCCGAAATTTGATCTATGAAATCATTTGATACATCTTCTTCTTTCAGCTCTCCATAAAACTTGGCGCCATGAAAATCACCTTTTCCGATAAACTGTTCGTTTAAAATGGTCCGGCTGACCAAACCCGATACCGTAGCATTCAAACAAGCGCTCGGAATCAACAAATCCTCTCTTGTCCCAAACAGCGTTGAACAGGCGCCAGGATCGGCTAAAACTGCCATATCGTCGTGCAGCTCCAATCCCTCTTTTTCATTCAGAGAATAAACCGACTTTGTCAATTCAGTTTGGATAGCACCTTTGCCGGTCCAGCCATCTACAAACTGAATCCGGCTATTCGGATGCCATTTGCGGATTGCCCGCAGCGCATTTTCATCTATGCCTTTTCCACGCAGAATCGATACGCTGTAATGCGGCCATTCCAGCCCCATTTTTTGCTTCGCAAAACGACGGATTAAAATGCCGACCGGGCTTCCGGCACGTGCAAGAGAAACCAGTACAACATCGTCACTTTTCGCATTCAAGCGGATGCGTGTTGCTAAAAGACCGATAAAATAACTCCATTGTTCTTTTGTTTTTTCCACTGATTCTTTGTACAGTCTTGTGTATTCTTCGGAAGGACGATATTCCACCGGAAGCCTCTCTGCATAATGTGCTCCGGTTTGCACCGCTTTTTCCCGTTCTTCAAGTGTACTTTCGGTAAAAGATTCCGTTAGATCTTTCAATAGAAAAGTAATATCCTCTTCTGAGTAGCTCGATTTCACTAATCCCGTTGCAATCATTAGCTCTCTCCTTCTGCTTATGCCAGTGAAACCCATTCAACCGGCGCTTTTTCCTTTAAATAGGCAAGCAACGGCTGCCAAAGAGCAGGAATAACAACCGACTCCGAAATCAAATAAATTTTATCAATATCCAACCCATTTAAATTATAAAGAAATTGATCAATGCCATTGGCATCCGGCAGCTTAAATTTCACTTTTTCTTTTATCGGATAACCATCTGTATTGGATGCAAAAATCGGGCTTCGCGTGGTTGTCTGAACAAGAGGATCTCCGCTTAAGGCAAGGGCGAAACGCAAGGGCAAGTACATATTTTCGCCGACTCCGATAACTAGCGGGCGCTTGCCTGTATCTTCTGTCCGAAGCGAAGACACCGCTTTTTTTGCCCAATCACCAATATTCTGATGCTCCGCACTTGTCAATCCAAATCTGCCAGTAAACGGCACATATCGCTGGCCGGTTTCAGAGTGATGCCTCAAAACACCAGGTTCTTCTAGTTGAACCGGCGCGATTGAACCAGTGCCAGCCAAAGGAGCAAGTTCCAGCTCATCAGGCGAAGAACCGTGAATCAAGCTAAACTCGCCTGACATGAGAGACAACACATCAAGCCGGATATTTCGCTCTTCGGCCATCTCCGATAATTTTAGTTGCTGATTTTCGTTTCTCCAGTCCAGGATTGACAATGATTTATAAGTTTTACCCGGAAATTGTTCGTCTAATGCACTGACCAAATTCAACAGTGTGTTGCCTGTTGAAATCTCATCGTCAATGAGAACAATTGCTTCTGCAGCCTCAAGCACACCTTCAGCTGCATAGACTTTATGAGAAGTCGCATGCGAATGTTCTTCTTCAAATACGAAGGAAGGCGTGAGCCCGGTTATTTCTTCCCGCGTAGTATGCAGGTACACAGCTTCATCAAAATGATGGAAAACGGCATGGCCAAGCCCGGTTGCCGTTTCCGCCATTCCAATGAACACAGTCCTTTCAGGCAATATGGATCTGTAATCGAGCGCCTTTTCAATCATTTTCTGATCCGGAGCGCCGGTTTCAATCATACGTACGATTTCTTGTGTGTGAGGATTGGCAGGCAAGCCTGCATCTTCCATCAGCAAAGAAGCGAGCAAGGTTCCGGTTCCCAGCGCAAGAGCTGGGTGTACCGCTAAGTGTTTGGCAAGCAAAGGGCTGACGAAAAGAAACTGCCTTTTTTTATTGACCCGTAAAGCCATGGAGAAAAGGGAATTAGAGGACAATCCTTCATACGTTCGGTGGATTGTAACAGCTAACTCCAATTCATCCCATAATTTATAATAATTGGTTTGAAAATCGGTTGGCTCGTATATGGTTGAGCACATCGATCGGTTGGTAGTTTTCATTTAGCACCCCATAGACTTCCGCTTGAGCTGCAATTCTTTTTGCCCAGCTCAAATGTGGTTTTACTTCATTCATCTTGTTTCGTTTTGGGCTTTGCAAAACGCCATTTCTCTTTTGGCTCTCTGACAGAATCAACAAGGCATCTTCGTAGTTTTCTTGAGATACAATATGCCCTGCGTTAACAATGGAAATTTGGGATGGATGGATACACGTTTTTCCTATAAAACCATTCAATACATCCATTTGGACCTCTTCCCACAAAACCTTCTCTGGCTTTGATGACATCCATCCGCCATTTGCCGATGAAAAATACTCGTATACTGGACCAGATACGACAAATCCATCATCGGCTCTGTTAAAGCGATTGAGTATAGAGATCAAGCAATCCCGGATGACATGCACTTCGTATATGGTGCGATCAACCGGCCGCCGCAAGCCATAGAGACTGGAAAAATCAGTAGCGCCGACACGTACGGTTAATACCCGATTAATTTCCGAACGCAAAATATCATAAATATCATTTAATGTCTGCTCCCGTGTTTCGGAGTAAAGGATCTCTTTCGTTTCCAAAATCGGCAATGCATACAAGGTGCGTCCTGCCGCTTCACTGGCGCGATCAAGTGCCGGGAAAAATTCCACAAGGTTTCCAGGAAGGCATTTCGGAAAAACGATTCCGGTCAATACGCCTAGTGCCGATCCTGCAATATGGATCAATCGATCAAGTTGTTCAGCATTTCGAATACGCAGAAACAAAGCAAGATCGTTGTTTTTCTGATAAAAATCAACTTTTTTTATTTTTTTCAACTGTGCAGCAACGTTTTTTTCGGCCCAGGGCAATTCACTATCGGCTACCGCATCTTCCAGACAAACAATCAAGGTGGCGAGTCCCGCAAATGCACCTTCCGTGTACTCTCCTGCCAGGATTTTAGCGGCAAAATCAGGCCGGGAACCCGGTGTGTAAAGTGCCGCTCCAAGAGCAAGCCCTAAGGTTTCCCGCTCGGAATCGCGGGAAAATTCCACCGGAGAATACTTGAAAAATGTTTTTAAATCGTAATCGGTTAACATGTTAAAATGTCTCATTTTCTTCCCCCAACCTGCACGCCAAGTATTTGCCGTTTGCTCCAATTTAACAATATAAATGGAGAAAAAAGCAAGGAGGCTAGCCCCTTGCTTTTTTAGTCGCGAATTAGCTGTCTAATCCAAAGTCCCGAACAAGAGATCCAAGCCCGCCTTGGTAGCCGCTGCCGATAGCATTAAATTTCCATTCGTTGTTGTGGCGGTATAATTCGCCTACCACAATTGCTGTTTCGATCGAGAAATCTTCTCCCAAATCGTAGCGGATCAACTCTTCGTTTGAATCGCCGTTGACAATCCGTACGTAAGAATTGCTTACTTGGCCAAAGTTCTGGCCGCGTGCTTCTGCATCATGAATCGTGATTGCGAAAGTTACGCGTTCAATCGAAGACGGGATAGACGATAGATTTACATTTACTTGCTCATCGTCTCCTTCGCCTTCTCCTGTTTTGTTGTCACCCGTATGTTCCACTGCACCCTCTGCACCAATCGTGTTGTTGTAGAAGATGAAATCTTTTTCAGAAGTGCATTTGCCATTCGCGCCTAATAAAAAGATAGAAGAATCCAAATCGAAATCTTGGCCGCCATCATATTTATTGGTATCCCAACCTAGACCTACGATCACCTTGGATAAACCAGGATTTGATTTTGTTAAGTCCACTTTTTGCCCTTTAGATAAATTGATTGCCATTCTTCCTTCACTCCTTATGCGTATTTGTTTGCAATTGAACCGATATCCGGATCAATAGTACCTTCACCGACTGCTGAGAATTTCCATTCGCTTCCTTGGCGGTAAATTTCACCAAGAAGAAGCGACATTTTCCCTGAATAGTTGTCAGTCAAGTTGTAATGCACCAATTCTTCTTTTGACTGATTGTCCACCAAACGGATAAAAGCATTTTGAATCATGCCGAAATCCTGTTTCTTTTGCTTGGCATTGTAGATGTTAACGACAAACACTAAACGATGAATTGACGGAGAAATCCGTTTCAAATCGATTTGAATGGTTTCGTCATCGCCTTCTCCTGCGCCAGTCAAGTTATCGCCGGAGTGGACAACGCTGCCATCCTTACTCTTTTTGTTGCCGAAGTAAATCAAGTTTTCCTTGCTGTTTAGTTTGCCGTTTGCATCCAGCATGATGACAGAAGCGTCACAGTCGACGTCCGCACCGCCTCCCCCGCCCCCAAGCAAGCCACTCAAAAAGCCACCGCTTTTTTTAGCGGCAACCGGATCCCAGCCTAAGCCAACCATGATGCTTGAAAGAGATGAACGTCCTTTTGTTAAATCAATCTTCTGACCTTTTACAAGATTTATAGCCATTCTTAACACTCCCATTCATCAATATGTATATACTTCTAATAGTATGGGCAAAACCGGAAAAATTCAATTATAAAGGGGCTCCGCGAAAAGTGCTTTACCTGCGGTTTACATAGAGTAAGCATTTTCCGGCCAGCTCATGCGATTTCAAGCCGAATTTTCAGAAAGATGCTAACTGAAATCAGCTTATGTATACTATACGTATCTAGACAGAAAGAAGTTTCACTTTAGTATAGAAAGAAACTGCATGCTCTCCTTTGCCTGTCAAAAGAAACAGGCCGAGGAAATGGCAGAGCAAAGCTTTAGATAAGTTGTGAAAGGGGAATTACAAATGAAGTTGATTTCCATTGTTGTTCCAGCTTATAACGAAGAAGAAAACATTTCTTCCATGTATATTAAGCTGGCACAAGAACTCGAGCCGCTTCCATACCGCTACGAGATACTATTCATCAATGATGGCAGCCGCGACGGAACACTTCAGGAAATCCTGGCGCTTTCAGAAGCGCACGATTGTGTAAAATATATTTCATTGACACGGAACTTTGGAAAAGAGGCAGCCATGCTTGCTGGGCTAAAGCGTTGCAAAGGAGATGCAGCTATCTTAATGGATAGTGACCTGCAGCATCCGCCCCATCTGATTGGTGAATTAGTCCAAGGATTTGAAGAAGGCTTTCACCAAGTCGTAGCTAAACGTTCAAGAACCGGTGATTCAAAATTCCGAAGCCTCTTCTCTTCACTTTACTATCGGGTGATCAATGCAATCACGGATGTAGATTTCGTAGACGGCGAAGGCGACTTCCGGTTACTGAGCAGAAAAGCGATCAATTCACTTTTGGCGCTCAGTGAAACCAATCGCTTCTCTAAGGGATTGTATTCCTGGATCGGCTTGAGCAAAAAAATCATCTCCTATGAAAATGTTCTGAGGGCGGACGGCCAAGAGTCCAAGTGGTCATTCGGCGGCCTCATTAATTATGGAATCGATGGCATCATTTCATTCAACACAAAACCGCTGCGAATTTGTTTTTATACAGGCTTTCTCGTCCTGTTTTTGTCACTCCTTTATATCGGTGTGACGTTTTATCAAATTATGAAAGAAGGCATCGGTGCACCTGGATACTTTACCACCATCACCGCTATCCTTGTTTTAGGGGGCATTCAATTGATCAGTCTCGGCGTCATTGGGGAATATATTGGACGCATTTACAACGAAACAAAACGGCGCCCAAGCTATTTAGTGGATATCAGCAATGTGGATGAGTACGATGAACGTTAAACGGCTGAACACTGAATTCACCCGCTTTGTTGTTGTCGGTGTCATCAATACACTTACTTACTATTCGATTTACCTCGTGCTGCATAATATATTTTCCCTCCCTTATATGTGGTCGCATCTTGTTGGTTTTGTCATTAGTTTGAACGTTTCCTTTTTCTTGAATTGTTATGTTACGTATAGAATAAAACCAACGTTAAAAAAATATTTGTACTTCCCGCTGACTCAGGTCGTCAATATGTCGGTATCCACGATTTTGATTTTCATCTTTGTGGAATTCTTGCACCTTAATAGCAACATTGCGCCTTTTGCGGCGGTCCTATTTACTGTGCCAATCACCTTTATCGTTTCCAGCAAAATCTTAAAAGGCACAGCTCGGCCAAATTAAGCAAAAAGATGGTGAATCCATGCAAAAGAACTACCCGAATCTTTTACTTTTTATCTGCTGTTTCGCATTGGCGATTTTAAGCCATGCAGTGTTTCTTTATCAGTGGACACAAAACCATTTCATGATCGGCATCAATGATGGGCTTGCCCAGATGACGCCATTTAAACATTTATTATATGAACAATACACGAATGGAGACTTTTTCTATTCGTATTCTTTTGGTTTAGGTGCAGGAATCTATAGCGGTTTGTCATATTATTTTTCCACATCTACGGTCTTCTGGCTGACAACCGCATTTGTCTTTCTATTAGAAAAAGCCGGCCTGACCGGTACGCCAGATGTTCTTTTCTGGGCGAACGCAGCCGTCTTTATAAGCATCATCCGTTTAAGTTTTGTGTTGTATATCACTGCCCGTGTTTTTATGTACATGGATATTGCCCGCCGTTACGCATTCATCGGCGCTGCTTTTTACGGCGTATCGGGCATGTTTTTCCGCCATACGGCTTACTGGGAATTTTTTGCGGATGCTTTTCTTTGGCTGCCGCTGCTCATCCTCGGCGTTGAAAAGATATTCAGGGAAGCAAAGCCCGGCTGGTTTTTGTTTGCTGTGGCAATTTCTCTTATCAATAATTTTTATTTTTCCTATATCAATTTCTTGCTGGTTGGCATATACATTCTTGTCCGGCTGTTCATTCCATTGTCCCCTCAAGAAACGGAGAAAAAGAAAGCGATCGAACTGTTTCTTCTTGCCGGAATCTTCGGGTTTGGCATCAGCGCTGTTGCGTTCATACCTTCAGTATATGCCTACTTAAACAATCACCGTCCCTCATTCTCACAAGACATTGCCTGGTTTGAGACTCCGGAAAACCTTTTATATACCAGCCGGTATGTGGTATTGCCGGCGATTTTCGTTTTGCTGTTATTTTCTACATTCCTGTACCGCAATAAACTCTTTCGTTTATTCGCGGTATTGGGATTGATAGCTATTGCTCTTCATCACAGTCCAATGGCGGGAAGCCTTTTCAACGGCCTATCGGCACCGCAACATCGTTGGGAATACTTCTTATCGTTGATGATCGGCGGGGCCGTCGCTGTCGGACTTGCAAACTTCCAGAAATTTACTCTTCGCCGATTTGCTATTGCTGCATTTTTTACTGTCCTTGCTTATTTAGCCTGGGCTCTCGCTGATGAAAAATTTGATTTTAACAGGCAATATACGTTTTTTATGGCAATCAGCTTGCCGATTACTTTGCTTTTTATGTTTCTTTTTATAAAATTCAAGAAATCCGCCTTCAAACTGGCATTAATTGGTTATTTATTTGTTTGGATGGTTGTTTCAGCTAATATTTACCAGTCGGAAAAACTTATCGGTGCTGGGGAACTTTCCAAAGTGAACGAAGAGCTGATAACAGGGCCGGAATACGACGATCCTGAAATTCGTGGATTGCTGAAAAAAATTGAGCAGCGGGACGCAGGAATCACTTACCGGATCGACTGGATGGAAGGTGTACGCAATAATACACCCCTTGTCCAGAATTTTAGAGGGCTCAGCGCTTATTCGAGTATATTGAACAAAAATCTGTTGTTCTTTTATTTATACGACTTGGAAATTGATATGGCTCGAGAAAGCGTAAGCCGCTATGCTACACTCGGCAACCGTGCCAATCTCTTTAGCCTGCTGCAAGGCAAATACGTCATTGCCCCTAAAGACGCGCCGACGGCTGATGTCTTGCCAAATGCGGAAGGTATGGATAATGTGCCATTCGGATTCACAGAAATATTAGAGTCGGAAAACTTTATTGTTTATGAAAACGATTATCTCTTGCCATTTGCCCGTTCGACTTCCACCGTTTACCAAGAAAGGCAGTTGGAAAAAGTCCATCCATTAGCGCGGGAACATGCCATGCTAGAAGGCGTTGTGTTAGATGATGCAGAAAACACAGAGCAGCTGCCGGATATTGAAGAACAAGCAACAGAATTCACAGTCGAAAATGCCGGCTCGACTTATCAAAATGGCGTCTTGGAAATAGAAGAAAAAATCGGTGGAATCGACTTGATCCCCGACTCCCCTGCAGCAGAAGGGGATTTCTATGTTTCTTTCCATTTGGAGAACCGAGCGCCTAACGAAGGCTTTAATTTAGCTGTAAATGACTACTTGACTTCAAGAAAATCAAATCAATCTGTCTATAAAACGTATGTGGATGATATCACGGTACGGGTACCGGCTGCTGAACGCGTCCAGATCCGT
This sequence comes from Planomicrobium sp. CPCC 101079, assembly GCF_007859275.1. GTDB lineage: Bacteria > Bacillota > Bacilli > Bacillales_A > Planococcaceae > Planococcus. The sequence continues at coordinate 55,767 of NZ_VOHC01000001.1, read as the reverse complement.
ATGCCTAAAGGAACTTACGAGCTAACGGAAATTAAGATCTTCACAGAACCTTATGATGTGCTGAAATCTCAGAAGGGGCAATACACCGGTTTAACCGATGTGGATATTGACGGCAATAAAGTAACAGTGGATTATGATAACAAGGAAGACGATACTTACTTAACAGTCAACATCCCATATGAAAGAGGTTGGAGCGCTTCCGTAAATGAACAGAAAACAGAAGCATTAAAAGCGAACTATGCATTTATCGCAGTTCCGCTTGAAGCCGGCAAAAACACAGTATTGCTGACTTATCGGCCGCCGTTCTTCTTGCCGGCGCTCATTGTCAGCATCTTCTCCGTCCTTATCGGAATCTGGTTTGTCTTCTTCAAAAAGCGCCGAACCAAGAAAACCGAACGATAAGGTACAAGTGGATTACCTCCTACAAAAGGTCTGCTTTAGCAAAAACGTGTTTATTTTCTGACAAATATGTGTAATGAAGAATAGCACGTTATTCGAAGAGGAGATGATGACACCAATGAAGCGTTTGCCTATGCTTTTTATCACCCTAGCTTTTCTTTTGATCCTCTCCGCCTGTGGCGGCGGAAGCACTAATACCGGCAGTTCCGAGCCTCCAACGGAAACGGATGGAGCAACTGAAGTTGAAGACGAAAAAATGGATGAAGGACAAGAAAATCCTCCAAATGGTGAAGAAGCAGAAGATAATCAGGACGAAGGTTCCAGTGAAGACCTTTTAATGGCTACAGTAGAAATGCTGAATACAGATGGTGATGCCGTCGGAACCGCTGAATTGACTACTGAAAGCGATGGAGTTGGTGTTGCGCTCAACTTAGAGAATCTGGAAACCGGGGTACATGGCATTCAGTTCCATGATGCCGGAAAGTGTGAAACTCCTGGTTTTGATTCTGCTGGTGAACCGTTTGCAGGCGGCATGCAGACAATCGAAGTTGGCGATGATGGAACTGCCAAAGATGAGTTTGTTGTCCAAGATGTTTCGATGAAAACTGATGCAGAAAATTCTTTGTTGAAAGAAGGCGGCACTTCTTTGGTAGTTTACGCTGAAGAAGATGCAGCAGAACGTGTCGCGTGTGGTATAGTAACCGGAGAAACTCAATAATGATATTGAAGAGCGGACAATGTCCGCTCTTTTTTTATGTTTCCATTCAGGCAGTTTTGCTTTTTAGGAAAACGCTGCATCACTATCTCACACTCGAATCCCTGCTCACGTTTATGCCAAGCGCATTCGGGAATAACTATCATAAATCTAATTTCCAAGGAGGAACTGCTCATGACAAACGATAAGTACGAAAAAATCGATGAAGAAGTAGAACCGCAAGTCCAGTCAAAACAACCAGGATTGGAAAGTGAAATGGATCCTGAGCCGATATACGACGATAAAGACTATAAAGGTTCTGGAAAACTTGAAGGCAAAGTGGCGTTAATCACTGGAGGAGACAGCGGAATTGGACGGGCAGTAGCTGTCGCGTTCGCAAAAGAAGGCGCCAATGTCGCAATTGCCTATTTGGACGAACACGAAGATGCTGATAAAACGGCTGAAGTCGTTGAATCATACGGTGTACGCTGCTTTAAAAAGGCTACTGATATCAGTGATGTCGAGAATTGCAACCAATTAATAGTAGACGTGATCGGCGAATTCGGGCAATTGAATATTCTGGTCAATAATGCTGCTAAACAATTTCCACAAGATGACTTTTTAGCAATCACACCAGATCAATTAAGAGAAACATTCGAAACCAACATTTTCTCCATGTTCTATTTGACTCAAGCTGCCCTTCCCCATCTAGAGAAAGGCGATTCGATCATCAATACGTCATCTGTTACCGCTTATCGCGGCTCGTCTGAACTGATTGATTATTCATCTACAAAAGGGGCAATCACAGCTTTTACTCGTTCCCTTTCGCAAAGTCTGGCAGAAAAAGGAATTCGAGTAAACTCTGTAGCTCCCGGCCCTATTTGGACGCCGCTGATTCCCGCATCTTTCGGTGAAGAGAAGGTAGGCAAACATGGTGGCGATACTGCTTTGGAACGTCGCGGCCAACCGGCTGAAGTAGCTCCTGCCTATGTTTATCTGGCATCAAAAGACGGCACTTACGTTACCGGCCAAGCGATCCATATCAATGGCGGCGATTTCACGTCTTCTTAAGTTCTATCCTGCTCCACTTTCTTATGATTTCTTGAGTTTTTTATAGAAACCGGGGTATACAAATACTACAAGAACACGTTGAAGGAGGTGGAAGAATTGAGGCATGTTGAAGCTTTCATCATGAAATATTTGATGACGTTTGTCGTGTTGTTCATCGTCCTCGGAATTGCTTTTGGTGTGCAGGTTGGCGACATTGCCCTTATTGCCCTGGCAGTAGGTGTCCTTGGATATATTGGAGATTTGGTCATTTACCGGAGAACCTCCAACAAAATTGCATCAGGCGGCGATTTAGTCCTGTCTTTTGTAGTGATTTGGCTATTATTGATGGCACTTGTTGAAAATCCTGACTTTTCACCTTTTTGGGCCGCTCTTTCTTCTGCAGTATTGATTGCAGTCGGGGAATGGTTCTTCCATATTTATTTGTCAAAACGGGTATTTGGCAACAAAGAAACATCTCATACATTAAAACACGAACCGAAAAGATACTAAAAACCGGAGCATTGGCTCCGGTTTTTTAATGCAATTCAAGAACAGGCGGGAAAAACCGGACTTTTTTCATTTCGGAATAATGGGCAATGGCCAGCTCCTGCGGGAAAGTCACAGGCAGAAAACTCGCCATTGTATTGCGATAAACCGTTCCTTTTACATAAGCAAGCTGCCATGGGGAATGCTTGATGTCCACCCGAAAAAGCTGATCCTTTGGCTTTGTCCATAAACAGTAGCGCTCGGTCAGCCAATTTTCAAGTCCACTTTTTGCAATAGGCGGAGAGATTGTCCGAAAAGAAAGATCCAAGATCTCAGGGAATGAACCTTTATGGGTTCGCTTGCTTTTAAACCTCCATGTTTCCCTGTACCTCTTAAAGGACATTTTTGCATGGCGGTAAGGAAGAAAATTTCCCGTTGAGGCGGTTTTTACAGCCAAAGGACTATCGGCGTCTAAACTGAAAAAGAAAACGCCAGATTTCCCTTTGTATTTCACATAGGTTCTGACATTCAACTCCAGATAAGTTCGCGCTCCGGGGATAGGCGGAAGTAGACGCGGCCGCGTCCCTTTCGCTTTAAATAAGACGACGCTGATCCATGCATGCCCACCGTACAGATCCAATTGAAGCTCGTCCGGAATATTCGGCTTAACTAGCTGAGGGGCAAGCGCCCAATGCATAAACAGAACATGATGCCATTCCTGTGTCATAATCCAGGGCTTTTCCATACCGGCATCCTTCCTTTCCCATAAAAAATAGCCTCTATTCAAAAGAGGCTATTTTATATATTATTTTGCGTCTTCTGCCGGCAAAGTATCATGAGACTCTGGCGGACCTGGTTTCAATACCGGTCTTCCTGCTAACGGTGTAGGCGCTTCTACAGTAATCGGATGCCCGTCTGGAGCCGGCTGGCTTACCCATGGCAATTGTGAAGCGGTGCTTGTTTCAGTATTTGTGTAAAGAATATGTGAATATTGAGTTGCTTCCCATTCCGGCGGAACAGTTGATGGCACGATTGGGCCTTCTTTCGCTTCAAGATCTTTAATCGCTGCCAGCCACTGGTTTTGGTGCATTGTATCACGTGCAATGAGGAATGAGAACAAGTCTTTTACACCTCGGTCATCCGTCATGCTATAAAGGCGTGCAACTTGCAAGCGCCCTTGGGACTCAGCATTGACGTTAGCACGGAAGTCAGCTAATAAGTTCCCGCTTGCCACGATATAGCCTGCATTCCATGGGACTCCATTACTGTCTTTTGGAGATGCCCCTAACCCATGTACAATTGCGTGCTGAGGATTCATTCCACCCATAATCGCACCGATAATCGGGTCAGCAGCAGCTTTTTCCTGTTCATAGACAGGTGCTCCTTCCAGCAATCGTGCAACCATTGTTGCAAGCAATTCGATATGGCCAAGTTCCTGTGTTCCAGTATCCATCAATAAATCTCTATATTTTTCATTTCCACGGGTGCTCCACCCTTGGAATAAGTATTGCATCGCCACAGACATTTCACCAAACTGGCCGCCGATCAATTCTTGGACTTTCTTGGCAAATACCGCATCTGGTGCATCTGGTTTTGATTCGAATTGAAGCTCACTTCTGTGAAAAAACATAGACATAACCTCCTGGTATTTTCATTATTAATCTTCTTTTGTGTTAGAGTGTTCGGAGCTGACGCTTCCCTTGCTGTCCGATGAAACATCGTCTGGGTGGCCTCCGTCATAATCGGAATCGTTTCCGCCGGCATTGAAAGAATTTGCAGCATCTTCGCTGCGGCTTGCTTCTTCCCGGTTTAAACGTTCTTCACTGGAATTGATTTGGTTACCGCTTTGGGGAGAAACATCTTGCGGGTGGCCTCCGTCGTAATCGGAATCATTTCCACCGGCATTGAAATCTTTTTTGTTCATCGATTCTAGTTCTTCCTGATCCGTTTTGCGATTTTCCTCTTTTCCCATATGACCTCCTCCTCATTAACAGTTATCTTAGTGCATTATTTGAATACCCTGCCATTTTTGTTTAAAACCCAATATCAAACTATTCGAAAAACCGAGACAAAAGACTTAATGCCTAGAACTAAAATCCAAAAAGAGGAAGACCCGCACGAATAACGGATCTCCCTCTTTTTGTATTAAGTCAACTTAAGTTCTACATCAATATTGCCTCTTGTTGCCTTGGAATAAGGACAGACTTGGTGAGCTTTCTCAACAAGCTCTCTTGCCTCTTCTTCTTCAACGCCTTGAACGGAAACATTAAGCGTAACGCCTATTTTATAGCCGTTGTCTGCTTCGTCTTTTAAGAAGTGGACATCCGCTTTGACGGATGTGCTGCTTACATCCGCTTTTTCTTTACGGATGACCAAGTTGAGTGCGCCATCGAAACATGCAGCATAACCTGCTGCAAAAAGCTGTTCGGGATTTGTGCCATCTCCTCCCGGGCCGCCAAGCTCTTTTGGAGAAACCAATTGAAAATCAATAATATTGTCCTCTGATACTACTCTCCCTGATCGTCCACCAGTTGCTAAAACAGAAGTCGTGAATAATGCTGACATTTTTCAACCTCTTCCCTTTTTTTATTTTTAAAAATTCTAAACAATTAAAACGTACTTGTTTTGCCACTCAGAGTCAATTGATATGGTTTTGATTTTCGTTTGCCTTTGTCCCTCATAAGCCGTCACGTTTCAGGATGTGATGAAAGGGTAAAAGAAGACATAGGTAATATATTCCGGGGAGGAAGATACTATGGCAAAAGTAATGGCCGTTCTATCAGGTGGATACGTGGATGAAGAAAATGATTACGTTACAGGATGGTGGGCAGAAGAACTTTTTGAACCTGTTTTGGCATTGCAGGAAGAAGGGCATATCGTCGGCCTTGCTTCACCAGAAGGCGGCAAACCGGTTGTCGATCCAATAAGCTTGTCTGAGGATTACGATCCGGAAGGCAAATACAGAAAATTGTACGAATCGGGAATTGCCGATAAGACAACGCCGATTGTTGATGTTAAAGCAAGCGATTATGACGCCATTTTTATTGTCGGCGGGCATGGCGCTATGTTTGACTTGGCACATAATAAAGATTTGCATGCCATCATCAATATTGTTTACGAACATGGCGGAATCGTTTCGGCTGTATGCCATGGCCCAGCTCCGCTTATCTACACAAAAACCAAAGAAGGGCGCAGCATTTTGGAAGGACTGGACGTAACCGGTTATCCGAATGACCTAGAACCGGAAGCAGTGGATGGCTTGCTGCCTTTCAGTCTGGAAGATGAATTGCGAAAAATCGCAAATTACTCTGACGGTTCCGGTGAAAAAGAACATATTGTATGGGGCAGCGAACAGATCTTGACAGGCAGAGATCCGCATTCCTCTGCTTTATTTGGAAGAGAACTCGCTAAAAAACTGACTCAGCGCGAACAGGAAAAAGAGGACGCTTTTTTCAGCAATCCATAAGTTAGATGGTTATTTCGAGAAAGAGTAAGGAGGAATAGTTATGGCTAAAAATGATAATAATAGTGAAAAAAAATACATGAAAGAAAACAAAGAGACGATGCAACCCTCTCCGGAACAAAAAGATGGCATAGAAGAACCAAATGTTAAGGAATACGGCAAGGTTCAAGGCGGCTTAGTAGCGTTCGTTATTCTGGTGATCATTATTATCATTGTTTTAGTAAGTACCGATATGTTCGGCCTTCTTAACTGATTGCTTTTGAGCAATCAGTTTTTTCGGCAAAACAAACTTACTGTTAAACATAAAAAATCCCTCGTCATTTGACGAGGGATTTTCTGTTTACTATAAGCTTTCTGCCAATTCAACCTCAAGGTCCATAGCTTTTCCATTGCGGTATATTTTGACAGCTACTGTGTCTCCTACTTTTGCTTCGTTGTATAGATGCTGGCGAAGGTCAAGCACTGTGTTGATAGCTTCTCCATCCATTTCTACGATGACATCATAGGCTTGAAGCCCGGCATCTTCTGCTCCAGATCCCGGTGATACAGATTGAACAACGATGCCGCCTTCGATATCCTCAGGCAAATTCAATTGGCTTTGGCGGTATTCCGCTGGCACTTGCTCCAAATCCATAATAGAGACCCCCATTGATGGCCGTTCAACTGCCCCTTTTGTTTCCAGGTCTTCAATAATCGGAACTGCTGCATTGATCGGAATTGCAAGCCCGATTCCTTCTACAGCATCTTGAGCAATTTTCATCGAATTGATGCCGATGACTTGTCCTTGGCTATTGATGAGTGCACCGCCGCTATTGCCCGGATTGATCGCTGCATCCGTTTGAATAACTTCTGACTCCCAATCTTCTGTTCCATCTTCATTGATATCAATTGGCACCGCACGTTCTGTCCCGGAAACAACTCCTGTCGTTACGGAACCGGAAAACTGAAGGCCGAGCGGATTGCCGATTGCGACAACTGGTTCACCTGGTTTCAATACAGAAGAATCGCCAAATTCCGCAACTGCGGCCACTGAATCGCCTGCAACTTTCAATACGGCCAAGTCAGTCCAGACATCCACGCCAAGCACTTCCGCTGCAAGTTCTGTCCCATCCGACAATGTCACTTTCACTTCTTCAGCGCCTTCAACGACATGGTTATTCGTAACAATATAAGCAGAATCGCCTTCTTGTTTATAAATGACACCAGATCCTGTTCCCGCTTCTTGAGATTCTGTTTGCGCTGCAGGGGCGAATGGATTTTGTGCTGCAGTCTGCATGTTGGTCACTCCTACTACTGCAGCTGAGTTTTTCTCTACGATTTTCGTCACATCCGTTGTTACAACAGAGGAAACGTTTTGGATATTGCTAGCGGATTCCACCGCTGCAGTTGTATTTTCTTGTACCGCCGCATCCGAATCAGTGAAGCCTGGAAGCACAACTCCGACAAGCAGTGCACCCGCAATCAATCCAGTAAAGCTTGAAGCAAAATATCCTTTTTGTTTTTTCTTTGGCTCAGGTGAGTTATAGTATCCCATTTCATTTCCTCCTACTCAAGACTGTTTTCAATGTCTGCTGCTTCTTTTTTCTCTGCCATCCAAGTTGCATACTGCGTGTTCAATGCCTCGTCAAACAAGATTTCTTTGATTTGTTCTTTATTGTCTTCCAAGTTTGCTTCTGCCGCCTCGGTTTTGCCTGTCACTTTGATGATATGGAATCCGTATTCCGTTTCTACCGGTTCGCTGATTTCATCCACCGCCATTGCAAAAGCAGCTTCTTCGAACTCTATTGCCATTTCACCAGCTCCGAAGGACCCAAGTTCGCCTCCAATTTCCGCGGTTGCTGTATCAGTAGAATATTCTGCTGCAAGCTCAGCGAAGTCTCCGCCGTCCTCTAACTTCTTGGCTACTTCTTCAGCTTCTTCTTTCGTTGCCACTAAAATATGGCTCGCTTCAACTTGTTCCGCTTGCGCGAAGGATTCCTTATTTTCTTCAAAATATGTTTCAATTTGCTCATCCGTTATTTCAATGTCCGGTCCGATCAACTTTTCGATCAGCAAGTAACTCTTCATTTCCTCTTCCAATTGCTCCACTGTCATTCCACTTGTCTCGATTGCCGATTCTAGCGCTTCGGCTCCGCCGTACTGTTCTTCGTATATTTTCATTTCCGCATCAATTTCTTCTTGCGTCACTTCAACATTCGCTTTTTCTGCCTCTTGTTTGACAATTTCATCGGAAATCATTGTATCAAGTGCCGCTGCTCCATTCGCAACTACCAACTCTTCGTATAGTTCCTCTTTATCGATATCAGTCCCATTTACGGATGCCACTGCATCTTTCTGAATAAAACCTGCCATTAAAAATATAGCTGCAGCCAACACAGCTCCCATTGCGATATACATTGCTTTTTTCATGTTCAGCCCTCTTTCTTCTTTTCGTTAAACCCATATTATCAAGCAGTTATGAACAAACTATGAACGAACTTTGAATAGAGATGTAAACTTTCATAAAAGAAAAAGACCCGGAAGCTTAAGCTTCCGAATCTTTTTTATGCGGCAAGCGGATGGTGAATTTCGTCCCTTGCCCTTTTATACTTTCCACTTGAATATCGCCGTCATGGAGAGTTACCAGCTGTTTGACAATTGACAACCCGAGACCGAATTGCCCGCTGCCCCGCGAGAAATCCGTTTTATAGAACCTGCGCCAGATCAAATCAATTTCCTCGACCTCGATGCCGGCACCGGTATCTTCCACTTCAATTACCATATGCGCCGGTTCTCTGAAAGCGCGCAAGAAAATCTGGCCATGATCGGTAAACTGAATGCTATTTTTGACAATGTTTGTCAATATTTGAATCAGCCGGTCCATATCCCCATAAATAACTGTCCCTGCTTCCGGCTCGATTTCAATGTGGTTGCCTTTTTCTTCCGCTTGCAGGTAAAGATGCTCCTGAATGATTTCGAGCAATTCTTCCGACTCGATCTCTTCTTTGGTGAGCGTCACTTGATTGGACCGAATTTTTTCATAATCCAGATTTTCATTGACCAGCCGGATAAGGCGTTTGGTTTCATCACTTACTAAGCGTATGCCTTTTTCACGTTGGTCTTCTTCAAACATATTATTGCGCAAACCTTCAACAACACCGGCAATAGTGGTCAATGGCGTCCGCATTTCATGAGACACATCCGCCATAAATTGGCGTCTGCGGTTTTCAAGACGTTCAATTTCTTCGTTCGACTGTTGAAGCTTATTGGCCATTTTATTGAAGTCCCTTGATAAATCGCCGATTTCATCAAAATTCGTTTCTGGAAGGTTCACATCATAACGGCCATTCGTAATCATTGATGTCGCTTTTTGCATGCGTTGGATACGGCTGACATGCAATTTCGACAACAACAAGCTAAGCAGCAAAGCAACTGCAAGAGCAATCAAAATAGCGGTTACAAGTGTTTTATTGAGTTCGGAAATCATTTCTCTCGTTCCGCTGACAGGAGAGGCCAGCAACACTCCCCCCACCAATTCTCCATCGCTGACATAAGGCAGAGCAACGAAAGTCATCGTATTTTCAAAGCGCTCTACATCCCTGTTCACAACGAGCGTTTCTCCCTGTTCAATGATGTTCCACTCTTCTTCAGTCAAATCGATTGGCGGAAAGGCTTCAGAAAACGGGTAGAGCACACGGCTTTGCTGGTCAAAAACAATAAAGTCGATTCCTTGCGCCTTCAGCAGCGACACATATGTTTGAAGATCCGTCCCTGGACGAGGGCGTTCAAGCTCCCGCAAAATTTGTTCACCATAACGTTCCAGCTCCCCAGCTTTCTCTTCATAGGCAAACTCCTCCACATATTGCACAAATAAGATGCTCAAAATCAGGAGCGCAATGAGGAGAATGCTCAAATGGCTGCCAATCAATTGATAAAAATACTTAATTCTCGGCTTCTTCAAATTTATACCCTACTCCCCAAACCGTATGAAACAGTTTATCGCCCCCGGTTATTTTCTTGCGAAGCCGTTTGATATGGACGTCGACGGTGCGTTCATCCCCATAAAATTGATAGCCCCAGACCTGCTCCAGCAACTGATCACGGGTAAACACCTGCTTAGGATGCTGCAGGAAAAAAACAAGCAGGTCGAATTCTTTCGGCGTCAAATCCTGCACCTTTTCTCCATCTTTTTGCACGTCGCGAGTTTCTTTGTTGACGTGAAAATGCTGGGTTTGAATCATATCCGATACTGGTTCCGCTTTTTGTGTCCGGCGTGTCACTGCCTTGATGCGCGCCATCAGCGCCAGTGGACTGAACGGTTTAGTCACGTAATCATCGGCTCCCATTTCAAATCCGATAACTTGGTCCGATTCGCTGTCTTTTGCAGTCAGCATGATGATTGGAATCGAATCTCCTTCTTCCCGAATTTTCCGGCACAAGGCCATACCATCCATTCCCGGCAACATCCAGTCTAATATGAGCAAGTCATAATCGTTCGCTTTATATGACCGATACCCCTCAAGCCCATCTGCCTTAAAGTCGCCGGCAATTCCTTCTTTTGAAAAAAACATTTCCAGCATCGAACTTACGCTCGGATTGTCCTCAACCACTAGAATTTTCATGACGTACCTCCAGTTATTTATGTAAGTCGATTAATAATATTTATTACCGATATTCCGCAAAACTATTATAACGACATGGATCAAAAGATATTTGTGCCATTTCTGTGCAATGATTTTGCACCCTTCTTCGCCCTTCAAAGCGGACGAAGCAGAATGAAAGTTGGCTTTTCATTTCAACATTGATATTTATAAAAGTAATTCACATTCTGCAAAGAAGCAAGCCAATTGAAAAACCGCCCTTTCGATTGAAAGAGCGGTTCGGACTTCATTATGCATTTTTTTCGCGCTTTTTGTACTTCTCGAACAAGTCGGCGATCATGTCGTAATCGATGGCTATATTGTTTTCAAACGCATATTTCACACCGTATCCCAGGGCCAGTGTCATCGCTGAAGCAACAGTGCCGCCGATAACGGAACCCGCTCCCGGGATAAATTTCAGCGCTTGCCGATACAAAGTATGACCTAAAGTTTGGGTTGCGGTAATAACAATCATGTCGCGCGCCGCTTTTTTGGTCAACGGCTTGTCGTATAACTTCGACAAGCGGATAATTAGGCCCACTTGCAGCGAAGTGAGGGGAATGACATCAGAGCCTGGAATAGGAGAAGCTCCAATGATGCCTGCAGAAACGCCAGAACCGATGATCCAGCGGTTAGCAGCCGCAGATTTTTCTTTCATGCTTTTAGCGAAGAGAAGATCTTTCCCCTTCTTTTCGAGCAAAAAAAGAATATCTTTTTTCAAGATTTCCAAGTTCTCTCCTGTTTTAGAAGAAATCGGAACTACTTTATATTTATTATTGGTATGTTTCTTAATGAACTGGACAAGTGATGGAATATCTTCAGCAGCATCAATTTTGTTCAAGACGATCAAGATGTCTTTATTATTTTTTTCAATTTCCTCGAACTTTTCCTTCTCACTGTCAGAGAACACTGTTCCTGCAGCATTCAAGAAGAACAGCACCACATCCGATTTTTGTACGAACTCAAGCGTTTTTTTCGGGTTTTCATCGTTTGGGTCATTCAGTCCTGGTGTATCCATGAATTTGATATTTTCGAGGCCGCGGATATTGTATGGATCCACACTAATGGTTTCACCAGGCATCGGGTTCGTACTGGCAATGTTTTCACCAATAATTTTGTTGACTGTCGAGGATTTTCCGGCGTTCACTTCCCCAATCAACGAAATCAGCAGTTCTTGTTCAAGCATATCGTTTACTTTTTTCATTTCAGTTTCGAACATATTATCCATTACGCGCATAACTTCTTCTTCGAATTCTTTTACCATGTACTGGTTGCCCCCTTAAACGTTGATTTTCTTTTTATTATATACAATTCGTATTTTAGCGTATATTAACTCAATCTTCCAAGTAAGGTTTTAGCAGTAAATCCCCATAATCCAAGAGCGTATCGGTATCGCGGATGTGCTTTTTCGCCTCGCTGTTTTTCCCCCGGGGCTCCATGGATTTCATATCATACAGCACCTCCGGCATTCTCGCTCCAGGAGCCTTATAGATTTGCTCAGACTGGATAAACGAACCGCCTGGCAAATAATACCGCATGCCGAGAAGGTTTTTCTCGTACTGGAATAAGTTATGGCCCATCATCGGATTTTCATGATCGATGCCGAGTAGGGCTAAAATGGTCGGCATAATATCCACTTGTCCACCCAACTGTTCCATTTGAATTCCGTAAAACAGATCGCCGCCTGTAAACAGGAGGGGAATGGTAAACTGATCTTTTATCGTATACGGATGCCCGATGAAATTTTCGAGCAGAAGTTCGTCTTGTTCAGTAACAAGTGATCCGTGCATGCCTGAATGATCTCCTAAAATGACAATGAGTGATTCATCATAAAGCCCTTGGCTCCTTAACTCCTCAATAAAGGCTCCAATTTGCGCATCTGTGTAATGGATCGCCTGCAAATAATTGCCGACATACATATCCTCGTATTCCGCAGGCAAATCCAGGCCTTGCATATTCTCAGGCATGATGAAAGGCGTATGGCTGGTGACTGTTACGATATTGGAATAAATCCGTTCATAATCCTTCAGCTGTTTCTGCAATTTATCAGCTGCAAAGTCAAATACGACTTCATCCGCCGGCCCAAACCCCACCGGTTTGATATTCGGAATTTCTTCTGTTGAATACACTTCATCATAACCAAGAACCGGATATAGAACGTCCCTGTTCCAAAACGTCACTTCATCCGCATGATAAGTTGCGGAACCATAACCGTGTTTCTGTAAAGTGCGCGGAAGAGATGGCACCGCTTTCCCGTTTAGGCTATTGACGGTCGGAATCATTCCTTGTGGATATAAACCGGTATTTACAATCCATTCGGCATCGGAAGTAGTCCCCGCACCAATCTGCTGGAACACATTGGGGAAGTATGCACTTTCACTCAAAAGCTCATTCAAATGCGGGGTGATTTCCTGTCCATTCAACGATTTCCCAATCACGAAGTTTTGCAGGGATTCTACTTGAATGACAAACAAATGCCGATCTCTCGCTAGCCCAAACGCCTTTTGCCGTTCAAGTTCCACGTATTCATTTCCTTTTAACGCTTCCAATTGTTTTGGCGACAGTTTAGTCGTCGATGCGTGCGCTGTTTCATTAGAGCGGTGATAAACCTGAACCAATTGAGATTGAAGGTAGCCATTTTCTTTCGCAAAATAAGAGACATCGATAAGCGGCTGTTTAAGTGCATAGCCGGTAGTTGCGGCGCATAACAAAGCTAAACCAGCTGCCGCATATTTGAGTGATTGTGTTTTTGCCGGCGCTGCCCACTTGCGCGCGAAAATCAGTACAAGTATGGCATCCAGGAAAAACAAAAAATCGAATGGATTTGACAGCATCATAATCGTATTGCCGACAGAACCCGACTGCGTTGTTTGCTGAAGATCGTAATAAGAAGGAATGGTAGAATAATAACGAATATAAAGAGTTACCGTAAAGAAAATAACTGAGACTAGGAAGTTGTAGATCCAAATTGTTAGCCATACCCTTTTATTGACTGCCAACAATACAAGTGCAAACAATAATGCCCACATTGGAAATTCGATAAATGCAACGGTCACCACAGATTTCGTGTCAAAAATCAGTACTCTAAATGCAATGACTTTAATAAATAATAGTAAAAATAAATTCAAGTAAGAGAAGGCAGTTGGTTTTTTCATAGAAATCACCTCCTTTTGAATAACGAAAAACCAAGAAAAAAGATGCATGAAAAGAGGAGGAATCACTCACAAGAAACTCCTTTTTCCTTCTTCACATTTTCCCGTCAGAATCCTCCTGCCATAAACGGTTGATTGTTCTGTTTCCATCCTTTATCTTCACTTCATATACATCCGGATTTGAAAGCTTCATCCATTCTTTAAATCCAAAACTGATATCAATTTGCTTAAGCAAAAGGCCCATCATATTCCCATGAGTGACCAATACACAATGATTCGGTGCTGTTTCCAGTACGGCTGCTCCTCTTTCCATCGCTTCAACTCCGGATTCTCCTCCAGCTAGTTTCAGATCCAGTTTCTGAAATGACTCCTCTAACCGTTCAAGCCAATCCGGCAAGTCTTCGTTGCTTAACACCCGCTCAGCAAGCCGTTCATCAATTTCCACGCTTACCTTCAGTTCTTTTGCTAAAGGTTCAATTGATTGGACTGCGCGGACAAACGGACTGGAAATGAGACTGGAAATTTCTCTTCCTCTGAAAAACCTGACCAACCTTTCCGCCTGCTCTACCCCTTCGCTTGTCAGGGGTGCTTCTGGAGCTTGGCCAGTTGCTTTGCAGTGCCGCACTAAATATAATGTTTTTTCCATGTTCCTCTCTCCTAATTCCATTTCCTGAAAATTTCTTTTTTCTCCTGGCAATTTGTCTTGTGAAGCCATCTTTTTCTGTATATAAAGAATCTTTAAGATTAGTATACCTTTTCTTTCTCAATTCTTCATTTAATCATTTTAATAAACGGCCTGTTCGTGTGATCCGTAAGCATAACTCACTAGATATAACAATGGTCCATTACAGTCCCTTTTCCCTAAATTAAATCTTTTGAAGCAAAAAAACTCCGGAGCATTTGAAAGCTCCGGAGTTTTTTATAGTTTTTTCATCAAATTCGCCATTTCAATTGCTCCAGCTGCAGATTCCCAGCCTTTATTGCCCGCTTTCGTGCCTGCGCGTTCAATTGCCTGTTCAATCGAATCAGTCGTTAAGACTCCGAAAATGACCGGTATGTTCGCTTGGTCCATTGCTCTCGATACGCCTTTGGCCACCTCGCTGCAGACATAGTCAAAGTGCGGAGTTGCACCGCGAATAACGGTACCAAGTGTGATGACCGCGTCGTAATTGCCGCTCATCGCCATTTTTTTGGCAACAAGCGGAATTTCAAATGCGCCAGGAACCCAAGCGATCGAAACGTTCTCTTCTTCAACGCCGTGGCGCTTTAATGCATCTTGCGCTCCGCCCAGTAATTTGCTTGTGATAAATTCATTGAACCGGCCAACTACAATACCGATGCGCAGGCCTTCACCATTTAAATATCCTTCGTATAAAACCGTCATAATCCATTCTCCTTTAAAAGTTCAGCATGTGGCCGAGCTTTGATTTTTTAGTTTTCATGTACACTTCATTTTCTTCTTTTGTCGGCATTTCAATCGGCAGCCGCTCGACTACTTCCAGGCCATAACCGCCGATGCCGGCGATTTTGCGTGGGTTGTTGGTCAACAGCTTCATCTTTTTCACGCCAAGATCGCGCAGGATCTGCGCACCGATGCCATAATCGCGCAAGTCATCGGCAAAGCCGAGTTTTTGATTGGCTTCAACCGTATCGTAGCCTTGCGCTTGCAGTTCATAGGCTTTCAATTTATTGATGAGCCCAATGCCGCGGCCCTCCTGGCGCATATACAATAAGATCCCAGAGCCAGCTTCATTGATTTGCTTTAGAGCGGCATGCAGCTGCGGCCCGCAATCGCATTTGTTGGAGCCAAAAACGTCGCCCGTCAAGCACTCGGAATGGACGCGCGTCAGTACAGCTTGTTCCGGGTCAATATCGCCTTTTATAAGCGCTACATGGTCTTGGCCAGTCAGCACTTCCGTATAGCCGACCGCGCGGAAAACTCCATATTCCGTCGGCAGTGCAACTTCCACTTCACGTTTAATAAGTTTTTCATTTTTTTGTTTGTAGGATATTAAATCCTGAATTGTCAAGATGCCAAGGCCCAACCGCTCAGCCACTTTCTGCAAATCATCGACGCGGGCCATTGTGCCGTCCGTGTTCATGATTTCACAGATGACTCCGGCAGGCGCAGAACCTGCAAGTTTTGCCAGGTCAACCGCAGCTTCTGTATGGCCGGCGCGGCGCAGTACGCCTCCCGCTTTTGCAATCAGCGGAAACACATGACCTGGCCGTTTGAAATCAGATGCCTTGGCATTTGGGTCAATCATGCTTTTGATTGTATGCGAACGCTCGAATGCGCTGATGCCTGTCGTCGAATCTTTGTGGTCGACACTGATCGTAAAGGCTGTACCGTATTCATCTGTATTGTTGTCAGTCATCAAACCGATTTTCAAGCGGGAAGCAATAGTTTCATCGACCGGAACACAAATCAGCCCTCTGCCTTCAGTCGCCATTAAATTGACCATTTCAGGTGTGGTAAACTCGGCCAATGCGACAAAGTCCCCTTCATTTTCGCGGTTCTCGTCATCAATGACAATAACGGCTTTGCCGTTTTTCAAATCGCGGACAGCTTCTTCCACTGTATAAAACATTTGCAACGCCTCCAATTAAAATCCGTGTTCCGATAACCAGTTTTTGGTCATTTTCGGTTCTGCTGTTTGAATGCGCTCTGTATACTTTGCAAGCATATCGCATTCAATATTGACGCGGGAGCCAATTCCCTTTTCCCCTAACAGCGAATCTTGCTGCGTTGTTGGAATCAATGAAATGGTCACTGTGTTATGTCCGACACCAAAAACGGTAAGCGAAGTGCCATCAACTGCTATCGAACCTTTCAGCATCATGTATTTCATAAGATGCGGTTCCAGTTCAATCGTTTTAGTAATAGCATTTGCTTCTTTTTTCTCAGCCCGGATCACACCGATGCCATCGATATGGCCGCTGACAAAATGGCCGCCGAACCGGCCATTCGCCGGCATCGCCCGTTCCAAATTGACGCGGGAACCGGTTTTCAAACCGGCAATCGCAGACGATTTAACTGTTTCCGGAATAACGTCCACTGTAAACGTATTGCTGGTAAACGTCGATACTGTCAAACAGACGCCGTTGATGGAAATGCTGTCTCCCCGCTTCACGTCTTCTAGAATAAGCGAACAGGCGATTGTCAGCTCCATTGCCTGCGGTTTTGCGCGGACAGAAGTGATTTTCCCAACTTCTTCTACAATTCCCGTAAACATGTAGGTGCCTCCTCTTTAATTGCGGTGTAAAGGTGAAACTTTCCGGGCAGGCTGACGAATATCGCAAATAGATAGACTAATGCCTTGTGCAAAAATCAAGAAAGAAATTCGGTTAATGTGCCTGCATTGCCGGTGTAACTATAAAAAGGAATTTTTCCACCAAGGGGCGTTGGGTGGTGGATAAAGGATAGGTGATGGTGCTAAATTGATATCGGCTAAAATCAGCAACGCTAAAAATCCCGGAGACAGGATTGCTGTACGCTTATTAAACACAGTTGCCCTTCTTCCGAAACGATTGCTATACGGCGGCCATTGAGGATAACGGCCGCTCCATGCGCGATATGAATAATAAAAAAGTGCTTCGAGCACTTATTTTTGTACGCAAAAAATTCTTCTTTCAGTTTTCAGGCCCAAAAGAAAAGCGTATGACAAATCTCTCTTCAACTTCTTCTCCCATCCAGACTTTAACTGTCGGTGCCGGATTTACACCAGCTCCACCGATCCTGAAAAGCATAGGCGCATGTCTAGCCCCGACAAGCGCTGGAGGACTTGAAGATTACGGTGTCTTTTGCCGTAATCAGCAAGGCCGAAGCGACCTCGAGGGGCTATGCGCCGGAGCTAGACATTATAAATAGCAAAAGGCGCAAGCATATGCTGATCCTAGGATCGGGTCACGGACTTACAGTTTCCTGCTCACCGCCGGTAAGGAATTTCACCTTGCCCCGAAGAATTTGATTCGATTTATTGTCCACTTCATAGTAGCATAAAAAGAAATAGAATTCCCCTCATTTTAGCATTTTATGAAAGGAGGCCCCTCACATGGCACATACGTTATTAGTGAAAGGCATTGATGTCGACCCGGAAACCCGCTGTGCCCATTATCATTCAGAAATCGACCGGATTGCCATCAAATTTTACTGTTGCGGCATTTACTATCCATGCTTCGACTGCCATAAAGCAGTTGGCTGCGGAAAAAGCACAGTTTGGCCGAAAGAACGGTTTGATGAAAAAGCGGTTCTTTGCGGCGCTTGCGGCCACGAGCTGACGGTGAATGAATATTTGAATTGCGCCTCCAGTTGTCCTGCTTGTTCAGCATCTTTTAATCCCGGATGCAGCTTACATAAGCACTTGTATTTCGAATAACAAGCACAAAAAAAGAGCGTTTCCGCTCTTTTTTCAGGATGTCGAGAAACTCTTGTTGTTCTTTTCACATTGCGCTCCAGGCGGACGCTTTCCGCGGGGTGTGGCCTAAGCCTCCTCGCTCGCTGGCGCTCCCTGCGGGGTCTCAGGACTCGCACCATTCCCGCAGGAGTCGCCGCCTTCCGCTGCATGTCACTTCTTTTCATTCGCTTTGGAGATGCTCTATACTCATGATTGTTTGGATTAATTTGCTGGTGGTGTTTCCTGCTCTCCCGATAGGGAGCCAAGTGGCGGAGACGCCTGCGGGATAGCGAGACAGCCGAGACCCCGCAAGACGCGAAGCGGCTGAGGAGGCTTGGCGCTCGCCCGCGGCAAGCGCAGCCGGTTGGCGAACTATCGGCTAATGGATGATTGCTCATACAACGTTACCTTTTTCAACAAGCTGGAAAACAAGCGTTTCCGCTCTTTTTACTCTATCCGCATGCACATGACAATCTGTTCACCTTTTGAACGCATCAATCGGCGGCCAGTGTCTTCAAATCCGGCTTTTTCGTACACATGCTGTGCGGCTCTATTTTGTGCATTAACGCCCAACACCACTTCATTGAATGCCGGGTACTCTTTTTTGATGAATTCCGGAAGCGCATAAATTGACCCTGTCGCAATTCCTCTTCCTTGGAATTTCGGGTTCACAGAATAGGCTCGCAGCAGCAAAGCTTTCGGATTGTCCGTATAAATTTTTCGGTCATCTGATTCATCAAGCTCGAAAAATCCCGCTACCTCATTTCGCGCAAAAATGATGATCAGATGCTTTAAAGGATTTTCAGCGTCCCGCTTGATAATGTCCTGAGGCAATCCGGTAAATTGCAATTGATCAGAAGGCAAATCGTATTTGACTGAAACTTTTGATGTGTAAGCATGAAGGGAAACATCTTTTATATGAATCATATCGCTAGTCTCCTTATTAGTTAGAAACGATCAAGTGCTGTGTCACTTTCGGCAATGTTGTTAACGCGTCGCGCAGAAATTCCGGATACAAGGCCACTTCACTAATTTCCGAAAGCGGAATCCACTGGTATACCAATCGCTCACCTTCGGGTCCAAAGAATGAGCCGCTCTGATAAATCGCTGGATTCTCCTCGCCATGGACCAAATAATAAAATCCAATTTCATGAAACTTTTTGCCGGCGTATGTGAAAAAGTTTTCAACTGCCCAAAGCAGTTGAGTCACTTCAACCTCGACATCCAGCTCTTCTGCCATTTCTCGCATTAAACACGATTTTGAGTCCTCCAGCACGCGAGCCCGGCCGCCTGGCAATGCCCAATGACTATCATTTGCCTGCTTATGGAGCAAGACGTGGTCTTTTTCAATCCAAATTCCCGCCACCCGGTAATTAAATACGGTATCTTCCATTTTAAACGTCGCATCCATTTGGCAGCACATCCTATTCTTTTTCTAAGGTGACTACAACAATTTCAGGCAAATTGAACACGCGAAGCGGAAAACCGCTGTTCCCCAATCCCCGGCTCAGCACTAGTTGAGTCTCCTCTTTTTTAAAAACGCCTGTGGTCATTTCCGGAAACCATCCTTGCCCTGGAGCCAGTACACCGCCGATTCCCGGGATCCGGATTTGCCCGCCGTGCGCATGCCCGGAGAAAACAACATCAATCGACTCTTCCACATAAACATTAAACACTTCCGGCCGATGCGACAACATCAATGTAAACGCATCCGTCAATTCCGTTTCATCAATTGCTTGCCGTATGTAATCTTCTTCCATTATATCAACATTAAGAAGCGGGTCGTTAATACCTGCCACTTGAATGATTTCACCATCTTTTTCCCACACTGCCGCTTCATTCATCAAAACAGTCACTCCGCGTGTTTCTAAACCTTCCGTAATTTGGTCAATTTCATTTATTGCTACTTCGTGGTTTCCGATAACAAAATAGACATCGCTTATTTTCACCAAAGCATCCACTAACGTCAGGCTTTTTCCCAAATCGTAGCGGTTGCTGTCGACTAAATCGCCTGTCAAAAAAATGGCATCCGGTTCAGCAGCCTTAACTTTTTTAATAAGGGAAGATTGGTTTTTGCCGAAGGTGGCATTGTGCAAATCTGAAATTTGGACGATTTTCGTTCCTTCAAACGCTTCGGGCAGCTTTTCTGAAGCTACCGTATATTCAGTGGTTTGAACCCACTTATTGTTCACCCATACAAATCCCCACGCAAATAAAACAAGCGCAAGCAGGATTGTCAATTTTTTCATATAGCTTCTCCTGTTCCGTAAAAGTACTTTTCATATAGCAGCAACGCCACATGCCTTATTCCGGTGCTACTATTTCTATTTTCAAACGGTCCGGCCCTTCTATAAAAAGGGCATAGTAATGGCTGCCACCGGCAAAAGGATGGCGGTCTTCGTACAACACCTTTACACATTTCCTTCTCATTTTCCCAGTTAATTCATCAACCTGCTGGCGAGATTTCGCATGGAACGCCAGATGATTTAAACCTGTTGCCTTGCGGTTATAGCCATTGTGCAGAAATTCATTTTCTGTCTGCACAAACACAAGATAGGTGGATGAGTGTTTATAGCTAAATCCCCGTGGCCACTCTTGGTATAATTCGTAACCCAAATCCGGAAGCAAATCATCGTAAAACTCTCTCGTTGCAGGAAGATTTGAGGCATTTATTTCGACATGGTGCAACAAATTCATCAACTCCTTCATTCTAACAGAATTGAACAAAAAAGAAGCGGGCAGCAAAGCTGCCCCTTCCCGATACAACTATTGGACTTGCACTGGTAAAGTTTGGACGTGTTTAAATAATGACTTTACAAACGGCGTTGAAGTTCCATAGGCTTTTGACCAATTCTGTTTCCTTTTGGACATTTCCACCTTTTACCGTAAAAATAAATTTTGATTTATTTTTTTCAGTGTAAACTTCTTCATTGTCAATTTCAAACTCCAAAATTTCAATTTGGCATTCCTCAAAAATTTTGCTGATGGTTGCAAAACTGTCTTTCTGATCTTCCGCAATTACAATGACTACTTTATGGTTGCCGATCACTAAGAATTTTCGCTCAAGCTTCTCTAGCACATGCAGCGTTACAAGCACAATCAATGTAGTTAAAATTGCAACAAAATACATATCGATGCCAACAACTAAACCAATGCCCGCAGCTACCCAAATAGATGCCGCAGTCGTCAGCCCTTTTACCGAGCCTCTTTGGACGATGATTGTTCCAGCCCCCAAAAAACCAATTCCGCTTATAACATAAGACGGGATACGGCCTGGATCAAATCGGATTGCATCATTGTCCATATTTAAAAATGGATCAAACCCTGTCACTGATAAAATCATCATCAGACAAGAACCGGTCCCCACAAGAACGTGTGTCCGAAGTCCCGCAGCCTGCTTTTTAGACTCTCGTTCTATTCCGATTAATCCGCTCAATAATGCAGTCAACAGCAAGCGAACAATGATATCGATATAATCTTCCGGTACAAAGCCCATGCTGTTTACCCCCTGATTTATCTTCAACGCTTCTTTATAGTTTACCCAGAATTTTTGTCAACATTCCTTAGATTCCAGAGTTGGAAAGTATGAATCTTCACCATTTTAATTGAAATAGGAGATCGATCAAGTACTGCCGATGCTCTTCTTTTATCGGCCAGCCGGCTATCTCCAGCTTTAACGCTTCCCTATTGCCAAAGCCTTTAACAAAACCGTTCAACCGAGCGGCAAAAGTTGAATCTACTAGAAGCTCCGGCGAAGGATACAAAATTTCCAGTTGATCCAGAGCTTTTGGATACCGCTTTAAATAATATTTTTGATGGCGTTCTTCCGCAAGGGTGAAGCCGTTGAACGGAGCTATATCCGTTTCAATTGCTTCACCTAATTCTTTTTCCATCCCTGCTTTAACCTTGTCAATCGCTTCTTTTTGCTCGCCGCTGTGATAACGCAGCAACGATATATATTGCCGCCCTTTATAGTTATCTCGGTTTGGATAATGATTTTTCCAAAAATGCAGGAGTACATCTTCAAAATTTAAAACTTCCGGATTAAAATCAATTTCCACTGTTTCTGTATGGTCTCCCAGGTTTCGGTAAGTGGGATTTGGAGCAGTGCCTCCAGCAAAACCCACACGCGTCCGTATGACCCCCGGCAAGCTGCCGAAACGGGCTTCCGGCCCCCAAAAACACCCCATACCCAACGTCGCTCTCTCATATGAAGACATACTATTTTCAAATCCATGTTCAATTGCTTGAATGTCAACTCGATCTTGTTCCATCTGCGTACACTCCTCTGCCTGCTACTGCATCCATTATAAATCTAACTTGAAACCCCATAAAACTCTAAGATGCAAATAGAAAAGGCAATATTTTCTGACAGTTTAATGGTAATATTAATACCAAGAATGATTACGATTCATGGCTCTTCCGATAAATAAAGACGGGACTGATTTTGGATGGAAACCACAACTAAAACAGATGCAATCAATACCACTTCCAATGCCTGCAGCTATAGTTCTTTACACCAGGCGATAACTGGAATCATACAAGGCAGCCGCCTTGCCGATGCGGCTTGCAGCCTAGCTATCCGGCATGCTGAAACCGGGGACCTTCTTTATGGGAAAAATGAAGAAGACGGCATAACTCCCGCTTCTTCCTTAAAAATCTTAACTGCTGCAGCAGCTTTGGAAGTACTTGGGGAAAATCATCGTTTTTCTACCGCTGTTTTCATGGACGGCGCTATTGAAAAAGGCATTCTGCATGGCAACCTCTATCTACGCGGACAAGGCGATCCGACCTTAAGAAAATCAAACTTGGATAATTTTGCGGCGGCTTTGGCAAAACGTGGAGTGAAAGAAATATCAGGGAACCTTATCGGAGATGATACTTGGTTTGATGCTGATCGCTTGTCGCCCGGTATTTCGCAAGAAGATGAGTCTTATTATTATGCAGCCCGCATCTCAGCATTAAATCTTTCGCCCAATGCTGACTTTGATACTGGTTCCATTAAAGTGGACGCAAAACCTTCACGCATCGGGCAGCCTGCAAAAGTGATTTTGCCATCCAGCGCCGCGTTTATGGAAGTGGACAATCGTGCCGTAACCGTACCAAAAAACGAGTCAAACACGCTGCTGATCGAACGTGAAACCGGCACCAACAAAATTATCATAACGGGAAATGTGCCGCTCGGAAGTGCGGGTGCAAAAGAATGGATTTCTGTTCCCGATCCGACCGCATATGCTTTATTTAATTTCCAGCTTGCTTTGGCTGAACGCGGCATTGCGTTTTCTGAAACCTCGAAAATCCTTGCCGGCAAAGTTCCTCCTGCCGCCACTTTACTGCTGTCCCATGAATCCATGACGCTCAAAAAATTGCTTGTGCCGTTCATGAAACTCAGTAACAATTCACACGCTGAAATGTTGGCGAAAGAAATGGGGAAAGCGGTCTATGGAGACGGCAGCTGGAACTCGGGTCTTCGGGTTATGCGCAGCTTTCTTGAAGGCTTTGGCCTGGATACAGACCAATGGCTATTTGAAGACGCTTCTGGCATGTCCCATACCAATAAAATCACGGCTGCTGAATTGTCCAAATTGCTCTATAAGGTACGTTTTAGGCCATGGTTTTCCCATTTTCTGAACGGGTTGCCTGTTGCGGGAGCTCCCGAACGTTTTATTGGAGGCACATTGAGAAAAAGATTCAAAACTGGATCTGCCAAAAATAATGCGACCGCGAAAACTGGAACATTGAATGGAGTCAGTTCCCTTTCCGGATATGTAAAAACGAAAGACGGCGAATGGCTAGTAATCGCTTTTCTTACACAAGGTTTTGCAGCACCGACTATCCCGGCCATTGACCGCTTAGTTGAAGCGATCGCTCAGTCGCGACAAACTTTTTAAGCAACAAACAGCCGACTATTATTGAAGAAAGAGGGGAATTGCCATGAACAGCCGGAGAAAGGAAATTACCGCCTATTTCGAGCAGCTGGATCGGAGTTTTTTTATGGACACCCATAAAGAGTTTGCCGGTTTGGATGAAGCTCTTCCAATTGGCTATGAGCAAACGATATCCCAGCCTTCCCTCGTTTTGGAAATGACAATCGCTTTGGATCTGCAGCCCGATTCTAAAGTGCTTGAAATCGGGACTGGTTCAGGTTTTCAAACTGCATTGCTGGCTGAATTTTCTATGGCCGTTTATACTGTTGAACGGATTGAAGCTTTACATGTCCGGGCAAAAGAACGGTTAGCGGAAGCCGGTTTTGCCAATATCCATTTTCAATTGGCGGATGGCAGCTTGGGCTGGCGGGAGAATGCGCCTTATGATCGAATTATGGTAACCGCCGCCGCTTCAGAAGTTCCAAAGGAACTGATTGACCAATTAGGGAATGGCGGAAAAATGATAATTCCGGTCGGCAGCCCAATGGTTCAGGAATTGCAGCTAATCTCAAAAAACAGCAATGGGGAACTTTCTTCCAAGGTATTGAACAAAGTCGTCTTTGTCCGCTTAAAAGGGAAATACGAATAGTACACAAAGAGGCCGGCCTTCAAAGTCAAAAGACTTGAAGACGGCCTTTCAGTTTGCTCCTTCGCTCCCAATTTCCGGCAAGCGCGGCCGCGTCGCTTTATACCAGTGATAACACAGGATGACAATAAGCATTAAATCGATGGCGTCGCCTCCATAGTACATCAGCATACCGCCAGCTTCCGCTTCGCCTCTTGGCACACCGGTTGGCGGATAAGCATAAATATATTTTGATAAAATGCCATGGCCAGCCAGCGCCGCTATCAAGATGACGGAACGGTAAAGATAGCTGAACCGGTGTGCAACCGGATCGATATAAATGATTGCTCCTGTAAATAAATAACCGGCAAAAAAAACATGCGCATGAACCACTAGCTCTATGAGCGGATTATGGTGCATGGCCAGATAAATATCGGTTGTATAAAGAACATATAGTCCTCCAACATTGAGAATTGCAGCGGTTACCGGATGGCTAAGCCAAAAGATGGGCCTGCTTTTCAAAAGAAACACCAGACGCCTTGCAGAATCAACGTTCAAGGCTCTAAGAATGAGAGTCATTGGTGCAGAAAGGACCATGAAGAGCGGCGCCAGCATACCAAGCAGCAAATGACCCACCATATGGGCGATAAAGCTCGTATGTGACCAAGCTGCTAAAGGGCCGGTTAACACTAATGCCATGCTGATAATCCCTGCACTCCAGAAGACCGTGCGAAACCATGGCCAGGGCCGGCGCTTTTTGTTGGATAGAAAAATCGCTCCCACATATAGCAGCCATCCTGCCCCCAGCAAAATCAAATACAAAGGCTCGATTGCCATTCTCTCTGCATGTTCGGAATGTTGCATGCCTTCCTCACCGCTCCGCTTTTATTTTATTGGATATCTTGCGCGTCCGTAGCAACAGATAAATTCCGATCGCCATTAAAATAAGCGCAATAATATTCCAGACCAGATCGTAGACAAAGAGATCCACCCCATAACGGATTTGATGCAGCTTCATCACTTTATGCTGAATGAGGCCATCATAGAGCTGAAAAGAACCGGTTCCTAAAAAGGCGCCGCCAATCCACCTTTTCGGCCATAACCCTTTTCGGCGCCGGAGATTAGCATACATGAAAAGAGAAGCTACTGTCGCAAACCAGCTAAATGCATGGAAGATTCCATCAGAAACAAGTCCGGCATTGGTTGTCGATTGATCATAAAAATGGTGCCAATGCAAAAGTTGATGAAAAATGGCTTCATCAACAAAAGCAGCAAAACCAAGGCCGAACAAAAAGCCGGACCACAAATTGAACGATGAGTACACTACGCGATTTTTTGCTGTTGCGTGGTCTACTGAGCTGCCATTGGTAATGGCCATGAATTCCTCCCCCCTTATTTTCTGTTGCTTTATTACCTGTATTTTTCCCATTCTAAAATTTCCTGATATCATTTGGTAAAAAATACCCGTCATGTAGGTAGTTCAAACATTCCAGTATTCTAATAGAGTTTCCTATCTATTAGTTTGTTTTGGGCGTATACTGAACCTACACGGAAGAGGGAAGCTCGCTTCCGATTTAGAGGAGCGAAACTATATGCCCCAAGAAAAAACGCTTCAAACTGAAATTGGAGGATTTATTTCGGGTTTAATGCGAGAACACTTTGGCAAAGGACCTACATCCATCTTTGTAAGCATCGCCCCCCTTTTATTGCCATTCATCTTCGCGGATGCTTAACAGCAACCGAAAAGATTTTATTGAAAAGAAACGAAACGAATCATGTTTACAAAATTAGAGACTTGATTACGGAAGACATGATTTCTCATATTAAATTAGGTCTTTCAAAACTGTCGGACTTTAATGTAAAAGAGGTTTATGCAGACTGGAATTTCGAGAACGAAACAGGGCTTGTTATTGCCGTTTCGGAAGAAGGCATTGCTGAAGAATTAGAGATTTGGCCAGAAGGCGTTGATAAAGAAGACTTCCAGAATGAAGTTATCGACCTCAGTACAAAAGGCCAAAAAGCACCAGGCTCTACAGAAATCTACTGGCTCAACAATCGCACCCTTCTGATTAAAAGGACGGAAATATTTGTGCAAATAGAAAAAGAATTGATTAAAAATGGGTTTATTGAAGAATTGAAACTTGCAAAAAGGCCCTTGGAATACCGATTAATCCGACAATCTGCTTTAGAGACTATTTTAAAAAGAGAAATTATGGAAACATTTGTTGATTGGAACTTTGAAGACGACAAAGGCTATATGGTCCTGATTTTAAAGCCTCAAAAGCATGATTCATTAGATTAGATATAATCTTAAGAAGAAAAGCCCGCTCTGAGCGGGCTTTTCTTTAGCATGTAGGGAAATTCCTTGTATTGGTTGGATAGGATTTATGCCGCCGCAGCTATTCTGCAAAACGGCTGCGCTTGCCCCTGTCTTGCGCCGAATTTGCAGCACTTTTTATGTCTCATAGTCAGCACAGCGATACAGAGACAAGAACAGTCTATTTCTTCACGGTTTGGCGCCATAGTTAACAGGGAAATAGGAGGAAAGTTGATGATCATGGAGCGGAAGTGTGTGAGGCTAAGGAAGCGCCTGAGGCCACGCCCTGGTGCATCACCTATCCCCAAGGCCCGAAAGCGTCCGGTTGGAGCGCAGCGAAAAGCAGGGATCAAGATTTTTCTTTTTTCTCTTCAATGGCATATTCTTTGTAAATCTCTCCTTCTCCCGTATAATATAGTCAAATTTAATCGCAAGTTCTTTTGAAAAAAAAGGAGCGGAATGCATATGCCTAAGGAAAAAACAATTCATTCAGAAATCGGATCTTTTATGTCCACCTTAATCCGTGACCACTTCGGCAAAGGCCCAACTTCAGTATATGTCGCTTTTGCACGGCCTTTCATCACCATCCATCTCCGCGGCTTTTTGACGCCTACCGAAAAAGTCCTCTTAAAACAAAACGAACCAAACCGAATATTGAAAATAAGAGATTTATTGATGAAAGACCTGGTTTCAGAAATAAAGCTTGCATTGTGGAAAATAGGTGAATTCGACGTCAAAGAAGTTTATGCTGACTGGAACCTCACCAATGAAAGCGGAATGATTATCGTGGTTTTGAATGAAGATGCAAATCTTGAATCTTTTGACCGGCCGGCAAATTTTGATGAAAAAGCCTTTAAAGAAGAATTGAACAAAGCGAGCGTCAAAGCACAGAAAAAACCTGGAAGTACGGAGATTTATTGGCTGAATGACAGAACAATCCTGGCTAAGCGCACAGAAATTTTAGTCGCGGTCGAGAAAGAATTGATCAAAAACGGGTTCAGCGAAGAATTAAAAATTGCAAAACGTCCATTAGAACGGAAAGTGTTCGGGGAAGTACAACTGGAGGCCGTTCTCAAGAGAGCCATCATCGAAACTTTCGTAGAGTGGAATTTTGATACAGATAAAGCCTATACAGTTTTCGTGCTTGAGCCTGAGAAAAAGTGACAGAGTATAAAAGCAGAAAATGCCTGCCAACTATGGCAGGCATTTTTAACCTGCTTGATTGATCGCCAGAAACGCGTTTGAAAGACGTCCAGCAAAATCCACAGGCGGTTCAACAGACTCTAAATACATACTCACAATATTTGGATTGGCGATTTGCCATTGCCGATAAATACTCGGCAGCGGCAATTCATACTGAAGCAGCGCCACCTTAAAGGTCTGGCATTCTTCCGGCAGCAGAAAAATTTCCGCTTTATTCAATGCAAGGCCGTTTTCCTGATAGCGCTCGAAAGAAATATCAAGTTCCAGCGTGCAGTTAAAAAAAACAGCTTCAGCCTCAATTCCAAGCGTCCGTTTTTTGTTAACGGTGCATTTCCCTGCAGATATCTCTATTTCAGCGCCTAATAGCATTCCTACTTTTTCAGCTACTTGTTCCAAATCCTTCATATTTCTCCACCCTTCCACTTGACCGCAGAGCCATCATTTAATAACCGTTTGGATAGAGCGGCAGTGTGCACATTTCACGTACAGCTTATGAGTCACCAACCGTTCAATATAGTCGATCGAATCCGTAAACTCCCGCTTCTCCACTGGAGTTTCTGTAAAACCGCAACGGTCCCCGGCATAAAGCTTTTGGTGGATCCGCTTTTTCTTATGGTCGACAAAATAATTCATAAAAACATATCTTCCTCCTTTTTTCATAAAAAAAAGCCGAAAAGAGCTCTCTTAATACGAGAACTTCTTTTCGGCTTTGTAGGCAGCTCTATTGTCTGCAACATTGAACCAATATATATTCACAATAAGGGATCATACGGATAAGCAAATAATCATCAAATTGGAAACCCTATTGTTTTCCAAGTACTTTCAGCATACTTGTTTCGGTTAACGAAGTAAAGGAATATGTACCTATTTTAATTAACAAGATGAAAACCTTCCAATTGAATGCGCTTTGTCAGCTGGTCCGCCGATATTTGAGACGAATCATAAGTAATGGCAACTTCCCCTTCATTGATATCCACTAAAGCCCGCTCCACTTCTTCCATTTCAAGCAAAAAAGACTCCAGCGATTGCAGCGGCTTTTCTTCTGTCGCTTCTTTTACATAAATCGTCATCGTTTCCATCAAATATCACCCTTTCACATTCACTTTCTTTTCTATACCCTGAAACGATAAGGAATAAAAGGATTTTGTTCTATTAAATAAGCAGCGGAGATAGAAAATCTCCACTGCTTATCACCATAATTAAAATTCCATCTTCAATTTTCCGTCTTCAAGCAGTAGCTTGGCATTAAATTTCTTGCCATTCTTTGAGACAAAGCCTTTTAAGACCGGTGTCTTCCCTTTCGTACACAAGTATTCGATTTGTTTGGCGGTCAGCCGCTTTTTCAAGAAGACAGCCGGAAATGACTGCTTGCAGCCATTGGCGTATTCTGTGCAGCTATAATACCCTTTGGTCGAGATAATCATACCTTTTTTGCATGCGGGACAAAGTGCAATTTCTTCTTTCGATTCTGGCATCGCCATTTTTTCAGGCAAGCCGTTCTTCTGCATTTGGGCTGGAACTTCATCCAATAATTTTTGGATAAACTTTCCAATGGTCGTTAGAAATACTTCTGATGAGCCTTCCCCGTTGCCGATTTTTTTCAAATACGTCTCCCATTTTGCAGTCATCGAGGGACTGGACAACAAGTTTCCTTCAATAGCCTGGCATAGAATCCGTCCTTTGTCGGTGATGGAGACAATGTTTTTGTTTACAGTGATATATTCATGCCGTTTGATCGTCTCGATAATGCCGCTCCGGGTCGCTTCGGTGCCGAGCCCTTCAATTTCTTTTAGGATCTCGGTATCTTCCACATCATCCACGAACTTCCCGCAAGTTTTCATCATAGCGATCAGTTGGCCTTCCGTATACGGTTTCGGAGGCGTCGTCATGCCTTCTTTAACCGCGATTTCACTTTTCACCAGTTCTTGCTCCCGAAGTTCCGGAAGCGCGGGCTCCTGCTTGGCATCACGGGCAGCCGGGAACAATTCTCTCCAGCCTTGTTCAAGCTCTGTCTTGCCGGTTGTGAAAAAGTCCAGGCCGTTCACATTGGTTGTCACTTTCGTTTCCGCATAGCGGTAATCCCGGTGGAACATCGCTAGTGTAGTGCGCAGTACTTCTTCATACAAATTGCGTTCATCACGGGCCAAGCCCTCAAGTTTCCTGGCTGTCGGCAAGGTTTTCGTCGGGATGATGGCGTAATGCTCCTGCACTTTCGCATTGTCGACAAAACGCTTTTTCGGCGCTTTTGAAGCAATCGGAAAAGAAGTGCCAATCAATTGCTGGTACGCTTCCACTTGGTTCGCCAAATACGCGAACTCGCTTGTCGTAATATGCTGCGCATCGGTTCTTGGGTAGCTGACAAGCTTTTTTTCATACAGGCCCTGCATAACTGACAACACTTTAGACGGGCTGTATTTCCATTTCCGGTTTGCTGCTGCCTGTAAGGTTGACAGTGAATGGAGTTGAGGAGGAGGCGTCCTCTTTTCAGTTGTTTTCACCGAAGTGACCGTGCCTTCCGCTTTGCCGGAAATTCCATGTTTCGCTAATAGCTCTTCCGCTTCTTTCCGCTCTTTCGATTTTAATTTCGCCTTGCCTTTATAACGGCCCTTTTCCGCATTGAACATTCCTTCAATTTCATAAAACGGTTCCGGCACAAACGCTTCAATTTCTTTTTCACGCTGGTAAATCAAAAAGACCGTCGGTGTCTGCACACGGCCGATGGCAAACACTTCCCGGATGCCTTTAGCCTGAAGCAAAAGCGAATACAAACGCGAGCCATTCATGCCGACCAGCCAGTCACTGATCTGCCTGGCCTTCGCTTCTTCGTACAATAAGAGATCCTGCCGATTATCGCGCAGCTCCTGAAATCCTTTTCGCACTTCATCCACTTCAAGCGAGTTAATCCACAGCCGCTTGATCGTCTTCCCTTTTGCTCCTGTCTGGTTATAAATGCTGTAAAAAATATTGGACCCTTCCCGGTCAACGTCGCAAGCATTGATAACGGTATCGGTTTGTTTGATGAGTTTCTTAATAACGCCAAATTGCTGGGCTTTGCCCCGTGCCACTTGAAATTGGTAAGACGCCGGCAAAATCGGCAGTGCGGCAAGCGACCACTTGGCCCATTTGGGATCATAAGCTTTTGGTTCCTTCAATTCTACAAGATGGCCAATCCCCCAGGTGATATAGGCTCCTTCCGGAAAAATCGCGTTAGGAGCAATTTCTATATATCCGTCGCGCTTTGTTGTTTTAAAGGCGTCGGCATATGCTTTTGCCTGGCTTGGTTTTTCGGCCACAATTACTGGTTTCATATTTTTCGTCCTTTCACGCTTATCCTTTCTTTTATTGTACTCTTTCCAAAAGAGAAGCAAAGGAATTTAACCGGCTATATTCCGCTCTCGGACAACATATCCCCGAAATCTTTCTTAATGTGGTCTCTTTCGCCGAAAATCATAACTTTATCCCCGGCTTGCAGTTCTACTTCAAATAAAGACTTCCTTAAAATTTTATCGCCCCGTCGAATAAACAGCAAATGGAGGTCGGCATCTTCCATAATAAGCCGATGGGACGGCAGCCCTATATATTTCGAATCTTCCTTAATGTCTACAAGTGCCACCATATCCTTGTCTTGCAACGATAATGCCGTTTTAAGAGGCCAATCTTCAAGATCGTACTCTTCATCCATTTCATGTTCAAATTTATCAGTTAAAAATTGATGCACCCGTTTGTTCCGTAAAATTAGAAAAACTACAAATAAAGAGCCGATGCCAGCCAGCATCCAATTAATCCGCAAGTCGTTGGATAAAATCGTTGCTATCGAAGAAATCATAACAGCTAATGAAAAATACCCGAACAAAATCACTCCTGCACTAATTTTTCTGCGAATAGGATGATCAATAATCAATGAGGCCTCATCCGTGGTGAATCCTGTTGCCGTCAGCATGGAAATTACTTGATACCGTGCTATTCTTTTCTTAAGCCCAGTTGCGACAAAAAGCAAGGCAGCAATTTCAATCACCAGCCATATGATGGACGAGTAAATTAAGATAAACTGAATTTCTAACATATTTCTCCCCCATTCTTGCCTATATTGAGCATATTCCCTTAAACAGAAGTTTAAAATCCTCTGAAAAAGAAATACTCCGTAGTATAATGAGAAAATATGAACTGTTCCAGTAAAAAGAATGGAGAGAAACCTATGACAGTAAACAGCAGATCTGCTCTGCTTGCAGGAGCCAGTGGGCTGGTCGGAACTGAGTTGTTGCACGTGCTGCTCGAAAATCCTGTTTATGAACATGTAAAAATTATGGTCCGAAAACCTCTGGATGCCAAACATCCAAAATTAGAACAAGTAATCGTAGATTACGAAGAACTCGAAAACTATACCATTCATTTCAAGGTGCATGACGTCTATTGCTGCTTGGGCACCACTATAAAAAAAGCCGGTTCCCAGGCAGCTTTCCGGAAAGTGGATTACGAATACCCGGTTAGGCTTGCTAAT
The DNA here is from genome assembly GCF_007859275.1 of Planomicrobium sp. CPCC 101079. GTDB lineage: Bacteria > Bacillota > Bacilli > Bacillales_A > Planococcaceae > Planococcus. The sequence goes on along the minus strand of NZ_VOHC01000001.1, from coordinate 22,997 downwards.
ATGGCAAGCGTCCACGGCGTGAAAAACTTCCTTATCGTTTCCGCCCTTGGAGCAGATGCCGCATCAAAAGTATTTTACAGCAAAACAAAAGGAGAACTTGAAGTACAGCTGAAAAAGCTTGACCTGCCAGCTCTTCATATTTTTCAGCCCTCACTGTTGCTTGGCAATCGGCAGGAATTTCGTTTGGGCGAAAAGACAGCAACTGCCTTAAGTCCGATTTTTAGCCTTTTCCTTACCGGCCCGTTGCAGAAATACAAACCGGTAAGCGCAAGAAGCGTAGCCAACGCTATGTATGCAGCGGCTCAGACAAATCAATCCGGCATTTTCACGTATCCTTCAGACCAAATCAAGAAAATCAGCCAGCAACCTTTACAAGAAATAAAAAGATGAGGCCACAGAATCCGGCCTCATCTTTTTATTCTGGAAATCCTACTGCTTATTTTGGAAGCTGCAAACTGCAGCTGTCTTGGTTAGGCAGTCAATGATTGGCATTTTCTGCAGCGTTAATATTTGCCTGCAGTTCAATCTCAACATTGCCTTTAATTGCGCGGCTAATCATGCACGAAGACTCTGCTTTTTCCGCAAGCTTCTGCGCTAAAGAAAAATCGCGTTCTGAAGCATCGGCTTTCAGCACAATGCTGGGTCTATGAATGATGCGCTCATACGTGATGACACCGTTCGTTACATCGACGATGCCCTCTGATTCCATTGTTAATGACTCTTTCTCCAACTTGCTGCGCTCCATCATGGCTGCAAGCGTAATGATATAGCATGTTGCGGCAGCGCCGAGCAACATTTCATCAGGATTAGTCCCGACTCCCGGTCCATCCATTTCCGGCGGAATCGAAATTTTTGTTTTTAAATTGCCTGTTTCAATGTCCCCGACATCATTGCGGAGACCTGGCCAATTTGCTTGTAAATGAAAACTGTGTTTTGCCACTATAATCTCTCTCCTATCGTCATTCTTTTCTTCAGCGGTACAGCCGTTCCAATTCTTCTATTCTAGGCATCGCAGTAAGCGCACCTGCTTTTGTCGCACATAGCGCTCCAAGTTTATTGGAAAACGAAGCGCATTCAATCACTTCCTGCTTGGTTTTTGGCATGCCATTCAAGTGGATATGGCGAATGGTGCCGGCTACAAATGCATCACCAGCCCCAGTCGTATCAACCGGTTGTACCGGTATAACCGGAACATGGAAAACTTCTCCCTCAAACAAAGCAAAAGTACCGTTTTTGCCATCTGTCAAGAAAACAAGCGGGATGTTAAATTCCGTGAGACGCGTAATGCCTTCTTCCATCGAGTCGGTTTCCATCAAAAATGCCAGTTCGTCTGTTGTCACTTTCAACACATCGGTCGTACGCAGGAATTTGCAGGCTGTATCCCGGCTGCGCTGCTCGCTATCCCAACGAAGCGGGCGGATGTTGGCATCAAATGAACAGATCACTCCGTTTGCCTTTGCCAGTTCTACCGCTTTCTCTGTTGTTTTTAGCGCTTGTGGATGGAACATCGTACCAGAACAAATATGAAAAACACTGGCCTGTTCAAACGCTTCTATCTGGAGATCTTCTGATGTCACTTGAATATCCGGCGTCTCGTTGACGTATTCTGCAAAAATCCGGTCATAATCAGGAGTTAAATGAATAAAGACACCGCTCACCCGCTTATCCGGTACAATGATGGATGGACTGAGAATTACGTTTTCTTTTTCAAGTTCACCGCGGACAAACTCAGATGTTTCATCGTCTCCTGTTACGGTTATGAATGCAGAAGGCACCCCTAAGCGGCTGACGCCTGCTGCAACGTTCACCGTCGCACCTCCAAGGTGGCGTGTAAATGAATCATTGTTCGTATTGTTTGCTATATAGTCAACAAAAGCATCTCCATACGTAAGGACGTGCTTTGAATTGGTCATTTGTTTGCCTCCACTCTTTCAGCCCACTTTCGAGTGCGCTTCAAAAGATCTTTTTTTACTCGTTTCGTATAATTCTATCATAAAAGCCATTTAGACTCGCTAAAGTAAAACTGGAACGAGCACGATTAAAAACAGCCTCTTTATCATACGATAAAAGAAAAACATTCGGGAAGGCAATTTTGCTTTTATTTAAGATTATTGGTCCGCTTTAGCTGCTTTTTCATAAAGCATTTCCCGGCGGTCGTCAAATACTGGAATCCGGCCGCGCACTTCATCTACTTCCCTCAAATCGATTTCAGCATAACCAATCGTTTCTTCTGTGCCTAATTGCATGCGGATTTCTCCCCACGGAGCAATGACCATCGAGTTTCCGCCAAATTCGTTTTTCGGATCGCTTCCGGCACGATTGACCGCCACAATAAAACATTGGTTTTCAATCGCCCGGGCTTGCAGCAATACACGCCAATGGTCGATTCGCGATGCCGGCCATTCCGCCGGCACAAACATGATCTTGGCACCGTTCAATGCATGGGTACGGATCCATTCCGGAAAACGGATATCATAACAGATAACTCCGCCGCATGTCACACCGTCCAAATCAAAAAGATTAAGAGAATCACCTGCATTGAGGTAAACATGTTCGTCCATCAACCCGAAAAGATGAGCTTTATCGTATTCCCCGACAGCTTCGCCGTTTTTATCGGCAATGTGCATTGTATTATAGAAAGCACCGTTTTTACGGGTGGATACCGAACCGCCCACCACATGCACTTGATGCTTTTTGGCGAAATCGGCAATAAATGCTTTTGCCTGTCCCTCGCCGTCTGCCAATGCCTCCAATTTGGTTAATGCATATCCAGTATTCCACATTTCAGGCAAGATGATAACGTCCGCCCCGTTGTCTTTTGCCTCAGCCATTTTTTCCGCCACACGATTAAAATTCGTTTCCGGTTCTCCAAACGCAATATCAAGTTGGATACATGCAAGTTTCATATATGTTTCCTCCAGTAGACAATTTACTTTAAACTCTATAAGATTTGGAGTAGATGTGCAATTATTTAGAAAATGAGGGACATTCGAATGGAATTTTCAAGACGGCTACAACAATTACCCAATCAATTTTTTGCTTCTCTTGCCTCCAAAACAAACAATGCCATAGCGGAAGGCCGTGACATTATTAACCTAGGCCAAGGGAATCCAGACCAACCGACACCTTCTCATATTGTGAAAGCCATGCAAGAAGCGGTGGCTGATCCGAAAAACCATAAATATTCGCCTTTTCGGGGCATTCCCGAATTGCGGCAAGCTGCCGCTGATTTTTATAAACGCGAATATGCTGTTGAGATTGATCCCGATACGGAAGTCGCCGTACTTGCAGGGACAAAAATAGGACTGGTAGAACTGCCTCTCGCTTTAATAAATCCGAGTGACTTGCTGTTATTGCCGGATCCCGGATATCCCGATTATTTATCCGGCGCCCCATTGGCGGATGTCGAATTTTCTTTGATGCCGCTCAAAGCTTCTAATGGCTTCCTTCCTGATTACACGGAACTCGAGGAAACAGTTTTGCAGCGGGCAAAACTGATGTATTTGAATTACCCAAACAATCCGACTGGCGGAGTGGCCACTAAAGGATTTTTTGATGAAACAGCTGAGTTTGCAAAGCAGAATGGCATTGGGGTGGTACACGATTTTGCTTATGGAGCCATTGGTTTTGATGGCCAAAAACCACCTAGCTTTCTTCAGACAGAAGGAGCAAAAGAAGTCGGCATTGAAATGTATACTTTGTCTAAAACATACAACATGGCAGGATGGCGAATCGGTTTCGCTGTCGGCAATGCCAAGATGATCGAATCTTTGAATCTGATCCAGGACCATTTGTTTGCCGGGCTGTCCCCTGCCCTCCAAGTAGCAGCGGCAGCAGCTTTGTCAGGCGATCAACAATGCGTCGATGAACTGGTTAAAACTTATGAAAAACGCCGGGAAGTACTGGCAGCTGAATGTGCACGCATCGGCTGGGAAATCGAAGCGCCCAAAGGTTCATTTTTTGCTTGGCTGCCCATCCCGAAAGGCTTTACCAGTGTCGAGTTCAGCAACTACTTGATGGATCATGCCGATATTTCTGTTGCTGCGGGAAGCGGCTTCGGTGCCGGCGGCGAAGGATATGTCCGTGTCGGTCTGCTTGTAGACGAGTTTCGGATTGCTGAAGCAATTCAACGCATTGAAAAACTAGATTTGTTTTAATTCAAATCCATTTATTAGAGCTGCCTTTCAAAAGAAAGGCAGCTTTCAGGCTGTTGAAAAAGTTAGCTAGCCCTTTCATTGCGCTCCAGCCGGACGCTTTCCGCTCCATTCTACCGAGTGAATTTACTTAGTGCGTTAGAATTCACATGACTGGAAGAAGGCATTAAACCCGTGGTGACATGCTGCCGATCTCTTCTAGTTAACTTCTCCTCTAGCTATGGAGCCAACCAGCGGAGACTCCAGCGGGATAGCGAAGGGCCGAACTAACTCGGGCGCCAGTCCCGAGTCCGTTCGGCGCGAGCCCGCGGAAAGCGGAGCTGGTTGTCGGAATAGCAAGTGCTATATCATTAACAATAACCTGTGTTTTTCAGCACTCTGCAAAGCTGCCTTTCAAAAGAAAGGCAGCTTTTTTAACGTAAAAAAGCATTATATTTTACTGGGGTTAATATATTACTCCAAAATGCTTTGTTGGAGCAATGCGGAATTTTGCTTCACCGACCACTGACGTTTCCAATATATAGCCAAAGACCCGAGAATCCACGCTGTTCAAGCGGTTATCTCCAAGTACGTAATAAGAACCGGAAGGAACTTTGAACTCCGGGAAATCTTCCGTTAGCCGCAAATAGCCTTTTTGCTTCGCCAACTTTATGTTTTCCTTTAAGTATGGCTCCTCTACCGGTTCGCCATTAAGGAACAATTGGTCGTTTTCCATTTTTACGCGGTCTCCGGGAGTACCAATCACGCGCTTAATGAGATTTTTTCCGTTTGGCGCTACAAAAACAATCAAATCGAAGTTGGTGACGCTGCTAATTTTAGTCAGAATCACTTTATCATTTTCCTCAATCGTCGGCATCATCGAATGGCCGTGCACCGCTACCGGTTCAAACAAAAATTGCCTGGTGGCGACGACAATCAAAGCCGTCAGAAATATGACTTTCATCCAAGAGATCAACAAATTTACCGGATTCCCGTACAAAGGAAAGCCCCCCTTTCTAACTTAATAACTTTCTTTTCACCTATGTTACTACAGCTTTTTCAAGCTTGCACTTCAAGCTTTACTATTCGCTCTATCAATTGCTACAATTATTAAAATATTAAAAAAAGGAGTGCCGTTCTTATGAAAACCCTTTCCACTCAAGACGTTATTTATGCTTTTTCGCGTTTGAATAATCCTGTAATGCATGTACAGCCAGGCGATACAGTTTCCATTGAAACGTACGACTGTTTCAAGAACCAGATATCCTCTGCTGACCAGGAAGTGTCGGCTATCGATTGGAACGAAATCAATCCGGCGACCGGCCCGATTTTCATTGAAGGTGCTGCTTATGGCGATCTTTTAAAAGTAACAATCGATAATTTGGAAATTGGCGACCAAGGCGTCATGGTTACCGGACCGGAACTTGGCGTTATGGGGCACCGAATGGAAAAAATGGAGTCCAAACTGATTCCGATCAAAGATGGCAAAGCGATCTTCAATGAACAATTGCACTTGCCGTTAAACCCGATGATCGGCGTCATCGGCGTTGCACCTGAAGGAGAGCCTGTTTCATGCGGGACACCTGGCGCACACGGCGGCAATATGGATACAAAGCTCATTACCAAAGGGGCTACATTGTATTTTCCTGTCTTTGCAGAAGGCGCGCTTTTCGCTTTGGGCGATTTCCACGCAGCTATGGGAGACGGCGAAGTCAGTGTCTCTGGCATCGAGGTGCCGGGACGTGCAACTGTAACGTTCGATGTTATCAAAGGCCTGCACTCCAAATACCCGGTCCTGCAAAACGCAGACGGCGTAGCGCTGCTTGTTTCCGCAATGACACTTGATGAAGCGGTTAAGATTGCTGTAGAAGAAATGATCGACCTTCTGCTGCCGCATACAGATTTAACAGTCAGCGAAATGACGATGCTGATGAGCGCTGCTGGAGAAACACAAATAAGCCAAGTGGTCGACCCGCTCGTAACCGTCCGCTTTTTTGTACCGCAGCATGTTCTCGATTCTCTCGACATCAAACTTTTCGTTTAGGAGGAATTCGCGTGTTTACGGGAGAAAAAATTTGCTTGACCGCAATGAAAGAAGAAGATCTGCCTATCTACCGGTTATGGAACAGTGAAATGGGTTTTGGGCGAAATTACAACTCCAGCCCAATCCGTGAAATTTCCGAGAAACAGGCGGAAGAATGGTTTCGGCAAGATTCCGACCGCGATTTCCGTTTTTCCATCCGGCCGGTTAAACTGGATACGTTTCTTGGAGTGTGTGCAATTGAAGACATTCAATGGACACACCGGGTCGGGTGGATTTCCATCGCTCTTGGGACCGATTATCAAGGAAAAGGCTATGGTACGGAAGCAATGCAGATTTTATTGAACTATGCTTGGAATGAACTCAATCTCCATCGCGTCCAGCTTACTGTCTTTGAATACAACAAACCCGCGATTGCCATGTATGAAAAATTGGGCTTCCAAAAAGAAGGCGTTTACCGGGAATTTTTGCAGCGGGATGGCAAGCGTTTCGACATGTATTTATACGGCTTATTAACGTCAGAATCATCCGACTTTTGAGTGAAGCTCAATTTTATGTTACACTCAAGAAAAAATTGTAGGTGATTATAAATGGTAGGAAGAAACGACCCTTGTCCATGCGGCAGCGGCAAAAAATATAAAAAGTGCCACGGCAACGTGCAAGCAGTATCCATTAATGATTTGGTAAATGACGAGCTTTTCAAAGTTCGCCAATTATTTTTCTCGGAAAATCCGAACCAGCAGCAGCTTTCAAGCTTCCGCGAACTTCAACAAGAATGGCAGCCGCGCTTGATGCAATCAATGGCGGAAAACGATGCGCAAGCATTTGTTATCGAGAATTTCTTGTTCATGAAAAAACCGGAACTTTGGCAGGAATTTTTGGTCAAACAAATTGAACTGGCCCAGCGCCCTACTACGAAAGACGTGCTTGCAAACTGGAAAAATGTAAAAGTGTTCCTTGGCCAATTGGTTGAAGGCGATTTGGAAAAAGCCAAATTAAAAGACGCTTTTACAGGAGCTGAGTATGTGATGACTGATCAGCCGCCAACAGATATGGAAAACGGCCAAGGCCTTCTAGCCATCATGCTGCCAGATTCCCGCGCGGGAGCTAATGGCATCTTGTTCCTCAATGGCTATTTGACGGTTGTCGGTGAATTCGCTCCATTCTTCGGGCAGCTCCAAGCGAAAATGGCGGAAACTGGCGCAACTGACAGTGAACGCTATTTGAACGAGTACTATTTGACAGTTGTTGAACACATCGTTAAATATTCTACAGGACCTGTAGAAAAACACACTCAATTATCTCCAGAACACGATGGCGTAATGCTTGAGCTTGCAAAACATATCGAAACAGCCAATTTCGATGAAGAAACAGTGGATAATGTAACGAGCATCATGAACAGTTACCTTACAAGCCAGCAACCCGCTGTACAGAAACCGGAAGCGCTTGTAGCCGGTTATTGGAGATTCCTGCAGGATCATGAGTTGATTAAAGGACCAATGCTTTCGTCAAAAGACTTGAGCGAAAAATTTGGCGTTGCAACCAGCACTATCTTAAAACGCTCAAAAGAATTCAACGCTTATTTCGATGAATTATTAGTAAAGAATAATTAATAAAAAAGACGAATCCCCGGATTCGTCTTTTTCTATCAAGTTATCCACTTTTTTGCAGAAAAATAGCGCCATCAAGCATATTTATCAACATTCTCAGAAAGTTGTCCAGTAATTGTGTGGACAATTTAGAAAAAAAGCAATTATTCACATGTGGATAAGTAATTTCCTTTCACCTTATCCACACAATAAGGAGGCGGAATAATGTTTGAGATAACGTGGGACACTTTTATACGAATGCTAACCGTTGGAACCCTGGCATATATTGGGCTAATCTTGTTTCTGCGAATTTCCGGAAAGCGGACTTTGACAAAATTGAACGCCTTCGACCTGGTAGTGACTGTTGCCCTAGGTTCAACTCTTTCAACTATTTTATTGGACAGCAAGCTTACTTTATTTGAAGGATTGACTGCTTTCGCATTGCTTCTTTTGCTTCAGTACATTATTTCCTTTGGCTCGGTTCATTTTAATTGGTTTAACAAATTGATCAAATCAGAACCAAAGTTACTTTATATGAATGGCAAGTTTTTGCGTAGTGCCATGAAAAAAGAAAGAATAACAGAAATTGAAATTCTCCAAGCAATTCGCAGTACCGGTTCAGGAGCTACGTCTGAAGCCAAAGCTGTTGTTTTAGAAACTGACGGCAGTCTATCAGTCATCAGCAGTGAACCTAAAGATGCGCTGGAAAATGTCAAAGCGCCAAAATAAAAAACAGTGTTTCGGAGTTTTCCGAAACACTGTTTTTTTAGTGGTTAAACTTTAGGTGCTTTCACACGGTTTTTCCGGTATTCCTTGCGTGCTGGAGCTGTTGCAAAAAACATTTTTTCCCCTTCCGATTCCGGCAATACAGGGGGCACCGGTGTTGGTTTTCCATCTTCCCCCATTGCTACCATGGTTAGAAATGATTCGGTTGTCAGTTTTTCTTCTCCGGTCTGCAGATTTTTGGATTTTACACGCACATATACTTCCATTGAGGTGCGGCCAGTCGATGTAACGTTCGCTTCAAGTTCAAGAACATCCCCGACACGGGCTGAAGATAAAAAATCGACCGAGTCGATCGATGCGGTGACCACTACTTGCTGGCGGGCATGCTTCATCGCTGTAATAGCCGCAATTTCATCTATATATGCCAGTACCTTCCCTCCGAAAATCGAGTCCATGTGGTTGGTATCAGGCGGCAACACCAATTTAGTCTGTATCGTACGCGATTCTTTCATTGGAATTGCTTCCATTTCATCCACTCCTTTTCTTAATGCTAACGCGTCTTTCATAAAACAGCAAATTCTCCTTGTGGTATATTGATACTCAAGGAGGAGCATCCATGACAGAATTATTGCGTATTTTAAATACACCTGAATTCCAATCAAAAGATTTCTTAAAAAACCAACTTAGCCAGCTTGGAATAAAAGCAGGCGATTCGGTCATAGTCCATTCTTCCTTGAAAGCGATGGGCTGGATTGCCGGTGGCGCCCAGGCAGTCGTGGAAGCGCTGATGGAAACCATCACTAAAGAAGGAACAATCGTCATGCCTTCCCAGTCAGCGGACAATTCCGATCCCCGCTACTGGATGGAACCACCCATTCCTGAAAATTGGCATCAGCCACTGCGGGAAACTCTGCCTGCATATGAACCTCATTTAACCGGCCTGCGAGGGATGGGGAAAATTGCTGAATGCTTCCACCGTCATCCTTTGACAATCCGCAGTCCACACCCAACCCACTCTTTCATGGCGTGGGGCAAAAGAGCTGAAGAATGGATGAACGAACACCCGATTGAAGACTCATTCGGCAAGAAATCTCCGCTTGGCAAAATGATTGGGTCCGACGTGAAAATCATGCTGATCGGTGTCGGGTTCGATTCGTGCACCGCACTTCATTGGGCTGAATTTATGCAAGAGAACCGGACCACGTCTCCTCAAGGCTCTGCAGTGTTAGTGGATGGCAAGCGCATCTGGCAAACATATGACTGTGTCGACATGAATTCTGACCGTTTCCCGGAAATCGCCAAAGATTACACAGGATCTGTATTTACTGGAAGGCTTGGACAAGCCGATGTTAAAATTACAGCCATGCGGCCCTTAGTTGAATTTGGAGTTGAATGGCTAAAAACCCATCCCGCATCCATGTAAAAGCCGGCTCACTTGTGAGCCGGCTTTTATGCTGAGATGATTTCATTTAATAACTTTTCCAAGCGGTCGTTGTTCAAGTTAAAAGAATCCACAAATGCATTTATAATTTCTGCCGGCTCCTGCACTTTTTCCCATTCCAATCGATAGCCGGCGTTCAGCAGCAGCTGCCGGGCAAATTCCCTCAGCGTACGCCCATTGCCTTCCCGAAAAGGATGGAGTGCGTTCAATTCAGCTAAAAAGTAGGCAAGCCGCGGAACTAATTGCTCGCGCGGCAAATCCTTCAAGTACTTTTCTTCTGCCAGTTCATCAAAGATTTTATTTAGCTGGGGTTCGATAAAATCGGGATGCGCAAAAGAGGAAGAGCCTTTAGAAATCATCTCTTTCCGCAATTCTCCAGCAAATGGATAAACATCTTTTAAAATACCATGATGAATCGCCAGAAATGCCTCTTTATCCAAAGGATTGCGAGGTTTTTGAATCTGCATTTCGGACAAGCGAAAAAGTGTATATACCTTTTCCAATTCTTTCAATTTCTCTTCGTCTCTTAAATCAAAAACATTGACCAAGATATTGGTGTCCGGATAACAATACATGGAAGTATGCCGGTATTTAGACATTGAATTTCATTTTGATGGCTTGATGGAATTGAGCTTCCGTTTGTTCACCAGTCAATACCGACAAAACAAATTTCTGATCCTCATTTGTCACTTTAAACCCTTCCGTAATAAGGGAATGTGATGCATAAGAAAGTGCATGAGTGGCTTGTTCTCGGGAAACCCCGTTGGCTAATTTCATCGTTTTTACGACCACCTTTCGTTCTCTTATTATAGCATTTTTTTGTTCCTTTTTCCATCAGAAACCCTGATTTCACAAGGATAGTTGCTCTTTTTTCCAGAAAAAAATGGGAGCCAAAAAAGGTAATAGAAATACTTTTCATCTCTGTTTGATCGTATTATTGAACACAAAAACCGGATGCAAATGCATCCGGTTTTCTCAGACTGTCGAGAAATTTGAATGATGTTCATTGCGTTCCAGCCGGACGCGTTTCGCGGATGAGCGTTGAGCCGCTTAGGCGCGTTCGCGCCTTCTGGGTCTCAACCTGCTCGCTTTCCCGCAGGAGTCGCCGGCTTCCGCTCCATTCACTTAACAAATTCACTCTGTGTATTGTTGTTTGCAAGAATGGAACAAAGGTTTGAACCACCCGGGGCTTGCTTCTAGTTTCTTCTAGCCAGTCCATATTCAGCTATGAAGCCAATCAGCGGAGACGCCATCGGGATAGCAAAGTGCCGAAATCCACTCGGGCGAATCGCCCGAGTTAGTTCAGCGCGAGCCCGAGGCAAGCGGAGCTGGTTGGCGGAATAGCAGGAGCTATTTCAGTTGAATTCAACACGTAATACTGTTTCTCAACAAGCTAAAAAACCGGATGCAAATGCATCCGGTTTTATTATGCTTGCTGTTGCAATTCTTTTGTTTCTTCCGCAGTGAAAGCACGCGATCTTGTTAAGAACCGTTTGCCTTCCACGCCTTCAAGGGAGAACATGCCGCCTCGCCCATTCACGACGTCGATAATTAACTGTGTATGGCTCCAGTAGTCGAATTGGTTTTTGTGCATATAGAATTTGCAGCCGCCGATTTCACCTAGCAGCACGTCCTGATCTCCAAGAAAAAGATCCCCTTCCGGATAACACATTGGAGAACTTCCGTCACAACAGCCTCCGGACTGATGAAACATGATCGGGCCGTGCTTGCTTTTCAGCAGGTCGATCAACTCAATTGCCGCTTCCGTTGCCGTAACGCGTTCGACCATTGCCTTTCACCTTCTTTCTGAATCAAAAGAATCCTTGCTTGTTTTCGCTGTAGCTTACTAGCATGTTTTTGGTTTGCTGGTAATGCTCAAGCATCATTTTGTGGTTTTCGCGTCCAACGCCAGACATCTTGTAGCCGCCGAATGCTGCGTGCGCAGGATACTGGTGGTAGCAGTTTGTCCAGACACGGCCCGCCTGGATGCCGCGTCCGAAACGGAATGCTGTATTCGTATCGCGCGTCCAGATGCCTGCACCTAACCCATACAACGTATCGTTCGCGAGTTCCAATGCTTCTTCTTTTGTTTTAAAGGTCGTTACCGATACAACCGGCCCAAAAATCTCTTCTTGGAAAATGCGCATTTTGTTGTTTCCTTTAAAGACGGTCGGTTTGATGTAATAGCCTTCCGCTAAATCGCCTTCTAAGATATTGCGGTCGCCGCCGATCAACACTTCAGCGCCTTCTTGCTTGCCAATATCCAGATATGACATGATTTTTTCCATCTGTTCCTGGGAAGCTTGCGCACCCATCATTGTTTCTGGATCAAGAGGATTGCCAATCTTAATCTCTTCTACGCGTTTCAATGCCCGTGCCATGAATTCTTCATAAATGTCTTCTTGAATCAAGACGCGTGAAGGGCATGTACATACTTCCCCTTGGTTAAGGGCAAACATGACAAAACCTTCAATCGCTTTATCCAGGAAAGCATCGTCCTGGTCCATGATGTCTTTAAAGAAAATGTTCGGTGATTTACCTCCCAATTCCAAAGTGACAGGAATCAAGTTTTGAGAGGCATACTGCATAATCATCCGGCCTGTTGTCGTTTCGCCAGTAAATGCAACTTTGCTGATACGCGGGCTTGAAGCAAGCGGTTTCCCTGCTTCCAGTCCAAATCCGTTTACGATATTTAAAACGCCTGGAGGCAATAAATCGCCAACTAATTCTGCCCAAACTAAAATGCTTGCTGGCGTTTGCTCAGCTGGTTTTAATACAACACAGTTTCCTGCCGCAAGTGCAGGAGCCAATTTCCAGGTTGCCATAAGCAATGGGAAGTTCCATGGAATAATTTGCGCAACCACTCCTAGCGGCTCATGGAAGTGGTAAGCGACCGTATCTTCATCGATTTGGCTGATTGACCCTTCTTGTGCACGGATTACTCCTGCAAAATAGCGGAAATGGTCAATTGCCAAAGGCAAATCGGCATTCAGTGTTTCACGTACCGCTTTTCCGTTGTCCCAAGTTTCGGCAACCGCCAGCATTTCCAAGTTCTGTTCCATGCGGTCTGCGATTTTCAATAAGATATTCGACCGTTCCGTAACAGAGGTCCGTCCCCAAGCGTCTTTTGCTGCATGAGCGGCATCCAGCGCCAGTTCGACATCCTCCGCTGTTGAACGCGCAATTTCAGTAAATTTCTTGCCGTTTACCGGGGAGACGTTATCAAAATATTGCCCTTTGACCGGTGCTTTCCATTCCCCGTTTATATAGTTCTCATACCTGCTCTTAAATTTGCTCATTGCCCCTTCGCTGTTCGGTGAAGCATAAACCATTACCATTTTGTTTCCTCCCTTTGGTTAAGTTTGCCGAAAAGTATGCGCTTACATCTTTTCTTTATAAAACTCACACAAACAAACGGCTTCCCTTCCATATTGTCAAATTTACCTGAAAATTGCAACTGTTTTTTTCTATAAAATTTCCATTTAACGCAGCCCGTTTTGTTACATGGCGATTGAGGGTATAATGTTAAAATAAAAGCTAAATTTACAAGCGAAGGGATTATCAAATGCGAATTAATAAATTTTTAAGTGAAACGGGAATTACTTCCCGCCGCGGAGCAGATAAGTTCATAGAAGCCAAACGTGTGACGATAAATGGAAAAGTTGCGGAACTTGGCAGCAAAGTCGAACCTGGTGACGAAGTCAAAGTGGACGGTAAAGCAATTGAACAACCAAAACAGCAGTATGTCTATATTGCACTCAACAAGCCAGTCGGCATTACCAGCACAACGGAACGCCATATCGAAGGCAATATCGTCGATTTCGTCAATCATTCCGAGCGGATATTCCATGTGGGACGTTTGGATAAAGATTCAGAAGGATTAATCCTTTTGACCAATGATGGGGACATTGTCAATGAAATTTTACGGGCGGAAAATGAGCATGAAAAAGAATACATCGTCAAAGTCGATATGCCCATAACAGATTCTTTCATTAAAAAGATGGAAGAAGGCGTAGAAATCCTGGACACCAAAACCCTCCCGGCAAAAGCGGAAAAACTGTCAAAATTCACATTCCGCTTAATCATACGCCAAGGGCTGAACCGCCAAATCCGGCGCATGTGCACAGCTCTTGGCTACGAGGTACGGAGTTTAAAAAGAATCCGCATCATGAACATCCATCTGGGCAATTTGCCGGTCGGACATTGGCGGAATTTGACTGACTCGGAACGGCAAGAATTGTTTAAGCAGTTAGCTTACACACCAAAACGCTGAAGGAGGACTGGCTTGTGCTGACCATTACCAATACACCGCATCATACAGGGGTCAAAATCAGCGGAGATTATTTTGACTTGGACGGGTTGAATCAAGCCATTTACCATGTGATCGGCGATGAAGAAAAGTATTACAATTATGCCGGCGCACGAATACGAATTCTCGGCGTTTCTTATAACATTCGCCAAGCAGCCCAAGGCAGCCGCAATATCGAAAGAGTCTTCAATGGCCTCCACGAACATGTGAAAAAACAACATACTTTTATAGCACCTGATAAAAACATTTACTTTTCAGTTGAAATTCTTTGGCCGGAAATTTTATTTGCAGCTTTAGTACTGAGAGACTTTTCCCGCTTGCGCCAGGCTGAGTCGGAAAGTCCTGAGTGGGATTTCCACCTTCACACCATCGCCCATTTCCAAGCATTGATTTTGGATTGTCTGCACGGTCAAATTGAAGAAGAAAATTATCGAATCCTATTGCAAGCATTCAGTGCCTCATCCCGAATGGAAGATTATGCCATTCAATATATCGACTTTTTGAATCTTCAATATATCGGCATGGCAGTTTCACAACGCAAAAAAGCCTTGCCTTCCATTGCAGCGAAAATTGCCGCGCAAGATCAAGACTACCTTTCTTTTCGCCAGCAAGTGATCGCTTCTGCAAACCCATCGAAAAAAGCGATTCATGAAATCCCTATTCAAACTGATTATCCTGAAACCATTCTTTGGTGACGGCTTTTTCAGAACGCTTTCCCGCTCTTCTCTTCCATCCATTTGTTTTTCCTGGCGGTCTCAGGATTTTTTGTTTTAGGTTTTTACTATGAGTAGGAGTGATTAACAATGAAAAAGTTGCTCTTTTTGTTTTCACTGGTGTTGTTGTTAGGGGCTTGTGGAAACGAGGAAAATGCCAGCACAACCCAAGAAAGTGAAACAGAAGTTTCAGCTCCTGAAGGAGAACTTGATCCAACCTCGCCTGAAGAAGCGGATGAAGCAGAACCGGTTACGTTTGCAGCATTGGCAAACGGTGAAATTCCAGACGGCGAACCTGTCCTATTAACTGGCACAGTAAAGGAATTGACCGATGATAACGCTTTTCCTGCTTTTATACTGACTGACGGAGAACAACAGGTTTATATCCGCAACATGGCCGAAAAAGCAGTGGCTGTCGGAGATTCAGTTACCGTACAAGGCATTTATGAAGGACAGGCCGAAGAAAATATGCCTCTCGTTTCTGTGGATATTATTGAAGCGCCATAACAAATTAAAAATCCGGCTATCCAAAGCCGGATTTTTATAATTCTCTTTACTTTCTCAGGTATAATAATTTTTGCCGTTATCTATCCGGTTCTGCCGGTTCTGATACATCATCCAATGCAACTTCTGCATTGTCGTAAGTTTTGTCTTTTACTGCAATGTCTCCTAAAGAAACAATGCCGACAAGACGGTCGTTTTCAACTATAGGCAATCGGCGGATTTGATGCTGGGACATGAGATTAGCTGCGTCTTCAACAGACATATCAACGCTGCCGGTCACAGGACCAGAAGATAAGATTTCAGAAATGGGGCGGTCTAAAGATAATTGATCTGCTATTGCCCGGACAACAATATCCCGGTCTGTAACTATCCCAACCAATCTATCGTCTTCGGCAACTGGGATTGAACCTACGTCCAGATCTCTCATTCTTGTCGCAACTTCTTGGATGCTTGCTTGTGGTGAACAAGTATCCACATCAGACGTCATGATATCTGTAATTTTCATTTTTTTTGTGCCTCCCATTTAATTTAATGTTTTCCGTCCCTAAAAAATCATTTCTGACCCAATACACATCTAAAAGAGTGCATTTTTTCTGTGCCGTACCATTCACTGCCCTTACTTTAAACTCGCCATGCCTCCCTTCATTTCCTCTAGTATTCTTTAACCGTTTTTCCAATTAAAAAACGTGTTCAAAAAAAAGAAAAACGGCGCCGGTTTAATAAACCGGCGCCGTTTCGATGCATTTGCCCATTTACTCAACCAATTGAATAAATTGGCGAGTACGTTCGTGTTTAGGATTTTCAAAGAAAGTTTTCGGATCAGCTGACTCTATGATTTTCCCTTTATCAATCATAATGATTCGATCCGCAACTTCTTTAGCAAATTTCATCTCATGCGTAACGACCACCATCGTCATTCCCTCTTCAGCCAATTGCTTCATAACTTGCAGCACTTCCCCTACCAGTTCAGGGTCAAGCGCTGACGTCGGTTCATCAAATAGCATGACCTTCGGCTGCATGGCAAGTGACCGCGCAATAGCGACACGCTGTTTTTGTCCTCCTGAAAGTTTGCTTGGATATACGTCTGCTTTATCACGAAGCCCAACTTTATCCAGCAACTCCAGACCAAGTTTGCGGGCTTGGTCTTTCTTCATCTTTTTTACGGTAATTGGCGCTTCCATAACATTTTCTAAAACCGTTTTATGAGGGAAAAGGTTAAAGTGCTGAAACACCATTCCCACTTCTGCACGAATTTTTGTCAAATTGTCTTTTTTGGGATTTACCGTCTGTCCATCTATTATTATTTTTCCATCATTGATCATTTCCAGAAAGTTGAAGCACCTAAGCAATGTGCTCTTTCCGGACCCGCTGACCCCGACAAGAACAACCACTTCCTGAGGATTCACATGCAAGTCCACACCTTTAAGCACTTCAAGATCCCCGAATGATTTATGAATATTTTCTCCAGTAAGCATCTTTGTATCTCCCCTCTTACGCTCTATCAACGTCAAGTTTGTTTTCATACAAACGCAACAGGAATGTGAAGATCATGACCAGCACCAAATAGTAAAGCGCCACGACCAAAAATGATTCGAACGGCTGATAAGACTGGGCCGCTTCCCGGTTTCCGAGCGAGAATATCTCTGATACCCCGATAACATAAACCAGCGAGGAATCTTTTAATGTAATAATGAATTGGTTTCCTAATGGAGGAATTGAGCGGCGCAAAGCTTGCGGAAAGACAATACGGCTCATTGTCTGTCTCCGGTTCATGCCAAGCGACATACTTGCTTCCCGCTGTCCTGGATCGACGCCTTGAATCGCGCCACGGAAAATCTCCGCAATGTATGCGCCATTGTGAATACCAAGCGCGATTGAACCAGCCCAGAAATTATCCATCGTATAGATTTCAACAATCCCAAAGTATAAAAACATGATTTGTACAATCAACGGCGTTCCGCGAATGATTGTAATATAGGTATTGGCTATTCCCCGCAGTATCTTTGATCCTGAAATTTTCATAAGAGCAAAAATCAAACCGATAACCGTTCCGAGAATGACCCCGACAGCCGTCAATTGCAGCGTGACGAGCGTCGCTTCCAGAAATCCCGGATAAGTTCGCATAAATACATCATAAACTGTTACAAATATCTCTGGCATAGGTTCTTCACTCCTCCTTGTGGCACGTGCCTATTCTAAAACTTCAATGCCTTCAATATCGGTTTCCAGGAGGTTACGCCCAAAATATTTGTTTGAAATTTCTTCGTATGTTCCGTTTTCTATAATTGCAGCCAACGCTTCATTGATTTGAGTCTGCATTTCCGTATCGTCTTTGCGGACAGCAATAGCTACTTTTTCGATCCACAAAGGCTCTCCAACCGCTTCAACTTTGATCCCTGTATTTTGCGCTTCAAACCCTACCACGTCCGCAGTGATAACAGCATCCAAACGCCCTTCAATTTCCAGATCCTGCAAAGCGACAACGTCACTGTTGTAGTATTGGATGTCTTCCGTATATTCTTTGGCAGCCGTTTCATACGTACTTTGTCCAACGACTCCGATCTTTTTATCCTTCAAGTCTTCTTTGGATTGGATTTCAGTATTTCCTTCTCTGACAAAAATAGCTCCGCCGGAATAGTAATAAGGGTCCGTGAAACTCACTTGCTCAGCCCGGTCATTTGTAATTGCCAATGAACCGATGATTGCGTCATACCGATTCGTAGTCAGCCCCTGGATAATGGTTTCAAAAGGAGTTGTAACCGGATTTGGCTCTAAACCCATTTCTTCCGCAATCGCATTGCCAACTTCAATATCGAAGCCTGTAAGATTGCCGCCCTCTTCAAAACTGAAAGGTTTATAAAGTCCGCTAGAAGCAGTAGTAAACTTTCCTTCTTCAACTAATTCCAGTCCACCGCTGCCGCCTTCAGAGCCGCCGCCTCCACATGCTGAGACAAAAAGCCCTGCTGATAAAATGACACTCAAAAAAGATAGTTTCTTTTTCATGTTATTCTCCCCTTTTTCTATTAGTTACCAAAACGACAAAGCGTTTCAGGACAAACCTTTAGTCAAGATTGCAGATCAAAAAAATATATCTTTTTTCTGATATATGCTTTCCAATCGGGAAAAGTTCCCCTTTACTTTTTCATGTTCTTTCACATAGACAAACCGCAGAACAGAAGCTAATAAGGCGTGTACCGCTGTATACGACTCAATGTTCAAATTAGAATCCATAAAAATTGGAATCGATATATCAGCATAGACAGCAGCAGGAGAATCGGCAGAGTCTGTAAAGACAATCACTTCTGCTCCGCGTTCTTTTGCCGTCTTCAATGTTTCGAATAACGGTTTTGTATGGCGGGGAAAAGCAAAGGCAATCACAGTATCACCGGTTTTCAATTTAGCTAAACGGCTAAAAAACTGCATATCGGAAGGCATCAGCATTTCAGTATGGTCAAGCGCAGTATTCAGCCATGTTGAAAACCAATGAGTTAAACCGTAATCTAAAAAATTGCTTGTGACATATAACTGCTTTGCACACCCTATAGCATCAACTACGCGAAGAAGCAGTTCTTCATCAATGGTTTGTTTCAGCTTTATAAGATTGGCAATATCAGCATCCAATAGATTTTCCAAAAAAGTTTGCGATGCAGGCTCCGCTGTTTTTTGCTCTGTTTGGCCAAAGTGCTCTTCGGCCAATTTCCGTTGAAGTACTTGCTGAAATTCAGTATATCCCTTATACCCCAACTTCTGTGTCCAGCGAATTACCGTAGATTCGCTGACATTGACCCGCTTGCCCACTTCTAATGCAGAGGAAAAAGCCAAAAAAATCGGTTCCTGAAAAAAAAGGTCTCCAACTTTTTTTTGTCCAGAGCTGAAATCATTGTACGAATTTGATATTGCACGCAGTAATTCCTGCACAAGTTCCTCCCCTTACTAATAAATATACTGTAATGCTTATAAAAATTATAACCTAATGCAGGAAAACCTGCAACATAACATTGAAAAGTCTCGTTAAATTGCATATGTATTATACATTTTGACCTATCATTTTTTTGTTCTCACTCCCTATTAGAAAGAATGGTTTTTCCTCTTCCTCTTCGGGTGACTTTAATTTTTCTCAGAAACTTGCCTGGAATTTTTATAAGCAGTCCAATTTTTTCAGGAGGGAAAGAAAGGTATGTGCAAGGACCGTTAATGCAGACTTATGAAAAAGATTCCCTACAACCTTTCCTTTTAAACGTTTTACACCTTAATTAAACCATTTTTAGAAAAAAATAAAAATTTTTTATTAAAAATGAAGTTTATCTATTTATACGAGGATGCAAATTATACATCAGGCTGGATTCACTTTTTCTCGTACTTTTCTTCCCTCAAAAAATGTAAAATTCAAAAAATAATGATATGAGAGAGTTTTGTAAAAATCTACAAGGGTATAAAATTACTGATTACCTACGTCAAACCAAAAGAAAGGAGAGATGAAATGAGCGGATTAAATCGCATCGCCCTTATCTTATTAATTATCGGAGGTATCAACTGGCTATTGGTTGGATTGTTCCAATTTGACCTAGTAGCTACAATTTTCGGCGGGCAAAACTCTATTTTGGCCCGTATTGTCTATGTGATTGTCGGTCTGTGTGCTTTGTATGCGTTAAAATTCTTGCCTATGGTCGGCAATGATCGCCGTACAACTACAACACGCCATTAATGTTGTTTACTCTCCAGCTACTTTAAAGTAGCTGGTTTTTTTATTTATAAAACAGATTTTTATATAAAAAATTTTATTTTTTGGAAATTTATACATAGAATACGAAATAACAAATAGGAAATATTTACTTTTTTTCCTCTCCCATCTAGTAAAGGTCATCCAAATAGCGTATCTTTTGAATGTTGGGAAAATTGTACATTTCTAGGAGGAATGAAGTTTGAAGAAGAAGATGCTGGCAAGCACGACAATGGCTGCTATTCTTGGGTTCAGCGCATTGACAGTGGGTGGCCTTTCCACTGCCTCTACAGCGCAAGCAGCTAATGCACTCTCACTATTCAAGGACTCTGGCAGTGCTACACCGGCTGATCTAGGAGTTGCAAATGATGAAAGATTGATTGAAATGCTTAAAAAAGAAGGCACTTTGGCTAAAGACGCCAGCCCAGCTGAAGCACAAAAAGCTTTGAACGAGCTTTTAAAAGCGAAAGCAAAAAGCAACACGAAAGCCGATAAAGAAAATGGCCTTTCTCACAAGCACGAAAGTGAACTTCAAGATAAAGCCATTAACAATGGCCTTACAAATGGCAAAGGCAACAAGCTAGGCCAAGCGAAGAAAAATAAAGTAGACTCAGCCACGCAAGAAGCCTACAAAGGCGAAGTGCGCGAAGATAAAGTTCTAGTTCTAGCTATCGATTTCCCGGATTACAGAGCAAGTTCAATTACAAAAGAAGAGTCGGATATGTTCTATGAAGATTATCCAACCTCCCACTTCCAAGACATGGTTTTCGGTGAAAATGGCTATAAAGGGCCGAATGGCGAAACTTTCGTATCAATGAAGCAATACTACGAGCAGCAATCCGGCGGCAGCTATACTGTAGACGGCACAGTAGCCGGATGGTATACAGCAGATCACCCGGCAGCTTACTACGGAGGCAATGACCCAGCGCCAGACGGCAGTGACAAAGCTGCAAGAGAATTAGTATACGAAGCTTTAACAAAAGCCGCACAAGACCCGAATATTGATTTGTCTGAGTACGATGTCTGGGACCGCGATGACTATGATGGCGATGGGGTTTATCATGAGCCTGATGGCATCATTGACCATTTGATGGTCGTCCATGCCGGTGTCGGCGAAGAAGCAGGCGGCGGCAAATTGGGTGGGGATGCAATTTGGTCGCACCGTTCAAAATTGAGCACAGGTCCAGTCGGAGTGCCGGGCGGAACATCAGATAGCAGCCGCTGGAACGGCCAATTAGCAGCATGGGACTACACCATTGAACCAGAAGATGGCGCAGCCGGTGTGTTCGCGCACGAATTCGGACATGACCTTGGCCTTCCTGACGAGTACGATACGCAGTATTCAGGTACAGGAGAAGCAGTTGCTTACTGGTCAATCATGGCAAGCGGCAGCTGGGCTGGTTCGGTTCCAGGGACTGAGCCGACTGGTTTCAGCGCCTATGCTAAGGAAATGCTGCAAGCTGGCCATGGCGGCAATTGGTTGAGCGGCACAACTTTAAACGAAAAAGACATTACTAAAAACGGCATAACTGTTCTTCTTGACGAGGCTGCAACGAAAGGAACAAACAACGACGCACTGCGCGTTGATTTGCCGAATAAAGCAACTACAATCAATACGCCATTCAGTGGCACCAAAGAATATTTCAGTGGCAAAGGCGACGAATTGGATCATTCCATGTCCGTTGAAGTCGACTTGAGTGCTTCTACATCAGCGGCCCTTACTTTCAAGACATGGTACGACATTGAACAAGATTGGGATTACGCTTCAGTTAAAGTGAACGGCAAAACAATCAAAGGCAATCTTACAACTGAAACAGATCCTAACGAACAAAATCCCGGCCATGGCATTACCGGCCTTTCCAACGGCTGGGTAGATGCAAACTTTGATTTATCAGAGTTCGCTGGCCAAAAAGTTACAGTGGAACTGAACTACTGGACGGATGTTGCTGCTACTCATCCTGGCTTCTACGTGGATGATTTAACCATCTCTGCAGACGGCAAAACAATTGTATCCGATGATGCAGAAGGAACATCGGCGTTTGAGCTGAATGGTTTTACACTTAATGACGGCAAAGCATATACCGAACAATACTATTTGCTTGAATGGCGCTCGCATAACGGTGTGGATGAAGGCTTAGCCAACATCCGTCGTGGTGCAAGTTTGATGAGCTACGATGCAGGGCTGGTTGTTTGGTACGTAGATGAGTTCTATAGCGATAACTGGACTGGTGCACACCCAGGCGAAGGTTTCCTTGGGGTAGTGGATGCGGATCAAAAAACAAACTATTGGAGCGATGGTGCAGTCGGATCTTCTCGCTACCAATTGAACGACGCTGCTTTTAGCTTGAACAAAACGTCTAAGATGTTCCTTGATTATACTGGCATCAATGGACTGACATTAGCTGACAGCTACACAAAACGAAATCCATTGTTCGACGACAGTGCAGACTACAGCAATTCTGGAATGGTTGACGCTGGGCGCAATGTACCGAATTACGGATTGAAATTCCGAGTATCAGGGGAAAGTGCGGATGGTTCGGCCGCTCAAGTTTTAATTTATAAATAAGAACCGATAAAAAATGCCAATCCGCTTTAAGCGGGTTGGCATTTTTGTTGTATGAGGCTCTGCTGAATGCGCGTATTCCCTGCTGTATAAATAAAAAAGCAGCTTGAATTGTTGGAAAACCGACAATTTGAACTGACCCAAAAAAGTTAGACAAAAATTTAAGCAGCTTGTTGTGCATGAGTCCGGTAGTCAACCGGACTCATGTTTTTTAATTTGGACTTCATTCGTTTCTGGTTGTAGTACGCCATATAGGTA
>NZ_VOHC01000011.1 GCF_007859275.1 Planomicrobium sp. CPCC 101079 | reverse complement strand
CACTGCCATTGTACAACAAAAAGTTGAAGATTACATGTATTATTACAACTACATCCGACCGTTCCAAAAATTAAACTGCCACTCTCCGGTTGAATACCGGACAATGGCAGTCTAGGTGTTTTTTCTTGTGTCTCAAATTAACGGGTCAGTCCATTTTCGATGAGCGGGGTTTTTATACGATGAATTTGGTGAACCATGCAATGTATTTTGCGCCGGGCAAAAAGAAAAGCTGGGCAAGTATGGTTCCGAACAGACGGGAAGTGATCATCATTAAAGCTACACTTTTCAAGTGAAGGTAGCTTCCGCGTTGATTGATGACATCATCTGCCAGTACGGAAATTTTCGGATCGACGAAAACGATCAGCAAAATGGTCGCCAAGCCATTGATCAGTCCCGAAGCCATAATGGCAGTTGTCGCTCTTTCGGGAACAAGGATCGCAGCATATAACGCGGCCAATACGCCGATTGTATAAATGGCGGTGATTACCATATTGATAAGGAACAATTTCACCGGAATGTCTTTTAATGAGATGTTTTTTAAATACGACAGCCTGGGAATTTGAATATGGGTGATGCCGCGTTTTATGTATTCGATGGTCAGCCCTTTTTTGGCCAATCGGGGAAGGGAGCCCCGCTCTTCGGACAAGTGAATGATGGCTCTTGAAAAAATCGAAATGAACGTCGGCAAAAGCAGGATGCCTACTATCGTACCAAGTGTTGAAGAACCGATGATGACGCGATACTGGTTCTCAACAAATGCCAATGCATTTGCCGCTGGTGCGGCGTCGACTAAACTTCCGGTAAACGGCTGCTGCATCATATTGGCGAGCCGGGAAACCATGACCATGACGTTAAAAAGCGATAAGGCGGAAGCAAGCAGCCTCACCCGCGCACCTGACAGCCGGACAGCGTAAGCAAGTGTTTCAATTGAATGGATGATCAAGACGAACAATGCGATCAATAACAACTTTTCAGTGAGCAATTCCAATTAGATGACCTTCTTTAGTTTTTCTTCCTAACAGCCTTCAAGTTTAAGGCGGTAAGAGGGAAGCGGTCTTTGTGGCAAATGTTAATCGAATACTGCTTCTTTATGTGGATCTCTCAAAAAATCAAAAAGCAAACGGATTTGCGTTTCCGTGTTGCGGGCAAGCGACAATTCCGGCAAGTCATTTTCGCTATAGAACCGGACATCATCTGTCTCTAGGCCATTTTCAGCTTGTCCGCCGACAATGCCGCACTGTATAAAGACTTTATAATAATGATAAGGTTGCGCAGGATTGCCATGTTTTTTTAAATCCAATAGCGCCAGCAATTTGATAGGAACCACTTCAAAGCCCGATTCTTCCTTAATCTCCTTAACAATATTTTCTGCCGGTGATAAACCGACATCGCAAAAACCGCCAGGCAGTGCCCATTTACCGTCTATGACTTCTTTGACCATAAGAATCTGGCCATTCCGGAAGACTGCACCACGAATATCAACTTTAGGGGTTTGATAACCGCTTTCGCTTGCGAACAAATCTTTAAGTTTTTCCATTTCAAGACCGGTATGCTCTTGCATAATCTCAGTGCTGATGGTTCTGAGTTCTTCATACCGTTCGATATCATAGCCATTTTTCGAAAAAGCAAGCCCTGCCTGGGATAAGGATTGAATCCGCTGGGCCCATTCCAGCCATTTAACGCTCAAAAGAAGCACCTCTTTCCAGTAGTCCTAAAAATTCAGCAACGGATTTTAATACAGCGTCCGGCTCAATGGAAAACATGGCCGTTTGAAAGTCTGGCAGCCAGTGCACACCAATCGTGTAGACATTCGCTTTTTGTCCCGCTTCAATATCTGCGTCGCTGTCCCCGATAAATACCGCTTCATCACTCGCCGCGTTCAGTAAGTGCAATGCTTTGTGAAGGCCTTCTGGATGCGGTTTGGGCTTGTCGACGTCATCGCCTGTAATTATTGCATCAAACAGCGCTTCCATCCGTAGAGCCTGCAAGGAAATATCCAAACTCCGCCTGGCTTTCCCAGTGACGATGCCGATTTTAAGCCCTTGATTTTTAAGGTGGAGGAGCAACGAGCTAATTTCACCGCTTTCTTTTACTAAATCGGCATGATGCTCCATATAGGTTGAATAATACAAGTCAATCGCTTTTTCTTGGTCCCTGTGTTTTAGATTCTGGCGGATGATACCGGTTTCAGACGGTCCGAACATCGCCCTTATTTCCGCTGATGTAAGGTCTCGTTGATCAAACGTCTTGAATACTTTTTGAAAAGCAGCATCGCAAACAGGCAATGTATTTGCCAAAGTTCCATCAAAATCAAAAATAATTGCTTTAAGCATGGCTAGCCTCCTAAAAAGTCTGTTTGAATCTTTTGATTTGTTCTATAGTATATATAATAGGTTAATATCACCAAAAAGAAAAATAACATAAAATAGCTGCAGGAAAATTGTCATTCTGCCTAAGGGGTGTAAGTTTGTGGATTATGTAGCAGAATTACGGAAGAAAGTAGGGCATTTACCGCTCATTCTTCCAGGAGCAGTAGTAATCGCTTTCAATAAACAAAACCAAGTCTTACTGCAGCACAGGAAGGATGGAGGATGGGGCTTGCCTGGCGGGTTGATGGAGTTAGGGGAAAGCTTGGAGGAAACTGCGAAAAGAGAAGTAAAAGAAGAGACAGGGCTTGAAATAGCTGGCCTAAAGTTATTAGGGATTTTTTCGGGACAGGAGTTTCATTATAAACTTCCCAATGGAGATGAACTTTACTCGGTCACCGCAGTTTTTCAAACCAACCAAATAGCTGGGAAACTGGTTCCGGACCTCTCAGAATCCCAGGAACTTCGTTTTTTTTGATATTGAGCATATGCCAGAAGGACTAACAGAAGAATACCGTGTTTATTTAAGTTCTTATTTAAAATAGTGATATTTTACGCTAAGCCATAATCAGCAGAATGTAAAGGGGATAACATTGATTAAGAATAATGGACTGCTTACTCGTTATGTAACTGACTTTTCTTATGCCGATATTAAATGCATTACCAACTTCAACTTAAGCTTCATAAAAGACTTGGATATTTACAGTTCTTTGCTGGATATCGATTTTATAGTGGAATCAGCAGAGGGCATGTACCTTGTGCAATTCCGTTTTCGCGAACCACAGAATATCCGGTTTGAAAGCTTAGGTTATTTTCAGCCGGTCAATCTTGCAATTAGAGATTTACGGAAAAAAGGGTGGGAAAATATCAAATACGAAGTCCAAGACAATGAAAACAACACACTTAGCTTCTACTGTTCTGAGATCGAAGTAATCTCTGTATCAAAGACCAGCTTGGAAATCGAATAAAGAAATTAGAGCAGAAAAAGAAGACGAAATGTACTTTAAGTTGAATGGTATTGGAACATATCAGATTTTCGAAAAAGAGAACAGCTCAAAACAGCAGTTCTCTTTTATTTTTAGAGCATGGATTTGTATTAACTGCCATTGCCCTATAACAAAAGGTTGTATTGAAGCTAATTCTTGTTTTTTAATAATGATGTTAAAAATTAACATAAACTTTATTTGGATTTCCTTATATTAAAAATGACTGCTATACAGTATTATATACACATAGTGTAAGGTTGAATGGTCTAATAACCGCTGGTCAGAAAGTACCGGGAAATTCGGGCAGACTGCGTTCAAATTAGAACCGGGTAGAACACAAAAAGTAAAGAACTGGAGAGTGGGCAAATGCTTGAGGAACAAACAAGATACTCTCGTCTTGCGCATATTACAAAATTAATCAATTCGAAACTTCAATTACGGGAAGTGCTTGAGCAGGTAACGTTAGCCATTTCAGAAGAAATAGTGCAATGCGACTCTGTAGGTATCTATCTTCCGCAGGCGGATGGACAGTTCAGGGGCTATGTTGGAAAACCGGAAGTCATCAATGGAATGACGCTCGATATGCATGTGATTGACATGGACTATGATTTGTTGGCAAAAGAAGTGATCGAAACTAAAAAAACGATCTACATTCCTGATACTTCAAGGGATAAACGCCCAGACCCGCGAGCAGTGGAAGGTTTTAAAATCAAATCTCTACTCGTTCTTCCAATCACCTACGAGGATGAATTGTTCGGATTGGTTTATTTGTTTGATTACGGCATTACCATGGATTTGACGGAAGATGAAATACAAACAGTGGAAGCATACGTGAATATGGCGGGTGTTGCTGTCCGAAACGCGACCAACTTGACCCGGAAAGAAAACTTGATTGCGGAAAAGCAATTATTGCTCGATTTAACGCGCGATTTGTCAATGTGTTCGACGATGCAAGAAGTTTTGGATAAATGTTTTCATTACGTTGGAAGGGTATTGAATAACTTCAATACTGGTGTGCATTTGCTTGACCCGATGGCCGGCATGAAAATAAAACCAGCCAATTTAAGCCGGGAAAGCGAGTGGACGGAAGAAGAATGGATCAAGACCCATGGTGAAGACCATATCGACCAAACAAATGATGCAGTCCTCCAAGAAGTGGTAAAGACAAAACGGCCACTGCTGATTCCTGACGTATTTGCTGACAACAGGCCCAACCACGAAATTTGTAAAAAGTTCGGCATAAAAGGCATGCTCATGCTTCCATTGGTTGCGACGGGGGAAGTATTGGGGGCACTGGCGGTTCCGGAACTTGAAAAAAGTAAAATGTCCTTTCCGGAAGCCGATATCCAATTGGCCCAATCGATTGCCGACGCTACAGCATCCACTTTGTCCAATTTGTTGTATATGGAAAAGCAGGAGATGATTATTGAGGAGCGGACTTCTGAAATCCGGATTAAAAACAGTGAACTCGAACGCGTAGTGACAGAACTGGAAAATCTCAGCCGTGAAAGAGAGTTAATACTGAATTCAGCCGGAGAAGGAATTTTCGGATTGGATTTAGAAGGAAACATTACGTTCTGTAATCCAGCAAGCGAAACGATGCTCGGTTATGAGAAAGGCGAACTGATCGGAAAGCCTTCCGATATTATTTTCGAGCAGAAGAAGGATTCCGGTACAACGGCAATTTATCCGGAAATGAATCAAAAATTCTTTAAAAAAGACCAATCCAGTTTCTCAGTTGAATACGTGATTTCTCTCATTAAAGAAGGAGACAAAATTCTTGGGGAAGTTGTCACTTTTAGGGATATTACGGAACGGAAGCATTTGGAAGAAGAAATAAAGCATCTTGCCTATTACGACAGTTTAACTGAACTTCCAAACCGGGTGCTGCTGAACGACAAAATCAATCAGGAACTGAATGCTGTTCATGGAAGCGACCAAAAACTTGCGCTCCTTTACTTGGACTTGGATCGCTTTAAGTTGGTCAATGATAGTCTGGGACATAGCTACGGAGATATACTTTTGCGTGAAGTGGCGAAACGTTTGAGCGCAAGCGTGCCCCGCAAAGCAATCGTTTCGCGTCAAGGCGGCGATGAATTTACTATCGTCCTGCCGGACATTTTTGGCAAATATGACGTCTTGATGGTGGTTGAACAAGTCATTGCTTCGTTTGCAAAGCCTTTCTCTCTTAAAGGCAATGAAGTTTACGTGAAAACGAGTATTGGCATCAGTGTGTATCCGGAAGATGGTGAAACTGCGGAAGCGCTGATTAAAAACGCTGATGCTGCGATGTACAAGTCGAAAGAAAAATCCGGTACCCATTACCATTTCTTTGAAAGTGAAATGAGCAACCGCAATATGGCAAGCATTAAGTTGGAAAATGCTTTGTATAAAGCGTTGGATAACAATGAACTGGTCATTTATTATCAGCCGCAGATTGACAGCAAATCCAATGTGATGATTGGAGTAGAAGCGTTGCTGCGCTGGGTGCATCCAACGGAGGGAATAATCTCGCCTGCAGATTTCATACCGATTGCAGAAGAAACGGGCTTGATCATTCCGATTGGCGAATGGGTTTTGAGAAATTCCTGCAAACAATTAAAAAAATGGCAAGAACACGGGCATACGTCCCTGTGCATGTCCGTCAATTTATCAGGCCTTCAATTTGAAGAAGATAATTTGGTTGCCATGGTGAAGGAAATGTTAGAAGACGTGGGCTTGTCCCCCGAATACTTGCATATTGAGTTGACGGAAAACCAAATCATCAAAAACACCGAAATCACGATGCGAAAAATGAGGCAATTAAAGGATTTAGGCGTAAAGATTGCCATCGATGACTTTGGCACCGGTTATTCGTCGCTCGGCTATTTGAAGAACTTTCCGATTGACGCATTGAAAATCGATAGATCCTTTATTCAAGATGTGGTCGAAGATAATGATAACGCGGCAATTACGAACACCATCATTACTTTAGCCCAAAACCTGAATTTAAATGTTATTGCTGAAGGGGTAGAGACAGAAGAGCAACTGGACTTCCTCTTGTCAAAAAACTGCACGATTATGCAAGGTTATTTCTTCAGCAGGCCGATCAAAGCCAAAGAGCTGGAACAAAAATACTTAATCGATACTTCAGAGACAAAATAGGAGGAGAAAAATGAAAGCAGTTCATGCGTCAATCGAGTATTTAAAAAATATGGGTGTGAAGCACGTATTCGGTATTCCTGCAGGTTCCGTAAATGCTTTTTACGACGGGCTGTACGATGTCCCTGAAATAACGCCGATCGTTACGAAGCATGAAGGTGCAGCAGGTTATATGGCGGCCGCTTATGCCAAATACACCAACCAATTAAGTGTCTGTATCGGAAGCAGCGGACCAGGTGGAACAAATCTCGTAACGGGAGCAGCCAATGCAATGCGCGAACATCTTCCAGTACTTTTTTTAACTGGGGCGGTTCCGGTCAGTACAATGGGCTTGAATGCTTCGCAGGAATTGGATGCAGACCCAATATTTAAATCGGTTACAAAATACAGCGTCACCGTCACGGATTCGAACAATCTATTGGATGAAGTCGTAAAAGCGACGACGATTGCGGTTTCCGGTGTACCGGGCCCTGTCCATATCGCCATGCCGATTGATGTACAGCAAGGGTTAGTCGACGCACGAGTTCCCGCTGTTGTCCAAAAAACAGTCATCGCGCCTGATCTTGAAGTAATCCAGCGTACCGCTAAAGAGCTCGTGGAAAGAGAAAGCGGTTATATATTTGTTGGGCAAGGTGCTAGAAATTCAGTTGACCTTTTGGTCGAACTGGCTGAAATGCTGCAATGGCCACTTGTGGTAACTCCACAAGCAAAAGGGCTTATGCAAAACGACCATCCTTTATTTGCAGGGGTCTTTGGCTTTGCTGGAACAGAAAAAGCTTCAGCTTTGATAAACGATGGCGAAGTAAATACGCTGCTTATCATTGGTTCGAGCTTGGGCGAAACCGCTACAAACAATTACAACTCGAATTTGACTAAAAACCGCTTTTCCATCCAACTGGATTTCGACGCTTCTGTCTTTAACCGAAAATACGAAATCGATCTTCCTGTGCTAGGTGATGTCGGCCTGAGCTTGGTGTATTTGATCGAAGAATTGAAAAATCTCGGCATGACCCGCAAAGCAGCCCAACCGGTTGAAAAAGACGATGATTATGTAGGCGATGAAGAATACAACACCAAGAATGTCCTTGCCAAATTGCAGGAATTTTTGCCACCTTCAACCCGCTATACAATCGATATCGGAGAATTTATGGCGTATGTTATCCATACCATGAAAGTATATGAACCTTTTACCTTTGATATAAATGTCCATTTTGGTGCAATGGGGAGCGGAATCGGTTCAGCCATCGGTTCAAAACTTGCGGAACCTGAACGGCCGGTGGTAGCAATCACTGGAGACGGCAGTTTCTTCATGCACGGCATGGAAATTTTAGCAGCAAAAGAAAACAACTTGCCAATCTTGTTTGTAGTATTGAACAATGCCCGTCTCGGAATGGTCTATCACGGCCATACTCTGCAATACAAGCGCAGCCATGCTACATTTGAGCAGCAGCCGATCAACATAGCGGCTATGGCTGCGGCTATGGACATTCCAAGCTTTAGAGTGGATTCTATGGATGATTTAGATGGGGAAGCGATCCAAAAACTTGCTTCATTGGATGGCCCGGCTGTTTTGGAAATTGCATTGGTCGACAACAACATCCCGCCAATGGGCGACCGCGTTAAATTTTTATCTTCTTTTCAAAAATGAATTTTACAAGGAAACCCCTCTACACATTAGTGTAGAGGGGTTTCCTTGTTGAGGAACTTCTATTAAATATTTGATTGGAAACAGATATTCCTCTTGCTATTTCGAAAAACAGCTTAGCTATCCCAATGGTGTCTCCGTTGGTTGGCTCCATAGTTATAGGTAAAGTTGTCCAGAAGAAACCAGTAGCAAGCCCCAGCTGGTTCAACCCTTCCATTCTGCAAATACGAACACATCGAGTAGACTTATCCGGTTGAATGGATCGAAAGTGCTGAAGCGGCTCAACGCTCGCCCGCGGAACGCGTCCAGCTGGTTCGCGATGAAATAACTAGTCACCTTTCTCGACAGCCTGAACCCCCTCTACACAATTAATGTAGAGGGGGTTTAGAGGCCGGCAAAATCGGTATGTACAATTCTAGCAATCGTTTTCATTGTCTGGACTTTGAACTGGCCAGAAACGGGCTGGCCAGTTGGATCACTGTAAAATAACGCTTGTTCTTTTTCGTTATAGGAGTACCCGAGTGGAGCCAGCGCCTGTTGCAAACTTGACGGCATTTCGGCCATTTTGGTTTGGTTCTTAAAATAAGGAGTGGAGAGAATTTTTACGTCGGCATCTTTATAGCTAGTATGGACAAGAAACAGCGCTTGATCATTTTTCACTATCCATTGGCCTTTAGAATACAAAGCAATCCGGTCGTTGTATAGCTCAGCGATTCCTGCCAGATTGATTCCGAAAAGTGCTTTGATCATTGAACGGATAGAGGCTCCATTTGCTTCTGTCCCGATTTGTTTCAAATAGCTGTGGATGGCTGCTCTCGGAAATTTTAAATGGTCATATCTCGGATGAAGGACCAGGGCCAGGTCAATATCAATTGCGAAAATCTGTCTGACGGCATCGCAAACAACTGAACTTGTGATTTCTTCTGCACAAGATTCCAGATAGGCGTCAAACGCTTCAACTGTAGGAAAGGTTTGATCGTTATGGCATATTTCATTTTTCTTGAAATTCGACTCCCCGTAATGCATTCCAACACTCCTTTAGGCATAAATTCCTAACATTTGGAATTATACAGCAAATACCAATGAATAGGAATATTATACCACTGTGAAAGGAGGGACTTTCTTTTCAAAGCGATTTGGCATTTACTTTTTTATTTGCGGGCGCAGCCATAGTTTAGCAAAATCCACATAGCCAAAATGGCTGATCTTAATATTGAGCAAATTGATTGAAAATGGTATTTGCCGTTTAACATAGTAGAGTGGAACAAGGATAGATGATTCCAGCAAAGCTCTTTCGACTGCTAGATTTAAGGTTATCCATCTTTCGAAAGGCGTATGTTTGTAATTGCTGGTGAGCCTGCTGAAACTGGCGTCTGACTGGACAATGGAAGCTAGGGGAGAATAACCGTAAACGAGAAATTGGTAAAAGGAGAAGTTTTGGTTCATTTCAAATATTTCTCCGTGAATGAACAAGTCGGCTTGCCGGTTTTTCATTTTATTAAATGTATATTCTTCAAAGGGAAGTTCCATTATTTCAATTGGCACTCCTTCTTTTTCCAAAATGGATTGGAGCCACGCAGTAGTATTGGCTACATAGCTGGTTGTTTTCAAGACAAGCGGTTTTTTGAAGTTTGGGCGTCTGATTTCAGGCGGCAGATAATGTTGATCTTGGCCCGCCAGGCAGCTTTTGTGGTTTGGTGATATCCGTTCATCAACTCGTTCAATTCCATGCCGGTGTTTGGAGATGATGTGATGTATAAAGTCGCGGACATCTTTTTGTCTGATATCGGAATCTCGGAAGGCGTTCATAATAACAATACCAAAACCGGAATCGCTTTCCACTTGAACCGTTTCTTGTGTTTTTTCTTCTGCTGCAGAACGGTAAGTAAAATCGAAATCAGCAGGAACCACAACAAATTCCACCACATCGAGCAGCGGTCTTTCACGAAAATGATCCTTAAAAGCCTGTAATGTTGCTTTACTTTTGGAAATGGCTTCAACAAAAAAACTTCCGGTTCCTACCAGTTGCCCATTGGGCTCTTTGTAAATGCTGGCGTTCATCATACCAAGCATTTGCAGGCAGTAGCTGCAGCCGCCAGGAAACAAAATATCAACCACTAACGGCGCTGGGGAATAAATCTCGGTGACAGGTTCCCACAAGTTTTTAAAGTGTACATGCTTGCGGATTTTCTCCAAGCATTTCACAACGTCTTGAGCAGTCAGCATGGAGCCATCATGAAACTTGACACCTTTTTTCAAGTAAAGCCGAACTTTATCCGGCTCAGCGTCCCAACTATGTGCGAGCTCAGGGGATACAATCCCATTGCTGTCGACTGCGACCAGCCGGTTGAAAACATTTGTGACAATGTGCGCACCTTGTACTTCCGCTGTTTCTAAAGGATGAATTGTAAGGAGAGGGTATTTTCTTGGAATAATCAACTTGTCTTGTTTATCCGGACTTTGAATATACCCGAATTTTGAACGGAATTTATCCATAAGCCGTTCTTTTGAGTGTTCCGACCAATCGTAAAGCAAATACTTGCTGCTTTTTTCTACTGCATCTTTGTCGATCCATTTCATTAGTTGGCATTCAAATTCCTCTTCCACGTTTCGAAGCCATTTTAGGTTTGAAGCTTTCCCTCTTCCACGGCCGGATGAATAATCAAACCAGCCTTGTTCTTGCCATTTCTTT
The DNA here is from genome assembly GCF_007859275.1 of Planomicrobium sp. CPCC 101079. Classification (GTDB taxonomy): domain Bacteria; phylum Bacillota; class Bacilli; order Bacillales_A; family Planococcaceae; genus Planococcus. The sequence continues at coordinate 485,656 of NZ_VOHC01000011.1, read as the reverse complement.
AAGGAACGGGAAGTTTGCCTTGGGCTTAATTCCAATAGCTCGGCTATTTCTTCCTGTTTGACTCCTCCTGAAGGAACGGATTGCCATAATGTTAATAAGTTTTTATCCATTGATGCCTCCTAAAAGTAGACACATCTTTATAAGGTGTCTATTTTTTGTTTTATGAGTCTAGTTTAATATACATATTACAGGGAGGAGATGCAAAATGAAATGGAAAGAATACCCTCAAAACATCCGGGTCCGCCTCATAACATCATTTTTTAACCGTGCGGTTTCCATGGCAGTTATGCCATTCATGGCTTTATTTTTTGCACAGGAATTAGGCAAAGTATGGGCGGGAGTGTTTTTGGCAGGGACTGTTATTGTCAGTTTTATCGTCAATTTAATCGGTGGATATATTTCTGACCGTTTTCAGAGAATAAAGGTATTGCTGATTACTTCTTCTTTGAATGCATTAATGTTTTTATTCATGACGATCAGCTTATTGCCGGAAAAGAAATTGATATGGCTGTTTGCTGCAGCTTATACGGCTTTCACCATTACAAGCAGCTTGGGCAGGCCGGCACTGCATGCCATTATCATCGATTCGACAACACCGGAAAACCGCAAAGCGGTGTATGCGATCGATTACTGGATGGTTAACTTATCCATGGCAATCGGTACGGCATTGGGTGGCTTGATGTATGTCAGTCATAAAGTTGAATTATTTTTGTTATTGTCCATCACGAGTGCCTTGCTGCCGGCAGCTTATAAAATATGGTTAAGGGATGAACAAATTCAGCGTTTAGAAAAACAGCACCAGAATGTCTTTTATGACCTTCTCCAAAATTATAAAGTGGCATTTCAGGATGCACCGTTCGTTAAAGTTGTAGCGGGTTCGGTATTTATCTTTGCAGGAGAATTTTCATTGAACAGCTATATTGGGGTCCGGCTGGCAGAAACGTTTACTCCGGTAATGGCTGGAGGCGTCGAAATTAACGGAGTCAGGATGCTAAGTTTACTCAACATCCTAAATATGCTTCTGGTTGTCTGCTTAACATTCTGGATCAACAGCTTTACAAACCGATTCAGCAAACAGACTGTTCTCTTAGGCGGCTTGATCCTATATACATTTGGGTATGCCTTCATGACTTCAGCAAGTACATTGCATATGTTGATCGTTTTCGGTGTTATCGCGACTATCGGAGAACTCGTTTACTCGCCTGTACGCAATGCTGAGCAGGCGAATATGATGCCAGAGGACAAGCGTGGATCATATTCTGCCTTTTCCAGTCTGTCATTCAGCGGAGCGGATTTAATCGCACGGGCCTCAATCATAATCGGCGCATATTTAGCGCCGGCGATGATGTCTGTCTATATGGGAATCTTGCTTATGGTTGGAACGGCGTTCATCTATACAGGATTATTTGTAAAAAAACAAAAAGATCAAAAGGCGCTGTTGACAAAGACTGTATGAAAGCGGGCGATTACGGAAATAATAGAAAAAAGGAGCGGAATTTTTCTCAATTTTCTGAAAACATGGTATTTATGCACTCATTTTCAGTTATAATAAAAGGAAAAGTTCTTCCAGGAGGCGAAAGAATTGAAGCAGTCGATTAGCCGGAATTGGGATTTGAATTCCTTGTATGAAGGCGGCAGTACTTCAGAATCGCTGAAGAATATAATGCACGCTTTAACTTCGGAAATAAGCCGTCTGACAGCAGTATTAGAATCGGATGCAAAAGATATGCAAAAGTTGGCAGGCACTTTAACGGATATAGAACAAGTGATGAATATGTGGCTGGAGATCGAAGACTTCAGTGTCTGCATTTATGCGCAAAACACAGCAGATATGAGCGCTATTCAATTACTGGATCAAGTCAGTACCATAAAGGCAGCCATGAAATCCTTTCATGCGCTCTTGAACCAAATGTTGGCAAACCTTAGTGAAGAGCAGTGGCAAGACCTACTGGGACAGAATGGCGTCGAAGCGATTGCATTTTCTTTGGAGGAACGAAGGAGAAATGTAAAAGACCGGCTGCCGCTCGAAATAGAACAAATCATCAATGCACTAGCTGTCAATGGATTTGACGGGTGGGAACAACTTCACAATCAACTTTTCAATCAATTAAAGGTTCCCCTCATGCAAAAAGGGAAGATAAGAGAGCTTTCTATTGGAAGTGCTTTAAACCAAGCGTTATACGATAAAGACCGCCACAAGCGGGAACTAGCGGCAAAAGCGATTACCGAAGTCTGCGACGCGGATGCAGAAACATTTGCAGTGCTCCTAAACCGCATTGCGGGCTACCGGTTGGACTTGTACAAGCAGCGCGGATGGGAGAACATGTTGAAAGAAGCGCTCGACCAAAATCGTATAAAAGAAAAAAGCATCCACTCAATGCTCAAGGCATTAGAGGAATGCAAACCGCTTTTCAGAGCTTATTTAAAAAGAAAAAAGGAGCTGCTTCAACTTGATGGCTTGAAGTGGTTTGATCTGGAAGTCCCTTGCTTTGAAACGGCCAAGAAATTTCCATATGCTGAAGCGGTGTCAATCATTGAAACGCAGTTCCATAACTTAAGCGAGAAGTTAGGCCTCTTTGCTGAAAAGGCTTTTCACTCCAATTGGATTGAATCAGAAAACCGTTCCGGGAAAGCCGAGGGGGCATTTTGCGCATCTTTGCCATTAGCGAAAGAAAGCAGGATATTTTTGACCTACCGGGAAAATTACTTTGATGTGGTCACGCTGGCACACGTACTGGGACATGCTTACCACAATGAAATTCTGCACCATGAGCCGGCTTTTATTCAGGAGAAAGGAACAAGCATCGAAGAAACGGCCTCCATCTTCATGGAAAACTTAGTGCTTGATGCTGCCATTGAGCAAGCTGGTTCAAAAGAAGAAAAGTTGGCGCTGCTGGAAATGAAAATTTCAAGTGGCATGCTTTGTGTTTCAACGATTCCGAATATGTATCAGTTTGAAAGGTCCTTCTATGAACAACGAAAAAAAGGGCTGCTTGCCGCTCAAGAGATTAAAGAGTTGCTGATTCAATCTGAAAATGAGCTATACCATGGATTGGTAGAAGAACAAGAAGTTTACCGGTGGCTTTACGTTCCGCATATTTACGTTACTGAAAAAGCTTTTTATAACATTCCCTATACGATCGGCTATTTGTTCAGCAGCGGCATATATGCCATAAAAAATGAATTAGGAAGCGGCTTTATGGAGCGCTATGATGACTTGTTGCGCAATTCAGGACGGATGACAGTTGAGCAATTAGGGGAAACTTATTTAAACCAAGACTTGACTGAACTGTACTTTTGGCAAACAGCCCTGGAGCCATTAAAAGATGCAATCAAAGAGTTTTTGCGGCTTAGTGAGCAGAAAGCAGAATAATAAAAAGCAGAAAGGATAGCTATCCTTTCTGCTTTTTTCGTTATATATTCAATTTCGCTTTTTCGATGGAAACAACAGGGTCGAATGGGAAGGACAAAAAATTAAGGTTGCATAATAACACTAGGAGAACCAGGAGACCCATAATAACCACTGCTTCTAGTGTATCTTTTCGATTTTCTTCAAGTTCTTGCTTCTTTTCCCGATAATCCATTTGAATTTTTCTTCTGTTTTCGAAGTTCATAAGGTACTCCTTCTTTTTGTATTTTAAGTAAATGGCTCAAGAGCAGTAATGCGCGGACAGCTATAGATCCAACGAACTTAATCGCAATTTATCCCTGAGGAATAGATACGAAAATCCACAAGAGATAATTAATATAAAAACTAATGTTTTTACTTTATCTGAATTTTATAATTAAATCAACAGGTTTTTTATAAGCTTTTTCTATTTTTTATGCATATTTATAGAGATGTATCAGTTAACAAAACATAAAGAACCCTATTATAAAAAATTCTCGTTGAGATGCTTTTCCTAAGAAGAATATTTTCTTAAATAACGATTGAATTGTTCAAACAATTCTGTATAATGAAACCTATTATACTTTCAAAAGTTTTACTATTCCAATATTTTATTTTTATTATTAGCTGAGGAGAGACACACATGCCACACCATACAACTTATGAGCTCGTCGAAATTTTGAAAAGGGAATTGACAGAAGAACAAGTGACGGTCAACGAAACTGTACGACAGCTGCATAGTAAGGATGAATCCTACCATGCGCCTCAAATGCCCGATATTGTCGTGTTCCCGATAGCGACGGCAGATGTCAGCAAAATCATGAAAATATCTTCGCAGTATCTAGTGCCAGTAATCCCATTCGGCCTTGGCTCGAGTTTAGAGGGCCATATCATTCCGACAGAAGGCGGCATTACCATTGATTTTTCTTTAATGAACAAAGTGTTGGAAGTAAAGGAAAACGACTTTCTAGTAAAAGTCCAGCCTGGCGTAACCAGAAGCCAGCTAAATAAAGAATTAAAAAAGTACGGGCTGTTTTTCTCGGTAGATCCGGGAGCAGACGCAACGCTCGGAGGAATGGTGGCCACAAACGCCAGCGGCACGACCTCTGTCAAATACGGAGTGATGAGAGACCAAGTCCGTGATTTGGAAGTGGTGCTTGCGGATGGCATGGTCATCCATACTGGAAACCTTGCAGCAAAATCATCATCCGGTTTCCATTTGAATGGCCTCTTTACAGGATCTGAAGGAACGCTTGGATGCTTCACCGAACTGACGCTCCGAGTTTATGGGATACCGGAGCATGTGGCTGCTGCCCGTGCTTCGTTCCCGACGATTCAAGATGCCGTTGAGGCGGTCGTTTCCATACTGCAGGCAGGCATTCCAATTGCCCGAGTAGAACTTGTTGATGAGCCGTCCGTCCGGCAAGTAAATCGGTTTAGTGAAACCAGTTACCTGGAAAAGCCGACTTTGTTCCTCGAATTTCACGGCAACGAAGCCGGTCTAAAACAAGACGTGGAATTTACAGAAGAATTGGTTGGCAGCCATAATTGTGAGGCAATCCAATTTGAAACAGACAATGCAAGCCGAAATGCCTTGTGGGAAGCCCGGCATAACTTGGCCTATGCTTATATTCATGGAAACCCGGGCAAAAAAATGATGGTAACAGATGTTTGTTTACCGATCTCCGAACTAGCCGGCGCAGTTTCCCACGCAAGGCAACAAGTTGAAGAACTAGGTTTGACAGGGGGGCTTGTTGGCCATGTTGGAGATGGCAATTTTCATGTGCTGTTGATGCTTGATATGGATGATGCAGAAGAATTAGCAAAAGCAAACAAATTGAATGAGCAAATTGTTCTGTATGCATTACAGCGCGGCGGCACTTGTACAGGCGAACATGGCGTTGGTTTCGGAAAACAAAAATACCAACAGCAAGAACATGGCGACGCTCTCATTGTCATGGAAAAAATAAAACGAGCACTCGATCCAGCTAACTTGTTGAATCCTGGAAAAATTGTAGCATCGGACAAGAAAGGGGCCTTATTATGAAATTTATTGAATCATTAAGCTCGTTTGCAGGAAGATATTTTGCGTTTTTTGTTGTCGGAATAGCAATCATCGCGTATTTGGTTCCGGAACCGTTTTTAGGATTCGGCAGCTATATAACCATATTACTGGGCGTTGTTATGTTTGGGATGGGCCTGACATTAAAACCGGTCGATTTTAAAATAGTTGCTTCCAAGCCACTGCCGGTATTTGCCGGTGTCTGCGCCCAGTTCGTGGTTATGCCGCTTGTTGCTTTTGCGTTGGCATATATACTGCAGCTTCCAGCTGAACTCGCAGCGGGGCTTATCCTTTTAGGGTGTGTGCCAGGAGGCACCGCTTCCAATGTAATGGTCTATCTGGCGAAAGGCAATGTGGCCTTGTCGGTTGCAATGACTTCGCTTTCAACTTTGCTTGCGCCGGTCGTAACGCCGCTCCTGCTGCTTTTGCTGGCTGGGCAATGGATGCCGGTTGATCCGGTTGCGATGTTCACATCCATTATTCAAGTGATTATCCTTCCAATTACATTAGGTTTCCTTATCGGAAAGTTTTTCCCGAAAACTGTGGAGAAGGGCATTTCAATTGTTCCATTGATTTCAGTTCTTGCTATTTTGATCATCGTATCTGCTGTTACGGCTGCAAATGGTGAAAACGTAGTCAGCGCAGGATTTATCGTCTTTGTAGCTGTTTTCCTTCATAATGGATTCGGCTTATTGCTTGGCTATTTTACAGCCGTTATGCTTGGGCTTAAAGAAAACGACCGACGCGCAATTGCAATTGAAGTCGGCATGCAAAACTCCGGGCTCGGTGTTGCACTGGCAACTGCTCATTTCAGCCCGTTGGCGGCACTTCCAAGTGTTTGGGGAGCAATTTGGCACAATATCAGCGGTCCGATCCTTGCGACTATCTGGTCGAAAAAACCGGTTAATGAAGGAGCAGATGAACCTAGCCTCAAAAAACCGAAAGCAGTCCCAGCTTCCGGGAAATATTAAAAAGCACATATAATAATATAAAAAGCGGCTGCAACTGATAAAACCAGTTGCAGCCGCTTTTTGTTAGTTATCGATTATACTGGAATTCATTCCCATACTTCTTGTGCAATTTCCACCACATGCCTTACTTTTTCCCATTGCTGTTCTTCTGTTAAAAGATTGCCTTCCTCAGTGGAGGCGAAACCGCATTGCGGGCTTAAACAAAGTTGTTCAAGTGGTATGTACGTTGCGGCTTCTGCAATGCGCGCCTTGACGCGATCCGTATCTTCAAGTTCACCAAATTTAGAAGTGATCAAGCCGAGTACGACAAAAAGGTCTGGCCGGTTCACGAATCGGAGCGGCTCAAAGCCGCCGGACCGTTCGTCATCAAATTCCAGAAAAAGGCCATCCACATCCAGGCCGCCAAAAATAATTTCAGACAGCGCGCCGTAACCGCCGCTCGACATATGGGTCGATTTGAAGTTGCCGCGGCAAATATGCATCGTCACAAGCAGGTCCTCGGGCTTATTAGCAATAGATTCATTTATTGCGCGAGCGCATAAAATGGCGATTTTATCAAGATCTTTCCCTTTGGAGCGGATCGATTCCCTCCCTTTTTCCGAAAAGAAACTGGCCCAGGAAGTGTCGTCAATCTGCAGGTAGCGGCAACCGGCATCATAAAACGCTTGAATGACTCCTTGGTAAGCGGCTACTAAATCCTCAACAAGTTCTTCATCCGTTTCATAGATTCCGTCTTCAAAATCGGCTCTGTGAAAAAGCATGTTCGGACTTGGAATGGTGAATTTGGCTAGTGCATCGCCTGCGACGCTATGTAAAAATTCGAAGTGTTCTATCATGTAATGGCTGGTAAAGCGAATTTTTCCTGTCACTTTGATGCCGTGCGCTTTTGTCTGGATGCCGTTAAACTGAAGGCCATTGCCCCCTTCAACAAACTCGACTCCATCAAAACCTGCAAGAAAATCGAAATGCCACCATTTCCGCCGAAATTCTCCGTCGGTTACCGACTGGAGTCCGGCGCGTTTTTGTGCTTCAACCAATCGGATAATTTCCTCGTCTTCAATCTTCTTTAATTGGCCGGCAGTGATTTCTCCATTTTCTTTTTGCAGCCGCGCCTGTTTCAACCGTTCTGGCCGCAAAAAACTCCCAACATGATCTGCTTTGAAAGGGGATTTCAACGTTTTTTCTTCTGTAAGGGGCTTTGTCACTTGTCATTCCTTCTTTCGGTTTTATGTATATGCATAAAAAAGGGCCCTCTAAAAGAAGAGGACCCCGAGATGCCGGTGCATTCTTCTTATCTTCAAAGAGGAGACCCCCTATTGGAATTAGCACCTTACCTTAAGCAGGCTGGTTGCTGAGACATCACCGGGCCAATCCCTCCGTCTCTCTTGATAAGAAAATATAAAATTACAATCACAATATGGCTTACTTTATCATTGGACATCCAGATGCGCAAGTATATAAGTGGAATATTAAGGTTTTTATCCGTAAACTAGCAAAAGAGTTCAGGTTTTACTGCACGCCTTGCAAGGTTTTATAAAAATATTTAGTGGTAAACTGAATTTAATAAACAACAGGGGTGATCAAGTGAAGAAGTTGAAGCTCGGGACTAGCGATTTGACCGTTTCCAATATCGCGCTTGGCTGTGGAAACATAGGCAGGCAGACTGTTGAAGAAGCGAGAGCTGTCATAGGCAATGCAAGAGATCTTGGAGTGGACTTTTTCGATCACGCGGATATTTACGCTGAAGGGAAATCAGAAGAGGTTTTTGCTGAAGCGATCAATATGAACCCGAATGTCCGTGAAGAGATCGTTATTCAGTCAAAAGTCGGCATCCGTGATGGCTTTTACGATTTTTCAAAAGAGCATATTTTGAAAACAGTGGATGAAAGCCTGAAGCGGCTGAAAACCGATTATTTGGACAGCCTTCTGCTTCACCGGCCAGATGCGCTTGTCGAACCGGAAGAAGTGGCAGAAGCTTTCAGCCGGCTGCAGGAAAGCGGGAAAGTCCGCTATTTCGGTGTCAGCAACCACAACCCGATGCAAATCGAATTGCTGAAAAAATACGTGGAACAGGACTTGGTCATCAATCAGCTGCAATTTAGTGTTATGCATACCGGCATGATCGACGCCGGCATCCAAGTGAATACACGCGAAGAAAACAGCTTGAACCGGGACGGCAGCATACTCGACTATAGCCGCTTGAACGATATGACCGTCCAGGCATGGTCGCCGCTTCGCTACGGCAATTTTGAAGGCTTTTTTGTCGATAATGAAGAAATGCCTGAAATCAATGCGAAACTTCAAGAAATCGCTGATAGATACTGTGTTACCAAATCGGCAATCGCCATTGCTTGGATTTTGCGCCATCCGGCAAACATCCAAGCCATTGTCGGGACTATGACCCCTGAGCGGTTGACCCATATAGCCAAAGCGTCGGACATAGAATTGTCTCGCAAAGAATGGTATGAGATTTACCGCGCGGCCGGAAACCAAGTGCCATAAAAATATATCCGTTGATCCGGAAGTTCTGCCGGATCAACGTTTTTTTGCGCTTACTGTTCATTTTTTTCGGGTAGAATAGGGGACATGACAGTCTTGAAAGGATGAAGGATATGACTTCTGCTTTGCTTTGGGGAGCTGTTGCAGGGGCAGCCAACTTGTTGGGTGCCCTTATTGTATTGTTTGTTGCACTGCCGCAGCGCCTGATCGCCTATGTGATGGCACTTGGAACAGGGGCGCTGATCGGTGCAGTCAGCTTTGAACTTCTAGGGGAAGCGCTGGAGCTTGGCAGTTTGATGGAAATTGCACTGGGATTTTTAGGAGGCGCAGCGCTCTTTACTGTATTTGATGTGCTCGTCAATCGGCAGGGGGGAAGGCATCGGAAACGCTCAGGCCATGGAACGGAAAAGCCCGAAAATTCCGATGCGGGTTCTGGGCTCGCTATTTTTATCGGTACCATCATGGATGCCATTCCGGAAACTGCGATGATCGGCCTTGGCATTGCCCAAGGCGGTGGGGTGGGAGTCGCGTTAATTGCCGCTATATTCATAAGCAATTTGCCGGAAGGGATATCCAGTACGACTGGCTTGAAACAAGGAGGATATACCACAAAAAAAGTGATGTTTATGTGGGTTTTTGTTCTCGCCGCATCCGCATTAAGCTCTCTTTTGGGTTTTTCAGTGCTGGAACAGACATCCGAAGCGACCCAGGCTATCATTTCTTCGTTTGCAGCAGGTGCCATCATTGCAATGGTTGCTTCTACGATGATGCCCGAAGCGTATGAAAAAGGCGGCCCCATAGTTGGACTGATTACGGCAGTCGGGATTTTCATCACTTTAGTGCTCGGCTAAAGGAAAGCGTTTCTGTTGAATTGCAGGAACGCTTTTTGTGCGGAAAAATAAAAAGGGTTTGTAGGCAACTTCTCGAATAATATGATAGCGGCTGTGGAAAACGCGGCAATGTGAGACTAAGGTAGAAATTCGACAGAACCAGAAGGTTTCAGCGCACCGGAAAACGGATCCTATTTTCACTTTTAAGGAGGCCGAAAAGTGAATTTTTTTACATCGATGCTTGTGCTGCATATTGCTGCTGGAAGTGTTTGCCTGTCCGTTGGCCTTTTTGCTGTTTCTGTAAAGAAAAAGAAAGGAAACCACACGAAATCCGGTGAAGTTTACCATGCAAGTTTCGCAGTGCTTTTTTCTACGGCTGTAATCATGGCGCTTCTTCATTGGGAAGAAAGCGCCGCTTTGTTTTACGTGGCAATTTTCTCGTACTCTTTAGCTTTTATCGGGTATATGGCAAGAAAACGGCGCTGGAAAAATTGGATCAGCCTGCACATTCGTGGAATGCTTGGCTCTTATATCGGTCTGGTTACGGCGGTATTAATAACAAATGGCCAGGATATTCCTCTGCTGAACCTTTTGCCCGACTGGTCGCTATGGCTTTTGCCGACAATTATCGGTAGTCCAATCATCTTTTATGTCGCTGAACGGTATCGCCGGCTAAAAAAGCAAAATACCGCGCTGTCTTAAAGAAGCATTCACCACGCCAGCAAGACTAATGCGGTGAATGCTTTAAATAAATCCCTTATATGCGGTTTTTACAACGCTGCGATTTATGAATTCAATCATCGACACGTAGTCGAAGATCGGGAGATTTACCCTGTATTGAATCGCTTTTGCGTAGGGAGCCAAAATACTGCATTCGAGTAGAAGAACTGAAATTGCCGGATTCTTTTCTACAAGTTCAACTGCAGTTTGCACTGCTTCTTTTTCTATGGCGTCGCTGTCGAGCCATCCGATTTCTTCTAATGCAGCCCTTGAAAAATTCGGTTTTTCTTCCATTCCAATGGCGACTATTCTATCGGGATCAGCGCCTGCCTTCTTGAGTATTGAATCTGTAAGTTTATCTGCTGACGCTGTGATTACGCCAATTTTATCGTTTGTTCCAAAAAGTTTATCGATAAACGGAAGTTGCAACAGGCTTGACGTGAAAACGGGGACCGTCAAAGCTTCGGCCAACTGCCGCTGGTATAAAATCATGAACCCGCAATCCGCAGTCACTGCCTTGACACCTGCTTCTTCCAATCTTATGCCAGCCTGAATGATTTGCGCCAGGCAGTCTTTTTGTTCGTCGTACAAGTTTTTGAAAGTTAATCCATGAACCTTCTCGTAGCGTACAGGGAAAGAAAAGGTAGAGGCATTTCCGACATCTCCTGGAACAAAAGGCACGAACGAATCCAACATCAAAATTCTAATCGCTTGTCCATAGGCAACTTGAGCTTCACGTGCTTTATAAATCATGGGCATGCTCCTCAAAAATCGATTCTATTCAAATCCTTTCCATACTTCTGGAAGAAAATCTGTCAACTCATGGGCGAGAAGTGTATGAGCAGAGCGTTTTTCAGTCCAAGCATCTGCACATGCGCCGTGGAGAAAAACCGCGTTCAAAACTGCGTGTTTCCAATCTTCGTGGATGCACAGCATGCCAAGAAGCATACCGGTCAATGTGTCACCGGTACCGCCTTTTGCGAGAGCGCTGTTTCCCGTGGGATTAATCCATGCTTCTCCATCAGGAAAGGCAACGACTGTCTCTTTTCCTTTCAAGACTATGGCAGTGCCAAGTTTTTTAGAGCAGACCCGGGCATAATGCATCCGGTTTTGCTGCAGCTCGCTGACTTTGATGCCGGTAATCCGGGAAAATTCCATAGGGTGCGGCGTCAATATTGTCGGTCCTTGCCGGTCCTTGTATTCGCGTTTTGACAAGGCTCCTGCATCCAAAATGACCGGTACACGGCTTTTTAAGATTTTCTGGATAGCCTTCTCTGTCATTTCATCCGGAACAATGCCTGGGCCTGCTGCAATTGCCTCGTAATTTTCCACATTTAAGCTGCCTTTGGCGATTCGCTTCAGGGCATCCGGTTCATAAGTGGCTTCCGGCAGCCGTGGGACAACAACCGGAATCACTTGCTCTGCTGTGCCGATGACCAACTTCCCGATCCCGCTCCGCATTGCTCCAAGCCCTGACAGCATAGCAGCACCAGGCATATCTTGGCTGCCAGCAACCAACAATCCATTGCCATAAGTTCCTTTATGGCTTTCAGCTTTTCTAACAGGAAGAGTAGACCTCACTTTTTCTTCGTCCCATGTTCCTGTGTCTTCATCTAAAACGGCCATCCTTGGCCACCCCCATTCGTCTAGTATCTGTTTTCCTATATCTGAACATATTTAAACCGGTACGAAAAAGCATGAGGTTGAACTGTCATGTTCAAAACAGGCATTAACTGGTAGAATATTCTTGTAATTCAATTTGCATTAGTGTTATTGAGAATAAAGAAAAAATTCGCGTTTATTCGCGCCAACAAGGAGGAGCTAATGTTTAAACGATATCCGCTGCGCCTTAATGACCGTATCCATTTGATCGACGGCTATGATTTGGGCATTCCTGAAAGGACCGGGACGTATGTCATTAAAGAAGAACAAGTGACCATTGTCGAAACTGGCCCAAGCCCATCGATCGAACATGTTAAAAGAGGATTGGAGAAGTTGGGAATTGCGCTGGAACAAATAGAATATATTATTGTTACACACGTTCATTTAGACCATGCCGGAGGTGCAGGATTGCTGCTTCAGGACTGCCCAAATGCAAAAGTGGTTGTTCATCCAAAAGGGGCTAGGCACCTGTCAGATCCCAAACGGTTGGTTGCAGGGGCAAAGGCGGTTTACACAGAGCGTTTTTCCGAGTTGTTTGAGCCGATTGTCCCGATTCCGGAAGATCGGATTCTCTCTATGGGGGAATCCGATCAATTGAAAATCGGTCCGCATTGTACACTCGAATTTTTAGATACCCCTGGCCATTCCAATCATCATTTCAGTATCTTTGATCCGATTTCCCACGGTGTGTTTGCCGGCGATACGGTTGGCATCCGTTATGAGCAATTGGTTGATGAAGGCATTGATTTGTTTTTGCCGTCCACTTCGCCGAACCAATTCGATCCAATAGCAATGCACCACGCAATTGAACGCCTCCGTGCCATGGAACTGGCAGCAATTTATTATGGCCATTTCGGCATGACTACGAAACCGAATGCAGCGCTCAACCAAGTCAGCGAATGGATTCCGATTTTCTTGGATCAAGCGAAAGCGGCAGTTGCTGAAGGCGAAGGAGCTGACATGCTAGCGAAGCGATTGTATGAACTAGTTGTCGAAAAGCTGAGGGCCAAAGGTGTGCGGGATGAACACGAAGTATATGCGCTTATTGAACTGGACCTCCAAGTCAGTGCTATGGGTTTGGTCGATTATTTAGGAAAAGCCCGCAATGTCTAGATCGCGCTTTTAAGGCAGATAGAGGGGGGTGCTGAAAAATAAAGTACGGAAGTAAGCAATTGTGTTAAACCTTACAGGATCTTTATGTAACAAGGCAGGTAACAAAGAAGGCGGGTGAGGAGATGGGTTCGAAGAAAGCAAGAAAGCAAATCGAGCAAATAAGCGGCAAACTTCGCTCAGCCGGCTGTGTTTTTGCTGAAGAAGAAGCTCGCTTGCTTGTGTCCGCTGCGCGTTCAGCTGCTGAGCTTTCTTCTATGGTCAACAAGCGTCTTCTGGGAGAGCCTTTGGAACACGTAATTGGATGGGCCCATTTCTACGGGCTAAAGCTCGAAGTCTGCCAAACCGTTTTTGTGCCGCGCCGCCGCACTGAGTTTCTTGTGCATCAATCCTTATCGGCAATTGAAGAGGGTGCGGTAATCTTGGATCTATGCTGCGGATCCGGAGCGATTGGGGCGGCAATAGCCTCACAGATTCAAGTTGAATTACATGGTGTAGACATAGAACCGGATGCAGTGCAGTGTGCGCGCCGCAACCTCTTATCTATCGACAGTTGCATATACGAAGGAGACCTATTTGAGCCGCTGCCGGATACATTGAAAAATCGGTTCAACTTGATTGTGGCAAACGCACCCTATGTTCCGACAGAATTGTTTGGGAGGCTTCCAGCTGAAGCTAGGAATTATGAAGCCAGATCAGCGCTGGATGGAGGTGAAGACGGTCTTTTTTTTCACAGGCGGATAGCGGCTGATGCAGCCAGTTGGCTTGCGCCGGGCGGCAAGTTACTGGTTGAAGTCAGCCGGCAACAAGCTTCCAAAACCGTAGCAATTTTTGAAAAATACGGTCTTGCGGGCCAAGTCGCAAGTTCAGAGGAATTTGATGCCACAGTTGTTAGCGGTACACGGCCGTTCCTATAAAGCAGCATTCAGACTTTTAATTGGCAGAAGGATGTTCAGCATAAAGGGGATTGGGAATGTTTGAATTCATTATAAGGGTCATTGGTAGCCTGCTGATTTTTAAAGCAGAACAGAAAGTGGTTGATTATTTGCTGGAACCATCCACTTTCGAAAAAAATGTTGTACGGCTGAAGCAAGAAGAATGGTTTTCTTTACTCGTGTCGGATTATCGGTATGAACATACCATCCGCTATAATAGTAAAGTGAAACAATTTCTCGAAGATCCGCATAATGCAGATCGTCTTGTGAACGATCAAGAAGAACAAAAGAAGTTTGTGGCACTTGTCCATAGAGAACGCGCAAAGCAGGCAAGGTAAAGCCGCGATTGAACTGAAAGGGCGGATAAAGTGGATAGCATTATTTTTGATTTGGACGGCACACTGTGGGATTCCAGGGAAGCGATAGCACTCTCATGGAACCAAGTATTTGAAGGGCTGGAAGAAGGAAGCTTTTCTATTACGAAAGATGATTTAACAGCTATGATGGGATTGCAAATCGATGAAATCGGAGAAAAATTGCTGCCGCAGCTGCCGGCGGATAAAAGAAAAGAATTGCTGAATCAGTGCAGCATTGTGGAAAATGATTATTTGGTGGAGCACGGCGGCACTTTGTACCCTGAAGTGGAAAAAGTGCTGGCAAGTTTGGCACAAAAATACAAGCTTTTTATCGTCAGCAATTGCCAAGAAGGGTATATTGAAGCGTTCTTGGAATACTATGGATTTGAAAAATATATCAAGGATTTCGAAAATCCTGGAAGGACCGGACTGTTAAAAGGCGAAAATATCAAATTAGTGATGGACCGGAATAACTTAACCGCTCCGATTTACGTAGGAGATACAAAAAAAGACCAGGAAGCTGCAGAACTTGCCGGCATTCCGTTTGTTTACGCCGAATACGGTTTCGGGGAAGTGCAAAGTGCCGATTACACGATTCGAAATTTCAATGAATTGGCCACTTTGTTTTAAGAGAATGAAGAAAAGGCATTCCCTATGTTTTTAGGGAATGCCTTTTTATAAGTCCCGTGAATCGGTTTTTACTTGAAAAAGCTCGAGCGGTTCACCTGCTTGATCGATTTTGATGCCAGTCAAACTCCCGGCATAAGCCGCGCCTGTATCGATATAATAAGCATGGCTATCCGGATCGAACTTTGGTTCTTTGATCGGTGTATGGCCGACTATTTGCAATTTGCTAAGATTTTTCAGTTTGCTGCGGTTCCAGAGAATTCCATATGGATTGTCTTCATCGAATGGATCATGAGTGTTTTGGGCGATGCCTGCGTGGCTCACAAACAATTTATCGTGATCATAAAACAATGGCAAAGACTCTAGCCACTTAATGTCGTTGGCAAGATTCCGCTCTGCCGCTGCATATTGGTCAAGTGTTTCTTGTCCACCTTGCCTCAACCAATTGTAGCTCGGCGGATTAGCAAAATGCTCAAGCAGCATCGCTTCGTGATTTCCTTTTATAAAATAAGCGCGTTCAGGAAAATCACTGGCAAGCTGCCTGGCGAATTGGACTGTTTGAGGTACATGCTTGCCGCGGTCGACCAAGTCGCCGACTTGAACAAGCATTTCCTTTTCGCGGTCCCAATGTTCCTCGACCAATTTCTTGAATGTGTAAAAACAGCCATGTATATCGCCAATTACAAAATGATCCATATTCTCCAGTCTCCATTCCACTCGAATTCGGATTCAATCATTTATCCTGTTGGTCTTTTCATTTTCTGTAAAATCTGAAAGATTGTCAATATATTCAACTGTTTCCGCCAAGCTTTTTTAGAATAGATTTATTCTTTACTTTGTATAGCACGACTAAGCCTTCTGACTTATTTTGTTGTATAATAAACTATACTTATTAAAGGAGGTGTGATGCGCAATGGCCTCGTTCAAAGGTTTTTCCGCTTACATAAGCAGCCACCTCGAATCGATAGCAGAGGAAGTTGTCCAAGCAGTACAAAAATCAACAAATCAGCGAATCCCTGAAGATGAATTGGAACAAGCAAGCAAGATGTATCAAGAATTGATGAAAGCTTTTGCAGAAACAGTGGAAAACGGCAGCAGCCAGGCAATTCCAGAGGTCTTGATTCAATGGAGCAAAAAAAATGCCCGAATGCAAGCGGCAGCAGGAGGGAGCCTTTCTGAAATTGTCGTACGCTATCCGCCCACAAGAGCGATATTTACAGACATATTCACACGTATCAGTGAAAGCCTCGGCTTATCTTTAAATGAACTTTCATTTCTCATCAATCGAATAAACGCTATGCTTGATGTCAGTTTGAATGAAACATTTTTTGCTTTTGAACGCCTTTCCGAGCAATTCAAGGAAGAGTCACAGAAGGAGCTTATGAAACTTTCCGCACCGATTGTTCCGGTTATGGAAGATGTCGTGGTCATTCCGCTAATCGGTTTTATCGATGATAATCGCACGAGACATATAATGGAAAACGTTATTCCTAAACTGGCCGAAACAAAAGTCAATCATGTCATTAGCGACCTGTCAGGTGTGGTTATTATTGATAACAATATAGCCCGGTCCCTTCATCAAATCGGGGCGATGCTCCGTTTGATGGGCATTCATGTGGTTTCTGCGGGAATGCGTCCAGAGCTAGTTCAAACAGTCGTCAACAGCGGCATCGATATGTCTAAAATCGAATCGTTCGCAACTGTTAAGCAAGCGCTGCAAAGCATCAAACAAAGCGCATATTCAGCAAGCAATGAATCCAGCTCGGATAAAATTCGGTAAATACGGAATACAAACCTGTTTTTCGGGAATAACAAGACTAGCCGAACGGCAAAGGTTTTGCCTAGAAAGGAGGATTTGATAGATGAGTGAACCGATTGAATTGACGAAAATAACTATCATCCAAAAAGACACAGCGAATAAGGTGCGGGAAGCATATATCGGAGATTTTCCTGACCCGGTAGTGTACGGGGTGCATTCCGGTGTCCGCGAATTTTACGGGGTGGATACAGAGGTCCAGCATCCTTCCACTTTGGACCATATTGTAGCAGCGGCAGGCGGCTGACTGGTTGGCACTCTTTCTGGCGCGCTGGAAGCGCGTAAAATTCCAACATCACCCGACAAGGTCCGTGCCAATGTCCAAGGTACGATTGAAGCACCTGAAGGCGTATTGAAAATCACGAAAATCAGCTGCCATTACATTGTTAAAGTCCCAGAGGGCAAGCAAGACGCTGCGGAACGTGCACTAGCCGTTTTTGATAGAGGATGTCCGGTTGCCCAAACATTAAAAGGGGCAGTGGAAATGGAACACACTTGGGAATTGGAAATTTATTAGTTTGTTAAAAAGGCCTGCCTCTTTACAGAGACAGGCCTTTTTGCTTTTTATATCGGCAAAACAGTGGAGGATTTAATTTCTCTTAAAGCCAAGCTCGTCTGAATTTTTGTAATGCCCAGTTTGTTTAACTTGCGAATGAATGCTTGAAGGTCTTTCCGGTCTTTGTTGGCGACTTTCAGCAAATAATCGTACTCACCTGTCAAGCATTGGCATTCCAATACTTCAGGCATCGCTTCTAGTGCGCTTTCTAAAACTTGAAGTTCGTCTGCCTGGTGGATATTCGTGCTGATGAAGATGAAGCAAAGCAAATCAAATCCAAGCTTTTCCTGATCGAGGATGGTTACTTTACGTTGGATATAGCCTTCACTTTCTAGACGCTTGATTCGGGTGTGGACTGCAGGAGCTGAAAGGTTGACGCGCTTTGCAATTTCCGCATTGCTTAACGCTGCATGGTGCTGTAAAATGTTCAAAATTTGGACGTCAAGATTGTCGAGAACTTTACTGGTGATAGATTCCATAGAACTCCTCCTTAATAATTTTCATATAAAATCGTTATTCCGATTCTTTTGTAAAAGAAAATTAAGCAAAAAAGATATTTACTTTATTTTCTTTTGAAAATCGTTCGTTATGCTTAATAATAAACCATAAAACATCTTCCGGTGTTATTATTAATTAATATTATCACAGCCAGTGCTGTTCAAGGTTGAAAGCAGAACGGAAAAGAGGCGGATTATGCGCTATTTTTATTATTTAATTTTATTATTGACGAGTTTATTATGGGCAGGGAATTTTGTAATAGGGAAAGTGCTGACGGAACATGCTTCGCCGATGACCTTAACTTCGTTACGCTGGATCATCGCGGTGGTTTGCCTGGTGCCGCTTGTATGGTGGAAAGAGAAAAAGATTTTGCCTCCAAAAAAAGCGGTGCTGCCGCTTGCCTTAATGGGAATAACCGGAGTAGTGCTTTTCAACATCTTGCAATTCTTCGCGCTCAAACATACTTCAGCGACCAACGTCGGTTTGATCTCGACACTCAATATGTTGTCCATCGCTGTATTTTCGGGCATTTTACTGAAAGAAAAGCTGAATCCCTTGCAGCTTCTGGCAATGTTCTTCTCTTTGTTCGGCGTTTTGCTCGTATTGACCAAAGGGAATGTGGAGCTTTTGCTGTCGCTTGAAGTAAATAGCGGAGATTTGTATATGCTTGCTGCAGTGGCCGTGTGGGGGCTTTATTCGGTCTTCAGCAAATGGGCAATGGCACATGTCTCGGCAATGTTTGCAACCTTATATTCCGGCGTTTTTGGATTATTGGTCCTTTTGCCGTTTAACTTGCCGACTTTTGCAGTAACCAATATCAATAGTTCTTTTATTTATGCCATCCTTTATACCGGGGTCGTTTCAACGGTTTTATGTTTTGTACTCTGGAATATCGGCGTCCAGAAAATCGGCGCTACAACTTCCGGCATTTTTTTGAATTTTAATCCTGTCTTCACCGCATTGCTGGCTTTTGTCCTGCTGGGCGAACACATGACGCAAATCCAGCTCATCGGCAGCGCGATTGTCATCAGCGGCTGTTATTTCTTCACAATCTTTGGCATAAACAGAACAAAGAAGAAAAAAATGGAGAATCCCAGTTACCAACATTAAAAAAACCGCCGCAGAATTTTCTGCGGCGGTTTTTTTTATGCGTTAATAAATTTAGTTCTTACGAATTCTTCAACTTCGTCGGAAGTGGAAAGAGACAAAATATGTTCAACATGGCTTTCCATTTCTGCTTTTGATAACTTCTTCAATTGTGCACGCGCTTTAAGAATAGAAGACGCGCTCATTGAAAATTCATCAAGTCCAAGTCCGAGAAGGATCGGAATCGCAACTTCATCGCCGGCCATTTCGCCGCACATGCCTGTCCATTTTCCTTCTTTATGGGAAGCATCAATGACCATCTTCACCATGCGCAAAATTGCTGGGTTGAATGGCTGATAAAGGTATGACACGCTTTCGTTCATTCGGTCAGCGGCCATTGTATATTGAATCAAGTCGTTTGTTCCGATCGAGAAAAAGTCGACTTCTTTAGCGAATACATCAGCCATTACGGCAGTAGAAGGGATTTCGACCATGATTCCGACTTCAATAGAATCACTGACAGCAACGCCTTCATCCTGCAATTTCGCTTTTTCTTCTAAGAGAAGTGATTTGGCTTTGCGGAATTCATCTAATGTCGCAATCATCGGGAACATGATTTTCAAGTTGCCATGGACACTTGCGCGAAGCAATGCGCGCAACTGCGTGCGGAAAAGATCCGGCATTTCCAGGCAAAGGCGGATAGCACGAAGCCCTAGGAACGGATTCAATTCTTTCGGCAAGTCCAAGTATGAAAGTTCTTTGTCTCCGCCGATGTCAAGAGTCCGGACAACTGTCGGCTTGCCGTTCATGCCTTTTAGGACAGCGGCATAAGCTTCGGTTTGTTCGTCTTCTGTAGGGAACTGGTCGCGTCCCATATACAAGAATTCAGTACGGTAAAGTCCGACCGCTTCGCCGCCATTTTCAAGAACGCCTGTAATATCTTTTGGCGTCCCGATGTTTGCGCCAAGTTCTACTGAGTGGCCGTCTTGCGTAACTGTCGCTTCGTTTTTAAGCGTAGCCCATTCAGCTTTTTGCCGATCATATTCAGCTTGTTTTTGTTCGTATTCAGAAATAGTTGCTGCATCTGGATCGATGATAATATTGCCATCAAGTCCGTCAACGATAACTACAGTCCCATTTTGGACTGTGGCCATCGCTGTTTTTGCCCCAACAACAGCAGGGATTTCTAAAGTACGCGCCAAAATCGCGGAGTGGGAAGTCCGGCCGCCGATATCAGTGATAAACCCTTTGACATATTGCGGGTTTAGTTGGACTGTATCAGACGGGGTAAGGTCTTCCGCGATGATGACCACTTCTTCAGAGATCATGCTCGGGCTTTGGATGGTTACATCCAAAAGGTGGGCAAGTACGCGTTTTGTCACGTCCCGGATATCCGCTGCACGTTCTTTCATGTACTCGTTGTCCATCGATTCGAACATCGTAATAAACATATTCGCAGTTTCCTGCAACGCAAATTCTGCATTTACTTTGTCAGATGCAATGCGTTCTTTAATCGGGCCAACCAATTCAGGGTCGCTTAGCACAAGAAGATGGGCACCAAAAATATCAGCTTCCTTTTCGCTGATCTGCTGGGCTGTCCGTTCTTTGATCACTTCAAGTTCAGAAACAGACTCCGCTAATGCTTCTTCAAAACGCGTCACTTCCGCTTGTGGATCGGCAATATCCTTTTTCTCTACATTCAGTTCCGGATTTTCTAGGCGATACGCTTTGGCGATGGCAACACCATTTGACGCTGCAATTCCGGAAAGTGCTTGCGCCATCAGTTTGATAGCCCTTCGCTTGTCATAACTTCCTCTGCGCGTGCCATCGCTTCTGCTTCATCCGCTCCATTAGCTGCCACGTAACAGTAGCGCCTGAAGGAATTCCTAGGGACATTACACCTAGGATTGATTTTAAGTTTACTTTTTATCTCTTTGTATTCAAGCGTAATATCCGAGCTGAATTTTGAAAGCGCTCCGACAAGTGCTGATGCTGGGCGAGCGTGGATACCTGCTTGGTCTGTAATAGTAAATTGTTTTTCTACCATGAATGATTCCTCCTAAAGAAAATGAGTGATTTTGACTGACTTCCACTTTTACAGTATGAACGTTTTTGGATGATTTTAAAAGTATTTGATTGTTTTTGAATGAATATAAACGTTTTTGATTGATTTTGGAAGCGATTTCAAGTATTATCGATTTATCGAATCGATAAAGAAGGTGTTTGGATGTTAACAAATGAACGGCATGAATTCATCCTGAACTTGCTGGCTGAAAAACAGACCATCAAAATCCAGGATGTGGTCGATGCAACTGCTGCTTCTGAATCCACGATTCGCCGGGATCTTACTGAGCTCGAAAACCAGCAGAAGCTCGAACGGGTATTTGGCGGTGCTGTGCTTCCGGGCCGCAATTTGATGGAACAAAGCGTCTCAGATAAATCGACTCAACACCTCCAAGAGAAAATTCGGCTGGCTAAATTTGCAGCATCGTTTGTGCAGGAAGGGGACAGCGTGTTTCTTGATGCCGGAACAACAACGTTTCAAATGATCCCTTTTTTGAAAGACAAAAATATCACCGTTGTCACAAATGGCTTGACGCACGTTGACCTCTTGAATGAACATGGCATCACCACTTACTTGACTGGCGGCTTGATGAAATCAAGGACAGGTGCACTAGTCGGTGCACAAACTGCACAATCTCTGCAAAATTACCGCTTTGACCGATGTTTTCTCGGCGTCAATGGCATACATGAAGAATTCGGCTATACCACACCTGACCCTGAAGAGGCAGCTGTCAAACGGCTGGCTAGTTCACTTTCCCGGAAAGCCTATGTGTTAGCCGACCATTCCAAATACAACAAAGTCAGCTTTGCGAAAATTATGGATTTGGCTGCCGCGGTCATGGTGGTTGATAAGATGCCGGAAGACATTCTTGCTGTCATGGAAAAAAAGACAACAGTAAAGGTGGAGAGCTAATGATTTATACGTGTACATTTGCCCCTTCAATTGACTACACCACATATTTACCCGAATTTGTGGCAGGGAAACTGAACCGCTCCCAACAAGTGTATTACTATCCCGGCGGAAAGGGAATTAATGTCTCCCGCGTGTTAAAGCGCTTGGGTGCCGATAGTATCGCGCTTGGTTATGCAGGCGGGTTTACAGGGAATTATATCGCAAAATTTTTAGAAGATGAAGGCGTAGCGACAGATTTTATTTCTATAGAAGAAATTACCCGCATTAACGTCAAAATCAAATCAGCTGACGAAACCGAATTGAATGGCCCAGCGCCAAACATTTCGGCAAGTCAGCTGGATGCGCTGATGGAAAAAGTAACAAAAATGGAAAAAGGCGATTGGTTTGTCCTTGCCGGCACGCTGCCTGATTCCATCCCTACAGCTTTTTTCAAAGAAGTTGCCCAAACATGCCAAAAAAATGGTGTCCGTTTGGTGCTTGACACGTCTGGCCCTGCTTTAAATGAACTGATCGGACTCAACCCTTTTTTGATCAAGCCAAACGAGCATGAACTTGGCGAGCTTTTTGGCATTGTCATTTCGGACAAAAGCGATGCTTATTCCTACGCTAAAAAGCTTGTGGAAAAAGGTGTCGAAAATGTCATCGTTTCCATGGGCGGAGAAGGTGCCCTTCTCGTCACGAAAGAGTTGGCGGTTTCAGCTGAAGCACCTAAACAAAAAGTAGTCAATACGGTTGGCGCCGGCGATTCTTTAGTTTCCGGGTTTATCGCTTCTTATGCTAAACAAGAAAATCCGCTCGAAGCATTCAAGTACGGTGTAGCGAGCGGCAGTGCCACAGCTTTCCGTTCGGATTTATGCGAAAAACCCGATGTAGAAGCGCTGCTCGGCCAAGTGAAATTAACTCCATTTCATGAACAGGATGTGACAAAATGAAAATCACACAATTATTAACTGAAGAAACTATAGTTTTAGACTTGAAAGCTACGTCTAAACAAGCCGTTTTAGCCGAATTGGTCAATCAGCTTGATCTTGCTGGAAAATTAACGGATAAGAACAGATTCGCGAAAGATATCTTGGCCCGCGAAGAACAAAGTACAACCGGAATTGGCGATGGCATTGCGATTCCGCACGCCAAGTCTGCCGCAGTAAAGTCTCCGGCCATTGCGTTTGGCCGTTCCCAGACAGGAATCGATTACGCCGCTCTTGACGGACAGCCATCCCATTTGTTCTTCATGATTGCGGCAAGCGAAGGTGCAAACAACGATCATTTGGAAGCATTGTCGAGACTTGCGACGTTTCTGATGGACGAGAAATTCCGCTCACGAATGTTAGCTGCAAAATCCAAAGAAGACGTCCTGGTTGCGGTAACTGAAAAAGAATTGGCGGAAGATGGAGAGGAAGAAATGGCGGAAGCGATGGACGCTCCTGCAGCATCTCCTTCTGCTAAGAAAATTCTTGCTGTGACAGCTTGCCCTACTGGCATTGCGCACACGTACATGGCGGCTGAAAAACTCAATGAGCGGGCAAAAGAACGGGGCATTGCCTTGAAAGTGGAAACAAACGGCTCAAGCGGCGTGAAAAACCGGCTTACCGATGCAGAAATCGCGGATGCCGACGCCATCATTGTTGCGGCTGATACGAAGGTGGAAATGGCGCGCTTTAACGGCAAGCCGGTCATCCAGACGAAAGTCGGCAAGGCAATATACGAAACAGACGATTTGCTGAACCGTGCAGTTGGCGGGGACGCACCAGTCTACACGCATGATCGTTCAAAAGACGATGCGGCGGGAACCGAGACAAAAGGCGGTTTCTACAAGCATCTGATGAATGGGGTTTCGAATATGCTGCCATTCGTAGTCGGCGGCGGGATCCTGATTGCAATTTCGTTTTTCTGGGGCATTAACGCGTCCAACCCGGACAGCCCTGAATACAATCAATTTGCGGCCATGCTGAATACAATCGGCGGCGGCAATGCGTTCTTCTTAATGGTCCCTGTACTTGCTGCATTTATCGCAATGAGTATTGCTGAACGTCCCGGCTTTGCACCTGGTATGATTGGCGGTTTGATCGCCATCACAGTTACAGGTGTTGAAGGTGCAAGCGGCGGTTCAGGATTCCTTGGCGGTCTGATAGCCGGTTTCCTTGCCGGTTATGTAACTGTGTTAGTTAAAAAAGTATTCTCTGTTCTTCCAAACAGCCTTGAAGGATTAAAGCCAGTTTTGTTTTATCCAGTATTCAGCATCGCGATAACGGGCATCATCATGATGCTTGTGAATCCGCAGCTGACAAAAATCTACACTGCCATTTCCGCTTTCCTTGAAAGCTTGGGCGGCACTAATTTAGTACTCGTCGGGTTATTGCTCGGCGGTATGATGGCAATTGACATGGGCGGCCCGATCAACAAAGCGGCGTACACGTTCGGAATTGCCATGCTCGATGCACAGAATTTCAACTTTATGGCTACAGTCATGGCGGCAGGTATGGTTCCGCCGCTTGGCATGGCCCTTGCGACAACTTTCTTTAAAAACAAATTCACACGTCCGGAACGTGAAGCTGGAAAAACAGCCTACGTGCTTGGCGCATGCTTTATCACAGAAGGGGTCATTCCGTTTGCTGCAGCCGATCCGGCACGCGTCATCCCGGCTTCTGTAGCCGGGGCAGCGACTACCGGTGCATTGGTTATGCTGTTCAACATCAGCTTACGGGCTCCACATGGCGGCATCTTTGTAATGGGACTTGTCGACGGCGGCATCATGAGTGTGTTAATGTACGCGTTGGCAATTATTGCAGGTGCAATCGTTACGGCGATTGTTGCAGGAGTCTTGAAAAAGAAAATTGCAGTGCCAGCTTAATAAAAATTAAAACCGCTGCTAGAACAGTTCAATTTCTAGCAGCGGTTTTTTTGAATGGATTATGCTTTTTTCTTCTTGCTCATATCTGCTTTCCAAACATAATACGCGACGGCACTGAAACACAGGGCGGAATTGAAGAAAAACACCAGGTCATTCAACTTGCCGCTAAACAGCAAAATATTAAGTACAGTAATGGCATGCATTACGACGAGCAGAAGCAACAGGACAGTTGCAGTTTTCATGGAAGTCTCCTTAAAAATTCGGCATTCCTCAATTGTACCGTATTTTGTTTGCTTCCGGAATACAAAACAGCCAGACGCTTTCGGCTTGGTTGTTTAAAGCTATCCTGAGAAGAAGTTGTCTTTTCCGGCTATGACTTCTTGAGTTGCTCTATCCTGGCATTCGTTGTTGTGTTGAGCGTAAAGGTTTTACATTTTTTTCCGTCGTCTTGTTTTTAAGGAAGTCCATCGTATCGATTATTCCCTATAACTGGCACTTTTGACTTGGCATTTCGATTTTTTATGCGGTTTCTATCAGAAGGAGAGAATGATTTATCGATAAAATAGCCGCAAAATTTCAATATTGAAAAAAGTATTGAAAAGTAAGGTGTTTTTTTTAGAATATTCATTCATATGTGTTAGAATAGTAGAAATAATTTTTAAAAGGCGCTGTAGAAAAGCCGTTTTCGGGCCATCCAGCTGCCTTAAATTGTAAAAAGGAGTGAATTACCATTACTAAAATCTGCTTAGTAAGACACGGTGAGACGGACTGGAACACACAAGGGAGACTTCAGGGGAGCATGGATATTCCGTTGAACGCCAACGGCATTATGCAGGCTAAGGCATGCGGTGAGCATTTAAAAGAGGCTTCATGGGATTTTGTCATTACGAGCCCGTTGCAACGTGCGAAAAACACAGCAGAAATTATCAACGGCAAACTGGACGTGCCGTTGATTGTAATGGAAGAGTTCATGGAACGGCATTTCGGCGATGCAGAAGGGATGACGCTTCACGACCGGCGAGCTATTTTCCCGGACAAAAAATATC
Organism: Planomicrobium sp. CPCC 101079; assembly: GCF_007859275.1. Lineage (GTDB taxonomy): Bacteria > Bacillota > Bacilli > Bacillales_A > Planococcaceae > Planococcus. The sequence continues at coordinate 459,666 of NZ_VOHC01000011.1, read as the reverse complement.
CGAATCAAGAACCGATGAATGTGTTCAAACAGCGCTTGATGTCCGGTATTCAAAAAATTGAACAGCAATTTTCGGAAAGCCATGTGCTGCTGGTAGCACACGGCGCTGTGATCGATGCAATTTTATCTGCCTTTTCATTAGAAGAAAAAGCGGGTTATACATCGCTGGAAAATGGCTGCATCAGCCATATCCATTACGGTGAGCGCGGCTGGCAGGTTAAAGGCATCAACCAAATAGAACATCTTTCAAAAATCCAGCCAAATCATAAATTCAGCTATGAAAAAGAAGCTGTCACTTGGCCTTCGTAACGTCCAAGCGTTTAATCGTTAAGGCGATGCAAGCTAAGCTTAACTTTTGCTTAGAACTGCAATGAATTTTTAATGCAAGCGATTCTATGGAATTTAGGAAGGCGGAATGCAGGTTGGGGCAGTCGTTAGCGGGAAAAGTGGCATTTATAACTGGAGCAGGAAGAGGAATAGGCTGTGCGACCGCTATCGCTTTAGCCAGGGAAGGAGTCCATGTCGGTTTGATTGCAAGAACCGACAAACATTTGCCCGATGTGGCGAAACAAATCCGGAACTTTGGCGGAACTGCAGCTTATGCCATTGCGGACGTATCAATGATGGATGAAGTGGAGCAAGCGGTTATGCATTTGACAGGCGCACTTGGCCCTGCTGATATTTTGATCAACAATGCCGGTATCGGCCAGCATGCCTCTTTGCTGGAGGCGAAACCTGAAGAATGGAGACAGGTCATTGAAGTGAATTTGATGGGCGTTTATTATATGACACGCGCTGTATTGCCGCAGCTTGTTGATAAAAATGCGGGAGACATCATCAACATCTCGTCCACTTCGGGCCTTAGGGGCAGTGCCGGTTCAACAGCTTACAGCGCATCGAAATTCGGGGTGCTCGGCCTTACCGAGTCTCTGGCGCAAGAAGTGCGGAAACACAATATCCGCGTTTTTGGCTTAGCACCAAGCAGAGTGGTGACCGATATGACGATCCAAGGATTCCTGCAAGACGATAACCTGGAAAAATTTATGCAACCGGAAGATTTGGCGGAATATATGGTGTCGCTATTGAAGTTAGATCCGAGGATGTTCATACCTTCTTCAAGCCTCTGGTCAACCAATCCATTTTAATGTTTAATGAATAAAGAAGGCCGGCAGACTTGATCGACTCGCTGCCGGCTTTTTACTGGCCAGAATAATTTTAAAAAAGGGGGATTGCCATGAGTCAGCGGGTTGAAGATTTACAAAAAATTGCCCAGGAGCTGGATAAACACCATATTTCTTATGCGCTCGGCGCTAGTGGCTTGTTATTTGCACTGGGGCTGATGGAACACAGAGAAATGGGGGATTGGGACCTATTCACTGAAGCTCCGCATGGCGATGTAAAAAAAGCGTTAAAGAATTTCGCCAGCAAAGATACCGTGTGCGGCGATTATCCGTATGCGACGGAGTACAAAATTCTTTTTAATGAAAAAGGGACAGCTATAGAAGTGGCCGGCAATTTTGCCATCTACCATCAAGACCAATTGTGCAAAATTCCTGTCGTTATTAGCCGGATATGGGAAGGAATCAAGCTTGGCAGCCCAGAAGTTTGGTATGTTGCCTATACACTCATGGAACGGAGAGCCAGTGCGCATTTGCTGCAGTCATATTTACAGTCCGTTGGAGCTGATCAGAAAATTTTGGCTTTGCTTATGAAAGAACCGTTGTCGGAATTCCTTAAAGATGCATTAAACAAGTTCCCTGAAAAATCAGCGGAAAGCCTAGAGGCCAATTGAAATGCGAATATACATAATCGGATCTGTCGGGAGCGGCAACACCACCTTAGCGAAAATGTTGGCAAAAAAAGTTGCGATTCCCCGTTTTGAAACCGATCAATTCGTCTGGATGAGGCAGGAAAGCGGCGATATTCGAAAGTCAGAAGCTGTCCGGGACGCTGAATTTAAAAAAGCCATTAACCTCCCGGAATGGGTTATTGAAGGAGTGCACATTCACTGGACTGATGAAGGGTTGGCAGCGGTTGAGCTCATCCTCTTTTTGGATGTGCCGCCTAAAGTCAGGCTGCGGCGGATTATAAAACGCTTCATCGGACAAAAAATCGGAACAGAAGAGGCTAATTATAAACCAACCGTTCAGATTTTTAGAAAGATGTTCGGATGGAATCGCTATTTTGAGAAGCAAATGAAGCTCGTGTTCATGCAAAAATTGATTCCATATAGCGAAAAGACGAAAATTATCAGTACTCAAGGCGATTTGAATAAAATTTTAGAAGAAATCAAGTGAAAGACCAGTAAGAAATAAGTTTTTTAGCTATAAATGTATTATCTTACATAAGGAATTGATAAAAAAACAAAAAGGTATCAAAAAAGAGAAGGGACCGGCAAAAATCCAACCACAAAATGATCAGAAAAGAAAAAACGGCAACAAGATCTTCATAAGCCCTTAGAAGACAATTGCTTAGAAAAAAGAAAAAACCTTAGGCTTTAGCATAAGCAATACATGCTGGCGATAAGTTGTTCTTGGAGCCAAGAGATGCGGCCATCTCTGCCACACTGCAAGGGTAGGTGGAGCTATTGGCAAAATAGTTCCAGAAACCGGAAAAGGTGAAACTTCTGGTATAAGAGCAAACCTGAAGGACAGGCAGCAAACACATTCAAATACAGAAAACAAGCAGTTTTTAAAAATAAATGTACTTGTTTACATAAGGAAAAACAAAAAACAAATAAAGCTAACAAGCAAAAAATTAAGAAACAAAAAAACTGCACCAAAGAGATGCAGCCAAGCACTATCCATTTTCAGGAGCGGATCAGCTCGCAGAGTCTTCCCGTTTCAAGAGAGCATCAGGCGCTTTATCCGCCACAAGATTCAACTCGATGTTATGTTCTAAAAGAGCTTTCAACCCACAGAGGACCATCGTAAATCCACCCATTGAGTCTATGGCTTGTTTTACGATATCATCCGGCGTCCCGTGAAATCCTGTATTGGTGATTGACACATAAGTGCTATCATTGCCGCGCGGCGAAAAAATCCATTCAACAGGCGTAAAACCGTAAGCTTCTTCCCATTCAATCAAAATGCGTTGGTTCTCATCAATCTCGATCACATGGACGTTGGTTGAGACTCCGTACATATTCCACTCCCATGTAACATTTTTTCCGGTTTCCAACGGACCACTGCTCGTTGAAAACCAAAATTTTGTGGTGATGTCGGGGTTGATAAAAGCCTGAAAAACTTCATGCACCGGCCGACGGATCAGCATTTCCGCTTTCGCAATCGGTTCGTTTATTAAACCTGCCATATTTAGCGCTCCTTCCGTCCTTAATTGTTAGTTAAATAATAGCATAATTATTCACAGAATATTTTAAAAATTAACAGTAAATTTGAACGAATTGCAGTTATATTTTACTGATTGCTTATGCTGACTCTAAAGATACATATCAATTGCAAACTTGAAGAGGGAGAACTTAGTTGCAATATTTTGTTGAAATTTGAAACCATATACTGTGAAGTCCGTAGAATCTAGTATAAAAGGAGGCAATTCATCATGAATGAAATGAAAGAGAAATCGCATTACAAACAAATTAATCCGTTCACGGCCATCTGGGTACGAACGAGGGAAACGGTACGCTACGTCATTGAGGAAAAAACAACGGGCTACGCGTTAATGATAATTGTTATAGCTGCTGTCATTAATGCACTGCTCGGAACGTTCGATCCCCAATTGAATGGAGCATTGCCTCTATGGGCTTCCCTTCTAATCGGCTGCATCATTGGCCCGATTGCCGGAATTGCTGGAGTAGCTATCCTTTCAGCTTTATATTTACTGATTGGGAAAATGTTTAAGGGAGTTAGTACATATTCAGAAATGTTCAAAGCAATCGGTACGACTTCAATTCCATCAATTTGGTTTGCTCCAATCTTTTTGATTGGAAACTTGGCCGCTCCGGATGTAATGCTCGGGGAAACGGGTGCAGACACATCACCCATAACTTTTGTGATTGCAGGACTTGTCGGAATCGCAAGCTTAGTTCTCGGAATTTGGAGCTTGATCATTCAAAGCAAAGCAATCGGGGAAGCACACCGTTTCTCCAGTTGGAAAGGCTTTTTCACTTTACTGATTCCAGGTGTGGTTTTGTTCGTATTGTTTGCGGCTTTAGCCATATTCTTTGTTATGACGTTTATGAGTTTTTCTTAAGAGAAGGCGAAAGCCTTCTTTTTGTTTATACAAATTTATGCGGCAGCAGAATTTTATCTTTTAAAGTTGGAAGATTGGAGAGCGGATATGAGAGACTCACTGTTAAACCATTTGATTGCCGTCTCCGCACTTGTGGTAAATGAACAAGGCGAGGTTTTATTGGTCCAGACACATGACCGTTCTGATACATGGGAATGTCCGGGTGGGCAGGTGGAGCAAGGCGAGGCTTTGGATCAGGCTGTCATCCGGGAAGTGTATGAAGAAACAGGCATCACTATTCGCGTTCTCGGCATCACTGGCCTCTATTACAACAGCTCGAACTTTCTTTTGTCGGTTGTGTTTAAAGCCGTATCCACTAGCAACTGCATTCGGAAACAAACCGAAGAAATACGCGACGCAAAATTCGTCAACTTGACTGAAGACGCGATCGGCCGCTACATTACACGACCAAATATGAAATCCCGTACACTCGATGCCATGAAGGTAAGACATTATGCACCTTATGAAACATGGACAGCGCCCCCTTTTCAGTTGCTTGGGAGATTGGAATAGACCACTAATCAATACTTTGGCAACGTTACTCAAGATTAGGAGGAGCATTAATGAAAAGAATGGAAACCGAATTCAATGTCTTGTTTTCAGATGAAAAAAGCCCCTATTTCCAAGTAGAAGCGAGAAAGCGAATGGCCATACCTTTCCGTAAACTCAAAGGACGGCCCATGGTTCAAAAAAACTTGGTCTTGCAGCTGTTTGGCGGCGCTTCGCGAATAGACCTGACATTCTTTAAGTTGTATCAGCCTTCTAGGAGTAAAAAGGCCATCCCGTTTGAGAAAAAATCGCTGCACAAGTCATTCCGGATCAAAAATTGGAAAGAACATTATGTTGCTGGCCAGGATATGGAAACCACTTTAACCTATGTTACGATAACCGGTGTTGCTCCCGACGAGATAAGTGCCTATATTAGAAGCTTATCCCGAGGGAAATCGCCTTCCCTTATCAGCTTCTACAATGACCAGTATATGATGACAGTAGACGATGATGAATTCGTGGTGATTGCAAAAAGCAATGAAGAAATCGATGCACTACAGAATTTTTTCCTGGAATAAAAGAATTGGAACTCTGGAAATGAATAACGGACAAGGAGCTAACAGCATGAGCAAGAAAGGCAATATGTATTTTTTGGGTTTGTTTGTTATTTTAATACTGATTTTCTTCGTCAACGATCACTCAAATACAGATTTTATCCAATTGGCATCCTTTATCTTTGTCCTCTTGATATCGGCTGGACTGGCATTCTTCAGTTTTAAGCAAAAAAACAAGCCGCTCATGGCCTATTTTTTAGTTTTAATGCTGATGGATGTTGGGTTAATGTTTTATCTCATAATTTGAAGAACAAAAGAACATGGTCTTTTGGATTAAAGCATCCATCAAGCAGAAAAAGACCATACATACTAAAAAGTTAATGGTTCAGCAGGTTCTCTATAGATCCCTCACAGCCGGCGTTATTTTACTAAACTGGCAATAACCGAGTACCTAGCTAAGAAAAGAAACCCCAGCACTTGAAGAATGCCCTGCTTGTAAATGTGGCATTCGGGTTTCTTGTAAGCCTTTTACATTCGCTTGGATCGACTCCTTAATCCCTTTTGTTCAGTTTGCATTCAAACGAATAATCACTGGTAAGGGGATTATGGATTTCCAAGAAAATGTTCCCGTGGTTTTCCATGCATTGCGCGCTTAATGAATCAATTTGCTTGGTGTTGAAGTAGCTTGAAGCTGCCACTAGGAAAGAAACTGTTAGCAAAATGCAGACTGCTGTCACCCACATATTTTGAATCGACTGTTTTGGCATAACGGATTCACAACTTTCTTTTTTTTGTATTCCTTCTAGTTTAGCTTGAATTTCCAATAAACGGAATTTGTTTTTTTACTTTGCTGCATTTCCAAAGCAACACCTCAGGTTTTCCAGGCGTTACTAGCCCTGTTACTGTTTAAAAATTTACTCACAAATCCAAATAAAGGAGGTTTCCCATGCGCCCGCGAGCAAACACTCTTGGCCTGCTTTTTCATAAAGGCCACCTGTTATTAGAAGAACAAGAAGGCACCCATTCACAAGGCACCGGCCTGTTCTACCGGCCCATTGGCGGAACGATCGAATTAGGCGAGCCTTCAGCGCTGACATTGGTGAGGGAATACCATGAAGAACTGGGGGCCGACATAGAAATTCATCGGTACGTCAGCTGTTTGGAAAACATTTATGAGATCCATGGAGACGTGTTTCATGAAATCACCCAGCTTTATACGGTCGGATTCAAAGACCCAGCCCTTTACTTGCAGAAGGCATTTACTGTTACCGAAGGGCTGAAAACGACGACTGCTAAATGGATTCCTTTAACTCAATTGCGGAATTCCGATACGGTTTTGTATCCGGCCGGCTTGCTGGAATTGATTGAAAGGGAAATTGAAAAGGGAGTGGGCGGCTGAAACAGGCCGCTTGTTTGAAAGTGTTCGAGAAAAGTGATTTGCGGGCAACTGAGCGCTTTTGGGAGATCCGGAAGCCCTGTTATTCATTTAGGGAGCGCAACGCGGCCTGAAAGGCTCTCAGGCGCTATAGAATGTTGCCAGGCAAGCTTACATAAAACAGAGTGGTACATCGGGAAACAGTTTCTTGAGGATACCGATCAAGAGGAACCGTGCGACAAAAACATGGCAATGAAGGACTCGTTGTTCTTTTGCTGTGTTTTTTTATAGTTAAAAGCTTTACAGGTTTGCAAAATAAAAAAACCTTTATGTTTGTTATACTGATAGGAGAAACTTCGGATTCGATATTGGGCACTAGGGAATCGCAAGGAGGCGAATACATGCAGGAATATATGCTCTATGTTCGATTGTTTATTGAAATTGTTTTAGTCGCCTTCTTTATTTATTTTGTTGGCGGCCGGTTAATGGGTTCGCAGATCAATTTCGCGAAACGCGTATTTTCAGTTGGACTTGGCGTGGTTTTGACGTCCTTTGTATATTGGTATTCCTACTTGCGTTATACCGATTACTTGACGGAAAGCGTTGTTTCCGAAGTTACAAGCGTCAGTACGGTCATATGGATCGGCAGTATGGTCTTGATCTCGATGTTATTTTATCTGTTTTTCGAATTGTTCGATCCCATTGAACTTGGTGAAAAAGGAGAACGGATCACCGGGCGCAAATTCTTCCTGCGGCGCATCCAGTTGCGTTGGCGCCGCCAGAAGCGGTTGAGCCAAGTGCTGGAGATCGCGATTCGGAACGGCATTACACGCGGCTTGAAATATGCGCGGCACCGTGAAAATGACCGGGAGCTCGCCATTGCTTTCCGGGACACGCTCGAACAAAGCGGAGGCATCTTCATCAAGTTCGGCCAAGTACTGTCGACTCGTACTGACTTGTTTCCGGCACCTTTTATCGAAGAACTTGGAAAACTGCACCAAGACGTCAAGCCGCTCCCGAGCCCGCAAGTGCAGGCTCTTTTGCAAAATTCCCTGAAAGCGCCGGTAGAGGAGGTCTTTTCCTTTTTTGATATGGAGCCGCTCGCAGCCGCTTCAATCGGCCAAGTGCATCGAGCTGTACTCCGGAAGAATAATGAGCAAGTGGTGGTTAAATTGTTGCGGCCGGAAATCAAACGCATCATGCGCGACGACTTGAATATTCTGGTGGAATTTGCCGAATGGGTATCCAACCGGTCGAAATGGGCCGAAAATTTAGGGTTCCGCCAGCTGGCGATCGGTTTTGCGGCGGGGCTTCGGGAAGAAATCAACTTTGATATCGAAATCCGCAACATGGTCCAGATATCAAATGCCCTTGCCAAAAGCCCGTACCCGGTCAAGATTCCAAAAGTCTATACGGAGTACAGCAACGATACCCTCATCGTCTCAGAATTTGTCAACGGAAAGAATTTGGCAAAGGGAGGAGAAGTGTTTCTCCAAGCGGGTGTCGACCCGAAAGATTTTGCACGGACGGTCCTGTTTTCCTTTTTTGAACAGATGCTGTTTTCGGGCATTTTCCACGCCGATCCGCATCCAGGCAATGTCTTTGTCAACGTTCAAGACGGTACGCCGATTTTGCTTGATTTCGGGGCTGTGGGGCGTTTGGCCGCTCCGCAGCAAGACGGCGTGATCCGCTTTATCATCGGTGTCCAGCAGAACGATGCCAGCGTCATTTATGATGCCGTCACCTTGCTGGTAGAAGAACACGACCACATCGACCGCCAAAAATTCGAACAGGCGCTCGGCCAGCTGTTGCTTAAGATTTCCTATGTGGACGCTATCCCGACCACCGAACTGATCCAGTCGCTGTTCGATTTGGTGCGCCACTTCGGCTTGACGTTTTATCCTTCAGTCGGGACGGCATTGCGGTCGTTGATCACACTTGACGGGACACTCCATTTGATCGATCCGTCGTTTGATATGTTTACGGAAGCGAAAACATTCGCAAAGAAATACAAGAATGCCGCTTTTAAGAAACCGTTCAAAGAACCGCGCATCATCAAAGAAAAGCTGGAAGAAGAACTGACGTTGATCATTCCGGAATTGTTGAATATTCCAAAGCGGCTGGACTTGCTCCTGCAGCGCGTGGAAAGCGGAAAGATCATTCTGCACCATGACGTCTTTTCAGACAAGAAAAACGCAAACTTCATTCTTCAGCTGTTTTCCCGTTTCGTTTTGCTGATGACCGGCATCACGTTCGGGCTGGTATCTGCGGCTTTGCTTGCGATTGCGCAATTCATCGATGCCGCATTTGCTGTGTACTTGAATATCGCTGCGTATACCGGGCTGTTCTTATGCGTTGTCTTGCTCGTCCGGCTGTCGATCCAAGCGATACGGGATATGAAGCGCAGCGGGGCCTAATGGATGTTTGTACAAATTAACTGCACGGGAATACAATGAACAGGACAGAAAGTAAGAAGGGGTGACAGTATGGACAAGCGAGATGCTGAACAACTATTGAACCAGAAATTGCGGGAGACGCGCCCAAGTTGGCAACGACGCCAACCGGTGCGCCCGAAAAAATACAAAACAAGCTTAAAGAAAACCGACAATTACGTGATCCTGGATTTTGAAACGACCGGCCTTCGCGCTGGCAGCGATAAAATCATCCAAATTGGGGCTGTTAAATACATCAACCATAACCGTGTCGATACGATGTATGTGACGATCAATCCGGAATGTTCCATTTCACCGACGATTACCCGGATTACCGGCATTACAAATCAAGATGTCCAAGATGCACCGGTCATTGAAGAAGTGGCACACGAACTCATTGCGTTTATCGAAGGATTTCCGATCATTGCGCATAATGCGCCGTTTGATATGGGCTTTCTCTACGCTTTAGAGGAAATTACACCGATTCCCGAATATACGGTAATCGACACGGTGCAATTGGCCAGAAGAGTGATCAAAGAGACCCCGAACCACAAATTGACAACGCTGACCGCTTTTTTGGAACTGGAGCACAACGCCCACGATGCTTTGGGCGATTGTTTAGCGACTGCAGCCATCTATCAGTACTGCATCAGCCGAATGTAAGCAAAAACTCTCCTAACTAAGGAGAGTTTTTGCTTGCGTTAACAAGACGATTGATGCCAGCTTCTAGTTGTTTTGGTCAACTACATCACTTACACTAAAAGTGTATTCACTATTCTGACTATTAGGGGCGATAACCGATGGCAGAAATGAAGCACGTAGAAAACATACGGAAATTTAACCGGTATTACGCCAATGTGCTCGGGAAAATCGACCAAGAAATTTATAACCGTCCATATTCGTTGCTCGAAGCGCGTGTCATTTCGGAACTTCATGACAAGAAAGGTGCTATTGCGAAAGAGATTCGGGGAAAATTGGGCATTGACCGAGGCTATATGAGCCGAATCTTCCAGAAGTTCGAAGCCGATGAGCTGATTGAGAAACAGCAATCTCCTGATGACAAACGCCAGCAATTGCTGTATTTGACAGATGCCGGTGAAGCTGTTTACCGTAATCTAGCAGACCATGCCAACTTGGAATTGGCTAAAATGGTTGATTCATTAGAGGATCCAGAACTGACCAAACTGACAACTGCAATGGCAACCATTGAAACTCTCCTGCAGGGTGCGAATTCAAGCCCTGAACAAGTCGCCATTCGGCCGTTTCGGGCAGGAGATGTCGGCTATGTAGCGTATTTGCACGGCATCCTTTACAGTAGAACCTATCATTTCAGCGAAAGCTTTGAATACTACGTCCTGAAAGGTTTAGCGGAGTTCATGGTGAACCGGGAAGGCGGGGAATTGTGGATTGCGGAAGTAAATGGAGAAATCGCGGGCTCCATTGCCATTACGAAAGCAACGGAAGATACCGCTCAGCTCCGCTGGTTTGTGCTGGATGAAAACTATCAGGGCCTAGGCATCGGCAAACAATTGATGGACACGGCGCTGGCGTTTTGCCGTGCACAGCGTTATCGGCAGGTCTTCTTATGGACCGTCAACAGTCTCGGCGCTGCTCGGTATTTGTATGAACGATATGGCTTTATGTTAACGGAAGAAAAGCCCAACCACGAGTGGACCGATGGCGAACTGGTAGAAGAACGCTGGGATCTGGAACTGGCAGCTGAAAAATGAGCTTTTGTTTGAAAGCGTAAAGAAACAATGCCACTTTAAAAACACTTCTTCAGATTGGGTCTCGATTTTTTGTTCAGTTTTTCAGGGACAACAACTAAATTAATCGTATAATAAAAAGCCGTTTTCCCGTAACTTAGGAAATCCGGCTTTTTGTTTTATTGTGTAGCCATGAATAGGCTTCAGCCTTTTCTCAGGTAAAACGGGCAGCTTAAGAAAATCTGCGAAACGACAGCTGGTGAAAAAGATTGAAATACACAAATAATTCTTCTCCGGTTATCTTTTTCAAATCAGCACGCAGGGGAAGATGCATGGCGAGATAGGGTTCAGGGACCCAGATATAGTGATGGACATACTCGGTAAGATGGAAGCCGCATGATTGCCAAAAATGAATACGCCTGCTGTTATCCGCTGTTTCTTCAGCCTCAGCCTCGATAATTATCCTGCCATATCCTTCATCTTTTGCTTTTTGTTTCAAATAATCAACAAAGGATTTGCCGAGGCCATGGCTCTGTTCTTTTGGGGCTATGGCCAAATAGTCGATAATTACGATGCGCTCTCTTGCAAGCTTCCCTGTAAGAGCCATGCCAATCGCTGTCGATTCGCGGTAAGCCACGTGGAGCTCCGCAATTCCTTGCGCAAACATGTTTTTGATGACCTTAAGCGGTTTTGCGCCTTTGTCTCCAAACGCTTCCATGTAAAGAGGGCTGGCGTCTTGCCAAAGCTGATCATCCCAACTGTCAACGGTTATAAAGTTCATTGAAATTGCCTCCGCTGTTTTTATGACCTATTTTAGCGCCAAAACCAGAATTACTCAATTTCATGAACGGATAGATTGATAAGGTGCTGCAGAAAAACAAGGGAGCGAAATCCCCTCAGAATGAATCTTTCCAAAAAAATACCTCCGCATCTTTGAGATGCGGAGGTATTTTGATTGGCTGTTATTGATTGGTGATGCGCCGCACTAACGGATCTTCTTTCGTTACGTGTACGGGTTTGATCCGCGGGTTCAGCGGGCGGGTTGCGTCGTTCAGGTGGCGATGTGAGCGGACTTTTGCCAGCTTACGGGCAGCGCGTTCTTTAACGTCTTCCGATCTGAATGGAGTTTTAGCAAGTGTCATTTCATCCACTCCTTTTGTTTATCATAGTATACCTGCATTTCAGCGTCAAATGCTGCTGTTTATGCATCTGGTTCTGCAGGAGAGGTCAATGCCAGCAGGTATTCATAGTGCTCGATATTTTTGCTGACGGCATTGTGCATGGATTCGAACAGCGATTGGTCAAAAGTATCGAATTCCTGCGTATAACTGCTGATGACTGTGATATATTCCTGTTCCCGGTAGGAATAAGCGTAAACCAGGTAATTTTTCTGCATCACGTTGTTTGGATCTGCCGTGTTCTGGATGACGGAACTGCCGGATTCTTTGGAGGCTGCCACCAAACCTTCAAGATTTGACGGATAGGGGGTGGTGAACAGTTCAAAAGAAAAATGGGTGTCAAGCGGCGCATTTTTATACCATTCTTGCAGTTCTGTCAAGTAAGTTTCCAGCACATCTTTGTAATTCAGGCCAATTTCATCCAATATTTCAAGCGTCCGGTCGGTTGCCGCGTCACTCGTCAAATACAGCATGTAATTCGCTTTGGTGGCGCTGACTTCAATTGTTTGAATGGCGGCTTGTTCAATGTCATTCACTTCAAATTCCATATTGAACAGTTTCAAACGTTTGAGCTTTTTAAAAGCCACCGGAATGACCAGGAACAGCAGCATCCATACCAGCAATAAAAACAAGCCCCTGAAAATCACTTGATTAAAGTCGGAGGTAACGATCGGTTTGATTAGCAGGTTCAGCCACGTTTCATTCGCCGTATCAGCTGACGGAGCGCTTTCGGTCTGCAAAAATAACGCTTTCGGGTCATTGCTGGCGTTATCGATGGCGATGCTGACGGACGCCGCGAGCATCCAGCCGATAATCAGAATTATGCCGAGCGTATAGACATACGGGATGAAGAAGTTGATCCATTGAAAAAAGGTTCGGTTTTCACGGGTTGTTCCAGGCAATAAAATCACTCAATTCCAAGTTGCTAAGCCGTAGCTTTCTATGTAATTATACCATATGGCACCAACCGGAAAGCCGGCACATTTTAATAGGGTACCGGCTTTCGAACCTGTTTCAGAAAAGCGGAGCTGTGAAAGCGGTAAAATGGTTCAACAGAACAGTTCGCAGTCGCTTTTGCAGGCCGGCTTAGTTATATTGTTTTTTATAGCCCATCAATGCAGCTGCGGGGGACAGCACGCTGAACAGCAATTTTTGCACAGCCCACGGAGGACTGGTGAGCCGGATTTCGTTTTGATAATGCATCGTTATCCGAGCTGTCAACAGCAGATTCGGCACTCCTTTTTCATTTAGTTTGCCGTCTCTTGCCAGTGCAAAATAGGTCTTAAAGAAAGATTCCGTGTTTAATGCAGGAGAAAAGCGTTGTATCGAGCGGGCTTCTTCTGGTCCTTCATTCCAAAAATGGTGGGGAACGCCCGGTGGGATGACGACTTTTTCTCCTGGACCTATAATTTGAACGTTGCCATTAATATCAAAATGCAGTTTTCCGGAAATTACTTCAGCAGAACTTTCTTGTTTAGGATGAACGTGTTCGGGCTCAGAGCTTGCTGATGGCGGATTAAAAGATTCGATTTCAAGCAATGTGCCATTTGTATCCTTGGCGGTTTTCCGGAAAATCATCGTTTGGCCTGAGCGAGGATTTGTTATGATCAGGTGTGAATAAACCATTTTTTCTGCCTCCTAAGCAATATACTTTAGAGTCAAATGCAGGAGCGGCTGCAATCATTTAAATCGGAGTGTGAAGACGATGGCCACTGAAAGACAGATAATAATCACCACGGAACTACCAGCGGACTTTAAGAAAGTTTTAAACTTGTATGAGGCATTAGGCTGGAATTCATTTGAACTGAAAGAAGAAGATTTCAGGGAAATGTGCATGCAAAGCTGGTTCGTTGTATATGCATATGACCGAGAGCGATTAGTAGGTATGGGACGAATCATTTCAGACGGTGTCATCACAGCAATTATTTGCGGACTGGGAATTGCACCGAGCCACCAACACAGCGGAATTGGCAAACAATTAATGCAGCGAATGATCGATCAATGCGAATCAAACGGTGTAATCGCTCAGCTAATGTGTGAAGAGAATCTAGAACCGTATTACGAAGCAATGGGATTTATGAAGTTTGCGAGCGGCATGACACGGAATTCCTTACACTAATTACTTATAAAATTCATTAGAATTTAACTTAATGAGACGGAATTTCTGCAGTATATTTTCAATGTATATTCATCTAAGCGTATTAGTTCGTAAAATATATAAGATTTTGCAAAGGAGGGATGAAAGTGAGTGATATTAAGCGCGGGAAATGCTCTTTGTCCATCGATGAGATAATTCAATATTACACTAATGGGATAAGCACTAAAGAAATTGGCAGGATGGCCAATGTTTCCGATCGTTACATTAGATCATTATTAAATCAAAATAAAGTCGAAATGAAAGAGACAGGTAGTTGGAAGAGAAAATTCAAAGTTAATGAGGATTATTTTAAAACTTGGTCTAGTACCATGGCGTATATTTTAGGCTTCTTTTTTGCAGACGGTTGTATTGTGAAAGACCAGCAATCAATAAGCTTTGCGCAAAAAGAAAAATATATACTCGAAAAAATTAAAGTAGCTATGGATTCAAATCACCCTATAATTATAAATGAAAAAACCGGGGTTCATATATTAAATATTCATAGTAAAATATTAAAAAAAGATTTAATTGAGTTGTATGGTTTAACTCCAAATAAATCAAAAGTAGTTGAGTTCCCAAATATCCCGCCAGATTTTCTTTCACATTTTATAAGAGGATATTTTGATGGAGATGGATATGTAAGTTACAGAAATTATTTTATTAGCTTTGTTGGTGGTTCGGAAAGTTTCATGCTTTCGTTGCAAGAAGTAATAGCAAAGCAAGGTTTTGAAACAAATTTTACTACTTATGAAACTCACTATAGAGTTTATGTAAGCGGCAGAAAAACAATAAAACATTTTTCTGATTGGATGTACCAAGAGAAAAATTTATACTTACCAAGAAAATATGATGAATTCCAAAAAGAAAAGGATGAAGTTTCTTTATTAAGAGATAATATTAAAACTCATAAAAATGCTCTGATACTAAGAGGGAAGCAAAGTTAAAGATATCTCTTAAAAGCCAAAAAAATTTTAGTAGACATAATATAAATTATCGGAAGTAACGTTTCATTTATTAAGTATACTTTTAATAGTGAGACGAAACCGATTTTTGCGCCTTTTTTGGCATTTTCGGGCTTGTTTTAGCTTATGCGCTAAATCCGCTATTTTACGCGTTTTCAATGCGTTTTGCATCTTAGTCATTTATTTATATGCGCCAGAATTTATTTTCGTTCTTTATAAAAAATAAATTGTCTCACAACCAATAAAATTTAAGCGCAGCAACTCGGTATGAATTTGCTGCGCTTCTGAATGATTGTGTTTGGTTACTGTCTGTCTCAAAACAAGTTCGTATCTGCTATTGATCCAGGATTCGCTTTTTCCATATATCCCAGCCATTAGTCTACATCACCAGCAAGTTCCAACGATGGCCGTCCAAATCACAAAAACCTGCTCCGTAAAACCCATTGCGTTCGCCTGGTCCAGAAAATACTGCGCCTCCAGCTAATTCCACTTTCTGGATGAACTCCTGGACTTCTTCTGGTGACTCGGCCGAAATCGACAAAATAACTTCTGAACTCGAGCTGGTATCTGTCACCGCAATGCCTGTAAACGACCTAAAAGCCTCTTCCGGAAACAACATGACCATGACATTGTGGTCACCAACCACTACACCAGCCATTTCTTCGCTGTCTGAAAACCGCTCATTCACCGTCAAACCAAGGGTTTTGAAGAAGTCTTTCGACTTTTGGAGATCTTTCACCGGCAGATTGATCCAACATTCTTTCGCCACATTGCATTCCTCCATTCTATTTGTCTTTCAGTAGTGCCGCTCCAGCTGCAGAAAGATGAATTAGCCGCCTTTAAAAAAACTGAATATTCACGCCCTAATAAGTCATTCCGCTATAGGCGTTTTTGCCGCTTTATCGGGCCAATTCACCAAAAAAATGCCGATAAAGATCAAGCTCCCGCCAAGCAGCAAGGTCAGCCCGAGCTCTTCTCCTAAGAGCCACCAGCCGCTGATGACGCCAAAAAACGGTGCTAAAAACAAGAAGGCACTGACTTTTCCCGGATTGCCTTTTTGCAGCAAGTAAAACCATATCGCAAATTGGACAATCGATGCCATGACTGCAAGCCATACAATAATGGACACTGATGCTGGATTGAGAATCAGTTTGGCCTCCTCTAACAACGCACTCCCCAGCAGCAATAAAATACCGCCAAAAAGCATCTGATACGCCGTTAGCACCCAAATATCAAAGCGGGCTCCCCACTTTTTGATCAACAGCGTCGCGACAGCCCAAAAAACCGCGCTACTAAAACCGAAAAACGTGCCGATTTCCAGCTGCAATTCAGTGCCCATCGTAACAACAACGCCGATAAACCCCAACAGCACACCTGCCCATTGGACAAAGCGGTAGCGTATTCTAAGCGCCAGAGTTCCGAGTACAACGACCAGCAGCGGGTTCATGAACGTCAAAATAGCCGATTCCCCGGCTGTGATGGTCCGCAGACTTAAGAAGATGGCGCCCATAACCCCGGCTGTCTGAAAAGCGCCGATCCAAAAGATTCGCAGCCAATCGGTAAAACGCTTTGGATGCGGCCGTTTCAACGCTGTGACGATTGCAATCATCAACAGTCCGGCCAAGGTGAACCGTATACCCACCAAAAGCAGCGGAGACACGTAACTCAATCCAATTTTGCCGACAGCAAAGGATGATCCCATCAAACTGGTTGTGATCACGACCATAAGAGCAAATACCGCTTTATTTGTCAAATTTCTTTTCTCCTAACATGAGCTATTGATTGCTCTTACCTAGTTCTGCACCTTAGACAGGATGTCCTGCTTTTTAGAGTTTTGAATTGCGCTTGCAGGGAAAAGAATAGAACACCAAATAGACTGAAAGGATGGGA
Organism: Planomicrobium sp. CPCC 101079; assembly: GCF_007859275.1. Classification (GTDB taxonomy): domain Bacteria; phylum Bacillota; class Bacilli; order Bacillales_A; family Planococcaceae; genus Planococcus. The sequence continues at coordinate 442,696 of NZ_VOHC01000011.1, read as the reverse complement.
TGATTTGGACCAACAAGCAATCCACCAAGCGCTGCAGCAAAGGACAATTACCCTGCCGGATGGCACCCGCCTCCCCGCTCTCGGCCAAGGCACCTGGAACATAGGTGACCACAAAGCGAACAAAGAGCAAGAAATCCAAGCTCTCCAGCTGGGAATTGAACTGGGCATGACGGTAATCGATACGGCGGAGATGTACGGCGAAGGAAAATCGGAACGCCTAGTCGGTGAAGCGATTCAAGGCAGGCGCGACGAAGTTTTTTTAGTATCCAAAGTGTATCCGCAAAATGCTGGACTGAAGCAAATTAAAAAATCGTGCAAAAACAGTTTGAAACGCCTGGGTACCGATTCACTCGATTTGTATTTGCTGCATTGGCGAGGACGCGTCTCGTTAGCCGAAACCGTCGAAGGCATGGAACAACTGAAAGCGGAAGGAAAAATCAAACGCTGGGGCGTATCGAACTTCGATACGGACGACATGGAGGAATTGTGGAGCGTGCCGCACGGCAAGAACTGCACAACAAATCAAGTGCTGTACCATTTAGGATCACGCGGCATTGAGTTTGATTTAATGGATTGGCATGAAAAACACGAGATTCCCATTATGGCCTATAGTCCGCTCGCGCAAGGCGGATCGCACCGTCGAGCCTTGACGACCGATGCGGTGCTCGGGGAGATAGCGGCTAACCATAACGCCGCTCCCCTGCAAATCGCACTCGCTTGGACACTGCGTTCCGGCAATGTGCAGGCGATTCCAAAAGCAGGGCGGGCAGAACATGTCATCGCGAACGCACAAGCAGCTGCAATCGAACTGACACAGGAAGAATTAAAGAAACTGGATGAGGCTTTTCCAGGGCCTGGACAAAAAACGCCGCTCGACGTTATTTGACTGGTAGCTAAGAGGTTGTTAAGCGGATAAAAAGAGGGACCGTGGGTTGGTTCCTCTTTTTAAGTGAGAACTCATAATATGCTTCCCTTATTCCACAGAAACTTTCTTTTTGCTGCCAGGTTCTAACGGTTTCCGAAGCAGAATGAAAAAACGGTTGTCGTTCAATTTGTAAAAAAGTTCCCCTTCCGAATCAGTCACTGAGCTTAATCGGGTCTCCCATGAATTGTTCAAAAACACAGAGATACTCCGCTCGTGCAATCCAGCAGGGACGAAATCAAAGCCGATTTCTTCCCGCGAGTCCTCCGACGCATTCAACACCTCGATTTCCGCCGACACATTGAATAGGCCATTGAATAAGTCAATCGCCACATCGTAGTCTGCAGTTGCGCCTGGCGTCAGGTCGGCTTCCGCAGCATTGTCATCTTTTAAGAAAAAGTAGTAAAGCAGGCCCGCTGCTACAAGCAGTGCCACAATCAGCAAGAAAGCCGATCCGTTCCTTTTTTCCGGTTTGGGGTCGTTATACAACATAGTCATCCTGTTCACTCCCTTTATCACGTATCCTACTGGCATCAGCAGTTCGCAGAGTTCAAAGGGTTTTCGGATAGAAAGTGATGCACCCCTCCTTTCACGATTTAGAGTGTGAACACCATAAGGCCGTGGAACACGGATGCAGCTGTTTATGTTTGTAAGCGTCCTTTTACGCCCATCATACTCCATTTCCCCCAAAAATGCTCTTGTTTTTCCGGGTTTTGGATAGGCAAGAAACACAAGAAACGAAAAAGAACAGACTGCTCTGCTCTTTATTTTTTGCTGGCTGATCTTCCAAGTAGTGAAAAACCGGTATATTTCCTGGTCTTTCGCTTGGCATTAAGTTTTAAAGCAATCGCTTATTTTACCCATCGCTTTTTGGGGCCAATAGTTTTGCAAGCGGATAAATGCCCATGCTTTGGAGAACAAGGGACAAGAGGATAGCCGCGAACGCCAACGAAACAAGCAGTTGATCGCCTTCAGAGACAGCAGATTCCAACCAAAGAAGCAGCGCGACTGACATGCTCCCTTTAATGCCGGCCCAAGACATCAAGGCCGTGGTGGAAAAGTCGCTGTCAAACTCTTTTCGCCAAGCGGGAACGCCGTAAACAAAGCCGCCCAGCACGAGGAATCTGGCAATAACGGAAAGGACGAAAATCATTATGGCCGCTCCCCAATGCGGAAAAGCCAAATAATCTGCCGTCTGTATCCCAATCATCAAAAACAGAACCGACAAGATTGTAGGATTGATGATATCCCAAAATCCGTCCAGGGACTCTTTTAGCTTGTCTTCCTTGATCGAACGGCCAATTTCAAAAGATAGCATCATCCCGGCCACGACAGTAGCCAAGACCCCCGAAACACCGATTGCTTCAGCGATGTAGAACCCACCATAAGCCACTATGATTGTCAGCATTACCTGATACTGCTTATCGTGCGTATAGCGGATCGCTTTGCTTAAGAGCCAGCCCAGCAGCAAACCGATTGCGACGCCTCCCAAAGAAACCAGGAAGAAGTCCCCGATAAGTTTGCCGATGGAAAATCCATTGCCCGTCTCGAACATGGACAGGAAAATGGTGAACAGAACAATGCTTGTCCCGTCATTGACCATCGATTCCCCTTCAACAATATCTGCTATTTGTTCTTGTCCGGTACTGTTTTTGATAATGGCGGTAACCGATACAGGGTCAGTCGGCACCAGTATGGATGCCAGCAGGAATGCCGCTGTCCAAGAAAGCGAAACAAGAGAACCGCTGATGAAATAAATGCCGATCCCCAGTAAAGCCGTCGTGGCAAACAAACCGGCGGTGCTGAGTGTGATGATGATGCCGAAATTTTTCTTCAGCTGGCTTTGCGGGAATTGGTAGGCGGAAGTAAACAGCAGTGCCGGGAGGAAGACATTGAAGATGACTTCTTTCGAAATCTTCAAGGAAGAGAAAAACGGGAGAAATGACAGGCCGATGCCCAGCAGCACAAGCACAACCGGTACGGGGAAATATTTCTTTTTCAAGTCGATGGTATAAATGATATAGCCGATAAACAGCAACACAAGGACTTGATGGGTAATCGCCATAAGATTCTCCTCCAATGCGAATGTTTTTTACTCTTGTTTTCCTTCCTGAATCTGGTTTAAACATCGATTTCTCACCAACCGCCTGATAAGCGGGTATATACATCTCCCTCCCGCAATTTCAAGTCTGAAACGAAAAAACACCAGCGAACGCCAAGCGGCATTTGCTGGTGAAGAAAGTGTGGATTACAAGTATTCTTTTTCGAATTCGATTGTGCTTCGGACCGTGTCGATCGGACGGACCATTTTTTCGATTTGGTCACGTTTCCCCTCTAAAAACGGCGGCAAAGACAATTTTTCACCGACGGTTTCGTACGGCTCATCGCCTAGGAAGCCAGGACCATCTGTTGCCCACTCAAACAAAATGCCAGGCGCGACGCGGGCATACAGCGACTCGAAGAAGAAACGGTCAACATAGCCGGAAGTCCCGAAACCGAATTTCTCCATGCGTTCTGTCCATTCGTCCAGCACGGCGCGGTCTTCAACACGGAACGCAGCATGGTGGACGGTACCAAACCCTTGGCGCCCTTGTGGCAATACCGTATTGTATTCGACGATCACTTGTGCACCGTTGCCGCCTTCGCCCACTTCGAACAAATGAAGCGAACCTTCTTTGGCGATTTCGCGGAAGAGCATGGCTTTTTCCAGCACTTCTTTCAAATAATCGAACTGGGCGATCCGGATGTGGATCGGTCCAAGGCCGGTAATCGCAAACTCAAGCGGCACTGGCCCTTTTTGCCAGGGCGTCCCGGAAGCGATGCCTTCGTTGTGTTCATCCGACACCAGCATATACTGCTGATCGTCAAAATCTGTGAACGACAGCGTTTGCTTGCCGAACAATTCCTTGATGCCCGTATGCTTGACTTCGTATTTGTCAAAACGTTTTATCCAATAGTCAAGCGCTGCATCTGTCGGCACGCGGAATGACGTTTTGTAAATTTCGTTGGTTCCGTGCGTGCCTTTTTGGATTCCCGGGAAATCGAAGAACGTCATATCCGTGCCTGCACTTCCTTTATCATCGGCAAAGAACAGATGGTAGGTCTGGATATCGTCCTGATTGACGGTTTTCTTGACAAGGCGCATGCCTAATACATATGTGAAAAATTCATAGTTCTTTTCCGCGCTGCTGGTGATGGCAGTAACGTGGTGCATTCCTTTAATGTGGTTCATAATGGACAAACTCCCTTTCAAAGTGGAATTAAACTGAAAAATAATTATCTTGAATTCGAGATAATTTTACCTTTTCTATTCCGTGCTGTCAACCATGTTGTTCGGACCTTTGAAACAAGCGCTTGCTATTGACGACGAGTATAGGTGTTACCGGATAAACTCGCTGGGGTTGTCCAGGTATAATGCTATGTACCCGCACTCGGGGCAAACTGCGGCTTTGGGTTTAGCGGATGCCCGTCTAAAAAGCCCGCCTCCTTTTCGGCTGATCTTTATCCCGTACATTCCGCCCTCAATTGTTACTCGGCAGTCAGGGATCATTTCCGTCTGGCATTGATGGCATTGCTTTTTCAATTGCATACACCTCCTTCTTTTCTAGTGGCAACGAAAAATCAGCGGCATTTGTCGCTGGCTGGTCTGCTGCTTTAGACAAGATAAAAAGAGAAAGAACGGCTTGCTCTTTCTCTCCAATAAAAAAATTTATAATCTTGGGTCTACAGGGTCAGACTCCAAGGCAAGTGTGGCCAAGACGCATTCATGGACCCGCTCGATGGATTCCCGGTTTTGAAAGCGGGTAATGCCTTCGAGGCCAAGTGAGAATTCCTTTAACGCCATTTTTTGCTTTTTTCCGGTATTGCGGTTTTTAAGGCGCGCAAGAATTTCCGGTTGGAGGTAATCCATGCCATAAATAATGCTCAAGTATTTCCTTCCGCGGACTTTGATTGCCGGCTGCAGGAGTTTGCCTTTGTTTTTGGCAATATAAGATTCCGGTTTGATGACAATGCCTTCATGGCCATCTTCAGTCATCTCCTCCCACCAGGCAATCACTTGATCTTCACTTGCCTGGTCGGTAATCAATTTAAACTCTGTCGCTACAAATAACTCGGACCCGTCGGCAAATTCGCGGTTCATGGCCATGTGCCAGGTATGCGGCTTGTGGAAGAATGTTTCCCCGCTGTGGGCCAGGACATGGAAAGGGGCGATTTGAATCGACTCGAGCGCGTCCACTTCCCAGCAATATTTCTGGAACACGTCACGAAACGCTTCGGCATTCTCCTGCTTTTGCTCATATTCTTTAAGCCATCCGGTCAATTGTTCATTTTCCGCTGCGGCAGCCGCCAGTTTGCCGGTTAAAGCAGAACGGTCCAAAAGCGCATTTTCCGCCACATGGGCGTATTGGGCGCTGATCAGTTCTTTCGCTTTCAGATTCCATGGCATGATTTCAGCGTCCAATAAGACGTATTCAGTTTTGTGCTTGCGGAAATAGCCTTTTTTCTGCAACTCGCTGTGTAGTCGGTTGACCACTTGCTGTTCCAACTCTGCGTCGAAAAAACGCTTCCCAGTCCGGGTATGGATGATGCCAAGCGTGTCCAATCCGGTCTGTTTTTTTGCCGCTTCTTTGCTTTCAAACAACAGCAGCACGGCACGGCTGCCCATGTGTTTTTTCTCTGCGATGAGTGTTTCAATGCCGTTGCTCCGGTAATAATCGATCGCTTCTTGTGGATGTTCCAAATACCCTACCAGTGAAGAAGGCTTCGGTGTCGGGCTCATCGTTGGCGGAATATAGAGCAGTTGTTCAATCGGCACAGTAAAGTGGGAAACCGAATCGATTGCGGGCTTGACAATTTCTTGCTGGATTTTCACCTCGCCGAGCTCTTCCGTCAAGACCGAATAGCCGTTCAAGAACTTCGCGATATTCGGCGGACTTAACCGGTTTTTCTCCCATTCATGGAGCGGGTTGCCGTCTGTTCCTGCGTAATTCTCTTTGGCAGAAACTGACACGAATTCGCGTTCCGGATACCGATATGCCGTCAGTTCGCCGCCGAATACCACGCCTTGATCAATGTTAATCGTGTTGTTGATCAAGAGTGGGCGCGGTTTTGGGTCATGGCCCCAAACAATAAGCGATTGGGAGGTGCGGGATGCGGTCCAATCTTTCCGGATCGGCTTTCCTTGAACATCGCTCCCTCCTGTGGCTCCGTAGCGGCAAAAATCGCTGACCGCAGCTGACTGCTTGCCGATAAATTCGTCTTTGATGCCGGCATGGGCGCAAGTAAGAACAGGGACGCCATTGGCTGTAAAGATCAAATGGGAAGGCGCTTGCAACAATAGATCCTTCAACTCGGTTTTCAGTTGCTTAGCATTCTCGCTGCCTGCCTCGTTTTCGTACGCTGCAAATTCGGCTTCCACTTTTTCGTCGCCATGGCTGAGGACTACATTCCGGCCATCAAGCCAGCGGGCGATTTTCCAGCCATGGTTGCTGTCGACCATAAAGGCCAAATCCCGTTGGACGTGTTGCTGGAAGAATTGCATTGTTTCGAGTGAAGCCGGGCCGCGGCTCATGACATCGCCAACGGAGACAAATTTCCGTCCATCCGGATGCACGAATAATCCTTCCTCATTTTTTTGGTATCCCAGTTTCCCAAGGAGTTCCAATAATTCCTCAAAGCAGCCATGTACATCACCGACGAGGTCAATGCCGGGACCGACCTCTTTCTTCAATGGATTTGCATGGCGGAAGAACTCAAGGGCACCAACATCTTTAATGGTATAAACAGAAGCAAAGCCTTCTTTTTTTAGCCAGCGCTTTTCCCGGTTGAACACTTGGACTTGCTGCTTAATGCGCCGTTTTCCGCGGGGGAAATCCCGATTTTCATCACGGCGCAGCAATTCCGCTTCCGGTATATCGAATACCAAAGAAATGATGGGCACATGGTTTTTCTCTGCCAAGGCGATATAGCGTTTCCGGTCTGCCGAATGCAAATGTGTGGCATCGACAATAGAGACTTTATCCAAACGGCAACGGGTTTCGATAAGCGATTCCATCAAGGAAAACGCTTCTTTTGAAATGCTGTTGTACTCTTCCATCAAACCCACAGCTTCATCCGGCGGCCGGTCGCCCCATCCGATAAATTCCTTGTCGCTGACCAGGATCCGGAATTGGTCTGAACCAATCACTTCTGACGGCACAATGGCGCCATCTGTGATCAGACTGTTGAGCAAGGTTGATTTTCCGCTATTGGAAGGTCCGACTAGCAAAACAATGCCCGCATGCGGCAATCCGATTTTCATGAGAATTCCCTCTTTCGTTTAAAAATGCAGAGCTGGGTCGGATGCCCAAAGAACTGCTGTTCTTCTCCAATGCCGTGGAATTCCAGTTCGTATTGAGACTGGTGATTCCGTTTGTGGCACCATCCTTCAAATTCCACACGCGTCCATTCAAAACGGTGGTCGGCATGGCGGAAATGGTCTTCCATATCGTAAACCTCATTGTATTCGCGGTTAGGTGTTGTAATAATCAACGCACCTGGCTGATAGACGGACAAAATCGTGTCCATCGCTTTGGGGAGGCGCTGTTCATCGATATGCTCGATCACTTCACAGAGTACAATAGCATCCTTGTCTCTCAGGCGCTCATCCATGTAAAACAGCGATCCCCAGATGGCTTCCGGCATTACGAATTGTTCTTTTTCCTCCAGTTTGTTGAACCGATCCATCGCTTTAAGCGCAGCAGACTCGGAAGGTTCAACCGCCAGGATTTCTTGGATTCCTTTTAGGAACCCGATTTTTGCGGACAACTTGCCTTCGCCAGAACCGAAGTCCACAACTGTTTTCGGTTTTAAGCCCTCGAGTAATTCGATGATTTTTTCATAGCGCAGATCATTTAGCCGCAGTGTTTTTTCCGGAGATTCCTTTTTCTCTTTTTCGTCGGCGAGGTCTACTAAATCGTATAATTCCTTGAAACGCAGTGCTTGCCGGTAGATGAATTCGCGGTTCGGATGCGTTTCAAGCCAGCCTTCCCCGTAGCGCTCTAGTTTGTCTATTTCCTTTTCGTCTATAAAATAGTGTTTGTAGTTATCGATCACCGGAATCAAGACAAACAAATGGCGCAGTCCGTCTTGCAGCGTCTGAAGTCCTGACAGCGAAACGGTACGGACAGAGCTGCGGTCTTTGATGTGGATCGAATAGTCGATCTTTGGCCGTGTTATCTCGACTTCGTATCCAATCGGTTCAAACAATGCTCGCAGTTGTTGATCAGATAGCGAAGACGCAACCGGACCGAACGTGAAGCGAAACGGAAAGCGGTGACCGACCCACTGGGCATATTCTTCTTTTGGCTGGCCGTTAAGAGCCGTGCCAAGAGCGGAGCGAATCAGCGAAGTAAAGATGCTGCTGACAGCAAATTCCCGGTCATTTATGTAATGGGTAATATCATTGGAACGCGATTTGTTTTGGATTAGTTCAAGCGGATCCGGCGTGATGAAAATCGTTGCATCCAGTTCCGTATCGGTGCACTTGCTGTAGAAAAAGCGAACCAAATGGCCTTTTTGTTTCCGCTCGTATACATTGTTCGGGTTCTTGGCCAGCAAATATGAAATAGCTTTAACGTTGTCCCCTTGGGCTTGAATCGTCAGATACATATGGCATACTCCTTCGTGCGTGAAATTAACAAAAATAGGATAATCTAAATATAGCATAGGTCCCATATCCGAATATATACATGAAACAATTTAAGTGTTTATAAGTGGCCTGCACAGTTACCAAAAACAAACATAGACCCGGAGCGGCATGCCGCTCCGGGTCTATGTGATGGGAGACAAAGTTGAAGAGCTTTCTCCAGAAATCCAGAAGCCGCTCTCGTTTGCAAGATTATTAATACAATTCCCTCTATAATTTAGTAACAATCTGTCCCGCTAAGCCTCCATTTAGGCATTAGTGCATATGATGATTCCTTGCTTTTGTTTATTGGCAACTGACTTTAAATTTCATAAAAACAAAATTTACCGCAGCTAAACAAGCCAAGGCGCCTTGGGAAGCGCTTGGTTTTGGGAAGCGCTTGGCCTGTTGTTATGGAACATCTTGATATATCAACCGCGTCCCGGAAGGCAACAATGCCAGCTCAAGCAATTGTTTTAACACCCTTGTCCTTGTCTCAAAATCAAACGGCTCTCCGCATGGGCGTCCCATTTTGAACGGCACATGCAGCGTTCTCGGTGCTCCGACTTTATCGGTCACATCGGGGAAAAGCGAAATCATGGCAGTAGCGATGCCAACTTCTTCTAAAGCCCGGGCATACAGCCCGAGTACGTTATGGCAAGATCCTCAGCCAGGCACAAGAAGAGCAACATCAATGTTTTCATTCCGGAACAGTTCAACGACAAACGGGATGGCATCGCGTTCCACCAATTCTGTATCAAGTATGCCGCCGTTCAGCCCAATGTTAGCACTTGCTACCGCTCCAATCTCTCCGCCATTAGCAAGTTCCCGCAACTGCTTGAGCGGAAAGACGATGGAGGGATCGGTTTTTGCGTATTTGGTGTCATAATAAATGTGGGTCACCGTCAACTCCGCTTCTTCCGTATGCCCGGGAATCAACCGGAACGTCGGGTCTCCGGCCGGATTGTCAACATCAAAGGGCGGATCCGTTTTCAAATGGACTCCTGCAGTGGAAATCAAAGCCACCGTACACGCTTTGATGGGTTTTTGTACATTCGTTTCCGGCAGGCCTTCATTTTGTTGTGTGTGCTGCATCGTGAACTTCTGATAAGCGCCAGGAAAATTGTTTGAAAAGGTCCGAGACAATTTCGATTTTAGTTTGGTCTTCGTTTTCATTAAACTTCTCCTTCCTGCCATAAAATAGTTTTCTGGTTTATAAGTATTCGACCCGTTGCGAGAAACTCCTTGTAGCCTCTATGGCGAATTAAAAATCTCCTTGACTTCAAAAAAACCCATGGTAAGATTTTAAGCTATAAGCAACTATACACACGTTGAAAGATGTTCTAGTAATTCGATTGCGCGCAGCACAAAGAGACTGAATGGGTGGTGGAAATTCAGGCAGCAATCCGGATGAAATACACCATCTGCTGTTTTCAACTTTTAACGAAGCGGATGGCTTTAAGGCCGTCAAATAGGGTGGTAACGCGGAGAAAACCTTCGTCCCTTTCTCAGGGATGATAGGTTTTCTTTTTGTTTTTCATAAATTAAGGGGGTTACATCATGTTCCACATCAAAGCAGTAGTTACACCATCTGTCAAAGAGTCCATTTTGTTAGTAGCGTTAATCGTCGCGGCCATCAGCGTCAGTTTGATCCGATTTGGAGCCGCCCCGCATTTGCCTATCCTGTTTTCCATCCTTCTGCTGATTTGTTACGGCTTGATCAAAAAAGTCCCGTACCGCCAGCTTGAGAGCGGTCTGGTGCAAGGCGCCGGAGCGGGCATGAGCGCAGTATTCCTGTTTTTCTTTATCGGCATCCTGATCAGCACCTGGATGATGAGCGGGACCATCCCGACACTTATCTATGCCGGATTCCACCTGATCACGCCGCTGTTTTTCTTCGCGATTGTCTTTGTAATAGCGGGGATTGTCGGCTTGGCGATCGGCAGCTCATTGACAACCGTTGCGACGGTCGGTGTTGCATTTATCGGAATGGCCACTGTACTTGATGTATCTCTTGCCATTACAGCCGGCGCCATCGTTTCAGGCGCATTTTTCGGCGATAAAATGTCGCCCGTTTCGGATACGACCAATTTGGCTTCATCAATCGCCGGTGTCGATTTATTTACCCATATCCGCAATATGGGTTGGACCACCATCCCGGCGTTTTTCATTTCGCTAATCATTTTCGCCATTCTTTCGCCCGATGTGGTCTTGACCGATCTTGAGAAGATTCAAGCTTTCCAAGAAGGTCTTTTAGCGACCGGCACCATCCACTGGTATGCGATTTTGCCGCTCGTTGCATTGGTTATACTCACAATCAAGAAAGTGCCGGCCATGATGAATCTAGCGGTCAGTTCCATTTTAGCCATTGCGCTTTCCTACCTGCACCAAAGCTACGCGGTGTCGGAGGTCTTCGGTATTTTGTTCGGCGGCTATGTTTCGGAAACTGGAGTCGCAGACGTTGATCAATTGCTAACCCGCGGCGGCATGCAAAGCATGTTCTTTACAATCGGGCTGGTCTTGTTGTCGCTGAGCATGGGCGGTCTGCTCTTTACGCTCGGTATTGTCCAAACCTTATTAGGAAAAGTTGAAAGTTTGCTAAATAAAGTATCTTCTGTGATTGCCGCTGCAGCTATGACAGCAATCGGCATCAACATTTTGGTTGGTGAACAGTACTTGTCCATTCTGTTGACCGGCCAAGCGTTCCGTGGCCAGTTCGATAAACTCGGACTGGCCGGCAAGAACTTGAGCCGCGTCATGGAAGACGCCGGAACAGTGGTGAATCCACTTGTGCCGTGGAGCGTTTGCGGCATCTTTATCACCTCGGTGCTCGGCGTCTCCACCTTATCTTATTTGCCATTCGCGTTCTTCTGCTTCCTGTGTCCAGTGCTGACGGTTGTGTTTGGTATAACCGGGAAAACGTTAACTTATAACAAAAGGAACTAAGCCTCTTACAGCTTCAAATCCAAAAAGAAGGGCGTCCGCTGTCAAATAGCGGACGCCCTTCTTTTTAGCTTGCCGTTAATCATGCTTATTAATTTCGTGCAAAACAATCTTTCAAATCTGCATAAATTCTCCATACTTCTTCTCTATAATCAGGGAATCTTAAGTTTTATACAGAAAGGTCAACCTGATGCTGCTCAAAAGACTGATAAATAAATTGAAAATCATAAATGAAATTGAAGATGGAACGCTGGAACAAACCGTTCGGGGCATCGCGGAAAATTCCCGGAAGGTCCAACCGGGGTTTGTCTTTGTCGCGATAAGCGGTTATGGCAACGACGGCCATGACTATATCGAACATGCGATTGAGAACGGCGCTTCGTTCGTCATTGGAGAAGCTAAAAATTTGGAGTTGCCGGTCCCTTATATTCAAGTGGACGATAGCCGGAAAGCACTTGGCCTCCTCGCCAAGAATTTCTATCACAATCCATCAAACGCTAAGCTGATGATAGGCATAACCGGGACGAATGGCAAAACAACCACGAGCTATTTGTTGAAACAGATTTTCGAAAGCACCGGAAAGTCTTGCGCGATAATAGGGACGATCCAAAACATCGTAAATGGCACAGTGATAAAAAGTGCCAATACCACACCAAACTCTTTGGTGGCTCACCAACTTCTCGCTGAAAGCCGGGACGATGTCGTGATCATGGAAGTGTCATCGCATGGCCTGACACAGAACCGCATTGAAGGCTTGGAATTTGATTATTGTTTATTCACCAACCTTCATCATGAGCATTTGGATTACCACGATTCGTTAAGCGATTACTTTCAGGCAAAATCCCGGTTGTTCGGCCACTTAAAGCCAACTGGAACAGCCATCGTCAGCACCGATACGATTTGGGGAAGTCAACTCGTGGATTTATTGCAAGCTAGAGGGGTTCGGACATACGCGGTAGGAGAATCAAAAACCAATGGCGCGGGCCGCCTTGCATTCGATGTAAAAAATTCAATGATTCAACTGAATGAAGAAGGCACAGAAATCACCATCCCATCTCCTTTGGCTGGCATGCACAATATGCTAAACACGCTTTTGGCTTACAGCACTTCCCGAATTGCTGGTTTGCCACCGGAAAGCATTGTAGATGCACTCCACCAATTCAAAGGTGTAGCCGGAAGGTTTGAAACGTTCAAAATTCCCAACGGTGCGACCATCGTAATTGACTATGCCCATACACCGGATGCCCTGCTGCACGTTCTGACAACAGCCAAACAATTGGCGGCCAAAAGGATCGTCCATATCTTCGGATTCAGAGGCAATCGAGACCTCAGCAAAAGAAAAGAGATGCTGCTGGTATCTTCCGAATTGAGCGACCAATACATTTTGACCTTGGATGATTTGAATTCAGTGGCCTTAACTGACATGGTGCACAATTTAGACAGTTTAAATGACCAATTCGGAAATGAAAAAGGGCTGATCGTATCCGATCGAACGCTGGCAATAAAATTAGCGATGGAGCATAGCCGATCAGGGGATTTTATCATCATCACCGGCAAAGGGCATGAAACCTTCCAACAATCCTATCACCTCCCGACGAAGTCCGACCAGGAAACCGTGGATTATGTGTTGAATTCACAGGTGGTCGCCAGGTAACTCCAAATTGTTGATCAAACAGAGTGGAATTTTAAATTTCCATGTTCCAACTTTCAGGCTATGCTATGATGGTGAAAATGGCAAAAACCGAGAGGCGGGATCTGTATGTTGAGATTTGTGGACGATTTGGCTGGTGCCATCCAAGATTTGCTGTTTGGTGCAGTGAAAGCGGCTAGTTATTTTATAGCGGGTATACTTCTCGTCGGGGCACCGCTTTGGCTGCTTGCAAAACTTTTAGAATGGATCAGCCAAACTTTCTATACCTAATCCAAAAGCGACCAGGAAAGCAACTTCCTGGTCGCTTTTTAATAGTTCGATTTCCGGAACTCTCTGTTGCTCGCCGCCTGGGCGTCTTCTGGACAGGTTTTTCTTTTTTTGCTATTATAATAGTTAACTTGGGTAACTGTTACTTAGGGTAACTATTTGAAAAGGAGGGATTTCTATAAAAACGTACCGCGAGTTCTTTCACCAATTTCTCCTCCTCTACAGGCCGTTTGAACACCACTTAAACTTGGAACTTGCCAAGCACGGTTTGTATCGTTCCCAATGGACAATCCTGTACTACCTTTCCCATCTCGGCACCGCGACATTAGTGGAGCTCTCCACCTATCAAAGCGTGGAAAAACCGACGGTGACTCGGACAATCAATCGTTTGGAAGAATTGGGGTATGTTGAACATGTCCCGACGAAAGACAAACGTGAAAAACGGATGCAGTTGACAGAACTCGGCAACCGCATTTCCACAGAAGTCCGCGAAACGGTTGACCAGTTTGAACAAAATATCTTGGCGGGCATCTCAGAACAAGAACAGTTAGAAGCAATCCGGGTAATGGAGACAATCAGAAAAAATTTAATCGAATGAGGGACTAGAAAGTGAAGCAAGCAAAACAAAAATTATGGACAAAGGATTTTATTGTAGTTTCATCTGTAAACTTCTTGTTGACATTGATCTTTTATTTATTGATGGTGACCATCGCTGTTTATGCAGTGGACGAATATGCCGCATCGGCCAGTGAAGCGGGCCTTATCACCGGGATCTTCATCGTTGGCACGTTATTTGGCCGGCTCTACATTGGCCGCGTAATTGATAATATCGGCCGTAAAAGAACGTTGATCATTGGCTTGGTCTTTTTTACTTTGACCACATGCTTGTATTTCCTGCCGTTCGGCGTTCCATTTTTATTGGCTAACCGGCTAGTCCACGGAATGGCGCTGGGCATGGCCAGTACCGCTACCGGGACAATTATTGCCCAGCTTATCCCCGATTCTCGCCGTGGTGAGGGAATTGGCTATTACAGCATGAGCGCAACTTTAGCTACAGCCATCGGACCGTTTATCGGACTTTATATGAGCCAGGTAACCAGTTTTCAAAACATTTTCGCGTTTTGCCTCATACTGGGCGCCGTTTGCTTGGCAGTAGGGTTTTCTGTGCAAGTTCCAAAACTGCCTGAAGCTTACCGTGCCGGGAAAAATGCCGAAACTGAGGCGAAAGGGTTCCAGCTTTCCAATTTCATCGAACCGAAGGCATTGCCCATCGCCCTTATTACCTTGATGATTGCATTCGGTTATTCCAGTGTGTTGTCGTTTATTAACTTCTACGCCATCGAAATTGATTTGGTGCAGACGGCGAGCTTCTTCTTTGTGGTCTATGCAGTTGCGGTGTTGATCTCGCGGCCATTTACTGGACGTTTAATGGACAGTAAAGGGGCAAACTTTATCATGTATCCAGCGTTTCTCGTCTTTGCGGCAGGGTTGTTCTTGCTGAGTTCTGTGCATACGGGCGTAATGCTGCTGCTTGCCGGCGCCTTGATTGGCTTCGGTTTTGGCAATATGCAGTCGAGTACGCAAGCCATCGCCGTAAAAATGACGGAGCCTCATCGTTTGGGCTTGGCCACGTCCACCTTTTTTATCGCGCTCGACGCCGGCCTCGGATTTGGCCCTTATCTGCTTGGGTTCCTCGTGCCGGTAACCGGATATAGCAAGTTATACGCCATGTTAGCGGTGATAATACTCGCTACAGCGGTTCTGTATTATTTCATGCATGGCAAAAAAGAAAAAAGGGACTTCCCAAATACCAATACTTCAGCACCCTTGCACTAAAAGAAAACAGCGGACACTCTACTTGAGTGTCCGCTGTTTTCAGGCTGTCGAGAAACTCTTGTTGCTCTTTTCACATTCAACGTTAACTTTCTTTCTTAATCACAGCCTCCGCCGCCCCCGCCGTCTCCGTACCCTGATCCGGTATCTGAAAAGCCACCGTCCCACCCCGATGAATTCGCGTTGCCGTGGCCGCCAGTGTAAATGAATCCTCCTGCTTTTGTAGAATTATTTCTGTGTCTATTGTTTCCGTTATTTTCCCTGAAAGAAGATTGAATTGCCATCGCAATGAAAAAGAGTACAATCGCTACCGTAACAAGAGCCATCTTATTACCTCCTTAAATGCATGCTTGCTTCTATCCACTTATACGGGAAGGCGGCTATAAAAGTTTCAATAATTGGGAGAATTTAACGGAATTTGAGAGAAAATATGTTGATGCAATCCCAAATACTATCTAGCTAGTGCTCTGCAACCTACCTAGACAAAGGAATTCAATCTTCGCCTCTTTTGGTATAACTGTACATACTGGTTTCTGTTTTTCTTCCAACAAGCTTTGCTGAAAGCTTGGGGGCAAATTGAAACAAATACACCCCGATAATGGCTGACAATAATATAAAAACACTGCTGAATGTTTTTAATGAGTCAACGGCGAGAGCAGCGATGATGATGGAAAATTCACCGCGCTGCGTCAACGACAACCCTGCCCGCATCGAAACTTTCCTAGACAATCCATATAGTTGCCCTCCCCAGTAGCCAGTCAAAACTTTCGCGAGAATGGACCAAAGTAAAAGGACAGCCATTAGCGGAACCATCGGGACTCCTTCTCCAAATTCAATTGTGGTGCCGAAATAAACAAAAAATAATGGAAGCAAGACATTCCGGAAACGGATCACGATTCGGTGCAGTTCTTCTCCGCGTTTTACTTCCGCCAGCATAATTCCCGCAAGAAATGCGCCAAGAACTTCTGACAACCCCAGCAAAAGGGCCAGCCCGCCGTAGGTCAAAGAAATCCCCAAAACCAAAAGCATGAAAAAATCTTCTCCTACGTACCGGTCGACGAAAAACCAGATTTTCCGGAACAGGAACACGCCGATTAATACAGCTCCAGCAATCAGCAGCAAAACGAGAAACAGCGTCCAGCCTATCGTTCCGGCTGTCAGTCCGTTTCCGACAGCAAGGCTCGCCAGGACCGCCACCAAAATCGGCGAAAATAAATCTTCAAATATCAATAGCCCCAGCATGAACTCCGCTTCTGGGTAAACCATCCGTTTGGAACTTTCCAGCAGCTTGGCGGTCAAGGAAGAACTGGTGGCAAATACGACGCCTCCCACGATCAGAGAAGTGAACCAATCGAGCTGGAAAGCCATGGCGATGCCTACTGTAACGACGAAACTGAGTAAAATATCGAGCAGGCCCGCTACATAGACCCTTCTCGCAAGACCGATCAGTTGCTTGATCGGAAATTCGATGCCCAGCATGAAGAACAACAGAACAATCCCCATCTCTCCTGCAAAATGCAGCAAGTGAGATCCCGATAATGCCCCGCTAACGGCAATGCCGAGCAGTAAATAAACAATCACATCGGGAAAGCGGAATTTAAACGATAACCAGCCTCCTGCAAATAGGAGCAGCAACAATAGGCCCGCAGACAACAGTTCCGGAAATTCAGCCATCGCAATTAACCCTTGCCTTTGCAAGCAGCTTCAAAGCGGCTTACCGCTTCTTTCTTTCCAATGACCAGCAAGGTATCTCCCGCTTGGATAACAAAATCGTCTTGAGGTTTTGGCAAAATATCTTTCTCCCGCACCACCCCGACGATGGAAACATTTTCTGGCACGCGCAATTGAGCAGCTTTCACCGTCTGATTTGCAAGGGTAGATGCTTTTTTCACTTTAATCCAATCTATCAGCATTTTTTGCCGCATGATGCGAAAACGCTCAAAACTTTCTTCATCTACAGTTTCATTGCCGATTCCAAGGAGCCTCGCTCCGAACTCTTTTGCTTCATCGGAAGTGAAAACAGTAGAAAACAGGACTTCCTCGTCCTCCTCGTCATTCATAAAATAGATTTCCCGTTTGCCGCTGTAATGGTGGATGATCACGGTAGCAATACCATCCCGATTTGTGAATGAAATGCGTTTTCCAATGCCAGGCAAGTCCTGTTCTCGAATGCGCATATCCCTCTCCTCCTTTCTTCTTCCGAAACTTATAGTTTAAAAAAGCAGAGTCAAAAAAAGTCCACCAAACAGGTGGACTTTTTCATCTAGTTTATCATTTGAATATCTTTGGCTTTTGCACCCATTAATTTTGGAATGGTGAGTATTGCATGCTTATGTAAGAACAGCAAGGTCACCTGCAGAAACTAAGCTTGTATTGCAGGAATTTCAACAGCTCTTGTTTCCTCAATCACTGGAACCAACTTAGCTTTTTCTTTTTTGTACTGCTTGTACCCTTCAATATGGTTCATGTACATTTCCAAATAATTCACTGTGATCTTATCCATTTGTTTTACCTCGTTTTTGATAATAGTCATTTTATATTTCCTCCTTTTAATGTTGGCGCTTATTGAGTAAATGTTTGACTGATTATGCCGTGACCGAAATGATAAATATTTTGATAAGATACAACCCCAGGCTTAAGCTATTGGCCAAAATCAGGTAAAGCTTTAAATCGCCTTTTGGACCCGTAAGTGCTAATAGAATTCCAGCAGCACCGATTAAGCAAGGGAAATACACATTGAAACTCATAAGTATATCCATGGGGGTGCTCATCCAATGAAGAGATGAAAGCCCTAAAGGAACGATGGTTACAAGAAAAAAGCATACAGACATGAAGGAAAGGAAGTTTCTCAGCATCAAACCGCCTCTTTCGTTCAGTTATACGTAAATCGGTTCTGCCCAAAACTGCCGCCATCTCTTATGGATATCCATATGCCGAGTAGTAAGCTCTGAACGTGAGGTTAAATAGATGCTCAGCAGGTTAATCTAGTTCTATTCCAAAATTGTTTGCAGTGCATCTGCAAGTCGTTCAACAAAGTCTTGTGGCAGTTCTTTAGTCTCTAAGTGCAGACAATAAAGATGGTGATCCGCTGTCTGTTTTTGAGAGAAAGTGGTCGGAAAAGAAATAGGATGCTGCCACAACGCTGAAGTGAAACGCGGCAGCTCTTCTGGAAGAAGGTAGACACTTGCCTTATTTACAGCAGTCCCGTTTTCTTCAAAAGATTTTACTTCCAGGCTAAAATCCATCATACAAAAAGTATTTTTAGTATTTTTCGCAAGTCGTTGCTTCCGGATTTGCCACAACCCATCAGTTCGCTCGATTTCTGCATCAAGCAGTAAACTGATTGTTTCTGCCACAGTTTTTAAAGATGACGTCTGCATCATCTCGTCCAGTCCTTTCATCAACTATTTCTTTCGATTTGAAATTATCGAAAGATCCCCTCTTTCATTAAGCTAAAGATTTTCTTGATTTTTCCACTTTAGCAAAAATGAATAAGAGAGTAAAATTCATAAATATTCAATAATATTAATATTCATAAATCCTCTGGTTTTGAAAATATTTAGAAGCCAGCGAAAAATAGTCAAAATCAAAAAAGTCTTTTTGCTTACTTTTTTTCCATATCACCTTTTCTCATTTATTTTCTTAATACATTTAGACTATAATATCTTTTACATGTTGTAAATAGCGATAATTTATTAACTTTTTAATATTAATTTTTTATAAAAGAAATTGTTATTTTTTAATAGCAAATATTAATTAACTGACAATTCTTACTATTTAAATTTCTTTTCTTATCTTATTCTGGAAGTTATCTTTTTTCATATTCTTTATAGCCGCCAATGTCTCTAAAAGGACAATTTCAGCGATAGAAGCGGTTTTTTACACTTTATTTCCAGTTTTTTATCACTTCTAGTGAAGGTCAAGGGTTTGATATGATTTGCTGGCATTAATGGAGCAACCGTTGGAAGAAGAAGAAAAAAGCTATTGTCGAAAAGTGAATATTTTTTTTATTTTTTCTCTGTAAACTTAATGTTTTTTAAGCTTTTTTGGCAGATAAAAAACAAAAAGAACGCGGAGAGGATTCTCCACGCTCTTTTTAGCCCTTCCAGGTTCCAGGAAGATGGTGTATTTATCAGGTCTTGATTATTGCCCTATTTAGGAAATGCTTTTTACAACTTTGCTTATGCCCTGTTCGATCGGCGTTGCCGGGCGACCAAGAATTTTTTCGAAATCATCGCTTTCAATGGCTAAAGCGTTCTCACGGATGCCTTGTTGAATGTCTACTAACATCGGAACAAGAAAATCAGGTAGGCCAGCTTGTTTCATGGTCTCAGCGTATGCAGCATCATCAAGCTGCAAAACAGGTACATCCTTGCCGATTTCTTTGCTTAGAACCGTTGCCAGTTCTTCTTGTGTCATCGGTTTGCCGGAAAGCTCATATATTGTATTTTCATGCCCTTCCCCTGCCAATACTGCGGCTGCCGCTTCAGCGTAATCTTGCTGCAATGCCCAGCCCACTTTTCCAGAGCCTGCTGAAGTGATCCAAGGAGCTCCTGCTAGCGCACCTTGAATGCTTGGAATTTCGTTTTCCAAATACCAATTGTTGCGAAGAATGGAAAAGGGTATCCCTGTTTCTAAAATAGCCGTTTCTGTAGCACGGTGCGGAGGTGCCAAGAACATCTCGCTTTCGCTTGCGTTTACTAAGCTGGTATAGGCGATAAATCTCACGCCTGCGCGTTCAGCAGCAGCAACTGCAGCGGTATGCTGGCGTATCCGGGTATCATTGTCTCCGTCAGCAGAAATGATCAATAATCGATCGATGCCAGCAAAAGCAGAGTCCAAAGTCTCCGGATGGTCAAAATCGCCCTGTCTCACTTCTACTCCTCGAGTGCGTAAGTTTTCTGCTTTTTCCGGATTTCGCACACTGACAGCAAGTTGTTCGGCAGGTACCGTTTTCAATAATGATTCAACAATCTTCGTTCCAAGTTTACCTGTCGCACCGGTAACTAACAATTTCATTTTTTTGCCTCCTTCGCATCTTGTTGTAACTAAACTAGTTACATGTAGTTATACTAGTTACAAGATGGGTGATTGTCAACTCTTTGCTAATCGGTATTCTTAATAAATTCAGGTTAGTAAGGTATAATAAGCTTGTAATAAAGTTGATTACAAGTTATTCTGCCGATTGCACTGTTTTATCTAAAGGAAGGTGGCTATCCATGTCTATCAGCAGCCGTTTTGCTGTAGGGATTCATATATTAACGCTTATCGAAGTCAACAAAGGAAATGTCAGTTCATCGGAATATATTGCGGGAAGTGTCAATACGAATCCCGTTGTTATTAGAAGAATAATTGGATTGTTAAAAAATGCGGGATTGGTCACTGTGCGTCCGGGCATTGCCGGGGCGGAACTGGCCAAGGATCTGTCGGAGATCACACTGCTGGATGTTTACAAAGCGGTCGATGTCGTCCAAGACCAGGAATTGTTCAGTGTTCATGGCAATCCGAATCCCGCTTGCGCGGTTGGAAGAAATATCCAAGAAACAATCATTCCTTTGTTTTCTGCTGCGCAATTTGCATTGGAAAAGGCTCTAGGCAGTGTCACAATTGAAGATGTTGTGAAGGATGTCTTGGAAAAAGAAAAGGCCAACAACAAATAACCACAAAAAAAGACATTCTTAAATGAATGTCTTTTTTTGCGCAGAACAGCACGGAGGGATTGTCACTATAATAAAGCATAGCCAAATACCATTTACAAATGCTCTTTATGGTCTGTCGATCTTATACAAAACATGTCTCTTAAGTGGACTGCCCACCGGTACTTTCGGGTCGTCAAACTCTTTCACTTTTGACATTCCGATTCGTTTCATAACCGTTTCAGAAGGAACATTTATTGTTGCGGTAAATGAATAAACTTCATTCAGTTGCAGTTTGCCAAAGGCAAAGTCTAAACAAGCTTTCGCTCCTTCGACCGCATAACCCATTTTCCAGAATTTCTTGTCTAGCCGCCAGCCGATTTCGGTCTCGAATTGAAAATCCGCCTCAAAACCGATTTCCAGCAGGCCGATAAATCCGATAAAGTTGTTGTCTTCTTTTCGTTCCACCGCCCAAATGCCATAGCCTTTTTCATCAAAATGCTTTTCAAATCGCTCGATCAAGTCATCCGATTCTTTCGTGGTCAATTTGTTCGGAAAATATTTCATGACTTCACAATCCCGATTCATCGATGCGAACTTCTCCTTGTCCGATTCTTTCCATCTTCTGAATCCTAAACGTGCTGTTTCAAACTCATAGGCATTAATCATGATCCAACTCCTCTATTCTTTAAAGTAACCCATCACTTTTGCTTGCACGTCACTTGTTTTCAAGAGGTGATGGCTTCCGCGAAACCAATCGTCTAAGAACAAGACAAAGGGGTGGATGAATAACAAAGGAAATAGGAACGGATTGCCATTTCCACTACGTGAAGTGGCGGTTACATCTAGTGTGGCCGCATTCATAAACACAAAGAATAAAGCTGTAGTGAAGAAACAGGTTTCCTCATATAACGAGCCAGTGGAAATGGATAGAATTTTTTTCATTTGGAAGGATACCTGGAATGTTTTAGGAATAACCACAAAAACGGCACTTCTATAATTAGTTCGATTTCTCATTTATAGAACTGCAGCTGAAAGATAGCGAATTCAAGTTTTTAAAATATAATTGCTCCACTTCATAAGCTGTATCTCTGGATCAGTTGGTTCTTCAATTTGGCCATCAGTTGCAAAAATGGAACCTGCTTTCATTTTTTGCGAACTGCTTAAAGGATGTTCCCAACACGATTCGCATTCACTGCACCATACAAAGAGCTCTTTTGTGTTTTTATGTTTTATGATTTCAATCCAGCCCTGATCGCATATTGGGCACCACGACACTTTGTTTTTATAGTATTCCAAGAAATTTTCACCTTTCTTCAAAACAGCCGATAGTTAATACGCCTTCGCCCAAATGACCATGTCATCAGCCTGTTCTCCACAGCATACACATGTTTCCAATAGCTTTTCCTGTTCAAAAGGCAGGCAACGCGATGTCGCTTGTGTGTGTTCCTTGATTTTGTCTTCGCACGCTTGTTTGCCGCACCACATGGCTTTGATGAATCCGCCTTGCTCCGTCAACTTGTCTTGGAATTCCTCCAGGGTATAGGCAGTCGCTGTTTTGGCAATTTGGTGATTGAGCGCTTTTTGGTAAAGGCTATCCTGTATGTCAGAGAGTAGGCGTTGGATTTCGGCTTCAATATTTTCATAGTCCACCTGAATTTTCTCACCAGTATCTCTTCTGACAAGTACCACTTTTTTCTCCTCGATATCTTTTGGCCCGATTTCCAACCGGAGCGGAATGCCTTTCATTTCAGTTTCATTGAATTTCCAGCCAGGTGTTTTGTCGCTTGCATCAATTGCAACGCGGACCGAACGGTTTAAATTGCCGTGAAGCTCATATGCGGCGTCCAATACGCCTTCCTTATGCTGGGCAACCGGCACGATCATCACTTGCGTTGGCGCCACTTGCGGCGGTAAAACCAAGCCTTTGTCATCGCCGTGAACCATGATCATTGCGCCGATAATGCGTGTCGTGAATCCCCAGGATGTCTGATGCACAGGCTGCAGTTTTCCTTCACGGTTTAGGAATTCGATACCGAACGATTCCGCAAATCCCGTGCCAAGATTATGGGAAGTCCCGGACTGAAGCGCTTTTCCGTCATGCATCAAGCTCTCGATCGTATAAGTGTATCTGGCTCCTGCGAATTTCTCTTTTTCCGTTTTGCGTCCCTTAACGACTGGGATTGCCAAGAGCCGCTCACAAATATCGGCGTAAACATTCAGCATTTTGACGGTTTCTTCATGGGCATCTTCTTCGGTTTCATGGCACGTATGCCCTTCTTGCCACAAGAACTCGAGTGTCCGCAGGAAAGGCCGCGTCGTTTTCTCCCAGCGGATGACGTTTGCCCATTGGTTGTACAGCTTCGGCAAATCCCGGTAGGAATGAATGATGTTTTTATAGTGTTCCGCAAACAGCACTTCGGAAGTCGGGCGGATGCACAAACGCTCTGCAAGTTTTTCATCTCCCCCATGCGTCACCCAAGCCACTTCCGGCGCAAACCCTTCTATATGGTCTTTTTCTTTTTGCAGCAGGCTTTCAGGAATCAGCAATGGCATGTAGAGGTTTTCATGGCCCGTTCGCTTGATCTCCGCATCCAATGCGCTTTTGATATTTTCCCAGATAGCGTAGCCGTAAGGGCGGATAATCATCGAGCCGCGGACACTGGAGTAGTCAACGAGTTCCGCTTTCGTCACCACATCCGTGTACCATTGCGCAAAATCTTCATCCATGTTAGTGATTTTTTCTACCAGTTTTTTTGTCATGGTCATTCTCCTTTTTTTGAAAAAATAAAAAAGCCCTGCTTTAATAAAGGGACCCTGGAGGTGGTACCACCCTTTTTTAAAGCAAAGCTTTACACTCGAAATCGGTAACGGGATTAACCGCCGTATTTTTCAATACAGATATGAAAGGCAGGTTCGAAAAACGTGTATTGGATATCTCACAGCTTTCAATATCCTCTCTGAAAAACACCGTTGATCTACTAGTCCTTAAACAGGCATGTTGCTCGTATAATTATTTTATTTAGACTAATTGAAATAAAAAATTAAGTCAATACATTATTTTTTTGTATTTTAAAAATAGCCAGGAAGTGGTGCCTGCAGCGTTTTTTCATAGGTTTCTTCTTTCGCCCGGATCATGCATGTTCCTTTAGAGGATTGCTGAAGGTCATTTGGCAATACACGGAAGCCAAACTGCTCATAATAGCTCGGTTCGATCTCACTGTATAAAATAAACGCTGCATCCGAATGTTTTTCAAGGCATTCTTCGATCAGCTTTTTGCCGAGGCCCCGGCTTCGAAAAGCCGGATCCACTACTATTGAGCCGATTCCGAATAAATTCGGCCGGAATTCAAGCATGATGAGAGACGCTATAAGCTGTTCCTCATCATTAACCAGAACATAACGGATGCCATTTTGTTCTTCTTTTTGGTTGTCTTTCAAATATTCCTCAAAAGAACGGCCTTTTGCCCATTCGCTGTATCCTTGTTTGTAAATATGTTTAAATTCGGCCGGTTTTGCTTGCCTTACTATCATGAGTATTCCTCCTTCATTTATCAAATTCAGTTTTCTTTTTTCTTGATTGTATAGGTTCTGTAAGTTTTCATCTATAATCTTTTTGGTTTTTTTCTTGTTTGCTGGTTTTAGTTTTTTGTATACCCTTATGTAAATTAATACATTTATTGTATTTAACAAGAAAAGCTCACGCTGATGAAATCGGCGTGAGCTTTTTTTAGAACAAATAGGAAATAAACAAACCGATGGACAACAAAAAACTGAACAGCGTATTGGTGATGCCGGTCGATTTCATTGCAATGCCCATTTGTTTCGGCTCTTTTTTGCCTTGTTTGAAGCCTTTGATCGCTTGAACCGGTTTCGGGATGCTCAGCAATACGAGCAGCGCCCAAGGGCTGACCGTCCCTGTTATGACCAGTGAGATGATCCAGATGTAAGCGATGAAAAAGAAAACCGCTAAACAGTTGATCGCCCGGTCCCTGCCAAGAAGAATCGGCAAGGTTTTGCGCCCGCCTTTTGTATCTTCCTCAATGTCCCGAATATTGTTCGCCATGTTTATGCCGCCGACCAGAATGCCGACCGGGATAGAGACAAGCAAACTGACGGGGGTAACCGTATCGGTCTGGATGAAGAACGAAATCAACACGAACCCTGTTCCCATCAACAGACCGGAAGCCAGTTCCCCAAACGGCGTATAAGCGATCGGCAGCGGGCCGCCCGTATAGAAATAGCCGACTGCCATGCCGATAGCCCCTATTGCTATAAGCCACCAGGAGCTGTTCATGCAAATATAGACGCCGATAATAGCGGCGATTACATACAAAACCAAAGCTACAGCCAGAACATTTTTCGGTTTCAACCCGTGCCGGACGATGCCTCCGCCGATGCCGATCGATTCAGCCGTATCAAGCCCCCGCTTGAAATCATAGTACTCGTTAAACAAATTGGTCGCTATCTGAAGGCACAAGCAGGCAACCATCATCGCTGCGAACAAGAGCCAGTCTATTTTAACTGCCGCCGCAGCTATGACCGTTCCAAGTATAACTGGCGCAAATGTTGCCGTCAGAGTGTGCGGCCTTGTCATCTTCCACATCAGCTTGCCAGGACTCATTGTTTCTAAATTTCCTTGTATCATTATTTCCACTTCTTTCTGCTGTTCGTTATGTATGGCGGGCAATGCCCACTGCCTATCATACCAGTATTTGCGGCAAAGAAGCGTAATTTTTGCTCAAAAAATCACCTGCGGAATCCTCCTTCGGAATGGATAACCTGTCCCGTAATCCATTCCGCGTCGTCACTCGCTAGAAAGCTGATCAATTTTGCCGCATCACTTGGTTTTCCGATCCGCCGCGATGGAAACTGTTGTATCAACTCCTTGCGTATGCCCTCGGTCATCCATCCGGTGTCGGTCGGTCCGGGATTGACGGCATTGACCGTTATCCCTAAAGACGAAGCTTCTGCAGATAGTGTCAGCGTCAGTGCATCAATTGCTCCTTTTGTAGTCGCATAGGCCAGTTCCCCAGGCATCGGACCTTGAAATTGGCCGGATGAAAGATTGATGATTCTCCCCCCTTTTTTCTTTTTGAAGCTCTGAGCGAATTTGCTGCTGAGAATCGTTGGTGCCCGTACATTTATAAAATAATGCTCGTCGAGCTCTTTGGCTGTGACAGAAGTAAAATCGCCATTTACTGAGTAGGTCGCATTATTGATTAGAATATCGGGCGGCCCAAGTACTTCAGCCACTTTTTCTAGAAGTTTTTCCAAGTTCTCGGTTTGAGCCAGGTCCACTTCCAAGTGATCAACAGCGACTCCGAGTTTTACTAATTCATCTTTTAATAATGACGGTTCATCTTTCCGGATTCCCCATGGCATACTTTCATCATATTGTGACCAATACGTAAAAAAGATGTCACATCCGTTTTCCGCCAGTTCTTTGCAGATTGCTGCCCCGATGCCCTGAAGCCGGCTCGCACCTGTGACTACAGCAACTTTCCCTGTCAATTTGCCCATGCTTCTTCCCTCCAAGCAAGTATTCTTCAACGTTATTCCGCAGCTGTTTGTCTTGTAAAGTCCCTCATACATTCAACATAACAACAATGCAAAACGTTTACAATCAACATATTTCATTTTGCATATTCCCAAACCAGAAGAGTTCTTGCATAATAAAGAGTGTTGAAAAGCACGCACGGTTGGAGGTTATGCCAATGAACTTTTACATAATAGGTGAAAATACAAAAATAGGAATTGAAGTTTTTACCCAAAGTTACCCTGAAAGCATAGATTATTGGGATGGCAATTGGTTAAATGCAAAAATCGAATGCGAAATACCAGGGTTTTTGGCGAAATTCAGCTTTCAATTAAGAACCGATGAAATAAAAGACTTTGCCGATCAGTTAACGGCAATGGATCAGAGCAGAGAAGGCAAAGCGGCACTGTATAATCTCGATGGCTATATCGAAATTGAAGGCATGATCGACGGGCTTGGGGATATTCAATGGACAGCAGCATTGTGCTATCCTGCTGGAAATGGTGCGAGCTTAAAGTTCGAATTCCGGTCTGATCAAAATTCCCTCAATCGGTTGATAAAAGAAATAGACGAAATCTTAGCCGTTTTCCCCGTTGTCGGCACACCTTAAAAGAGAAAGACGCCAGGCGGCTCTTTCTCTTTTTTATTGCTATCCATTTATCAAAAGCTTAGGACAAGTCCAATTTTCGATATGTCTCTTGGTCGCAGAGGATGGACAAGCTGGCATCGGGTGGAATCGGTTCTTCCAGTCGGCGAATGATGCTCAGGTCGGTGCCATCTGCAATTAAAGTTGCGCCTTGGTTTTTCAAAGATTCAAAAGCGTCGGCATAAGTTCTCCATGAAGGGTCCGGATGAATCTGCCAAATATGTTCATCGTACGAATGGCTTAGCAACTGGCTGAACAAATTGCTTGAACCATGGTGCAGCAAAGCTTTTGTCATCATATGCGAAAAAGATTCTCCGGAAAGAATAAACTCATTTACGTTTGCGTATTGAAACATGCGAATGTGGTCCTCATGGACAATTTCTGCAATCGTATAGATGGGCTTGCCTTGCTGAGCCGCGTATTCTTCAATTGCAGTAGCAATCAAAAGCGTCTTGCCATCCCTCAGTACCTCATCTTCATTTTCAGAAGCGAAAACGGAAACAGAATGCGCATAATCAATATTGGCTTGCTGCAGCACTTCCGTGTCTGTCGGATTGCCGCGGATATAGTGGAATTGCTCGTGGACAAAAGGCGCTTCATAAAGATGGTCAATCAAGACAACATCTGATTCAATTTCTTTGTTATTCAGTATTTCTTCAATCGTTTTCTGTACGCTTTTGGACCAACCGATGATTAAAAAGTGGTTTTTTCCTCTGTACCTCAGCTTCCCTTCCATTTTCAACCTCCTAAAATATGTATAGGAATCTACGATCTTCCCGAGAATAATGCCAATCAACCCTATGCCAAAAAGGTATAAGAAAATACCGAAGAGCATTCCTGGAACCGTCCTTGGGGCGTAGTCACCATAACCTATTGTTGTTACGGTCGTCATCACCCACCAAAAACCGATAAAAGGCGTCGGGAATTCTTCCGGCTCAAGAAAATGGATAAAAAAAGCGCTTGCGATATAAAAAGCACTTGTAAACAGCACCAATCTGGCTGTATTTATTTTAATGGCCTTTCTCATCAGCTCAAACATAAGACATCCTCCAAACGGAAAGGTCTTTAAAAGATCAGAACCTCTTTTTGCTTTGCTTCTTATAGATATACCTTTATTTCATGGTTCTTTAAACAGTAAGCCAACAGACAAAACTAAAAAAAGATGAGCATTAGATCCCGAAACAGAAATGTTCAATGAATGCCCAATACAAAAGGCCAGCCCAAGTAAATCGGGCTGGCCTTTTTAGAACTTATTTGCCTGCATTTCCTGCTTGTTCTTCCGCTTTTTTCTTTCTAACACCGATTAATGCACCTACTACAACAATTCCTACCAGCACTGTCCAGAACACGATCGTCCATGGGGTTGAGTGCGGGAAATCGTGGGGCAAAACGTGGACGTTTTCGTGTGCCAACGTCATGACAAGAAGTTTAACTCCTACCCAGCCAACAATAACGAAAGCTGCTGTTTCAAGCTGTGGATATTTTTCCAAAAGCTGTACGAATTTATGGGCAGCAAATCGCATAATGATTACTCCGATTAAACCACCGGCTAACATAACGAAGAACTGGCCAGAGTTGATGCCACCGATAGCATCCATGCCGAAGACATTCAAGTGCGGCAACGTCACTGCAAGTGCTACCGCAGCAAGCATAGAGTCGATCGCAAATGCGATATCGGCCAATTCGATTTTAAGGACGGTCATCCAGAAACTTGAACCTTTAGATTCTTTCGGTTTAGCAGCTTCTTCATGGTCATCGCCATGGCCTTTCCGCTGATCATAGATGTGCTTAACTGATATGAACAATAGATATGCGGCACCTAAAGCTTGAATCTGCCAAATATTCACTAGAAGCGTAATCATGAACAACGCTGCAAAACGGAAAACAAAGGCACCCGCTAAACCATAAAACAACGCTTTTTTCTGTTGAGCTTTCGGCAAGTGCTTAACCATGACAGCCATAACGACTGCATTATCAGCTGCTAATAGACCTTCTAGCCCGACCAATACTAGTAAAACCCATGCGTACTCCAATAAAATTGCTTCCATTCTCCATCTCCTCCTAAATTTCGCCAACAAAAAAGACCCATGCCTAAATAAAAGGCAAAGGTCTCGCTAAGCAAAAATTTGATTGCTATCACAACCGATGGCTCTGAACCATGTAATGACGACTGTGAAATAGGTTTCCCTATAGCTACTCCCCCTTGACTGAACGTCAGGGTCTATTGAGTTGTAAAGTCAGTATAGCATCTATTCTAGTATAATAACAATCATAAGATGCCCAAAATAAAAAAAAAAGACTTTTTCATTTGACACGGATAACTCCCGAGGAAAACGGTTAAACAAGGAATACTTACTTTCCCGACTTAAGAGGAGGATTAAAATGTATCCAAAAAATTCTATAGACCTGACCGGCACCTCTAGGACTGGCGGCAAGAAAATATCGGTTGGTAAAGTCATCCTTGGAACAGCAGCAGGTTTGACAGCAGTCGGCGGTTTTTTGGCGGATTGGAACAGAACTCATCTATTCAATCCGAATTGGCCGCCCCACGCAAAATTTCATGACGGAATGTCCATTACTCTCGGCTTTTTTCTCGGAAGCGCCAGTTTGTATTTTCTTTTCCGGACAAGTTCAGCTGCGGAACAGGATATCAAGTTTGCCGCCATGCTTCCCGCATTCTTTTGGTCTGCGATGGCCATCAGTTCCGCTTATCCCGGCGCAAAAGGAATGGAAGCCGAATTTCCTGAACTTGTGCCGCGCATCGGCGGGATATGGCTGAACGAAAAATTTGCTGCAACCGCCATGCTGGGGACACTAGCGGCCGGGTATGAGCTTATGCACAAAGAACAAAGCATTTAGCGCATAAAAACAAAGGGTGCTAAGAATTTCAGCCGTCCTTTGTCTCCATTTTTATTTTTTTCATTCTTACGGGTATCTGCTCAGCTAAACGGATGAAGTTTAACTCACGTATCAAAACCGTTCCAAGCACCAGGTTCCCGGCAAGATCAAATTGAGATTGGACGATTTTTGGTTGCTTCTGCCAAGGCATTGACTTTGCCCTGTAAAAATTTATGGTCGTATGATTTTAAATCTTGGTCCTTCAACACTTCAAGAACGTAAAGCTGTATTTTCCAAAGGGTGGGGTGATGGTAATCAGGACAAATTTTGGCAGCGATTTGGAGCGAATCTGCCATAGAAAACAGAACAGATATATCCTCTTTTCCGTAATGCGACAATTGAAAATAGACATTGTACAAAATATTTTCATAGGAAGGAAAATGATACAAGACCGTTTGGTTTCCATTTTGATCCAACAGGACGAGATTGCCGGTCTCCAAATGTCCGATCTTCCCAAGCAGGCTGCCTATGCGGATAATGATGTCATTGGCAGTATTCGGATCATTTATGCCAGGAGAGATGGCACGAAGTGCAATTTCCACCAGCTTCTGCAATGCATAGGAAATGTCTTGTTCTGCAAGCCTTTCATTTCCTATCGAACAAAAGTCCTCCATTTCAAAATCCTCATCCTCATCTGAATATATATGCATAACAGACATTCCTTCGTAAATGAAATCCCCGATTGCCGCATTGATTTCAATTTGCAGTTCGTGTTCTTCTGCGTAATTTTTAAGTTTGTCCAATGCCAAGAATTGCAGATAACCTTCTTTTTTTGCAGCCACAACGTGCTTGCTTCCTGAAGGCGACCAATATAACGACTTGGAAACCGTAATCTTTTCCTCCTGCAAGTCCTGGTAGCGGGAAATGACTCTTTCCGTATCTTCTATTAATTCATCCACGAGTTTGCCGACTTGTACGGTTGTCGCAATATAATGGATAAAATACGTAAATGTCGCTAAACAATAGAAAGCAATAAGAATTCCGATGAATGTGGAAATGACATCGTGTGTGTATAAATCATCTCGCATAAACAACAACGATAATGTGTTATAAATGAATCCCCCTAAAAATACGCCCAATACTCTCCAAGTCACTTTATCATGTACAAAGTTTTTAAGTGCCCGCGGTGAAAACTGTGAAGAATACATGGTCAATACAACAAGTATGGTGGAAAAAGTAAAAGTGCTCATTGTTAAAAGAGCTCCGGATAATGTTCCCATAATGGTCTTTGCCAAATCCACTTTTGTCAGGAGAATGGATGGGATAAACTCTTTGTAACGTTCGACCAGCAAAAGGTCTACATAAAAGAAGCCAATGGAAAGCAACACCGCCAGAATACTGAAAATTGCCGGCGTCATCCAAAATTTTTCCTTGATCCAATACGATATATTTGCCAAATCCGCTCCCTCACTTCCTTGTTATGATTCCAGCTATTCTTTCTTGCTGGACCGTATCTGTATAATGGGCAAAATGCCAGCGAATGCACGGAGTTGCGCAAACAGATAGCATCTGCCTAATTTACCCTGGACATTCTTCTGTAAAACTCCGCTTTCTTCAATTCATAAATTCGGATTGAAAAAGACTGTAGAAAAGCTCAGATAAATCGAGTTCTTCTACAGTCCGGGCTTAAAAACGAACAAGCTTCTTCAAATCTTTTTGTTTTCGTGGCTGTTCCACTAATGCTTGCTGCTTTTAGGAATCCACTCACCCGATTCCCTATTCTTTTGTTATGTGCATTTCTTGCTGTACGCTTGAAATTGTTCTCATTTCTTTCACTGGAACTTCAATTCTTCTATTCTAATAGAACCTTAGGGTATTGCGGCCATCGTTTTTTGCTTCATACATAGCTTGATCGGCCTGATTCATCAAAGTCTCTAAGTCTTTTCCGGGTTCTGCATATGTTATGCCAACACTAGCTGAAATATCAAACTCCCACTTTTGTACTCTCACCGGCTTGTCACTTAATTCGTGCAGAATAGATGAAGCGGTTTCTTTCGCTTCTTCCAAATCTTCTGTTGAATCCGGGATCAGCAAAACGAACTCATCTCCACCGATCCGTGCCACTATACTGCCTGGAGGGGCCACTTCCTGAAACACCGAAGCCACTTTTTTCAGCAATTCATCTCCTGCTTCGTGGCCATATTGATCATTGACCGCTTTAAAACGATCCAAATCGACATACAATAAGGCATACGGTTGATTTTCTTCAGTATTCCGTTCAAAATGACCGACCAAATACGCACGATTGTGCAGGCCTGTCAATAAATCCCGGACCATCATCTCTTCAAGAACGATTGCTTGGCTTAATAACAAGCCAAGCGTCTTGATCAGTTTGACATCATACTCAGAAAACCCATAAGGTTTTGTATCTGCCGCGCATAATGTACCGAAAACGGAATCGCTTGAATGATAAATTGGCGTCCCGATATAAGAACCATTTTTTATCCGTTCGGCCCCAGGGTGGTTTGCCGCGGCTTGGTTCTCAGCGATGCTTGGAATAACCAGGGGTTCACCGTCATTTTCAATGACAAGCTTACAAAGAGACTTGTTCAACGGGGCTTGTTCACCTTCTTGGAGCAAAGTGGTTTTCCGGTTGAAGGCCTTGACAATGAAATTAGTTCCCTGAGCAATATTAGTTAAAAATATCGAATTAACGTCAATGGTTTCGCTTAATAGCGAAAAAACTTCATCAATCACATGATCGATTTTATTGAAATAGAGCTCTTTTTCGCTTTTCCTCATTATATTCCCTCCAATGAATCTACATTGCAGCGTTAAACAGCCGCTACTTGCGGATCTCTCCTATTTCTTATTATAAATGCCCTGAATAAGAAAAGTTATTCATTGGATGAAAACTTTCACGGAAAAAGATGGCGCCATGAGGAATAGGCAGGATGCTCTAAGCGGCCTGCCGGTCGGTAATATCTTTTTTCTTAGGTCAAACCCATTTCTTTTCTTTATAAACCGTCTTTTGCCAAACAAATCTTTTCACCGAAAAATACGCATAGAGAAGATCAACGGATTTTCCTTTGATGAAAGTGCCGATCAACTTTTTGTCCATATCTCCTGACAGGAAAAAGTCTAAGCTATTGATGACACGCTCGTCTTGCATAATCTTTTTTAAATGGGTTTTGATCAGCTGGGGGGACAATCCGCTTTTCGGGTTGAATAAATTCCAGAAACAAGTGACAACTCTAGAAGTATAAAACTGCTCAAAAAGCTCTTTGTTTTTGCCCGAATAAGCATTGTTCTTCTTTAAAAACTCTCTGGTCGTCCCTTGCATCATCTGCATATTATCAAATAGGTCAGTACGGAATTGGCTTGTAATTGAAGCATTGTTCGAATCAATATAGGAATAGGGGATTTCGTGGCTTAAGCTTATTCTTTTGCAGTTTTCCAAGTATTGAAGATTAAAAAGCAGATCTTCTCCCCAATTTACTTTTGTATCAAATGCTATCGATGCATCTTTTATGACAGCTCTTGAATACAGTTTGTTCCAATTGAAATGGATAAAGTAATCTTGGTATAATTCGCCGAAATGCTTTAGAAAGCCTTCGAGTTCGTACTCACCCGTTCGGCCGATTTGAAAAATCTTGGAACTGATGATTTGGCCGTCTCTTTTGAGGATTTTTTTATAGCCGCATATGACCAGTTGGTTATGGTCTCCCATCGTTTTTACTAATCCCTGTGTCATATTCGAATCGATAAAATCATCAGAATCCGCAAATTGGATGAACTCGCCTGCAGCCAAACCGATCCCTTTGTTTCTGGCTGCTGATGGCCCTGAATTTGTTTGATGGATCACTTTTACCCGTTTGTCTTTTCGGGCATAGCCCTCACAAAGTTCACCGCTTTGGTCGGTGGATCCATCATTGACAAGAATCAACTCAATTTCCTTATACGATTGGTTGAGTATACTTTCAATACAATTTCCTAAGTAATTTTCTGCATTATAAACAGGTACGATAATACTGACAAGCTTCTTCGACTTCATAGGATCCCCCTCCAGCAAGATTTATGGATAAATATACCGACAAAAAATTTCGGACTGTTCTAAAATTGTAGCATACTTTTATAAAGTTAAAGTAAATTCCTTGTAGAGATTATAAAGTTTGCACTGATAAAAGGAGTTCACAAAAGCAAAATACAGCCTCATTAGCCCCTTCAGACACTGGATTTTGCTAGACCTTACCGGCTTTAATCGGAAATCTTTCAAGGATTCCCTATCTAAGGATAATATCCATTTTTTTGAAACAAGCCTACAAGAATATTCGAAGTGTGTTATACTTATAATATTATTGAGACCTTGGATCTTTCTAGACTTTTCTTAGTCACTTTCCATTGCGAAAGGAGAAATCCAGCATGACGAATGAGAGCATCAAAGCCCTATTAGTCACCATTTGCCAATACAATACGGTACGGATTACCCAAACGTTTTCAAGAGATGACATGGATTGGATTCAGGTGAAGTGTGTACCGAATACCAGTGTGTTAGAACTAACCTATCTTGAAAACCAAACTATCGAACATTACGAATCGATCGATGAAGCTGCTGATGTTATCGAGAAATCACTCTATTCCCACGTTACTGTTTAAACTCCTAAATGCTTAGGGGTTTTTCTTTTTTCATGAAAATTTGGTTCAGACATAAAAGTCTTGGAAATCTTACGCTAAAAAGGAGAGGACTCATGGAAATCGTCATCATAGGCGGAGGCATTGGCGGCCTTTGTGCTGCAGCAGCTCTGCAAAAACAAGGGATTTCGGTTCAGGTCTTTGATGCCAACCCGGAATTTTTACCAGTTGGTGCTGGCATCGGTATTGGTTCAAATGCCATGCATGCTTTGGCGGATCTCGGAATAGGAGAAGAAGTCTTTCGAAAGGGCTATGTTCTTCAATCTCTCGTTTTTCAAAATAAAAATGGAAAGCTTTTGAAATCCATCGACTTTCTTGCCTTAAGCGAAAAATCCGGTCAAAAAAACATAACAATTCACCGAGCCCACCTGCACCGGACATTCATAGACACATTAATTCCCGGGACTTTGCACTACCGAAAAAAATGCATTTCGGTAGAACAGGATTCGGAGAGAGTGACCGCCTTTTTTGCGGACGGGACACATATTGAAGCAGATTTACTGATAGCGGCAGACGGCATCCATTCTCCCATCCGGCAAAAAATTTTGCCAAAGTCAAAACCACGGTATGCAGGCTATACCTGTTGGAGAGGCATTTCAGACAATTTAGGCAAAGTGGAAGAATTCACTTCAAGGGAACTTTGGTCGACAAAAGGACGCTTCGGCGTAGCTCCCATGAAAGACGGCAAAATTTACTGGTTCGCTTGCGTCAACTCCCCTGCCAGAAATCCGTTACACCAAAATCTTGCACCACAAGAAGTCGCCAAGCTATTCAGCCATTTTTTGGAATCCATATCGCATATTATCAGAACGACACTGCCAAAAAATATGCTTCATCACGATATTATGGATATCAAACCGCTCGCCCGCTTTGTTTATGGAAAAGTCGTCTTGCTTGGCGATGCAGCACATGCCACTACACCGAACATGGGACAAGGAGCCGGCCAAGCGATTGAAGATGCCATCTGCCTTGCGAATGGATTCGAGCAGTTTGCGGATGTGGAGCAGATTTTAAGATTCTATGAAGAAAAACGTGTTGCACGGACCGCAAAAGTGATCCGCCTTTCCCGCCAAATCGGGGCAGCTGCCCAATTGCAATCCTTGCCCCTGGCCGCTGCAAGAGATTTTTTATTCTCACTAATTCCTTCTGTAGTACTGCAAAGGCGTTTAAAATTCTTGTACGATGTTGAATTGAATTAGCTAGAGGGCATGAAAAGGAAGGGACGCGGCTCACTAAGAGCCGCGTCCCTTCCTTGTTTTAACATATTTGAACTTCCCGCTTCCGCAAACTTGTTATTTAACAATGACCGAAGCGGCTTTACTTTTATTGCCAGCCGTATCTTTAGAATCTGCAGTTAAAACAACTCGTTTCGATTGTGGTTTAATTTTCACCGAATACGCTCCTTTAGACGTTGCTTTGGCGGTACCGATAACAGTTTTGCCTCTTTTTACTGTAACAGTTGCGTACGGTTCTGTTTTCCCACTAACGCTTTTCGAAGAAGAATACACGTTATACACTACAGGAGCTGAAGGTGGAGTTTTATCTGCGACTTTTTTGTTCGTTGCGGCACTGATGTTTCCTGCGGCATCTTTAGCAGTTACGATGATCGCCGTTCCAGCTTTTTGTTTTGAAATCTTAACAGTAAAAGCACCGTTTGCAGCGGCTGTCGCTGAACCGATGAGTGTGGTTCCTCTTTTAACAGATACCACGGTTCCTTTTTCTGCCAATCCTTTTATAGATGTAGCATTATCTCCAACAGTTGGGACGGATGGGGCGGGCGGCGGCGTCTTGTCTATGACTTTCTTAGAAGCTGCAGAGCTGATGTTTTTAGAAGCATCTTTTGCAGTTACGCTTAGCACAGTTCCTGCCTTTTGTTTTTGGATCGGCACAGTATATGCACCGTCTGCACCGGCGGTTTTATAGCCAAGAACGGTATCGCCCTTTTTGACGGTAATAGTTGCACCTTTTTCTGTTTTTCCACTCACAATCAGTGAAAGATCTGAAACCGTATTTACCGTTGGCTCAGCAGGAGCAGTTTTATCAGAAACTTTCACAGTTACCGCTTCGCTCTGAACGTCAAAATTGTTTTGAACATAAACGGCAAGCGGCGTCCCAGCAGGCTGTTTTGGAATTGGAATAGAGAAAAACCCACTAACATCAGGAACGGTTTTACCGATTACTTGAGTCCCTTTACGAACAAATACGGTGACTCCAGTTTTTATAACTCCCCCAGTAATAGCAGTTGATTGGTCTGAAACCGGATTTATAATAGGTGCAGCAACAGGCAAGTTCACACTTACTTTCAACGACAGTGAACCTGTATTGCCGGCTTTATCCAATGCCTCCAGTCTCAAGATATACTCACCAGGCGCTAAGCCGCTCGTGTCCCAGCTGCTGATGCTTTCGTTTGCTTTTGAAGCTGTTCCGCTTGAAATCAGCTTCCAGTCTTCTGGAGAATTGCTGTTTGCGTAAGACAAGCTGTAACTTTCTAAGGTCTCATCTTTTATAGTTCCTCTAATGTTCACCGTTTTATACAGCGATTCGTCAGCTTGAGGTGATGTGATCGTCACTTCCGGCTTTTTCTTGTCTTCAATTGAAAAAGATTTTAGTAGAATGTTTCCAAAATATCCTTTCTCGTGTTGGTACATTTGCCAACCATCTGAAACTGGTCCAAGAAGTTTTTTCCCTGTGAATCTTAGCAGAAAAGTTTTTGTTTCACCCGGTTCAATTCGTTCTTCCGGCAATAGTGGATCAGCGGTTAAAATTGCATCCGCATTGATTGATCTCAATTCGAATCCAGTTTCCGCTGTCCAAGCTTGTGACCCTAAATTTTCCATTGTTATAGCCATAACTGGATTGCTATCAACTGAAATGGCAAAAGGCATAGAACTCGACAATGGCTTTGCATCGTTTTCAATTCTGATTGTACCGGTGATTGGCGGAGAATACAGAGACATATTTCCATTTCCATCTTTCGCGGCAATCGAAACATATACAGGTGTAAGCGGATTGACCGGGTAAGGATCTATTTCTATTTCATTTTCTGTTGCTTCTTTTGAACCGATATCAGCAAGCCCCGGTTTTGAACCCACCTTTATATGATAGCCGGTCGCATCCTCCGAACGATCCCATTTCACTTTCACCTTATTCGGAGAAGCTTCTGTGATAACTGGGTTGGCGATTGGCTGCGGTGCTGTCTGATCCGGTACTCCTATGCTTATTTCCTCAGAAGCAGCTGACTCGCCGAATTCGTTATAAGCGGTAATCTTGAAGTAGTAGCGGCTCGGGTCTTTACTTGTACCACCAGCATTACGGTACAAAGCGGACGGATTATCAGGCATATCCGAACCCGAAGCGTCGAGTGCTAATCGGTATGCGCCATTTTGAATCGCTTCGGCAGTCGGCCATAGTCCTTTACCTAATGAAGTCCACTCGGTCATCATCCCGATATCTATAGTTTCATACTCTTCACCATTAAAAACGGAAAGCTTATACCCTTGAATTCCTTGATGAGAGTTCCATTTTAAGCGTACATAGCCTTTGCTTGAGTTTGCTTGCAGTCCAAATCCCGATCCTTGAGATAAAACTGGTCTAGGAGCGAAGTTGATCATCAGCCGGGGTGCTTTATCCATGTTGTCATAACTTTTATTGGCGTAGCCTTTGCCACTGTAGAACGAGCGGTAACTTTCCTGGACATCAGAACTCCCTTGCACCGCTAGGCCGAAATCTGCCGCAGGGTCGTCATACCATTCCGCCGCCATTTGGCTGACATCCCATTTGAAATGGCCTCCGTCCACACCGATTCTCATCGTTTCAATGGCATAAGGACCACTGATTTCCGGGCGGTCCGACCACGTAACAGCTCCACCTTCCCATGCATCCAGAATTTTATGTACAGTATAGCTTTGGTTGATATAAACAGGATCCCAATATCCCCACTTAACGGGCTTGTCAACTTCGAACAAATGCAAATCAGCACTATACATAAGTCCGCCATTTAAATCAGGAAGCTGATTGCCGAATTTGATTAAAGATATATTTTGATTTCCGCTATGGGTCCCTGCCGTCAAATTTTGATCCGAAGAATCGCTGTTCGGTAGGCTCTCTGAAATAGAAGCTTGATAATCAGGATATTCTCCAACACTACCATCCCAATCCGGGAGCCAATTATTCGAAGCTGTATCCTTAAAATAAATTGGTTTTGGAAAAACGGCCAATCTGCTGCTAAGATTAGGATTGAGCGTTGTTTCCGAAAATTCTGTTTGGCTAATAACCGTTTCAGCATTTATTGGTTTAACGAACCCAAAATGCTGGCTGCATAACAAAAATGCTGTAACTACTGCAACTTTTTTAGATAATAAATTCACCTAATATCCGCCCTTTAGTAAAATCAGATTGTCATATGTTATTTATAACCTTTTATCTAGGAACAATCTACCTAAATTCTAATTATTTTACAGTTTATTATTATAAGAAATCCTTCGCTATTTTTCGCATTTCATACTTTTTTCTACCTTTGATAATGTAGTCTCTAGGTATATAATGTTCTTCACATAAAAAATGGAAAAGAGGAAAACCAGTGAAATACATCTTATTCGATTTTGATGGAACTCTAGCGGACTCCACCCATCTGTATATGAACGTATGGAACCAGTTGGCTGAACGTTACAATTTCAAGCCGGTCACAAAAGACGATCTCTTATCAACAAGAAACTTAACGATCCAAGAAAGGGCCAGGCAATACAATTTCCCCATGCATAAGCTGCCGGTCATTTTGCCTCAGATTTACCGCTACTTCAAAGAACATGTGAGTGAAGTGAAGCTGTTTGAAGGAATAAAAGAAATTTTGGACGAGCTCGCCCGAAGCGGATATGTCATCGGCATTGTCTCCTCCAATGCCAAAGAGAACATCGAAATGCTTCTGCACCAAGAACAAATAGTTTCGGTTTCTGAAGTAATGAGTTCAAGCCGAATTTTCGGCAAAGACACTGTCATAAAGAAGTTCATGAAAAAACATAATGCTGCGCCGGACCAGTTGCTGTATGTCGGAGATGAAGTGCGCGATATTATTGCTTGCAACAAAGTCGCGGTTCCGTTTATGTGGGTTAGCTGGGGCTTGGACGGTTTTGAACTGATTGAAAAGGAAAAACCAAAATATGTTGCGCATGCACCAAAAGAAATTCTTGATGCGTTGCTTTAAAATGCGAACAAAGAAAAAGAAGAGTGAAAGGCCGTCCAGCCTTTCACTCTTCTTTTCTTCTTATATCCAGCCCAAAACAGGCAAGTTAATTTCTTGCTGCCGATTGTATAGGTTGCGCTTTTTTGTCAGTAAGCGTGTAAAAAGTAATTAAGCCGATTAACGATGTGATAAATAAGATGGCGCCCATCGGCACAGCGGTTGTTTCATCAATGCCGACGAGCGGCGATACAGCGGCTCCAATTAACATTGGAAGCATGCCAATAACGGCACTTGCGCTTCCTGCCCGGTGCCCCTGTTCACGTAAAGCCAATGTAAACGAACTAGTGAGAGTCATGCCGATTGTAATCATGTAAATGAAAATAGGTATAACAATCGTAGCCAAATGCCCTTCGATTATTGTGGCAACAAGCAAGACAGACGTCGCAATTCCAGCTGTGGTAACAGCAATTTGAAGCAGGCGTTTCTCAGGAACAATTCCTGCAAATCT
This sequence comes from Planomicrobium sp. CPCC 101079, assembly GCF_007859275.1. Lineage (GTDB taxonomy): Bacteria > Bacillota > Bacilli > Bacillales_A > Planococcaceae > Planococcus. The sequence goes on along the minus strand of NZ_VOHC01000011.1, from coordinate 402,376 downwards.
TCCGATGAGGTAACTTCCAAATATGATCGCTAACCCATTTATACCAAACAAGACACTGAACATTTGCGGTGAAACACCGTAAATTCCCTGGTATACAAAAGGCGTCCCTGACACATAGGCAAAACTTCCGCCGTGGACAACTCCTACAATCAGAGTGTATCCGATATAAGAACGGTCTTTCAGCAAATTCCCCATTGTCCGGAGGGATTGACCGATGGAACTAGGACTCCGTTTGTCTGGAGGCAGTGTCTCAGGCAGCTTCGCTCCCACTGTCAGGACGATTACAATGCCAAGAAACCCCAAAAAATAAAAAATCGTCTGCCAGTTTGCAAAAGGCAGTGCTAAAATGACACCTCCGGCTAACGGCGCCGCCATTGGAGCCACCGAATTAATCACCATCAACAGAGAAAAGAATTTAGTCAGTTCACGGCCGCTGAAAACATCCCGAACAACCGCGCGGGACAAAACGATGCCTGCAGAGGCGGTAAAACCTTGTAAAAAACGAGCGACAATAAGCATTGTGATATTTGTGGCGAGAGCGCAAAAAATAGAGGACAGCGCAAATAATGATACCGCAATTAGAATCGGCTTTCGTCTGCCTTGTGCATCACTGATCGGACCTGCAATCAATTGGCCTACTGCAAGCCCCATAAGGCACGTAGTCAAACTGAGCTGAACAAGCGATGCGGATGCATTCAAGTCAGCTGCGATACCTGGAAAGCTTGGCAAATACATATCAATATTCAGCGGAGCAAGTATGCCAAGCAGGCTGAGAAGAAGCGCCAAGCCAAACCGCGCTTTTCCTGTCGGATTGTAAATCATAATTACCAAACACCTTTCGAGAGAACTTTAGGCTGTTTCTTTTCTTATCACTAGAACCTTGATGGTTTTATATAGAATTAACAAAGTAAGCCTAAATAAAATTCGAAACAACTTTTTCATCCTTATAAACACCTTACTAAGGGTACCACCCTATGAAATTTATAAACACCTGTTTTTCTAATGTAAACGCTTAACCATAAAATTTTTTCCATATTTTCTACCGCTGTTGCTAACGTTTCACTCATCTAAAGAGAATTTTGGCGCTACGGCATTTAATTCTTGAAATGCACTTTCCTTAACTAGTTAATAGTTTCCAAGGTAATGTTTGGGAAGCTTGCTTATAGTTGTCCGCTCTCAGACTGTTCTTCTTCCACTGATAACTTTTAAGGCACTATGATTAAACCAAAAGAAAAGAGGAATACTTTATTGATAGCCTTTTCAACGTAACAATTAGTTTGAGAAGAAATTGAGAGAAACGAATGGAGGACTTAGCGATGATGAAAGCAAGTTTCGACTTAACTGGAAAGGTTGCACTGGTAACTGGTGCCGGAAGAGGAATAGGCCGAACAATCGCGGAAGGACTTGCGCATGCAGGAGCAGATGTTGCGTTGCTGGCGCGTTCGGCAGATGAAATTGGCCAAACCGCTAAGGAAATTCAAGAATCTTCCGGAAGAAAAGCAGTTGCTATCGTATGCGATGTTTCTGACAGACAATCTATTAATGAGGCTGTCAATAATGCCTTAGAACAATTCGGAAAAATTGATATCTTAATCAATAATGCAGGAACAAGTGTCCGGGAGACAGCGCTTAATTTGACGGAAGATGATTGGGACAAGGTTATGAATGTCAATTTCAAATCCATCTTTCTCATGTCCCAAGCAGTCGGGAAACATATGGTCAATCAGAAATACGGGCGCATCGTCAATATTGCATCTGTCGCTTCTAAGTTGACCCTTGCTTCCGGAACACCTTACGGTCCCAGCAAAGCAGGCGTTGTGCAATTGACCCGCCAATTAGCAAATGAATGGGCCACTTATGGCGTTACCGTCAATGCAATCAGTCCTTGGTTTTTCAAAACCGCCTTCAACTCGGAAGCACTCGAGAATGACGAATTCCGTACCCTATTGGAAAATCGTACGCCTATGAAAAGATTAGGGCAGTTGGAAGAATTGATAGCGCCGGTCATCATGTTTTGTTCTGATGGAGCCAGTTACGTTACCGGGCAAAATCTTTTTGTCGACGGCGGCGTTACTAATTATGCTTTCTAAACGGCTATTAGGCATATTTTAAATAACACACAGGATCAAATATTTTGGCATTTGATCCTGTGTGTTTCTATGGCTTTTCGATCCCTTAGGTCCAGTACGAAGCGGCGGATTGAAATTGACCAAGTTTTATTTCCAGTTCAATAATCCGGTTAAATCTTCAAAGATAAAATCCGGATCTAAGCCCAACTCATCAACTGTTTGCTTCTTGCGGTTGATCCAAGCTGTTTGAAAACCGAAATTTTTGGCTCCGGCCACATCCCAATTATTAGAAGATACAAATAAAATTTCCTCGTGTTTCAATCCAATTTTGTTTAACATGTACTGATAAGAATAAAGAGATGGTTTAAATTGCTTAATTTCATCCACACTGATGATATGTTTGAAGAACGGAGCATAGCCAGCATTTTCTACAAGAGGATCTAACATATTATGAGATCCATTCGAGAATACCATCAGTTCTTTTTCTTTTAGCTGTTCGAGTGTCTCTGCCACTTCCGGATAAGGAGTTAAATGCAGGAAAGCTTCAAATAATTCCTGCTCCTTTGCAGCACCCAGCTTTTCCCCTAAGTGTTCATTGATCGAAAACCTTAATCCCTCCTTGGTAACCTCTGAAAACGGGATATATCTACCCATGAGTTGATGTAGGAAAAGATATTCCATTTGCTTGGAATGCCAAGTTTTGCCGAGGTCTTCCCCTTTTCCCGGATACATTTCTTCACACGCTTTGGAGACTGATAACACATCGAATATTGTACCGTACACGTCAAATACCAGAGCTTTGATCGAAATGCCCATAACCTTGCCTCCCATAAAAAATTTTCAAATTCTTTGAAATGACTCTAACAATTCTTCACTTGCTCTTTTTGATTTTTAATTTCTTGTTTTCCGGTCGTTTAGTTTTTGAAGCAACAAAACGTTAGTGGATTACCTATCCAAGGTATTTCCTTCCGCCGGAATAGGATTTTGCCGTAAAGCACCCGCTAAATGATATGTGTTATAAGCCAGCCGTTTAATCGCTGTTCTCGTGAACTCGTTATCCCGACCGGCTTTTATATAAGACTCTCCTGGACCGGCTTCACCAACCCAATAAGCATCCACGTTCGGAGGAATCAAGTAACCGATATGCGATAAACCGTACAGGACCGAGGCTGCAGAATGCTTCGCCCCATCTTCGTTTCCTGTTATGACCACGCCTCCCACTTTGTTGTAGAAGACCGCCTGGCCTTTATCATTGGTCATGCTGCTGCTTCCATAAAGCCGTTCGATTGCAAGCGTCGCAAGTGAGCTTTTTTCGCCGAGCCAGATTGGTGTGCCGATGATCAAAATGTCCGCTTCTTTCACTTTCTTCAAAATTTCCGGCCATTCATCATTTCCACCTAAATCTTCTGCGATGCCAAATGCAATCTGATAATCAGCCAATCGGACGATTTCAGAGTGGACACCTAATTGATTGTAATGCACTTGGACATCATGGATAAAACCTTCCGTGTTTGATACCTCATCAGACTTCTTTAGTGAACTGTTCAAGAACAAAGCTTTTAATGGCTGCATATGTCCACTCCTTCGGGGTATAGTTTTCAGATTCCTTTGAAAACTTTGTGCTATACAATTACCCACACGGAACAATAACAAACAAAAGGGAATGTTGTATAGGGCACCAAAAATAATTCCTGAGAAGAGAAATATCCTTACGGTTTTTACTTTTCATCTCTAACAAAAAGAAACTAAAACAGCTTTCACTGCCTTAGTTTCTTGAAACAATCTTATTGTATTGTGGACTTCATGCTAAAAATCGATAAAAAACGGCTGCTTGCTGTCATCTAGACAATACTCAATCCGCTGCCTGAAATTCTTCCATGTGACCAACTGCAGGGCTTCTTCAATTGGAAAAAATTCCACCTCTAAACTTTCGGTGGAAGTTGTTAGCTCTCCGCCGATTGCTTTGGCTAAAAACAAGGAATTGCAAATAGACGCTTTTACATTTTGAAAAATGCCGCAGAACTTCACAATTTCTATAGCTATCCCGGATTCTTCTTTCACTTCCCTTATGGCTGCATCTTTCAATGATTCGCCTTCTTCTACTTGTCCCCCCGGCATTTCCCAGCCTCGCTTTGGACCTTTGATCAGCAAAATCTGCCTTTTGTCATTTAAGACAATCGCAGCTGCAGAAAGAATATGTTTCGGCGGTGAATGAAATAATTGGAGTTCGCGGCCTTGAGATATCATTAAAGCGCCTCCTTTTTAGGCTTGTTTGTTTCAAAATGCATTTGTGGTCGCTAATAGTTTCATTGTTGGAATCAAATCTCCGCTTTTTGCTGAACCGACCACTTGTTGCTCCTGCTATACTCCATCAGCCAGTTGCTGCCAGCATTTATTACAATAACTTTTCGGAATCCGCATTTTTCATAACACCTTATCGCCCTCTTATTGCTGATATCCGGATCGAGTATGATTTTGTGGAAATCGGTAGTATCGTATAGAAATTTTATAAATTTCTTGACCATGGCGGTTCCTAACCCTTGGTTAAAAAGTTCTGGCTCGCCAATGAATTGATCGATACCGCATATTTTCATGGAAGCTGGATAACCGAATTCTTCTTTTTTCGCATCTGATAAATGATATTGCTGCATGTATCCCATAGGACTATTGTTCAGTTCGACGATATACGGATGGATAGGCACGTCGCCATGGATTCGCGGCCCGTATTTTGCTTTCACCCGTTCTAAAGAAAAAGGAGAATTCACATCTCCATAGAACTCCAGAACTTCTTTAGTACTTAGCCACTGAGCCATCAATTCAAAATCCGAAACCCGCATTTTTCTAATAGTTATTCCATCTGTATGCATCAAGTCTCGCCTCCCTCGTTTAACCAACAAACCAGAGCCCTAATATCGAAAAAAATGCTATACATTGTTTTTTCTACCTTAATAATTTACCGGCCATGCTCTTCTCTTTCGCGCATGGCACAATCACGCTGAAAACTGAAATTATGCCTAGTAATCCAAAATAAGTTGCGAAGAAACCAAGCCCAGCGGTCGGAGAATCGCTTAGAAAGGCGCTTATGCAGAAAAACACCAGAGACATAAGTAGAGAAAATCGTTTCATTCCTTTGTTCTTATTTTTAAACAGCCAGCTGGCAAGCAAAAATAGAATAACGATAGCCGAACTTGCCATTAAGAACGGGAAAAGCGGTTCAAACTTTGCCGCGTAAATGAAGTGATCGATTGCCAGAATGTCTTTCGAAGAAGTAACTTCTCCAATTAACCAGCTTGAAAAGACAGCGGTATGCTTCCATTCCCAAGGGATATCCAGAAGTTGAGAACCCTCATACCAACTGATAAGCGCAGAAAAGACGAAAACACATGCAGCAACCAACAATGACACAATCCGGTTTAAAATCATCTTGTATCCTCCCTTTCTTTTAAAAGCATGCTTACATCTTAAAATCTTTTATGTACTTTTTCATAGCAATTTCGCCATATAATACTCATCAACAAACTGATTGCCAACCAACAGCGAATCGCGCTTCGTTCCTTCAATCACAAAGCCCGCTTTCTTATACAAAGCGACTGCAGCTTTGTTCTCGCTGATGACAGTCAAATCTAGCCGATGAAGCCCTGCTTTCTTTACCCATTTCTCAAGATGGAGAAAAAGAACTTTCCCAATGCCTCTCCCTCGGCAATCCTTGTGTACACCAATAACGATATAAGCGCGGTGGGCAATCCGCTGGGGGGTGTCGTTTTGGGCAATCAAATATCCTACTACTTGGCCATTACGGCAGGCTACAAACAGCCTGGATTTTTCTTTGCTGTTGATAGCTTCTATGAAATCGGCGAAAGCTGCGGGTGACAGTGTCCTTTCCCCAGGGTTGAATAGCATATAACCGGATTCTTCTGCGTTTTCCATCACTTTTGCTAATTGCTCAGCATCTGTTCTAACCGCTTTGCGAATTGTCGCCATGGACAGTGCTCCTTTCATCAAATATAACCAATATTCGGTGCAGATGTTCCGCGGTTCTGCCGCTTTCTCATTCAATACTTTCTCTCTGCATAACTTTCAACATTTAATAAGATTGAAATTTTTTAAAGTTTCATATACTTCTTTAATTATATTAATCCTCCAAAAAGATTGCTAGATAATTTTGGAAATCGGTCTACTAAGATTTGAGTGTATAGTCTCCATTCTTTATACTTTTAGTTACTATTCATATTTGGAAATAGAGAGGTAAGAATATGATGAAATGCTTGTGCGTACAAGATTTTAAATGTGAAATTAAAATAGAAGCAGATGTGGCCGCAGATCCGTTTTGGTGTACTTGTTGCAATTTGAATCTTGATCTAGAAAACTTCCCAATCTCCTCTTCTTTGCTTAACAGCTTAGAGGAATGGACAATGCGATACGGTGAATGGATAGATTGGGAAAGAGACCGCCTTTTGCCTAACGCTCTCTTGCTTGAACAGCAGCACAATATCGCTGGAAAGCTTCTTACTGAGAAGGTGAAAAAAGAGCTTGGGGAATATTATACTTTCATATTTTCTCCTTCTACTATGGCTAGTTATTTTTCTAACCAATTAATGTAATGCTTGCTCCAATCCGAACCATACCCAATTTTGTGAAATTGTTCGTTACATAAAAAGAAGACTAGAATTTTTGGTTTCTAGCCTCCCTTATTTAGATTCTTCATCCTTTAACTTTGCTGAAAAACCTAAAAAGATCGAATTGGATCATCACAATCCACTCAGTTTATATTATGAGCTAATTAGCTTCCAATAACTTTTCAACGTACCTATTTATGAAAATTTTAAAATCGTTCAGCACCTGTTTATCAAATATCTTGACTAAACAATCGTTGTAATCTTCAAAGATAGAAGATAAATAATCAGCAGCAGATACAGCCGAAAAAAATTCATGAATCGGTTCGCCCTTTAAACAAATCCAGCGTTTGTTGAGGATCTTATATGAGCAGCTAGATCCAAATCTGATTTTTCACCACTATTGAAATAATGCGTCGTTCCTTCATTCAATTCTTTCACATATCTTCCACGCCAAAATTCGCTGAAATGAAACATACAAAGGAGAAGGACGCTGCCAGTTGTTGAATTGCGATATGGTTATATGCTTTAACTTTCTATGTGTTCAGAAAAATACTTTTCACTTTGTCCATTCGCCTTGCAAGCAAGCGTCAGCAGGACAGTTATAAGCAGCATCACAAAAGTCGCTGCAATCACTGTAATTTGTATAGAAATTATATGAGCCGCCGCTCCGATTATAATTGTAGCAAAGATAATCAGCAGAGCTTCAAGCAAGCTGTACAAACTGACGATTCTCCCCATCATTTCCACCGGTATATTGTTTTGGGTAAAGGTTTGGAATCCTGTATTCGCAAAAGCAATCCCGAAAGCCAGGATGAAAAATCCGATTGCAGCAAAAGCAAACATATTGGAAAAAGCGTAAAACAAATAACCAACCGAGACCACAAACGCCCCGCCGCCAATCAAAACTGAAGTGTGCAGATTCTTTATATATACTGCATTCACTAAAGATCCTGCAATGATGCCCACACCAGCTATACTTACTAAAAACCCATACTCACTATCAGTTAATAATAGCACCGCTTTTGCAAAGGACGCTTCTTGTGAATCAATGGCTGTCGCCATGACCATTATACAACTGTAAAGAAAGAAGACAGACATAACGTTTGTTGATTGATGACTGTACTTTATGACTCCTCTCCAGTCATCCTTAATAATGGCCCACGACATTTTGACAGTGGACTTTTCGGCAACTTCGAATTTCTCCAGACGGGGCAGGCCCATCTTTACTAGTCCAGATAGAAATAAAGCAAATGCATTTATATAAATAGCAGTCAAAGGTGTACCGAGCATAAAGAGAATGCCCGCAATCGCAGGGCCGATCAAGAAGGCACCGGAATCAATCAAATTCCTGAAAGCGTTAAACCGTTGCCTTATTTCACGCGGGACCAGCATGGCTATATAGGTTATCGAAGCCGGTTCAAACATTGATCCCGCCATATTAATAATTAAAACAAGTAGATAAATTCCCCATAGCGTTGAAGAGAATGGCAATACCATAATTAGCACACCTCTTAACACATCCAGGAAGATCATCAAATTCCGTTTGCTCGTCCGGTCTACCACGCTGCCAGCCCAGCCGTTGGTCAACAAAGCCGCAAAAGGTTTTATGATATACAGACCGGCAACCGCTAACGGTGAATGGGTCATTTCCAGAACGATCAGGTTAAGTGCAATAAGGTATACCCACGCGCCAATATTGGAGATGCCGATACCAGACAGAAGCAAAAACGGGTCTTTCCAAGCTTTCATTTTATCCATAGAAAACTCCTTCCCTTCCCTAAATTTAGGCAAAACAAAAAATCCCACCCCCAAGACAGCAGTCTTGGGGACGAGATTTCTATAATCGTGGTGCCACCCCTATTCGCCGATATGTCGCCATATCGGCCTTTTTCGGTACTGCGACGGATCGCTCATACCTCAGCCCTGTAATGGGAGCCCCCACCACACCATCCCCTCCCAACAAGGTTCCTTTGTGGAGCTCAGAGATTTGGTTCAACAACAAACTCATGCCCTTTTACACCAAACAAGAGCTCTCTTGGATGAAAATTTGTTGCCTACTCTTCTCTTCAACGCTTTTGATTTTCTGATTCCCATAATATTACCATAAGGCAAGCCCTTTGTATCTTGTATTTTTTTGATTTTGGCTCGAATATAAAGCCATTCTCTTTTTACACTAACTATAATGCTCATTTTCTGCATCGGTACATTCAGTGCAGCAAGAACTTTCAGAAGGTCAATTGTAAAGGCTGGCAGTCGCACCAATGGCTGAGGCCCGAATTGCTTCCTGGTCTTCTAAAACTGCAAGATCCGCTACATCTCCTGTGACCACTGCTCCAATTACTTTTACATTGTCTTCAGTTAAACTTTTGGAGCCGCCTTTTAAATTGCCGGCAATCCGTTCGTATTCACCAAAATATTTCCCCTTTTCGTTGCTCAAACCCATATTTATATCTTCGATAAATCCTTTTACACTTAATTCAGGATGTTCACTAAACTCATCAAATCCATATACTTGAGTAGCCAATTCAGGGGTAGGATCAATAATATATAGTTCTTCGTCCGAAACAGCTCTTCTATTATCAATTCTGTCAATATCATCAGCTGAGTAGGTATCTACCCAAAACCACTTCAATGTCACTCTCTCAGGAATCATTTGCCTGATTTCTTCGACAGAATAATTTTTGTCGAGTGACAACGAAAGCTCTGCTACTGTCTGTTCAGGGAAATCAGCCAATTGGCTAATTTCATTTGCAACTTCTTTATACTCGACTTCAGGATGGTAAAATTCCAAAAGGCGCTGCTTTGTTTCGCGATCGAATGATTTTACTCCACCGCCAGCTTTTTCTATTTGAATCGGTGAATAGTCGCCTGCAAAACCGCTGACACCGCCAAACAAACTGTATGTCACCACTTCTGAACTCCAATCAACCGGTATTCCTTCTAGTTCTTTGTAACGGTCAAATGTCAGGATGCTTTGAAAGAAACCATTTCCTACTTGTTGCGGCCCTGCCTCCTGAATGTTTGGATCGGTAATTTCACTAAATAGCTGAATATCATTTATGGCATTCGCTTCACTCCATCTCATTATTGAAAGCCAGGAAAAGCCAAAAACTATTATTAGAAAAAACAGAACCAATGCTGAAACAATAATGTTCCTGATAATAGTCTTTCTTCTTGCTTTGCCTATAATTTTGGAAAAAGAATCGTTTGAATTCCCCTCTTGAAACATCTCTTCCAGGTTCAGTTCTTTTCTATCTCTTGTCATATTTTCGCTGCTCCTCCCCATACCGTTCTTTGAAAGCTTTTCTTGCTCGAAACAAATAGGTTTTTATCATGCCGGTATTCAAATCCATTAATCCTGAAATCTCCACATAGCTTAGCTCCATTTCATACTTCAGCAACAGCAATTGTTTTTGAAGGGGCGGCAACTGATCGAGAATGGATTCAATTTCTCTTCTCATTTCGCTCTGTTCAGCCTGTTCTTGCGGCAAAAAAGAATCATCTGCAAAATCAAGATTTTCAAAAGCGATGCGCACATCCTTCTTTTGCTTGCGGCATAAATCATAATATTGATTGACTGAGACTCGAAATAGCCAGCTATATGCTTTGTTTGGATTGACTGATTCTATGTATAGCATCAATTTATATAGCGATTCTTGTACAATATCTTCAGCATCCCGCTCGTTAGCGCCTATTTTTACTAAATATTTGAATATGATGTCTGTTTTGCCTTGTAATGCACGATATAATTCCTCTCGCGGGCTCAATTGCTCCCCTCCTTCCTTCATTAGACTTTTAAGCTTTAAAAAAGTTAACACTGAATATAATATTTCTAAAAAATGGTTAAAATAAGCAACAAATGCATAAGAAAAAACCCACCTTGTTATTGATGGATTTCTTATAGATAAAATGAAATTTTAATCCTTCAACAAATACCCCTGTACCGCAACAAAGAAGATAAATAACGAGACGGCAATAAATACATATCCATCAAATTCTTTCCGCTCCTTTTGGATTTTTTCAAATCCCGCAACTAGCATAAGCGCTCCCAGCGCCAGCATGACAAAAGGCAGCATTGTAAAGTTCTGTGCGGCAAGAACATATAGCGAAAAGATAATTACAACAAACTGCAAGGTGATTCTTATTACTTTTACCATCATTAAACACCCTTTCCATGTTTGCTTGCCCGTACTGCTTTTTTATACGCAACGAGTAACATCCACCAACCTGCTGCCAAGCCTAAAAATATAGATATAAATAAAAAAGGGGAAAAGGTTCCACCAAAAGCCGCTTCCGATTGAAGCATCTCTGTGCTTTCCCAGGCATTTGCTATATCCGGCCTGAATGCCAATGCTTTCAAATACCCTATAGCAAATTCTGCAACAAGATAAATCGTAAATGAAGCAGCTGCAGTCAGTAAGGCATACAGAAATATTTTCATTCCAATCCACTCCTCTTTTTCTAAATTTTAGCATATTATTCGCTAGCAGTTATTTTCTGCCCTGCCCAAATTTGATAAAACCAAACCAATAAAGCCGGCTGATTGAACCAATCAGCCGGCTTTATTGGTTTATTTTGTTACTCTAGAAACCGTTAATCCATCACCTAAGGGCAGCAGGACCGATTCCAACTGGGGATGCTCCGCTACTGCTTTATTGAACTTTGCCATATTTTCTGTATACCGCCTAGGCTGCATCTCGGAATCTGCTACAGTGCCTCCAGCAAGTACGTTATCTGCGACAATGATTGCTCCGTCTTCAGCAAGTTCAATGCATGCTTCCAAATAATTCTCGTAGTTTTCCTTGTCGGCATCGACAAAGAAAAAGTCAAAACGCTGGCTGCTGTGAGCCAACTGCTTCAAGCTATCGAGTGCTGGCCCCGTCAAATAAGTCACTTGATCGCCAAATCCGGCTTTAGCTAAATTTTTATGTGCCAATTCTGCGTAGTTTTCCATCAGTTCGAGTGAAGTCAATTGCCCACCGATTCCAAAGCCTCTTGCCAAGCAAATTCCGCTATAGCCGCCGAGTGCGCCGATTTCAAGAACTCGTTTAGCTCCTGAAATTGATACGAGCATAGTGAGCAGCTTGCCAGATGACGGGGAGACTGATATTGGGCGCATGCCGTTCTCTTCAATTGAACGAAGCACTTCTTTTAAGATGTTATCCTGATGTTGAAAAACCGAATCGATATAGCTATTGATCTTTTTCATGCCATTTCCCCTTTTATGGTTTCAGTTATTTTCCAGTTCATTCTGCGTCTTTGAAGAAGCCTCTTGCTCGCTGTTCTCTGCATCCCCTGATTCATGAAGCTCAAACAAATGGACAAATTCATCCATTATCGTCTCCGTAGCTTTCAATTCGCCGATCAGAATGGGATTGATCGCCTGCAATTCCGGTGTCTCCAGCTGTTTTTTCAACGTAGCCTGCCTCAGCTCCAGCTTTTCTAAAAAAGCGAGGGCTCTTCCCCTGCGGAAAGTTTTGGCTCCGCGCGTATTGGAATGCGCGTCTTTTCTGCCTCCGCCGCCTAGGTGCCTGCCTTTTATATTTTCATGTTGATGCGGTGTTTTCATTATATCAACCTCCTGTTGTATACAAATGTATACCCTCAATACATTGTATACATTTGTATACACCCCGTCAATTACTTCTTTAAAAAAGAGAAATTGCTCTGATTAGAGCACTTTCTCTTTGAACTTCCGTTATGGCTAGCTTTTATTGCTGTTCGACCTCTTTTCCCTTACGCTGGACCGTTCGCAAAAAACCAAGGGCAATAGCGGCTCCCACACAGCCAAACAAGCAGCCGAACAACAGATAAAAGGTTGGCTCTGAATCGCCGATTGCCACTGACGCCACACCGCCGATTGCGGGAAACAGTGCAACCATATAACCGCTGGTGGCGGCGCCGATTTTTTCGACAAGTTTCAGGTAAAACATCCAGGCTCCAAAAGAGGCGACTACCGTTAAATATGCAAGTGCACCAAGATAGGAAATGGATGTCGGCAGATAAAAGCTTTGCCCTTGAAAAGCGCATATGCAGACCAGCAGAATGGCTGCGACACATCCGCCGATGCTATTGGAATAGACGGGATGGATGCCTTTTTTTGCGTTTCTGGCAGAACTTGCATCACCAATTGCCGTAAGGATGGTGCCAAGCAGCGCAATGCCTATTCCTTTTATGTATATGATTTCGAATCCGGCGCTCAGTAATGGATACACTACGATGCAAACGCCGATAAGGCTCACCGTTCCACCGAAAATCACTTGCGGATTCAAGCGTTCTTTCAGAAAAATCCGCAGCGCTATCGGAGTCAAGACAGATTTAAGCGAAAAGATCAACGTCACCATAGCTGCTGCACTCCAAATGGTTCCATAGTAAAGAAACAGGTAGCTTAAAGCAAAGTTGCATATCCCGAAAATGATGATAGGCAAGAAATCTTTTCGGGAAGGCCAGCCTTTTGGCCGCTTCAAGCCCGCCAGCAGAACAAATAAAAAGGCGGCCCCAATCAAGCGATACGCCAATGATACTTCAAGATTAATTGGTGTTCCTTGAATTTTGACTGCTATAAAATTCAGCCCCCATACGACTAAACAAAATATGTACATAAATGCGATCATTTTTCAATCACTTCTGTTTCCTCCTAATGGCGTCTTCAAGTATTTCCTGCAGGCTATGTCGGGACCCTCTTTAATTATAGGTTTTTTGCCGGATGCAATGAAAATTGGAACTCGCTTGAAAAGAAAAAGAAGAGAATGCCATGGCAAGCAAATCCCCTTCCTTTTTCGCTTTATGTATCAACTCATATGAAAGGTCATACCAAAAGAGACTTTACTGCCTCTTTCAAATTCGGATAAACAATATCCGCATTTATTTGTGAACCGTTGCGCACAATTTCCATTGCGGTGCTTTTTTGGATTCCTGTAACAATTGCCTGGTAGCCCAGCAAATTTAAAGTAGTATGCAATTGTTGGAATGCTTCGTGGCTTGATTGATCGATTCGTTGGACACCTGACAGATCAATGATGACATATTCTATCCCTTTAAGTTCATAAATACCTTGAACAACCTGCTTTTGTATATAGCGGACTTTCTCCAAAGTCAGCTTTTTAACAATTGGCAATACAACCGCGTGATCGAGGACTGGCACAATAGGGGTGGAATATTCGAGTATTTCCCGCTTTTGGGATTCAAGCTTTTCTTCCAAGAATAAAGATTTCGACACATCGATCGCTACACCGACAATAAGTTCTTTTTCCGGCAGATAGCGGAGTTTGCATTCCAAAAACTCATCACCGATGGTCACTTGGTAGCTTACCTCTCTATCCGAAAGCGCTTTTTGATGATTCATATTATTAAGTCCGCTAGGCTCTTCATGATTAATTTCAGCGACCATTTTCCCGATAATATCATTTCTATCCACTTTCCATTCTTCAAATTTCTCGCCTACAATTGCTATGCACTTCATTTCCCGGTCGACCACCCACATGATTCCGGGTATGTATTGAAGTAAATCACCAGCCTCAAGCGTCAATGTCATATGGTTCTGCTCCTTTTGGTAGTTTGTCCAACATGGCCTGCTCACACGTCCACTATCATTGTCGTCCCCGCCAGTTCAATCCCCGATGCTTGTTGGCAATAGGCCATTAAATGATGAAGGAAGGAAATGATCCTAACTTTTTGCATTCTTGTCTAAGAAAACTAAAATACAGTATTTTCTATCGATAATGTGAGAATATCATAGACAAAAAGAATCATCAAATATCTGTATATCCTTTATATAACTTTTGTCTTATTCTAATAGGTTACTTTTGTTGATTTTTTAAGATATACGGAAAGCCTTACATACTTATAATTTTTTCTGCTTCTCTTATCCCGGATTTTGTGCATTTTTTATGGAGTTTCCAATATTCTGTTTAATGCGATGATGAAAGGGAATTTTCAATTGTGTAATTAAAATATGAAATGGAGGTTTTGCGAATGGCACATGAACAGCACCAAGAACTGACTCAGATTTTGCACGATTGTGCAGCAACTTGCAATCACTGTTTTTACGCTTGTTTACAGGAAGATGATGTGAAGATGATGGCAGAGTGCATTCGATTAGACCGGGAGTGTGCAGATATCTGCGCCTTTGTAGAACAGGCGATTACCCGCAGTTCACCTTTTGTGGCCGAACTTGCCGCAGTTTGCGCGAAAGTTTGTGAAGCATGTGGAAAAGAGTGTGAGAAACATGCTGAACACCATGAACATTGCAGACGCTGTGCAGAAGCTTGCTTCAAATGCGCGGAAGCTTGCCGGAACATTGCATAATTCCATCTAAAAAGGCTGGGCGGAATTTTTTCCGCCCAGCCTTTTTACGTTATTCCGCTTCATTTATCCACTTGTATCCCATTCCCCAAACGGTCAAAAAATGATCATCAACCGGAAAACCGGCTTGCCTGATTTTTTCCCGGACGTTGCGTACATGGGAGTCGATGGTCCGGCCTTCAGTCTCAGAATCATATCCCCAGATCACTTCAATCAATTGCTCTCTTGTATAGACTTTGTTGGGATTGTTCAAAAGATGGCCGACCATCAGAAATTCTTTTGGAGTCAACTTAATGGAATGTTCATAGTAAGTGAGTTCAAACCGGTCCGCATCCCACACCAAACCTTCCACTTCGATTTTATTTTTAGGGGATCTTCTGCGCAGCAGTGCTTCCATCCGCGCCAGCAGCTCTCCTTCATGAAAAGGTTTTGTGATGTAATCGTCCGCACCTATCTTTAACCCTTTGATGATATCCTCCTGCTGTTGGCGTGCTGTCAGCATGATGATCGGTACGTCCGAAAACTTTCTAATTTCTTCGCAAAGCTCCCAGCCATCCATTTCCGGCATCATGACATCCAGCAAGACAAGATCAAATTGCTCTTTTTCCAAACAAGCGAGCGCTTCAAATGGCCCTAATGCTTTTTGGCAATTGTATTGATGAGGCTTCAAGTACAAAGCCACAAGGTCTAGCATTCTTGGTTCATCATCAACCAATAACACCTTCCGCATGCAAATCCCCCCTTTCCAGCAGAATGTCCACAGTAGTCCCTTCACCATGTCCGCTCTGGATATTTATATGGCCGCCGTGCAATTCAACTATCTCTTTTGCGATAGCCAGTCCCAATCCGCTGCCGCCTAGCTGCCTCGACCTCGATTTGTCCACTCGGTATAACCGGTCAAAAACAAACGGAATATCCGCTTCCTGAATGCCTTCTCCCTCATCATGAACGCTTATTGTTATATGAGCTTTATCTTGCTTTCCTTGAAGAATCACCTTTGTGCCTTCCTTGGAATATTTCCGCGCATTATCCAGTATATTCAGCAATACTTGTTGAAACCGTTCCCGGTCGATGAACGCGGTGATGTCAGTATCACAATGAACAGCTAAGGAAATTTGCTTTTCGTCAAATACCGGCCGAACCAAATTGATGACTGACCGGAACAGGTCATCGAGGGAAACCGCCTTTTTCCGAATGGAAAATTGGTTGTGATCCAGTTGGGCCAACTCAAAAAGATGTTGCACAAGGTCCGTCAGATGTGCCGTTTCTTCACGGATAATCGTAATGTATTCTCTTTTTTCCGCCTCAGAGATATCCGGGCGGCTGGCAATATCAGCATAACCTTTAATATAGGTTAAAGGAGTACGCAATTCATGTGAAATGCTTGCGAGAAATTCATTCCGTGCATTTTTCATATGGTCCAAATCATCGGATAAAGCAGTGATGGAATTTGCCAATTCGCCAAGTTCATCTCTACGCCCGACATGGAGCTTCACTTGGTTGTTTCCTTTGCTGATTTGTTCCGTCGCTTCTTTCATACGGATCAACGGCAGCGTTATCAATCGCGACAACAGGAAGATTGTAATAATGGTCAATCCTAGTGCAATGAGGCCAACTACTAAAAATTGATTTCTCAAATGGCTGATCCGTTCTTTAATAGGAGCGGTCATTGCAAACATAAAAACATGCCCCCGGTGTTCACCGTCTATGGTGACGGGACTGTCCGTCGCGATAAATTCTTTTGCGTTCCACCTCTCTTCTACCACTCTTCCTTCCTGTGAATCCGTGTGAAAATCGGTGTGTTCCAACACTTCGAGCATCTCCGGTTCAACCGAATCCGAATGAGTCAGCTGGCTTCCGAATTGATCTGTAATAATAACGATAAAATCGGAAGCTGACTCCATCATTGCCACATGGTTCAACGTTTCCGGATCAAAGCTATCTTCCAGCACTTC
This sequence comes from Planomicrobium sp. CPCC 101079, assembly GCF_007859275.1. Taxonomy (GTDB): domain Bacteria; phylum Bacillota; class Bacilli; order Bacillales_A; family Planococcaceae; genus Planococcus. The sequence goes on along the minus strand of NZ_VOHC01000011.1, from coordinate 385,432 downwards.
ACTGTGCGTATTTCCTCTAGCAAGCAGATTTTCCATAACTCCGTCCACTCGTTCATTGACGAACGTAATGTAGAAGGTCAAAAACAGCACGGATTCAAGTATGACAATAAACACAAAAAACAACAAACCGATTTTTAAAGCTAATTTATTGAACATAATATACCTCTTTAAGATTTATAGGTGAGAAAAAACCAACTATCGTTGTCTAATCCTGTTGCTTGAAAATATCAAACCTTATCGCAAGGTTTTCCAGGATTTTGCCCGGTCGTCAGATAAATAGGTATCTCCTTGGATTGTATAGATGGCTAGTTCCATATCATCCTCCGGATTCTGTGCGATAAATGCAATGCCATCTTCTTTCAATTCAGGAATTTTCAATTTCTCCATTTCTTCGTTTTCAATAGTATACTTTATTAAAGAGGCAGTTGTTCCAAAGCTGCCGAAATACAAGTGGTCTTTTGTAAATGCGACGGCCGTTCCTATCTCTTTATCCTTTGTGATAGGCCGGAAGTTGGCACCCGCATCGCTTGAAAAATAAATGCCTGTAGAAGTTGCTGCAGCTACATATGCTGAATCTTCCGGATGAAGGGCAAGCCCTGTCACTTCTCCAGTTAAACCGGCAGCTTTGACAGGTTCCCACGTTTCTCCTCCATTGCCGCTCTTATAAATCCCTTTTTCAAGCAAGGAATTCTTTGCCGGATTGATCAAAAGAATATCATGGCTGTTGTACCCGACTGCCATGGCATGGAAATCCGTTTCTCCTTCAAAGGAAATTTCTTCAAGTGTTTTACCGCCATCTAAACTGCGCTGAATTCCAAGCGGATTAGGCAAATCTGAATTTGCACTCGGATGGCCGGAAGTATAAAACCCTTTGTCTACTGCATTGAATCCCATGTAATCATGGAAATTATCCGCCGTTTCAAGCCACTTGCCATCACGGTATATCTTCAGTCCGCTGTGAGATGCAAAATATAATCCGCCGTTGTTTCCTGCATAGCCCATCCCGTGGACATGGCTCAGCTCTCCATCAAAGGCAACTTCAAAACTTTCTGAAGCCGTTTGGCTACCTGGAGACGATAAACTATTATCGCTATTGCAGCCTGTCAGTACAAACATAGCAAGGAGTATTCCTGCAAGCCTTCTTTTTTTCCTCATCGCATAAACCTCCATTGGATTTTATATCATTTTATTGATACTCGAGATTATATCAGGAATATTTAGATTTTCTGTGCAGAATACTTTCGCACCCTAAGCTTACTTGTCGCCAAGTCACATTATTGCCATAAAGGACTAGGCGGGAGAAGGCCAAATCCCTCCTTTCCTGCACACTTTATGCAATTTTTTGGGGTAAAATCCAATCATATAAACTTAGAAAGAGGGATTCAGATGTTAAAAAACAAATGGGCAGTGAGTTTTATGTCGCTTCTCACGGCTCTCACATTAAGCGCTTGCAACACACAAAGCGAAACAAGCGAACAACATATGGATGCCGGGCCAGAAGAGAAACAGGAATCAGCTCATACACATATGGACCACTCTGGATCAGGGGAAGTACCGGAAGGTTTGGCTGAAGCCAAAGCTCCTGCTTTTAAAGCCGGTGAGCAAGCGACAATCAATGCAAACCATATGGACGGCATGGACGGTGCCGAAGCGACTATCGTTGGAGCTTATGATACAACTGTCTATTCTGTCACTTATACCCCTGTTGGCGGCGGAAATCCTGTAAATAACCACAAATGGGTCATACACGAAGAATTAGAAAGCCCTGGTGATGCACCGCTAAAATCCGGTGATAAAGCGACCCTTGCTGCTGATCATATGGAGGGCATGAAAGGGGCAGAAGCGACAATCGATTCTGCCGAAGAAACGACTGTTTATATGCTCGACTTCACTCCTACAAATGGAGGGGAAAAAGTGACTAACCACAAATGGGTCACCGAAAGCGAGCTTTCGGTTAACTGATATTTGGACTTATTGCTTACGAATGGCCAAGCAGCGTAACCACTTGCTCTTGGCCTTCTCTTTGTCTTCCGCACTGCCCTGGGTAACAAAAAACTGCTTTTCCTTTAATGGTTGGATATATTAAGCTTGTAAAATAAAAAAAGTATAGTAGAATTTATTAATGAAGTTCCAAACACATATTTTTTATCTGTATAACCTTTAGAATATGGCTTAAGGGTCTCTACCAGGAACCAAAAAATCCTGATTACAGAAAACGACTTGTTCGTTTTCTGTAATCAGGATTTTTTGTTTTTTCTGACAACTGCATTCGAGTCTTTTTTGTCCACCCTATTAAGAAAGGAAGAGAAACCGTTAATGAATTTGAAAGTTTATATCCTTGCCCTAGCTACAGTGGCAGTAGGTCTCGTTGAGTTAATCGTCGGCGGAATACTGCCGACCATAGCAAAAGAATTTAATATCTCCTTGGGGTCCGCCGGACAGCTGATTACAGTATTCGCGCTAGTCTATGCAATTTCGGGTCCTGTACTGCTGGTATTGACCAGCAAAATTGAGCGAAAGAAGTTATATCTTGTTTCCTTGTTCGTTTTTTTCCTAGGGAATGTCCTAACCTATTTCAGTCCAAATTTTGCATTTATGATGGGTGCAAGAGTATTGACTGCTATCAGCACAGCACTGATTGTCGTACTTTCTTTGACTATCGCCGCTAAAATTACAGCTCCTGCCTACCGGGCAAAAGCTTTAGGATTGATCTACATGGGGATTAGTTCGTCGCTAGTTCTAGGTGTACCACTCGGCATATTAATTTCCGAGGCATTCGGATGGCGCATCATTTTCCTGGGAATCGCTGGGTTATCCATCGGATCTATGGTGCTGATTTCTCTATTTTTAGAGCAAATTCCAGGAGAAAATACGATTCCCCTTTCGCAGCAGCTGAAAGCGGTCGGCAGTCCCAAAATCGGAAGTGCCCATTTAGCTACATTGTTTATGCTTGCCGGACATTATACCATTTACGCCTATTTCACACCGTTCCTGGAAACAGCGCTTCATCTCGACTCCTATTGGATCAGCATTTGCTATTTAATATTTGGAATCGCAGCCGTTAGCGGCGGTGCAATCGGCGGCACACTTTCTGATGCCATCGGCGCTCCTAAAAGCATCGTCATGGTCATTAGCGCCTTCGCAATTGTCCTTTTCATATTGCCGTTTTCAACTTTCTCATTGGCTGTATTCATTCCAGTAATGATTGTTTGGGCTGCATTAAGCTGGAGTTTGGCTCCGCCCCAGCAAAGCTATCTTATCCAAACTGACCCTGCATCATCCGATATTCAACAAAGTTTTAATAATTCTGCTTTGCAAATCGGTATTTCCCTAGGGTCTGGAATCGGCGGCATTGTTTTGAACCAAACCGGTTCAGTCTCTAACATCGCTTGGGTTGGCAGCATTATCGCACTCTGCGCCTTATTATGCGCTGCATTTTCAATAAGCAGGCCAGCCATCGTGAGAACCGTCTCTTCTTTTCAGAAATAGCAGCAAGTACGCTCCATTAACCAAGAAAGCAAAGGAAGAAGAGTTTGAACAAGCTGAAGTTCCTTCCTACAGTAATTGAGTTCGACGATCAGTTGAAAGCCCATCCTTTTAACAGGATGGGCTTTTCTTTTTTATGTGCCAGAACAAGATAAGAAGACTAAAACTAAAATCCCTTTTTTCTTAGAGGATGCATCAAACCTAAATGTAAGCATCAGCTTGCATGAACTATACAGCATTAACAAACAAAGGTGGTTTTTTTTGGCTCTTTACCTTCATTTCTTCTTTTCTGCCATCTTTTTTAGTTCGATTGCTCGATTGGTGATAAATGCTGTCATGTATTTTTCCAAGAATAATTTATCTGCCACTTTGCCTACTATGCCTAATGGAGATTTATAGTCGAAGTTATCTCGCATGATTGTACCGGCACCGCTTTTTATAAATTCATGCGTATGCGTAAACGAATGAAAAGCACCAGTTACCATCGTATCCGTAAACGAATGCGGCCGTTCCATTTTTATAATCTTAGCAGTTAATTTTTGCTTTACTCCAAGGTGGGTGGCCTCCCAGGTTACACTATCCCCTTTTTCCATCAATCCTGTCGTCACACCCCCGACAGCTCTTTCTTTTGTGTTTAAAGTGGTTTCAGTATGGACCTCTACATTTCTAGCCAAGTCAAAACAAACCTCAATCGGGGCCTCAATATAAATTTCATGAACAATAACCGGCATTGCTCAACCCTCTTTCTTTTTTCAGCAGCTTTTCTCTAGAATTCAACTTCATTAAGGAGTGGCAGTTTTCACTATGACTGTAAGCAAGACAAAGGAAACCTTATTGGAGGTCTCAAAGAGGGAGATTTTGCATGGAAGAGACGAAGGCGAAAAAATTGCCAATCGTTTCTAGCATTTTTTAGTATACAGCCTCAAAAATGAATACCATTTAACTCTCATCTTCAGCAAAATCCCATGCAAAGCGGTGTAATAATTGAGGCATTAAATCGTTCCTCACTTTTCCAGTACCAATACCATGAAAGCTTTGTCTTTTGCAAAATCCCAATCGACAAACAATTCTCCCACTTTCTTTTCCAACACAGATTCTTCATTGAGAGAGTCCATCAAACGATGTTCTAATGGACGTTTAGCCACCCGCAATTCTTTGACTGCCCCATTTTTGACCAGCTCTTTTTCAATATCAACCATGATGCCTAAACGCTCAATCAGGAGTATGTAGTCATTTAGGCGATAGATTTCTATTTCATCAGGGGTTTTTTCTGTTTTTCGGCTAATATAAAGAACTTTCTCTTTCAACTTTCTTTTCTCTTCGTTTTCCTGCCACATGGTTCTATCTTTTTTATCCTTTTTATCTTTTTCCTCCATAATGGCAATTAGCATACCCGTTCTGTTTTCAAGATTCCAATCCACATATACTTCCTCTACCGCTGCACCTACAATGGCTGTAAGTTTTTTTCGTATATCGCCTTTCCATCCTTCCATGATTAAATCTCTTGTTCTCATGATCTGTTCCAATTCCTTGCGCCTGAAAAAAGTTTCTTCAGTTGGAAAGCTGAAATCCAGGAGGTGGATGATGATAAATGGCTTTTGAATGATCGTATCCACAGATGAAATACTGGCACCAAACTCCTCAATCAATTGCTGTGAAATAAAATGCACAATTTCCTCTGCAAGCAGCTGTTCTTTTACCATCAAACTATCCCCTCTTCCTAAAGGATAAAAAAATAAGTGGACCTGGAAATTTGCCGTTCAAAAAAAAACCGAACAATACGGTTAAGTAATTGTTTGTCTTTTATGGATATGGCTGTATTTTCCGTATACCCTAGTAGTTTTTTTGTAATCCTTCAAAAGCCACTTTCCTTTATCAATCCATTGTGCAATTCTAATAAGAACTATGAAAGGCCGGTGATTAAACCACCGGCCTTTCTTTAAAACTGTTTTATGAAACGGGTTCGTTTAACCGCTTCTCCTGATCTGGGCTTTACAAGGATTCCATTTTTTTAACGGGTTCTTCATTCAATGAGTATTTGTATTGAACTTTAGCATTAATGGAATGAACAACTGTGCAGTAAGTTTCACTTGATAATTTTATCGCACGTTTAACTTTGTCTTCAGGCAACTTACCATTAATATGGTAGATGATAGACATTTCGGTAAAGCGTTTCGGGTGTTCTGTCGCGCGGATACCTTCGATTTCGATAAAGAATTTATCGATCTTTAAGCGCATCTTTTCAAGGACATACACGATATCCATTCCAGTACAAACAGCTGCAGCGTGCAAAAGAACTTCCGGAGGACGCGGCCCCTTATTTTCTCCTCCACTTTCTGGCCCTGCGTCGAGCAAGACCAGATGTCCCGATTCTGTCTTTCCACTAAAAGCCATTCCGCCATCCCAATTTAAAGTCGCCTTCATCACATCATTCTCCTTTTGGAATATCGATAATTTATCAACAAACCTATTAAATGGTATAACTATACATTCCGCAAAACTTCTTCGCATTCCTGCTCCTTACTGCAAATACGTCAACTTCATAGCCTGCAAAACAAAAAAGCCTCCAATTCTGATGTTGCATGGAAAACGCAACATCAGAATCTATGAAATCCCTTTAGATTTGCATAGCTGTTGATTGACTCGCAGGAGAGCATCCTCCTCATAGACGTTTTTGCTTCAGCGTTTTATCTCTGCCAATACTTTTTCATACATGTTGTCTATGCCAATTCCAGTCAATAACGGAACACCGTCAATCACTTTATCTCTTATATTATCGGGCACGAGTGTAGTGGACAATATCACGTCATAGTCATCAATTCTGCCTATTTCATCACTGACTTTCGATTGGTAAATCTTAACTTCATGGCTCAGGTTATTTTCCTTTAGCCATTCCTCCACTTTCCCTTTAACAACTGTCGAGGTTGCAATTCCTGTGCCACACATGATCAATAATTTTTTCATTTAAGCTTTCTCTCCTTCTAGTCTTTCTTCTTTTTGTTGTTGCCGCTTCGGCTTGATTTTATTTTGGTAAATCAATCCTAAAAGTATGATAAGACCTAACGCAATCATTCCGTACCAGCTTAAAATTTTTGGAATCCAAACAAAGATGAATGTTGTCCATACCGCTCCGTCAATTAACGAAGAAATACTGGTATTGGCACCCATTTCAAAATTTGCAGCAGTCGCAGACTGTGTAAAGAGCGGCGCTATCCATGTCGCTATATAGAGGCCCACTCCAATGTATATCGTGCCTCCAATAACCGTTCTGACAATATTGCCTCTGAAAATCGGGACCATCAAGCAAATCAGGAACGGAATAGATGCCAAATCGGCAAAGGGCAGAACGGAGTTTCCAGGCAGCAAGACCGCCAAAAAAATCGTAATTGGAATCAGCAGAAGCGCGGATGACAAGACTGCCGGATGGCCGATTGCCAGTGCACTATCCATGCCGATATAAAGATCTCTTCCCGGAAAGCGCTTTTTAACAAAAGCGCCAGCTGCTTCCGACACCGGAACGAGCCCTTCCATTAATAAGGCCACCATTCTCGGAAGCAGCACCATTACAGCTGCTGTCTGGATAGCCAATTGCAGTATGCCCTGAACGTTATAGCCTGCTAAAATACCGATCAGGATTCCGATTAAAACACCGATAATGGTCGAATCTCCCAGGATGCCGAGCCTTTTCTGGATAGATTCCGGATCGGCTTCCAGCTTATTGAAACCGGGGATCCGGTCAAATACCCAGTTCATCGGCAAGGCCACGAATGCTGAGGGCGCCGATGTGCCGTGTGGAAAAGTGATGTTTTGAAAGCCATAGAATTTCTCGATATATTTTGCCAGGACATCAGCCATCAAATAAAGCAAAAGCAAGTGAACGATAATGGTAAGCACGCCTAGCCAAAAGTCCGAAGTAAGGGCATAAACTAATGAACCAGTTAAAGCTACGTGCCAAAAATTCCAAATATCAACGTTCAATGTTTTTGTTAAGCCGAAAGTCAGTAAAAGTACATTCACCCCAACTCCAAGCGGTATCGCTAAACTTCCGAGCGATGTTCCGTAAGCTATTGCCGCGGCGGCAGGCCATCCAACATCGATGGTGTTCAGGGTGAATCCGAAGTTTTCAACCATTGCCTGTGCGGCTGGCCCCAAACTCTCCACCAGCAGGCCGATGACCAAGTTGATTCCCACAAACCCAATCCCGACGATTAATGCAGCTCGCAATGCCTTGCCGGGTTTTGTACCTAATATTAACGCAAAGATAAAAATCAAAATCGGCAGCAAGACACTGGCGCCAAGGTCAACGAACCATTGCAGAAAATCCATTAAATCCCCTCCTAAATCCGTATTGTGTTTCTAGGCGGCTACGGTGTTCGGATACTTTCAAGAAAGCCCTGTTCTTTTGGCCTTACGATTTGCTTTAAGCGGGATACTTTCTATTCCTTATTTCTCAATAGTTCATTCAGCTGTTCGGCGTCTTTAATTTCAGCCATTTCCATTACCGTCTGCGGATCTTGGAAAAGCCCGACCAATTTTTGCAGCATCTCCAATTGATCCTCCGGAGTTTTTAGCGCAAGCATAAATACCACTTTTACGTCGATTCGTTCGTCATTTCTCCCCATCGCCAAAAATTTCACAGGAGTTTTTAGCGAAGCAAATGCAATTTTTGAGTCGTTTACCATTTCGCCATCAGTATGGGGTATTGCTACTCCAAAAGGCTCTGTCGGCAATCCTGTTGGAAAATCCTTTTCTCTTTGCAGAATACTTTCAATAAACCCTTCTTTCACAATCCCTTTGCCTATAAGCAGTTTTCCCATAGCTTCTAAGACTTCTTCTTTTGAGCCTGCTTTTAAGTCAATTACAACTAAGTCTTTTTCTAATTTCATAGGCAACTCCCCCTTCTTTTGATTGGAAAAATATTTATGTATATAATCTGAATCACCATACAAATTTGAAATACCCAAACTCCTTTACATAGATGGAATTTTCACGCTCCATAACTTATGGAATCTCATCCATAAAACGCTTACATTTTATTTAATTCTATATACAGTCCAGCAACTCCTTTAAGCAGATAAAAAACCATTCAAAGCCAAGCGGTCTTTGAATGGTTTTTTATCTTTGCCTCCCCTTAATCTATATCTCCCTATGTTTTCTATTATTATTTTTAAGTAGTTGGTCCTCCTAGCTAAATCTTTCAATACAGCCAAACTCCCGGAGTGTTACTAGGTTATCCGGCGTTTAATAACCACGCCAATTTTTCTTTGCGGTCTTCCATTCTACTTCGAATTGCCCCCAAGTCCATGGAGGATCCCAATAGCCATCTTCATGCTGTTTTGATGCCAAATACTCTAAATTCAACGGAATAACTTTTTTAAACGTATCGTATAAATCTGAAGAAGGCGAAAAAACGGCTTGGACTGGATGAAGACAATAGGAATCCCACTTTTTCGGATCACTAGTGGCATTTTCTTTGGCCATTTCTTTTAGCATACGGCCTCAGCGCTGCCATTTTCAAATTCATATTCAAACAACACGCGCTCCAATTCGCGGGCAGTATTTTTTAAATGGAATCTTGCTTTTTTATACTGCCCTTGAGAAAGTTCGGTTATAAGCCTTTTTTCAAAAGAAGATCGCGTTTTCTGCGTTGGCAATAAAGAATACGCTGCATCTTATTTCTCACCAATACTGAATTCCACATTCATTATTTTGACTGGATGGATTTTTATCCACTTTGATGTCGATGTTATAAACGATGAACTTTGCTTCATCCGCTTTTTCGTCCTCCACAGAACGTCGGTCTGGTATTTTTTAGTGGCTAAGGCATCATTAGAAAAAGCGAATGCAAAAAAGCAGCGGCCACATTAAAGCGGCTGCTGCCTTAATAAGGTATGAAAATAGCTGCAATAAACTGTCGCGAAAACAAGCATTCAATATTCCATGCACCAAACCCGGAACTTTTAATAAAATATTAGCAAAAGCGTTCCTACCAAAAAGCAATAATACGTAAAATATGTTAATTTCCCTTTTTTCATGATGCCCATAAACCACCGCAAAGCGAAATAGGACATGAAAAGCGTTGCCGTAAATGCTGCTGTATAGGGAATTGCCAATTCCGCTTTATTGGGTTCATCCAAAAAATCAGAAATCCCCAGAACCACTCCACCTAAACTAATAGGGATATAGAGCATAAAAGAAAATCGCAGGGCCGTTTCCTGATTCAGCCCAACTGCTATAGCCGAAATGATGGTAGCTCCGGAACGGCTGATACCCGGCGTTAAAGCCACTGCTTGCCCCAGACCAATAAGGAAGGCGTCTGTCCCCGTCATGGTTTTTTCAGTTTTTAAGCCGTGCCTGTTTCGAATCAGCCATAACGCAATTCCGGTGATAAATAACATGATTGCAATTGTCGTCATGCTGACACTTTCGCCTATCGAATCACTCAATAGAACCCCTAGCAAACCAGCAGGAATTGAACCGATGACGATATAGCAAATGAAACGGAAATCACTTTTGTATTCAGAACCCCTGGTTTTTATGTATTGAAGAGAGTTGGCGGCCAGTCTGATAACATCCTTGCGATAAACAAAGAGAATCGCCAATAGGGAAGCTGTATTGGTTAAAATGGCAAATGTAAAGCCTTGTTCCCCCAGCCCTAACAGCTGGCTCGCTATCATAACATGTCCGCTTGATGATACCGGAATAGGTTCAGTAAAACCTTGGACAATCCCGATGATGACCATTTTAAAAATTAAAAGCATATCAATATTTTCCATATTTCCTCCTTAATTCTATCTGTTACTATAACGAATTAGCGCACTCTTTGTTCCACATTCCCTCCAATCACAGTGTATTTAACAGAATTCTTCCAATTGTTTTTTAACAAAGTTGTTCTATGCGCCTCCGCAAACCTTGTGCTATACTTCCTACTTTGTAAGGAACTATCATTTCAGGAAAGTTTTCATTTTCTGAAAAGGTAAATTCATGGGAGGTAACTTAGTATGGAAGTTCTGATTATTCAATTGATGGAAACTTTAAAAGGGCTCTCGTATTTTGGAATTATGCTGGCATTGACTTTTGAATTTGTCCCTGCAGAACTGGTGCTGCCGCTAGCCGGCTATTGGGTATTTGAAGGCGACTTAAGTTTATATGGCGCAATTCTTGCAGGATCGATTGGCGGAGTACTTGGTCCGCTGACTTTATATGCGCTTGGCCGTTATGGCGGCAGACCAATGGTATTGAAGTTTGGGAGATACTTTTTGGTGACAGAAGAACATATTGACAAATCGGACCAATTTTTCAAGAGATACGGTGGTGGCGTTGCCTTTTTGGGCCGCTTTGTACCTGGCGTACGGACAGCTGTGTCAATCCCCTGCGGCATGGCCAAGATGAACATCTGGAAATTTATCGTTTATACATACATGGCGATGCTGCCTATTACAGCAATCTATGTTTACTTAGGATATCGCCTTGGCACGCAATGGGAGATGGCTGGCGAATTGTTGGGCAAATACGCAAATTACATGCTGCTGCCCATTGCATTGATTATTATCTGGATGATTGCCAAAAGAAAAAAACTGAAATTGCAATAACCATAAAAAAAGAAAAGCCGAGAGATTTCTCCAGCGGCTTTTCTTTTTTATCGGCTTTCTTTTCCATACCGATTCTGCCTCTTTTACTCAAAGCTTGAACAAATTAACTCGGTGTACCTTAAATTCTATTTTCAAGTTTGTTCCCCGCAAGTTGAATTGCCAGGCAATCATCCAAATAGCCTACCGCGAATATATAATCGTGCAATAGATCGAGCGGCAAAATAAAATAAAGCAATGCCCCGCCCATAATGGCTAAGTCATTCTTGCTCCCTTCGGCCAATAGGAATTTTTGATGCCAGAATTTAAGCTGCTGTATATATGGACCAACATTGCCAAAATGATTCACTTTCGCCTCAAATCCGTCTTCTGCCAAAGTTTTCCCTTCATGCGTCTCCGCATACTCTTCAAACGTTTTCAATTCTGCAGAAATTTTATCAGTGGTAATAGATGGATCATGCAGCTGAACTGATTTTTTCAGCAGTTCTACTTCATTTGCCAGAAGAGCTTCGGACGTCGATTTCTTCTCGCTTTTCTTTTCCTTGCCATTTGTTGCTATATCATAGTCTATAGCTTCCACCAGATCATGGAACGGAATTTCTAATGTCATAGAAAGTTTTTTCAAATGCTGAAGTGTCGGTCTTCTTTTTCCGTTGATTATTCGCGAAATGGTAGCTTTATCAATCGCTGTAAACTCCGCTAACTGACGGATCGAATAATCGTGTTGATTCATTGCATCCCGGAGTGCCATTCCTAGCTTGTTTAATTTTTCTGGCATGATTTGGACTCCTTCCTATAATTTGCATCTTGAAATCTAAAGTGAAAGTGATTGTTTATAACTACTTTATCCATACGTTGTTTTTTTGTCAACGCAGTATATGTTGACATTTTGTCAACACCACTCTACACTTTTATATGAATGCTTTTAACTCTCAGCATGCAAAGAGAGGAACAAATTATCGACAACTGAGCATGAGAAACAAATAAAAAAAGCCACTACACAAATTGCCGCCACTTGCCATCGGATCAGTCCTGCTCTTTCACTCATCCAGGATGAATCCGGTGAAATGGAGACGTTTCGCATCTCCGCTGCTAATACATATTCAAATGAATGGAAAGGTATCGGTGAAGTGCTGGAATTTGAATTCGGCGCCAAAAAGGAAATATTAAACAGCTTTTTACCGAACAAGCCTGTTTCCCAAGAACCTTAAAACGGGCTCTATCTTCACTTGCAATTAATTCGAAAGAAAGTAGGTGGTTTCTTGATTACCTGGAATTACGTGGATTGGGGAGGAAGCATAGACCAAGGGCTGACAAATACGGGTTTTCCTGTATACGAAGTAGAAATCAAGGGATGGAATGACAATCAAAATTATTCCGATTTGGAAGATTTGCTCATCATCCGGGTTGTACATACATATTCTTCTGTGGAAGCAAAAATGATCTACCTTCATCCGGACGCCAAATGCAATTTGAAGGTTCGGAAATTGGCTAAAGAGACGCAAAATTATTTGGTCGATGCCATACAAGTTAATGGTTGATGGACAACTCCACCCTTCCGCTTCAGTAGGCATTCCCTTCCAAAAGAAAGCAGGACTTCACAATAAGGAGGCCAATATGAAAAAAATAAACAATGACACCCTGAACGCCCTATTGGGGATTTTAACAACAGTCTTGCGCCTCTTTATTGGATTGCAGATTGTCAGCGGAGTTTTATATGCAGTAGCGGGGTTGTACTATTCTATAACGTATCTGCTGTTCTAAAAAGGCAGCTTTATAGGAAAAAAGCTGTTTTTTTAGAAAATACCTTCAGAAAATATATCAACGTTGGTAGTCCTCTGTGAACTTAAAGTAAAAATGTGTAGTTCTTTTCAAGCTTTCCAAATTTCCTGCCACAGCTTTTTCTGGACAAAAAATAACGCAGCATCTCCCCTGCTTTTTCTTGTTGTCCGCATGCTACATATGCGCCGAGCACTTGATTGAAGTCTTTCTTGCAGTAAAAGACTTCTTCATATCCTTCAATTCAAAAACCTTCAATCCCAGCCTATTACTGTGTATTCTTCATTCTCTAATGATAAAGCATAAAGCTGATTGGCGCATAGATTAGATAGTATAAGTTGTTCCTGGCTGGTTTTTGGCATTTTAAACTTCACATTCCGGGAATGTTGGATCCAGAAAAAAGTGATATAATGCTCTATTTCCCTTAGGAACTCTTCAATATGGGAGGTATAATGTTTTGCGGAAATTCTGAGCAGTTTGAATGAATCGTTTTCATCCAGCACGTCAGCCCTTTTCAAACTTTTTTCCACGGGCAGGCGCGGAACACATAATATCAACGAAAAACTTCCGTTCAGCAGTCCGCTCAGGATTTTAGCGTATGGAACACTATGTATTTCAATCAATTTATCTGGCATTTCATTTGTTCTAAAGGGAAGTCCGAACTCATACTCAAAGCGGTCCTCTAATTTTTCTAAGTCTGATTTTGTAAACACTTTTTCCATGTCCATCTCCCAGTTCTTATGTAATGGCATCTTTGTATGCAGCTATATGCCGGAGAAGCAAACGCCCTCATTGTTCTCCTCATGTATCCAGTATAAATTATTACTCAATAAGCTATCGCTCCTAGTTACGAATCTTTTTAAAGCAAAAGAAAAAAACCCCGGATCCAGTGTGGATTTATACCACCGTCTCCAAGGAATTCTTTTGTAATGTCAATCATCCAATCCCATTGATTGTTTGTAGCCTCGGAGATAAGGGATTTCCGATGGGCTTGCCATTTCCAGGGCACTCATCGCACGGTGCCATAGTGGATAAATCGGCACTGGACGAGCGACCGACTCAATCTTATCGTGTTCATCCTGGGTCAACTTGATCTCGAATGATGCAATATTTTGCTTCAGCTGCTCTTCGTTGCGCGCAGCTATAACAATCGGGCCGACGTTCGGGCGGTCTCTAACCCACGAATAAGCGATTTGCGGTACGCTGGCACCGTGATTTGCTGCAACTTCCTCCAAAGCATCAATCACGTTGTACAGGCGTTCCTGGTCCTGGACCCAAGGTTCCGGCCATCCGCCGCCTTGTCGGGTGTTTTCTGGAGCTTGTTTGTTTCGCCCGATTTTGCCGTTCAGCAGCCCTTCTCCGAGCGGACTCCAAATCATTGACCCGATGCCCAATTCTTTCCCTGCCGGCAACAGTTCATATTCCGCTTCCCTTGCTTCTGGCGTGTAGTAGATCTGCTGTGTTATTGGCGGAATGTAACCGGGTTGCTGGGCTATAGAGTAGGTTCTTGCAAGTGCCCAGCCGCTATAGTTGGATACACCCCAATGGCGGATTTTTCCGGACTTGACCAGGCTCGTCATTGTTTCCACGGTTTCTTCTATCGGCGTTTGCCCATCCCAGAGATGGACGAAATACAAGTCGAGATAATCTGTGCCAAGACGCTCCAGTGATTGGTCGATGGAAGTTAAGATATTATTTCGGGAAGCGCCTTGGGCATTTGGGTTATCTCCCAATGGAAAGCCGGTTTTGGACGTAAGCAATACTTCATCCCGGCGCCCGCGGATAGCTGATCCAAGAACGCGTTCAGCATCACCCTTAGAATAAAGATTCGCTGTATCGAACATATTGATACCGGCTTCCAAAGACAGATCCACCATTCTGCGTGCTTCCTCTTCTTTTACATTTCCGGCTGCTTCAAAACCATTCGTCCCGCTGAAAGGGACAGTACCAAGTATGTATTTGGGGACACGCAAGCCTGAACTTCCTAGATAAATGTATTCCATGATATCCTCCTAAAGTTAATAATTGTTTTATCTGTTGGACACATTAGTAGGATACCCGGCACTCCAGATAGTAAACGAACCGTCCGGCTGCAGCGCAATGAACAGCTAGCCAACTTCTTGGCATACTGAAAAAACGCTAATCTTTTCGATTAGCGTTTTTATTATGGTTCCGCATGTTAATCTTCGTCCTGGTCTTCCACTACATCTTCTTCTAATTCTTCATTTGTATCTTCTTCACCTGCGGGCTCTTCTGTATCATCGTCTCCCCCAACAGCAGGGTTATCATTTTGCAGATCATCGTTATCATTGCTTGGAGAGCTGCAGGCGGCTAGCAAGAGAGACAAAAAGCCGATTAAACTTAGCTGTTTCAGTTTTGAAATCACACCTTTACCTCCTTAAACCGTTCTTTTTACTCTCTATACCCCATATTTATCATTCAAAGCATTTATTCTCAAAATCGAAATCATTCCTTCTCCATGTCGAAAACCTAGTTTCAATTCTATTCGCAAATGGGTGTACTGTTGCCTTTTATATCGCCTTTTATATACATGTTTAATTTTGTAATTACGTGGTAGCCATAGAAAGTAACCATTAAATCCATTTCTAGGAGATGTTAAAATGTCGAAGCTTACAAACCCAACCACTCAATACTCTACGGAAAATTTTCCGAAGCAATACCAGGAACCGCCAGCGCTTCAAAATCAAATGGATCCCCTGCCGGATTGCGGCGAAACAAGTTATGCAGGTTCCGGGCGCTTAACAGGACGGAAAGCGCTTGTAACGGGCGGTGATTCAGGTATCGGCCGTGCAGCTGCAATCGCTTATGCCAGAGAAGGCGCTGATGTCGCGATAAACTATTTGCCGGTAGAACAGCCAGATGCAGACGAAGTAAAAAAGCTGATTGAAGCTGAAGGGCGAAAAGCGGTACTGATACCGGGAGATTTAAGCGATGAAGCTTTCTGTAAAGAACTTGTGGAACAGGCAAACACAGAACTTGGAGGACTGGACATTCTCGCGCTAGTTGCCGGAAAACAGCAAGCCGTCAAAAGCATTTTGGACTTGCCGACCGAACAGATGGAAAAAACCTTCCAAGTCAACGTATTTTCATTATATTGGACAGTGAAAGCTGCATTGCCATATCTTCCGGAAGGGGCTTCGATCATCACCACTTCTTCTGTCGAAGGGTTTGACCCGAATCCGATTTTGCTGGATTACGCTGCTACAAAATTCGCGATTATCGGCTTTACAAAAGCACTATCCAAACAACTCGCGGAAAAAGGAATTCGCGTGAATTCGATCGCACCAGGTCCAATTTGGACGGCTTTACAAATCTCAGGCGGCCAACCGCAAGAAAACATCCCGGAATTCGGCAAAAGCACACCTGCCACACCTATCGGCCGCGCTGGCCAACCAGCAGAACTTGCGGCTACTTATGTTTTTTTAGCTTCGACGGATTCGAGCTATGTGACGGGGCAAGTGTATGGCATTACTGGAGGCATGCCGACCGCTTAAAAATCTATAAATTTTAATAGAAAGAGCTTATAGAGTCCGGCCGGATTGGCTCTATAAGCTCTTTTATTTGTCCTGCCGATACACCGGCTACAAATTCAACTTCAAACTCCAGCCTTTCTGTATCAAATCCACTCTTTCGCATCCCAGTTTTTCAAAGAACTGAATCGCTTCTTTGCTCGAGTTCCACTGAAGCCAAGCGGCATCTACTGTTTGTTCCATGAGGACGCGTGCAATGGACTTATTTCATACTTGCCTTAATGTTGGTTGGAATCATCACTACGGATGTGGTCAAATCGACAGGCTGAAATGTCGGATCAATGCATTCGTTCCAAAATGCCAAGTGCTTTTCATCAACCCAATGAGTGGAAGATTCTACAGATTGTCCGCCTTCGCCTTGAATGGAATACCAGTATAAATATTCCTTGCCTTCCAGCGTTTCTCTAAATATTGTTTCTACGTACATTTTTTCACCTTCTAATGTGACCAGTACATCATCCAAGTGTTCGTTCAAAAATTCCAACCACTCATCCACTTTCGCTGTTTTCCCTTCTTTCACACGGAAGCGCGTTAACTCAATATTCATAGGTTCTCCCCCTTTTTCTTTAAGCCAGCAGGACTTTCTATATCAAATAAATCACTCTTGTTTGATCTGTTCATCGATTTCTTCCGCAGTCTTCCCGACCAAGGAATAGGGTTGGCCAATTAAAGGGCCATTAGAATGCGGAAAAGAAATTCCGCCAATCACTTCTTGATCAGACAAGTATACGGTGGCATTTGTTTTTCCTCTATCTGAAGCATCATCCAAAGGGTGATCCTTTATAATAAAACTGACTGCCACAATCGCTTTGTTTGTATAAGCTTCCGGCTTGGTGGACTGTACATCCCAAATGCCTGACCAAGGTTGGTCCAATAGCTGGGAAGCGGAATATTTGAAAGAACTTTCATCTTCAATTGAAATCACAGTGTATCCTTGCTCTTCGAGATACTTGGCAGCCCGTTCTTCATTTTCGCTTAACTGAATGGAGCCCTCACACCCTGCAACTATAAATAGCAGGATCAGTCCAAAACGCTTCAATATATCTACTCCTTTCGCTGCCTTTGAAAAGCAGCTTTTCCACACAGCAGCTCAAATAAAACGCTATCTGTTCCACAGTAGTTCTAAAGCTCATAAGGTTGTGGATAAGATAAGGTAAAATCTTCGACCAAACAATATTTCCGACTATTTAATATTTTACTAATAATACCATAATTGTAAACTGTAAACCTCACCAAAATTAGTTTTCATTCACCATGTTCATAAAACAAAAAGTATAAAAAAAGACCGGTAGCTATGAAAAGCCATCGGTCCTTGATATTGTTTGTTTTTCGTCTGTTAGAGCTCCCATAAAAGGCAATTCGCTTACTCTTTTTTCGTGACATCTATCGCCGCAGTATTGTTGTACAAGTATGAAGCCGGCGAAGAGCGGGTATCTTGGCCATCGGAATCTAGTTCTTTATTGAGTTCCAAATTTGCTTCTTCAGTTTCGGTCAAAAACTCCTTCGTTTCATTACTGACTTCTTGCTGCTTGCCATTGAATTTTTCGTTGAGTTCCTGGTTGGCACTTTCGGCTTCCGTATTTTTTTGAAGCTTTTTTTTATCCGACATTTCCCTGCCTCCTTAGGTTTTTGATCATTCATCTTTTCCCTTTTCATCACGTTTCACACACTCTTTCAAAGAATTTACAAAACGGATACAATCCGGCTTTGACAATTGTTTCTCATTCACATCACTTTAAGAACATCGGATAGGAACAAAGGCTAGGTCAAGATGATGAAAAATACAAGTCTTATAAATCAAAAATCGGCATGCTATAATGGAAGTATAAGGAAAGACTCACTATGACGGAATTTCAGATGAAGAAGGGGATGGTTCAAACCATCTCCTTTTTTTGATTATAAATCATTCTTAAGATAGGACATGTGTCCTTTCTTTCTTAATTCCATCCTTGTAAATTGAAAGTATAGAAAGGTGCGTGGATTTCATGAAAGGAATTTTGTTTGCGCTCGCTGGCGGCTTTTTTCTGACATTCCAAAGTGTCGCCAATGCGACGATAAGCGATCAAATCGGCACGTGGCAGGCTGCTGCGATGACCCAATTGACTGGCTTTTTGCTGGCTATGCTTATCGTGGTCATTATTAAAGACCGCTCGTACGGGCAGTTAAATCAGGTATCGCCACTGTATGCATCCGGCGGCCTGTTGGCAGCCATTGTACTTTTCAGCAACATGACCGCAGTCCACAAGATGGGCGTAACGCTGACAATCGGGATTTTCTTGATCGCGCAGCTTGTCATGGCGATTCTAATAGACAGTAAAGGCTGGTTTGACATGTCCAAGGAGAAAATTGGCCGGACGCAAATCGTTGGGGTATTGTTAATGGTTTTGGGTGTAATGATTTTGAAATGGTGAGGAGGAGCAAAATGGACCGGCGTGTAACGAATTATCTGCAGCAGTTTCAGGTATCTGACTTGTTTCCGGTTTTAGTCCAACAAGAAATGTATGTTGCAACATACGCAAGTTGTGAACGTTTATTCTCACAATGCGACGAAGCAGATACGCTTTATTTTCTTGTTGAAGGCAAACTGAAAATTTCCATGTTGTCTCCTGAAGGGAAGCGCCTCATCTTGGCGTTTAAGACACCATTTGATATTGTTGGAGATATTGAATATGTGAGGAATTGCCGATTTATCAATACAGTGGAGGCCGTAACGGATATTGTGGTGATCGGAATTCCATATGCTGCCCTTCGAAAAGATATGTCAGGTAATGCGGCATGGCTGAAATTTTTACTTGATACCATTACTAAAAAATTTGAAACGAAAACCCGGGCGATGAACTTTAGCCTCCTTTATGCGGTGGATGTCCGAGTAGCAAGTTACCTGCTTTCCATGACGCCAACCCAGCCAATGGTCGATTCCACCTCGTTAGTAGATATGGCGGATTTAATCGGCACTAGCTACCGCCATCTCAACCGGGTCTTGCACCAATTTGAAAAAGCCGGATGGATCATGAAAAAGCGCGGGAAAATCACCTTGCTTGACCGGGCTGCCTTGCTGCAACAGGCCGGTCACAACATTTACGAATAGGAGGAACATATATGGCTATCGGCATTTTTTTAGCGCTTGTTGGCGGCGGTTTTGTCTGCCTGCAGAATACGTTTAACGCAAACGTCAAAAAGCGGGTCAGCGTCTGGTCTACCACTGCGCTGGTCTTGCTTCTTGGATTTATCGCCTCATTTGCCGCTGGTCTTGCGTTTGAAGGAGCTGGACTGTTCAAGTTCCAACCAGAACCGTGGTTCTGGTTCAGCGGTATTTTAGGCGTAGGCGTTGTCGCTTGCGTAACGCAAGGCGTGCAAATTCTTGGGCCAAGCCGGGCCATTTCCCTTGTCATGGTGTCTCAGATTTTCTTCGGTTTGATGTGGGACACCCTGGGCTATTTTGGACTGCAGCAGGTTCCGTTCACATGGCAATCGCTTTTCGGTGTCGTTTTGATTAGCAGCGGCGTTCTGCTGTTTCAATTAGGACCTAAATTGGAACAAAAGCATTTTCTGAATGGAAATAATGATTCAATCAAAGTGAACGAGTGATTCAGGAACTGAAAAACAAAGAAACCCAGCAAGCCTTGTTTTAAAGGGCTTGCCGGGTTTTTATATTGTCTGGTATGGTTGTGAATCAGTTCATATACCGGTATTCTCTCAAACTATTCAATATGGAAATTTCCTGCAGCAATTCTTCACCGATATTCGTTTCTCTTACCTTTTGCCGCTGCAGCTCTTCATCGACCAAGCGCTTGACCGACAATACATCGGTTCCATTAGCCAAAACATCTTCTTTTGAATTGAAACGTTGATGGGCGACAAGCTGCATGCCGTACGAATTGTAGAGGAGTGTATATCCGGCGATTCCCGTAGTCGATTGATAGGCTTTTGAGAACCCGCCATCGATGACAATCATTTTGCCGTTTGCTTTGATCGGGTTTTCCCCGTCGCGTTCTTTGACAGGCGTATGGCCATTGATGATGCGTCCATGATCCGGATCCAGATCAAATTCAGCAAGCATTTTCCTGCACATTTCCTCATCTTCACGCAAATAATAATAAGGATTTTTTCTTTCCTTATGCGTTTCTTTTTCTTTGATGAAATACCGCTCGAAAGTGGTCATTTCTCTCTTTCCAAAAAGCGATGAATATTCCCCTGTCCACAAGTACCAGGCCATATCGGTTGCGATATCATCTGTTTGTTCAGGATGAGCAAAAGAATAACGGAGATACCGTTCAAAAACATCGAGCAAATCACGGCCAGCGTATGTCTTGCCTTCAATCTCCATTTTTTCCATTTTGCCGTCTTCATCTAATGGGATACAGCCATGTATCAACAGATTTCCATTGTATTTCAAGTAAAGGCTGCCCTTTTTCATTAGGAAGCTCATATGCCTTGTCAGCTTTTCGGAATGCTGGACAGAAAACAGCAATTTATCGATCACTTGCTGTTCTTCCTCCAACAATTCATCGGGCTTCTCGGGATTGACTGTCGCAAAACAAGTGTTTTCCAGGGAGTATGTTTTTCCATGAAGAGTCACTTCGTTTTTATCATAGTCCACTTTTTCCAGCAACAGCCGGTTTGACATGTCAAAGCATGGCCGTCTTTTAATAATGGGGCTTTCCAGCTTGAACTGAATGATGGAAATAGCTTGATGGATCTTAGTTATCTGAATTTGCTCTTGCTCAGTTAACGTAACATCGGAACTTCTCTTAGGGCGAAAAGCAGGATTGTCATCATAATATTTTTCAGCAAGATTCAGCAGGGGCCTTAGGTTGATTCCGTATACATCTTCAATAATATCCAAGTTATTATAGCGGGCACAGATCCGGATGATGTTGGCGAGACACACTTTCGAACCGGCAAATGCGCCTATCCATAAGACATCATGGTTTCCCCATTGAATATCGACAGAATGATAGTCGATAAGCGTGTCCACAATTTTATGGGGATCTGGGCCGCGGTCATAAATATCCCCAACCACGTGCAGATGGTCCACGACTAGTCTTTGGGTAGTATAAGATAAACCGATGATCAGCTTATCGGTCTGGTCAAGTGAAATAAGCTGTTGGACAATTTTGGTATAGTAGTCTTTTTTGTTCTTATACTCGTCAGTTTTGTATAACAGTTCTTCAATGATGTAAACAAACCGTTTCGGCAATGCTTTCCGCAATTTCGAGCGCGTGTATTTCGAAGATGCATACGAGATAAGCTTTAACATGCGTTCGATAATATTAATATACCAATCGTGCAATTCTTTTTCGCTGTTAAAATTATTCTTGATTAATTGGATTTTCTCTTCAGGATAATACACCAATGTCGCAAACTCATTTATTTCTTCTTCTGATATTTCATCTTTGAAAAGGTCTCTGATTTTCACTTTTACGTTTCCAGAACCGTTTCTCAGCACATGCTGGAATGCCTGGTACTCACCGTGCAAATCACTGACAAAATGTTCTGTTCCCTTTGGCAAATCCAAAATCGCTTCAAGATTAATGATTTCAGTGGCCACTTTTTCTTCACTATCGTATTTCTGCGCCAACAAATCCAAGTATTTTGAACTTAACATCAAGCAACCTCCTTCTAATCTCGTAAAACCTTTACTAGAGTATAAGTACTACTTCTATTATAAAGGAAGAGACAGAAGGAAGTTATAGGAATAATAATATTTTTTAAAGATTTCTCCAATAAAATACTTTAGAGATACCTTTTATCTGTAATTAACACATAAAAAAACAAATGAAATCTTTTACTTCGCTGCTAATAATTTGTGTGTCAAGTCAACTCAGCTTTTGTTTTTACTTTAGAGCGCTGGCCGGTGATTTGAATTTCTCTTCTATTAAAGCGGCATTAACGCCAATTGCGGCTCTGCTTCCTTCAGCAGCGGCAATAATCAATTGTGAAGCTCCTGTGATGAGTGTATCCCCGGCAGCATAAACCCCATCAATAGTTGTCCGCCCCATACTATCTGATTCTATTCCGCCTTGAACGTTTAATTTACAGCCTAATAAAGATCCAAATGTGGAGGCTTGCACCCATTCCGGTGTAATAAATCCGCCTTCGCGTAAAATTGCTGATCCGTCCTTAAACTCAATTTTCTCTAACTGGCCGTTTTTTCCGATTAATGCATGAATTTCTTGCTCATAAATCTTGATCCCTTTTGTTTCCAAAAGTGTTTTTTCGGCTTCAGATAAAATTTGTTTGCCGTTGGTGCATACAGCCAGATCTTCTGTCCAGTTAAATACCACTTTTGCCATGTGGAAAGCCTTCGGATTTTCAGAAATAACCGCTAATGGACGGTCTTTCAGTTCCCAGCCGTCGCAGAACGGACAACTAAAAAGACTGGTGCCATAGTATTGTTCCACATCTTTTACTTCAGGAAGCACTTCTTTAAAGCCAGTCGCCAATATGACATTTTTGGCGCTGAAGAAAGATCCATCTTCTGTTTCGATTCGGAATAGTCCGCCAGCCTTGTCAATGTTTTTCACCCGTTGCTTTTCAATGGCGACGTTCGGGTACTTCCTTAACTCTTCTTGCGCAATCCGCTTCATCTCCTGTGGATCAATGCCGTCCCTCGTCATAAAACCATGAGACTCGGAAGTAACGGCGTTCCTTGGCATGTTGTCGTCGAATAATACCGTTTTCCTTCTTGATCTTCCGAGGACCAGCGAGGCATTCAAACCAGCCGGTCCCCCTCCGATTACAGCACAGTCAAGTATCATTTCATCTTCCACCTTCCATAGGTCTAATTGGCTTCTTTGTTGATTGGATCGTGTTGATGTTGCTCGTCAATTCTTTTTATAAGATCGATAAGCAGTTGGTTTGCCAGCTCTTCTTTCATATTCTCTTCAGCTTGCCTCATTACTTTCTCAATTTGGCAGCCTTCATGATGCAATGAGCAATTAAACAAATTTGTATCCCCTTCAATTGCGTTAATGACATCAAGAAATGATACGTCGTTTTGGAATCTTGCAAGTTTATATCCGCCTTTAACCCCTGGTGTTGACTCGATCAACCCGGCTTTGGTGAGCTTGGTCAAGATTTTTGAAAGGTATGTCGGCGAAAGCTTCTGCATTTCAGCCAAGTCTTGAACCCCGATCGTGCTTCCTGCCGGCAAGCGCATGATGTGGACCATTGTGTGCAGCGCATAATTTGTTGCGTTCGAATATTTCATAGGAACCTCCTTTGGGTTTTTAAAAGATATAACAGACTCTAGTTGTCTTTAATCATGTTTACTTTATCACTCAATTCAATCCACGTCAACTTAGAATGCTTAAAGCTTTCGCCTGTTATGCGAACATGAAAAAAACAAGAGAACCTGGCGCCTGGCTCTCTTGTTCTTCTTAATATTTATTGGCTGTCGCACCAAGAACTGCAGCACGAATCATCGGATCCTCGTTGAACCGCTTTAACTCTTCCGGAGTTCCGGTAACTACAGCTCCTGTTATTTTCAAGTTTTCCGGAGCCAGTTCCTTTTTGCCGGCGTCGGTCAGGATGTCATAGAGGCGATGAGCTTCTTCCTTAGAATCACCGTCTTTTTGCAGCCATTCAACTTGATGAATGAACCTTTCGGCCGCATCTTCATTCATTTCTTCAATTCTGGAGATAAAACCGTAAGCATCCTCCCCAGTAATTGGCTGAACGGCATTTTCCTTTTCACTTGCAGAAGCTGTATCCACCCAATACCAGGCCAATTGGCCGGAAAATCGTTCGCGCACTTCATTGATGGTGTAATCCCGATCAAAAGAGAAAGCCATTTCCACTACTTGATGGTCTGCAATTTCATCGAGAAGCACTCGCTCGTCAGGCAAATATGGGTATTTTCCAGTTGGGTAATAAAATTCAGTGACCCGCTCTCCTTCAAAATATAGCGGAATTCGTTCTTTTTCTATGTTTCCGGAACTTGAAATCGTAGAAGCCTGAATCTCGCGGGATGTCCCTAAGATTGAAAAGACCTTTATGTGCTCTCCCCATGGAACTGGAACCCCATCAATTTTCTTGTACCGGGCTGTCGTCACAGTAGTTGAAAAAGGCGTATTTGTGAAAAGTGAGCCATTGCTTTCCACATTTGCCCCTTTAACAAACAGCCACATATTATCGTAAGTCTGTGTTTCCTCTGCTTTTTTATACATTTGGTATGTGCCTAGCCATAAAAGCCCGCCAAAGAAAAGAATGCTCACAATAATGGATAAGATGAGGTTTCTTATAATGGATTTCCTTTTCGCCTTTTTCACCAGCTGTGAGAAATCATTATCCCTTTGAAACAATCCCTCTTTTTCACTCATGCCCCTGCCTCCGATACTCTTTTATAAAGTCTTTTCTTGCCCTATACAGCGTCGTCTTTACCGAGTCTTCTTTCATCCCATAAAACTCTGAAATTTCGCGAATTGCCAAGCCCAAACTGTACTTCATCAGCAATACTTGCTGCTGTTTAGGTTTCAGTTTCGAGAAGATTGTCTCCAGATCTTTTTTCACTTCGTTCTGCAAGGCCGCTTTTTCAGGTGTATCTTCTTCAAATAGCTTCTGAAAGTTAAACTTTTCCAATATCGCTTTTCTTCTGGAACCTTTGCGGTACAAATCATAATATCCGTTTACTGCTACCCGAAAAAGCCAGCTCTCCACGTTTTTGTGGCTGATCGAATCGATGTAGAGGATAAACTTGTATGCGGTATCTTGAACAACATCCTCAGCGTCTTCTTTAGAGGCGCCGATTTTCATCAAATAAGCTTTTACTTTCTGCAAACATTCATACAGCTTCTGCTCCATCATCGCATCGTTCATTTGCCGGCCTCCTTGCTTATAAAACGTGCGTACAGAGAAAAAGTGAACAAAAAGATTAAACTATTGGGCATAGTTTAATCATGATAAATCCGGCACCAAAAAACAGCGGCTTCGCAGCCGCTGTTCCCTGGATATTTCCGGTCCATCATTGCTCTACAAATGCTAAGATTACAAATTAATTTTGCTTTGCCATTTTCTTATCTTTTAACATCCATACAGATAAAATTATGTAATGGCATAATGCAAGCAAAGGCAACAACCACAACAATGTTAAGTATGAATCCATTTTTAACATAACCACAAGAGCAGTTGCCAGCAGTGAATAAGAAGCCAGCAAGGCCAGTCTTTTCTTAAAATGCATATTGGTTCTACTTCCCTTCTTCATGCCATCAATTGTGCGTATGCTCGTCTACTGTGTAATTCTTTAGTAATTGGTATATGTATAACCGGTAATTATAACTATAAATACAACGGCTCTTATCCAAGCCCACTTGGCACTGATGCCGACATTTTTTTCTAACAGGTATAGGTAATGGATCATCAGGATATATCCGACTATGGCCAGAGTAAGGCCGGTTCCGTTTTCAGCGACGTATAAAAACTCAACTAAACCAAAAGCAAGCAATAGCATACCATTTGAACCAATTACCAAAGCTAGATGAGCATTACTTGTTTTCTCCGAATCTTTTCCACCTTTCCGGTCTTACCGCTCTTACCGCTCTTCCAGTCTTTTCTTGATTTATCAACTTTAAAGAATAAAAAGCTAATATGGCCATATAACCAAAATTAAAACTCTTCTGCCTCTACTGTTTGCGACGCCTTGGTAAGCATCCATATTTTTTATTCAGCCGTTAGGTAAACAGTAACCTTTCGAGTGCCGCCTTTTAATTTTAACATATTTATCCAATAAAACTGCGAAAAATTATGGAAAGGCAACTAGGTATTCCCAGCTGCCTGCAAAAGTTAGTCGGCATCTGAATTAGTCCATAAACAATAAAAAAGAAGCAAGCCGAATAGCTTCCTTCTTTTTTGCTGATTTTTCTTATGAACGCTTGTTTTCATTCTTGTCAACGGAATCAGTTGTATCTTCGTCAATATCCGCCACTTCCCGGCGAACAGTTTCATTCACTTGTTCTGTGTCCTGAACTTTGCGTTTACTGATGACGATTTCTTCAGCGACGACATCTTTCTTTGTTACATTTACGCGTTCTTCGGAAACGGGGACATGGATCGTATCATTTTCTTCAAAAGCTTCCGAGCCAGTTGCTTCTTCGTTTACCGCATGGCGCTCTACGTATACTTCTTCGCGTTCCACTGGGACGTCAATTGACTGGTTTTCTTCGACAACGTGTTTGCCTACGTTCACTTCTCCAGTCTGAACGCGTTCTTTATCTACACTCAAGCGTTCTTCGTGAAGGCGCAAGCTTTCTTCTTCGGTTGCGCCAGACACCGTGCCGTAATCACCAGCGTTGGCATTGGACGTTGAACCGGCAGAACCGCTTGTAGCAGAAGCAGATTCAAAGGTGCTGCCTGCATCCGATGTTGAACCGAATGTGCGGCCGGTTGTATCGCGAGTGGACGACCCTGTAGTACCGGCATCCGACTTGAAGGAGCTGCCACTATGGGATGATGAGCCAAACGAATTGCCAGCAGTTCCGGATTCCGATTCAAATGAACTCCCGCTAGCGGATATCGATTTGCCGAACTCACTGTCCGCATCTGATGTCGAGCTGGATGAGCTGCTGGTTGCCTCCTCGGTGAAGCCAGCTCCGGATGTGCTGTTGGCATTTATCGAAGATGTGTCATACGCAATATCTGTATCTGAGGCTGAACCAGCTGAGCTGCTTTGAGAAAAGGATGCGTTGGTTTCAATAGGAGCAGTCTGGTCAATGCCGGAAGAATTGCTGTAGTCAGTTGTAAAATTAGCGCTGTATTGCTCATAAGTTTCGCTATAGTCGCTATCTGCGTAAAGTACGAGTTTGCCGTTTCTGACTTGATCGCGGTATTCCTTTTCTTCATAGCGCTCCAGCCCCATGCCGTTGAACGCTGACAATGAAGAATCATCAGAAAGAGCAGTCATGAATTTGCCCAGGAATCCTTGTTTTTTCTTCTCTTCAGTCGCATCTACATGAACGTCTGTCTGGTTATGAACCATTGAAAATGAATTATTGTCCCGGCCAACGACATACATATCACTTTCGTTGTACCCTTGTGCTTTCAGTTCCGTCACTTTACTTAAAACTTCCGCCTGATTATCGAAAACCCCAATGAATGTATTTTCTTTTCTAGCCATTGTGCATTCCTCCTTTTAGTAATGAACCGCTTTAAATTCGCATAATGGTAATTTACCCGTCCTTACTTATAGAGTAAACATTAGTCTTAATAGGGTTGCTTGACACTGGTAAAAAAAATCGCTTGGATGCTTCCGATTCAAATAAAGGGGAAGAAAGTATAATATACAGAAAGAAAGCAAGGTGAAGCGGTTGAACAAGCGAGATGAAGTGAAATTAAGCTCATTCATGGCCAAAATCCTTCGGCATTCCCCGGAAAAATTCGGATTAAAGTTGGATGACTATGGATACTGCGGCGTATCGGAACTAACAAAAGCGATACAAGCCCAATCCCGTTGGGAACATGTTACCGAAGAAGATATCCGTCATATAGCTGCAACGAGCCCTAAACAGCGGTATTTGATCAAAGGCAATCAAATCAAAGCCCGCTATGGCCACAGTATCCCGGTCTTCCAGGAAACTTCAGCCAGGCAAGTGCCTCCCTATCTTTATCACGGAACACATGGGGATGCATTAGAAGCAATCAAGAGAGCGGGAATTCTTTCTATGAACCGACAGCAAGTCCATCTTTCCGAGAGCCCTTCTTTCGCCACTCTTGCTGCAAAAAGGAGAAAAAACCCGCTCCTCTTGAAGATTGATACGCAAATTGCTATAGAAGCGGGGGCAAGTTTCCATTTTGCCGGCAACGAGGTATGGTTATCAACCCCGCTTCCCCCCTCTTCTATCACCGAAGAGATCCCTGTGGAGTAATCCCCAGGAATCTGTGTCCTATTTAAAAACAAAAAAGAGCAACGGTTTTTATCTGCCCGTTGCTCTTCCGGCATTTCAGGAAAATACCTTAGCTCTTTATGATTTTCTCTATCTTATTTCTCATGGCAACAGATCTTTGTGGAAAGTTTCATACTTGCTTACATAACATTATCGGCAATCAACTGGACGATTACCAGTGCAGTGACAATACGCAATATCGGTTTGACATAGATTGGATTGAGCTTTTCTGCAATCCGGACTCCTAGTTGTGCTCCTGTGACCGATCCCGCCATCAATGCCAGAGTCATAGGCCAGATTACTGCACCTGATAAAATATAGCTGATAGCTGCGCCGAAACAACTGGAAAAAGTAGCAAACCTCACCAATCCGACAGATTTTACATATGCCACTTTCAGGTAGCTGAACAGGTAAAGCATCAAGGTTCCTTGTCCCGGGCCAAACAGGCCATCATATATTCCGATTCCGAACAACCCTGTACCGCTAACCGGTGTCAGTTTTAACGGTTCTGCTCCTGCAGGATTGCCTTTACTGATAAAAGAAGTAATAAATGCAAAGGCCATTAAAGTAATGGCGATGATGTATAGATTTTCTGGTGACAACTGCGCGGCGATCAATCCGCCAGTAATGCCTCCACCTAAACTGAATGGAACGATCCAGGAACATTCCTTCAGCGTTAGCTGTTTACGTCTGTACAAAGTAAAAAAGCTGGAGAAAGAACTGACTGCATTGGATACCTTGTTCGCACCTATCGCTGAGTGGATCGGCATTCCAAGAAACAGCATGGCAGGCAAGCTGACCAATCCCCCTCCTCCTGCCAGCGTCCCGATTGTTGTAGCAACTACTCCGATAAAAAACAGTAAAAGATATTCCATTCCATTCACCTGTCTTTCTGCATAATATCCATGCGCGACATAGTTGTTGATGTACAACATAACCTTCTATCAGGTTTATTGTACGCCGCAGAAAGACATAAGAAAATTAGAATGATTTTATGAGTTATCATAACTGAAACTTATGAGCTTTTAAATTTTCCATTCAGTATAACTTTAATCAGTTCCATCTTATTGATTTGATTAAATAAGCTTTTTTTATGTACAACTTCTAAATACATTTCATATTCCTCGTTGCCCAGTATGCACTTTTCAGGATCAATTCCTTTCAGAAAAATCATTTCATCGAGTAATTTTTCGGAACCTCCTTGTAAAGTGAAATTATCAACATACTTGCCATCACTTGACTCTAAAATGATATTCAACATTTCTACTTGCTGTAAGGCTATTTTTTTGTCTTTTGCCGACAAGGAAGATTGACTTGAAATTAGTTTTTTCATCTTTTGCATTTCCTGTTTTTCAGCAGCCGTCAGCAAGTTATTCTTTGCTTCTTCGTCTGTGATTGAATAACAAAAAACGATATTATCAAAATTTACACAAACATCCTCTTTCAACTCTTCAAATTTATCTATGTTGACAGGCTTTGCTTTAAGAAACATCGTAAGATATTCATTTATTTCATTTAAAGTAAATCTTTTTGTGTGGATTGAATGGATAAACTTTTCATGTAACCTCTCCACAAAAAACCGCTCCTTTCGAATAGCACTTTTAGGCAGCTTCAGAGTATAACGCGCTGATCTTACTTTGAAATCGAAACGGCTATTCCTGGATAGTTCTTATCAGTTTTATCGAAACTTCAGTAATGGCAATAAAGTCGTATGCCTCATTCACTTTCAAACCTCTTAATATCCCTTTCATTTGCCCAGCAACTTGCGGTTCTTCCATTCCCAATTCCCAATAATACAACTTGTTTTTTGGATCAAATTGACTGTGAAAATAAGCACCTTTTCCTCGGACGGAAAGGGCAGTCGATTCGGCAAATAGTTCCGGAGCGGAAAAGGAATTCACGAGATTCTTTTTAAAGTCTAGGTGCAGCAAAGACGGTTCAACATCCGGCAGCAAGATAGGGAATATCCAGACACTCGATCCCTCGCCTTCACATATGGCATCGCAACTGGTCAAAAACGGCTGATTCTTCAAGTCTGAATGATACTTAAACAACGGTTCACCGGTAAAACTAAACAACACCAATCCGTTTGTTGAAATTCCTTCACCGAAAATCCCTTCATCAAAATAACTGAACCATGCCCCTTCTTTCGTAATCAGGATATCCATTATTCCATCTCCTGCGTTAAAAGAGCCGAGCAAGCCGCCAGCTATATCCAAGATGAAAACATTGTCTTCTTCCGTTTCATTTCTGGGACTGGCCACAAGAATTCTTCGTTTATCAATCCAACGTATTATTGGATATTCCACATGAAAAGGAACAGAAAGAGTAAACAAGCCTTCACTTCCCACTAAAATTTCAAACTGCTCTCTTTTCTGCCAAATAGCAGTCAATCCCAGTTCAGAGCGCCAATCTGCATCCAGTATTTCCAGAGAGCTCAAATTAAAATCAAATGCAGAAAAAATTTCAGTCTCAATGATTTGCATAGTCAAATCCATACTCCTTATTTGCCCCCCCAAAATGGCCCAATTCTTTTAGCAACTCTGTACTATATGAACATTATACAGTTCGAATGGTATTGTAGAAATCGAAGTTATGCCTACTAAATTTATTCCATTGATTGTTGAGGGAGATTGTTTGGATTCATAAAGATTACTAAAAGATTGTTATCAAACACACCCAAAATTGTTTATTCAGAAATTTCTTTATTCATTGTTTATTTCATCTAATTTTCACTTTCTCTCTTTATTATGAGGATATGTAAAGGCATAGAAATTTTTAAAAACAATTTTTACATAATCCTTAACTAAATGGGGGAATAATATGGGCAGACAGAAAAATATTTCGCTGACAATCGTTGATTGCAAAAACCATATTCAA
This sequence comes from Planomicrobium sp. CPCC 101079, assembly GCF_007859275.1. Classification (GTDB taxonomy): domain Bacteria; phylum Bacillota; class Bacilli; order Bacillales_A; family Planococcaceae; genus Planococcus. The sequence goes on along the minus strand of NZ_VOHC01000011.1, from coordinate 354,268 downwards.
TGGACTAGCATTGTGGATAGTTTTTTAGAAAAAGACATCTATTTTACTTATGAATATTTTAAGAGTTCTTTAGCAGTCGACGAAGGAGAACCGATGCTGTTTTTCTTTGAAAACAAGCATGGCAAGATAGCTTACCCAGTGATTAAAAGAAAAATACAGACGAATACAAACCTCGAACTGTATGACATCACTACTCCTTATGGTTATGGCGGGCCGTTAATTGAAGTCCGTACTATGGAAAGTCTGTTGATTTCGGAATTTCGAGAAGTTTTCAATGAATACTGCAAAAACAACCGCATTATTTCCGAATTCGTGAGGTTTCACCCATTACTGAACAATTACAGTGGATTAGAAACTGAAATGGAAATTGTCCATCACAGCAAAACTATTGAAATACCACTTCAGCAAGAAGATGATTTGCTCAGCAGAATTCCCGGAAAAACCCGCAATATGATCCGCAAAGCGTTAAAAAACAACGTGGAAGTAAGGAAAGTCGAAATAGAGGATCACTTAGAAGCGTTTATGTCCATGTATTATGCCACGATGGACCGGAATCAGGCGTCCGGCTATTACTACTTCACCGAAGAGTATTTCAGGGAGACGATTAATCTGTTTGGTCCGGATATTCATCTTTTTGGGGCTTTTCTGGATGAAAAAATGATTTCTTCTACATTAATTTTAACAAAAGGGAAATATATGCATTATCATTTGTCAGGTTCGCTAAAAGAATACAATCATCTGGGCGCAAACAATATACTTCTTTATACGGTTGCCCAATGGGGAGACGAAAATGGCATCGCACGGTTTCATCTAGGAGGGGGCTATTCAAGCAATGAAGACAACCTCTTTAAATTCAAAAAATCATTTACAACATCCCAACCGCTCCAGTTCTGTATCGGCAAGAAGATCCATGATCCAGTTTTCTATGAGATGCTGATTCTGGAAAAGGAGATCACGGAAAACACCGGATTCTTCCCATTGTATAGATCATTAAACAGACTTACCGACAGTAGGCCGCCTATCAATCATTTATTGCCGAAGCAGCACGATGCCGACTAGCGCCCTGCACTTTTCGGCCAGCTAGTTGCCGTATTCATCGGTAGGCATGGTGCTGCGTGCAAGCAAAACTTCGGTCCGTGTTTTTCCTCTTTGTGTTTAATGCTTTTAACGGTTAATTTTGATTTAACGCTATTGGCTATCTATCACTTGGTTTAATTTGTTCAGCGCTTCAACAACTTCTTCTCGAAGTTGTTGTGCTGAAATCTCAAAAGCAGTTTCTTGTCCCGGAAGGCACTCGTGCCAATAACAGTCTGCAGCTTCGAATACGCCATTCAAAATCTCAAATTGATATTCATTCATTCGGTCATTCCATTCAATAAACTTGTCCATATACAGTGTCTGAAATTCATCGGCTGATATTTCTTTCTTAATAAATTTCTCCATTAAATTTTTGTATTTGGCTTCCAATATCTTACCCCCTTATTACAAAAATTGCCTTTCAACCAATAGGCTAAATTGAACAAGAAATACTTTTTCAGAGTCCAGCCAAAAGATTAAAAAGAATCTCTAGGCTTATAGAAGTAAGGGCCACAGTCTTCTTCGTGGGTCAGAACATAAGTCCAGTCAAAGTGTTCATCAACGATGTAGAGATCGCTGCCAATATGCGTGATATCTTTCGCTTTTAGCCGATTTGCCTTTAAAATGCGGATTGCATCATAGCTAGATGTACAAACAAGAAAGCATCCCGCCTTTTTCTGCAGATCGAATGCTTCTTTCGCCCGCTGCTCTTTCAAGCACTCGATTTTCCCCCAGCTGAAAACATTCCACATGCACTGATTGAACGCCATCTTCCGCTTTTGGGATTTGCTGATCCCCTTGGCAAAAGCGTCTTCCCATCGCTGCTCCAATTCGTTATCCTTGTTAGGCACTACTTCAAAGCTTATATTCATGGCATGCAAGCGTTTTGTTTGCATATGGATAAACTCATCCAAGCTACTCCCTCCTTTTCTAAAAGCCCCTTAGCACGGCATTTTATCTAGAAATTGAATTTCATATTTCTTTCTCCCAATATACCTGGATACTAATATGAGTTAAAAAACTCTTTTCGTTTCGAAAAAGAAAGCCCAATCAATCAGCTGTTTTTTTGTGGATTGAATAACAAATTAAGATCCTTCGCAGAAGTGCTGTTACACGAATAAAAGGGCTGTCGGCAAATGGATCCATATTCTCTGACAACCCTTGAATCTATATCTTTTTTCATTAATGAACAATATGTACGCTGCCGTCTTCCATAATCCGGATCGGCTGATAACTTTTCATGAATTCCATTCCAACAGACCCATTGGAATTCAAATCCGCTGCCCCTTTGATATAGGCTTCTTCATTGGTGATCAACCGATAGAAGAAACAAATGCCATCACCGGTATCGAAGGACTCTTCAAATACGAATTTCTCCCCATACTTTTCTTCAAAAAAATCTCGCGCTTCTTCATGTCTTTTGAACAATGGCAATTCGGCTTGTTCCTCTCTGCTGATTCGTTTCGATTCTGCCATGTTTTCACCCCTCCAATTGGCATGCCTTTCTTAGGCACAGGACGCTGCCTGCGCATTTTTTATATCTTACCCCAAATATTGGAATCATTCACCCTCAAATCGGTGTGTTTTCTATCAAAGTGTGAAACAGACCTTCTCTTCTGCTGCAGTCTACTGCAAACCCAATATAAATGAGAAAAATCCGAAATGAAATCAAACGAAACACTCTCATTGTTATAAGCATCCAACTAAGCATCAATATTATTTATTTCTTCAAAGCGATGATTTTTTCCTAGCTGAAGTCAACGGAATGAAGAAACTGAAAGAAGCATCTTCCCTGAAAAGTTATACTCAATTTCATAATCTGCTAATAAAAAATGCCTCTAAAAGCATTTTTATTAGCTCAGTTTTTGACCACTTTTCTTCATCATCAATCCATCGCTTATTCTTCAAATCGTATGATTTATAATCATCATGAAAAACAAAATACGAAGGCAAATTCAATGCAGCTCCCCCTGCCCTTTCCCAGCATTGACAGAACCAATCTGCAAAAACCTGTTGCTCTTTTAAAACTAGCGTCTCTTCATTTTGCTCATAAAAGTCAAAAAAATCATCCAGCTGAGAATCACTCAATTGATAATATTCCACTTCCGGAAGCACCTCTTCACTTCCAGCAAAAACTGTCGTGTCATTTCCATCACTGAACACTTCATTAGCTTCTTCATCCATCGAGAACATTATAATGGATGCTTCAAATCTTGTTGGCTCTATAGATGGAGAGAAATCTAAAAGAGCTGTATTGGAAGAAAAATTGTATGTAAAGATATTTTGCAGATTTGCTATTAATGGATCGGATTTTTTCTCCAGGGTGTCTTTGATGGAACGAACATACTCATCAACTGAAAACATAAATAAACCTCCTTAATATTGTTCCAAGCAATAGTTTTCCGGTAACCGGATTGAACTGCATTGGTAAAGGCATTAACTTATAGGTTTAAACCTATAAATATAGCATCACCAATAATTGGTAAATCACTACTTGTTTCGTAAATATTTAACCCTCTTGAAGCTGAACACCTTGCAAAGTGAATTCCTCTTAATATGGACCGATTGATACTAACACCAAAACAATGAGCAGAAAAATTTCCCTAGAAGTTAATAACTCGGAGAATAGATCCTGCCCGTATCAGTATCCAATACAAAATCCACTTCAATATCCTTTGAATAGGAAAGTTGCTCAAATTTATGAAGTCTGCAAAATACGTTGGAAAAATCACCGGGTTCAGAAGTTAACTTTTCTGCTTCATTATACATTTGCTTCAATTGCTGTTTAGAATTCTTCTTACCCGTCAATAAAGCTTGGTTAAAGAAGCCATCTATTTCAAGGATCATATGAATCACAACTGGGTGCTAACCAGTTATATAGCTTAAATTTTTTCATTGATTTTCTATAGCCCATGTTCCTAGAATTTGAGAGAGTAAGAACTTGATAATAACGTCCTTGCCAATAATTCACTTTGACTTGAGGAGCAGCTAGTATTTCACAAATGTAGTAATGCCATGATGAGTAATATAATTGCGACGGCTTAGTTCCTCTAGCCATTTTTTTGGCTTTAACTGATACAAACCAGAGGCATCTCTATATGTATGATTCCCTGTATTCACTTCGATCGGTTCTGGCATTTCCTGTGCCTTTTTCTTGTAACTGTGGAATGCATGCTGATTCGGCACACTGTAAATCTCCAATACATCTCCGGTTTCCATGTGATTTTCAAGGTACGTGAGAAACAGCTGACTCCCAGCCCCTTCCACTTCGTAAATATAAGGCAAAGAAAAAAGATCTTGAATTTCTTTGAGCCAATTCTCATCTATCTTTTGTACCGAAAAAAAGATAACGTCTTCTTCATTTTCAAAATGCACATGCTGATTATGGGCTTGGATTTCTTCAGGTATTTCGAACGGTTTTGAGGATGCCAGGAAGGTGATTCTCGACATTTTTTCGCCCCCTCTAAATGTTTTTATCTTAACTTCTTCTCTTTTGTTTCATATAAAGTTTTGTTCTCGTTGGATATTGCCACAATAGATACAACTTCAGCGTATAGCTTTGTAAAAATAACAAGGAATTATCTGCTAGCACATCACTTACATTTCTTCATAGAAAAAACAGCCCAAAGAATATCTCCGGGCTGCAAGTAAACATTCAATTTCGAGGCTAGATTCCAATGCCAAGCACGCTTCGCTCAGACGTTTATTTTCCGTCCCTTCCAAGTTACCGTGTGCAGGACATTCACCCGAAACGAGGAGTACATAAAGAGCCCGATAAAAAACAAAAACAGAACAGGATGGAACAGGAAAATAAACCAAGGGAAATCCCCGCATCTGCGTGCGAACAATCCGGTCTGGACCGCATAAACCATGTACAGTAAACTACTCATAATCATCGCAGCAGTGTCTGCTGAAGCAATGGCGGAAATCAAGGCATTCGCACTGATGAAACTGCCGGCAATCCAAATGACGGTCATCCCCATGACAAGCGGATGGGTCGATTTTGAACCGATGGCAAAGCTTTTGCACCAGCCTTCGACCAGGCTTTTAAAACCTTCCGGATACATCCGGAACGAGATGATCCCTTTTCCGCCAAGGCAGCGGACGGGAAGATTTTTATCGAGAAACGCCTCACCCAGCGCTAAATCATCCATAAGAGCGCCTTCGATTTTTTTATGGCCTCCTGACAGAAAATAATCATCTTTGTTGGTTAAGATGCATGGACCGAACGAGCCGGCCGTTTGGAACCGGTCTCCCCAAGCGGTAAAACCATTCATCCCGACAATCACGATGATGTTGAATACGGCAGAGAGGTTTTCATACAGCTTACGGACCGTATGGAACGGCTGCAAAGCCAGAATTCCCTTTGCGCCTTTTTCTTTATAAGAAAGGAGCAAATTTTGAAGACCATCAGCGCTCGAGAAGTAGGTATCCGCATCCAAAAACAAGAGCCACTCCCCTTTTGCCTGATTTGCGCCGTACCAGCAGGCGGCCGATTTTCCTGCCCCCTGCCGTTCTCCCTTTCTCTGAAGAACTTGTGCGCCTAAATTTTCCGCAACAGCAGCTGTATTGTCCGATGAATCATCATCCACAACCAGCACTTCAAATGACCGGAGATTTTGGCCATTCAACGACTCCAACAACGGCGTAATCCGGGCGCTTTCGTTTCTTGCAGGAATGATGACGGACAGGAACGGCAAATCATCTGATTGCTGACGCGGCTCGGGTTCCGGCTTTGGCAACGAATGGTTTCTCGGTTCAGGTTTTGGCAATGACTTGAACATGAGGAAACCGACCCCGACTGCAACAAAACCGACCGCGAGATTTATAAGGTTTGAAGCTGCCATCTGAATACCTCCTTAACTAAATTCGGCTGCCGATCGCAGCTTAAAGATCATGTGCTGCAGAAATGGCGCCTTGATCATCGTCTATCAGTTCTTGCACGGCAATCTTTGCGGATAAAAGGACGATCGGAACACCTGCCCCCGGGTGTGTGCTGCTTCCCGTAAAATACAAATTCGAACAGTGGGTTGCCTTGCTTTGCGGCCGCAGGTGATTGCTTTGGGACAGCGTTGGCTGCAAACCGAATGCGGCGCCATTATAGGCATTGAACTTCTTCTCGAAATCCAGTGGCGTTATGTACGTTTCCGCAACGATTTCATCCTCAACGTGTTCAAACCCCGGGATTTTTTTCAACGCATTCAGGATGTAGCCCCGGTAATACGCGATGGTTTCGTCGTTCCACTCGTAATCCGCTGTCGCCACGTTTGAAACCGGCATCAAAATATACAAGCCGTCCTTTCCATCGGGCGCAAGTGTTGGATCCATTTTTGAAGCGAGATAAACATAGAAAGAGGCATTTTCCAGTTTTTTTCCGGAGAAAATATCAGCCAGATTCTTGTCCAGCTTTTCATTGAATATGAAATTGTGGACATGCTCGGCTTCCGTATATTTTCTGTCCATGCCTAGATACAATAAGAAGCAAGAACAGGTGTATTTCATTTTGTCGATTTTTTTGTCGGTAAACTTCCCTTTGGCGGCCGGTTCTTTGACCAGGTTTTTCATGGCATACGGAAAGTCCGCATTGCACACCACGAAGTCTGCAGCTACCTTCTCGCCGTCCACAAGAATGCCGGTGGCTTTTTTATCGTCAATGCAGATTTCCTGCACGGCCTGATCATAGAAGACTTCGCCTCCAAGTTCCTTGAAGAGCCGTTCCATCGATGACGCCATCGTGTACATGCCGCCTTTGATGAACCAGACGCCATAAAGAAATTGGAGCATCGGGATCATGGTATAAAACGATGGGCTCTTGTACGGGGAAATGCCTATGTACAGTGTCTGAAAACTGATGATCTGCTTCAAGCGTTCGTCTTTGATGTAGCGGCCGATAAACTGATCGGCTGTGTCCAGCACCCTGATTTTCGAGCCCCTGCCCTTATTCATCATCGAACGGTTATAGAAATCCCGGTGCCTGCGGAAGGGACGCTGTAAAATATCATATCTTGCAAACGCAAAAATTTTATGGGCTTCATGAAGATACTGAAAGAATCCCTCTGTCCCGGATGGATTGAGCCTTTCAAGGGTTTTTGTCAACTGCGGAAGGTCAGAAGACATATCAATAGGTTCGTCGGGTTTATCACTGAAATAAACCCGGTACATCGGATCCAGTTTTTCCATCGGGATATAATCGTCGGGATTGCGGCCGCACAACTCGAATAGTTCCTGATACACTTCCGGCATCATGACGATAGTTGGTCCCAAATCGAATTTATAACCGTCGATTTCAATCCGGTTCATTTTTCCGCCGGGGGTGGATTGTTTTTCGTATAAGGCTACCTGGTATCCGGCATTCTGAAGCCTGATGGCGCTTGCCAGCCCCGCCACTCCTGCGCCGATCACAATCACCTTCTTTTTCACGCTGGTTTCCTCCTTCCTTTGGTTATGATGGCGTTTATGAAACTGTTCTCTTATATTAACGTAATCGATATTCCGCAAAACAGCTGCGCTTGCCGCGGGCGTCTACACTGTTTTGCTCCATATCTTTATAACAAGACAGAAACCACAGAGAAGTTAACTTTTCAGGCACTTCTTATCCAGTAAATCACTATAATGAAAAAATTGATTGATTGAAGCGGAAAGAATTAGGCTTTTGTAAAATTTCTCGACAGCCTGATATTCATATCTATTTTAGAAAGGATTTGATGAATTAGCTGTTGATTTCAGACTGTATCCACATCAATTATGGATTCTTTGCATAGAAATCGCCCATCATTTTCCTCCTCGCATATCCCGTTCTGCAATTTTCCTTCCGACCTGCTGGCCGCTCAGGGTGACCATCGGCATCCCGCCGCCCGGATTCACCGTTCCGCCGACAAAATACAGGTTGTCATAGCGATCACTTTGTTTCGGATGCTTGAACCCTTTGTTTACGCTGCGGTCCGACAGTGTTCCATAAATTGCACCGCGGTCGGAGCCGTAAACCTTCCGGATATTTTCAGGCGTCCAGATATCCTGCGTCACGATGTTTTCCCTTAAATCCTCCAAGCCCATCCGCTCCAATTTGATCAATACCTTTTCTGCGAAGCGCTCATACTCCTGCTGAGTGATAGGTTTGTCCTGGATGTACGGAATGTGCGGCAGCACTTTAATATTCTCGTGTCCGGGCGGCGCTTGGGACGGATCGGTTTTATTCACATTGACCAAATAAATGACCGGATCATCCGGCAGCTTGTGTTCGTGGAAGATCGTATTCATCTGTTTCTTCATATCTTCCGCAAAGAAGAAATTGTGGTGGCGGAGCTGCGGATAACTTTTTTTGACGCCCAGGTGCATCACAAGTCCGGAACTGGCTGGTTCAAATTTGTTTTTCAGTTTTTCAACATACCGCTCTTTCTCATCCAGCAGCTTCTCATAAAACGGAATCACTTCCATATTGGAGATGTAATAATCAGCGGCCACCTTTGCCCCGTCTTCCAACAGGGCGCCTGTGATTTTGCCTTTTTCCTTATAGAGGCGGGTGACCCCCACTCCTGTATAAATATTGACGCCAACTTCACGAGCCAAACGCACCAACGCATCCGCAAGCCGGTTCATACCGCCTTGCACATACCATACGCCTTGGTCATGCTGCATGTAGATCATCATATTCAAAACGGCCGGCGCATCATAAGGGGAAGAACCGACATATTTGATAAAGTAGGAAAGCATATCCTTCAGTTGCTTGTTGCTGATCCGTTTGTCAATGGCGCTATGTACAGTCGAAAAAAGATCGAAATTTTTAAAGGACTCAATCGCTCCGTGGTACTTTCCAATCTCTGTTGCACTGTCCAGCCCTTCCTTGAAGTAGCCTTTCTCGGTGATATCGTAAAGCTTTTTGGAGTATTTCAGCAGATTTTCATACTCACGCATATCCCGCTTGCTCAATGATGCATTTTTCGCTGCCATTTCATTCAAGTCCTGATACAGGTCAATCACGTTGCCGTCCGGAAAAAAGGAGCGCCATTGATGGTCCAGCCGGATGATCGGCACATAGTCCTCTATCCGTTTGCCGCTGTCCGCAAATAATTTCGCGAAAATTTTGGGCATTGTCAGGATGGACGGACCAAGATCAAAGCCGAAACCATCTTGTTCAAGCCGGTTCAATTTACCGCCAATGTGGTCGTTTTTTTCGAACAAGGAAACTTTATACCCGCGTTGCGCAAGGGAAATAGCGGCAGATATGCCGCCGAGCCCTCCCCCGATAATTAAAACTTTTTTATTTTCAGTCAATTTTAACAGCACCTTTCCGCAGTTTAACAGCGTTTTTCAACAGCAGCGTCATTTGTGTCATTTCTCCTAATACCCTCATTATCTCAGTTAAACACCTGCACGGCAATTCTTCCGGGCACCCAAACAATCGATTGACTATTTTCTGCTCATATGGATAGAATGGTTGTAAAAAGCGAGGTCCTTATGCTAACTCTTATTGGCGCAAAGCTGCTGCGACTCCTGCCTGATCCGTCATTAAAAAATCCTACGATTCCTCCACAGCCTGTAAAAACGAAAAAAGATTTTCTTGTTGATACGTCCGTCCAGCCAACTTACCTGTCTTTCTACTATCCGTTGGATACCGAAAAGGAAAAATTTCCTGTTTATATCAATTTCCACGGCGGGGCATTCATCATGAATGATAAAGAGCTGGACGACCCGTACTGCCGCTTCCTGGCGAATAGGACAGGTTGTGTAATTCTTAATATCGGCATTGCAAAAGCTCCGGAGTATCCGTTTCCAAAACCGATTGAACAAAGTTACGAGATTCTTCAATGGATGAAGAACAGAGCTGACGAGTTGAACATCGACCCGGACCAGATCATGGTGGGCGGGCAAAGTTCAGGTGCGAATATTGCAGCAGCCTTGTGTCTTTACCTTGAAGAGAAACCGGGCGATCAGCCTCTTCTACAAGTATTGTCTTGCCCGATGCTCGATTTTGTCACGCCGCACGCTGACAAACCCGAACCAAAGTGGCTGCGAGCCCGGTATCCTCAAGTCGCGAACTTTTTGAACATGTGCTACCTGCCTGACCCGGCCCAAGCTTCCAATCCGCTCGCTTCTCCTGTCTTCGCTGATGTTAGGAGCGGCTTAGCCCCGGCACTTTTTCTCATTGCTGAACACGACGCATTCAGACCGGAAGGCGAAGTCTATGCCAAAAAGCTAAAAGCTGCCGGGATCAAAGTCCATGTTGAGCTATTCGATGGCGTTTCTCATGCCTTTACACATATAGGCCCGAATGATAAGGCTGAAAAAGCTTGGAAACTTGTAGCAGAAAAGATCAAGGAAACGATTGCTTCCTATGAGGATCAAAAAATTACTTGAATAATTATTAGCAGGATACTCCTTTATGCCATTCAAATAATGCTCCTTCTTTTTTCAGCAATTAAAAATAGCCGTCCTCAGAATGGATTGATTCCACTGAGGACGTTTTTATAATTTTGAACCTCTTCACGTCACAACCTGCAGCGTTTACTTTACACTGACCCGCTTATCTAGCTAAACAAGTTTTTCGCGTCGCCTAAACGGAGCTGATAAAAATGCAGGCAGAGACTCCATCCACTTTTGGAATAGCCCTCCATTTTAAATCCTCTAAATTTCAGGCCTCATCCGGTATGTTAATCCCAGGTGCATAACGGGTATAGCATATTCAGAACGTCATCAAAATGGAGGAGGAAGCAAAATGAGCTCGACGATCTGGCTATACATAGCGCTCGCAATCTTCATAGTGGCGCTAATCATTGCAATTATCGGAGTCGTAATTTTTGTAAAAGGAATTAAGGAACCAATCAAGAAAATGAAAGGCTCTGCAGACAACTTAAAAGGCCGTATGGCCAACCTCCAACTGGAGACAACGAGTCTGCAGCATCGTGCAAATGAACTGAAAGAAGACATGGCAGCGAAATCCGAAAGAGTCAGCATACTGATTGATGCAGCAAAAGGCACAAAGAATTCGGTCCTCGACTTGAATTCGTCGGTCCGTGTGATTACAAGCGGCATTGCGACTAACGTGAGCCAGGATAGAAGAAATGTTGCACAAGTCAACCAATTGAGCAACTTGACAATCGGCCTTCTCGATTTAGTGAAAGATTTAAAATATGTCAAAGAAGACGTCACCCACCCTTCACAACCACCTATGCTTGGTAACGAAAGACGGTAAAAACCTGGAAAAAGAGCTGTTCCGAAAGGTTATTTCTTACAACCTTTCCGAACAGCTCTTTTCTTTATTCTTTATTTTTTATATTATTAGAGCCGCATAGTTGAATAGAATGAACTCGGTTGTTTTAAATCATGCTTTTACTAAAGAAACGATTTCCAAAAGTCGAAAGGTACGGTATGGAATTTTTTCAAACAAAAAAGCAGATGGTTCAATTAACACCATCTGCTTTCTTTTAACCCCAGTATTCCATTAAATTATTTTGCTAACTTACTCTTCATTTTCTTTGTCTTCTTCATCTTCTTTGTCTTCTTTAATTTCAAACTCTTCTTCTACCTCGAGTTCTTTCCCGTTCATAAATTCAACTTCAATTTCCAGCTCTTCAAACTCCGTAACACCGAAAACTTCTTTTACTTTTAACGTCAATTCTTCTGCTGTAATGCCGTAGGACAATGACAACCGTTCAACAATTGTTCGAGTATCGGCAATGCCTATGCCGTCTTTGATATCCACTGTCATTTTATGTTTCTTCAACTTGTATTTTAGCTTAAATTTATCGCCTTCTGCGTCTTTTAATGCAATAGATAGCTTTTTCACTTCATTGGCATTAACAATTCCATCACGGTCTTTGTCTTCTTTGCTGTCTTTGATTCCGTCGCGGTCGCTGTCAGCACTGACCGGATTGTAATCAATAGCGAATTCAAGTGCATTTCCAAGCGAATCTTTGTCTTTATCTTCTTCGCCGTCCACTATGCCGTCCTTGTCTGAATCGGCCACCAGCGGATTTGTCCCTACAATATACTCTTCCTTCGTATATAATTCATCATGGTCGTTGTCCTCGTTTGCATCTTTGATGCCATCTTTGTCCGAATCCGCTTTTTTAGGATTCATTTTCGCTTGAATTTCTTCGAGGTTGGTCAACGAATCTTTATCATAGTCTTCTTTTCCATCAAGCAATTTGTCTTTATCGGTATTTTTGGAATTCGGGTTCAGATTAAGCTGATATTCCTGCAAATTGCTTAATCCGTCTTTGTCTTTATCTTTTGACGCGACATTTTTCCCGTACCCAAGATTGTATTTTTTCTGCCAGCTATCCGGGATCCCGTTCTTGTCTTTATCCGCTTGAACAGCTTTTGCGTTTTTAACTGGTTGCGCCGCTTTATCAGCAGCACTTGCGATACTCACCCCTTGTGACAAAATCAGCGAGGTCGCCAAAGTAACTCCTACAATTTTCTTCACTTTCATCCACTCCCTTTTGTTTTCAAAAACATGGCAACTGGCTGGCATAATAGGTCTTGTTCGATGGCCCATCGCTTTACCTTTCGTGTTTTACATCGTACGCCATTAACAAAAGTATAGCTTTCTAAAGGAAAGTTAGATATCGACTATATATCTATTATTAAGTAATATGTTTACAAAAAAATATTACTTATTCTGTTTTAGTTGTGTAATTTTGCCTACCACGCAAAACTTTTTACTTAGCCTTTTATTGTTGTGGATTCCGGGTATAAATGCAGTTAACAATAAACGTGAATTGCTTTACTTCAATTCCAGTAAAGGGTATGGTATTTATATAAGTGCACTTTAACAATTCAAGCGGCTTCTTTACATCACGGTTATAAGCTGCTATGAAAATATCGGTAAAATATTCCAGACTTTAGCGCTGGCAATAACGCCAAAAAGAATGATCATTCTTTTTGGCGTTATTTTTTACTTCTTTATGATAAAGATAGAAAAAGGCTTCCTTTAAACGGAAAAATTTCTAACGTTTTGCAAGTCTTCATTTGCCTTTCTTTTGTATAAACATAAAAACGTCTTTGTTTCACATTAGAAGTAAAAGGAGTGTTCCCGATGTCCAAGAAGCAAAATATTCAAAGTACTATTTCCCGCTATATGGAAGATTTTTTTGAAGAGAATTTCGGCGAGAAGCCGGACGAAATAGCAGTGACCTTTCATTCGCCCTTCCTTCTTATCCACTTGTCGGGATTTTTGCTTGCCTCTGAAAGACTGTTCGTCGAACGCCAAGAGTTGAATCGAGTTCTTGAAACCCGGGATTTGCTGATCCTTTCTCTAAAAGATGAATTGATGGCGGGGCTACAAGAACAGATTGGCCAAAACATAACGGAGTTGTATGCGGATTGGAACCTTTCCAAAAAGAGCGGATTGCTGATTGCCACACTGGAAAAGGACCGTGCACAAGAGGAATTTCCCTGGCCAGAAGCCGTGGATCAGGATATCCTCCGGGAAATTATTCTGTTAAACAGCATGCGTACCCAAAAGCAGCCGGACCAGACAGCGTTCTACTGGCTAAGCGACCAAATCCTCCTGATCGAGCGTTTTGGCATCCTTGTGGATATTGAAAAACAGTTGATCCAAAATGGAGTCATCGAAGAGCTGCGTTTAGCGAAACGGCCTCTGGAACATCGGATCACCCAATTGTTTAATCTGGAATCTCTGTTGAGAGGCCAAGTGAAGGATTTGTTTGTAGATTGGAACTTTCAACAGGATTCGAGTTATATGGTCCTTTTATTGGAAAAGCAGCAGACCTGAATTCACTTTGAAATCAAAACATTCTTGTACATGGCAGGCTGCCATCCAACCGAGAAGGAGCTGCTCGTTATGCCCAAAGAAAGAACCATACAAACCGAGCTGGGCGGTTACATTTCTACCGTATTGCGAAAGCATTTTGGTAAAGGGCCCACCTCTGTTTATGTGACTGTCCAACGGCCTTACCTCGCTATTCACTTTAGAGGATTTATCAGTCCGATTGAAAAGATTCTGCTCAAGCAAAATGAATGGAAAAGGGTATTGAAAACCAGGGATCTGTTGGTCAATGAATTAAAACCACAAATACTAGCGGAAATTCAAAAAGTTACGGAACTGGAATTCAAGGAATTGTACGCGGACTGGAACCTGCCTTTAGAAACCGGGATGTTTCTCGCTATTTCGGATGAAAAGCCTGCTTCCAAAAATCTTGAATGGCCAAAAGATCTCAACAAGAAACTTTTCCATCAAAAAATCGAACAAATCAATGAAACTGCGGAAAAAAAGCCTGGATATATTGAAAGCTATTGGCTAAGCAACCGGACATTGGTCATGAAACGGTCCGAAATACTTGTCGGCATTGAGAAAGCATTAATCGATGAAGGATACACTGAAGTTCTAAAATTAGCTAAACGCCCTCTTGAACGGTCTCTTTTGGAACAGGCCGGTTTAGAGAATGTTTTGCGGCGGGACATAATAGAAACTTTTATGGATTGGAATTTTGATCAAGACGTGGGTTTTGTTCTATTTCTATTAGAATCGGAATTCCGCGGTCAAAAATAATTGGGAAGACACATAAAACAGCCAGCACTCCAATAATGGAATGCTGGCTGTTTTTAATGCTTCGCTTTTTATGTACGAGTCCCTTTCAAGCTAAAGCCTCTATCCTTGAAAGGAAGATTGCTTCAACATTTCTTTAAAGGCATCCAAATTCTTTTCCATCAACGAGAAATATGTTTCATCCTGATTATTTTTTCATGGAAGCCTCCTTCTATCGAACCCGTTTCTCTTGCTCGAACCTTTTCAAGGCTAATTCTTCACGGCTTCTTTTCTTCCAAAAATAGTGGACTGCTGCTCTACCAGCTGGCTTTTCTCACGCCAGGGAGCTGGCCTTTATGGGCAAGTTCCAGGAAAAATCGATATTCACTTCACTCATGTCATTGACTATGACAGCAACTTTCAGCCCTTGCCTGTTATTTAAGATATTATTCAACAATGTGGTCTTTCCTGAACCCAAATAGCCGCTTAACACGGTTATAGGAATTTTGTTTTTCATGTACATTCCCTCCTTCTGAGTAAGTTTTTATAATATAAATAGTAATTATTACGTTTTATAGCATACTGCTTAATCGAAATATCTGCAAGTCTTTTTATCAGTTTTTATCAGTTGCCTCTTTCATTGAACAGCAAAACCTATGAGATCACTAGAATCCCTCCTTTTTTGCTGATATAAAAGCTGGTATACTGCCAGTATAAAAGTGATTTTCCTAGCACCAATGAAACAGTTAAAACTATGTTCAGCAGCGGATTTGAGTAATTTCCTGTTTCTGATTTGATGTATGAATTAAAAAATCGAATATGTTTTTGGAGGTGCATCTATGGACATCTTGATCATTGGAGCCGGCATTGCCGGGTTAACATTGGCCGGTGAGCTTGAACGGAGCGGACACGCTGTCCAAGTGGTTGAAAAAGCGCCTGGCCTTCGGACTGAAGGCTATATGATTGATTTTTTCGGCGCCGGTTACGATGCGGCGGAACATATGGGCTTGCTCAAAGAGCTTGAAGAAATCCATTACCCGATTTCGGGGCTGTCGATCAAGCGGAGCGACGGCTCTACACGGTATTCCGTTCCTTATCCAAAACTCCGGAAACTGGCGGATGGCCGCCATTTCAACTTTATGCGCGGAGACCTGGAACATGTGCTGTTCAAGCGCCTTCAAGGACGCGTTCCTGTTTTATACCGCGCGACAATCCAATCGTTCCAGCAAGACGACCATAGTGTTTACGCCCAACTCTCGAACGGCAGCGAATGGAGTGGGGACTTGCTTGTGGGAGCAGATGGCATCCACTCCAGAGTCCGAAAGCTTGTTTTTGGGGAACCGGAGGGGTTTATCCGCTCTTTGAAGCTTTGGACGGCCGCGTTTACGTTCGAACGGACAGCCTTGTATGCAGATATTCAAAATAGCTTTGACCTTTTAACGGAACCCGGCCGCCAAATAAGCATTTATCCCTTGACCGGAGACCGGATCGCGGTATTTTTCCTGCTCCGAAGCAACAAGTTGAATGCCCGCCCTACGCGGGAAGAGGCACTTCACGAACTCGCAACTCGTTTTGGCGATATGGGCTGGCTAGTTCCGGACATTCTCCAAAGGAGCGGAACCGCAGCTGACTTTTATTTTGATGCCGTGGCGCAAGTGGAAATGCCCCAATGGACAAAAGGCCGCGTTGCACTTGTTGGAGATGCTTGCCACTGTGTCTCCCTTTTGGCCGGCCAAGGCGCTTCGTTAGCGATGGCCGGGTCTTATACGTTGGCACAGTGTCTAACGGAAAATGATGCTATGACTGCTTTAACAGTTTACGAAAATAGCCTAAAACCCCAAATTACCGAGGTGCAAAAGTCAGCCAGGAAAGTTGCCAGCTTCTTTTTTCCAGATACCAAGTTCCAACTGCTCCTTCGGGACATCAGCATGCGGGCATCTGTCGTTCCTGTCCTTCAGCCGTTCTTTAAGTTCAAAAGCATCCGCCTTCCCGCTCATTCCAGCAAAACCTATACCTAAGGAGATGTGTAACTTGCCTTTTTCTGCAAATAACAGTGAGATTGAACCAAACCCTTATCAAGCTGACTGCATGAATTGTTTAGGCTTGTGCTGCGTGGCGTTGCCTTTCGCCAAATCCGCAGATTTCGCATTCACCAAAGCTGGTGGCACACCTTGCCACAACCTGCAGGAAAATTTCCTCTGCGGAATCCATGAAAACCTTAGAGAAAACGGATTTCGGGGCTGTACCGTCTATGAGTGCTTTGGCGCTGGACAAAAGGTCTCACAAATCACATATAACGGCATCGATTGGCGGAATAACCCGTTATCTGCGCATGAGATGTTCCAAGTGTTGCCGATCATGCAGCAGCTGCACGAAATGCTATATTATTTGGCTGAAGCGCTAAGGTTGGAAGATGCAAAGCCTCTCCACAATGAACTGCAGGAAGCGCTCGTTGAAACGGAGCGCCTCACCTTGCTCGAGCCGCATGCGGTTATGGCCATTGACATTCCAGCTCACCGCTTCATCGTCAACCGCTTGTTTGTTAAAACAAGCGAACTGGTGCGCTCAAGCACTCCACGTTCTTTCACTCCACAGCGAAAAAGCACAAAAAAGACGACCATCAAAAGCAACATGATGGGCGCAAAATTAAAAGGAGCCGATTTGCACGGAGCTAATTTGCGCGGTGTTTTCTTGATTGCAGCCGACCTCAGCGGTGCCGATATGAGAAAAACCGATTTGATCGGCGCTGACTTGAGGGACGCCAATTTAAGCGGCGCTAACCTTACAGGTTCTCTTTTCCTAACCCAAGCCCAAGTCAATTCGGCAACCGGCGATTCCCAGACAAAACTGCCTTCAGGCTTGGCGATTCCCCGCCACTGGTCGGGGAAATAAAAGATATAGTTTACCTTATTTAAAATCCATAATTGGTGGAGCCGAACCGGCATCTCCTTTGGAAATGTCCTGTTCCACTTTATTAAATAGTTAGCGCAATAAAAGCCTTCCGCTTTGGAAGGCTTTTTTATACTTGAACCCAATTGAAGTTACTTAGATTACATAATTAATATATTTTAGATATAAGTGCATGATTATATAACAAAAATAAACTGAGTTTTATTTTCACTATTTTAGTTAACATAACTATTTTATTTATTATATAAGTATCTTCTTATATATTAACGAAGTGCGCCATACCTAGGTTAAGTTCAGAATTCTCTCCTCCCTTCCCTTTCTAGACAAAGAAAAAAGCGGATCCGAAATAGGGATCCGCTTCTGTATCTTTATTAGATTTCTTTTCCAGGTTCATCTTTTTTATAGACAGCTACGACTTTTCCATCTGTCCCTTCATCGAGAACAAACGAGCCATTGGAGTATCGATCGACCGGTTTCAGGTTGTTGACGGCAACTGTCAGCCGGACGCCTTTCTCGGTAACAAGAAGCACTTCATCTTTTCCAGTCGTGTTGACTACAGCGACTACCCGGTGCGGGTTCGATTTGATTTCCCGCAACATGATGACGCCGCGTTTTGCACGGCTCCCTGTTTCAAATTCTTGAAGCTTCATTTTCTTCGCAGCTCCACGATGCGTCACCAGAACCAAGTCTTGCTTTTCTTCCAGGTTTAGCATTGCCGCAGAAACGACAGCGTCGCCTTCTTTTAAATTCACGCCTTTTACGCCTCCGGTCCGAAGCCCGGTAATCGGAATTTCATCAAGTGGGAACCGGACACCATATGCATGGCTGGTTGCCACAAACAATTCAGTTTCGTTTGTCATGACACCGGCGAATATCATTTCATCGCCGCTTTTCAAGTTCATCGTCTTGATGGCGCGCGAATAACGTTGGACATGGTAATCTTTCAACGCAGATCGCTTAGCCTGTCCGAATTTCGAAACAGTGACAATGCTTGCCTCCGCTTCAAAATTTTCAAACGGATACACAGCAAGGATGGATTCATTCGGCTCTAGCGGTACGATACTCGATAAATGCTGGCCCAGGTCCTTCCATTTGATATCCGGCAATTCGTTGATCGGCTGATAGACAAAGTTGCCCGCCGTCGTAAAGATAAGGATGGTGTGCTGGGTATTCAAGTTCCCTTCAAAGAGCAGATGATCCGTTTCTTTCATCGCGAAATCCTGGCCGTTTGATGCAGCATGTGAACGGATGCTTGTACGCTTCACATACCCTTCTTTTGTTACCGATACGACCACTTCTTCACTCGGAATCATGACTTCGCGCGTGATGGTGATTTCTTCGATTTTGTCTTCAATTACCGAACGGCGTGGTTCTGCAAATTTCTTGCGAATGCCCGCGAGTTCTTTTTTGATGACGTTTTTCAGTTTCGTTGCACTTGTCAAAATCCCAGTCAACTCATCGATGAGCTTTCTCAGATCATTTTCTTCTTTCCGAAGATCGGTGATGTCTGTATTGGTCAACCGGTAAAGCTGCAAGGAAACGATTGCTTCCGCCTGCGCTTCCGAAAAATCGAACGATGATATCAAATTGTTTTTAGCGTCGCGCTTGTCTTTTGAAGCGCGGATTGTCCGGATCACTTCATCAAGGATCGACAACGCTTTGATCAAACCTTCCACAATATGCATGCGGTCGTTCGCTTTTTGCAAATCGTATTCTGCCCGCTTTGTAATGATTTCTTTTTGGTGGCCGATATATGCATCAAGCAGCGTCGGCAGCGTCATCATCGTCGGACGGCGTTTATAGATGGCCACCATATTGAAGTTGTAGCTGACTTGAAGATCGGTATTTTTATAAAGATAGTTCAAGATACCGTTCGCTTGGACATCTTTTTTTAACTCGATGACGATTCGGAGTCCGGTGCGGTCGGATTCATCGCGAACTTCTGAAATTCCTTCAAGCTTGCGGTCAAAACGGAGATCGTCCATTTTTTTGATCATGCTCGCTTTGTTGACTTCAAATGGAACTTCCGTGATGACGATTTGTTCTTTGCCGCCTTTGAGCGGTTCAATTACAGCTTTTGAACGGACGATGATTTTCCCTTTGCCCGTTTCGTAAGCTTTTTTGATGCCATCGACACCTTGGATAATGCCACCGGTCGGGAAATCCGGGCCTTGGATGACAGTCATCAGTTCTTCAACGGTCGCTTGCGGATTGTCGATGCGCATCAAAACCGCATCCAGCACTTCATGCAGCGCATGCGGCGGAATATCCGTCGCATACCCTGCAGAAATCCCAGTTGACCCGTTCACGAGCAAGTTCGGAAAATGCGCCGGCAGAACGGTCGGTTCCATGTCGGAATCATCAAAGTTCGGAATAAATTCCACTGTGCGCTTATCGATATCACGCAGCAATTCAGATGAAATCGCCGACAGCCTAGCTTCCGTATAACGCATCGCAGCAGGCGAATCGCCGTCCATCGAACCGTTGTTGCCATGCATTTCAACGAGCATATGCCGGATTTTCCAATCCTGGCTTAAGCGGACCATGGCTTCATAAACGGAACTGTCCCCGTGCGGGTGGTAATTACCGATAACGTTCCCGACGGTTTTCGCCGATTTCCGGAAAGCTTTGTCGTTTGTATTGCCTTCGCGGTACATGGCATATAGAATCCGGCGCTGAACCGGCTTTAAGCCATCGCGGGCATCCGGCAGCGCACGGTCTTGAATAATATATTTACTGTAGCGCCCGAACCGATCGCCGATGACTTCCTCTAATGCTAAATCTTGAAAACGTTCGGTTGGTGTCATACAAGTTCCTCCTCAGCGTGCAACAATTCATTTTCGAGAATATTGTCGTCTTCTTCCAAGCCGAAGTCCACATTCTTTTCGATCCACTTCCGTCTTGGTTCCACTTTATCGCCCATAAGCGTTGTAATGCGGCGCTCTGCACGCGCCCCGTCTTCTATCGTCACGCGGATCAATGTCCGTGTGTCGGGATTCATGGTCGTTTCCCATAATTGGTCGGCGTTCATTTCACCAAGTCCCTTGTAGCGCTGGAGCATATACCCTTTGCCGACTTTTTTCGTCGCCGCTTCAAGGTCCGCTTCTGTCCATGCATACTCGATCACTTCTTTTTTGCCCGCACCGCGGGAAACTTTATACAGCGGTGGAAGGGCGATGAAAATTTTCCCTGCTTCAATCAGCGGTTTCATATAACGGTAGAAGAACGTCAAAAGCAGTACCTGGATGTGCGCCCCGTCCGTATCCGCATCGGTCATGATGATGACTTTGTTGTAAGCGATGTCGTCAATCGAAAATTCTGGCGACACCCCTCCGCCAATGGCATGGATGATGGTCGAAATTTCTTCGTTCTTCATGATCTCTTCCAATTTCGCTTTTTCCGTGTTGACAACTTTACCGCGCAGCGGCAAAATCGCCTGGAAGGTACGGTCGCGCCCTTGTTTTGCCGAGCCGCCGGCCGAGTCGCCCTCCACTAGGTACAATTCGTTCTTTGCCGCATTGCGGGACTGTGCAGGCGTCAATTTTCCGGACAATAACACATCCGATTTTTTGCGTTTTTTGCCGTTCCGCGCATCTTCCCGCGCTTTTCGCGCGGCGAGGCGGGCCTGTGAAGCGCGTATCGCCTTGCGCACAAGCGAGGCGCTCAGTTCCGCATTTTCTTCCAGGAAATACATCAGTTTCTGTGATACAACCGCATCCACGATGCTCCGTGCTTCGCTTGTTCCGAGCTTGCTTTTCGTCTGCCCTTCAAATTGCAGAAGCGCTTCCGGAATACGGACCGAAACGATGGCCGCCAATCCTTCACGGATATCGGAGCCTTCAAGGTTTTTGTCTTTGTCTTTCAATAGATTGATCTTCCGTGCATAGTCGTTGAACACACGGGTCATAGCCGCTTTGGCGCCGGTTTCGTGCGTACCGCCATCTCGTGTCCGGACGTTGTTGACGAACGACAAGATCGTTTCGGAATAGCCGTCGTTAAACTGGAACGAAAACTCCACTTCCAGCTCTTCTTGCTTGCCTTCAATATATGCGACCGGATGCAGCACGTCTTTTTCTTCATTCAGATAAGTGACAAACGCTTCGATGCCGGTTTCATAGAAAAACAGGTCTTGCTGGCCCGTGCGTTTGTCAGCCAGTTCGATTTTCAGGCCTTTTAACAGGAACGCCGATTCGCGGAGCCGTTCGCTGAGTGTGTCGTAATTGTATTTGGTTGCCGAGAAAATCGTATTATCAGGCAAGAAATGGATCAATGTGCCGGATTCTTTTGTCGCCCCGATTTCTTCAAGCGTAGTGACCGCTTTGCCTCCGTTTTCAAAACGCTGGCGGTATTTCCGGCCGTCGCGGTGGATCGTCACTTCCAAAAAGCTTGAGAGCGCGTTCACGACCGACGCCCCTACACCGTGCAAGCCACCGCTTGTCTTATAGCCGCCTTGGCCGAATTTTCCGCCCGCGTGAAGCACTGTCAAAATGACTTCCGGCGTCGGTTTTCCGCTGCGGTGCATCCCGGTTGGCATCCCGCGCCCATAGTCGCGCACGCTGATGCTGTTGTCTTCATGGATGGTCACGCTGATTTTGTCGCCATATCCGGCCAATGCTTCATCGACGGAATTGTCGACAATCTCATAGACCAAGTGGTGGAGCCCACGGGTATCGGTCGAGCCGATATACATTCCCGGACGCTTTCTCACGGCATCTAAGCCCTCGAGTACCTGGATCGCTTCTTCGTTGTATGCCGTATTTTGAATTTTAGCCATCAATTTCCCTCCAACAAACATTTGTTCGTATTTGTTCTCTTATAATCGTATGCCATAACGCGCCCATCTGTCAATAATCATAGAAAAAGAGCGCTAGGCGCCCTTGTTCTAAGAAATGCCTTATTATTTCAAGATGGCGTGTTCCACTTTGATGCAGCGGTCCATAATGACTGTATAGCCTGCATCGGCCAACTCGTTGAAAACTTCTTCGTCCACTACGTTCAATTGTGTCCAAAACACCGGACACTCGATTTTTTTAAATTCTTCGGCGATGCCTTTTAAGAACTCACTGCGTCTGAAGACATTGACGATATCCACTGGATGCGGAATTTCAGCCAGCGATGCGTAGCTCTTTTCACCGAGTATGCTTTCCGCTTGCGGATTGACCGGAATGATCCGGTAGCCGGCTTTTTGCATCGCTTCCGATACCATATGCGATGTCCGGTCCGGATTTGGGCTAAGGCCGATCACAGCGATCGTCTTCGCTTCATCTAACACTTGTTTGATTTTTTCGCGGCTTGGATTGTTCATTGCAATCACCTATCCTTTTCATTCTATCATATTTGAAGTTTTCGTGTTTGTGCCGAAAGAAATTGCTTCTATTGTTTAACGATTGCCCTTCATGGTAAACTTGAAACATAAATATCAAAGTTTCAAAGGAGTTCAATATGGATATACTGCTTCCCGTAATTATAGCTTATTTGCTTGGCTCAATTCCATCTGCTTTGTGGATTGGGAAAATTTTTTACAAAACGGACATCCGGACGAAAGGAAGCGGAAATTTAGGCGCCACCAATACATTCCGGACACTCGGCGCAAAAGCCGGCATTGTCGTTACGGTATTGGATATCTTAAAAGGGACGGCCGCTACCCTCTTGCCCATGGCAATGGATACGCCGGTCCATCCGTTAATTCTTGGATTGATTGCGGTTATCGGACACATTTTCCCTGTGTTCGCAAAATTCAAAGGCGGAAAAGCTGTGGCGACATCCGGAGGCATTTTGCTTGGCTACCAATGGCCGCTGTTTTTAGTGGCGGTTGTGGTGCTGCTGATCGCATTGAAAATCACCAAAATGGTGTCACTTTCTTCTATTATCTTAGCAATTGTATTCATCATTTACACCACCATTTACGCAATTAACACCGGAGATTATCCGTTTATGATCGTCATCATCATTTTGGCGTCATTTATTATTTTCCGCCATCGGGCAAATATTTCCCGAATACGGAACGGCACAGAACCAAAAGTGAAGTGGTAACCAACAGATCGGAAGGGTGTGCAGCGAGTGGAGATTATTATAAGCGAAGATGCAATGCAGTGGTTCAAAGAGGAAATGGAAGCAACGGCTGGCGAACAGGTCCGATTTTTCGTCCGCTATGGCGGCGCGAGCAAATTGCAGCCAGGATTTTCACTTGGTGTGACAAAAGACCAGCCGCATGAATCGGCAGTCGAAACTTCCCATGACGACATCACGTTTTTCATCGAGAAAAGCGATATCTGGTATTTCGATGGCCACAATCTGCATGTAACCGTGGACGATAAACTGAATGAATTGGCGTATGCATATGAAAAAGCGTGAGTTTCCTCACGCTTTTTTTATATTGAATTTTTTCAGTTGTTCCGTTATGCCTTCAGCGGCCAAGATTTGGCTTTGCCGATCCCCGAACAAATCAAAATGCGGATAATCCCCCCGCAAATCCATCCATTCCGGACGCAAGCCGTATTGCCGCCCCCACGCACCGAGCTTCTCCAAATCACTGCAGCCGACTTTTGTGACGGTGTTGCAGCCCGGGAACCGCTCATCAACCCAATAATGCGTCAAAAAGGCAATCTCCCCGGCTTCCACCGACTGTTTCCAGCGCTGCACTTCATCGCGTTTAACTCCGAACGCCATGGGAATCCTTCTTGATTTCTTCATATTTTGCATGCCATTCCGGATAAACTTTGCTGAGCGACACCGGACGGAACGAATCTTTCTTGACTACTACGTGTTCGGACGTCGCTGTCGCCGAAACTGTGCCATCTTCATGCAGTATTTCGTAGCCATATGTGGTCCGCAGCCGGCCATGGTCTTCCACCCAAGTCCGAACGATGGCTTTTTGGCCGTAGCGAAGCGGCGCTTTGTATTGAACGGAAATGTCGGTAACCGGAGACAAATAGCCTTGGTTTTCCATTTCTGCATACGTAAAACCGACATCTTCGATTAACTTGGTGCGTCCAAGTTCCAGCCAAATTACATAATTGGCGTGGTAGACAACCCCCATCTGATCTGTTTCCGCATAGCGGATTTCAACTTCTTTTTCACTAATATACATTTCTTCTTTCACCTCTATGTAAGTATACAAAACATTGCCCGATTAATAAAAAATAAAAGGCTGTACAATGGCAGCCTTTTATTTAGATTGTTCTATATAGAAAGTTTTCTTAATGCTATTTCGCAAAACAGCTCCGCTTTCCGCGGGCTTGCGCCGAACTAACTTAAAACAGGTGCTCCTGTCTCTGCACCGCTCCGCTAGCTTCGAGACATGAAAAAGCGCTGTATCGCTGCGCTAGCTTCGTCGCAAACGATTCGCGCAAGCGCAAATCGCTTCCTGAGACCCCACAAGGAGCGCAGCGACTGAGGAGGCTCAGGCCACGCCCTGGCTGCTGTTATCGCGACGTCCTGTCGCAACAGCTGCATGACCCACATCCTGTGGGCCCGAAAGTGTCCGCCTGGAGCGAAATAAAAAAAAGGCTATTGAGAATTTCTCAATAGCCTTTTCATCATTATTTATCTTACGCTTCCACTAATTTTCTGCGTAGTACCATTTGAAGGATACCACCGTGGCGGTAGTAGTCGACTTCCACTTCGGAGTCAAAACGTGCAAGTGCTTGGAATTCAGTTACTTTTCCGTCTTCAGCAGTTGCTGTCACTGTCAGGATGTCGCGTGGTTTCACGTCATCCGTCAAGTTAACGGAAATGGTTTCGCGTCCTGTAAGCCCAAGTGATTCAGCGTTTTCTCCGTTGATGAATTGCAACGGAAGAACACCCATCATCACAAGGTTTGAACGGTGAATACGCTCATAGCTTTCCGCGATAACTGTCTTGATGCCAAGAAGGAAAGTACCTTTGGCAGCCCAGTCACGTGAAGAGCCCATGCCGTAATCTTTGCCGGCTAAAACAACTAGGCCAGTGCCACGGTCTTGGTAACGCATCGCTGCGTCGTAGATTGCCATTGTTTCGCCAGTCGGCCAGTAAGTTGTGTAACCGCCAGTTGTACCTGGTGCGACTTGGTTACGGATACGGATATTCGCGAACGTTCCGCGCATCATGACTTCGTGGTTACCACGGCGCGATCCGTAAGAGTTGAAGTTGCGAGGCTCTACGCCTTTTTCACGAAGGTATTTCCCTGCAGGTGTATCTTTGCCGATTGCGCCTGCCGGTGAAATGTGGTCAGTCGTGATGGAATCAGCGAATTTCGCAACTACGCGCAATCCTTCAAGCGGCTGGATCGCTTTCGGTTCTGCTGAAAGCCCTTGGAAGAACGGCGGGTTTTGGATGTAAGTCGATTCGTCATCAAATGCGTAAAGTGAATCGTCATTTGTTTCGATCGCATTCCATGTTTGGTTTTCGTCAAACACACGCGCGTATTCTTTGCGGAACAATTCAGGTGTAACCGTGCTTTTCACCACTTCGTTCACTTCTTCAGTTGTCGGCCAAATATCGCTCAAGTAAACGTTATTGCCTTCTTTGTCTTGTCCGATTGGATCGTTTTGAAGATCGATATCGACTGTTCCGGCAAGTGCGTAAGCAACAACAAGCGGCGGTGAAGCCAAGTAGTTTGCTTTCACTAGCGGGTGGATACGGCCTTCAAAGTTACGGTTACCGGAAAGGACAGAAGTCACCAACAAGTCGTTGTCCAAAATCGCATCTTCAATTTCAGGAAGCATCGGGCCTGAGTTTCCGATACATGTTGTACAGCCGTAACCAACCAGGTTGAAACGGATTTGCTCAAGGTATTCAAGCAAGCCAGCTTGTTTCAAATAGCCTGTAACGACTTTTGAACCTGGAGCCAATGAAGTTTTCACGTAAGCAGGCGGCATTAAGCCTTTTTCAGCCGCTTTTTTCGCAACTAAACCAGCGCCAAGCATTACGTATGGGTTTGATGTATTGGTACAAGAAGTGATTGCCGCAATACCGATTGCGCCTGTTTTCATAACGGCAGTAGAGCCGTCTTTGAAGTTAACAGTAGCAGTTTTGTTGATTTCGTCTTCGCTCAAAGCGAAACCGTGAGGGCCTTCAGGTGCAGTGACCGCTTTGTTGAATTCTGTCTTCATTTGTGACAACGGAATCAAATCTTGCGGACGCTTCGGACCTGATAGGTTCGGCTCAATTGTTGAAAGGTCAATTTCAACTGTGTCCGTGTAAACTGGATCTTTTTCTGCATCGAAGAACATATCGTTCGCAATTAAATAAGCTTTCACGATTTCGATGTGGTCTTCTTCGCGGCCAGTCAAGCGCAGGTAATCCAACGCTTCTTCGTCAACCGGGAAGAAACCGCAAGTAGCGCCGTATTCAGGAGCCATGTTGGCAATTGTCGAACGGTCAGCAAGCGGCAAAGTTGTAACGCCAGCTCCGTAGAATTCGACGAATTTGCCGACTACGCCTTTTTGGCGAAGCACTTGTGTAACTTTAAGAGCCAAATCCGTCGCAGTCGCGCCGTTTGGTAATGCGTTCGTCAATTTAACGCCGACTACTTCCGGAATTGGGAAGAATGAAGGCTGTCCAAGCATACCAGCTTCCGCTTCGATACCGCCAACGCCCCAGCCAAGTACACCAAGGCCGTTGATCATTGTTGTATGCGAGTCAGTTCCGACTAGTGTATCTGGATACGCTTCGAATGTTCCGTCTTCGTTTTGGATCGCATGGACAACGCTTGCCAAGTACTCAAGGTTAACTTGGTGGACAATTCCGGTTTCAGGCGGAACCGCACGGTAGTTGTCGTATGCTTTTTGAGCCCAGTTCAAGAACTGGTAACGCTCTGCATTCCGTTCAAATTCAAGTTTCGTATTGATTTTAAGTGCTTCGTTTGTTCCGTAGCTGTCTACTTGTACAGAGTGGTCAACGACCAAGTCTACTGGAACATCTGGATTGATTTTGTTTGGATCTCCACCCATTTCAGCCATTGCTGAACGAAGTGCAGCCAAATCAACTACTACTGGAACTCCTGTGAAATCTTGAAGGATAACGCGTGAAGGTTTGAACGGAACTTCCGCTTCCTCGTTCGCGTGCTCTCCCCATTTCGCTAGGTCTTCAACGTGCTCGTCTTTGATAACATAGCCGTCATGCTGGCGAAGTACAGATTCCAAAAGAATTTTAATGGAATAAGGAAGGCGTGATACTTTCGCGATTCCTGCTTCTTCTAACGCTGCTAAACGGTAGTAGTTGAACGTTTTGCCATTTAGCTGAAAAGAAGTGCGGCTGTTGTGCAAACTGCTTTTTGCCATGATCATGTTCCTCCTTTAAATCTTCTGAAAAGGCTCGGTAATAGCGTCTTTTCTCCTCTTCTATCATAACGAAAAGTAAAGCATAAGTAAATTACATTAAAATTATAGAATGTGATAAGTTTTTCGAATTACTCCATTCCAATCAAGAAAGTTGCTTTAATGTTTTTTCAAGCTGTTTCAAATGCCGTTTCTCATGCAAGCCAACAAATGGAAACCATTGCGATAAAGGGACTTTCCCAAAAACCGGATGAGGCATCGACTTTTGGTCCAGCATTTCTTTTTCTGCTCCATCATACACGCCATTCAAAAAGATGCGCGAAGCTGCCAAACGTTTTTTCATCTCTTCCAAGGAAATAAACTCCTCACCGGGAACAACATGTTTCGGCGCATCCACCTTGATCATTCGGCTGACTGTCAGCCCAATTGGTTTTTTTGAAGCTTTTTCAGCCGTTTCGCTTGCCAACTGTTTGGAAATACTTTTAGCAATGGCGGTCTCCATCAATTGCAGATGATCAAGAATTTGTATCGGAGTCCAAGCGCCTGGCGACGGTTTTTGGTTCAGCAAGCTGTCCGGCTTTCCTTCAACCGCATTCAGCACAGCTTTTCTAATTCTGTCATTTTCTTCTTTGAACACAGTTATTCACACTCCCTAACTTCAAAGCACTTTCTTTAATGGAATACCCTCTTTTTCTTTTTTCAACGCTTCCTTTTTTCCAGAACTTTTCATTCTATATTATCTTGTTGCTTCTTTGGTTTTTTATATTTCCTTATGTAAAATACTACATTTGCTAAGAAAAACAATGTTTCTTGCTGGTTTCGCGAAAAGCCCATCATAAAGAGGTTTATAAAGGGAAAGTACGTTCTACTCTGGCCAAATAATGGTATAATTAATTCAGAATCTTAAGAAGAGGTGATGCTTTATGCCATACGGTTACGAAAAATATCGATTAGATAAAGGCATCAGCCCCAATACGGTGGTTCATGAAGTTCAACTGATCCGGGCGCTTTTTGCCTATCTTCGCAAGACTTACAAAAAACAGGTCGAACCGCACGAAATTCGTCCATCTGATATACAGAAATTTTTGTTGCAGCAACAGGAAACTGGCATCAAAGACAGTACGCTCAACCGCAAGCTCAGCTATATCCGCCAATGGTTCGATTATATGTGGCGGATCGGACGCGTTCCTGTTGATTTTATGCCCAAATTCCAGTTTTCCGAGAAACTGGATTTGACGCCAGCCGATATCCATTTGGACTATGAGGCATTGTTGGCAAAAAAACCGGCCGTCCTTGAAACAGATGAGCTTTCACTGACTGCCAAAATCCTATTTCTTCTTTATATGCGCGGACTGCGCCTCCGGGATATGATTGCCATTGAAGTGGATAATTTCGAGGATCACGGCGATAAACTGACGCTTCTAGTCGAAAAGAAAGACGGCTTTACCTGCCATCTTGAGTTTACCGGCCAGGAAGTGCCGGTGCTTCGCGACGGCATCAACCGGGCAATTTTCCGCACTACCCCGTATCTTTTGTCGTCCAAAGTCAAAAACGATTATACGGTATTCCAACTCGGTTCCCTTTCCGATTATACCGAGGCCTTATCGGCGTTTGTCGGTGTGCCGATGCGCTCCGGTAATATCCGTTTTGCTTACGTCCATTATTTATATTCGGTTGAACGCAAAAACTTGGAAGACATCCAGCGGATTCTGGGCGTCAGCCTTGATTCCGCTTCCCGGATTTTAAAAGAGTCGCTTACACGCCTGAAAGCTCCAAAAGAATAAAAATAAAAAATAACCTGCCCCCTTTTACTGGGAGCAGGTTATTTTCTTTACATGAATACATTAAAGTCGATTGCCAGGTTAAAGATGATAAGTGTGTGGATGATTACAAAAATCATCCCTTGCCGGTTTAATTGTTCGACGTTTTCGTACTTCATCATTATCATCTCCTTTCTTTTTATTATACTGAATTGTCAGTCTATTTTCAATATTCCTGTAACGTGTTTGTAATATTTTTTTATTCTTTAATAGTCCTTTTCCCGATTTTCTTCTGTTCCACTGCTAAATTACTTTTTCAAATATAATTTTTTTCTTTTTTATTTTCCCCAAATTCCCTTGGTACACCGGCACTTTCAGCTGTTATCGTATAAGGAATCGGAAACAAAAGGCCTATGTTTTTTTAAGTTTATGTTTTAAAAAAATGAAATGAGGATATATCTAGAGTGTAGCACTTATAACTTACTAAAAAGGAGATGGATCACATGGGCTTTATTCTTTACTTAATCGTAGGCGGTATCATCGGATGGTTAGCCGGCCTTATTCTTGGAAAAGACATTCCAGGCGGCATCATCGGTAACATCATTGCAGGAATCATCGGAGCTTGGCTCGGTGGGGAATTGCTTGGAAACTGGGGACCTTCATTAGCAGGTATCGCTATAATTCCAGCTTTAATCGGCGCTTTAATTCTTGTTTTCGTCTTGAGCCTTATTCTTGGGTCAATGCACAAAGGCAGAAGAAGAGCATAAAAAAAGAGGACCCTATGGGTCCTCTTTTTTTATGGCGTTTTAAATTCTTTTTCGTATAGGCGATAATAATGTAAAATGTCGTCGACATAGCGATCGCTGTGATTGTATTGATAGATAGCTTTTTCCAAATCGCCATCAGCCGCCCCGTTTTGAGAAAGATAGTTGGCGGCGCTGTAGAGTGCATCTGTTAAATTGTATGGATCAGCTTTTCCATCACCATTTCCATCGACCCCATATCCACCGTACGCACTGATTACTGCCGGATCAGTTTTTTCTTTCTCCGGAATATCCCCTTTGCCAAGACCTGAACAGCTCGGATAGGTCCAGCCGACAAACGTGCAAGGCATGAATTGCATATGCCCTTCTGCCCCGACAGGAGATAATAGCGGATCCATAGTCGAAAATTTCGTTTCGACCCGATGGTGCGCTGCCAACAGCGTCCACGGAACTCCGTACTCTTCTGCTGCTTCTTTGTATAGCGGGACATATTCCGCCGGCACTTCCATTTCGAATAACCCTTTTGGCGAGTCTTTGAGTGTTTCCAAAAGTTCTGGCGGCTTTATTACATAAAATACTGCAATTAAAACTGTCGCCAATACCAAAAATGCCGGAAGCACAAAAAGCGCCATGAGCACTCGTCCCCACCTAATTCTTTTGGTGTACTTCTTTTTCTTCATCGCTTCCACACCTAATAATTCATTTTTCACTATTCTACCATATCAACTAAAACTTTACTGTTTTCTATTGAAAGCAACGATGCTATTTTATTTTGTTGAATTGCATCACTTTTACTGAAGGGGTTTTATTCGAGGGGCGGTAAATGTACACTGAACTTTAGGGAGGTGAACAAGTGTGTGGAATGAGTTCAAAAAATTCGCCATCAAGGGCAACGTTATCGATTTGGCGATTGCGGTAGTTATTGGTGCCGCTTTCGGGAAAATCGTCACTTCTCTTGTTGAAGATTTGATTATGCCGGCTGTCGGCATTTTGCTTGGCGGCTTCAGCGTTGCACAACTTTCTTATTCTTTCGGGGATGCAGAACTCCGGTACGGCGAGTTTTTGCAATCGGTCATTGATTTTTTCATCATATCATTTTCTATTTTCCTTGCGATCCGGTTGTTCTCGAAATTGCAGTTTAAGCCAGAAACCGAAGAAGAAGAAGAAGAAGAACCTTTGCCTGTTCTTGATGCAAAAGAACAGCTGCTTACGGAAATACGCGATTTACTGGCAAAAGAAAAAACCGGTCAATGACCGGTTTTTATTGTTCCTCTATTAGTTTCTCCAGTTCGGTGATAATGTCCTCCACCGGAACGTGTTGGTAGCCGTCGTAGTTTGCACGGACCTCACCTTCTTTATCGACCAGGTAAAACGAAGTGCCGTGAATTACTTGATCGCTGTTCGGGTCATTTTTGATGAACGTATTGAAATTGTCTTTTGCATACAAGGCAATTTCTTCTTGTCCGTAGCCCGTCAGCAAATTCCACTTGGATTCATCCGGAACGGAGTAGTTTGCCAAGTACTCTTGCATTTTTTCCGGAGTGTCCGCTTTTGGGTCCACGCTGAACGCGACGATTTTATAGCCTTCTATCCCTTGTTCCACTAACTCTTCTTGAATAGCCGCCAGATTGAAGGTCATCGGCGGACAGACCGTTTCGCAATTCGTAAACACAAATGTTGCAAGCCAAGGGGTCCCTTTCAAGCTTTCGGATGAAACAGTTTCTCCTCTATGGTTTGTATATGAGAAATCCTCAATGCTGTCATTGCTGCACGCTGATAGGATTAACACTAGCCCCAGCACCATTGCCGCTAACTTTCGTTTCATGCTGTCGCCTCCACTCTTTCGTAGCCTTAATGTTATCGAAACGGGCGCATGAACACAACATGGAAAAGAGCCGTCTTTGTCACAAATCTGTGAATCCAGGGCTATATTTTCATCGTCACGAGCGCTTCGTGAATGGCCACAAGTTTCGTTTCGACCCGGTGCATCAAATAAAAAGACACAAACATCGGAAATCCCACTTCTTGGACCAATCGCATCCATTCATCCATCTTCTTCACCTCCTATTTAAAAAAGCTCTCCCGATTCAGGAGAGCTCGCGTTTTCTATAATTCGTATTCCACAACATTCCGCTCAATAATGCGCGCCCCTTTTGCAAGAGCAAAAGAAGCCCCTTCCACTTCGAAAATATTTTGCGTGATGATCGATTGCATGCCGGCCAAAAGTTCTGATGCCGTAACATCTTCACGCGGCTCTTCTACAGACAACGTAACCCCTTTTCCGGCAACTGTCTCAAATATCAATTCCAATGTTTTTGCCATCCCTTAATTCCCCCTTAGTCAGTCATTACGCATAAATCGTTTCGTCTTTTTGTTTCTCCAAGAACATTAGCGGCTTTGTGCCAAAACCACCCAATACACGGGCCACTTCAAAAATGGCGTCCGCTCCAGCAGTTTCCGTTACGTTATGGTACACTTTCACTTTCTTTTTCGGTTTGCCGTTTTCATCCAGCCCATTATCGAATGTCAGGCGGATGCTTGCGTTTTTAAAATCGCTGTTTGCCATGCTGATCACCTCCTTTCATTCGCTATATAGACACAAATGAAAAAAAGGGATACCTTTTTAATGAATTTATTTTAAATTGCTTTTATAATGGAAGTAAGGCAAAAACGAGGTGAAACAACGTGCAATTAGATGGTTGGTTTTTATGGTTTATCCTGTTTTGGGTAACGGTGCTTGTCGGGTCTTTTGCGATTGGCGGTTTTTTTATGTTCCGAAAGTTTTTGAAATCGATGCCGAAAAAAGACGGGCTTTCTGACTTGAATTGGGAAGAATATTATGTGGATAAAACCATCCACTTGTGGGGCACTGAAGAAAAAGAATTGCTGAATGAACTTGTCCAGCCGGTTCCAGATTTGTTCCGCCCTGTGGCAAAACAAAAAATCGCTGGAAAAATCGGGCAAATTCTCCTTGAGGAAAAAGCGAAAAAGATGAAGCACGAACACATTATCCGCGGCTATATTCAAGCAACGCCAAAGCGTGACCATAAGTTTCTTCGCAAAAAACTAAATGAACTCCATATCGACGTCACACCGTACGAACATTATTTCGAAAAGTAAAAGCGCCGTCCCTTAACTCGGGACAGCGCTTTTTGTTTTGTCAGCCAGCTTTTTATATTGGAGATACATCGCAAGACGCCATGGAACAATCATGCCGAACGCCAATATCCAGAACATGCCGCCAAGTTCACCGACATCGACCGTTGCGCTCAAGGCGACTTTTCCGACAAGCCGGACGATCAATAAGCCGATTAATATAAAGATGAACGCTTTGGATTGCTTTAGATAAATATCGCCATCCCTAATTTCAAACTTCGAAGTCCAGATCAATACGGTAGAAAAAATCATACCCACAACAAGTGCTTCGAATATCTGCATCGGGTGCACCCGGAAAAACGGAAAGATGAACATCAATGCGCCGGTTGACATAAATAATGGCGGCAAGACGATCTTTTTCACAGAAGCCGGTTTTTTAGCAGATTTTGTCCGCATAATCATAACAAATATCCCCATGACCACCGCTCCGACCGATGTCACAGCTAACAACAGTTCCGGTGGAATCATTTCAAACATGTAACCCTTCCTCCAATTCATCCAACTTACGCCGCAGCTCTTCAATAGGAACAAACCGCGCAAATCGGTGGATTTCTTTGCCTTTGCAGAACAAGAGAACTACCGGTGCGGTGAACAGCAGCAGATTGCCGGCAAGTTCCGGCAAATGAGCAGTATTTGCTAAGTAAAACGGCAGGCTGTATTCTTTTTCAAAATGTTCAACTTGCGGACGCAGCCCTTCACAAACTGAACAATTATCGGTTTTCACGAACAATAGAAAAGACTCCTTCTGATCGATCTTTTCTTTGTATTCATGGATTTTTGTAATGCTATTCATAAGTACCACCTGCTTTTTGTCTGTTAAAATCCTTGGAAATCACCGAAGACCGGGCTGAGAACTCTGATCAAATACGTCATGCCGTTGAAAAATAGCAAAACGCCGACAGCAATCATGATATAGCCGCCTGCATTCATGATGGCTTTGTTGTGTTTTCGCAGCCACCCCATGCGGGTGACGAAAAATGACAAGACGAAAAACGGAATCGCAAACCCAAGAACATATGCGATCATATACCAAACTCCAGATCCCGGATTAGTCGCTGCCAGTGCATAAATTGCAGCAGTAATCGGTCCTGTACAAGGCGTCCAGCCCGCTGCAAACGCCAAGCCGATGACAAATGTCCCCAAAAAGCCCGTCGGCCGGTTTTTGAATGAGAACTTTCGGTCCTGCATCAAAAATTTCGGCGTGAATACACCAACAATCATTAGCCCGAAGAAAACGATGAAAATGGCGCCGACTTGGCGGATCAGATCATCGTAACGAAGGAACCATTCGTAAAAGAAAGAAGTGCTGAATCCAAGTGCGATAAAAATAGTCGAAAAGCCGAGCAAGAAAAAGAGCGTATGGAACATGCCTCTTTTTTGCATGACCCCTTTGTCGTTTTTAATCTCATCAATCGTCATGCCGGTTATATAAGATAAGAATGCCGGGTACAGCGGCAACGTACAAGGCGAAACAAAACTTAAAAACCCTGCGCCAAACGCTAAAAATAAATTGATATCAGTTGCCACAATTGTCACTCCTTCTATATGCTCTTCCTATCTTACCAAAAACACCAGCCAAACACTGCCGTTTAGTTTGTGAAATCTTTATGACAGCTTGGTTTTGCCGTTTTTTCTTTCTTGCGGCTGATTTTTTTTTAATGGCTTTTCCTTATGTAAAAATTTACATTTATTCTTTGAAACATACAAACTGTTCTCCTTTGTGCATGCTCAGCCGGCAACCAATAAAAAAGGACGGCCGCAGCCGTCCTTTTTTATTCCACTATGCCGTTTTGCAGCAAATACATCTTATGGTAGAGGCCTCGATTTGAAAGAAGTTGCTGATGTGTGCCCCGTTCGACAATTTCGCCGTGGTGCAGCACCAAAATCAGCTCAGCATCCTGAATCGTGCTAAGCCGGTGGGCGATGGCGATGGTCGTGCGCCCGCGCCGCATCTTTTCTAAGCTCGTCTGGATTGCCACTTCTGTTTCGGTGTCGATGTTTGCAGTTGCTTCATCTAACACCAGAATTTTCGGATCAGTCGCCATTGTCCGCGCAAACGCTACAAGCTGGCGCTGGCCGCTTGAAAAAGTCGATCCGCGCTCGGTAACTGCCTGCCCATAAGTATCCGGCAAGTCCTCAATAAACCGGTCCGCTTGGACAAATTCGGCCGCTGCCCGAACATCGCTGTCGGTCATTGAATGGTTATGCAAACGGATATTGCTGTCAATTGTCCCGTAAAACAAGAACGGGTCCTGCAGGACGAGGCCCATCTTGGAACGAAGCTCTTTCGCACTATAGCTCTTCACCGACTTGCCGTCGATCAAGATATCGCCGTTCTTGAATTCATAGAAACGCATGAGCAAGTTGATGATGGAACTTTTGCCGCTTCCAGTATGCCCGACAAGCGCAACAGTCTGGCCGGGTTCCGCTGTGAACGATATGTTTTTCAAGACATCGTTTTTACCATCATAAGAAAATGTCACATTGCGAAATTCAATTTTACCGGACGTAATCGTGCCAAGCGCATTTTCTTGGCGCGGCGCCAAATCTTCTTCATCGAGCAACGCAAAAACGCGCGAAGCCGCGACAATCGCTTGCTGGAAAATGGATAACCGCTGCATCACTTGGCCAATCGGTTCGAAAAAGCGGTCGACATATGTAACAAATGCGTAAATTACGCCGACTTCCACGGTGCTTGAAAACGACATGACGCCGAAATAACTGAGCAGCATGATCAAGGCGATAGCATAGACAATATCAATCGCGGGCCGCAGCAACAAACCGTCGAGTTTAATGTTGCGCCGGCCTGCCGCCCAATGTTTGTCATTGATATCATTGAATTCGTCCTGCAGCCGCTGTTCCTGGCCGAATGCCTGGATCATGCCCATCCCTTGGATCGATTCCGACAATTTGGCATTCAGCTGGCCGAGCCGCTCGCGCAAATCCTGATAAAAGACCGAGCTGTATTTGCGGTACAAAAACATGATGCCAAACAACAGCGGCAACAAGACCAATGTCATGAGCGCCAACCGGACGTTCAAGAAGAACATCGCGGTATAGACACCGACAATCAAAAACGCACTTTGGATAAAGCCGATCAGCACACTGACGAACATTTCCTTAATGGCTTCGGTATCGTTGGTAACGCGCGACACCATGCTGCCGGCAGGAGTTTTGTCAAAATAGCGCATGCCGAGATTCTGCACTTTCGTGAACACGTCGATGCGCAGCTGCTGGATGATTTTCAATGCAGCTTCCTGGAATTTCAGCAGCTGGAAATAGCTGATGATGACGTTGCTCACTTGAATGAATAAATAGCCGAGTGCAAGGCCGGCTACGGGCCCTGTCGGAAAAGTGCCGGGCGTCAAGTAATCGTCGATGAACGTCTTGATGAGCAACGGCCCGAGGACATCCCCGAGAACCGTCAGCGCCAAAAGCCCGAGCGCTAAAAACACCATTTTCTTATGCGGCACCAGATAATGCATGAGCCGTTTAAAGACAAGCCACTGGGCTTTGCCAGTCAGTACTTTTTGTTCTTCCATCACGCTTCGCCTCCTTGCTCGACGAGCGCTTCGAGCTGCTGCAACTGGTACATCTCGTAATAACGCCCTTTTCTCTCCAATAATGCTTCATGCGTGCCGATTTCCGCGACAGAGCCTTCATGCATGACCAAAATTTGATGGGCATGCTGGATGGCACTCAAGCGGTGCGAGGTAATGATCGTCGTTTCACCGGTCCGTGTTTTTTTCAAACTTTCCAAAATGGCTTCTTCTGTTTTAGCATCAACTGCTGATAAGGAATCATCCAAAATCAGCAATTCCGGCCGCATCATGAGCGCCCTAGCGATGGAGATCCGCTGCTTTTGCCCGCCTGATAGCGATACGCCGCGCTCTCCGACTACAGTATTGTAGCCGTCCGCAAAATTCAAGATATCGTCGTGGATGTGTGCCAGCTTCGCCGCCTGCACCACTTCTTCCATTTTAGCGTTTGGCCTGGCGAATGCAATATTCCCGGCTACTGTTGTCGAAAACAAGAAATGGTCTTGCGGCACATAGCCGATCGCTTCCCGCAGCCGCTGCTTTTTATAATCCTGGATCGGCACATTTCCAAATGTAATTTCGCCTTCATAACGATCAAATTCCCGCAGCAAGAGCCTTAAAATAGCTGATTTGCCGGAGCCGGTTTTTCCGGCGATGCCGAGCGTTTCACCGCGTTTCAGCATGAAATGGACATCGCGAAGCGCCGACCGCTCATCTCCAGGAAACTGGAACTTCTCTACGGAAACGACAATATTGCCTTCCGGGCGTTTGTCGAGAGCGTTTTCCCGGTCATCGATATCCACCGGCTCAGCAAGCAGCGAGCGGATCCGGTCATAAGATGCCCGCCCGCGCTCGACGATATTGAACAGCCAGCCAAAAGCAAGCATCGGCCAAACCAGCAAGCCAAGATACGCTGTGAATGCCACCAAATCGCCGATGGTCATTTCGCCTCTTGTGACGAAATACGAGCCGAAACCGATCGTCAGAAAATAACAGACTCCGATAATGGCGGAAATCGTCGGATCAAATAGGGAATCGACGCGGGCAACCCGGATGTTCTCTTCAACCACTTTACCGGACAAACGCTGGAAGTCTTCAATATCTTCCTGTTCCTGACCGAACGTTTTGATGACTTTCATCCCGGAGATGCTTTCCTGGGTCTTGTCGTTCAAACCTGAAAACGATTCCTGGGCTCTATGGAAACGTTCATGCAATAGTTTGCCGTAATAATTGGTCAAATATGCCATCAGCGGCATAGGCAATAAGACAATCAGCGTCAGTTTCCAGTTGATGGTGAATGCCATTGCAGCAATGACAAAACCGCCGGTCGCAAACGAATCGACCAATGTCAAAACGCCAGGCCCTGCAGTTTGCTGTACCGCTTGCAAATCGTTTGTGGCATGTGCCATCAAATCACCGACCCGGCGTTTTTGGTAAAAAGCCGGAGACATCCGCGTTAAATGGTCGAACAATTGCTTCCGCAAGTTCCGGGCCAGCAATACAGAGGAACCGAAGATCATCTGTCGCCAAGCATAGCGGAGGACGTACATCGCGCAAGCCGCAGCCGCCAATAGTCCGAGCCATTTCATCAAAAAAGCAGGGGTCAATGATCCGCGGCTGATTTCATCGACGACAAAACCGATGATCCGCGGCGGCAGCACACCTAAAAAAGCCACAATCAGCAACATCAAGACGCCAATCAAGTAATGCTTTTTCCGTTCTTTAAAAAACCAACCCAATTCCAAAAATACGCGCATAGCTCTGTTCCCCTTGCTGTAATGTATGTACTTAATTCTGTTTTATTTTACCAAACATCGTTCTACGAAAAAAGAAAATAATTCGAGTTTTGAAATAAATCAGTCTTCTGGCGGAAGGCGGACTTTTCCTGACTGGTGGCCGCCAATCAAATTGGCGCGTTCACGGGCGGTTCCGGCCTCCGTATAGGAAACAGCCCGGAGCACAGCGGTTGAGCCATATTTGTCGCGCAGTGCATCCATCGCCGCACCAAGTTTTCGGATCTGCCATTTGCGCTGTTCAAACAAGCTGAGCTGCATGCTCGTTTCGTCTTCAAGCTTCGACAAAGAGATGGCCAGCTTCCTCGCCGCACGGCCGTCATAAAATTCCGTAAGGAGCTCTTTGCAGACAGTATAGATTTTCATCGTATCGTTCGTTGCCTCACCAATTGTCCGCGACCGGTGGAATCCACCGCCAAACGCATGCATGCTGTAGCCGACCGACAGCGAGACAGTGCGCCCCGCCTTCCCGGCATCGCGCGCACGCCGCGCCACATCTTCAGCCATCTCAAGCAGGACCATCAGAATTTCCTCTGCGCTCGTGTAATCACGGTACAGCATCTGCCCTTTTCCGAAACTTTCCTGTCCATCAATCAAGGTCGAGCCTAGTTCCGAAAGGTCAATGCCCCAGGCATGGTGGTAAAGCTGATTGCCAAGAATCCCGAACTTTTCTTCCAACTTGGCCAAATCGCTTTTCGCCAAATCGCCGACCGAAAAGATGCCCATGTTGTTCAAGGTTTTTTCCAAGCGCGAACCGATGCCCCACATCTTGCTGAGCGGTGCCACTGTCCATAGTTTTTTCGGCACATCGCTGTATGTCCATTCGGCAAATCCCGTCTTTTTGGCATCAAGATCGAGCGCCAATTTAGCCAGCAGCATATTAGGGCCGAGGCCGATTGCGGAAGGCAGGGAGAACTGCCGGATGATGTCATCCTGAAGATGGGAAATGATCGCCCTTGGTGTTCCCCAAATTTTCTCTGTTCCGCTCAAGTCGACAAAGCTTTCATCGATGCTGTATACATGAATCGCTTCAGCCGGCACATACTCGCGCAACAGGCGGGTAATTTCAATGGACACCCGCATGAAAAAGTCCATCTTCGGCTCGATTTTCAAGATGTGGGGATCATCTGGAATTTCAAAAAGCCGGGTGCCTGTGCGGACGCCGAATTCTTTTTTCAGCACCGGGGATGCCGCAAGCACTACACTGCCTTTTTGTTCCTGGTTGCCGATGACTGCGATGCAGGCGTCCAGTGGATCAAGCCCCAAGTCAACCGCTGCGCAGCTTGCATAAAAACTGCGCATATCCAAACAGATAATGGGCCGTTCTTCCAATCCTTCATACATAACGCTTTCTCCTCCCCGTTAACCATCGTCTTACATAAGGATATAAGAACACCTGTTCTTAATCAATAACCGCTTTTGCAATAAATGAAACACTGGCGGATTTTCAACAGGGCAGCGGAATCTTAATATAAAAATCGGTTGATGGCTCGGTTTGATTTTTTTCGCGCCATTGCGATTGGCTAAAATGTACCAGTCCAGAAAAAAGGCCGGCTGTTTTTTTAAAAACAGCCGGCCTTTCGCTCTTTGTTTTGAACATGATTCTAGGCAAACAATTGATGCACACCGTAAATTGATAACGTCCTGAAGCCTTTAGTCTTTTCAGGGCTTCCTTTGTCCTTGCTGCTGTCAGCTGGCGGCTAGCTAACGCCGGATTCTGCGCTTGGCTGACTTAAAGTTGGAAACTAAAAATCTTCGTATTGCCTGGACTGGGCGTACATGGCTTCCGCTTTGCCATTGCACCCATTCAAGAGCCAATAGGCAAAGAATCAGCCAAATCGTTCCAGCCGAGTAACCGGCAACCACATCGCTCGGAAAATGAGCTCCCAAATAAATCCGGCTGGTTCCGATTAAAACGACCAAGACGCCTAAAATAATGAGGGAAAGTATTTTCATTCCTTTTTTTAGTCTGCTTCGCACAATAAAATAGGCGATAAATCCGTAAAAGATAAGCGAGCCCATAGAATGGCCGCTCGGAAAACTAAAACCGATCGCATCAATTTCTTCATTGATAGAAGGGCGTCCTCTTTCGTATAAATTCTTCAACAGCACAGAAAGAAGGGCACCCCCTCCTACTGCGATGATGAAAAAGAGGATTCCCCATTTGTCTTTTGCTTTCAACCAAAGCAGTGAAAGAGTAATCACCGACAAAGTCGTCAAAAACCAGACAGACCCTAATTCGGTAATGACTATGTACCCCTTATCAAGTGCGGGATTTTCTATTGACCGGAAAAAACTGATGACGGCCCCGTCAAAACTTTTTAATTCGTTTTCCAGCAATTCTTCCGCCAGTTCTGCAAACAACCAGATGAAAAAGCTCATTACCCCCAGGCCCAGCATCAACAAAAAGGCGGGAAAGCCGGCTTTCTTATTTTCTTCTTCCATAGAACATTTGCTCCTTTCGCAACAACTAGGCCATCAGGCGGCTGTTAATTGTTTCGCGCTTTTATATATTAGCCACAGCAATTCCCAAAACTTCACTAGTGGAACAGCAGGGGGACAAGTTACTTCACCAACAAAAAAACAAGACTTCCCACTGCACTTCCCACTGCAATCGCTTTTCCTCCCTTTACCCTGTCAGAAACAATTTATCCATAAAACCGGCCATCCTGAATAGCTTATTACGCCAACAATCAGCGGCTATCCCCTAAAAGCAAAAGCCGGATTTCCCAGGGAAGGAAATCCGGCTTGAAAATATTATTATTGAAATTGGCTATGCCATCAGTTTTTCAATGCTCTTTGCCTTTCATCGAACCAGCGGAGCGCCCGCTGTTCCATATCCTGGACAAATGCTTTTTTGGCTTTGCTGTAGTAGCCCGTGTCATCATGGCGCCCGGCCAATTCTTCTTTCAACTGCCCATAGCGTTCCGCTTCTTCCGGATGGCTTCTTAAATAATCGCGGAACACAAGATGCCGTTCGATTTGCGAATGGTCAAATTGATAGAAATGGATATGGTGGCTTCTGTTGTCCCCGCCTTTGCGAAACAGTCGCCGTCCCTCTATTCCCCAGTCGCCAGCCACGTCATAGCCGAGGCAAAGCATCCTTTCATTAAACGCATCGATCTTGCCGATTTCTTTGACGAGGCACATCATGTCAACTACCGGTTTTGCTTTCATGCCAGGAACAGAGGTGCTGCCAAAATGCTCAAATCGAAGAATTTCGTCCCCAAAAACTTCTTTTAGCCTGCCCGATTCCTGTTCGAACATCCGAACCCAATTTTTATCGTATTCCGTAAGCCGCACCTTCACACCAATCTCTCCCAACTTTGAAAATCAAAATCGCTTTTTGTGATTATATCGAAAGGGCGGGCCTTCCTGCAACGGGATTTTCTACGAAAATACAAAAAGACCGGCTTTCCTAGGGGGGAGGAAAGCCGGTTCCAAAATGGACTTATTGCCCGATAAGTTGCTTGGCGAGTCCGAGTTGTTTGCGAACTTGATCAAAGCCTGTGCCGCCGAGCGAGTTGCGGCGCTTGACTGCCGTTGCCGGCTGCAAGGTTTCGAAGATGTCTTCTTCAATGAGCGGGCTGGCGTCCTGAAGATCCGCAAGCGGCAAGTCTTTCAGGAAATAGCCTCGCTGGATGCACGTGAAAACAAGTTTTCCGGTGACATCATGCGCTTCACGGAACGGCATGCCTTTGGCCGCCAAGTAATCGGCAAGTTCAGTCGCATTC
The DNA here is from genome assembly GCF_007859275.1 of Planomicrobium sp. CPCC 101079. Taxonomy (GTDB): domain Bacteria; phylum Bacillota; class Bacilli; order Bacillales_A; family Planococcaceae; genus Planococcus. Next base: position 311,787 of record NZ_VOHC01000011.1, on the reverse strand, counting down.
GAGAAATCCGAGTGAACCGCTTTTTCCATCGAATCGGTGCGGACAGTCATCGTGCGAACCATGCCTTCGAAAATCGGCAAGGAACCCGCAAGCGTCTGGACCGTATCGAACATGCCTTCCTTGTCTTCCTGCATATCCTTGTTATAGGCGAGTGGCAATCCTTTCAGCGTTGTCAGCAAACCGAACAGATTGCCATAGACGCGTCCCGTCTTGCCGCGGATCAGTTCGGCCATATCCGGATTTTTCTTTTGCGGCATGATGCTCGATCCTGTCGAAAACGCATCGTCAAGTTCGATAAAGCGGAATTCTTCACTTGACCAAAGAATGATTTCTTCAGCAAAGCGTGACATATGCATCATCAGCAACGACGCATTGCTCAAAAATTCGACGATAAAGTCGCGATCACTCACAGCGTCCAAGCTGTTTTCGTAAACACCCGAAAACCCGAGAAAGCTCGCCGCAAGTTCACGGTCAATCGGAAACGTCGTGCCGGACATGGCGCCTGCGCCGAGCGGCGACAAGTCGATGCGCTTCAGCGATTCCGAAAGGCGTGCTTTATCGCGTTCAAGCATCCAGAAATACGTCAGCAAATGATGGCCGAATGAGATCGGCTGAGCCCGCTGTAAATGCGTATAGCCTGGAACAATCGTTTCTACATGCGCTTCCGCTTGTGTCACGATCGCCCCTTGGAAGGCAGCTACTGCTTCAATGATTTCCTGGACGCGGTTTTTCAAATACAGGTGCATATCCGTCGCCACTTGGTCATTGCGGCTGCGGGCTGTATGAAGCTTGCCGCCGACTGGGCCGATTTCGTCGATCAGCAGTTTCTCCAGGTTCAAGTGGATATCTTCATTGGATACACTAAACTCCAACTGTCCAACTTTCGCTTTTTCTTTAAGCGCAGCCAAACCGGAAAGGATGAGCGCCGCTTCTTGTTCGGTGAGGATCTGGCAGGCCGACAGCATTTTCACATGCGCCGTACTGCCTTCTAGATCTTCCATCACTAATTGCTGGTCAAATGAAATCGATGCTCCGAATTCATCCACCCATTGTTCGGCCGATTTCTGGAAACGGCCTCCCCACAATTTGGTCATGATTTCACCTGTTCTTTTGCTACTGGCTGTTCTTTTTTATTGACCATGGAGTTGACAACTGTCGGAAGGCCCCAAAGTTCGATAAAGCCGACAGCAGAAGCATGGTTGAATGTGTCTTCAGTAGAGTACGTAGCCAACTGCTCGCTGTATAGAGAATTTGGCGATTTACGCCCTTCGATGATGGCATGCCCTTTGAACAGCTTCACGCGGACCGTGCCATTGACATAAACTTGTGTTTCTTGCAAAAATGCCTGGAGTGCGGTACGCAGCGGCGAGAACCATAAGCCTTCATAAATCAATTCCGTCAACTTCTTTTCGATGACCGGCTTGAAATGCGCCATTTCCTTCACTAATGTGATGTCTTCCAATTCTTTATGTGCGGCAATCAGTGTCATGGCTGCCGGAGCTTCGTAGATTTCACGCGATTTGATGCCCACAAGACGGTTTTCAACATGATCGATTCTGCCGACGCCGTGTTTTCCGGCAATGTCATTCAATTCAAGGATCAATTTTGCAAACGTATAAGAAACGCCGTTCAATTGCGTCGGCACGCCGTTCACAAATTCAATTTCAACAATATCCGGTGTGTCCGGTGTGTTTTCAAGCGCAGTGGTCACGTCGTATGCTTCTTCCGGAGGCGCAGCCCACGGGTCTTCCAATACGCCGCATTCGTTTGCGCGGCCCCAGAGATTTTGGTCAATCGAGAACGGGCTATCCAAATTCACTGGAATCGGCACATTATGTTCTTTGGCATAAGCGATTTCCTCATCACGCGACCATGCCCATGCACGGACCGGCGCAACCACTTCCAAATTCGGATTGAGGGATTTGATCGACACTTCAAAACGCACTTGGTCATTGCCTTTTCCGGTGCAGCCGTGCGCTACAGCCGTCGATCCTGTTTCCTCGGCGATTTCCACTAACTTTTTCGAAATGAGCGGGCGTGATAATGCCGACACCAACGGGTATTTGCCTTCATATAAGGTATGGGCCTGCAGCGAAACCAATGCGTATTCATTCGCGAATTCTTCTCTTGCATCGATCATATAGCTTTCAACCGCTCCCACTTGAAGCGCTTTTTGTTTGATAAAGTTCAAATCTTTTCCTTCTCCAATATCAAGGCAGACCGCAACTACGTCATAGCCTTGTCCTTTCAGCCATGGAATGGCCACTGATGTATCTAGTCCGCCTGAATATGCAAGTACGATTTTTTTGTTCATGTATGAATACCTCCAATGTATTTTTATGCACTAATTAATATGAATATACACATATTAGCACGCCCAACTGTTAAGTGCAAGGATATTCAATCAAAAAAATGCATAAAAAAAAGCAGCCTAAGCTGCTTTTACTTTCCGCCGATTGTATATTCATGTGTATCAAGGTCAATTCTAACTTCAGAAACATCCCCAGTTTCCATATTGCTGAACAAAAAGCCGATTTCGTTATCGCGGACAATGGGCTGCCCCATCATAAGAAGGCTTGATAATTGCTCCTTGTTGATGAACACCTGGAGTGCTTCCGAACGCTTTGTTGATTCCTCATCAGTCAAAATCGTCAAAGTCTCCGCTTCACCTTCCATTGGGAACTTTTCAGCAAGAGGCCCTTGGTAATCGACGCTCACTTTCATCCCTGTGCGGATATCGCTGATTTTGCTGTCTGATGTTTCAGTCCCGTTATCCGATTGGACCGCCACTTTGTCGTTGATCGTGAAATAGATATTGTTTACTAGAATTTGCGATTCGGTCACTTGTGTGATGAATCCTTCTTCTGTCATTTCTTTCTGTTCTGCTGCCACTTCTTCTTTTTTTGGCTCTTCTGTTTCGGTTTGTGCTGCTTGATCGTTCGAGCATGCCGCCAATAACAGGAAACTCGCCATCAATACCGTCAATTTCTTCAACTAACCCATTCCTTTTCGCATTATTCTCAAGATGCCCCGTTCACACTTCCGTCATTCCAGACGCGTCTATTGTAACCGGAGAACGGAATTGTTGCAATACAAAAAATAGCCGAACAACTTACGCTTCATGGTAATAAAAGACGCCATTTTCAGCCATTCTTTCGGTGATCAACCCGTCTTCCAGCAAGTAATCGATCTGTCCGATTGTTTCCGAAAGCGTCAAGCCAAGCTCTTTCTCGTATGCATGAGGAAACAGTTCCTGCGTCAGCTGATAGACCGTCTTTTCATCGCCTTTAAGCATGTCGAGCACTTTCATGGCGCGCTGATGCTGTTTTTCCAATCGGGATGTGACCAATTCTGTAACATTGCGCACTTCTTTTCCATGTCCGCTATAAATCACATCGATCGGCATTTTTAATAGCCTGCCTAAAGACGCGTTGTATTGCAGCAGCGACTTCGGACGGCCATCTGCCGGATTGAGCGGTGGCTCAATCAACGGATTAGATGATACTTTTGCAATTACGTGGTCACCCCCGATCATCTCACGCGTTTCGGCATCCCAAAATGACAAATGGCTTTGGGCATGGCCAAGCGTCTCCATGACTTGCCATTCTGGATGCCCCGGAAGCACATCGCCTTCATTGATGGTCATGTCAAGTGGACGGCTGCCCATCAGATTGAGCGGCCGCTTCATTTTTTTCACCCAAAACAACAACTCTTCCGGAACGCCTTCTTCTTGCAGGCGCTCCAAGTAAAACGCGTCATGGTAATCAAAAAATGCCTGATCACGGCGCATCCATAAATCGTTATAAGGGTGCCCGTATAATTTTGCACGTTCAAAACCGTCGACCCAGCCGGCATGGTCGGGATGGTGATGGGTCAAAACCACTTGTTCGACGTCTTGGGGTTTGACATTCACATCCAGAAGCCCTGCTTTCAAAGCCTCCCATGCTTCAGGCGTTTTTGGCCCGGCATCGATCAGCGTCAGCATATCTCCTTTCAACAAATAGGAATTAACATCCCCAACAGCAAATGGCGTCGGAATAATAATTTTATGTAAACTCACTTCTCCATCTCCCCTAAAACTGAATGACTATTCATCTATCATACCGTGTATTGGCAGCTGCGTCACGTTAAAAGAAGGTTTGACAACGGTATCTGGCTTCTTCTATAATTCATGTACATATAAAAGCGTAGAAAAGATCAGTACAGACGGTGAAGGTGCAAAGAGAGTGTTGCTGCAGCTGAAATGCACACCCCCGCTCCTGTCTCGAACCTGCTTTTTAGCTGCCGTGCAAACACGGCCGTCATTCCGCGTTAAGGAAATCGAGTAGTGCCGTTTATCGGCAAACTTAGGTGGTACCGCGGAAACTGAGCGTTTTCGTCCTTGCAAAAGCAGGGACGAATGCGCTTTTTTTATTGAAATGCGCAGGCGCCTATGGAGCCCCGACAAGCGCTGGAGGGCTTGGAGGTCATGGCGCTTTTTGCCATGGCAGCCAAGACCGAAGCGACCTCGAGGGGCTAGGCGCTGCAGCTGGACATTGAAATGCGGAAACAGCCCTTCAGTTGTGACAGGCATTTCAGCTGGAAAAGCGGTTTCTTTTAGCTTGAAAATTTATCTTTCCTATCTATAAAAAGGATGTGTTGAACATGAAAATTGTATGTGTCGGTGCCGGTTCTATGGCTGAGTCGATGATCCACGGCTGGATCAATAAGCGCATTTTACAGCCGGAAGATATTTCGGTTATGAACAAATCGGATCTTGCGCGACTCGAATTTTTGCGGGATGAATACGGCGTCAATATAGTAGAAGAAGAAAGATTGGAACTCCGGGAAGCCGATTTTGTGCTGCTTGCTATGAAACCGAAAGATGTGGCTGCAGCTGTCGGAGCGATCAAAGAAAAACTGACGGCTGCCACCGTCGTTCTATCGGTTGTCGCAGGTGTTTCCATAGAAACAATTCAGAAGCACGCCGGAATTTTGGCTGTTGCACGCGCGATGCCGAATACGTCCGCCAGAATCGGCAAATCTGCGACGGGTTTAGCCTGGAGCCGGCAAGTGACCGTCGACAAGCAACATCAATTGCGCACACTGCTGTCCTCAATCGGAGGCGTGACCGTCGTTAAAGAAGAACAATTGCATGCGGTAACGGCAGTTGCAGGAAGCGGCCCTGCCTATGTCTATTATATGGCAGAAGCGATGACGGAAGCCGCTGTCGCCCAAGGGCTGTCACTAGCCGATGCAACCAAACTCGTGCGCCAGACTTTTGACGGGGCAGCGGACATGCTGCAGCAAGAGGATTTTGGTGAATTGAGAAAAAAAGTGACAAGTCCGAATGGTACGACTGCAGCCGGAATTGCTGCGCTAGACAGCCTCCAGTTCAAGAAGACGGTCAGTGCCTGTGTCGAAGCAGCCGCTGGCCGGTCCCAAGAGCTTGGACGAGAATTCGACTGATTTCTTCTGTTATACTAGAATTCGAGAGTTCAAGGAGGGAAACCAATGGTAAAATTATTCGAGCCAATGACCATCAAAGATGTAACATTTAAAAACCGCATCGTTATGGCACCGATGTGCATGTACCAAAGCGATAAAGAAGACGGCAAAGTGACGGATTGGCACCGGGTGCATTATCCGACGCGAGCAGTTGGCCAAATTGGCTTGATCATCGTTGAAGCGACAGCTGTCCAGGCTCAAGGGCGCATCTCAGCCCGCGACCTTGGCATTTGGGAAGACAGCCATATCGATGGCCTTGCAGAAATTGTCCGGCTAATGAAAGCCAATGGTTCCAAAACCGGCATTCAATTGGCCCATGCAGGACGCAAGGCAGATATTGAAGGAACCATTTATGCACCAAGCGCACTCGCGTTCAGCAAACACTATCAAACGCCGGCTGCGATGACTATTGAAGACATTCGTGAAACAGTGCAGGCGTTCAAGGACGGCGCGATCCGCTCCAAAAAAGCCGGCTTTGATGTGATTGAATTACATGCGGCCCATGGCTATTTGATCAATCAATTCCTTTCGCCGTTAACCAATAAACGCGAAGATGAATATGGTGGTTCTGCTGAAAACCGTTATCGCATTTTACGCGAAACCATCGATGCCGTTAAAGAAGTATGGGATGGTCCTTTATTTGTCCGGGTTTCCGCACATGACTATGCAGAAGGCGGCATGACGCCCGAGCGTTATGTGGAAATGGCACAGTGGATGAAAGAACAAGGCGTCGACTTGATCGATGTAAGCTCTGGCGCAGTTGTGCCTGCACGAATCCATGCTTTTCCAGGATACCAAGTACCGTTTGCCGAAACATTGAAAAAAGAAACCCCGATTGCGACAGGTGCGGTAGGCTTAATCACCAACCCGCAGCATGCCGAGGAAATACTGCAAAACGGGCGTGCAGACATGATTTTCCTGGCCCGTGAACTGCTTCGTGACCCTTACTGGGCTTACCGGGCAGCAAAAGAATTGGGAGCCGAATCGGACGTCCCTGTGCCATATGAACGAGGCTGGGTATAAAGCAGTTGCAAAATGAACGAGATTTAGTATACTAAAAGTAACGCAAAAATGCCGGATGCGCGAACATCCGGCGAGCTGTATCCCGCCTCGAGAGCGGTTGGCTTAGAAAATAGGTTTCAGAAATAACCGTCTTTCCTTGCCCGGGGGACGGTTATTTTTTTTTGTCCGCAAGCATTATCATCGAAACGATCAAGGCCAGTCCGCTAAAGGTGAGGCCAATGCTCATGAACACAAGCTCGAATGTTTCCGATATAGACATACTACCACCCCCTTTCCCGGGGAATGGCCGAACCGCCCTCCTACAGCTGTACCTTTATTTTATCATAAGTCGAACGTATGTTCTATTATTTCCATTGTTTTTTTTCTTTTCACCAGAAAAAGCCATCCAGTCGGATGGCTTTCCTATATTTTCCTCATTTTCTGGCTGTGCTGGTTCCACGCAAATTCCGAAAAATCCTGGGCGATTGCAGTATTGGAATGGATGCTCCGCGCTTGCTGAAGCAGCCTTTTTTCGTCTTCAGGCAAAAACCGCGCAGAAATATGGTTGGCGACCAATAATTTTGCGCTTGCTAATCGGGCTGTTTCAGCCGCTTCTAAAATAGTGGAATGCCCATATTCTCCCGCAAGTTTTTTTGTTTCCGCGTCAAATGTCGCTTCATGGACCATCACATCGGCACCATGGCTCAACTCAGCAGCCGCTTGGCAAAAACGGGTATCTCCGAGGATGGAGACAATAAACCCGCGGTTGCCAGGCTCTGTCACTTCATCACTTTTTACGGTAGTGCCATCTTCAAGCACTACATCTTCCCCATTTTTCAATTTCGCAAGCAAAGGGCCTTTGGGGACACCGAGCGCAGTCGCTTTGCCTATTTGAAGTTTAGGGGGCAGCGGTTTTTGCGTAATCCGATAGCCATACGACGGAATAACATGATCTAAGAGCGCCGTTTCGACCAACATTGCGTCATCTTCGAAAATGACGCCTTCCAGTTGTTCGTGAAAGCGTATCGGATATGATAGATGTGTCCGGCTTAGACGCAGCATGGTTTCTACAAATTCACGGATGCCTTCCGGGCCATACAAGTCCAGAGGCTCGTCTCCGCCTTGGAATGATCTTGAACCAAGCAATCCCGGCAGCCCGAAAATGTGGTCGCCATGCAAATGGGTGATAAACACCTTCTCAATTTTTCTAGGTTTTATCGACGTGCGAAGAATTTGATGCTGGGTAGCTTCCCCGCAATCAAACAGCCAGACACTGCCCCGTTCTTCCAATAACTTCAGGGCAATCGCCGAAGTATTGCGCTGTTTGGACGGCATGCCCGCACCGGTTCCCAAAAATAATAATTGCATAATCCCCCTACTTTCTCTCATGATCATGGTCATCCAAAAAATCCTTGCTGAAACTCGTCTCCGAGCCTGTCGCTGGACGCCTTAATTTCGCTTCTTTTGCGCCCTTTACAAGTACCCGTTTGCCAAAACGGCTTTCGAGCTTTGACATCAGATCGAGAATCGGCTCTTCTTTGGCATGTTCCTGAAAATTAAAAATCGATAATTGCTCCGTCAGTTCACCCTTGTCGGCTACGTTGGAAACCGTCACGCCAACAAGCCGCAGTGCTTCTCCGTTCCAATGCTTCAAAAACAGCTGCCAGGCTGTCCCGTAGATATCTTCCGCTTTCCATACCGTATTTTTCAATGTAATGCTGCGTGTCCGGTTTTGCCAATCAGAGCTTCGCGTCTGAATTGTCACAGTTGGTCCCGCCAATTCTTTAGCTTCCAGGCGGTTTGCGACTTTTTCGCAAAGGCCGCGGATGACAATTCGCAAATTCTCTTCCTCTGTTTCATCAACTGGCAGCGTAGTCGAAGTACCGACGCTTTTGGTGTCATAAATAGAGTCCGGATCGACGGGCCGGTCATCGATGCCGTTTGCCCGCGTCTGCAGCCGTATACCGTTCTTACCCATTTTCTCCTTGATTAACCCGGGATTTGCCAACGCCAGATCACCGATGGTCATGATTTTCAACCCGTTCAGTTTTGCCGCTGTGCTTTCGCCCACACCATGCATATCGATGACTGGCAGCGGCCATAGTTTTTCACCGATGTCTCGCTTTCTTAAAATGGTGATGCCTTGGGGTTTTTTCATATCCGATGCTGTCTTGGCCAGAAATTTGTTTGGTGCAATGCCGATGGAACATGGAAGGTCCAGTTCCGATAAAATGCGTGTTTGTATTTCCTGAGCAATTTCCAGTGCGTGGCGTTCAGCCGCAAGGTCTGTCACGTCAAGATAGCCTTCATCGATTGATACCGGCTCAACCTTGCTGGTGTAGGACCGCAATATATCAAACATCGCCTTTGAAGCAATTCGGTAGCGGTCAAAGTTCGGAGGCAATAAAATCAAGCCCGGAAATTTGCGTTTCGCTTCATGCACTTGCATTGTCGTGTAGATGCCGTGAGCACGTGCTTCGTACGAACATGTTACGATAATGCCCCGTCGTTCTTGCGGGTTTCCCGCTATGGCAATCGCCTTCCCTTTCAATTCCGGATTGTATGATTGTTCGACAGACGCGTAAAAACTATTCATATCAATATGAAAAATCACTCGGCTTGCCATAGAAATCGCTCCAACATTGTTTTCTTCCAGTTTACCATAAGAAAAGCGCAGGATAAAAAAGAGAGAACATTCTCGATGTTCACTTGAAGTTGCCTTTTCCCCAAACTTATACTTTATGCAAAATAAAAAGCTGCCGAGTAATCTCGACAGCTTAAAGGAACCGATGCTCCCTTGCTTTACTTTTGGATAAATTGCTGCGTCCAGTAATTGCCGGACGCCGTATAGCCGACCCCAATATGTGTGTACTTTTTGTTGAGGATGTTTGCACGGTGCCCTTGGCTGTTCATCCAGCCTTTCATGACTTCTTTCGGTGTTTTGTAACCGCGGGCGATGTTTTCTCCTGCGGATCTATATTTAATCCCAAATTTTTTCATCATATCAAAGGGGCTGCCGTAAGTACCGGTATGGCTCATTTGTTTTCGTTTTTTCATATCGTCTGATTTCAACCGAGATACTTTTGAAAGATTAGTGTCTACCGCAAGTGCTTTAAGTCCAGCTTTTGTTCTTTCCTTATTGACCAAAGTTACGATTTCCTTTTCATAAGCTGATAATGCATAAGCGGCAGCGGCTGCTTTTGCAGAATCTTTTGCTGCGACAGTTGAAACCGAAGTTTCCGTATGTACATCATTTACAGTTAAGCCAGTTGCTCCTACAGAAGCTGAAGCTGGGAAAATCAATGCTACAGATAAAGCTGAGGCAATAATCTTTTTGTTCATATCCACAATTCCACCCATCATTTTTTTAATATAATTTGCTACTTAATTAATATAACACGAGTAAAGTAATGATACAATGTCAAATATTTGGTAATAAAGATGAAAAAAGAGAGTCCGCCGGAGCAGACTCTCTTTTTTAAGTTTTTACATTCCATGCATCCGCCAGCTTTATTGAAGGGTTGTTTCTTTGACGATTTCCACCAGTAATTCCGTGAGCTTTTCAAGCTCTTCGATTGGCATGCGTTCGTTTTTTGTGTGAATTTCTTCATAACCGACACAGAGATTGACTGTCGGGATGCCAAAACCGTTGAATATATTGGCGTCACTGCCTCCACCGCTTGTCAAGACCGGAGAAGGCCGCCCAATATTCGAGGCCGCTTTTTGTGCGATTTTCACCACGCGTTCCGTCTCTTCAAAATGGAAGCCTGGATACATCAATTTCACAGCGGTTTTAGCCCTGCCGCCCAGGCTCTCAGCAACACTCTCGAAAACGGATTCCATATGCGTTGTCTGGTCTGCCAATTTATCTTCCCGGATTGAACGAGCTTCTGCTAATATCGATACTTCATCGCAGACAATATTGGTCGCGCGCCCGCCTTCAAAACGACCAATATTGGCGGTCGTTTCAGCATCGATGCGCCCGAGCGACATTTTTGCAATCGCTTTTGCAGCAATTGTAATGGCCGAAACGCCTTTTTCCGGCGCAACTCCAGCATGGGCGGTTTTTCCGTAGATTGTCGTCCATAACTTTGCCTGGAATGGCGCAGAAGTGACAATCCCGCCCACTTTACCGTCGCTGTCAACCGCATAGCCATATTTGGCGAACAGCAGGGAAGGATCGAACTCTTTCGCACCCGCCAAACCGCTTTCTTCGCCTGCAGTGATGACGAATTGGATATCGCCGTGCTCGATCCCTTGTTCCTGGATGGTGCGGATCATTTCGAACAGCGCGGCGATGCCCGCCTTGTCATCCGCTCCCAGAATTGTCGTGCCGTCTGAATATACATAGCCATCGCGCACTTCAGGTTTGACGCCGACGCCTGGGACGACTGTATCCATATGGACAGTAAAGTAAATCGCGGGAACCTCAGTTGCAGCCCCTCTTAATGTCGCAATAATATTGTTGGCGCCATGGCCGTTTCGCAAAGAAGAATCATCTTCCGCCACATAGAATCCAATCGATTCCAATTTGTTTTTTAAAACTGAGGCGATGTCTCCTTCGTTTTTCGTTTCGGAATCGATTTGCACCAATTCCAGAAACTCGTTCAATAAGCGCTCATTGTTCATGTTCTGCACCTCTTCTTATAATGGCATATTGCCATGCTTTTTCGCTGGTCGCGCATCTTTTTTGGTGCGCATCATTTCCAGCGCTTGGATCAGCTTGATGCGCGTTTCGCGCGGATCGATCACATCGTCCACCATGCCGCGTGCTGCAGCGACATACGGATTGGCGAATTTCTCACGGTATTCCTCAATTTTAGCAGCGCGCGTTTCTTCAGGGTTGTCGCTCGCCGCTATTTCACGGGCAAAGATGATATTGGCGGCCCCTTGCGGCCCCATGACCGCAATTTCCGCGTTCGGCCACGAATATACAAGATCTGCGCCGATGGATTTTGAATTTAACGCTACATAGGCGCCGCCGTAAGCTTTGCGCAAAATGACCGTCATTTTCGGCACGGTCGCCTCGGAATAGGCATATAAAATCTTCGCCCCGTGGCGGATGATGCCGCCGTGTTCCTGCTTGATGCCCGGGAAAAAGCCGGTGACGTCTTCGAATGTGATGATCGGGATGTTGAACGAATCGCAGAACCGGATAAAACGGGCAGCTTTATCGGAGGAGTCGATATCGAGTCCGCCTGCCATCACTTTCGGCTGATTGCATACGAGCCCCACCGTCTCCCCTTTTATGCGTGAAAGCCCGATGACGATATTTTTTGCGAATTCCGGCTGCACTTCCATAAAGCTGCCTTTATCCACCACTTGCTCGACCACTTTGCGGACGTCATATGGGCGGATCGCTTCATACGGCACCACATCAGCCAGTTCTGGACGGTAGTCATCTTCATCAGCCGCAGCTTCACGTGGTGGCATTTCCTGGTTGTTTTGCGGCAAATAGCCGACCAATCGGCGCACCATTTCCAGCACTTCTTGTTCAGTAGCCCCCCGGAAATGGGCATTTCCGCTGATAGCGGTATGTACTCTCGATCCCCCTAGGTCTTCTGAGGATATTTGTTCTCCTGTCACCGTCTCAATCACTTTCGGTCCGGTGATGAACATTTGGCTCGTTTTATCGACCATGAATACAAAATCAGTGATGGCCGGCGAATAAACCGCTCCCCCCGCTGATGGTCCGAGAATCACTGAAATTTGCGGTATGACTCCTGAATAGATGGAGTTCCGGTAAAAAATATGGCCATAGCCATCAAGAGACAAGACCCCTTCTTGAATGCGGGCGCCGCCTGAGTCGTTTAAGCCGATAAACGGAGCCCCGTTTTTCGCAGCCATATCCATGACGTTGACGATTTTTTGCGCATGCATTTCACCAAGCGCGCCGCCAAAAACTGTGAAGTCCTGGGAAAACAAGTAGATTGGCCGGCCATTCACTTTGCCGTATCCCGTGACCACTCCTTCGCCAGGCCCATTCGCCATGCCGAAATCAGTCGTGCGGTGCTCGACAAAAGGATTTAATTCAACAAATGAGCCTTCGTCCACAAGCAGTTCAATCCGCTCGCGTGCCGTCAACTTGCCTTTTTCATGCTGTTTGTCGATCCGCTCCTCGCCGCCGCCGAGTTCAATTTCGCGCTTGCGGTCGTACAATTCATTGATTCTTTCATAAATGTCCATTTCCCCACTCCCTCTGCTACTGCTTTTCACACAATTCGTATAGTACACCGTTGGAGGATTTCGGATGCATAAAAGCGACCAATGCACCGCCTGCTCCCTGTTTTGGCTGTTCGTTCAACAACCGGACACCTTTCTCCCTGAGCTCAGCCATTCGCGTTTCAATGTTTTCTACCCCAAATGCGATATGGTGGATGCCTTCACCCCTTTTTTCCAAAAATGCAAAGATAACGCTTTCTTCGCTCATTGCTTCAAGAAGTTCGAGTTTGATATTTCCTGCATCGATAAATGCGACCCGGACATTTTCCGACGCAACTTCTTCGATTTTCAAGAGCGGGCAGCCCAGTGTTTCCGTATAATAAGGAAGAACAGCGTTCAAATCCCGGACTGCAATTCCAATGTGGTCGACCCTCTTCATCGTTGTTCACATCCTTTTTCAGCTTCTCCTTTATTGTACCCATTCGCAAATGAAATCTCTAGTTCTACTCGAATATTTGGAAAACGCCGTTCGTTGTTCTTCAGTTCGGAAGGGAATTATGATATGATTTCAACAAGAACACTTGATAACGAAGGAGTTACACAACCGATGAGAAATAATTTTTTCCGCAAATTTGTCGTCTACGCTATGATCGTGTTGATGCTATTATCTAGCTTGATGATGGGAATCAGCTTTATCATCTAACTCTATAAACAAAAAAAGGCGGCCGAGTTACACTTCGGCCGTCTTTTTGTTGTGAAATCCTTTATACGATTGTTTGATCTGCAAGTAAGTTTCCATTTCTTGAATCACTTGATAAAGGGAAGCCATTGCTAAGAACGTTTCATGGTTTTGAGGCAGCGGCAAGTTGGCAAAGTCCGCCTTGAGCGCTTCCAATTTGTTGATATAGTGTTGGGCGGTGTTACCTGAATGCACGTGCTCCCCTAGATCTTCGAGAAAATCTGCAACGAGGCCCGAGTGCCCGACCATCACCGGAAGAGCGGTGATTTTCGGCAAAATGCGTTCGATGATGTCAAATTGCTGTTCGCGCATATCAAAATACCGGTAGTACTTGTTTTCAAGGCGCGTAACATGGTTTTCAACATCTTGATAGGCCAATGCTTTTGCTTTCCTCAGAATTTCGGCCGCTTCCACTAATTCTTTACCGCTCCAATCGGTATCGCCTTGCCTCAGGTAAACTACAATTTCCTTAAAAATCCCAGAATACAGATCTTCTATGTCTGAGCGGTAAGAATCCAACTTCCGCTCGATGCTAGGCATATACATATTTACTAGAAGCGCTGTACCAAAACCGATCGCCATGAGCATCAACTCATTGACGAATAGGCCTCCGGTCAGATTTTTGGAATCGTAAATATGCATTAGAATGACTGAGCTTGAAACAAAACCCTCCGTAAAGCCGAGCGATACCAATAGCGGAATGAAGAGTAAAATCAAAACGCCTAAAACAAGCGGATGATAGGCAAGGCCTTCAAAAAAGACTAAAGCGTAAGCAATGGCAATCAAACTGGCGATAAAACGAGAAAACGCCGCTTTAATGGATTTTTTCTTGGTTGGCTGTATACATAAGATAGCCAAAATGCCAGCTGACACATAGTAATCGAGCTCAAAAAGCTGCGCCAGCGAAATAGCGATGGCTGCGCCGGCCGCCGTTTTCAGCGTTCGGTAGCCAATGGAAAAACGCTTTAACTTCATGCTTGCCTCCAATTTCCGACATGAAAAAAATGCCCCTCTGAAGGGGCATTTGGATTTAGATTTCTTTGCAATGCTCTTCAAACAACGCTTGGATATGCGTGATTACAGACATTGGGTCATGTCCTTCAATTTCATGGCGGCCGATTTCGCCAACCAATTCACCATCTTTTAAAAGAGCGAATGATGGTGATGACGGAAGGTGGTCATCCCCGAAAATTGCACGTGCCTGGGCAGTTGCTTCTTTGTCTTGTCCTGCAAACACTGTATACAAATTGTCAGGGCGCTTATCATAATGAATCGCATGAAGAGCTGCTGGACGCGCAATACCGCCTGCGCAACCACAAACTGAATTGACCATCACAAGGCTAGTCCCCGGTTTTGAAAACGCTTCAGTAACTTCTTCAGCTGTTTCAAGCTGTGTATATCCGCCGTCGGCCAATTCTTGGCGGGCAGTAGTGACGATATCATTCATCAAAAAATTAAAATCCATTGCCATTAAGCTCACTCCTCATATAGTACTCTATTAATAATAGCATCCCTTGAAAAGACATGCAAAAAAGCTTACTCGAATAAGAAGGAAATAGCCTGAGATACAGTCAATTCCCCATCAAGCACTTGCTTTTCCAATTTTTTCACCATGTCGCGTTTGGCGGGATCTTCAAAAAAACGGCTATGCAGTTCATCCGCAATCATCGAACGGAACCAATCTTTTGTCTGGGCTTGCCGCCGCTTTTCCCAATGGCCGCTTTCCTGAACCACTTCTTGAAACTGCAGGACAATCTGCCAGGCTTCATCAATCCCTGTTTTTTCAAGCGATGAAGCGGCAACGGCCTCGGTCCTCCAGCCGGCAGTTGCCGGCTGCAAAAAATGAAGCATCCCTTTATATTCCGCCACCGTTTTTTGGGCGAGCTTTGCATTTGCCCCGTCCGCTTTATGGACAATAAGAGCATCTGCCAGCTCCAAGATGCCTTTTTTCATTCCTTGCAGCTCATCGCCGGCTCCAGTCAGCACCAGCAGCAAAAAGATGTCCACCATGCCGCGCACAAGCGTTTCGCTTTGCCCGACTCCCACCGTTTCCACGAGTATAACATCATATCCGGCCGCTTCACAAAGCAGCATCGTTTCCCGCGTCTTTTTATGGACGCCGCCAAGCGTACCGGCTGTTGGTGACGGCCGGATAAACGCTTGTGGATTCCGTGCCAATTGCTCCATGCGGGTTTTGTCCCCGAGGATACTGCCGCCGGTCAAAGACGAACTCGGGTCGATGGCAAGAACGGCAACGCGGTGGCCAAGTCCGGTCAACAATTCCCCGAACGTTTCAATAAATGTACTTTTTCCTGCACCAGGAACGCCCGTGATGCCGAGGCGGACGCTATTGCCCGTAAATGGCAGCAGCCGGTTTAAAAGTTCCTGCCCTTGCTTCTTATGGAACGGATTTGAACTTTCAAGCAGCGTGATCGCTTTTCCCAGAAAAAGCCGGGAACCGTTTCGCACTCCTTCGGCAATTTCCGCGAGGTCAATTGTTTGTTCACCAGGTTTCCTGAATTTTTTCCGAGGCGGTGCGGTCATTCCGTCATGTGCCGACGGAACACCTTTTAACACATGCCTCGTCGTCTTTTCCTGATCCATCAGTCCGCCACTTCCTCATAGCCGAGGCGTATATAAATTTCCTCAATCACTTTCTGGGCCGCCACTGGAATTACGGTGCCAGGGCCAAAAATCGCACTGGCGCCGTTTTCGCGGAGGAATTCGTAATCCTGTGCCGGTATCACGCCCCCTACAACGATCAAAATATCTTCCCGGCCGATTTTTTTCAATTCGGCGGCTAAATCCGGAACCAAGGTCATATGCCCGGCAGCAAGTGAGCTGACGCCGATGACATGGACATCGTTTTCTGCCGCTTGTTGCGCCGTCTCTGCAGGCGTCTGGAACAGCGGCCCGATATCAACATCAAACCCAAGATCGGCAAAGGCGGTCGCAATGACTTTCGCTCCTCTGTCATGGCCGTCCTGACCCATTTTAGCAATCAAAATACGGGGGCGTCGGCCTTCGTTTTCCATAAAATCTTCGGTCATTTCTTTGACGATTTCAATTTCTTCCTGATTGGAAAAATTGGAACTGTATATACCGCTCACAGAACGGATTACCGCCTTATGCCGTCCGGACGCCACCTCAATGGCATCCGATATTTCACCGAGGCTTGCCCGGTGGCGTGCTGCTTCCACCGCACAAGCCAATATATTTTCTTCTCCCGAAGTTGCCGCTGCCGTCAACCGTGCAAGCGCTTTTTCGACTTGTTCATTGTCCCGTTCTGCCTTCATGCGTTCCAGCCGTTCGATTTGTTTTTTACGGACAAGCGTATTGTCGATATTTAAAATATCAATCGGGTCTTCCTGCTCCAGCCGGTAACGATTGACGCCGATAATCACTTCTTCGTTGGAATCGATCTGCGCTTGCTTTTTCGCTGCTGCTTCCTCGATGCGCATTTTTGGCAAGCCCGTCTCAATCGCTTTCGCCATGCCGCCGAGATTTTCAACTTCCTCGATCAAATCCCACGCTTTTTCCGTCAATTCATTGGTCAGCGCTTCGACATGATATGAGCCACCCCAAGGATCGATTACTTTCGTCATCATCGTCTCTTCCTGTAAAAACAATTGTGTGTTACGGGCAATCCGCGCGGAAAAATCTGTCGGAAGCGCAATTGCTTCATCCAGTGCGTTCGTATGGAGCGATTGCGTATGGCCCATCGCGGCCGCGTTCGCTTCAATCAGTGTCCGTGTCACGTTGTTGAACGGATCTTGTTCGGTCAAACTCCAGCCTGAGGTTTGGGAATGTGTACGCAAAGCAAGGGATTTATCGTTTTTCGGATCAAACGATTTCATCATTTTCGCCCAGATTTCCCGGGCCGCCCGCATTTTCGCGATTTCCATGAAATAGTTCATGCCGATGCCCCAGAAAAACGACAGCCTCGGCGCGAACGAATCGATGCCAATTCCAGCAGCAAGCCCGGTACGCACATACTCCAAGCCGTCGGCAAGTGTATAAGCCAATTCTATGTCGGCTGTCGCGCCGGCTTCTTGGATATGGTAGCCGGAAATGGAAATCGAATTGAACTTCGGCATTTTTTCCGAAGTGAATTGGAAGATATCCGCTATGATTTTCATCGACATGGCCGGCGGGTAGATATACGTGTTGCGCACCATGTATTCTTTCAAAATATCGTTCTGGATCGTGCCTGCAAGCTGTTCAGGCGTTACGCCTTGTTCTTCCGCAGCAACGATGAAAAATGCCATAACCGGCACAACCGCGCCGTTCATTGTCATTGATACCGACATTTGGTCAAGCGGGATGCCATCAAACAGAATTTTCATGTCTTCGACGCTATCAATGGCCACCCCCGCTTTTCCGACATCCCCTACAACCCGTGGGTGATCGGAATCATAGCCACGATGCGTGGCAAGGTCGAACGCGACCGATAAGCCTTTTTGGCCCATCGCAAGGTTCCGGCGATAAAATGCGTTGCT
The DNA here is from genome assembly GCF_007859275.1 of Planomicrobium sp. CPCC 101079. GTDB lineage: Bacteria > Bacillota > Bacilli > Bacillales_A > Planococcaceae > Planococcus. Next base: position 293,898 of record NZ_VOHC01000011.1, on the reverse strand, counting down.
TTCTTCTGCGGTTGAAAAACCTGCATATTGCCGTACCGTCCATGGCCTGGAAACATACATCGTCGGGTAGGGTCCCCGGACATTCGGCGCGAAGCCCGGCATGCTTTCTTCATGAAACGCGATATCTTTTTCTGAGTAAACCGGTTTTATCGGGATGCCTTCATTGGTCATGAACACTTCTTCGTTTTTCAAACCGCTTTCCTGCACGGCTATTTTCTGGATATTCACTTTGGAAAAATCGGGTTTGGTCATATCAAAAAGCCTTCTTTCCTAAGCTTAAAATTTGTTCGAGTTTATCTGTAATCGGTTTGCCGCTATGAATTGAATCCTGTATTCCAAAACGGTTCCACTCAAACAGCTGTTCAGCCGGATATTTTCCTGCAACATCAATCGCCGCCTCCGAGGACAGTCCCGGAATCAAATCTGCGAGCTTTTCCTTTGTCCCGCACAGCACTGCATAGTCAATATCATGTTCAGCCATAAAACTGTTGATATCAGCTGATGAGGCAAGTTCCGGGCTTATAAGCGGTTCTATGCCGCCAACCGCTAAGAATCCGGCGACAAAATCCGATTGGCGCTTCACGTCTTTTAACGGCCCCGCATGCAAAACCGCTGTTTTCAAGAGCCTTTCTTTGGCTTGTGCTCTCAGCTTTTCAAAAGGGGTAGCCAAACGCTTCGCTGTTGCATATTCCAAATGGCTGTATTCGATTTCCGCATCTTTGACCGGTTCTTTTGGATTGGCGTAAATGTTCGTGCCGATGAGCGAAGCTTTCCGAGTAGCAATATCGGTTTCGCGCTCCAGCCATTTCGCTTGGATATCGTCCGTCAGCCAGCCTGATTTCATCGCTTCCGAGTAGCCGCCCGCCTCCTCGATTTCCAAAAAGTATTTCCACGCCGCGTCTACGTATTCTTTTGTCAGCGTTTCGATAAAATAAGAGCCTGCTGCAGCGTCCAAGGTATGCGAGACATGCGCCTCTTCTTTAATGACCAATTGGACATTTCGGGCGATGCGCCGGCTGACCGGATCGGAATTTGTCAAAAAATTGTGTGGCAGGACCGTATGGGCATCCGTGCCGCCAAGCACCGCAGAAAAGGTCGCATTGCCGGCCCGCAGCAAATTGACGTACGGATCCAGCTTCGAATAAGAACGCACCGATGTTTCGGTAAAAATTGGAACTGCAGGTGCCACTTGCCCGTAGGCGCTTGAAAAAGCCGTCCATAAGACACGGAAAGCGCGGAGCTTTGCAATTTCCTGAAAAAAATGGGTATCGACTGCAAAACGGACCCAGAGGCGCTCCGCTTTCTCAGCAAAATCGACTTCCTTCATAGTTTCCGCCAGCATGCTAAGCGCGACTCCCAGCTCATGAATGATCGTGCCACCAGAATTATGCACTGGCAGCAGATCAATCCGTTCCGTCCTGATATTCACTGGCGCATTTACCGGTTCTTCCGAAAAAATGACACCTTGCACTTTTTCCGAATGGCCACTTTCAATCCAATCAAAAACGCGTAAAATTCCACGGTCTTCTTTCTCCAGTTTAAAGTAAATCGGATGATTGCTTATCAAGTCTGCCAGTTCTTTCAGTTCGTGGTCCTGCCATTCTAGTTTTTTGGAACTCGTGTAAACGATCATTTCATTGCCACGCGCAACCGCTTCTTTTGCTTCCACCAGAAAATCAGCAGCAGAATCAGCTTCAACCTCCTGGGCTACCAGCCAGCCCGGCTTTTGCTTGCCATTGCGTATGGCTTGTACCTGCACCGGCAAGAAAGCGCCTAAACTTTCCAGCATTTCTTTTGTATAAAGCGGCTCTAGCAAGACGCCCTCAGTTGTGAGCGTTTTCATTTCATCTTCAAAAGGTTTGCCTTTTAGGGCTTGCTCGGCCGCTTGCCGCCATTGCATATATGTAGGTTTCGAAAATTTCGTCTTTTTCATCGATTCGATCGTCACGTTATTCCCTCCCCGAGGCTATCTCTTTCCATTTTACCTGAGTATTCTTTTACATTAAAGGAATAAAAGCTTGAAGTCCTAGGACCCCAAGCTTTTCACCATCTCGCTCAATAAACGGAAGTGTTTTCTTTGGACATGTTCTCCAAAATCTCTTTCACACGAGCCAGGAATTGCCCACAAACCAAGCCATCCAGCACACGATGATCAAGCGACAAACACAAGTTAACCATATCGCGCGCAGCAATCATGCCATTATTCATGATAACCGGGCGTTTGACGATGGATTCCACTTGGACAATCGCAGCCTGTGGATGATTGATGATGCCCATTGACTGGACAGATCCGAATGATCCGGTGTTGTTGACGGTAAACGTGCCGCCTTGCATATCGGCTGAACCCAGTTTGCCGTTGCGGGCTTTCAATGCTAAATCGTTAATATCGCGGCCGATGCCTTTGATGGATTTTTCGTCGGAATTCCGGATAACCGGTACGAATAAAGCATTATCAGAAGCAACAGCGATTGAAATGTTGATGTCTTTTTTCTGGATGATCTTATCTCCAGCCCACATCGAATTCATCATCGGGAATTCTTTCAACGCTTGGGAGATCGCTTTCACGAAGAACGCGAAATACGTAATGTTGAACCCTTCTTTTTTCTTGAATTCGCCTTTGATGGAATCGCGGTAAGCCACAAGATCCGTCACGTCCACTTCGATCATCATCCATGCGTGCGGCGCTTCGTGCTTGCTCTTCAGCATGTTCGCTGCAATTGCACGGCGGACGCCAGTAACCGGAATTCCGATATCTCCCGGAGCACTTTCAATCGGCGCTGATTTTGGAGCAGGCGCAGCAGTTTGAGGTGCTTCGGCTTTAGGCGCTGCCGGTTGTTCAGCAACCGGCGCGGCTTGCTGAGCCGGAGCGTCGCCCGCTTTCGGGATATTGCCGCTTTCGATAATCGCCATCAAATCTTTACGTGTGATGCGGCCTTCGTTTCCGGAACCCGTAACTTGCGTTAAATCGATGTCGTTTTCTTGCGCCAAACGCAAAACGGCCGGTGAGTAACGGCCTTTTGCCCCCGCTGTCTTAGCAGGCTGCGAAGATCCTTTTTCACCCGTCATGCCTTTTGTCAATGCTGTATCGGCAGCCGGCATCAGGTTTTCTTTTCCAGCTTCAGCTGGTTTATTGTTTTCAGCAGGAGCAGAATCGCCGCCTTCGGTTTCAATCGTACAGACGATTTCCCCGACAGCCAACGTTTCGCCTTCAGAAGCGATCAGTTCCTTGATGGTTCCAGTGAATGAAGAAGGGACTTCCGCCGTTACCTTATCGGTGTTGACTTCCGCCAATGGATCGTACTTGTTGACGTGGTCACCTGGCTGGACAAGCCATTTTTCAATGGTCCCTTCTGTCACACTTTCACCAAGCTGAGGCATTTTTATGTTTTCTATAGCCAAAGGGATTCCTCCTTTATAAATCTAAGTGCGAAGAGATCGCTCCAGGCGGACGCTTTCCGCGGGGTGCGGCCTAAGCCTCCTCAGTCGCTTGCGCTCCTTCCGGGGTCTCAGGACTCACGCTATTCCCGCTGGAGTCGCCGCCTTCCGCTCTTTCTTCTTAAAGTAAATGATAGCTAATAAAGTCATTATGCGGAAAATCAATTAATTAAGAAGATACCCTTAGAGAATATCAACATTCTAAATCTCTATTGCAAAATCGTTGCTTTCATATAACTTCTATTTGTATAGAGTCTCTAATGCAGAACCTTTATCAGCGCCGGCGCGAGCATGAGGTGAGCGAAGTAAGAAGACAGGCGGTCTTTGCCTGGCTTCTTACAGGAGCCAAGGAGCGCCACGAATTTAAGGCGCCTCCTTTGCGACGAGCTTGCGCAGGAGCAGCGTCTTTGCTCTCCTCCGAGCGGCCGAAGCTGCATTTAATAGGGCAATAAATTTATGCGAATATTTTTAGAACTCCGCCAATTCCCGCATCGCTTTTTCTACTTTATCCGGGTTGATCATGAAGTATTTTTCCATCGTTGGTGCATAAGCCATTGCCGGAACATCCGGGCCTGCCAGGCGTTTGATCGGAGCGTCAAGATCGAACAAGCAGTTTTCAGCGATGATCGCTGCCACTTCCCCGATGATGCTTCCTTCTTTGTTGTCTTCTGTTACAAGCAATACTTTGCCGGTTTTCTTCGCCGCTTCGATGATGCCTTCTTTGTCTAGTGGATAGATCGTGCGAAGGTCAAGGACGTGTGCAGAAATTCCGTCTTCTGCCAGGCGTTCTGCCGCTTGAAGCGCAAAATGCACCGCTAAGCCGTAAGTGATGACCGTGATATCGTCGCCTTCCCGTTTCACGTCAGCTTTGCCGATTTCGATTGTGTAATCTTCTTCCGGCACTTCGCCTTTGATCAGACGGTATGCGCGCTTGTGTTCAAAAAACATGACCGGGTCTTCATCGCGGATCGCTGCTTTTAACAAGCCCTTTGCATCGTACGGCGTTGACGGGATAACGATTTTAAGTCCCGGCTGGTTCGCAAACACCGCTTCAACTGACTGGGAATGGTAAAGCGCGCCGTGGACGCCGCCGCCGAATGGCGCGCGGAAAACGATCGGGCAGGACCAGTCGTTGTTTGAGCGGTACCGGATGCGTGATGCTTCCGAAATAATCTGGTTGACTGCAGGCATGATGAAATCCGCAAACTGGAATTCAGCGATCGGCCGCATGCCATACATGGCTGCACCGATGGCCACGCCTGCAATCGCCGATTCAGCAAGCGGTGCATCTACTACACGGTCTTCGCCGAATTGGTCGTAAAGGCCTTGGGTCGCTTTGAACACGCCGCCTTTTTTCCCGACATCTTCGCCGACGACAAAAACGTTTTCATCGCGTTCCATCTCTTCTTTCATGGCAAGCGTGATGGCGTCAATATAATTCATAACTGCCATTATTCGTTACCCCCTTGTTCTGCGTAAACGTATTTCAAGGCATGTTCCGGTTCCGCATATGGAGCATTCTCCGCGTAATCAGTCGCTTCGTTGACGATAGCCATAATTCGCTTGTTGATATCAGCTTCAAGCTGGTCGTCCATAACATTATGTTCTTTTAAATAAGCACCAAATAAAAGAATCGGATCTTTTTCTTTTTGGGCAGCCAATTCGTCGGCTGAACGGTACTGGCGATGGTCATCGTCTGATGAATGGGCCGTCATCCGTTCCGAAACCGTTTCGATCAAGCTCGGGCCTTCACCACGGCGAGCGCGGTCAGCAGCTTCTTTCACATGTCTATAGACTTCAATCGGATCGTTCCCGTCAATTGTTACACCTGGCATACCATAGCTTGCTGCCCGGTCGGATACGTTCTTGCTCGCCACTTGGCGGTCAAATGGCACCGAGATGGCGTATTTATTGTTTTCAACCATGGTGATGATCGGCAATTTATGGACGCCTGCAAAGTTTAAGCCTTCGTGGAAGTCCCCTTGGTTGGAAGAACCTTCCCCAAGTGTAGTGAAGGTGATGAAATCCTGTTTTTTCATTTTGCCGGCCAGGGCTACACCCACAGCATGAGGCAATTGCGTCGTGACCGGCGATGATCCGGTCAAGATGCGGTTTTTCTTCTGGCCGAAATGCCCTGGCATTTGGCGCCCTCCCGAGTTCGGATCTTCTGCTTTTGCAAAAGCGGACAACATCAGGTCTTTAGGCGTCATGCCGAAATGCAAAACAACGCCAAGGTCGCGGTAATATGGCGCAATATAGTCTTTTTGGTTGTCCAATGCAAAAGCTGCACCGACTTGGGCCGCTTCTTGCCCTTGGCAAGAAATGACGAACGGAATCTTGCCTGCCCGGTTTAATAGCCACATGCGCTCGTCAACACGGCGCGCTGTCAGCATGGTTTCATACATTTTCAGCAAATCGTCGTTGGATAAGCCTACTTCTTCGTGTCTTGAAGCCATTAGATTTCCTCCTTTAACTATGAATCGCTTTGCCGTCGACCGCTAACGCCGCTTCACCCATGATTTCTGATAGCGTCGGGTGCGGATGGATCGTATCGGCGATTTCCCATGGAGTGGCATCCAGAACCATGGCCAGGCCAGCTTCTGAAATCATATCGGTAACATGGGGACCAATCATATGGACGCCTAGAATATCATTTGTATCTTTGTTTGCAATAATTTTCACAAAACCATCAGATTCGCCGTAAACAAGCGCTTTTCCAATTGCCTTGAATGAGAACTTGCCGACTTTGACATTATAGCCTTGCTCTTTCGCCTGCTCTTCTGTAATGCCAACACTCGCTGCTTCCGGATTGGAATAAACACAGCGCGACACCAAATCGTAATTGATCGCATGCGGGTTGTTGCCTTTAATATGCTCTACAGCTGTAATGCCTTCGTGCGAAGCAACATGGGCAAGCTGAAGGCCGCCGATAACATCGCCGATTGCGTATATATGGGATTCTTTTGTCTGGAATGATTCCTTAACTTTGATAAAGCCTTTTTCTATAACAATATCTGTATTTTCCAGGCCGATATTTTCAATGTTCGCTTGGCGGCCTACTGATACCAGCATTTTCTCAGCGTTGAACGACTCCATAATGCCTTTGATCTCTGCTTGGATCGTTATCCCGTTGTCGCCGGTTTCGAGTGTATCCGCTGTCACTTTTGCACCAACAGCGAACTTAATGCCCTTTTTCGCCATCAGCTTCTGCATTTCTTTTGATACGTCTTTGTCTTCAGTCGGAAGAATGCGGTCCGCATATTCGATGACCGTTACTTCAACACCAAAATCATTGAGCATCGACGCCCATTCGATTCCAATAACGCCTCCGCCGACAATCAGAATTGATTGGGGCAGTTCTTCCATTAACAAAGCTTCATCAGAACTCATAACAAATTTGCCGTCAATGGCTAAACCAGGCAACGTCCGCGGACGGGATCCGGTTGCAATGATGACATTATTTGGAATAAGCATTTCATTTTCTTCGCCATTATTCATTTCGACCGATACCGTACCGGCATTCGGGGAAAAGATGGACGGCCCGAGAATGCGGCCGATTCCTTCATATACATCAATTTTGCCTTTTTTCATCAATCCTTGGACACCAGCGTGCAGTTGATCGACGATGCCTTGTTTGCGCTGCTGGACACGCGAAAAATCAAGCGACACTTCTCCGGTTTGAACACCGTAGTCCGCTGCATGATTTTTTGTCGTGGAGTAAACTTCAGCGCTTCTGAGCAATGCTTTGCTTGGGATGCACCCTTTATGTAGGCATGTACCACCGAGGTTGCCTTTTTCAACAATCGCTGTTTTCAAGCCAAGCTGGGACGAACGGATGGCAGCTACATAACCGCCTGTTCCGCCTCCGAGAATGACTACATCGTAATTTTGAGCCATAAAGATGGCCTCCTTTTTAACTTTTATCCATTTGGATAGATTTTCGCTTTTTCTTCACCTTTTAATACACGCACCGCGCCTTCAGCCAATGCTTGAAGTTCGTTTTCACCTGGATGCACAGCTACGTCCGCAATCCAACTGACGCGTTTTGAAATGGACTCGACAAAGCCTTTGCCGTAGGCCAGGCCACCCGTCAAAATGATTGCGTCGACATTGCCTTTTAGAACAGCGCTGGCAGAACCGATTTCGCGTGCAACTTGATAAGCCATCGCTTCGTAGACCATTTCAGCCTCTTGGTCACCTTTTTGGATGCGTTTCTCAACCGTGACAGCGTCATTGGTTCCTAAATACCCGACCAAACCGCCTTGCCCTACCAATTTTTTCATGATTTCATGGCGATAATATTGCCCCGAGAAACACAATTCCACCAAATCACCCGCCGGTACAGTACCGGCGCGTTCCGGACTGAACGGTCCATCTCCGTGAAGGCCGTTATTGACTTCGATTACTCGCCCTCCGGAATGGACGCCTACAGTGATGCCTCCGCCCATATGGGTGACGATTAAATTCAACTCTTCGTATTTTCGGCCCTGGTCTTTCGCATAATGCCTGGCGACCGCTTTCTGGTTTAAGGCATGAAAAATCGACTTGCGGTCAATCAATGAAAAGCCCGAAATGCGGGCAATTGGATCCAGCTCATCGACAACTACTGGATCGACGATGAACGAGGGGATATTCAACCCGCTTGCAATTTCAAAAGCGATAATGCCTCCTAAATTGGATGCATGCTGGCCTGAATAGCCCTTCCGCAAATCTTCTAGCATGGCATCATTGACTGAGTAAGTTCCACCTTCAATCGGGCGCAGAAGCCCGCCCCTTCCACATACCGCAGAAAGGTTGGAGACGTTCATCCCTTCTTCATCAAGGGCTTCTAGAATCGTCTGTTTGCGAAAAGCGTATTGATCGATAATAGAGGAAAAGCCGGCAATCGCTTCGGCAGAGTGCCGGATGGACTTTTCCATGATCAGGACATCGTTGTCAAAAACGCCGATCTTAGTCGAAGTTGAACCAGGATTGATGACTAGTACCCGATACAGCTGTTCTTGCACAGCGGCCCCTCCGTTCTGTCTTTAGCGTCTGCTAAGAATATTGTGTTCATTGCGCAAAAATTGGCTGCGTGAAGTCCGGACGCGTTCGATGCGCTCTTCTGCCATGCGGTCAGCTGCGATATAGCTTGGAACGTTGTCGCGTTTTGAGATTTCAAAGATTTTTGTGATGCTGTCGTAAATTGTTTCAACACGCTTCATTGCGCGTTCTTGGTTATAGCCGTATAGCTCATCTGCAACGTTGATAACACCGCCGGAGTTGATAACAAAGTCAGGAGTATAAACGATGCCGCGCGCTTCCAGTTCGTCGCCGTGGCGAGCTTCTTTTAATTGATTGTTTGCAGCGCCAGCTACTAATTTCACTTTTAATTGCGGAATGGTTTCGTCATTAATGATGGCACCCATCGCACAAGGCGCAAAAATATCCGCTTCTTGTGAATAGATTTCATTCGGCTCTACTGCAGTTGCGCCAAAATCATTGACCGCTCGCTGCACGGATTCTTGGTTGATATCTGTGACAATCAGCTTTGCGCCTTCTTCATGAAGGTGTTTGCAAAGTGTATACGCAACGTTGCCGACGCCTTGTACCGCTACTGTTTTGCCTTCCAGTGAATCGTCGCCAAAAGCTTCCAAGGCGGCTGCTTTCATTCCGGTATACACACCGTAAGCTGTCACCGGCGAAGGATTGCCCGATGAACCAAATGCTGGTGATACGCCGGTTACAAAGTCGGTTTCCTCACGGATCAAATCCATATCGGCAACAGTTGTACCCACATCTTCAGCTGTGATGTACCGCCCGTTCAAGCCTTGGATAAAGCGGCCAAACGCACGGAACATTTCTTCGTTTTTATCTTTTAACGGATCACCGATAATTACCGTTTTGCCGCCGCCCAGGTTAAGGCCGGCCGCTGCGTTTTTATATGTCATTCCGCGTCCAAGGCGGATGGCGTCTTCAATCGCTTCTTCCTCTGTTGCATAGTTCCACATGCGTGTACCGCCAAGTGCCGGTCCGAGTGTTGTGTCGTGGATACAGATGATTGCTTTCAAGCCGGAATTTTTATCTTGGCAAAAAATCAATTGCTCGTAGTCGTGCTCTTCCATCTTTTTGAAAATTTCCATTGTCAGTTCCTCCTAGTGGGTCTCATGAAATAGTTGATGAACAGATTGCTAAAGCGAGCGAAAATAACTTGCTTTCTGCGCTGTCTGCGCGGGATGTCAAGACGATTGGCGCTTTTGCACCGGCAATGACCCCTCCCACTTTCGCATTAGAAAAGTATACCAATGATTTGTATAAGATGTTGCCGGATTCAATATTCGGCACGAGAAGAATGTCGGCTTTGCCGGCGGTATCCCCCAGTATTCCTTTGTGTGCAGCCGCTTCAGGCGAAATGGCGTTATCAAGCGCCAATGGCCCGTCGACAATGCAGTCTGTGATTTGTCCGCGCCGGTTCATGGCAGTCAAAGCTGCGGCATCGAGCGTGGCTTGCATATTCGGATTGACCACTTCAACCGCAGCCAGCGGCGCCACAATCGGCTTCTCAACGCCGACAGAACGCGCAATCCGAACGGCGTTTTGGATAATTTGGGCTTTTTGTTGAAGATCCGGGGCAATATTCATCCCCGCATCTGTAATAAAGATCAATCGGTCGAATCCTTTGATTTCAAAAGCCGCCACGTGGGATAACACATTGCCAGTGCGCAAACCGAAATCAGGATTCAAAACAGCTTTTAAAAGAACAGCTGTCGGTATATGGCCTTTCATCAGTACATTGGCATCATTCATGTAAACTGACTTTACAGCTTCTTTGGCTGCTTGTGCAGCACCTTTGACGTGAAATGTCTGTATTCTCGGATGGTATTCCAAATGAGGAAAGCTGTTTTGGATCAATGCCTTTAGCTTCGACTCATCATCATACAACCGGAAACTGGCTAATCCATGCCCTAAAGCTAAACTTACTGCCTCCAATACCGCACTGTCAGCAGCTGCTGCAACTGCAACAGAATTTTCTTCGTTTTCCGAAATGCTGTCTACCAAATCGGTTAATGTGGTCATATTTGGTCACCCCATTCCTTTTTATTAAAACAGATAAAACCCAATGATATAAGGCATGTAAGCGTTTTATTTCACTTTTCAGCCCTTATATTCTGCAAATAATTGCAAAACCGTGCAAGGTTTTGCAAAATGTTTAGTTCAATCCATATTTTTCTAATTTATAGTACAAGGTCCGCAATGAAATTTCGAGTTGTTTGGCCGTCTTTGATTTATTACCTTTAAATTGTGTAAGCGCATGATGCAAAATCGCCCGCTCTACAGTATCCAGCTGTTCTTGCAGCGGAACAGACGCTTCAACGACCACTTCATTTTTGGCTTCTGCCGCTTTTAGCATATTCAGCGGAATATGTTTTTCGGTCAATACATGCTCATGCATCTGCATGAAAATCATCGAACGACTGATGACATTCTCAAGCTCCCGGACATTGCCAGGCCAGTCATAGACGCGCAAAAGCTGCAGCGCTTTGTCGGTGATTGCCTCCACTTTTCGGCCGTATTCCTGATTAAGCTTCAAAAGCAGCCGTTCCGCGATGCTTGGAATATCTTGCTTGCGGCTGCGCAGCGGCGGAAGCAAGATAGGCATCCGGTTCAGCCGGTAATACAAATCTTCCCGAAAGGTCCCATCAAGCAACGCTTTTTCCATATTGGCGTTGGTCGATGCAATAACCCGGACATTGACCGGTATCGGTTTTGTTCCTCCTACGCGAAGCGTTTCATGTTCTTGCAAAACACGCAGCAGCTTGCTTTGGATCGCAGGTGAAAGTTCCCCGATTTCATCAAGGAAAATGCTGCCGTTATTCGCTTCTTCAAAAAGCCCGCGCTTTTCTCCGCTTTTGGCAAACGGAACCGCGCCTTCTTCATAGCCGAAAAGCTCGCCCTCCAGTATTTCTTCAGACAGCGCTGCACAGTTGACGCGCACAAACTTGTTATATTTCCGGTCGCTCGCGCTATGGATAGCATGGGCAAACAATTCTTTCCCTGTTCCGGATTCACCGCGCAGCAAAACGGTGACCAATGTTTGTGCCGCAAGTTTCGCCTGCTGAAGCGACAGCTGCATTTCAGATGAATTGCCGACAATATCATCAAACGTGTATTTCGACTCCAGTGTCCGGATGATGCTGCGTGCACGGTCCAACTCCTTCATCAAGGATCTGATTTCAGTCGTGTCATGGATGACGCCGACACTGCCTTTTAATTTATTGTCGACGATGATCGGCGCTACGTTGACAATCACTTCCCGGTTTGCAGGGCCGACTTTCATTTTAACGCCGCGGACCGGCTTGCGGGTCTTCAGCGCTTTAAAATGCATGCTTTCCCCTTCTGAAATATCGGCTGAAGCTGGCTGGCCGATCACGTCTTCGGTCTGCAAACCCGTAATGCGCGTATATGCCGGATTGACGATTAACCCGTTGCCCTTTTCGTCTACAACTGAAATGGCATCGTCGCTTGACTGGATGATTGCTTGAAGCATCGTCTGGACTTCTTTTAAATCGGTAATTTCTTCTGCCAACGACACAACTTCCGTAATATCTTTGAAAACCGCAAAAGCGCCGATAATTTCTCCGTGTTCATCAATCATCGGAAATCGGGAAGTCACAATTTTCGAGCCGTTCTGCAATTGCAATTCCTTATTTAGTTCAGTCCGGCCGCTTTCGCAAATTCGCGGCAGTTCGCTCATGGAAATTAATTCGTGGATGTGCAGGCCGATAGATGAAGCAATATCGACTTCAAGCATGCGTGCTGCACTTTTGTTCAGAATAATGACACGGCTGTTTTTATCAATTCCAACCATGCCTTCTTCAATGGAATTGAAAATGATTTTTTGTTTATGGCTTTCTTCGCTTAATCGCGTAATAAAGTGCTCTTTTTCATTGAGCAAATTGACGAGCACATTGGCAATGCTGCCTGGAATAATGACCGTCTTTTTCAAAAAATGGATTTGCAAATCGCGTTGGACTTCATCGCTGCCAGTTGCATTAAAGACGATATCAACATCGGATTTCTCAAACTCACGATAAGTTTCAACAGTGCGAATGCCGCTTTTTTGAGCGGTATGGATGGCAGTAGCATCCAGATTGATATCCACTACGCCATGGACATGTAAAAAATCAGATTCCAAGAGCATTTTCAAAATGGCAGATCCACCAATGCCGCCCCCGACAATCAAAACATTTTGCAACTTCGTTCACACCCCTAACTAAATTCCATGCAAAAGCTTGCACTCCTTTCTTTAGCGTAACGCAGGATGGATTTCTTGACAACTCTAATGGAATTGGGAACAATAGAGCTTGAAGGAGTGGAAACATGGGACGTTTTTTAGCATTTTTAGTCTTGCTTATTCCCGGCATTATGGCTGCTTATGGCATAAAGCTTATGCGTGATACATTGTTTAACAAACTATTGGAACCTTTTCCGGCATTATGGCTGCAATTCACACTTGGTACGATTTTCGTTGTGCTTGGCATCGGCTTTTTCGCAGGTTTTTTGCTCAACCGCGACCGCAAAAAAGGCAATGTCCAAAAAAGATTCCAGAAATAAAAAAAGCTTCCGCCATGCTGCGGAAGCTTTTTTTGTCCGGCCTGCTATAATGCGAAACCACTTTATTAATCGAACGTAACATTATGTTCAACATCGTCTTGATTGGTCCAAGTAATCACAGTTCCAGGTTCTACAGTAATGGTTTTATCCGCAAACTTAAAATCAGCAATATCGATCGCGGCTTCGCCAGAATTAGCAGCTCCTTCTTCTACAGTGACAATCATTTGCATTTTCGGATGGGGTTGGCAATGAATCGGAAACTCTCCAGGATCACTAAAAACATAACTGGTTGTTTCTCCTTTAGCCAAAAGCGGAGAAGCTTCACCACTGTTAGCTTCCGGGGCATCCTGTGCATTCGCTTCATTTCCAGTTTGACCCTCTACATCCGGACCTTCTTCCATTTCCTGCTCAACCGCAATCATATCATCTTCTGCCGGTTGAGTTTCTGTGCCATAGGCTCCCGTCAACAACAACCCTCCAATAAGAAAAACACCCGATCTTTTGTTCATATGAACTTCATCCTTTCAAGAATAGTGGATATAAAGAAAAAGGAAACCGGCTGCAGCTTTTCTTATTGGACGCGTATTATCAACTCTTCTTACTTGCTAGTATGCGCGTGAACCAGAAGACAAGCAACCGGTTTTTGGTCCTCACAATTGAAGATCTCCTTTCTTGTTTCTTGTTTTTGTTTTCTGAGTTTTCCTTATGTAAATTATTACAATTACTTTTTTAACATTTTTTATTTAGGTTTATAGAAAAAAGCCTATTAAACGGAATCGTTTAATAGGCTTCTTCAATATATTTAAATTCTTTTTAATATAAAAAAAGGAGTCCGCTTCAATCAAATTTCAGGCTTTCAGCCACCATTGCTATGAATTGTGAGTTTGGAGGCTTAGCTTCCAGATGTTCCTCGCTATAGCCGAATATTTTAGATAATTGCTTGGTTTCGTTGTTGCTCCAGGCGATTTCAATAGCGTTACGAATCGACCGTTCTACACGCGGCGGTGTTGTGTCGAACTTTTTTGCTACTCCTGGATACAACAACTTGGTCACTTTGTTCAGCATGTCCGGATCGTCCAACACAAGTGAAACGGCTTCTTTCAAATAAGCATACCCTTTCAAATGTGGAGGAATGCCAATTTCTTTAATGAAATTATTGATGAGTTCGTCCCGCTGCTTTTTCTCAGTTTTCGGATCAGCCGGCGTTTCCCGGTTTTGCATAATGTGATTGATCTGTATCGCAAGCCGTTCTGCTTCAAAAGGTTTCATAATGAAATAAGAAGCCCCATATTCCGCTGCCTGGCTCATAATCGCCTCTTGCCCAAAAGCCGAAAGCATGATGACGGAAATAGCTTTCAAATCTTCGTCTTCTTTTATGGCATCAAGCACAGCAATGCCATCTAAATACGGCATGATGACATCAAGCAACAAAATGTCAACCTGATGTTCTTTTAGCATATTGATGCACATCTTGCCGTTATATGCAATTGCCACCACTTCCATATTCGGCTGGCTGCTCAAGTAATCGCTCATAAGGTCTACTAATTCGCGATTATCATCTGCAATTGCAATTTTTATTTTGTCCATCAACTTCTCCCCCTGGTGACTGTTTCTTGCTTAAATTATCTCATTGCGAGTTTGCGGTCATGGGCGAGGGTCAGAAGCTCTTCAGCGTGCTGCAGCGTCAAATCCGTAATCTCCGCACCAGACAGCATCCGGCTCATTTCCTCGGTGCGTTCCCGCCCGCTAAGCTCATTGACGGCTGTGATGGTCCGCTGGTTTTCAACCCGTTTTTCAATAAACAAATGCTGGTCCGCCATGGCTGCCACTTGAGGAAGATGGGAAATGCACAGCACTTGGGAATGGACGGAAATCGCGGCGATTTTCTCAGCGATGGCTTGCGCCACACGACCGCTGACGCCTGTGTCAACTTCATCAAATATAAGCGACGTCACGCCTTGGTGTTTTGAGAAGATTGTTTTCAGCGCCAGCATCATCCGGGACAACTCACCGCCAGAAGCCACTTTGGTCAGCGGTTTCAATGGTTCGCCCAAGTTGGTGGAAATGTAGAACGAAATGGCATCCCGTCCGTTGCGGTCGAATTTATTGTTTGGCAGCGCGTCAAAAATCACTTCAAACGAGGCTTTGCCCATATGCAGTTCCTGCAATTGCTCCATAATGGCCTGGCCCAGTTGTTTGGCCGCCTTTTTCCGGAGCATAGTCAGTTCCTCCGCTTCAACACGAAGATCTTCGGTCAATTCTTTCAATTTTTCCTGGTCAAGCTGAAGCCGTTTGTCGCGGTTCATCAGTTTGTCCAGTTCGTCTGCCTGGGTTTCCTGATAAAGCAGGATATCTTCCACAGATGCGCCATATTTTCGTTTTAACGACTGGATCAACGCCAATCGCTGTTCGATTTCATTCAGCCGCTCAGGGTCGAACTCCATATCGTCAATAATCCGTTTGATTTCTGCTGAAACGTCTTGGATCTGGTAGAAAGCGCCCGACAGTGTTTCGGAATGGGGCGTAAACTGCTCATCCACGGACGCAGCGTGTTCTAGTTCGGACATTGCCGAACCCACCCAATCCAGCCCTTTCGATTCGCCTTGAATCGCTTCGTGGGCGGCAGACACAGATTCGTAAATTTTGTTGAAATTCTGAAGCTTTTTGCGCTCTTGCAGCAGCTCTTCGTCTTCCCCTGCAACAAGCTCTGCCGCACCAATTTCGCGCAATTGAAAAGTCAGCAAATCGATGCGCTGGGCTATTTGCTGCTCATTTTCATTATACGACGCAAATTCGCGCTTCAAACGGCTGTATTTGTCATAAGTATGCGCATAGCTTTCTCGCGCTTTCGTCAGGCTTCCCCCTGCAAACTGGTCCAATAAATGCAAATGCTGCTTTTCATCCATCAGTTCCTGGGTTTCATGCTGGCCATGGATATCAATCAAGACGCCGCCTATTTCACGCAAAATGGATATTGTCACCAACTTGCCATTGATTCGGCAGACGTTCTTCCCTTTATCGTTCAACTCGCGCCGCAGTACAATGTCTCCATCACTTGAAGGAATGCCGAACTCCTCCAATTTGCGGAAAACGGGATGCCCCTCGTTGTCGAGCGAAAACAAGCCCTCGATTTCGGCTTTCTTGGAACCGTGGCGGATAAACTCCTGGCTTCCGCGTCCTCCGGCCAACAAATGGACGGCGTCAATAATGATCGATTTACCGGCACCCGTTTCTCCTGTCAGGACAGTCAAGCCCTCCGTAAAACTGACGGTCAATGCATCGATGATTGCAAAATTGCGAATATCCAATTCCCTCAGCATAATGATGTCACCTCTTCGTTAAAGCATTTCAATCAAGCGCTGTTTTAAAATTTCCCGGTGCTCGGTATCCCGGCAAATGATCAAGCATGTATCGTCTCCACAAATCGTCCCTAAAATTTCTTCCCATCCGAGATGGTCAATCAATGATCCTATGGCGTGTGCATTCCCCGGCAGCGTTTTCATAACTAAAAAATGGCTTGCCCCGTCAATGCTGACAAATGCGTCCGTCAGCGCCCGGTGCAGCTTCTGCATCGGATTAAACCGCTGGTCTGCAGGCAAACTGTATTTATAGCGCCCATCTTGAAGCGGCACTTTCACTAGATGGAGCTCTTTTATATCGCGCGAGACGGTCGCTTGTGTTACGGCATAACCCGACGCTTTTAATAGGTCGACCAAATCGTCCTGCGTTTCGATTTCCTGGTTCGAGATCAAATCTCTGATTTTTATATGACGTTGCCCTTTGTTCATCGGGACCTCCTTGGATGAATAAATATTCTATATCCTTAATATCGTACCTTTAAACTGACCTAAAAACAAGAAAACACATCCCAAAAAGGGATGCGTTTTACAACTTTTCGTGTGCCGTTTTCACCACTTCATCAACGTCCGCTTCCGATATTTCGTGTATTTCGCTATTTTCATTGGCAGACTGCAAATGAAACAAGAATTCGATGTTGCCTTCGCCTCCAGTAATCGGAGAAAAACTCATATTTTTCACATGAAATCCTGCCTGTACCGCAAACTGCCCTACTTTTAATAACACAGCGCGATGGACTTTCGGGTCACGGACAATGCCTTTCTTCCCGACATGTTCCCGGCCAGCCTCGAACTGGGGTTTTACAAGGGCGATCACATCGCCGCCTGGCACAAGAATCCCTTTCAATACAGGCAAAATGATTTTCAGCGAAATAAATGACACGTCAATGGTCGCAAATTCCGGAAGGCCCTGCTCGAAATCCTCCGGCTTGGAATGGCGGAAATTGGTCCGTTCCATAACCGTCACTCGTTCGTCCTGGCGAATTTTCCACGCAAGCTGATTGTATCCCACATCAAGCGCATAGCAATGCTTTGCTCCGTTTTGCAGTGCACAATCTGTAAACCCCCCGGTAGAAGAGCCAATATCAAGCATCAATTTCCCTTCGACAGACAAATCAAATTCAGCCAGCGCTTTTTCAAGTTTCAACCCGCCGCGGCTGACGTATTTCAGATCGTTGCCTTTCATTTGAAGCGGCGCATCTTCCGGGATTTTTTCTCCTGGCCGGTCCATCCGCTCTTCGTTCGAATAGATGATGCCGGCCATGATGGCCCGCTTCGCTTTTTCACGCGTCTCACAGATTCCCCGTTCGACTAACAAGACATCCACGCGCTCTTTTTTCGGTTTGTTCATAGTGCTTTAAATCCTGCTTTTGTTTGAATTTGGACATGCTTTCTTACTCTATTTACAACTTCATCACTATTCAGATGAATTTCGTCCATCAATTCGGCTACGTCTCCGTGCTCGATAAATTCATCCGGAATCCCCAGTCTGTCAATTACTGCATCCCGGTAACCGGCTTCTTGCGCAAATTCCATCACTGCGCTGCCGAAACCGCCTTGCAGTACCGCTTCTTCAATTGTGATAACCGGCACGCCGCGGCCGAAAATTTCATGGAGCATCGCCGTATCCATCGGTTTGATAAAGCGGGCATTGACCACTTCTGCGCTAATGCCTTGTTCCTCTAAATGCATCGCTGCGTTCAAAGCCATTGGGATCGTAGTCCCAAATGTCAGGATGACAGCTTCAGCTCCCGGTTTCAAGACTTCCCAAGATCCGATCGGCAGAACTTGCAATTCGCTGTCCATTGGAACGCCGAGGCCATTTCCGCGCGGATAGCGGAGCGCAATCGGTCCGTCATTGTACTCGATTGCCGTTTTGACCATATGCTGGCCTTCATTTTCGTCTTTCGGCATCATGATGACCATATTCGGCAAATGTCGCAAGAAGGCGATATCAAAGACGCCTTGGTGCGTTTCTCCATCTGCCCCCACCAATCCAGACCGGTCGATGCCGATAAAGACGTTCAAGTTCTGGCGGCAAACGTCATGGAGCACTTGATCATACGCACGCTGCAAAAACGTCGAATAAATTGCAAGGAACGGTTTCATGTCTTGTGTGGCAAGTCCAGCAGCCATTGTTGTGGCATGCTGCTCAGCGATGCCGACGTCAAACATGCGTTCCGGAAACTCAGAAGCAAAACCTTCGAGTTTTGAGCCGACCGGCATTGCCGGGGTGATTGCCACAATGCGTTCATCGGTGCGGGCCAGCTTCCTTACTGTTTCTGCAACCAGACCGCTCCAAGAAGGTGCTTTGTTCGACGATTTCACTAAATCGCCGGTTTCCGTTTTATAAGGGCCGGTTCCATGCCAAGTACCAATTACGTCTTGTTCGGCTGGCAAAAAACCTTTTCCTTTTTTTGTCAAAACATGCAAAAGGACAGGGCCTTCCACTTTTTTCGCATAGCGAAGGTTCTCTTCCAGCTCTTCCAAGTTGTGCCCGTCAATCGGCCCCAGGTACGTAAAGCCAAGTTCTTCGAAAAAGACGCCGGAAACCAGCAAATACTTCAAGCTGTCTTTGACGCGTTCTGCAGTTGATGCCAATTTGCCGCCTACTGCAGGAATTTTTTTCATCAAATATTCAAGGTCGTCTTTTGCTTTGTTGTATTTGCCTGCAGTCCGCAGTCTTCCCAATACATTATGCAGGGCACCGACATTCGGTGCAATCGACATTTCATTGTCGTTTAAGATAACGATCATATTTGTCTGTTCATGCCCAATATGATTCAAGGCTTCAAGTGCCATACCGCCCGTTAAAGCCCCATCTCCAATAATCGGAATAACGTGGTTTTTGTCTTTTTTGATGTCTCGGGCAGCGGCCATGCCCATTGCTGCTGAAAGCGAAGTGGAGCTATGGCCAGTTTCCCAGACATCGTGGGCGCTTTCATTCCGTTTTGGAAACCCGCACAAACCTTTAAACTGGCGCAAGCTATCAAACTGGCTCGCACGGCCTGTTAAAATTTTATGTACATAGGACTGGTGCCCCACATCCCAGATCAGCTTATCTGCAGGGCTATCAAACACTTTATGCAAAGCAATTGTCAGCTCTACCACGCCTAGATTCGGGCCGATGTGACCGCCTGTTTTTGATAAATTTTCAATTAAAAATCTCCGAATATCTTCACTTAATCGAACGAGCTGCTTGTTGTCCAGCTCTTTTAAGAAAGATGGATTGGTAATCGTATGAAGATCCATTGCCATCACTCACCTTTTCCAAAAATTTTTCCGTAAATAACCTGTTCTCATTATATCAATAGATGGAGAATGCACAAACTGGAGCTCCACAAATCAATTTTTTCTTTGAACGATCAATTCTGTCAGTTCTCGAAGCAAGGCCGGTTCGCCATTCAATGAATTGAGGGCGCTGAGCGCTTCTGTTGCATGAAACTCCAGCTTTTCTTTTGCTTTTGGCAAAGTCAACAGGCTTGGGTATGTGCTTTTTTCGCTCGTTTCGTCCTTGCCGGCCGTCTTTCCAAGTTCTTCAGAAGTGCCGGTAACATCCAAAATATCGTCCTGGATTTGGAAAGCGAGGCCAAGGTGTTCGCCAAAGCGGCTAAGCGCCATAATTTCTTCTGCAGCAGCCTGCGCAAGTATTGCGCCAGCCAAAATACTGTATGTCAACAGGGCGCCGGTTTTCAGGCGATGAACTTGCTCCAATTCTTCGAGCGTCAACTTTTTCTCTTCCCCTTCGATATCGAGTACTTGCCCACCGACCATGCCTTCCGCTCCTGAAGAAACGCTCATCAGATCGATCAGGCGAATTTTATCATCGCTCGAAACATGCTCAAGACGTGCCACAATGCCAAAACTATACGTCAGCAGCGCGTCGCCTGCAAGAATTGCCAGTGCTTCACCGTAGACAACATGATTGGTTGGCATGCCGCGCCTTAAATCATCGTCATCCATGCTCGGCAAATCGTCATGGATCAGTGAATACGTGTGAATCATTTCAATCGCCGCCGCAACTTTCAAGGCGTCGGGATGCTGAATTCCGAATTCTTCGAGGACAGCCAGCAATAAAATCGGACGGATGCGCTTTCCGCCGGCTTGCAGGGAATAATTCATCGCTTCTTTTAATGACTGCGGTACAGCCAGTGAATCGATCAATGCGGTCATTTCTTTTTGGATTAATGGTTCATAGTGTTTTCTGAATTGGCTTAAGTTCATTTAGAAGCCCCGTCCTTTTCAATGTCCACCGGCACTTCTTTGCCGTCGTTCATCATAGTGACAAGCTGTTTTTCTGCATTTTGCAATTTATCATGGCACACTTTAGAAAGTTCCATGCCTTTTTGGTAAAGTGTCAATGCCTGTTCAAGCGGCACATCGCCTTGTTCTAACTGGCGAACAATTTCTTCTAGTTGTTCCATCGCTTCATTGAACATGATTTCTTTTTCTGCCATCTTAAGACTCTCCTTTATCCGTTGGGATCTTGCTTTCTACTTTGGCATTTACCGTGCCGTCCGTCATCGAAATTGCAATGCGGTCGCCTGGTTCCACTTGTGCAATGCTCTTAACGACAACTTCGTCCTTATAAGGGATCGAATAGCCGCGTTCCATAATTTTGAGCGGGCTTAAAGCGTCTAATGTTCGCATAGCTGAAGCAAGCTGCTGAGTGCTGCTTCTCATGCTGCGCTCCATTCCCTGATCCAATCGCCGCGACAAGCTTTCAACATCCATTTCGGATTGCTTGATGCGCTTTAGCGGTATCCGGCTTTGCAGCTGGCTGTCCAGATTTGCACGGCGTTCTTTTGAACGGTTCAGCTGCTGGATGATTTCACGCTGCAGCGAATCGGTCGCCCGCTCGACACGTTCGATGAACGGCCGGTACAAACGGTCGGGATAAGCGAGCGGCAGCGAAGAAGTCAAGCGGTTCAATGCTGCTTTGTCTTTGGAAACCGTGTTTGCAATTGTGCGGTACATGCCGGAACGGTAGCTCAATATGCGGTCGAGCAATTCGGTCTTGCTCGGCACTGCCAGTTCAGCTGCTGCCGTCGGCGTTGCTGCCCGCAAATCCGATACAAAATCTGCAATGGTCGTATCCGTTTCATGGCCGATAGCTGAGATTATCGGAATGCGCGACCCGAAAATGGCGCGTGCCACGCTTTCTTCATTGAATGCCCATAGGTCTTCAATTGATCCACCGCCACGGCCGACAATCATAACATCAAAATCACTTTGGTTGGCCGACTGGATCGACTTTACGATGGACGGGGCAGCGCCTGTCCCTTGCACAAGAGTCGGATACAGTACCACTTTTGCAAGTGGATAGCGGCGGTTCAACGTAATGAGAATATCGCGAACTGCTGCACCTGTTTGGGCTGTAACCACCGCAATTTTCTTAGGGAACCGCGGAAAGCTCTTTTTGTGCGCAGCACTGAACAAACCTTCTCTGCCCAGCTTTTCTTTTAATTGTTCAAAAGCCAAATAATAATCGCCGATGCCATCCGACTGCATCGATTGGGCGTACAACTGGTATTGGCCGGAAGCCTCGTATACTGTGACATCCCCTCGGATCAACACAGTCATGCCACTTTCCGGCTTGAATTTGACCCCTCTGGCATTCGCCGCGAACATGACGGCTGGCAGCCGTGCGGCATTATCTTTGAGAGTGAAATAAATATGGCCGCTCGTATGGATCTTGACGTTCGACAATTCGCCTTTAACATAAACATCCCGCAAATGAGGATCGGCATCAAATTTCTTTTTTATGTATTTCGTCAGCGCCTTGACGCTTAAGTATGGGTCGGTCGACAAAATTTCAACCCCTATCTTGGAAATTAAAAAGCTGTCTTTCTTCCGAAAAACAGCTCTTTTTCTATTTATTTTACATGGTTCTTCCGCTTTTGTCTTTTGTCAGGCCATTTTCAGCCGACTGCACTGTATTTTCCATCAGCATGGCAATCGTCATCGGCCCGACGCCGCCAGGCACTGGGGTTACATAGGATGCCTTTTCAACTACATCTTCAAAATCCACATCTCCGCACAGCTTGCCGTTTTCATCTCGGTTCATGCCGACATCGATAACAACAGAGCCGGGTTTGATGTGTTTGGAATTCAGGAATTTTGCAACACCAATAGCCACAATCAAAATGTCAGCTTGTTTGGTGTAATAAACCAAATCCTTGGTCTTTGAATGAGTATATGTGACGGTCGCATTTTTTTGCAGCAGCATTTGGCCCACAGGCTTGCCGACAATGTTGCTTCTGCCAATGACGACAACATGCTGGCCTGCAGGGTCGATTGCGTAGTGTTCGAGCAGTTTGACGATGCCGTTCGGAGTGCAAGGCAAGAAGGCATCCCGCCCGATCATCATATTGCCGACTGATACCGGGTGGAACCCATCCACGTCTTTTTGCGGGTCGATGGCCATAATAACACTGAATTCATCGATATGCGCGGGCAGCGGCAGCTGAACCAGTATGCCGTGAATATATGGATCGTTATTCAATCCATCGATGGTCGATAAAAGCTCCGCTTCGGTCAAATCTTCCGGGAATTGGAGCAAATCGGAGCGCATACCCAGCGCTTCACATGTTTTTTGCTTGTTTTTCACATATGTATGGGAGGCAGAATTGTCTCCAATGAGCACCACCGCAAGGCCCGGCACAACCCCTTGAGCTTTTAGTTTATCCACGCGTACTTGAACTTGGTCTTTAATTTTTTGGCTTACTGCTTTTCCATCAATGAGTTTCGCAGTCACATTCATTCCTCCAAATCAATTTTCTTGTTCATCGGTAAATTTTGACAGAACGCCATTCACAAAGCGGCTGGATTTTTCATCGCCAAACGTTTTACTCAATTCAATCGCTTCGTTCATGATGACCCGAGACGGTGCATCTTCCATGAAACTAAGCTCAAAGACAGCCATTCTAAGGATAGTCCGTTCAATTTTCGGCAATCGTTCAAGCGACCAATTCTCTAAATGGTCTTTCAATTTTTCGTCGATTGATGCCAGGTTGGAATGGGTTCCTTGAACCAGCAGATCATAAAAATTATCGCGCTGGCCTTCCATAACGTGTTCAATCGCTTCTTCAATCGTCAATTCTGTTCCTTCTAATTGAAATAAGGTTTGGAGCGCCTTTTCTCTTGCTTCGTGTCGTTTCATATCTTTTTTGGTCTCCTTTTTGGGCTAATTATTCCTCATTATACAGGTAATCCACCCGAACTTCCATGTTTGAAATAGTCTGAAAAGACAGTGGCCAAACTTCATTTGGCCACTGTCTTTTCGACGAAGTGCGGAGAGATGCCTTGGCTCGGCCTCCAGTTAAATCTTGAATGTAAAACAAAAAGCTGTCCAATAAGCCGGCGCATAGCCAGCTTGGACAGCCTGTTGTTATTCACTAGGGTGCTGCATTTCAAACTGTACACCCGTAATGTGGACATTCACTTCCTGTGTTTGAAGCGACGTCATGTTTAAAAGCGTTTGGCGAACCTGTTCCTGGATTTTCAAAGCTGTTTGCGGAATCGATACACCATAATTGACGACGCAATAAATGTCGATCGCCAAGCCATCTTGCGCCAGTTCGGTTTTCACGCCTTTGCCGTGCACTTTTTTCCCTAAACGTTCTGCTACTCCAGAAGTGAAGTTGCCCCGCATGCTCGCAACGCCTTCGATATCAGACGCCGCAATGCTAGCAATAATCTCTAACACTTCAGGAGCAACTTGGATATTTCCCAAATCTTGCGCACCTTTCGGTTTCATTTGCACGTAAGAAACTGTTTTTTCAGCCATTTGGTCAATTCCTTTCTTTTTAGGATCCTAGCACATCGTATTTTTCAAGGAATTTCGTGTTGAAATCACCTGATTTGAATACTTCATGATCCATCAACTTCAAATGGAACGGGATGGTTGTGTGCACTCCTTCGATCAAGAATTCGCCAAGTGCGCGTTTCATTTTGGCAACCGCTTCTTCACGTGTGTCCGCGAACGTGATCAGTTTTGCAACCATGGAATCATAGTATGGAGGAATGCTGTAACCTGGATACATCGCTGAATCGACCCGTACGCCCAAACCTCCCGGCGGCAAGTAAATATCTACTTTGCCCGCTGAAGGCATAAAATTCTTCGCTGGGTTTTCAGCATTGATCCGGCATTCAATGGACCATCCCTTAAACGTTACATCTTCTTGCTTAAAAGCAAGTGTCTCGCCTGATGCCACTTTTAACTGCTGCTGGATCAAGTCGATTCCTGTAATCATCTCAGTTACTGGATGTTCCACTTGGATGCGGGTATTCATTTCCATAAAATAAAACTTTTGATTGGCAACATCAAAAATGAATTCCACAGTCCCAGCACCGCGGTAATTGACTGCTAGCGCTGCTTTTACTGCCGCATCGCCCATTTGAGCGCGGATTTCAGGAGTCAAAGCAGGAGATGGCGCTTCTTCAACAAGTTTTTGCATCCGGCGTTGAATCGAGCAATCGCGTTCGCCCAAATGGATGGCGTTTCCGTGTGAATCTGCCAAAACCTGGATTTCAACGTGGCGGAAATCTTCGATGAATTTCTCGATATAGACGCCTGGATTGCCAAAAGCAGCAGCTGCTTCTTTTTGTGTCATGTGAAGGCCTTTTATAAAATCTTCGCGGTTTCTGGCTACGCGAATGCCTTTGCCTCCGCCTCCGGCAGTCGCTTTGATGATCACCGGGAAACCGATTTGCTCAGCGATTTTCAAGCCTTCTTTTTCGTTGGCAATAATGCCGGTCGATCCTGGAACTACCGGTACGCCTGCTTTCCGCATCGTTTCACGGGCCACGTCTTTTGTTCCCATACTCGAAATGGCAGCAGAAGTCGGCCCGATAAACATGATATCCACCGCTTCACAAAGTTCCGCGAAACTGGCGTTTTCTGCCAAAAAGCCGTAGCCGGGATGAATGCCGTCGCAATTGGTCAATTTGGCAACGCTGATAATATTGGAAAAGTTTAAATAACTGTCTTTTGAAAGTTTTGGCCCGATGCAATAAGCTTCGTCAGCCAGCTGGACATGAAGGGCTTCCCGGTCTGCTTCCGAATAAACGGCAACCGTCTCAATGTCCATCTCTTTGCATGCCCGGATGATCCGGACAGCGATTTCTCCGCGGTTTGCGATTAATACTTTTTTCATCGTTATCCCCTCCTCAGTTAGTTTTTACGAGGAATAGAGGCTGGCCGTATTCGACAAGCTGGCCATCTTTAACGAGGATTTCAGCGATTTCCCCATCCACTTCCGCTTCGATTTCGTTGAATAATTTCATTGCTTCGACGATGCAGACAACTTGGTCCGCACTTACTTTTGATCCTGGCTGTACGTAAGCCGGTTCTTCAGGAGAAGGCGACTGATAGAAAGTTCCCACCATCGGAGAAAGAATTGGATGCAGGTTTTTGCTGTTGCTCGCCGGAAGTTCAGGTGCTTCTTCAGAAACCAATTCTTCCGCTTTCGGTGTCGCTGGCGGCACCACCGCTACTGGCGCCGGAGCTGCAGGAGCCGCTGGTGCAGAGGCTCCAGACTGCGCTGCTGGCGCTCCGCTGAAAATTCCACCATTCTTTTTCAGCTTGACTTTCGTGCCTTCGGACTCATATGTGAACTCATCGATTGAAGAGCTGTCCACTAGTTTAATGATTTCACGGATTTCTTGGATTTTCAAATTGTCCTACTCTCCTTTATGTATAGTATTTTGGTCTATTCCATTCTAGACTTTTTCGGGTCTTTTTGAAATAGCTTAGTTATATTTAAAAAAGGCCTCCTTGTTTCAGAGGCCACTTTCAAGCTTACGCGCGAGACACGTATGATGAATCTGTTGTATTGATGATCAACTTATCGCCTTCGTTGATGAAAAACGGCACTTGAACAACGAGTCCAGTTGACAGCTTAGCTGGCTTTGAACCACCGCTTGCCGTGTCGCCTTTGATGCCCGGGTCAGTTTCCGCTACTTCAAGGACAACGGAATTCGGCAATTCAACACCCAGGACTTCTCCTTGGAATTGAATCACTTGAACTTCCATATTCTCTTGAAGGAATTTCAATTCATATTCGATATTTTGTGATGGAAGCTCGATTTGGTCATATGTTTCTGTATCCATAAACGCATGGGAATCGCCGTTGGCATACAAGTACTGCATCTTGCGGTTATCGATTTGTGCTTTAGCAACTTTCTCCCCTGCACGGAATGTTTTTTCGGTTACACTGCCGGTACGCAAGTTGCGCAATTTCGTGCGCACAAACGCTGCACCTTTACCTGGTTTAACGTGTTGGAATTCCATAACGCGCCAAATGCCGTTATCCACTTCAATGGTCACGCCTGTTTTAAAATCGTTTACTGAAATCATGTAAGTTCCTCCGTTTGTTATAAAATACGTAGCTCTTTTGTGGAGTTAGTCAATCGTTCATTTCCTGACTCGGTTATCAGTATATCATCTTCAATGCGCACTCCGCCAATCCCTGGCAGATAAATTCCCGGCTCGACGGTTACAGCCATGCCTGGTTCAAGGACCGTCTCTGATTTAGAAGACAGGCCAGGGGCTTCGTGCACTTCAAGGCCGATACCGTGTCCTGTTGAATGTCCGAATGCTTCACCATAGCCTTTTGACTTGATATAATCACGCGCAATGGCGTCTGCTTCGATGCCCGTCATGCCCGGCCCAATTTTTTCAACCCCCAGCACTTGGGAGTCCAGAACGATCTGATAAATTTCCTTCAATTGTTCGGATGGTTCGCCAACTGCAACTGTCCGGGTAATGTCGGATATATAGCCATTGTATAGCGCCCCGAAATCAAGTGTCACCAGCTCGCCTTGCTCAATCACTTTGCCAGTGGCCACGCCGTGCGGCAATGCTGAGCGCAAGCCCGAAGCCACGATAATGTCGAACGAAGAAGAGGTAGCCCCTTGCTGTCTCATGAAAAATTCAAGTTCATTGGATACTTCCAGTTCGGTGCGGCCAGCACGAATAAATCCGCAAATATGCTCGTAAGCCGCATCTGCTATTTTCGCTGCCTGTTTCAAAATCTCGACCTCATCCGGCGTCTTGATCATGCGGATTTTTTCAATCAGGCCACTGACCGGCTTGAGTTGAGCGTCCAATTTTTCCTGGTACTGGACAAATGTTGCATACGTCATATACTCCTGTTCAAAAGAAATGGTTCCGACGCCGTATTCTTTTGCGAGTTCCGCCACTTCCTCAAGGAGATTGGTTTTCGCTTGCACGACCTCAAATTCAGTTGCTTGCGCTGTTGCTTGCTCGGTATAGCGGAAATCAGTGATGAACCAAGCTTTGTCTTTTGTAACAAGCGCCAGCCCGGCAGATCCTGTAAAGTTGGTTACATAACGCAGGTTGTAGCGGCTCGTCACCAATAAAGCTTCAAGTTGCTGTTTTTCCATTTCAGTGCGTAATTTCTGTAATTTCAATGTAGTCATCCTCTCTGATTCCCTAATAATAAAGCGTGCAACGCCAATTTATAAACGTCTTTGCCAAAACCTGTGATTTGTCCGGCAGCTACCGGTGCTATGTAAGAATGGTGACGGAACTCTTCCCGTTTATAAACATTGGAAATATGTACTTCGATAACCGGCACCTGAATAGCCGAAATGGCATCCCGTATGGCTACACTCGTATGTGTATACGCACCAGCATTCAAAACAATCCCTTCCAGCCCCTCGTCTCCCGCTTGATGAATCCAATCGATCAACTCGCCTTCGTGGTTTGATTGGCGGCACGTCAATTCAAAGTTCTGTTCAGCAGCGAACTCTGCAAGCTCAGCTTCCAGCTCCGCAAGCGTAAATGTTCCATAAGCATCCTTTTCGCGTTTCCCCAGCCGATTCAAATTCGGCCCATTCAAACATAATACCCTCATTTCGCCACTCCTCTCAATCACATCCTTCCCCATTTTATCATACGAAGCAGATCGAGCAACTATTACTATAAGGCTAAGCTGGCTGTTTTTCGCCAAACAAAAAACGCGGCGGCCGAAGCCGTCGCGTTTGGGAGCATGAATCAAAGCCCGCATTTCAATTGAGCGTTGCAGTTGGTGCAAGTGTTGCAGCCGCCCATTTCTTCTACAGTCCCTTTTCGGCAGACCGGGCAAGTGTCGCCTACTTCCGAACCGATCGTAACGTTTGTTGAACGCAGATCTTGAATCGTATCGATAAGGACGATTGGACGTTTTGAGGAAGCTTCTTCTTTATGTTCTTCTTCAAACGTATTTTCTTCCGCTTTCAACGTTAGAACCTGTGAATCACGGCTGCCGTCGACATAAACCGTGCCGCCTTTTGCTCCGCCTTTGTAAAGCCGTTCGTAGACGCCTTCCACTTGCTCGACTGTGTAACCGCGAGGCGCGTTCACTGTTTTCGAGATGGAAGAATCGATCCAGCGCTGGATGATGCACTGAACATCAGCGTGCGCTTCAGGAGCCAAGTCCATCGAAGTTACAAATGCTTTTGGCAAGTTTTCTTCATCCGCTTCTGGATTGTTTTTCAAGTACTCACGGACAATATCCGCTTTTACTTCGATAAATTTACCAAGGCGTCCGCTGCGGTAGTATGTGAATGAGTAGTACGGTTCTAGACCGGTTGATACACCGACCATTGTTCCAGTTGAACCAGTTGGCGCAACCGTCAATAAATGCGAGTTGCGGATCCCTTTTTCAAGCACCGCTTCCCGGATATGTTCCGGCATGCCTTGCATAAAGCCTGTTTCTGTAAAGGCTTTTCGAAGAGCTGCTGTTTCTTCATCAGTCTTGCCGACTAGGAACGGGAAGCTTTCTCTTTCAACTGCAAGTTCTGTTGATTCTTCATATGCAGCAACAGCAATCGTTTTAAAGATTTCGTCTACCAATTGGTTGCCTTCTGGCGATCCGTACTCTTTATCGCAATAGATAAGCAAGTCAGCTAAGCCCATAACCCCAAGGCCAACCCGGCGTTCGCCAAGTGCCTGGATGCGGTTTTCTTCCAGGAAATAAGGCGTTGCGTCAATGACGTTGTCCTGCATGCGCACGCCGACACGGACCGTTTCTTTCAACGCATCAAAATCAACTTGCTTTGTCTCTGCATCAGCGAATTGCGCCAAGTTGACAGCTGCCAAGTTGCAGACAGAATACGGTGCTAATGGCTGCTCGCCGCAAGGATTCGTCGCTACGACTTTTTGGCCATAAGCTTTGGCATTCGTTTTGTCATTGGCATTGTCGATAAAGAAAATGCCTGGTTCAGCCGAATAAGTTGCACAGACGTTGATCAAGTTCCAAAGGTCGCGCGCTTTCATCGTGCGGTAAGTGCGGACTCTATGGCCCATTTTCTCCCACTCGCGGACATCGCCGACTTCATGCCATTGGTCGTTGTAAATGGCCATTTCTTCTTTGGAATAAGACTCGACTGCCGGGAACCGCAAGTCGAAATCCGCATCTTCTTCCACAGCTTTCATGAAATCATCTGTTAATGTCACGGAAATGTTGGCACCCGTTAAGAATTCTTCATTATGGACTGAATATGTTCCGCCATCACGCAATTTCGCTTCAGCATCCTGCATGATTTTTTCGTTGAATCCGCCCATGCCTGGAATTGCCCGGTAATTCAAGATCCCTTGGTACATCGCCTCTTCTTGTTGAGTCAGCGGTTTGAACTTTAATTTGTCATGCGCCAATTTTTTAATCGTTTCATCTTCCGTATTTTCGATCAAGTAGCGAAGGATGCGCGGATTTTGCATTTTCGAAATGATGAATTCCGCGATATCCGGATGCCAGTCAGCGAGCATGATCATTTGGGCGCCCCGGCGTGATCCGCCTTGTTCGACCAAGTGAGTCAGTTTCGCAATATCATCCAGCCAAGAAACCGAACCAGAAGATTTGCCGTTGACGCCGCGAGCTAGCGTATTGCGCGGACGAAGTGTTGAACCGTTCGTTCCAACGCCGCCGCCGCGAGACATGATCTCCATTACTTGCTTGCGGTGATCGGAAATGCCTTCGCGTGAATCCGCTACAAACGGCATTACGTAACAGTTGAAATACGTAACATCCGTATCCGCTCCTGCTCCGTAAAGAACACGTCCTGCCGGGATGAATTTTAATCCGACAAGCTGCTCATAGAATTTCTCGAACCAATGCTGGCGCTTTTCGGGTGTTGTTTCAACAGAAGCAAGGCCGGTCGCATTGCGCTTAGCAATTTGTTCGTAATAAACTTCAAGCGGCTTCTCGATCACATCAAGAGACCTGGAGACGATTCCGGTTTCTTGCTCTTCCGGCTTGTCAATCGCGCTTCTATAGTCTTCTTCGATCCAAACTTGCGCTTTGTTTGCCGCTTTATCCAGCGATACAATGAAGCCAAGTCCCCGAGCCGGGAATTTTGGATCTTCTTTTACTGTCAACACGACAAAATCTCCCGCTTTGAGCGTCTTTTTTTCCGTATCTTTGAACGAGTACCGGTCAATCATGACCAGACGCGAAACCCCTTTATGTGTAATTTTCATATCCGGTGTTACCGCATGGACCTGCGGAAAAGAATTGATATCCTCGTTTAAAGAACCGGCATCAAGTGTGTATTCAGATTTTGTAACAGAAACCATTTGACAATTCCTCCTTCATGTTATATGGAGTCAAACACTATATATAGTATTTCTACAGTTCCCATCATACTAGATATTGAAACTTTTTGGAATGGCAAAATTTTGTCCAGTTTACCCCAAAATTTTCAAAAGCTCTTAGTATCAAGGGTTCGGCTTTCTCTTTAAGCCCTAAAATGATACAAAAGACTCGTATTCCTCCACTATTTTCCTTTTAATTTTTGAAATTTTCCTACTTTTCAGGTTTACATATCATTGTTATTATCATCTTCTTTATGTATGCATATCTTATGAGGAAAGAAGCTTGAATTCACAGGATTGTCTCCAAAATCTGCACGAAGTGCAACAAAGTCATTGAATAACGGCTGCCCCTTCTTTTATAATGAAGAGAGAATAGAAAGGGGCAAGAACATTGGATTTTCTGTACAGCATTTTAATCGCTTTGCTTGTAGTGGTCATATTTGCGTTGATTTCTTATTTCCGCGTCAAGAAAGCTGTTACGACTCTCAACCAAGAACAATTTATCGAAGGCTATCGAAAAGCTCAACTTATCGATGTCCGGGAAGCGAAAGACTTTGCTGCCGGCCATATTTTAGGAGCTCGCAATATCCCTCAAACTCAATTGCGCCAACGCTATAAAGAAATCCGCGCTGACAAGCCGGTGTATTTATACGATCAAAACGGAGCACGCAGCGGACGTGTTGCACTTTTCCTGAAGAAAAAAGGCTATAACCAGCTTTTTCAACTGCAAGGCGGGTTCAAGCAATGGACCGGCAAAATCAAATCAAAATCATAAGCACGCAAAGCCTTTCCATAATGGAAAGGCTTTTTTCTGCCATTACTTTGATAACTCCACAAAGCGCAGCTGTCGAAACGATAAATCAATCTATAAATAAGAAAAAAAAGACCCTAACAACGTCAAGGTCTATATCTTTTACTATATTATTCAAGCCTCTAATTTATATCGTTTGGCATGTCTCAAATCCATCTTCGCAGCCACTACTTCTTCCAATTCCGCAATATTGACTTTAGGATTGGCGGGATCGAATACTGTGGAGATGTAGCTTACCACAAATGAATATGTAGCTTTAAGCCGGAAGTTTCGATAGTCAGCGGAATCTTCGGTCGTTGTCCAGTAAAACGTATTGTCATCTGCATCTATCAAAGCAACCACGCGAAGTTTGCCATTTTTGAAACAAGATGAAAACTCCAAATTCTTGGTGTACCGTTTTCCTTTTTCGAACCCATTCACTTCATTGATTGCCAGCACCATCGAAATCCACCTCTTTCCCATAGTGTATACACGTTTAATATAACAGAACCTATGTTCTATTTCAACAAAAACACTCAAAAAAATTAAAGATTCTTGCATTTACTGAGATATGCCCACAGCTTCTTATTCTTTACGATAGGATCTCGCCTGCAAATAGAAAAAAGGCGTCCCGAATCATTCTCGGGACGCCTTTTTTCTATTACTCAGCTTTCGTGTAGCGCAACACCGGTTTACGTGCAGCTTTCGCTTCATCTAAACGGCTGATGACCGTCGTATGAGGCGCATTTTGGACGATTTCCGGATTGTCTTCCACTTCTTTTGCAATTTGGATCATCGCATCGATAAAGGCATCCAGTGTTTCTTTGGATTCCGTCTCAGTCGGCTCGATCATCATGCCTTCTTCCACGTTCAGCGGGAAGTAGATGGTCGGCGGATGGTAGCCGAAATCCAGCAGGCGTTTTGCCATATCCAGCGTACGCACGCCAAGTTTCTTCTGGCGGCGTCCGCTTAGGACAAACTCGTGCTTGCAGTGGCGGTCATACGGCAAATCGAAATGAGGCGCAAGGCGGCGCATCATATAATTGGCGTTTAGTACAGCATATTCTGTCACCGCTTTTAAGCCGTCCGGCCCCATTGAACGGATATACGTATACGCGCGGACGTTGATGCCAAAGTTGCCGTAAAACGGCTTTACGCGGCCGATGGATTCCGGGCGGTTGTAATCAAACGTCAACCCTTCTTCGGTTTTCACCAATACCGGTTTCGGCAAGTAAGGAATCAAATCTTTTTTCACGCCGACCGGGCCAGAGCCAGGTCCGCCTCCGCCGTGCGGTCCAGTGAAGGTTTTATGCAGGTTCAAGTGGACCACGTCAAAGCCCATGTCGCCCGGGCGCGCTTTTGACATAACGGCATTCAAGTTGGCCCCATCATAGTACAATTTGCCGCCAACTTCATGGATGATGGCAGCCATTTCAAGGATCTGCTCTTCAAAAAGGCCGAGCGTGTTCGGGTTAGTCAGCATCAAAGCCGCTGTATCCGGCCCGACTACGCGCTTCAAATCTTCCAAGTCGACCAAACCGTGCTCGTTCGATTTGACCGTTACCGTTTCAAAGCCAGCAACTGTTGCGGAAGCCGGGTTGGTGCCGTGTGCTGAATCGGGAACAATGACTTTCGTTCGGTTCATATCGCCGCGAGATTCATGGTAGGCGCGGATCATCATAAGGCCGGTCCATTCCCCGTGCGCACCGGCAGCCGGCTGAAGCGTCACTTCGTCCATTCCAGTGATCTCAACCAAATGCTCTTGCAAATCATATAACAATTCCATTGCACCTTGGACTGTTGATTCATCCTGCAGTGGATGAATGTTCGCGAACCCAGGGAAACGAGCAACCGTTTCATTGATTTTCGGATTGTATTTCATCGTACAAGAACCGAGCGGATAGAAGCCTGAATCGACACCGTGGTTGCGTTTTGATAAAGCAGTGTAATGGCGCATAATGTCAAGTTCCGAAACTTCCGGCAAGTCAGCAGCTTCTTCACGCACTAAGTCTTGCGGCAATACATCAGCTAAATCGATTTCAGGTACGTCAAGAGTCGGCAAGCTATAGCCAACGCGGCCTTCTTTCGTCATTTCAAAAATGAGCGGTTGATTGTCTTTATGCATGAGTAGCCCCCATTTCCTGCACTGTTGCAGCCAATACCTGCACGAATGCATCGATTTCTTCTTTTGTCCGTTGTTCCGTCACTGCTACTAAAACATGACCGGCAAGCTCTTCGTAACTGCGGCCGAGATCATAGCCGCCGATGATGCCTTGCTCTAATAACGCAGCATTCAATTCACGGACTGATGAGTTTACCTTGACGACGATTTCATTGAAATGAGCGCCTTCAAAGGCGATTTCAAAACCGGCTTGTTTTAGCTGTTGCTTCATATAATGTGTTTTCGTAATATTCTGGATCGCCATTTCTTTCGTTCCCGCTTTGCCAAGCGCCGTCATAGCAACAGATGCTGCAAGGGCATTAAGCGCCTGGTTAGAACAAATATTCGATGTAGCTTTATCGCGTCGGATATGCTGTTCGCGCGCTTGCAGCGTCAAAACAAATCCTCGGCGCCCGTCTTCATCAGTCGTTTCTCCAACCAAACGGCCAGGCACTTTACGCATTAAAGCTTTCGTCACGGCGAAATAACCGCAATGCGGACCACCGAATGCTTCAGCAATTCCAAAAGGCTGAGCATCGCCGACTGTAATGTCTGCCCCTAGTTTTCCTGGAGGCGTCAAAGCTCCTAGCGCTAACGGGTTAGCAGAAACCGTGAACAATGCACCCGCTTCGTGGATGATCGGTTCCAATTCTTTTAAGTTTTCCACTTGTCCGAAAAAGTTCGGGTATTGAATCATGACAGCAGCTACATTATCATCGAGCATTTCTTTCAAAGCTTCGATATCTGTATGGCCATCTTTCAAAGGAATTTCTTCCACTTCAATGGATTGGCCGAGTGCATATGTCCGGACAACGTCGCGGGATTCCGGATGGACTGCACGGGATACCAAAATTTTCTTGCGGCGTGTATGGCCTGCAGCAAGCATCCCCGCTTCCGCCAAAGCAGTTCCGCCGTCGTACATGGAGGAGTTCGCCAAATCCATGCCCGTCAGTTCACTGATCATCGTTTGGAATTCAAAAATCGCCTGAAGTTCCCCTTGCGAAATTTCCGGCTGGTAAGGTGTATACGCAGTGTAAAATTCAGAACGCGAAATCACATGGTCTACGATAATCGGCTTGTAATGGTCATAAACCCCAGCCCCTAAAAAAGAAGCAAAGCGGTTTGTGTCGGCATTTTTCGCCGCCAGCTGTGCCAATTCTTTGGTTAATGAAGATTCAGACTTTGCAGGCTTGATGTTGTATTCGCCTTTGAAACGGACTTTCTCCGGAATGTCGGCAAACAATTCATCGATTGACTGAATGCCAATGGCATCCAGCATTTCTTTTTCGTCTTGAGACGTCATTGGTAAATAGCGATGTTTCATCGAGTGCTGTCCCCTTTTCAAATTAGTTTAGTTGGAACGTTTATAAAATGGCGTTTGGACGGTTTTCGCTTTTAGCCTTTTGCCGCGAATTTCAACTTCGACTTCCGTATCAAGTTCGGCATATTCACTCGAAAGGAGCGCCAGGCCGATATTTTTCTTCAAAGTAGGAGATTGTGTACCTGTTGTCACTTCTCCAATTTTTTTGTCACCGATATACACAGGGTAGCCGTGGCGCGGAATGCCTTTATCAATCATTTCGATGCCGACTAATTTACGCGGCACGCCGTTTTCCTTTTGGAAAGCGAGCGCTTCTTTGCCGATAAAGTTTTCTTCTTTTTGCAATTTCACCACAAAATTGATGCCTGCTTCAAGAGGGGAAATGTCTTTGGACAATTCCTGGCCGTAAAGCGCCAAGCATGCTTCAAAACGCAGCGTATCACGCGCGCCAAGCCCTACCGGCAAAACACCATCTTCTTTGCCCTCAGCCAAAATTTTATCCCATAGCGCTTTTGTATCTTCCGGGTTTGCATAGATTTCAAATCCGTCTTCCCCGGTATATCCGGTGCGGGACAGCAAGACAGAATGCCCAGCGATTTCCACATCCTGCTTAAAGCGGAACGGGCGGATTTGGGATACATCCTCATTGGTCATCCGCTGCAATACTTTTGCTGCTAGCGGTCCTTGGAACGCCAGCAACCCATATTGGTCGGAGACATTTTGCAGCTGGACGTCACCTGTTACAGCTTTTTGCATCCATTCGAAATCTTTTTCAATGTTCGATGCGTTCACCACCAGCATAAAGTGGGTATCATCGATTTTATAAACGAGTAAATCATCTACAGTACCGCCATCTTCATAGCACATGGCAGTATATTGGGCTTGGCCATCTTTGATTTTTGAAACATCATTTGTTACGAGGTGCTGCAGGTAAGCCAAACTGTCCGGCCCTTCAACCAGAATTTCCCCCATATGGGAAACGTCGAATAGCCCGGCTTTTGTCCGTACCGCTTCATGTTCTTCTTTGATGCTCGAGAATTGCACAGGCAATTCCCAGCCCCCAAAATCAATCGTTTTCCCGCCATACTGAGCGTATGCCTCAAATAGAGGAGTGCGTTTAAGTTGTTTTAATTGTTCCATGAATGATCCTCCTCAGTATCAAATTCCTTTAAAGAGCTGGGCGGTTGTCCGTTCAACAAATTGAACGAAAAAAGGACAGAGATTTCCCTTAGTAAGGGAAATCTCTGTCCTGGAACCTGAAAGTTTACCATGATTTAATGGCTTTCCTCTTTGGTAGCTGCCGCGCAGCGTTCTCCAGAGATGCGTCCTGCCCGAGTCTTTTTGCCTGAGAGATTCATAACTACCGTTACTTGCTCCTTCGGCGACGCTTTCGCGTGCTCTCCCCGTGCACTCATCCGCCCAAATCGAATCGATTGGTCCAAACCGCTATACAAAACGTATAACTTCGTCTATATCCTAACATTATTAAGGGGTAAGCGCAATCAAAATTAGACATAAGCTGAAAATGCGAACTTTATATAGATAAAAAACAAAAATCATTCGCTTTTTAGGCGAATGACTTGAAATGCAGCATATTGTGTTATTTGGCGCAGCGTCCGGAATTCTGTCCGGATCGTAATATGCGCAGCCGACTTGTAATGCGGATAGCGCGATTTGTACAACGCCTCTATTTCTTCCCTCGTCGACCTTTTGACGATTGGCCGGTTTGCGTCTTTGTGGATCCTTCTCCAAATTTCTTTGAAAGGAGCATCAAGAAACAGCACAAGGCCCGTTTCACGCATAATTTTGCGGTTGATTTTTCGCATCGTTGTCCCGCCGCCTGTCGAAATGATGCAGTATTCTTCATGAAAGTTTCTTAAAAACTCCGTTTCCAGCTCGCGGAAATGATTTTCTCCAAACTTTTCGAAGATGTCCGGTATCGTCATTCCAGTTTGCCGCACAATTTCTTTGTCCATGTCGTAAAAAGGCACTTTTAAAAGAAAACTCAGCCTTCTTCCGATGGCACTTTTCCCGCAGCCCATAAACCCAATTAAGTAAATTCTCTTCATGTTCCCACCCGATACTACCTTCTACTCAGGTATTTTATTTTTTTCGATTTCCATTAGTAGTTGTATCGTAGCATGTCTGTGCTTATTTTCCAATCCATCGTATGTCTTGTAATGGATAGAATATAGTATCAGGCTGTGGGACATCAGAATAAGAGCCGACAGGAAGAAGACGATGGCCGAGGGATACAAGGCACCTTTTTCATTCCTAAGGGCGCGTAAGAACATATTCCGCCTCTTCAGTTAAGCCGTCTGAAAATATTGCATGAACCGTCAATTTTGTCCCATCGACCCGGAATGAACAGCTCTCCACTCCAGTAAGCATCGGTTCATGGCCTTGTCTGAATTTTTGTTTTCGGACCAATTGCGGATAACTTTCAATATCGTATTCCTCCCCGTTCCGACTGATGCGTATGCCTCCTCCGTTGTTTATTTCCTGGATCGAATCAACGTCCCGCAAATATACTTTGAGTTCTTCAGTAAACAGCTGCCATTCCAGTATTTTTGGGTGAAGGGAATTGGAAAACGAGATGGCAAAGGTGAAAAAAAGTGCAATGAGCGGCAACAGCAGCATCAATACCATTAAATCCACTAAAGACCCAATAAACGAGAATCCTCTTTCATCTTTCGCTATTCGAGGCATACTACTTCCGGTTCTCCTTTATAGGTGTTGTAGCTGGCACACATATGAGTGTCCATCTGCCAATGATAGACCGTGCCGTTAATCGTCCTCATACCGCTTTTGGCATTCTCAGATTGCATCTCGATCGCCCCTTCATACATCGTCTCAAATGCTGCGGCACGCTCTCTTTTCAGCTGAAGTTTTTCGTGCATCCCGTGCAAAACAGGCAGCAAACTGCCAAATAGCACAAATACCATTGCGAGGCTCAGCATTGTCTCTGCCCATGATATTCCTTTTTCATTCAAAAAGAACCACTCTCCCCTTGCCAAGATAGACAACTAACGCCCTTTCACCGGTGCTTGTATCAAAGCGCATGGTCCCTGACTTTGTAACCGAACCGTTCGCACCGTAATAGATCTCTGTTAGGTTGCTCGTCTTTTTCAATTGCACCGATTCCGGCAGCTTCCGGACAGTAGGCGGCTTTAAAATATCCGTGACGATTTCATACGAATGGCTGCTTTCACGGAATACCACCATAGCTGCACGTTCTAAACGATAGCTTTCGCTTTGCGCGAAATAAATATCATGGAGAAGCAATTCGAAAAAACGCTGTTCTTCCCGTCTTTCCTCATAAGCCCAGTAAGCGGGCACGGAGATAGCGACGACGGCCATTAAGATGGCCAATACGAGCAGCATCTCGATCAGCGTAAATCCGTCTTTGCCTAAACTGGTTTTTTGGATGACACGATACCGTCCGTTGAAATTTCCACCAGATCACCGTTCGGGCAATTGGTTTCGTTTGTTTTTAAATACCCTTTCGTCACTAGGTTTTCGATTGTTGGAACGGCTTTTTCATCCATTCGATAGGATTCGACCTGCCCTTGGACCATCTGCACGAATGCTTTGCATCCTTTTGTATCAACCGCTGTTGTTTGCTTGGAGACATTCGGGATAGCGATGGCAATCAATACAGTTATGATGAGCATTACAATAAGCATTTCGATCAACGTAAATCCTTTTTGGTTTTTCAATAGACGCATTCTTTTTCCCCCTCAAATTGTTTGGACTAGATTATACATAGGCAATAAAATCGCCAAATAAGCGCCGATGATGCATACTGCGATCATCAAAAAGAACGCAGGTTGGATGACACGCAGCAATTGCTGCGTTTTCAGTTCAATCCGCTCCATCAGCACTTCACTGTAGAGAATCAATTCTTTCCCCAAATATCCCGACATTTCACCGTGCTGGACAAAAGTTGACATGTCATCGGCTACAAACTCAAAACGCGAAAGGGCAACCGAGAGCGGCAACCCTAATTTGATTTCTTCTTGGGCGTCGTCCGACATCAGCCCGATGACCCGTTGGTAGCTTTGGGTTTTCAGCAAATCGAGCGATTCCTGGATGGAGATGCCACTATGGAGCAAAGTGCCCAGTTCCCGGGCAAACAAATGCGACCAATATAATTTCATAAAATTGCGAAGCACTGGCACCGACAAAATCCACTTGATCTGCTTGCTGGCAGGCTGTTTTCTCAACAGTTTGAAAAAAGCGGCGGCACTGAGGGCTCCAAAAGCAAACAAGCCAATAAAAAAATCAGGGAGCTTGAGCAAATATTCAGGGACGCTATTCCCTTCTTCTCCTGAATGCATTGACTCCATCAATTCAGTTAAATTCGGAACATAACTGGTTCGGAAAAACAAAAAAAGGATCGATGTGAAAATTAGCAGGGAGACTGGATAAACCAACAAAGCCTTTAATTTTTTCTGCACGTTTTCAGTGCGGACATAGCTTTTTGCAATGCTATCGATGGCTTCCCCAAGTCGCCCATGGTGTTCCGCTATTTCTACCGGAAGCAGCACCTGGTCCTTGAACCCTAAAAACTTAAAAAGCTCTGCTGCATTCCCGCCGCCTTTTAATACCGCAGTCATTCCGTCTAGAGCTTCCTCCACTTTTTTTGTATGCAGCGGCAAAAGAAGCGTTAATGCGGTCGGCAGTAAATATCCTTCTTTCATAAGAACCGACAGCCTCGTCAGGAAATGATCGCGGTCATACAGGGAAACCCGATTTGAGCGCATAGGAAGATTCAATCGCACCTATTTTCACCCCTTCCCGGATTTGCCCTCCGAATGTTAAAAATTCAGGCAAGGCATAAGCTTTTCGGTCTTTTGCTGATTGCAGCGCTTCGTCGAGCCGCTCGCCGTGAAGAATTTCATACAGTGCCCGGTAAGCCGTCGTTTGAAGGTCTCTTTCGGGAAATATCGGGACAATGCGCTGCGCAGAAATGGCGGTCAGCGTTTGAGCCATATCTTCATAAGATACGCCCAAGTCAAAAAGCCTGTGCAGACAACCGACCGAGTGCCGGGCATGGATGGTCGAAAACACCAAGTGCCCTGTCAATGCGGCTCTTACTGCAATCTGCGCTGTATCGGCATCGCGGATTTCACCGATCATGATGATGTCTGGGTCGTGGCGCAAAATCGCTTTCAAGCCTGCCGCATAGGTCAGGCCCGCTTTTTCATTCACTTGGATTTGCAGCATGGCATGGTTTTTCCGTTCTACGGGATCTTCCAAGGTGATGATATTGCGGTTTAATGCTTCGGCGCAATGCTTCAATAAAGAATAAAGCGTCGTTGATTTTCCGCAACCGGTCGGTCCGGTAAGCAGGATCAAGCCTTGGGGAGCTTCAGCCAGCTTCTCAAGAAGCCGGGCAGAGTCGCTAAAAGCCGCCAGTTGGCGGATGGACTGAGCTGCTTCATCCGGAATCACCCGGATAACAATGCTTTCTTTTGTCAAAACAGAAGGCAGCGTCGATATTCTGAAATAATAAGGATTTTGGTTGATTGGAAGATGAAATGAGCCGGTTTGGGGTTTTCGTTTTTCACTCATGTCTAAAAGGGAAAGGTACTTGAAATAAGCGATCATGCGATCGCCCAAATCAAAGGGGATAGTCATCACTTGCCGCAAATGCTGGAAAGAACGGAAAGAAACACTGTAGCCGGTTGAATCGGGTTTGATATGGATGTCTGTTGTGCTGTTGTCTGCCGCTTTATGCAACAGTTCGGTGCATCTTTTTTCAATTATCACTTGCATAGCCACCTCCTGTTTTGATGTGAACAACCGGGGGCCGTTGTTCCCTCATAGTATAACCAGCGCTTTTAGAAATGGGAATAGTTTCCTGCATAATAAATATTTAACCCCCTGATTTCGGGGCAAATTTCATTTTTGGCATCCTATTTTGCTGTCTCGCTAGATAAGTTAGTGCTTGGCTCCGGCCCAATCCAGTTGCCCTATTTCTTGGACCTTTAACAGCTGGAACCGATCTACTCCCTCTATATTAAAAAAGTTTTTTCTACAATACACTTGTTTGTCACAAAGAATGGGCAACTCATTGTTTACACACTCACTCTATTGCCTATATAATGGTATAGAGAATATTGTGTTGTGGCAAAGGAGGGATTACCCATGGATAAGATGTTCAAATTAATGGGATGGTGGACAGGTATTTTTGCTGTTCTTTTCTACGTTGGCGATATGAACGAAGTGGCTTTATTGATGGTGGCTAATACTGGATTTTTTGTTCTTCTAGGATACTTAAACATTTCGGAGCGTATGTACTTGTATATTTTCGGGGCTTACTTGACTGTTTTCTTCGTCGGCTTTACGTATTATACGACGTTCATCCATATTCCCGGTGCTGGACATTAATTTTAAAACTGTACAAACAAAAAAAGCGGCCACTCAGGCCGCTTTTTTGTTTCAATTAATACCCTCGCAAAAACGGATTGCTGTTTCTCTCCTGTAAAGGAGTTGTTTCCGGCCCATGCCCTGGGTACAAGATCATATGCTCAGGGAGGGTCAATAACGATTCGCGGATAGACTGCAGCAGTTTTGCCTCTGATCCTTCAATCAAATCGGTCCGCCCGATGCTTCCACGGAACAGCGTATCCCCGACAATCGCAAAACCTTCTGGACCAAAAGAATATGTAATGCTTCCCGGTGAATGGCCAGGTGTGTGGAAAAGCTCCATATTAAACGAGCTAATTTCCAAGCTTTTTTCATCATCAATCAATACATCCGCATCTTTCATCCGGTAATCCGGAACCATTGCATATTTTCCGGAGCCGTTGAGATTCGGCCGGCTCAGCCAGTCTTTCTCCAGCTGGTGCAAATACACCGGAATCGTGAATTGTTCCCGCAGCTCGTCGATGGCACCGATGTGATCAAAATGGGCGTGCGTCAAAAGAATGGCCAAAGGCTTTAACCCTTTCTTTTTCAACAAAGACGTGATTTTCCCACTTTCTTCCCCAGGATCGAAAATCAAGCATTCTTTCAAATTGTTTGATATGATATAGCAATTTGTCTGGACCGGACCAAGTTCCATTTGATCTATTTTTAGCATCCTTCTTCACCTCAATCCAATTATATCATGACTTCCCGGCACTCTACTGTTCAACGGAATGACACTTTTTAGTTCTCGACAAATCGCAGGAAAGACATTACAATATAAAGAGTACAAAACGGCACTGGCTGTTGAAGTTGAAGGGAGTGTCATAGATGAATCTACTTATGGTTATTTTTGGTCTAATTGCGATTTTTGCAGCAGTAGGCACTGTTCAAACCTTTAAGCAAAAACAAGTATTAGGATTTCTTTTTAATTTAGGAACATTCGTGATTTTCGGCGCCTTCACTGTTGCTACGATCATCACACAAGGCTATCCGCCTGCATTACACTAAGCAATATGGAAAAACCGTCGCCTTATAGCGGCGGTTTTTTTGTGGGTGTTTTGAGAATGGTTTCCCGATGCCCTACTTCAATTTTCTTCGGCACACCTTATGCACTCATTTAGCAAGGTGATGTGATAAAAAAAAGAGAGCGCCGCGGCGCTCCCTTTACTTTTCTGCTTGTATGATTTCACTGTTTGGCTGAAATTGTCCATCTTCTTCGTTATAGAACCTCAAAAGGTCACCATTGATAATCGATTCGGAATAATCCAGTTCTGTCAGCGCTTGGTCAATATAAGGTTCGCAGTTCAGCGGATCGCTTTCTTCGCCCGTTTCTCTGTCATAACAGACATTGCCTGCGTAAACACTATCTTCGGT
Organism: Planomicrobium sp. CPCC 101079; assembly: GCF_007859275.1. Classification (GTDB taxonomy): domain Bacteria; phylum Bacillota; class Bacilli; order Bacillales_A; family Planococcaceae; genus Planococcus. The sequence goes on along the minus strand of NZ_VOHC01000011.1, from coordinate 250,851 downwards.
AATAAAGCGGCCATCGCGGAACACCACGAATTCTTCATGCTCTTCCGAGAACAAATCCCCACCGAATTGAATATCTTTTATCGTTTCCACGCCAAGCATATTCAGCACCGTCGGCCGCAGATCGATCTGGCCTCCCACTTCTTCCTCTACACGTCCTTCTCCGTAACCCGGGATATGGATGAATAGCGGTACTCGCTGAAGCTGTGCCGTTTCATATGGCGTGATTTCTTTGTTTAAATATTGTTGCATTGCTTCATTGTGGTTTTCCGAAATTCCGTAATGGTCCCCGTACATAACAATAACCGAATTTTCATACAGCCCTGCTGCTTTCAGTTCATCGAATAAAGTTTTCACCGACTCATCCATGTATCGTACCGTTTGGAAATAGCGATTTAGCGTACCTGAAACAGAATCGTATTCGCCGATAAATTGGTCTTCCTCATCCAAAAAGAATGGATGGTGGTTGGTCAGGGTAATCAGACGGCTGTAGAAAGGCTGCGGCATTTCGGCCATATGCGCAACCGACTGCTCCATGAACGGTATGTCCTTCATGCCCCAGTTAACCGCGTCGCCTTCCCCGATTTCAAAACTGTTGATATCCAAAAACTCGTCTATCCCCAAAGATTCATACATCATATCCCGGTTCCAGAAGCTCTTCGCGTTCGGGTGCTGAACCGTCGTATGATAGCCCTTGCTTCCCAGTTTTTCAGACAAGGAATTGAACGTATTTCCGCTATGCGTAAAGAAAACTGCACCGCCGCTAAGCGGATATAAAGAGTTTTCAAACAAAAATTCAGAATCGGACGTTTTCCCTAATCCCGTCTGATGGTAGAAGTTTGGAAAATAAATGGTATCTTCGTCTTTCGTCAATTCATTCATAAACGGTGTGATGGTTTGGCCATTCATCGTATTGTTGATCGGAAATGTCTGCATCGATTCCAGAGACACAACAATCAAGTTTCTTCCTTCTGCTGCCCCGAACATATCTTCAGAAGGTTCTGCCTGATTTGCCCGGACGTAGTTGTTCACTTCAACAAGTTCGGATCCATCCGCGAGCGCGCGCTGCGCTTGAGATTTTGATTGGACATAAAGATCATAAAGATGATAATTGTACATGCCGATATTTTTAACAAGCATTTCACGATCAAAACCCCGTGTTAATAATTGAGGGCGCTCAGCTTCAGAAAGACCCAAATTAAAAAATAAAATAGCGGCTGACAATATGAAATAGGCTTTCCGCTGAACCAAAAGCGATTTGATGTTTCCAGTGTTTACTTTTAAAAATTTAATGGCGAACAGCAGTATAAAGACGTCGGCAAAATAGAAGATATCCGTCCAAAAGATGCTTTCAGACGCACTTGAACCCAAATCGCCGAAATTTTCGGTCTGAAAAAGCACCGGCAACGTGATAAAATCGCTGAAAAACCGGTAAAACGCTACGTTGGCATAAAGAACGATTGATGAAATAACTGTCACTGTTACCAAATAGCGATTTTTCCCTTTTTCGCTTTTGAAGAAAAGCGAAATGCCGTAAACAAAAAGAATCAAGCTTAATGGGTTGATGAACAAAATAAACTCTTGCAATGCATTATCGATGGTTATCGAAAAGCTGGTTTTATAGACAATATACGTTTTTAGCCAAGTTGCAATAATTGCTATTACGAGGATTGAATGTTTTGGCCATTCCTTTTTTAACATCCTCCACATCCTCCTTTTGCCAATTTTACAAATTCTCGTTCCACTTTATCTTCTTTCCGGACCTTCTCTTCTCTGTTAAGAGAGCTTAAACTGCTTATGATCTTATCATAAAAGCACACCTATATCTAGACGAACGAATTACCCGAAAGTTTCAGGATCCGAAGAACTTTTAATTCCCATTTCTCTTTTGGCGCAAGATTAGCAAAGCCGCAGAAAAATCTTTAGCGGAAATGAATTGCTGCTTGTAAAGTTCTTTGATTTCATCTTCCATCAAGTCGAGATCCGCTTGGCGGTCTCCCGTATAAATAACTGTGCCGTAGCTTTTTAACAGCTGCATAACATCATAAAGGGTTTTCATCGGTTCACCTTCCCGTTCCAATAAACACTCTCAGTATATATACCCTCAACCGGTACATCATGAACCTCAACCGGCACAGAATCGACAATTTGCAGGTCGAACGCCAACGAACGCGTCACACCAGCATAATTGGACAAATACCGGTCATAATAGCCGCCGCCAAAGCCAATCCGGTAGCCGGATCGTGAAAAGACCACTCCTGGCACAATCATCATATCGATTTGCTCGGGACCGAGGTATGTAGTCTCTGAAACTTTCGGTTCTTTCAAATTCATATAGACCCTCTCGAGCTGATCAAAATTCACAATTTCATAGAAATCCATTGTACGGGTCAGCGGATCACATTTCGGGACAGCTACGCGCTTGCCGTTTTGCCAGGCATACTCGATGAGCGGAAGAGTATCAACTTCCGGAAATGCTGCAATGGTCACGCCAATCGTTTTCGCTGCTTTGAAAGCCGGGTCTTCCAGCAGGCAGCCTCGGATCTTCTCGGACTTTTCCCGATAAATGTCTTTGTCCATTTTTTTCATTTGATCCAATACTAGTTTTCGCTGCTGAACTTTTTCCATATGTATAACACTCCTTCGGAAAGAAAAAAAGCCAAAACCCATATAGGTTTTGGCAATCAATGAATTACTTCGTTTCACGGTGTAAAGTCATTTTCTGTTCACGTGAGCAATATTTTTTCATTTCAAGACGCTCAGGGTTGTTGCGCTTATTTTTAACAGTGCTGTAGTTACGTTCGCTACATTCTGTACAAGCTAATGTGATGTTAACACGCATCGATATCCCTCCTAATTCTTTCAAAGATCGTTTAAAACTTAAGCATTTGATCTATACGACTTAACTATTATAGCACATTCCGATATAAAGTCTACCAAGAAAACTCAACTTTTATACTTTTAAAAAGACAAAATTCCCGGCAATTTCCCATTGCCGGGAACACCATCAATTATTCAAATTGTAATGCTTCCCGCGAACCAGATAAAACAATTGTTCCGCGATATTTGTTGCGTGGTCGGCTGAACGTTCCATGTAACGCGATATGAACGCCAGTTGCGTGATTTGGCTCAATTTTTCCGGATTTGAGGCTCCTGCCATCATAAGTCTGCGGATAGATTCACCGTACAGCTCATCCACTTGGTCGTCCAATTCCGCAATTTCTTTTCCTTTGACAACGTCTTCTTCGATAAACGCTTCAATCACTTGCCTTAGCATGGCTGTTGCCAAATTGCGCATTTGCTTGATCAACTCAATCGGTGTAACGAGTTCTTCTTTTCCAATGCGGATCGTTTCTTTGGCAATATTAACGGCATAATCGCCGATCCGTTCCAAATCCGACGCAATCTTGATGAGAACGACAAGCCTTCTCAAATCTGTTGCAACAGGAGATTGTTTAGCGATGATCAAAATTACGCGATCATTAAGCTCTTCTTCAAGTATATTGATATCAGAATCATCTTCAATTACTTCCAGTGCCGCATCAATATCATGGTTGATCAATGCATCAATCGATTTGTCCAACGCCTCGATGGCCATTGTGCTCAATTCAATCAATTGATTCTGGGCTAAATTCAATTCAAAATCAAATTTTTCACGTACTGACATAGATTTTTCTTCCCTTCCTTAACCGAATCGTCCTGAAATATAATCTTCCGTCCGTTTATCGGATGGGTTAGAGAAAATTGCGTCGGTTTCATCAAATTCAATTACTTCCCCGTTCAAGAAGAAAGCAGTTTTGTCGGAAATCCGGGCAGCCTGCTGCATATTATGCGTCACAATGATGATGCTGTAGTCTTCTTTCAGTTCCTGGACCAATTCTTCGACTTTTAATGTAGAGATTGGATCCAACGCCGAAGTGGGTTCATCCATCAAAATGACATCCGGTTCAATCGCCAATGCTCTAGCGATGCAGATCCGCTGCTGCTGGCCACCTGAGATGCTGTACGCATTCTCGTTCAGCCGGTCTTTTACTTCATCCCAGATTGCTGCTCCGCGCAAACTTTTTTCGACGATTTCATCAAGAATTTTTTTGTTTTTGATGCCGTGGATGCGCGGTCCGTATGCGATATTATCGTATATTGATTTTGGGAATGGATTCGGTTTTTGGAATACCATGCCGACACGCGTCCGCAGCTCTTCCACTTGATAATCCGAACTGAAAATATTGCGGTCCCGGTACAGGATTTCACCGGAAGTCTTGACCGATGGCACAAGTTCAACCATCCGGTTCAACGTTTTAATATACGTGGATTTCCCGCACCCTGACGGGCCGATGATCGCTGTTACTTCATTTTCATTAATGTCTAAATCGATATTTTTCAATGCATGTTTTTCGCCATACCATAAGTTAAGTTCTTTGGTCTGGTATACCGGCACTTTTATGCCTTGCTCTTGCAATTTTGTCGCAGATTTTTTCTTTTCTGCTTTAATAGTCATTGTCATTGTGAAGCCCCCTTCAACTTTTACACATTAATAACGTTTCTGAAATTTATTCCGGATAATAACTGCAACCGAGTTCATCAACAGCAAGAAAATCATTAAAACGATAATTCCAGCTGCGGCAACTGTCTGGAATTCCTGCTGCGGCCGGCTCGCCCAGTCGAAAATTTGAATTGGCAAAGCAGTGAACGTATCCAGGACGCCTGCTGGCAAAAACTGAATAATGACCGGAACTCCGATAACGATGAGTGGTGCTGTTTCACCGATAGCTCGCGACAACGCCAAGATGCTTCCTGTCAAAATCCCCGGGATTGCTGCAGGCAAAATGATTTTTACGATAGTCTGCCATTTGGTGGCTCCCATTCCGAGCGACGCTTCCCTAAGCTCGCCTGGTACAGAACGGATCGCTTCTTGGGCAGCTACGATGATGACCGGCAAAATGAGCAAACTCATTGTGAACCCTGCAGCAAGTATGCTGTTGCCCAGAGCAAATGCCCGGACAAAAATCGTCAAGCCGAGCAATCCGAATACGATGGATGGAACTCCTGCTAAATTCGCAATGTTGATTCGGATAAACGAAGTGATTTTATTTTTCTTTGCGTATTCTTCCAAGTAGATGGCAGAACCGACGCCAAGGATAATCGATGTCGGCGCTACAACCGCCATAAGCCATAAAGAACCGATTAAGGCCGCTTTAATTCCAGCTTTTTCAGGAAAACGCGACGAGAAATTGGACAGGAAGTCGAGTGATAAATGCCCTGCTCCTTGCGTAATGATCCGGTAGGCCAGTAACACGAGCGCCAGAATCGCAAGCAATGTCGCCGCCAGAAAGATTCCTTTAAAAATAACGTTCGCTACCAAACGGCCGTTCATGCGTTTAACAACTTGTTCATGTTCAATATAGCGCATCTTAATATTCCTCCCTGAACCGTTTTGAGACATATCCAGCGAGGATATTCATCAGCATGGTAAAGATGAACAATGTAAACCCTACTGCGTAGATGGAATAGTAAATGGTTGTCCCATATCCGGCGTCCCCTTTTGATACTTGAACGATATAGGCAGTCATCGTCTGGATGGAATCAGTGAAATCCCCATTGAACTTTGGCGTTGAGCCGCCTGCAAGTGATACGATCATCGTTTCGCCAATTGCGCGGGACACTGCGAGAACGATTGATGCGATAATCCCGGACAAAGCAGCAGGTACGGTGATTTTCCAAGCAACCTCGAATTTTGTCGAGCCCATTGCAAGAGCGCCTTCGCGGATTTGCTTTGGCACGGACGACATCGCGTCTTCTGACAACGATGCAATCATCGGAATGATCATAATACCGACGACGATTCCCGGTGATATAGCGTTAAAGATTTTAATTTCAGGAAAAACGCTTTGCAAAAGCGGAGTGACAAACGTTAAAGCGAAAAATCCGTAAACAATTGTTGGCACGCCTGCAAGAACTTCAAGCACCGGCTTGACGATGCGGCGCACTGTCTCACTGGCATATTCACTTAAATAAATGGCTGATGCGATGCCGATTGGAACCGCAACAATTACAGCAATTAGCGTTACTTTCAACGTGCCGATGATCAATGGCAAAATTCCAAACAGCTGCTCTTTATTGGAAAACGGCAGCCAGGTCGTGCCAAATAAGAAATCGGCTATGGAAACGCGTGTGAAGAACGTAATGGTTTCAACAACTAGCGTTACGACGATCCCGATTGTCGTTAAAACCGAAACCGACGCAATAAGGAATAAAATGACCGGAATCATTTTCTCCATGAATTTTTTGTTCTTTTTCCCTTTCGACTGCGCGATCATTTCCTGCACAGATGTTCGCATAAAGAATCCCCTTTCAACCGCAAAAGGTGAGCAGCTGGCTGCTCACCCCTAAATTTAGGCTCAATCCGTTTATTGTTTAAGCGCTTCTAAATCTGCCAATCCTTTATCATACTCTTCTTGAGGAAGGGCTACATAACCGACAGCTTCAGCCATTTCTCCAGCATTTTCAAGTGTATACTCTAAGAAGTCATAAACTTGTTCTTCTTCGGCAGCAGATGTGTTGTTTGCGTATGTGAACAATGGACGCGACAGCGGAGAATAGTCACCTGACTCGATTGTTTCGTTTGTCGGTTCTACTCCGTTGATTTTAACAACTTTCAACGTGTCCTGGTTTGCTTGGTAATAAGCGTATCCGAAAAACCCGATTGCATTTGGATCTGCTTGAATTCCTTGAACCAATACGTTGTCATCTTCAGAAAGTGTAGCTGCGCTTACCAAATCTTCTTCTTCAAGGATCACTTCGTTAAAGTAATCAAATGTTCCGGAATCTGTTCCTGGCGCATAAAAGACCACTTCTTCATCCGGCCATTCAGGGTTGATGTCTGACCATTTTTTTGTTGTGCCGTCTTCGACCCACAATTTTTTCAAATCTTCAACTGTAAGATCTTCGACCCAATCATTTTCTTTGCTTACGACAACGGACAATCCGTCATATGCTAACAAAAACTCGGTATAATCAATGCCTGCATCTTCAAGGCTTTTAGCTTCTTCTTCTTTAATCGGACGTGATGCATTCGAGAAATCTGTCTCACCTTGGATGAACTTTTCAAAGCCCCCGCCTGTTCCGGAAACTCCGACAGTCACTTGGACATTCGGCTGAGCTCCTGCGTATTCTTCAACAATACCTTCCATGATCGGTGCAACAGTCGATGAACCGTCTCCTGAAACTTCACCTTCCAGTTGTGCAGCTTCTGATTCTGAGCTCCCTTGTTCTGCCGATTCCGAACTCCCTTGTTGAGTGGTGTTGCCGCCGCAAGCACCAAGCAGTACAGACGATCCAAGAATTGTTGATGCCATGACAAACTTCCAGTTTTTCATTGAGTAGTTCCCCCTAAAGTTTATGTTTGCTTTACAAGTTAAACTATATAGGGGCAATGTTGAGCTTGTATGAACCGAATGTTAAGAAAATGTAAATGCGGGAAAATAAAAAACCGCTATGCTTTGGCATGTTTCCATGCGCGCATAGCGGTCCTATTCAGTCCGGCTTCTTATTCAGCTTCGTCGTTCTTTTCTTTATAAGGCGCCTTGATGGTTGAAGGCGATTCTTCATTTGTCTTAGCCTTCAATTCAAAATACTTATCCACTGCAGCCCGAGCAATCTTATGGGTTGTTCCTGGCACAACTTTTGTATTGGTTGTGATATATGGAATCAGGACAGCATAAGCAATTTGAGGATCATCATATGGCGCAAATCCAACATGTGCGGTATTGATTGAATCCATGGTGTAAAAAGGGCTTTCCGGATCGTCGTAATACTCGATTTCAGCCGTACCGGTTTTGCCGGCAGCTGTATAGTCAGTATCGCCGAAATAAGAGCGGGCAGATCCTCTACTTCCAGTGTAAACAAGTCGCATGCCCTTTTTCACCTGATCAATCTCTTCTTGTGTATTGTTGATGCGGTTCAATATTTTGGGTTCCACTACTGTTTCCACTGGACCGAGTGTCTTGCCATCAGATGAAGCTTGCCGAATTTCTTTGACAATATGCGGCTCCATCCGGTAACCGTCATTTGCGATAGTTGATATATATTGAGCCAACTGCATCGGCGTATACGTGTCGTACTGGCCGATTGCCAAGTTAAGGAACGTTCCGGGTTCAGATTCAAGAAACTTACCTTTAAACCCACTTCCTTCATTCGGTAAATCCACGCCTGTCGGAACCCCAAGTCCGAATTGGGCAAATGAATTTCTGACTGTATTATAATCTTCTGCATCAACAGAAAAACCGCGTTTATACTGATAAGTGTTGCCTGAAATAGCGAGTGCAATTTTAAACATATAGACGTTGGATGAAACTTCAAGCGCCTGCGTATCCGTTAATGGGACACGGTTGAACAAACTTTGGTTGAAGAGAGATCTTTTGACCTCATTGGCAAATTGCAGCGGTTCATCAATCATCACTTGATTCAGCTCGATGACGTCTTGCGCATAGCCGGTGAGCAAGGTTGCGCCTTTAACGACGGACCCCGTAGGATACGCGGATGTGATGGCTCCGAAAGAATAATCCTTGACTACGGTTTTGCCGTCCTCATCTTTTCCGATTTGTTTGCCGACCATCGACAGCACTTCTCCCGTGTTCGGATCCATCATAACCAGGTAAGCGTCGCGGACTAGCTGGGAATTCGGCCCCGCTTTCAGCTCGCGCAAATGGTCTTCCACAATATCCTCGAGTGAAGATTGCAGTTCCGTATCCATTGCCAGAACCAAGTCTTTGCCTGGCTGGCCTTCGTCGACCGGTACGGTATCAATGACCCGGCCTCTTCCATCCGTGATGTTTTTAACGACCGATTTTTGGCCTTGCAGAACTTCTTCGTATTGCTGCTCGAGAAAACTGGTCCCTACCCGGTCATTGCGGGAGTAATCGCGTGCCAGGTAATAATCCAGCTTGCTCGCTGGTATTCCTTGTTCCGGTGTTGTTGTGCTGCCGAGGATTGTTAAATCGCTCGATTTGACTCGTTTCCAGTCAGTGATGGTGTTTACGCCGTTTAGTTTCGGGTCTGTCAGCCGCTCTGAAACCCGTGCAAACTCTTCTGGTGTAACGTCCTTGTTTTTTATAATCTGTGGCGACAAAGCGTAGCCGGACGTCATCTCACGAAAAATCGCCAGCACCTCCAGTTGCTCTTCCGTCAAACTTTCGAGTTCTTTGTCAGTGATTTTTTCACGGATCAATGCATCCAGCTTTTGTTGTTTCTCTTTTTCGGTAATGTCCTCGTTGTCAATGGCTGCCCGCTCTTCATCGGTCACTTTTGCTGTGGCGGCTTCGGTATCGAGCATAATATAGTAGTCCTGTTTATCGCGAAGCGTGACTCGATCGGTTTCTTTTTCGATCAGCTTTGCAAGTTCCTTAGCAACATCGAGCATTTCATCTCTTTTTGTTGTCTGCATCGCTGTGTACGTAATAGCGTTTACCGGCTCATTATCCACCTGGACGCGTCCTTCGCTATCGAAAATGCGGCCTCTGGGCACGCTTGTATTGACTGGAACTTCTTCCGTCCGGGCAATCGCGCGTGCAAAATCTTCGCCTTTGACAATTTGCAGATAGCCCAAGCGCAGTATCAAAACTGAAAACAGCAAGAATATGGAGAAAAAGAGGATATTCATTCGGAAGACCATATGGGATTTTAACTTTGACTTCGCTTGTGTGACTTGCCTCTTTTGAGGGGGTTTCATTTTTCATGCACTCCTTTCACAAAAATGTGCATTAGTTAGTATATCATTTGCATATAAAAAGCACACACTTTTTCTGACGAAAAAGTGTGTGCAAAGTTTCAATTTTTGACAATTATTTTGCTGCATCAAAGCGGCGTGATACTTCTTCCCAGTTTACAACATTCCAGAATGCTGCAAGATAGTCCGGGCGTCTGTTTTGGTACTTCAAGTAATATGCGTGTTCCCATACGTCTACGCCAAGAATTGGAGTTTGGCCGTCCATTAATGGAGAGTCCTGGTTTTGAGTAGAAGTCACTTCAAGTTCACCGTTATTTACAACTAGCCAAGCCCATCCAGATCCAAAGCGAGTTTTTCCTGCATTTTCAAATTGAGTTTTGAACTCATCAAAGCTTCCAAATTTGCTGTCGATCGCTTCTGCCAAAGCGCCAGTCGGATTGCCGCCGCCGTTTGGAGAAAGCAATTGCCAGAAAAGCGAGTGGTTTGCGTGTCCGCCGCCGTTGTTGCGTACAGCTGTACGGATAGCTTCAGGAACTGAACTTAAATCAGAAATCAATTCTTCCACTGATTTTGAAGCAAGTTCTTCGTGGCCTTCAAGAGCCGCATTTACATTCGTCACGTACGTGTTGTGGTGCTTTGTGTGGTGAATGTTCATCGTTTCCTTATCGATGTGTGGTTCTAGTGCATCGTATGCGTAAGGTAGTTCAGGTAATTGGTAAGCCATGAATGAATTCCTCCTTGAGTCTAATGTTCTACGTTCATAGCGTAACAAAAATTTTTAAACGGCACAATCAAAATGCATGGCTTAGTTCACGATTCAGACCTTTGACCGATTCAAGTTACCCAGAAGAAAAGCGCCACCATGATAACTTGAATAATGCCTTTTGTGAAAACCGATGTGACAAATCCTACAACAGATCCAATTCCGGATTTAACGGATTGCTTAAGCGTCGACTTATTAAACAGAATTTCCGCAAGGATGGCTCCCACAAATGGACCCACCAAAATCCCGACAATCGGGATGACGAATGGACCTATGATAAGGCCGATCGTGCTCCCCCAAAGCCCAGCCTTCGAACCGCCAAACTTTTTGACCCCAAAAGCATTGGCAGCTGCATCAGCACCGAACAGCAATATTAAAAATAAAATTTCAATCGCCCAGAACCACCAAGGTAGATCTGCAAAATTAAAAAACAAACCGTAAACCACAAATCCGCCGAATATGAAAAGCGCTGCCGGAATAATCGGATAAACAAGGCCGATAAATCCAATTACAAAACATAGTGCAATAAGCACCCAAGCGATAACTTCCATTCTGGTTTCCTCCTAAATAAAAAGCTCTCTTTCATCCTGCCTGACATTTTTTAAAATGTAAAGCGATGAAAGAGAGCACAGAGAAGCTCAAAATATTAAACTTTTTTTATTTAAGCACGGTTCCCTAAAATGGCTTCTGCAATATTGACAGAATGATCTCCGATTCGTTCCAAGTTGCTGACGATATCGACGAAAACAATTCCTGCCTGTGCAGAACATGCGCCTTCATTAACGCGCATAATATGCTTCTTGCGGAATTTGCGCTCCATCTTGTCGATCAAATCTTCTTGTTCAGCCACTTCTCTCGCGATATCATGGCTAGTTGTATCCAGCGCATCGAGCGCTTTTTGGACGGTTTCAATCGTCAATGTGAACATTTCTTCAAGATCGGCCATTGCTTCTGTTGTCATTTTCACGCGGTTTTCTTCCTGGTAATCAACCAGCTCAAGGATATTTTCAAAATGGTCCCCGATCCGCTCGATGTCGCGCACCGTTTCCATCAAAACCGTATGGCGCGAAGAATCCGCAGCTGAAATGGATTCCGCTGAAATCAACACCAAGTATTCGGTGATCTTCTGGTCCAGGTTGTTGATTGCCTGTTCCAATTGATAGCCTGTTTCAGCATTTTTCCGGCTTTTCGTGACCAAGTATTCATATGTTTCCTGAAGCCCTTGGACCGAGTAGTTACCCATGCGGATAATTTCCTCTTTTGCTTGTCCAAGCGCAATTGACGGTGCAGTATCAATGAAATGGGTGTCTAAATGTTTTGGCGCAAATTCGATTGTCCGTTCTTCACCCGGGATGAACTTGGTCACCAAGTATGCCCATGCCCCGATCAGCGGGAACTGGATAATCGTGTTGGCAACGTTGAACGATCCGTGGGCAAATGCAATCTGCATTTTCGCTTCCAAATTAAGCAGGCCTGTAATCCATTCGATATAGGCAGTGAAAGGTACAAGCAAGATCAGGAATACGATTGATCCGACCACATTGAAAAGTACGTGGACCGCAGCTGCGCGGCGCGCGGTAATCGATGCGCCAAGGGAGGCCAGAACCGCCGTAATTGTCGTTCCGATATTATCTCCAAACAATACAGGAAGCGACGCGCCTAGGTTTATAACACCTTCAGCATAAAGCCCTTGCAATATGGCAACTGTGGCACTTGAACTTTGAACAATCAAAGTAAATACTGTTCCGACAACTACTCCTAAAATCGGCAAGTCGCTTAGGTTGACAGTCAAATCAATGAATGCTGGCAATTCGCGCAGCGGCTTCATCCCTTCGCTCATCAACTCCAATCCATAAAATAGCCCTCCGAAGCCAAAAATAACTTGCCCCAGATTTTGAATGCTGTTTTTACGGAAGAAAAAGATTAACACTGTTCCAACCGCAATAATCGGCAGTGCGTAAGCTCCGACATCCAATCCAATGATGAAGGCGGTGACGGTAGTCCCGATATTGGCCCCCATGATGACGCCGATAGCTTGTCTTAATGTCATAAAGCCGGCACTCACCAAACCAACAACGATAACCGTTGTCCCTGAACTCGATTGTATGAGGACGGTAACAATGATCCCGACAAGCACCCCCATGAACGGATTGGTGGTGAAGCGGTCAAGAATTGCGCGAAGACGGTCGCCTGCAGCTTTTTGTAAACCGTCCCCCATGTATTTTATGGAAAAAAGAAATATCCCTAGCCCTCCGAAAAAGGTAAAGAGTATCTCTTGCCAGTTAGTTTCCATGTTGAATAATCATCTCCCAATTGAATTTATGCCTACTCGCCTATTATGCAGTTTTTATTAAGCTTTTGTGAAGCTTTTTCTTTAACATTTACAAAATCTTAACAAAAGGAAATTTTTTGTGCCTCTCAGCATGTTAGGATAAAATCATGTACGAAAGGAAGAGGGCTATGAATCTATTTCAATTGTTTAAAGCAAGTATAATGGAACCTAAAAAGCAAGCCGCCGTCCGTATACTTACTATCGGAAAGATTTTGCAATACGTTTTTTTGATTGTTCTGCTCATGGCGCTCGTTTCATTTGCCGAGTTGGCTTTTGGTTTGGACGAAGTGACAAATGGTGTTGATGGGCTTTTGCAATATATAGAAGAAATCGAATGGCTGCTTTATCCGTTCGCTTTTGTTTTTCTATTTGTCACAACTACAATTTATCATTTTGTGAAAATCAGTTTTTTCGCATTTATTGCCCTCGGCCTGTTAAACATTAAAAAACGCAGAGGAGAATACCGGCACGTGTGGCGGACCGCCGCTCTTAGTGTAACAGCGCCTACCCTGGTCTCGTTCACCATCAGCTTCTTTACGACAAACGCATGGCTGACCTCGGCAATAAGCTTATTTACCATCCTGTATTTGTATTTGGCCATTGGCTATTACCCCAAAAGGCCGCCCGCCCGAAACCAGAAAGCATAATCGTTCTTCCTTGTCTTTTCTAGCGGGAGACTGCTAAAATGGCTATAGGTGTTGGAAAGAGCTAGATAATAATCCTAGTTGAAGAAACGTGGAACTGGCAGGTTCAGCCAGACATTCCCAAAAGGAGAGAATTTTAATGAGTGAAATTATTCACCGTACAAAAACACGCCCCGTAAAAGTCGGCGACCTGACTATCGGCGGCAGTAATGAATTGTTCATTCAAAGTATGGCGACAACCAAAACGCATGATGTGGAAGCGACAGTGGCCGAAATCCTTCGCTTGGAAGAAGCGGGTTGCCAGATCGTCCGCGTAGCTTGCCCGGATGAGCGCGCAGCGTATTCTATCGGCGAAATCAAAAAGCGCATCAACATCCCTTTGGTTGTTGATATCCATTTTGACTATAAATTAGCATTGATCGCGATTGAACAAGGCGCGGACAAAATCCGCATCAATCCCGGCAATATTGGACGCCGCGAAAAAGTGGAAGCGGTCGTAAATGCCGCAAAAGCGAAAGGCATCCCGATTCGAATCGGTGTTAACGCCGGATCGCTTGAACGCAAAATTCTTGAAAAATACGGATACCCGACTGCTGATGGCATGGTCGAAAGTGCGCTGCACCATATCAAGATCCTTGAAGACCTTGATTTCCATGACATCATTGTCTCTATGAAAGCATCGGACGTCAGCCTAGCTATCGAAGCATATGAAAAAGCTTCAAAAGCTTTTGATTATCCCCTGCACTTAGGAATTACAGAATCCGGCACATTGTTCTCCGGAACTGTGAAAAGTTCAGCCGGCATCGGAGCTCTTCTTGCAAAAGGCCTTGGAAATACGCTTCGTATCTCGCTAAGCGCCGATCCTGTCGAAGAAGTGAAAGTTGCCCGCGAATTATTGAAAGTATTTGGTTTATCTTCAAATGCTGCGACGTTGATTTCGTGCCCGACTTGCGGACGCATTGAAATCGATTTGATCTCTATCGCAAATGAAGTGGAAGAATACATTTCCCATATTAAAGCACCGATCAAAGTTGCAGTTCTTGGTTGTGCCGTGAACGGTCCGGGAGAAGCGCGCGAAGCGGATATCGGCATTGCCGGCGCTCGCGGCGAAGGCCTTCTTTTCATGCACGGTAAAACAGTGCGCAAAGTTCCTGAAGAGACAATGGTCGAAGAATTGAAAGTCGAAATCGACAAAATCGCACAAGAGTACTTTGAAAAGCAAGCAGCTGAAAAAGCTGAGCAAGAGGCTCTTGAACAACAAATTTAAGGTTGTGACCCTATGAGATACCGCTTTGGCATCGATATAGATGGAACAGTGACTTGCCCTACGTCCCTTATTCCCCATATCAATGAAGCATTCAACAGCCAGTTGACACTGGACGATATAAAAGAGTACGATTTGACATCAGCCCTGCCCCATCTGGAACCAGGTGAATTTTATACTTGGTTCCGGGGTTCGGAGTCCAAAATCTATGCGTCTTCCCCGGTTTCTGAGAACGCTAAGAATATTCTTAATGACTGGAAAAACCGCTACGAGTTGTATTATATTTCAGCACGCGGCCAGGAAGTCCGCGATGTTACATTTGACTGGTTTGCAAAACATTCCATTGCCTACGATCATATTGAGTTGATCGGTACGCACAAGAAAATCCAAGCCGCCAAAACCCACAAAGTCGACTTGTTTTTTGAAGACAAGCACGACAATGCCGTCGAAATTTCAGAAGAACTGGATATTCCGGTGTTGCTGTTTGATACACCCTACAACCGCCTGCCAATTCCCAAAAACGTGATTCGCGTTTATAATTGGCTAGAAGCGGACGAATTCGTGAAAAGAGAATTTTCGAGCGTGAAAGCTTAAGGGGCTGAAGGCTTCTGCAATTTGCAGAGGCCTTTTTTTCATTTCAATCACTTCTAGCGACCCCATTTGCAAAATCACTTTAGCCGCTTCAGTATGTATTATTGAATAGATTTTTACTTGCAAAATAAAAAAGCGTAAGCGGGATCTCTCCGCTTACGCTTTTATTGGCATTCCGGGCATTTGCCGTAGATTTCAAATTTATGGTTCGCGATTTGATAGGAAGGCAAGGCCGCACCCAGCATGTCCATCGGGCACACGGGAACTTCTTTGATCTTTCCGCAGTCCAAGCAAATAAAATGGTGGTGATGATGGTCGCTTTCGCATTGCATACGAAAGTGGCGTTCGCCGGACAATTCGGTTTCTTCTAAAATACCAAGCGACACGAAAGTGGCAAGATTGCGATAAACTGTATCATAGCTCATGCCGGGATAATCTTTTTGCATCACATCGAGCAAATCACGGGCTGTCAAATACCGGTCATCTTCTGAAAACATTTTCAGGATTTGCTGACGTTTTGATGTTTCTTTAAATCCGTTCTCCTTCAATATCTCCCAAGCTTTTGGCAAATTCATACGACGGCCCCCTTTTTCATGGAAACGGTAATTTTTTTATAGCCTATGACGAGTAAAAGCAGCAAAATCGAAGTGACAACGATAGTCCCTCCCGGTGCCAAATCAAAGTAGAATGCTGTAATCAGTCCTGTAAGGACAGAAACTTCGCCGAATATGACCGACCAAAAAATGGTTCCTTTAAAGCTTTGGCCCATTCGCATCGCCGCAGCTACCGGTATGGTCATCAAGGATGAAACCAAAAGAATGCCCACGATGCGCATTGAACCGGCAATGACAAGGGCTGTGACAATCATAAACAGAAAGTGGATCCATTTAGCCGGAAGCCCTGATGCTTTCGCATACTCATCGTCAAAAGATAAGACGAACAGTTCTTTAAAAAACAGACGGACAAAAGCAAATACGATGAGGGCAATGCCGATAACAATGCCTAGGTCTTCCCTGCTGACGGCTGAAACAGATCCGAACAGGTAGCCGAACAAATCAGTGGAGAACCCTTCGGCCAAAGAAATAAAAATAGCCCCAAAACCGATGCCGGCCGATAAAATGATTGGAATGGCAAGTTCTTCGTAATGTTTATACAAGCTCCTCAGCCGTTCGATCAGCACTGAACCGGCAACAGATGCTACAATGCCAAGAAATAACGGGTTCAGCATGGCAAATGCAGCTACGCTTTGGCTCAAATACAAGCTTCCGGCAATGCCGGCCAGTGTTACATGGCTTAAAGCGTCTGCAATTAGCGATAACCTGCGCACCACGATAAAGACGCCGAGGAGAGGCGCTATTACGCCGATAATCAATCCGGCCGCAAAAGCGTTTTGTAAGAATTCATAGGATAATATAGCTTCAATCATAGCTGTGGCTTCCTCCGATATGATGGATTTTCCGGACGGAATGGCCATACCAGGCTTCGCGCTGCTCATCGCTCATTGTGTGAAGCTGATCTTTAAATCCGTGGAAATGGATGGTTTGATTTAAACAAGCAACATGTGTAATACGGTCAGTTACTGTATCGACGTCATGCGTCACCAATACGAGCGTAATGTCTTTGTCCCGGTTTAGCGAAGCGAGCATGTTGTAAAATGACTGCACATTGCGATGGTCGATTCCGACTGTCGGCTCATCCAAAATCAGCACTTTCGGTTTCGCAACAAGCGCCCGCGCAATAAATACCCGCTGCTGCTGGCCTCCGGAAAGTTCGTTCATCCGATTATCCATAAATGCTTCCATGCCAACCGCTTCTAATGCTTCTTTCACATTCGCTTTCGCGTGTTTCGGAATGCGGCGGAACAAGCCAGTTTTTTTTACCAGGCCACCTGTTACCACTTCTTCCACAGTTGCAGGAAAACCAGAATTGAACGAATTGGATTTTTGCGATACATAGCCAATCCATTCCCGGTTCTTGAAGTTTTTAGCGTCCACCCCAAACAAGCGGATTGCCCCTTTTGTCGGTTTGATAAGACCCAGCATGATTTTCAATAGTGTCGACTTGCCTGAACCGTTCGGTCCCAGTATCGCAAGAAAGTCGCCTTCTTCCACTGTTAACGATATATTCTCTAAAGCTTTTGTTTGTTCATACTCAAAACTGATATTGTCAATTTCAATCAATGGCGCATTCATAGTGCTGCCTCTTTTCTAATTAAGAGTCATTACGATTTACATTAGAAAAGTATAAGCCAGTCAGAAGCCAATGTAAATAGATTAGACTCAAAAACTCTTCTATAATATAAAGCGTTCTGACAACATGTTGACAAGGGATGCTAAAAATCAAATTGGTCTTTAATCATTGGTAAACTGCCAAACAACTTGTCTTTTTCAAGTTCGCTAAAAGCACCATTGGAAGGGAATGCAAAAAGCTGCCGAAGTTTCTCGGCAGCTTGAAAAGATTCCGGATCAAATAGGAGTTTTCAAATCTTCAATGACGCCTGGTGTAAACACGCCAGACTTGAACATTTCAATCTCAAAAGCGTAAGGCGGCTTTTTATTTTTTGCATCTAGTCCCACATATGGCGTCTCCAGGATTTTTGGAACGTGCATCAAGTCCGGATGATGGACGATGCCGTGCAGTGCTTCGAATCCAATTTCACCAAAGCCGATGTTTTCATGGCGGTCTTTTCCGGCACCTCGGACGTTTTTGCTGTCATTGATGTGGAGCACTTGCAGACGGTCAACACCGATGATTCGGTCGAATTCTTCAAGAACCCCATTAAAATCTTCTTTGATGTTATAGCCAGCATCGTGCGTATGGCACGTATCAAAACAAACAGACAAGCGTTCGTTATGTGTCACACCGTTGATGATTGCCGCAATTTCCTCGAAATTGCGCCCGATTTCCGTCCCTTTTCCAGCCATCGTCTCCAGCGCAATGTTGACCGGATAATTCTGTGTCAACACTTCATTCAAGCCTTCAATAATTTTAGTGATGCCAGCGTCTACGCCGGCCCCGACATGCGCGCCCGGATGCAAGACAATTTGTGTTGCCCCGAGCGCTGCTGTCCGTTCAATTTCTTTTTGAAGGAATTCAACAGCCAGCTCAAACGTTTCAGGTTTGACAGTATTGCCTAAGTTGATGATATACGGTGCATGGACTACGATATTCGACAAATTATTTGCCGTCATATGCGCCTTTCCTGCTTCGATATTTAACTCTTCGATTGGTTTGCGGCGCGTGTTTTGCGGTGCCCCCGTATAAATCATGAACGTGGAAGATCCGTACGAAGCAGCTTCTTCACTAGCTGCAAGCAGCATTTTCTTTCCGCTCATGGAAACGTGCGATCCTAATAACATGAAAAAAAACTCCTTACTTTTTGCGATTTTTGCGGCGTTCAACTTTTTTGATTTCGTCCATTTTCCATTTCATTTTCTTTTTGTATCCCGGTTTAACCGCTTTTGGTTTATGGACCATCGATTT
Source organism: Planomicrobium sp. CPCC 101079 (assembly GCF_007859275.1). GTDB lineage: Bacteria > Bacillota > Bacilli > Bacillales_A > Planococcaceae > Planococcus. The sequence continues at coordinate 232,053 of NZ_VOHC01000011.1, read as the reverse complement.
CGCTTTCGTATCTGCTTCATTTGCTGTTCTTACGCGATTTTTCCGGCTATGGCGCTCTTTCAAATCGACGAACTCGCCTTTTACAATATCTTTTTGCTGGAATGGAATGCCCATTTTTTCAACACGGACGATTGCATCTTCTTCTTCCGGTTTAAATAATGTAATGGCAAGGCCTTTCATGCCAGCACGGGCAGTACGGCCGACGCGGTGGATAAAGAATTCCAGGTCTTCCGGCAATTCGTAGTTGATGACATGGCTGACGCCTTGAATATCGATGCCGCGCGCAGCTAAGTCAGTTGCAACAATGTATTGGAACTCCAAATCCCGGATCTGCTTCATCATTTTCACACGTTCACGAGGTGCCAGATCGCCATGAACACGGCCGACCCGGATGCCTTTTTTCGACAGTTCAGTTGCCACGTAATCAGCATTAGTCCGAGTGTTGACGAAAATGATCGCCAAATAAGGGTTGATGATGTCCATTACTTCAATCAGGCGTTCCACTTTCTTTTTGCTGCGGACCGGTACCAAGTAAAAATCCAAACCTTCAGCTGTCGGGCGTTTGTCCCCGATATTGATATGGACTGGAGACTCCATGTATTTTTTCAAAAACGGCTTCAGTTTTTCGGGAATGGTTGCGGAGAACACATACATCTCCAGTTTTTCCTGCATTTTTGCAGCCACTTGATCGATTTCTTCAATAAAGCCCATGTCGAATGCCAAATCTGCTTCATCAACCACAAGAATTTTGGCTGTATGGACCAATAAGGCGTTCTCGCTGACCAAATCTTTCAAGCGGCCTGGTGTGCCGATGACAATGTGAGGCTGAGTCTTTAATTTATTGATTGAGCGCTGCTTGTCGGTCCCGCCGATGAACGACTTGACTTCGATATCCGAGCCTTCAACCAATTTTAAGATTTCGTTGTATATCTGTGTGCCAAGCTCTCGCGTCGGCGCTGCGATAACTGCTTGCACTTCCTTTTTCTCCACGTCGATTCGCTCGACAATCGGAATGATAAAACTATGGGTTTTCCCTGTTCCTGTATGGGATTGGCCAATTGCAGAGCTGCCTTTCAGTATATGGGGCATCATTTCTTTTTGGATCGGTGTCGGCTCCTGGAAACCTAGTTTTGCCACCGCTTCCTGCAGAAACGGTTTGAATGGATAATCGTTGAATTTTGTCATGGGATGAATTTCCCTCCTTAAGCTTTGTACATTATAGCACGAATTAAAGGCACTTTGCATTTCATCTTTTGTAATAGGCGGCTGTCTCCGTTATAATGAGTGTATGATTGTTGAAAGGAGTGCGGTACATGAAAGTCAAAAAAATATCGCCAAGAGGTTATTGCTATGGAGTGGTCGATGCAATGGTCATTGCGAAAAATGCGGCAATGGACGAAACTTTGCCACGCCCTATATATATATTGGGAATGATTGTCCATAACAAACATGTGACGGATGCGTTTGAGGCAGATGGCATCATCACCTTGGACGGCAAAAACCGTTTGGAGATTCTCGAAAAAGTCGAGACGGGAACGGTCATTTTCACGGCTCACGGGGTTTCACCGCAAGTCCGGGAGCTCGCTAAACGAAAAGGGCTGGTGTCGATAGACGCAACTTGCCCGGACGTAACCGTCACACATGATTTGATTCGTGAAAAAACGGCGGAAGGTTATCAAATTGTCTATATCGGCAAAAATGGCCACCCGGAACCTGAAGGGGCAATTGGCGTTGCGCCTGATATGGTCCATTTGGTCGAAACGGTCGAAGATGTCAACAACCTGGAACTGGATTCCGAAAAAATCATTGTCACCAACCAAACGACCATGAGCCAATGGGACGTTGTCCATTTGATGGAACGGCTGAAAGAAAAATTCCCGCATTCAGAGGTCCACAAGGAAATTTGCCTTGCTACCCAAGTGCGGCAAGAAGCTGTTGCTGAACAGGCCGTCGACGCAGATCTGCTGATCGTAATCGGCGATCCAATGAGCAATAACTCAAACCGCTTGGCGCAAGTGTCACAAGATATTGCCGGAACCCCTGCTTACCGCATATCCGATTTGTCCGAACTGAAATTGGAATGGCTTGATGGCATCGAGAATGTGGCAATTACAGCCGGCGCATCCACGCCGACGCCGATTGTCAAAGAAGTGATGACTTTCCTTGACAATTACGACCCGGCCGACCCAGCAACCCACGATTTGGCACGAAGTGTGCCACTTAATAAGATATTGCCGAAAATCAAGCATCCGAAACCGTCCGAGCGGATTGAACCTTATCCGGTGGGCGAATAAAACCACTTACACGAGCCGATAACAGGTTCGTGTTTTTTACCCCCAAAAAAGCGGAGTGAGAACATGAAAAAGATTGCAGTAATTGGCTCCGGCGGGTCTGGCAAATCCACTTTTGCCAGGTCCTTGGACGGCAAACTTGGAATTGGCGTCCACCATTTGGACGCATTGCTTTGGAAACCTGGCTGGGAGCCAACCGCTAAAGCGGAGCAGCGGCATATTCAGCAGCAATTGATCGAAAAAGACAGTTGGATCATCGACGGCAACTACAACGGCACACTGGAAATGCGCTTGACGGCTGCTGATACCATCATCTTTTTGGATATGCCAAGAATTTTGTGTTTGTATCGCGTAATCAAAAGAAGATGGCAGTTTCGCCGAAAACCACGAACGGATATGGCTGTTGGATGCAAAGAAAAGATCAATCTCGATTTCCTGAGATGGGTCTGGCAGTACCCGCATACAAAGAGGCCGGGCGTATTGGATATGCTCTACAATTTGTCAGCTGAAAAAACTATCATCATCTTAGACAGCCCCCGAAAAGTGCAAGCTTTTCTCGACAAGTTGCCTGTGGAAAAATAAAAACACAGATGAAAATGCTCATCTGTGTTCTTATTTGAACTGGAACGGCTCAGTATCGACTTCCGAAGCGATAAATTCACATTGCCACTCTGTTGTTTTCGCCATATGGTTAACAACGCCTCTAATCATCACTTTCTCGACATGGTGGCCGGGATCGACTACGGCAAGCCCCATCGCTTCCGCATCTTGAGCAACATGAAAGTACAAATCCCCCGTCACATAGACATCAGCACCTGAGCGTTTAGCCGCTTGGATATATTTGTTTCCATCGCCCCCAAGCACTGCCACTTTCTTGATTTGTTTTTCGAGTTCGCCGACGACACGCACTGCCGGGACCTCTAAGCGTTTTTTCACAAGCTCGGTAAAATCTGCCAAGGACGTTGCAGTTTCCAGATTGCCGACGCGCCCTAGCCCCATCGCCACTTCTTTGTTTTCCAACGTGAATACATCATATGCTACTTCCTCATACGGATGTGCAGCAATCATCGCTTTGATTGCGCGGTCTTTTTCCTTTTTGCGGATAACCACTTCAATTTTTGATTCTGCCGTGGTTTCCATTTTCCCTGGCTCTCCAATAAATGGATCCGCTCCCGCAGTCGGCCGGAAACGGCCTGTGCCTGACAGCGTGTAACTGCAGTGTTCATAATCCCCGATGGCACCAGCACCAGCTTTCCCAAGTGCATCGCGCACTTGCTCCTCGTGGCTTTCCGGTACAAACACTGCAATTTTCACAAGCTCCGCTTCATAGGTCGGCACCAATACTTTTGTATCTTTCAAACCAAGGGCTTCCGCCAACAGATCGTTGACGCCTCCAGTCGCTACATCCAAGTTGGTATGAGCCGCATAAACTGCGATGTCGTGCTTGATCAGTTTTTCCATCAAGCGTCCTTGTGGAAAGTCCGTCTGCAGCGACTTTAATGGACGGTAAATCGGCGGATGGTGGGCGATGATTAAACCTGCCCGTTTGGCAATCGCTTCATCCACCACTTTTTCATTTACATCCAACGTTACCAGAACCCGTTCGACTTTTTTGTTTAACGTGCCGACATGCAAACCGACCGGATCGCCTTCCATTGCTAAATACTTCGGAGACCATTTCTCGAACTCTTCAATGATTTGTTGGCCATTAGGTATTTTCACCATGCAACACCTCTTCTACAAGTTTGATCTTCTCCAGCAATTCTTGTTTTTTTTCTATGATTTCTGGCGTTTCAACCGTAGTTTCCATCGCGTGTACAATTTTTTTCCATTGTGAACATTCCCGCTGCCATTTTTCTTGAAAAACCTCGGAAAACTGCTTCATCAACTCAGGACCCATGAGGAACTCAGCCGGAGAAAACCTTACCGGCTTTTTTGATGGCTCAAGAACAAGGATTTCGTATATTTTATCATTTTCTTTTAAAATTTCCTCTTCGGAAATTGCCCAGCTGTTTGTTTCAGCCCATTCCCGAATTGCTTTGGCATGGACGTTCGGCTGCAAAATCAACCGTTCCACGCCAATCAAGCGTTCAGGTCCGGCATCGAGTATCGACCGAATAAGCGGCCCACCCATGCCGGCGATCGTTACAGCCGTCACGCCATCCTCTGCATAAACCACATCCAGCCCACTGGCCAGCCTCACTTCGATCCGGTCTTCCAACTGCTCTTGCTTGACTTGGCTGCGGGCGGATTCGTAGGGCCCTTTGACCACTTCGCCAGCAATCGCCCGTCGCGCTTTGCCGTTCAACACTAAATAACAAGGCAAATAAGCATGGTCACTGCCAATATCAGCCACGACTGAGTTTACCGGCACATGCGCTGCCACCCGCATGAGCCTTGTTGATAATTGTTGTGCGTTCATATACATCCTCCCAATCAACAGAAAACCCTTAGCTCAGGGAGAACTAAGGGTTTTTTGATACTATTCGAGTGATAAGACCCACTCAGCCATAGCCGGAATGTTTTCGCCTTCAACAAGTCCGCCAGGCATTGAGCCTTTACCTTCAGCAATAATTTGTTCGATTTCTTCTTGGCTCAATTGAGTATCAACAAGTGATGGTCCAACTTGGCCTTCATAGCTTGATCCGTGGCAAGAAACACAGCTTTGTTGCGCTTGAGCTTCAGGATCGAATTCAGTTGACTCTGGGCTGCCGCCGTCGCCTTCTGGAGCAGCTTCGCCGCCTTCTTCTCCTGCAGCTTGTTCTTCGCCTTCGCTGGCAATCTCTTCTTGGTTATTTACTCCTTCTAATGAAAGGAAGAAAATGAGTCCAATACCGAAAGCCATGATTAAGATATAAGGTACAATTGCATTTTTTTGCATCCGTTACCCTCCTTCTCTCTGTTCTGCATACTGATAGCATTTGTATCAATCATTATTGTACTGTATTATGAGCAAAACGAAAAGTATTAAAGGATAACTTTTGCTTGTTTGTGACAAAATCAGTAATTTAACAGCCGATCTGTTTGGCGATGACCATTCTTTGAACTTCAGAAGTGCCTTCCCCGATTTCCAGCAGTTTAGCATCCCGCATATAGCGCTCCACTTCGTATTCTTTCATATAACCATAGCCCCCATGGATCTGAATTGCTTCATCTGCCACTTCCATTGATATTTCAGAAGCATATAATTTTGCAATCGATGCTTCTTTTGTAAACGGGCGGCCCTGGTCTTTCAGCCAAGCTGCTTTGTATACCATATTCCGTGCCAGTTCGATCTTCATCGCCATGTCTGCCAACTTAAACTGCGTCACTTGAAATTCAGAAAGTGTTTTTCCAAACTGTTTACGTTCTTTTGAATAGCTTAAGGCCCGGTTAAATGCCGCTTGTGCGATGCCTACAGCCATTGCAGCAATACCGATGCGGCCGCCATCCAGCGTCACCATAAACTGCTTAAAGCCTTCTCCGCGCTTCCCGAGCAGGTTTTCTTTCGGCACACGGACGTTTTCGAGGACCAGCTCTGTTGTATTGGACGAATGAAGCCCCATTTTTTCGTAATTATCTATGATTGTGAAGCCTTCTGCATCCGTTGGCACAATAATGGCGCTGATTTCTTTTTTGCCGTCTTTCATGCCGGTGATCGCTGTCAACGCCAAGTGCTTGGCATAGCTTGCGTTGGTGATGTATACTTTCGAACCGTTGATTACCCAGTCGTCGCCGTCTTCTACAGCACGCGTCTCTGTTCCGCCCGCATCCGAGCCGGCGTTTGGTTCTGTTAATCCGAACGCGCCAAACGATTCACCCGTACAAATCGGCGTCAAATATTTTTCTTTTTGCTCTTCGGTGCCAAATAGATTCAATGGAGCCCCACCTAATGAAATATGCGCCGAATAAGTGATTCCTGTAGAAGCGCAGGCGCGGCTTAATTCTTCGGTCACGATAGCAAAGCTGATTGTATCCGCCCCGGCACCGCCGTATTTTTCATCAAACGGCAAGCCCATCATCCCCATGTCGGACAGCTGTCTGAAAATTTCTTTTGGAAATGCTTTAGTCCGGTCCCTGTCAATTGCACCTGGGGCCACGACTTTATCGGCAAATTCCTTGACGGTCTTTTTGATCATTTGCTGTTCTTGCGTCAAATCGAAGTTCATATTCTTACATCCCCTTTGTCATGAATACGCTTACATATTTCATTATATCGTTAAAATTCGATTAAACTCAACTTATAATCAAAAAACCGTCCGCTTTTCTCTTAAAATAATATTTGGATATAAAAAACCGCTCATCATGATGCAATGAGCGGTTCTCCAATTCTATTCCAAAAAGTCTTTCAAGCGTTTGCTTCTGGATGGGTGGCGCAGCTTACGAAGCGCTTTTGCTTCAATTTGGCGGATTCGTTCACGCGTTACACCGAATACTTTCCCTACTTCTTCAAGTGTTCGGGTACGGCCATCATCAAGGCCGAAACGCAGGCGAAGCACGTTTTCTTCACGGTCCGTCAACGTGTCCAATACATCTTCCAATTGCTCTTTCAGCAACTCATAAGCGGCATGGTCAGATGGCGATTGGGCATCCGAATCTTCGATGAAATCACCTAAATGGGAATCATCTTCTTCCCCAATCGGCGTTTCCAAAGATACCGGCTCTTGTGCAATTTTCAAGATTTCCCGGACTTTTTCAGGCAAAAGATCCATCTCTTCCCCAATTTCTTCTGGTGAAGGTTCACGGCCCAGGTCTTGCAGCAACTGGCGCTGCACACGGATCAATTTATTGATCGTTTCAACCATATGCACTGGAATGCGGATGGTGCGCGCTTGATCGGCAATCGCACGGGTAATGGCTTGGCGAATCCACCAAGTGGCATAAGTACTGAACTTAAAGCCTTTCGAGTAATCAAACTTTTCAACAGCTTTGATCAGACCCATATTTCCTTCTTGAATAAGATCCAAGAACAGCATGCCGCGGCCCACATAGCGTTTCGCAATGCTGACAACGAGACGCAAGTTCGCTTCAGCAAGGCGTTTTTTCGCTTCTTCATCGCCTTGTTCAATCAGTTTTGCCAAACGGACTTCTTCTTCCGCTTTCAACAAGTCAACGCGTCCGATTTCTTTCAAGTACATGCGGACCGGGTCATTGATTTTAACCCCCGGTGGAACACTTAAGTCATTCAAGTCGAACTTTTCTTCCGTTGGTTTCATAAGACGGTCCAAATGTTCCTCGTCGTCCGTTTTGCGTTCCAATTCAATGCCATGGCCCTCCAATTGATCGATAAATTCTTCGACCTGATCGGATTCCATTTCAAAGACGGCTAATTTATCGGCAATCTGTTCATAGTTGAGTTCACCGGTTTTCTTTCCTAATTCGATCAACTGTTTTTTCGCTTCTTCAATTCCTGCTTCTGGACCTTCAATAGTCAATGGAACATTGCTTGCTTCAACTTCATTTGGGCGTTCAGACTTTTCAGCCATACGACTTCCTCCTTATAAAACGGAATCCTTTTACAACGTTTTTCGCAAAGCGATCGCTTCTTGCGCAAGAAGCAAAGCCCGCTTTATATCGTGTTGTTTTTCCGCTTCTTTTGATTGCTGCATTTTTAATGTGATTTGCTGTTCGACTCGATGTTTTACCAGATGTTTTAGACAGTCAGCGATTTCTTCTTCTGCATGCTCCGGATCACGTTCTGCCAACGTGGTTTCCATAACCAATTTACGGAGTTCCGCATCTTGGAGCGTTTCAAGGAATTTATGGAAGTCTGCTTTGTCCCATTCTTCGTAAAACCCTAGCAACTGGACGTAGAGCGCTTTGAATTCTTCACTGGCAAACGGAATTTCAGTGGGATCGCTAGCCACTTTTTCCATGACATCGGCATCCGCCAATAGATGAGAAAAAAGCAGACGCTCCGCCCTGTGCAGCGCAGTAATTTGTTTAATGGCTTTTTTCATCGGTTTTATCGGCTGCTCAGGGCGGTTTCGCTCGATTGACTTGTTTTCCAATTTGCGGTAATGCTGTAAAATCGCTTCTTCAGAAAGGCCGGTTTCCCCCGCCAGCTGCTTGATGTACAAATCCCGTTCAAGCGGAGAGGAACGGCCTGCAAGCAACTGCAGCACTTCCTGAATATATTGGAGCAAATCGTTTTCGTACTGGAAATTTTTATGTCTACGAGCATGCATCATTGCAAACGCTATAAACGCATGCGGTTTGCCGATAATCTGCTCTTTAAAAGCTTCACTGCCGTGCTCCCGGACAAAGTCATCGGGATCCATCTTGCCCGGAAGAACAGCAACTTCCACTTTGAACTTTTCTTCATTGAGCGCAATAGCAGCTCTTTTTGCAGCTTCCCATCCGGCATCATCCCCATCAAAACAAATGACGACTTCTTGGGCGAACCGTTTCAGCTGCTTAATATGCTGGGCTGTCAAGGAGGTTCCCATTGTCGCAAGCGCATTATCGACGCCTGCTTTGCCCGCTGCAATTACATCCATAAAACCTTCAAATAAAATAATTTTCCGATTTTTCCTGATAGCGCTTCTGGCGTGGTGTACATTGTACAACACTTGGCTTTTTTGGAAGATAGGCGATTCTGGGCTGTTCAAGTATTTGGCTTCTTCCTTTGAGGTTTCCAGAATGCGGCCGGAAAAAGCGATAACTTTGCCGGTCTCGTTCATGATTGGAAACATGATCCTGCCCCGGAACCGGTCGAAAAAGCCATTTGACTGCTCCCGTTGTATAGCAAGGCCGCTTGTTGTCAACTCTTCATCGCTGAACCCTTTTCGCTGTAAGGCTTTTGACATGTAGTTCCATTCAGGAAGCGACCAGCCAATACGGTTTTTTTCAATGATTTCCCGTGTAAATCCCCGGTTCTCCAAATAATCAAGTGCCGACTGCCCTTCTTCTGTATTCATCAAAATGTGATGATACATATCAGCGGCAAATTCATGCATGGAAACAAGCTGTTGATCGCTTTTGGATAAGGCATTGGGTGCATCAGTCGGCGTATTGACTTCAATATCGATGCCGGTGCGCTCCCCTAATTTTGACAAAGCTTCCTGGAAGCTGATATTTTCAATATCCATCAAAAACGTAATGGCATTTCCGCCTGCGCCGCATCCGAAGCAATGAAAAATCTGTTTGTCGGATGTTACGGAGAAAGAAGGTGTGCTTTCTCCGTGGAACGGACAAAGGCCAAACCAATTTCGGCCACGTTTGGTCAGTTGGACATATTCCCCAACAATATCTACAATATCGGTGCTGGAACGAATCTTTTCAACCACTTCTTCAGGAACTCGATTAGACACTTTATCACCATCTTTGTTTGCTTCACGTATTATTATTCGTGATATAGCGGCAAATCCCTTTATTTTTCCGATAAAAAGATAGACCCGTCAAAATATTCTTCTATATAGCTTTAGCCACAAAACTATATTATAAAACGTTTTTTTATAAAAATCCACTAATAAAATCTCAGATGCTTTATCGAACTCCGCCTAGCCTCTGAACATTGGAAAATGCAACCATCTACCTGCTCTAAAAACAGAAAAACCTCCTTCTCAGGTGGCTTTTCAAACTTTATCTTTAAATTTGGTTAAAATTAAATTTGCTGTCTCTTCTACTGCACGATTTGTCACATCTACCACTTCACAGCCGATTTTATCGACCACTTTATTGAAATGAATGATTTCTTCATGAATCCGTTCAATCCTGGCGTAGTTGGCATCATCATTCAATCCCAGAGCTATCAGCCGTTCTTTACGGATGTTATTTAGCTTTTCGGGAGAAATTACAAGGCCAAAACATTTTGCTGGATCCACTTGGAACAATTCTTCCGGCGGATCCACTTCTGGAACGAGCGGTACGTTCGCCACCTTTAATCGTTTATGGGCTAAATATTGGGAAAGCGGCGTTTTCGATGTCCGGGAAATTCCGACTAAGACAATGTCAGCCATTAAAATGCCTCTCGGATCTCGGCCGTCGTCGTATTTAACAGCGAACTCGATCGCTTCTACCTTCTTGAAATAATCATCGTCCAATTTACGGACCAGTCCAGCTTCTTCCAGAGGTGCAGCCCCGAGTTCCTCTCCCAGCGCATCGAGGAGTGGCCCCATTAAATCAACTGCCGAAACCTGAAGTTTTGCCGTTTCCGCAACAAGATATTCCCTTAACTCTTTTGATACGAGCGTATAGACGATAAATGCTTTTTGATTGGCAGCCAATTTAATGATTTCATGCAAGTGATCGATAGAATCGATATAAGGAAATCTCTTTAAAACGGCGTGCTGATCTGCGTTTAAGTATTGGCTAATGGCTGCTTTCGCAACTAGTTCACCTGTTTCTCCGACCGAATCGGAGACGATGAACAAGCGGAGTGGATTCATATGTGCACCTCACAATTCATGGCTTTCCGACAGGGATAAAAACGCACGGGTAATATTGGTTTTCGTCAATCTGCCGATGACTTTTAATCCTTCCGGTTGTTCGATTACGACCGGCAAGGCATCGATTTGCTGATTAATCAGGCGATGGGCCGCTTTTATAAGCGGTTCGTTTTTAAAACAATAAGTGATATTGGGCATGCGGGTCATGATGATATGTACAGGAATACTGGACAAATCTTGGTTGCCAAGACTCGTACGAAGCAGGTCTTTCCGCGACAAGACACCTGTCAAAAACGACTGTTTGTCGACCACGAACAAGGTACCGACATCGTCTAAGAACATTTGGCTGATGGCGTCATAAACACTGACATCTTCCCGCACAACTACAGGAATCGATTGGAAATCACCAACTTTCATATTGTTCATTGTTTCAGAAATGTCTTGCCCAGGTTTTTTTCCCGAATAAAAATAGCCAACACGCGGGCGGGCATCTAAAAAACCTGCCATGGTCAAGATGGCTAAATCGGGCCGTAATGTAGCTCTTGTCAAATGCAGGCGTTCAGCAATCTGTTCTCCCGTTATCGGGCCATTGCCTTTTACGATCTGCAAAATTTCTTCTTGCCTCTTATTGAGTTCGATCGGACTCACCGCCTCAAAATATGTTATACTCAATGTTCATTATTATATACTAATCATAGAGATATTGCGAAGAAAAGATTAGCGTGATACAATTACTAGCGAATCGAATACCAGGCAATGATGGATCTTAAAAAACTGTCGCATTCTAGCGAGCGGGGACGGTGAAAGCCCGCACAGACAGGATCAGGCAATCCGGAGCCTCTTCTTTTATAAGCGGGCTGCATCTGCAGCCAATCGGGGTGGAACCGCGGGTCATAACGTACTCGTCCTCGGACTCAATGTCCGGGACGCGTGCGATTTTTTTATTTTATGGAGGTAATTTTATGTCAATGGAAGATGTAGTAAATTTAGCAAAACACAGAGGTTTTGTTTTCCCGGGCTCTGAAATTTATGGAGGTTTGGCTAATACTTGGGATTATGGCCCACTCGGCATCGAATTGAAAAACAATGTCAAAAAAGCTTGGTGGAAAAAGTTCGTCCAGGAATCCGTACACAATGTCGGATTGGATGCTGCCATCCTGATGAACCCAAAAACTTGGGTAGCATCTGGCCACGTCGGCAATTTTAACGACCCGATGATCGATTGCAAGAGCTGCAAAACACGCCACCGTGCGGATAAATTAATCGAAGATGCGCTAGAGGCAAAAGGCATTGAAATGATCGTCGATGGCTTGTCATTCGAGCGCATGGCTGAATTGATCAAAGAACACGACATCAAATGTCCGACTTGCGGATCAAAAGAATTCACGGACATCCGCCAATTCAACTTGATGTTCAAGACGTTCCAAGGCGTTACGGAATCGTCAACAAACGAAATCTTCCTGCGCCCGGAAACGGCTCAAGGGATTTTCGTCAACTATAAAAACGTCCAGCGTTCCATGAGAAAGAAAATGCCGTTCGGCATCGCCCAGATCGGCAAAAGTTTCCGCAACGAAATCACACCAGGGAACTTCACATTCCGCACGCGTGAGTTCGAGCAAATGGAACTTGAGTTCTTCTGCAAGCCGGGCGAAGACCTGGAGTGGTTCGCTTACTGGCGCGATTTCTGCAAAAACTGGCTGTTGGACTTGAACATGACCGAAGAAAACATGCGCCTTCGCGACCATGACGAAGATGAATTATCGCATTACTCGAATGCCACAACGGATATCGAATACAAATTCCCATTCGGCTGGGGCGAGCTTTGGGGCATCGCAGACCGTACCGACTTTGACTTGAAGCGCCATATGGAACATTCAGGCGAAGATTTCAATTATATCGACCCAATTACAAACGAACGCTATGTTCCATATTGCATCGAACCCTCTCTTGGAGCAGACCGCGTCACGTTGGCATTTCTTGTTGACGCCTATACTATTGAAGAGCTTGAAAACGATGACAAGCGGACCGTGTTGAAACTACATCCGGCACTCGCACCGTATAAAGCGGCAGTTCTTCCCCTCTCCAAGAAACTAGCGGATGGCGCAACAGAAGTTTTTGCTCAGCTATCGAAGCATTTCATGGTAGAGTATGACGAATCCCAGTCAATCGGCAAACGCTACCGCCGACAAGACGAAATTGGAACTCCGTTCTGCATCACATACGACTTTGACTCTGTAGAAGATGGCCAAGTGACTGTACGCCACCGCGATTCAATGGAACAAGTCCGTATGCCGATTGCAGATGTGCAAGCGTATATTACCGAACATACTCAATTTTAAGGCCAAAAAGCTATCTGCCATTAGGCAGATAGCTTTTTTTCGTTCCAATAACTTTTCTGCACAAAAGAAAAATCCGCCAATGACTACTCGTCTTTTGGCGGATCTTCTTTTTTCGGAAAAAATTCCGGTGTCCGTTCGATTTGTTCGAGGAAGCCGCGGGATTTCAAACGGATTCCCGCTTGTTCTTCGTAGATTGTGCGGACAATTTGCTTTAATAGCGTCTTGGATTCTTTTTTCAATTTCAGTGAACCGACCCGTTCAATCGGGACGAAAAAAAGTGTCCGGATCACTTTTACGAGCGCTGGGCTTAGACGGATGATGTAGCGGTCAATGTCAAAACAGCGATGGCACAAAAAACCAAGTTCCTGGAATGAAAAAGCGAACTCGCCTTCCGCTGCCCCGCAATTGGCGCATTGGTGCAATGTCGGTGTCAACCCGGCATAAGGCAGCATCTTCCACTCAACAAATAACGTAATCGCCTCGGGGTCATATCCTTCGTCGATAGCGTGAAGCGCTTGGTAAAGCATTTCATACACCACGGGCTGCGGCTCATCTTGTTCGGTCAGACGGTCAATCAGCTCCGTGATATAACTAGCATGGGCAGTCGCCATGATATCTTCCCGGATATGCCGAAGCGACTCCAATGGGTCTCCGTGCTGGATGGTCCCCATGCCTTTTCCTTTGTAGATCGAAAAAGTGCCGTGTGTAAACGGCTGCGTGATTGCAGCCAGTCGGCTCGCCGGTTTCTTCGCCCCTTTTGCCATGCACGTGATTTTGCCGGCTTCCCTGGTAAACAAGGTAACGATTTTATTCGTTTCGCCGTAAGGGCGTGCACGGATTACAATGCCCTCTAATTGATTTTGCATGCTGGCCGCTCCTTAGTATTCGTCGTCTCGGAAGCCAAAATCGCGCAAATGCACCGCTTTGTTGCGCCAGTCTTTCTGTACTTTTACCCAAAGTTCCAAAAAGACTTTTGAGCCAAGCAGATTTTCTATATCTTGGCGCGCGCGTGTGCCGATTTCTTTCAACAATACCCCTTTTTTACCGATAACAATGCCTTTTTGCGAATCCCGCTCAACCATGATGGTCGCTTGTACGCGAATCATGTTTTCGCTTTCTTTATCAGGAGCAATCTTTTCAATAACCACTGCAATCGAATGCGGAATTTCTTCACGGGTTAAATGCAAAGCTTTTTCCCGGATCAGTTCCGAAATTATAAAGCGTTCAGGATGGTCCGTTACTTGGTCTGATGGGTAATACTGCGGCCCTTCAGGCAAGTAATCCGAAATTTTCCCAAGCAAGTTCTCGACGTTGTTGCCTTGCAGAGCTGAAATAGGAATTGCTTCTTTAAAGTCGAATTCATTGCGGTACGATTCAATGATTTTCGGCAAGTCATCCGGATGGACTTGGTCAATCTTGTTGAGTACCAAAAAGACCGGAACATCAATGCCTTTCAGCATTTCAAGAACATAACGGTCCTGTTTGCCGATGCGGTCAGCTGCACTGGCCACAAAGAGCAGAACGTCCACTTCCCGGAACGTATTCTTTGCCACTTTTAACATGAAATCGCCCAATTTATGGCGCGGTTCATTGATACCTGGCGTATCGATAAAGACCATTTGGCTGTCATTTGTTGTCACTACGCCTTGCACTTTATTGCGAGTCGTTTGCGGCTTATCGCTCATGATGGCGATTTTTTGGCCGACCACGCGGTTCAAGAAAGTCGATTTCCCTACGTTCGGGCGTCCGATGATGGAAATAAACCCAGATTTGAAGCCATTATTTTCTTGCTGCATATTTTAAATCCTCCGTAGAAAACGCGCCTGGAAGCAATTCTTTTACTGATGTCTCCTGGACGTCCCCTTTTAAATTTGTTAAATAAACCGGCATGTCCGGCGGGCAAAATTCTGCCAATACTTGCCGGCAAGCTCCACAAGGCGATACCGGACCTTCTGTATCCGCTGCAACAGCGATTGCCATAAAATTCAAATCGCCTTCAGATACGGCTTTGAACATCGCTGTCCGCTCCGCGCAATTCGTCATGGAATAGCCGGCATTTTCAATATTGACCCCTTTATATACTTTTCCTTCAGCTGTCAAAAGCGCTGCGCCAACCGGAAAATTCGAATAAGGCACATAAGCTTTCTCGCGTGCAGCGACTGCTTGTTCCATCAATTGTTTCTTCTCCATTATCTATCACCTCTGTAAGATTAAAACCATTTTGGCATAAAGATTAGTAAACCAATTATAGCACTAGCTAGCGCAAAAACCAAAACCGCACCGGCCGCAATGTCTTTTGCCTGTTTCGCAAGCGGATGAAATTCACCAGTCACCAGATCCACCACACGTTCAAGCGCAGAATTGACCATTTCCAGCGCAATCATGCCTCCTATCAGCCCAATGACCACAACCCATTCGATATAAGAAAGCCCCGTGAAAAAAGCGGCAATCACTACGATGATGGCCGACAAGAAATGGAAACGGACGTTTTGTTCTTTCACTAGCGCCGACCTGACCCCTTCCGCCGCATACTTGAATGACCGGAAAAATCTATTCGCGTTCATGCTGATTGCGTGTAATGCCGAGAGAAGATAAAATCTCCTCTTGCCGAGAGAACATTTTTTTCTCGTCTTCTTTGTTCATATGATCGTATCCGAGAAGGTGTAAAAACCCATGAACAGCCAAAAACCCGAGTTCACGTTCAAATGAATGGCCATAATCTGCGGCCTGCTCTTTTGTGCGATCAAGCGAAATGATAATATCGCCAAGTGTCCTCGGCGCATCCGTGCCGACAATTTCCAATTCTCCTTCGCCCATTTCTTCCATGGCGAAGGAGATCACATCCGTCGGTTCGTTTTTTCCGCGGTATTCTTTGTTGATATCACGAATCATTTCATTCGTCACAAACGTCACCGACACTTCTGCATTTCCAACTTCTTCAACATCCGCCGCATGCATAAGCACCTTTTCAACAAATTGCAAATCGCCCTCTTTCAGAGAATCGGTCTCATCAAGAAAATCTATAGATAACATAATAACTCCCTCCAGGCACTTTACTTTATTTTGGGTATTCAATTCTTGTATGGAACGTCCCATTCAAGGTTTCGCACATGACTTTTTTGACCGTCTTCAATTCTTTCATCGTTAAATCGCATTCATCAAACTGTCCATCTTTCAGTTTATCTTCTACAATTGCATCGACTAAATTTTTTATTTTTTCTGATGTTGGCTCTTTCATCGAACGCACTGCAGCTTCAATGCTATCAGCAATGGAGACAACCGCAATTTCTTTTGTTTGCGGCTTTGGCCCTGCATAGCGGTATAGCCCTTCATCCACTTCCGGGTTTTTCTCTTTTTCTTTATGGTAAAAAAATTTCAACAAACTCGTCCCATGATGTTGCATGGCAATGTCGACAATTTCTTTTGGCATTTTATGTTTTTTTAAGATGTCAGCCCCTTGCTTGCCATGGGCCAGTATAATGTCACGGCTCGTATCCGGTGGAATGGCATCATGGGGGTTCGGAATGTTCATTTGGTTTTCAATAAAAAACTGCGGCATTTTCGTTTTGCCGATATCGTGATAGTAGCAACCGACACGGGCCAATAAACCATTTGCCCCGATTGCCTCGCATGAAGCATCAGCCAGGTTTGCGACCATAACGCTATGGTGGTAAGTCCCAGGCGTCTCCATCAAGATTTTTTTAAGCAGCGGGTGGTTCGGATTTGCCAATTCAATCAGCCTAATGGCTGAGAGCTTCCGAAAAATCGACTCAAAGAACGGCAAGAGCCCGATTGTCAGCGCACCTGACGCGATGCCCGAAACTAATGCTGCTGCAAAGTAAAAACCAATCTCCGACCAGTCATACTGGCTTTGCCCCATGAGCAAATAGAAGCCCACATATAATGCGTTCACTGCAGCAACGACCAAACTCGCCTGAAGCAAGTGGGCACGCTTGTCGTCCCGTTCAGTCAGATAGATGCCGGTTATCCCGCCGACTAAAATGTATAGTACAACATCCATCTCTACAAGCTCTGCATAATCCCCTTGCAGCATGATGCCGGCACTGACTGCGATAAAGAAAGATACAAAAACAGCATAGCGCTCATTAGCCAGCAAGCAGACAAGCATCCCAGCCAATGCAGTTGGAAAAAGGAAAGCGATGTTGATTTCAAAATTGCCGCTGACTAAACTGATCAACTTCAATAACGCCAATGAAAAGGCGATGACAATCCCGATCACTAAAAGCGCTGTAATCTTCTCTGGTTCTTTTGCAGACGAACGCTTCAGGATAAGCATCAGCAAACCCATAGCAATAACAACAAAAAGCAATAGCCCGATCGGGGGCTTGAAATTTTGCTGTTCTTCCGTCATGCCAGCAAGCTCTAACTGGCGATATACTTCCCGGTCAACGACTTGCCCCTCTTGGACAAGCACTTGGCCCTTTAAAATCCGAGTCGGTTCGACACTGGCTTTGGCCTGCTCCATTTGAGCGTTGGTCAATTCTTCATCAACTACTTCGTTCGGTTTAATCGCGAAGCGCGCGATAGAGGTTGCCGCAGGCAATATGGAAGCCGGTATGTTTTCGTTTTGCCGGATTTCCTGCTCAATGCCATTTTGCACTTCTAAAACAGCTTCTTCCCGCAACGGATTACTCAATCTATTTTCAACGGCATTCTGCAGCTCGTTCTGCACGCCTTGCAGCCGTTCCTCTGGCAACAGCAAAAGATTTCTCATCGTTTCATCCGTCAACCGCAGCCCGCTTTCGTTTGTTTCCATCAACCGAAGTTTTTCCCGGAGGCTTGCTATCATGGATGCCATATCCGGCGCTTTTTTCTCATTGTCTTTAACAGTGTCTTTCACTTCCACTATATAGCCGAAAAACGAGTCGATAACAGCGGCCTGATTTCCTGCAAGTTCATCACTAAACTCATAACTAGGTGAAATCTCAGCAGCTACACGCTCTCGTTCCAGTTCCGTCTTTACTGGATCTTCAACAGTTTTAGCTGAACGAATTGTTTCATCCGACAGTTGAAACAATTGTATATCGTACGAGTTGGCATTGATCGAGGGATACAAAAACCCGTAAACCACTGCACCGATCAATAAGATTAATCCAATTGCAATAACTTTATAACCCGCCTTGTCGTAAAGGCTTTTTGCCTTCTGGCGCATCAAACCACCCCACTCTTTATACATCAATCATATCAATAGTAGAATGGGATTTCACTGCCTATTTCAAAAAATTTGAAATTCAATTCCTTTTATGGAAATTAACTAACAAAAGAAAAACCAGTCTATTAAGAAGACTGGTTATCATATGCTTGAATGATTTTAGCAACAAGCGGATGCCGCACAACGTCGCCGCTTTCCAGATACTGGAAATGGACGCCTTTAACACCTTTTAATATCGTTTCCGCTGCAATTAGACCTGATTCGGCTCCGCGCGGCAAATCAATTTGCGTTTTATCTCCTGTAATAATCATTTTCGAATCGAATCCGAGACGAGTCAAAAACATTTTCATTTGGGCTTTTGTCGTATTTTGGGCTTCGTCTAAAATGACAAATGCCTGGTCCAATGTGCGCCCGCGCATATAAGCGAGTGGAGCAATCTCGATGATGCCTCTTTCGATAAATCGGTTGGTCTGTTCCAATCCCAATACATCATGGAGCGAATCATATAACGGGCGAAGATAAGGATCTACCTTTTCTTTTAAGTCTCCTGGAAGAAATCCAAGGCTTTCCCCTGCTTCAACTGCCGGGCGCGTCAAAATAATGCGTTTAACATTACCGGTTTTAAGGGCCTGCACCGCCATAACAACCGCCAAATACGTTTTTCCTGTTCCAGCTGGTCCAATACCGAATACCAAATCCCGTCCTCGTACCGCGTGGATATAGTGGCGTTGGCCAATAGTTTTTGCGCGGATTGATTTGCCATTTGCATTTTTTGCAATTTCTTCTTCATACAACTCAGCGAAGTATTCAATCGTTCCGGCTTTCGCCATTTCGATGGCCGACACAATATCCCGTTGGTCAATATTGATGCCTTTACGGATGACTTTAAGCAATTGTTCGATCAATAGCTTCCCGGTCTGTTTGCCTTCTTCTGTTCCTGATAATCTGATGACTTCCCCTCGGGTGATGATCTGAATATCTAAAGCTTCTTCGATAAGAGTCATATGATTATCAGAAATTCCAAGAAGCAACAATGCTTCGTTTGGATCTTTAACATGCAGTTCGAGTAATTGGTTTTCTGTCATGTAGACGCTCCCTTGAAATTGAGTATTAACTACTACTCTCACTCTATCACTAACTATCTGTGTCTGTAAAACATTTCGCCACTGATTTGAGCGAAGATTGCAAACAGGCAAAAAGCCGTCCAGCATATGCCGGACGACTTCTAGTTATCTTCGTTTTGACTTGGGCGGCATTAGAATTTCTGATAAGATGATGCTTTTTTTCAAATCTTCTTTTTCAAGAGGAAATACGTTGTCTGCAGCTGTACGGGAACGGGTATCTGCACCAAGAGACGGGCGTGTTTGATCGGCTGTCAGTCTGCCTGTCGCAGCACGCACAGGCACTTCACGTTTTGATTCCGGATTCCGCGTCCGCGAGCTGGCAACGGTTTCTTCTGCTTTCTTGGCAATTTGCCTAGTTCTTTCAGGCCGCTCTTTCACTTGCGTTTGCAGTTCGCCGTAAATTTCTTTTGCATAATCTTCTGCCCGCTTTACGGTGCGCTGCCTGTTCGCTGGAGCCGTATTTTTCGGCTTTGCTGTTTCTTCATCGGTATTTTTTCTGTTGAAGATTGCAGCAATAGCCATGACGATAAATCCTATGATGAGGCCTTCCACATTGAACCACCATCCTTCCTGGCATTACCCTGGATTATTTAGCGTCCGATGTGTCGGCTCCGGATCGTGCGATTGAGTCGCGCATGCTTGTATCCGCCTGGACGTTTCTATAGTTGATGTAATCCATAACGCCGAAATTGCCATTCCGCAGCGCTTCTGACATCGCCATCGGCACTTCAGCTTCCGCTTCGACAACTTTCGATCTCATTTCAACAACTTTCGCTTTCATTTCCTGTTCGCTTGCAACAGCCATTGCGCGCCGTTCTTCCGCTTTTGCCTGTGCAATTTTCTTGTCTGCTTCAGCTTGTTCGGTTTGAAGTTCGGCTCCGATGTTTTTACCGATATCAACATCTGCAATATCAATCGAAAGAATCTCAAATGCTGTACCAGAATCCAGGCCTTTGCCTAAAACAGTCTGGGAAATCAAATCCGGATTTTCAAGTACTTTTTTGTGGTTAGTGCTTGACCCGAGTGTCGAGACAATCCCTTCGCCAACACGGGCAACGATTGTCTCTTCACCGGCACCACCGACAAGCCGGTCGATATTTGCACGAACCGTAATACGCGCTTTTGCCTTTACTTCAATTCCGTCCATTGCCACACCCGCGATAAATGGCGTTTCAATCACTTTCGGGTTAACAGACATCTGTACAGCTTCCAATACATCTCGCCCAGCCAAATCGATCGCAGCTGCACGCTCAAACGGCAAATCGATGTTCGCGCGGTGCGCCGCAATCAGTGCATTAACCACACGGTCTACGTTACCGCCGGCAAGGTAATGGCTTTCAAGCTGGTTGATGGTAACTGTCAATCCCGCTTTTGACGCCTTGATCAACGGATTAACAATCCGTGACGGGATGACTCGGCGAAGACGCATCCCAATCAATGTGAAAATGCTGATTCTTACACCGGCAGCGATTGCTGAAATCCATAGTGTAATTGGTACAAATGTGAAGAATATGGCCAGTACGACGATGACGGCAATTATTGCAGCGCCTATTCCTAGTGTTTCAAGTCCCATTCTTTATTCCTCCCCTTCTTGGTCGATCTCACGGACAACAATGCGAGAACCTTCTACTTTAATAATTTTAACGCTTTTTCCCGGATCCACAAACCGGCCTTCAGAAACGGCGTCAATCCGTTCATCGTTCAGCTTTATGGTTCCGGATGGCCGAAGAGCTGTCATGGTTACAGCGGTTTGGCCGACCAATTCCAACCGGTTGACATTTGACACATACCCGCTTTCGGTATTTGTAGAATCCATCAAGATAATCCGATTGAATAAATGGAGCCGTTTGCCAAAGAATTTCAATAAAATCACCATCCCTGCTGAAGCTACAATCAATGCAATAAGTATAGCTATGGACGTCGTCTGAAGGTCTCCGCCAGCTAACAGGATGCTGCCGAAAACTGCGGCAAGCCCTAGAAATCCGGCTATTCCTCCCGGCACAAAAAACTCGGCAAGAAGAAGCCCGAATCCGATAATCAGCAAAATAATGGCTTCATATCCCGCAAGCCCCGCCACCAAATGGCCGTAAAAGAATAACAACAATGATGAAATCCCTACGATACCCGGAACCCCTAAGCCAGGAGTGAACAATTCCAGGATTATTCCAAGAAATGCAATGGACAGAAGAATTGGAACCACAATAGGGTTTGTTAAAAAGCGGGCAAGCGTTTCAGAGAAGGTTTCATTGACCGTTACAAGCTCTGCGCCTTCGTAATTTTTCAAAGCAAGCAGCTCTTCAATGCTCGATGCGGTTCCTTCTGAATAACCTACCTGCCTAGCTTCCGATGCACTTAAAGTCAATAATTTGCCATCACCTGCTTGCAGTTCCGGCAAATTAAGCGATGCATCTGCCATGGCAAGTGCATATTTCGGATTTCTGTCAGCTGATTCAGCTGCAGTTTCCATGGAAGCAAGCCACGCGCTATTCGCTTTGGCTTCTGCCGCATTGCCTGCTTGATCGATTACTTGCGCAGCGCCCATGCGCCCCTTTGGATGCATGAAAATTTCATCGCTGTTCAATGCCAGAAAAGCCCCAGCCGACAAAGCATCCGTGTTAACAAAAGCAACGGTTTCAAGTTCCGTTTCTTCTATTAAACGGGCAATGCCATCAGCGGCGTTGACAAAACCGCCTGGAGTGTCGATATCAAAAATGATGGTTTCAGCCCCGGCATCTTCGGCTTCCTCGATTCCGCGTTCGATAAATGACTGCAAGCCTCTTTCAACTTCAGCCTCAATGGGAATCACGTAGATGGTCGGCGTATCCGCTTGAACCAACGGCAAAAATAAAAGAAGCGACATCAGCAAAAGAAAAAAAGCTGTAAAGTTCTTGGCGCCGCGCAAAGGAATTCCTCCTTCTGTTTTACTGTACCCTTTATTTACGTATCAAGATACAAATGGTTTCAAAAATCTCTGCCTTTTCACTATATTATAGTAGATTTTGCAATATGAAAAAAGAACGCCCTCATTAAAAGGAAACAAAAAAACCGGCTGCACGAATACTTCGTGCAGCCGGTTTTAGCTGGTCGTTCATATTTTTTAATTATCAATTTTAAAGTAAAGTCAATTAAAATTTACGTTTACGCGCAGCTTCTGATTTCAATTTGCGTTTTACGCTTGGCTTATCATAAAACTCACGCTTTCTTACCTCTTGCATTGTTCCGGATTTAGAAACAGTGCGTTTGAAGCGGCGAAGAGCATCTTCAATTGATTCGTTTTTACGAACAGTTGTTTTTGTCATCTCTTTTTCCCTCCCTCCGAACACACGTTGAAACTAATAACAACTAGTGTTATATACTTAAAAAGTATAACGTAGATTTTCCCAGAGGTCAATACTTAATAATCGGAATTCGAAGTTAAGCCTTGCATGATTTGGACACCTGAGCTTGCGCCGATACGGCTGGCTCCCGCTTCAATCATCGCTTGCACATCTTCTAAGCTTCTGACCCCACCGGAGGCTTTCACTCCCAGCTCCGCTCCAACAGTTTCACGCATCAATTTCACGTCTTCGACAGTTGCACCGCCAGTAGAAAAACCTGTTGAGGTTTTTACAAAATCAGCGCCAGCTTCTTTTGACAACCGGGAAGCCGTAACTTTTTCATCGTCTGTTAAAAGGGCCGTCTCGATAATGACTTTGACAATCGCTTTCCCTTTTGCTGCCTCGACTACTGCTTCAATGTCTTTTTTCACAAGATCGCTGTTGCCGCTTTTCAAAGCTCCGATATTGACGACCATATCGATTTCACTCGCGCCTTTTGATATAGCGTCCGCAGTTTCGAACGCTTTCGTTTCAGATGTCGAAGCTCCAAGCGGAAATCCAATAACTGTACATACTTTAACCGTACTTTCCTTGAGCTCAGCAGCTGCCGCTTCCACCCAGGCTGGATTTACGCACACTGAAGCAAACTTGTATTCGTCCGCTTCTTTGCATAACTTAACAATTTGGTCGTACGTTGTTTCAGGTTTCAATAGCGTATGATCGATATAAGAGGCAATGTTAGTCATGTAATAGCTCCATTCTTTTGTCGGTTTAATGTTTAAACAGTCAACTCTTCCATCACGCGGACAAATTGGCCGGCGTTATACGGATATCCTGCTTTTGTAATTTTCACTTTAACAATTTTGCCAATCAACGATTGGTCTCCAGGAATGGCAACTTTCAAATAATTGTCTGTATAGCCTTCCACCATCTCGGTTCCAGCGTCACTTTCATGCTTTTCTTCCGGTATGATTTCCAAAAGTTCCCCTTCAAATTTGGAGGCATATTCTTTTGCCAACTGATCATTCAAAGCGATCAACCGATGGACCCGCTCATTCTTTATTTCTTCATCTAGTTGTCCATCCATACGCGCTGCAGGGGTACCTGTACGCTGTGAATATGGAAAGACGTGCAGTTCGGAAAATTTATGATCGTTGATGAAATTGAAGGTTTCCATAAACTCTTCTTCAGTTTCTCCAGGGAAACCGACGATGACGTCAGATGTAATGGCCAGATCCGGCAGCGCCTTTCGCAATTGAACGAGGCGGTCCGCAAAAAACTCCATTGTATATTTTCGTCTCATCCGCTTCAATACAGTATTTGACCCCGATTGGATTGGAATATGCAAATGACGCACCACGATTTTCGATTCTCTCAATACGTCGATTACTTCATCGGTCAACTGGCTCGCTTCGATGGAAGAAATCCGCAAGCGTTTCAAACCAACCACTTGTGTTTCGAGATCCCGCAGCAATTGTGCGAGGTTGTATTCTTTCAAATCTTCACCGTAGCCACCTGTATGGATACCGGTCAATACAATCTCAAGATAGCCGGCATCCACTAGTTGCTGCGCTTGGCGCACCACTTCTTTTGGGTCGCGCGAACGCATCAAGCCGCGCGCCCACGGAATAATGCAAAAGGTGCAAAAATTATTGCAGCCTTCTTGGATCTTCAAAGATGCACGAGTCCGGTCCGTAAATGCCGGAACGTCCAACTCTTCGTAAACACGGTTTTTCATGATATTGCCAACTGCGTTAATTGGCTTTCGTTCTTTTTTATACTGGTCGATATAGCCGAGCAGTTTGGTGCGGTCCTGTGTTCCCACAACAATGTCCACGCCAGGTATAGCCATGATTTCAGCAGGTGAGGTTTGGGCATAGCAGCCGGTCACACAAATGACCGCATCCGGGTTGTTGCGCACAGCGCGCCGAATTACCTGGCGGCTTTTCTTATCACCCGTATTGGTGACAGTGCACGTATTAATCACATAAACATCGGAATGATGATCAAACTCACCACGTTCGTAGCCCTGTTCTTTGAACAGCTGCCAGATCGCTTCTGTTTCGTAATGATTCACTTTACAGCCTAACGTATGGAAAGCTACCGTCGACATAAGTGGCCACCTCTCTCATTCATATTCATAAGATAAAGCAGATAATGCGTATAGCGGAGCGGTTTCCGTCCGCAAAATACGCGGTCCTAAAGAAGTGAACAATGCACCCGCTTCTTTCAAACGGGAAACCTCGTTTTCTGAAACGCCGCCCTCCGGACCAAATACAAGCAGGATTGAATCCTTATCATACAATGATTTTAAAATATCGGCAAATCGCGTCGGCGAACCGCTCCGTGCCTCTTCTTCATAAGCAACGACAACGGCATCATAGGACTGGATTGCCTCCATCAATTGCTTGAATGTGTGAACATTATGTATGTCGGGAATGCGCGTGCGATGTGACTGTTCTGCAGCTTCCTTGGCAATTTTTTGTAGCCGCGCTATCTTCTTGCCGTTTTTTGCGGAGTCCCACTTGACAATCGAACGTTCTGCGACATACGGCAACAGCGCGTACATTCCCAGTTCGGTTGATTTTTGCGTAATAAGTTCGAGCTTATCGCCTTTTGGCAAACCACATGCAATGGTCACCTGTTTCGGCATTTCGGAATTCGTTTCAAGCGCACTTTTAAGTTCCACACTCACATCAAATTCGGTTGAACGGATTTCGGCGAGAAAAGCTGTATCTTCAACCACTACAATAATCCGGTCCCCAGCAGTTTGGCGCATAACTTTAGCGATGTGCTTCGCATCATCGCCTGTTATGGTCACTATTTTATTGTCGGGAACTTTGCCTTCTAGAAAATATCGTTGCATCGTAACACCCCGTTATTCCGGTTTTTTTGAAATGATTGTTACCCAATCTTCCATCATCATGACATCTTCGACAACAAATCCAGAAGCTTCAAGCGCTGCTTTGACATCGTTTTTCTTAGGCATAATAATGCCCGATGTGATATAGATGCCGCCAGGTTTTACAGCTTGAAACGCGTCATCCGTGAAAGAAATGATGATTTCCGCCAAAATGTTTGCGACTACCACATCTCCCGGTTCTTTGATTGTGTCGAGTAAGTTGCCTTGGACAACATCAATCTGGCTTTGCATTTTGTTTAGCTTCACATTTATCTGAGCTGCATGAACTGCCACTTCATCAAGATCCAGCGCATGTACATGTTCAGCACCGAGCATTGCAGCTCCAATCGCCAAGACGCCGGAACCGGTGCCAACATCGATCACTTGCTGACCGGGCTGTACGGTTTTCTCTAGTGCCTGCAGACTCATAACGGTAGTCGGATGCGTACCGGTTCCAAAAGCCATGCCTGGATCCAATTCGATGATCAATTCATCGCTGGAGACCGGGTTGTACGTTTCCCAAGTCGGCACAATGGTGAAGCGCTTTGATATTTTTACCGGATGATAGTATTTCTTCCAAGAAGTTGCCCATTCTTCCTCGTTTACTTCGCTGATCGTTACAACATTCGCCCCGAGGTTGATATCGAATTTCACAAGATTGTTGATAGCGAGTTTAATCGCCTCCACTGTTTCTCCTAAAAAACTATTGACCGGCAGATATGCTTTTAGAATGACGCCTTCTTTAGGGAAATCATCAGGATCAAGCGAATAAATCTCACCAAAGCGGTCTTCCCGTTCTCTGGCAAAGTCTTCAGAGTCTTCAATTACTACGCCGCTTGCGCCCGCTTCATGCAAAATATTCGAAACGGATTCGATTGCTTCATTTGTCGTGTGGATCGACAGTTCTGACCATTTCATCTATGACCGGCTCCTTTATCATTGGTTCAATGAATAACTATTGAAGTTGAACTGACCTGCTTCCCTCTGTTTATGGCACATGCCAAACTTTAGTCTGTTCGGTATGAAAACTCGGGAGTATGCAGCTATTCGCTCTGCAAAAGCAAGCGGAAAGTCAGCCCAACTCAATTAGTCATTTTTTCTTAATCACCTTTGATGGTGCGTTTGATTTTATCGAACAATGAACTGCTTTGCTCTTCTGGAATATCGCCGCTGATTTCCGCGAATTCACGCAGCAATTGTTTTTGTTTCTCGTTCAATTTTGTTGGTGTCTTCACACGGATGATAACATGCTGATCGCCTGTTCCATAGCCGTGGACATTTTTGATCCCTTTTCCTTTTAAGCGGAATTTCGCTCCGCTTTGAGTGCCGGCCGGGATTTTCAATTTCACTTTACCGGAAACTGTCGGAACTTCGACTTCATCGCCCAATGCTGCCTGTGCAAATGTAATTGGCAATTCAAGGTAGATGTCATCGCCGTCGCGCTCAAAATCTTTGTGCGGTCTTACGCGGAAGACAACATATAAATCACCCGCTGGTCCGCCGTTGACCCCTGGAGCCCCTTGTCCGCTGACGCGCAATTGCTGGCCATCGTCCACACCGGCCGGTACGCTGACTTTGATTTTTTTGACCTTGCGTACTTTGCCTTCACCGTGGCAAGTTTGGCATTTTTCCTCAATGATTTGGCCAGTACCAGAACAGTGGTGGCACGCTCTGCGGTTGACCATACGGCCAAATGGCGTATCTTGCGTAACATTCAATTGACCAGAACCTTCGCAATGAGGGCATGTTTTCTTTTTCGTTCCAGGCTTCGCCCCTGAACCGTCACACGTTCCACACGTTTCATCTCTAGGAATTTCAATTGTGGTTTCCTTGCCGAAAACAGCATCCATAAATTCGATATTCATGGAATATTGAAGATCGTCCCCTTTTCTCGGAGCATTCGGGTCACGGCGTCTAGTGCCGCCGCCGAAGAATGTGCTGAAAATGTCTTCAAAACCGAAGCCGTCAGCACCGCCGCCGAAACCGCCAAATCCTTGGTTCGGATCTTGATGGCCAAATTGGTCGTACTGCGCACGTTTTTGGTCGTCGCTCAGCACTTCGTAAGCTTCTTTTACTTCTTGGAATTTTTCTGATGCGTTATCGTCTTTATTGATATCCGGATGGAATTTTTTCGATAAAGTCCGGTATGCTTTTTTAATTTCTTCTTTCGATGCGGTTTTAGAAACTCCCAGCACCTCGTAATAATCTCTTTTGTTCATGCCGTCACTCTCCTCTTGCAATCAACTGTAATTGTACACGGTTCCTATTGCGGTTGCAAAGACATTGAAAAAGCCAAAGCATTTGCTTTGCTTTGACTTTTTCAGGTCTTACTTATCTTTATCGTCGTTTACTTCTTCAAATTCTGCGTCGACTACATCGTCTCCTGGGTTAGCGCCAGCTTGTCCGCCTTGTTGAGCGGCTGCTGCTTGCTCGTAAGCTTTCATCGCCAATCCTTGTAGGATTTCATTTAATTTGTCTTTTTTCTCGCGGATTTCATCGATGCTGCTGCCTTCTAATGCTGTTTTCAACTCATCGCGAGCTGCTTCAGCTTGCTGTTTTTCATCTTCAGTCACAACTTCGCCAAGGTCAGCGATTGTTTTATCAGTTTGGAAAACCGCTTGGTCTGCTTCATTGCGAAGATCAACTTCTTCTTTCACTTTCGCATCCGCTTCTGCGTTTTCTTCTGCTTCTCTGACCATACGTTCGATTTCTTCCTCAGACAGAGAAGTGCTTGACTGGATAGTGATCGTTTGTTCTTTTTGAGTTCCCAAATCTTTTGCTTTAACGCTCACAATACCGTTTTTATCGATATCGAACGTCACTTCGATTTGTGGAATGCCGCGTGGTGCTGGCGGAATATCCGTCAATTGGAAACGGCCAAGCGTTTTGTTGGCCGCAGCCATCGGACGCTCTCCTTGAAGAACATGGATATCAACAGCTGGCTGGTTGTCTGCAGCAGTCGAGAATGTTTGTGATTTTGAAGTAGGGATTGTCGTGTTGCGTTCGATCAATTTCGTGAACACGCCGCCCATTGTTTCAATACCAAGTGACAATGGAGTTACGTCAAGCAATACGACATCTTTAACGTCACCTGTCAAAACGCCGCCTTGTACAGCTGCGCCCATCGCTACAACTTCATCCGGGTTAACGCCGCGGTGCGGGTCTTTGCCTGTTTCGCGTTTAACCGCTTCTTGTACAGCCGGGATGCGTGTAGAACCGCCGACAAGGATAACGCGGTCGACTTCAGAAGCTGAAATGCCTGCATCTTTCAATGCTTGGCGGGTTGGCCCCATTGTGCGTTCAACTAATGAATGAGTCAACTCATCGAATTTCGCACGAGACAATGTCACTTCCAAGTGAAGCGGTCCAGCTTCTCCTGCTGTAATGAACGGAAGCGAGATTTGAGTTGAAGAAACGCCAGACAAATCCTTTTTCGCTTTTTCAGCAGCATCTTTCAAGCGCTGAGTCGCCATTTTGTCTTTTGACAAATCGATGCCGTTTTCTTTTTTGAATTCTTGTACCAAGTAATCGATGATCACTTTATCGAAGTCATCCCCGCCCAGACGGTTATCGCCGGCAGTTGATTTTACTTCGAATACGCCATCGCCAAGTTCAAGGATCGAGACGTCGAAAGTACCGCCGCCAAGGTCATATACAAGGATTGTTTCATCTTTTTCCATTTTATCCAAACCGTAAGCTAATGCAGCTGCTGTCGGCTCGTTGATGATGCGTTCCACTTCAAGACCAGCAATGCGGCCTGCGTCTTTTGTTGCTTGGCGTTCAGCATCGTTAAAGTAAGCAGGAACCGTGATAACCGCTCTTGTCACTTTTTCGCCTAAATATTCTTCCGCATATCCTTTAAGGTATTGAAGGATCATTGCTGAAACTTCTTGCGGTGTGTATTCTTTGCCTTCAGCTGTTACTTTTTGCTGTGTACCCATTAAGCGTTTAATAGATTGGATGGTATTCGGGTTTGTAATCGATTGACGCTTTGCAACTTCCCCGACTTGGCGTTCGCCGTTTTTAAATGCCACAACAGAAGGAGTAGTACGGTTGCCTTCTGGATTTGGGATGATTTTTGGTTCGCCGCCTTCTAACACTGCGACTGCTGAGTTTGTAGTTCCTAAGTCAATACCAATAATTTTGCTCATTTAAATTCCTCCATTGCCTATTATTCGTTAACTTTCACCATTGCCGGGCGCAACACTCTGCCTTTTAGGCTATAGCCTTTTTGCAGTTCTTGCAGCACGGTGCCCGGCTCCGCGCTGTCATCTTTTTCTTGCATCACTGCCTGGTGGATATGCGGATCAAACGCTTCTCCGACAGCTTTGATTTCTTCCAGCCCTTCGCGTTTAACCGCTTCAAGAAGCGTGCTGCGAACCATTTCAAGCCCTTTTTGCAAAGAAACAGCTTCTTCGCTCTTCGCTTCCACTGAAAGTGCGCGCTCGAAATTATCCAATACTGGCAATAAATCCGAAAGCAGCGACTGGGACCGGAATTTTTCAGCGTCTTGTCTGTCTTTTACGACCCGGCGCTTGAAGTTGTCATAGTCAGCAAGCAAGCGAAGGTATTTGTTCTGTTCCGCTTCCAGCTCTTCGCGAAGTGCAGCTGCTTCATCTTTTGTTTCTTCTGCTGGTTGTTGTTCTTCTTCAGTTGTTTCTGTTTCTGTTTCTGCGTCTACTGTGTCAACTTCCGTTTCCACTTCTTCACTTGTTACTGCTTCTTCACTTGTTACTGCTTCTTCCGCTTTAAGCGGTTCATTTTCTTTAGACAAATCCTGTTCCTCCTTTTGTTCACTTAGCCCGGAACATACGGGTCAATTCTTTCGACAAATCGCCGCTCAACAAATCAAGCATGGAAACAATCCGCTTATAATCCATCCGTTTTGGGCCGACGATTGCGATTGAACCTGTCTGCTCTTCCCCGATATCATAAGAAACCGTAATGACACTGCAGTCTTCCATAGCGGACAAAGCATTTTCGGAACCGATTCGGATATGGAGCCCTTGGGTCCCAATAGGCAAAATCATCGGAATATGCTTCGCCCCTTCCATGACATCCATCAAATTCCTGATTTTTTGGATGTCATGGAAATCCGGCTGCTTCAAAATGTTCAGCTTGCCGCCAAAATAGACATTTTCTTCATGGGGCAAAACCGCTGCCTGGCGCAAAGTCGTGAACAATTCGCCGTACCGTTTCACATGCTGCCGCAATATCGTCATTGTCTCTTGTTCCAACCGGCGATGCAAATCATTTAATGGCACCCCAACGAGGCGCTCATTCAATATATTGATCATTTTTTCAATATCAGAAGGGCTGATGCCTTCCGGTATAGTGAATACCCGATTTTCGACGTGGCCGTTGTCAGTCACAATTATGGCAACTGCCGTATCGGTCGTCAAAGGCACAATGGACAATTTTTTAACGATATGCTTGCCAACATCCGGGCCAAGCAAAATAGCTGTGTAGTTTGTCAACTCGGACAAAATCATGGCGGACCGTTTGATTACTTCTTCGGTCTCCGTAATTTTGTCTTGAAAAATCGAGCGGAGCTGCACAATATCCTGCTGCGGAAGCGGTTTTGGCGTCAGCAAATGGTCGACGTAATAGCGATACCCTTTTTCAGAAGGGACCCGGCCTGAAGACGTATGCGTCTTTTCAAGAAAACCCAGTCCTTCCAGATCAGCCATCTCATTCCGTATGGTTGCGGGACTAAATGGAATTTCGGATTTTTTGGATAGTTGGTTTGATCCGACCGGCTGAGCTGATTGAATGTAATCATCTACTGTCACTTTTAAAATGAGCAACTGCCGTTCTGTTAACATGATCATCACCTCTGTTAGCACTCTAGTTACCCGAGTGCTAATACTACACTAAAATTACCAAATTCCATTGTTGTTGTCAACGATTGCGCTTTTCCTATCCAAGCAAAAATTGCTCGAATACTTCATTGCCGACAAACCGGCCTTTTTTTGTCAATTTGATAAAATCCTGTTCAATGACAAGGTTCTGTTTATCAATTTCCTTTTCTAAAATGGTTCCGTATATATCGCCGATCGGCTGATTGAATTTCGTCTGGAATCCACTCAGTGAAACGCCGGCTGTCTTTCGGAGACCCAAAAACATTTCTTCTTCCATTTGTTCGTTAAGCGGCACTTCGTGGGTATTGAGCACTGGGCGTTTGCCTTCATCGAGCGGCGCCATGTATTTTTTCAAGGGTCCTGCATTGGAATACCGGACGCCTTTCACATACCCATGCGCCCCGGCACCTGCGCCGATGTATTCAGCGTTGTCCCAATACAGTAGATTGTGGCGCGATTCAAAACCGGGAAGGGCGAAGTTTGATATCTCGTATTGTTTCAAGCCGCGTTTGTCCATCTCACCCATAAGTTTATCGTACATGTCAGCTTCCAGATCTTCCGTAACGGTATTTAACTTGCCTTTTGTCATTAAGTTGTAAAATACGGTTTTCGGTTCAATGATCAGCGAATACGCAGAAAAATGGGGGAGGTCAAAAGCGAATGCTTTCTCTAACGTATCTTCCCATTGCGCCATCGACTGCCCTGGCAAGCCGTACATCAAATCAAAACTCAGGTTTGTGAAACCGACCTGCCTTGCCTCTTCGACCGCTCTTGCTACATCGCCGTTGCTATGGGTCCGGCCCAAACGCTTTAACAAATCTTCATCGAACGATTGGACACCCATGCTAAGCCGGTTGACGCCGCCGTCAAAGAGCACTTGCATTTTTTCTTTTGTCAATTCATCTGGATTTGCTTCAGACGTCCATTCCAAATTGTCCGCCATCGGGACATATTGGTGGATATAGCCGAGCAATTTTTCAAGTTGCTGCGGCGTCAATGAAGTCGGCGTTCCCCCGCCCAGGAAAATCGTTTCAAGCGGTTTATCGAGTGCGCCTTCTTGTTTCCAAAGCGCCAGCTCTTTGCCGAGCGAATCGATATAGGCATCAACTGGCTGGTCTTTGAAAAAGACTTTATTGAAATCGCAGTAATGGCAGATCTGGTGGCAGAATGGAATATGGATATACAATCCTTTTACCATGCTAGTTTTTCCTTCTTTCTAATAGGAAAAGGAGGCGCAGAATCCGGCCTCCTTTTTTTGTTTATTTTGATTGGTCGTCCATTTTCAGGATGGCCATGAATGCTTCTTGCGGAACTTCAACAGAACCGACTTGCTTCATGCGTTTTTTACCTTCTTTTTGCTTGTCCAATAGTTTTCGTTTACGGGAAATGTCCCCGCCGTAACATTTGGCCAAGACGTTTTTGCGCATCGCGCTGATCGTTTGGCGTGCGACGATTTTTTGGCCGATAGCGGCTTGGATCGGCACTTCAAACTGCTGGCGCGGAATCAATGTCTTCAATTTGTCGACAATGACCTTTCCGCGTTCATATGAAAAGTCACGGTGAACGATAAAGCTTAATGCATCCACTTGTTCGCCGTTCAGGAGAATGTCCATCTTCACAAGTTTGGATTCTTTATAGCCGATCAATTCATAGTCGAAAGACGCGTAGCCTTTTGTCCCTGATTTCAATTGGTCAAAAAAGTCGTAGACAATTTCTGCAAGCGGCAATTCATAAACGATACTGACACGAGTTGCGTCAATATAATCCATTGTCATGAAGTTGCCGCGTTTTTTCTGGCAAATTTCCATGACCGCTCCAACATAATCATTTGGCACCATAACTGTCGCTTTGACGTAAGGTTCTTCTACTGTATCTATTTTTTGCGCATCCGGCATCATTGCCGGGTTGTCGACTTTAAGAATTTCGCCGTCAGTCATATGCACATCGTAAATTACACTTGGCGCAGTCGTGATCAAATCGATATTGAATTCGCGCTCAATGCGTTCCTGGATGATTTCCATGTGAAGCAAACCAAGGAAACCACAGCGGTAGCCGAAGCCGAGTGCTTGTGAAGATTCAGGCTCGAATTGAAGTGCCGCATCATTCAACTCCAATTTTTCAAGGGCATCACGAAGGTCGTTGTATTTCGAAGTATCGATGGGATACAGCCCGCAATACACCATTGGATTCAAGCGGCGGTAGCCAGGAAGTGCTTCTTGTGCCGGGTTGTTCGCAAGAGTAATGGTATCTCCGACAGTCGAATCCCCCACGTTTTTAATTGCTGCCGTCAGGAAACCAACATCGCCGACGGTCAATTCTTTGCGCAATGACGTATGCGGTGTAAAAACTCCCGCTTCGATCACTTCAAATTCTTTGCCGGATGCCATCATCCGAATGCGGTCTCCAGGTTTTACTGTTCCCTCTACAATCCGGATATAAGCGACAACGCCCCGATATGGATCGTAAAGCGAATCGAAGATCAATGCTTTCAATGGCGCACTTGGGTCACCGGTCGGAGCCGGCACTTTCTCGACGATCTGTTCAAGAATTTCTTCGATGCCGATGCCCGCTTTTGCAGAAGCAAGGACGGCTTCCGAAGCATCAAGGCCAATGACTTCCTCGATTTCTCCGCGGACCCGTTCTGGATCGGCAGCCGGCAAATCGATTTTATTAATGACCGGCAAGATTTCCAGTTCATTGTCTAACGCCAAATATACGTTCGCCAATGTCTGGGCTTCAATCCCTTGTGCAGCGTCGACGACGAGTACAGCGCCTTCACATGCCGCAAGGCTTCGTGAAACTTCATAAGTGAAGTCGACATGCCCCGGGGTATCAATCAAATGCATGATGTACGTTTCTCCGTCTTTCGCTTTATAATTCAATTGAACAGCATTCAATTTAATAGTTATGCCGCGTTCGCGCTCCAAATCCATGGAATCCAAAGATTGGGCTTTCATTTCCCGGGAAGTCAAAGCTTCCGTTTTCTCTAGTATCCGGTCGGCAAGCGTCGATTTTCCATGGTCAATGTGGGCAATGATGGAAAAGTTGCGAATTTTGCTTTGCCTTGCTAATCGTTCCTCATGATTCATTTTCTTCACTCCTATACAAACTACTATGAATTATAGCAGTGTAACGGATATTGAGCAATGAAAGGCTGTTGAAATCATTTCACTGTCAAGGCAAACTTCTTTGCACGTAACTATTGCATTCCGTTCCGCGATTTGATAAAATAACTCATGTTGTATAGAGACATAAAAGATACGAGGCGGCTCCGTCTCTGTTCCTATTTGTCTAGGAGGTGAAATACATGCCAAACATTAAATCTGCTATCAAACGTGTACGCACGAACGAAACAAAAAACGCTCAAAACTCACACGTGAGATCAACTATGCGTTCTGCTGTTAAAAAAGCTGAGCAAGCTCTTCTTAACAAAGACGAAAACGCAACTGATTCAGTAAAAGCGGCAATCAAACAAGTGGAAAAAGCGGCTTCTAAAGGGCTTATCCACAAAAACACTGCAGCTCGCAAAAAATCTCGTTTGATGAAAAAACAAGCGTAAAGCACAAAATGCCGGTCCCTTAATTGGGACCGGCATTTTTTCGTTCGTTGCGTTTCATCAAAAAGAATTCCAATATGCGTTCTCTGTTGCCGCTCACCGTTTTCAATTGCAGATCGATGTCCGCTAAATCGCCCAGCACTTCCAAAAGCCGCTTTTCCGGAATTTGCTGGCGCTTTTCCACCAGCAGTTTGACGCGGTACGGATGAGCTTTCAACTGTTTGGAAATCTGTTGGGCATGGTAGCCTTTTTTCTGCAAGTAAAACACATGAACCATGAAACGGATCTGGGAGGCCAAAAGCGCTGTAAGTGCCACAGGCTCTTCTTTTTGCCGCAGCAAATCGTAATACACCAAAAGGGCTCCGCTAATATCCCCATCTAAATACGACTGCAGCATTTTAAAGGCATCTTGCTCAAGGGTCCGGGCAGTCATGTCCTTGACCAGCCCAACTGTAATCTCTTCATCTCCAGATCCCAAATACAGCGACATTTTTTCAATTTCCGACGACAATAGCGTCAAATTGGTGCCTGCCATCTCCACTAATGTCTGAGCCGCATCTTTTCTGATGCGTTTGCCGAAATTTCGTGCCTCATGGTCTAGCCAAACTTCCAAATCTTGGGCTTGCAACGCTTTCGCTTCCACAAGCACCGCTTTTTGTTTCATCAGCTTGGTGACTTTCTTACGTTCGTCCAACTTCTCGTATGGCGCCACAAAAATTGTGACGCTGCTGGAAGGCGGATGTTCCAGCCACGCTTCCAGCATTTTAAGATCATGGTCGATTTTTTCTTTCCCTCGCTCAGCTGCTTTTAAAAAAGATGCATTTTTCGCGATGATCAGTTTGCGGTCGCTGAAAAACGGAATGGTATCCGCTTCCTCAATGATCCGGTCAACCGGCACTTCGTCCAGGTCGAAAATGGACAATTCCAATTCGCCGTCCGTTAATTTATTTTTCAACAAATCCACTGTTTTCTCGATAAAATAACTTTCTGTCCCTACCGCGAGGTATACAGGGTCTATTTGTCCGCTGCGAATCGCTTTCCAGATTGATGTGATCATATTGCGCACCCCCCATTACTACTATAGCGGATTTCGGCCGAAAATGGTATTTGACATATTTGTGACGAACCTGAAAATCCCCTCTTTTAAACGAGTTGAACCTAGATTTTTCCTTCCGATTCGCTTATAATGAGAAGGAATTAGGAGGGGTACAAATGAATGAATTTGAACAGAATGTCCAATCGAAACGCAACGACGCAATAGACGCCGGAATGGGCTTTGTTGTATCATTCGGTTTCTTTGCAGCTATCTTCGTAATCGCAGTAGTGGTAGATTTTATAGCAAGCTAATAAAAAGGTTCCGGCATATGCCGGAACCTTTTTTCGTTTACCGCATCGTTTGTACGGAAGCTTTTCCGTTTTTCACAGTAATCTCGATCGTACCACTTTCCGCCGTATTCAAGGTGCCAAGCTGCAATTGTTCAAACCGCTCCACCACTTCTTGGCTCGGATGGCCGTAACGATTGCCCCGGCCGGCTGAGAAAACCGACAGCGCCGGGCTGACAGCAGACAGGAACGTTTCGCTGCTTGAAGTCTTGCTGCCGTGGTGGCCGACTTTCAGCACAGTGATATCCTTTAATGCAGCGCTGTATCGCTCCACCAATTCCTGTTCTCCGTCTGCTTCAAGATCCCCAGTAAACAACACTCGGAATGTTCCATTTTCCATCAACAACACCAGTGAATCGTTATTTCCTTCATAGGTGGCATCGCTTGGAGCTATATAGGTGAACTTAACGCTGCCTAGTTGCCACGCTGAACCTCTTCCTGGAAACCGGATGTCCGCCTCTGTTGTATAAGGGAGCAACTCTTTCATCAAAGCTGTATCTGCTGAGCCCGGTGACAGATGAAGTTCTTGGATGCTGAACAACTGAAAAATTTCCTCTGCACCTTCTGCATGGTCGGCATCCGCATGCGATAAAACGAAAGCATCGATTTCCGATATCCCACGGCCCTTCAAATAAGGGGCTACCACTTGCCTGCCGATTTCATACGGGCGGCTGCGCTGCTGGAACTCTTTTTGCTCAAAGCGCAGCAAGCCGCCGCTATCAATCAGGTATACGCCTTTACGGTGCGGCAGTTCAATCAGTGCACTATCTCCTTGCCCGACATCCAAAAAAGTCACTTTCAATCCCGAATCTGCATATGGCAGCAGGCTGAAGCCGACAGCCGGCACCAACACGATCAAAAGTTGCCGCCACTTGAAGCCCCGTTCTGCCATACTGTAAAAAACCAAGACGCTGACCATCAGCAATGCAGCGCCGCCAAGGCTCGGCTTTCCGGGGTTCCACATTTGACACGGAAGCGCAGCAAGCCATTTCATTGCGTTTCCGACTATCTCCCTCAATGGTTCATAAACGGCAAAAGCTCCCTCTGCCAAAGGCTGAAACACGAACGTCGCAACGAGCAAAAAGAAATTAAGCGGCAATATCACTAGTGTATAAAGCGGAACAAACAAGCTATTGACCACGAATGCAGAGAGCGAAAGTTCATAAAAATGAAACAGCAAAAGCGGATACAAAGTCAATTGAGAAATACAAGTAATAAAAAAACCCGTTTTCAGCACTGAAGTTTGCTTAGCCAAAAAAGAAAGCGAATAAATGATGGCAAACGTTGCGCCATATGACAATTGAAAACCGATATTATAAAAACCATACGGATTCCAAAAAAGGGAAACAGTAAAACTGATTAATAAAATTTCTGCAATCGGCATTTTAACTCCAAGAAGCCGACACAGTAGGATCGCGGATGCCATCGCGACTGACCGCCAGACGGAAGGAGCTCCGCCCGCTAGCACAGCATACAGCGGCAACACAAATAGCATCAACAGCAAAACGGATTCTTTTCTTAGATGGAGGCGAATGAGCAGGAAGTAAATCCCCCCTGCCACAATCTCCACATGCAAACCCGAAATCGCAAACAAATGGGTGATCCCCAATGTTTGATATATTTGCTGCTCCTCCGACGTCATTTTTTCTTGTTCCCCGACAATCAGCGCTTCCGCTTCGGCTATGAGGCCGTCTGGAAACGTCTTTCTGATGTGTTGTTTGATTTTCTCGCGTTGGCTATTCAATTTACTGGAGATAGTCTGATCTTCTTTTGCACCTTTGACGGATTCAATGGCCAGTATTTTAGAAGCTCCATTCTTTTTCACGTAATTTCCCATATCAAATGCGTATCGATGCGGCGGCGGTGATGGCTCTTCAAACAAGCCGCTAACACGTATTGTCGACTTATATAGAATGGCTTCGAGCGCTTCTTTTTCTTCCGCCGTCTTAATGCGGTAAGTCGCGTAAACAATCGGCCCCCCTTCGATTTGCGCAAAGCCGCGCAATCCGTCTCCGTCCACCGTGTAATTGCTATCAAATTTTAAATGGCCGGAAAACGCTTTCGAATAGTTGAAACTGTCCTGTGCCCGCACGTCCTGAATCATATATGCCGTTAGTGAAAACAGCAAAATTATAATAAAACTCATCGGCACTTCTTTTTTCCATAGCATCCAACAAAAAAGCAGCGCCATGAACACGAGTAACTTCGGTGTTTCATGCGCTGCATGTGTGGCAATGGCCCCTGCCACTGCGATATAAAGAAAAAACTGGCTCGTTACACTTCGACTTCTCCGAATAATTGCTTCACCCGCTCATTGTAATAGGCCAATTCTTCATCACTGCCGCCTTTTTCACGCAATTTTTCAAGCAATTCCATGTACAGAGCCGTTTTTTCGACACTCAAAAAGTCGATTTTCCGTTCATCAAACGGTACTTGGACCACTTCTACACCTGCCTGCTCCAGAAGTTCAATTGCGTAAGCATGATTTTTATAATCCGCAGCATAGTAAAGGCGGGAAATTCCAGACTGGATGATTGATTTTGTGCATGGCAAACAAGGGAAATGGCTGACATACATATCGGCTCCGCCTACGCTGATGCCGTATTTGGCGCATTGCAACAAGGCGTTCATTTCTGCGTGGATCGTTCTGACGCAGTGGCCGTCCACAACGTAGCAGCCTTTGTCGATGCAATGGTCGCCGCCTGATATCGAGCCATTATAGCCCCCCGCCATAATGCGGCGGTCCCGTACAATCGTCGCTCCAACCGAAAGCCGTGTACATGTGCTTC
Source organism: Planomicrobium sp. CPCC 101079 (assembly GCF_007859275.1). Lineage (GTDB taxonomy): Bacteria > Bacillota > Bacilli > Bacillales_A > Planococcaceae > Planococcus. The sequence goes on along the minus strand of NZ_VOHC01000011.1, from coordinate 192,949 downwards.
TTAACGCTAATAAATGGCTTTGCGCCATGAAAAATTGGTCCCAAGTTATTCGCTTCATCTAATTGCCTCCTGATGGTGTGTATAAAATAAGTTTAGCAGAGGCAGATTTTTCGTCAACCAACTACTTGTAGAGTCTGCCGGTAGATCAGGCATCTCCATCAACGTTAGTTGACTTTAATCAGCTCAGCAAGCTTCTCGAACGTCTTATCGCCAATGCCGGCAACTTCCTTCAAATCCTCCACTTTTTGAAAACTGCCAGCATCCTTCCGGTAGGCAATGATGGCAGCAGCTTTTGAAGGCCCGATGCCAGGCAGCGTCATCAGCTCTTCCTCAGTGGCCGTATTTAAATTGACGAGCGAGTCTCCTGCTGCTGCTGTTGGCGAACTGTTTGCAGGTGCCGCCGCTTCGCCGACTTCCGGTACATATACGCTCATTTCATCTTGCACTTTCATCGCCAAGTTAATGGCACGGTCATCCGCGGTCGGCAAAAAACCGCCTGCAGCTTCGATCGCATCTTGCATGCGCGAACCAACAGGAAGTTTAAAGACGCCTGGTGAAGCGACTTGGCCTTTTACGTCGACCATTAGGTGTTCTGGGGTTTCTTCAACCGGTTTTGGGGGTTCTGTCTGCTGAGGGGGTTCAGCTTCAATCAAATCAAAAGATGCTTCCGGAACGGCTTCCGTTTTTTCTTGAGGAAATAAAAAATAGATGGTTATTAACATTATGGCAACTGTTGGGATCAGCAGCCATCCAATCTTGTTCTGAAACTGAGAAAAGTTCAATGGAAATTCCCCTTTTCTTCAGAAGGCAATTAGAGAGAAGCTATCCCAATTATATACAAATTGCCTTCTTTTTGAAAAGGTTTATTTTACAGCGTGGAAAAAGATCCGTTGGCTTTTGGCGTCCGGTTCATCCCCAGTCCAATCGGCGGTCACCGATTCCACCTGAAAGCCGGCATCTTCCAGCCACTTTCTGTAGACAGCAACAGGATGCGTCCGCTGTTCGTGGGTTTCTTCAAAGCGTTCGAAGTGCTGGTTTTGCCGGACGAAAAACGTGATATCGTGGATGACGCTATGCGGATAATCGCCCGCTTCGGTATGCCAAATATAAGCAACGTCTTCATCATCCAAAAAAAAGGGGCTGTCCATATATACCGTATCCACTTTGTATGTCGAATGGACATCAAAGAAAAAATGCCCGCCTTGATTCAGCGCTTCATAAACTTCGCTGAACGTCTGCTGGACTTGTTTTTCCGTCTCTAAATAATTCAGTGAATCAATAGCGATCGTCACAGCATCAAAACCTGATAAACCTTCCAAATTATCCATCGACAATTGCAGGGTCGGTATTTGAAGACCTGACTCTTGAAACCGCTGGTTGGCCATTGTCAGCATTTCTTCCGACAGGTCGCTTGCTGTGACTTGAAACCCCATTTCGCCGAAAAGCTGAGATAGCGTGCCGGTACCGCAAGCCAGGTCCAATATGGATCCGGCTTGCAGATGGGAGGCGACCCACTCGACATACTTTTCGTATGGAATGTCTTCCATCAGCCCATCGTAGACCGATGCAAACTTTCCGTATTTCATATTTCCATTGTCGGCGCTTCTCTCCAAAGGCGCTCGAGGTTGTAATAAGAACGTTCGTCTTTATGGAAGACGTGGGCTACAACATCGCCCATGTCGATCAAAATCCAACGAGCAGCGTCAAATCCTTCTACGCTTTTGACCGGATTGCCGGATTCATTCGATTTGTCGATCAATTCTTTTGCGATGGCTTGCACTTGGCGATCGGAATTTCCGCTGCAGATAATGAAATAATCCGCCAAAAGAGAGATTCCTGCCATATTCAACACGACAATATCCTCGGCTTTTTTATCTTCTGCAGCATTATAAGCGGTTTGCAATAAAGTTTCTTTTGTCATTCTTTCACGTTCCCTTTCTGTTGCACGAAGTGTTCATAGCACTTCAGTGAATCCGGATAAACCGGCTGATTTTTTGATGTTAGAAAGTCGATGGTATGTTTGATGCTTGCTTCCATCATAACATCTAATCCTTGTTCTTTTAATTGACGCAATTCTTCAACACCTGAGAATTTGCGGCCAGGTTCCACGAGATCGGCAATATAAATCACTTTCTCCAAATCCGACATATCCGCCCGCCCAGTCGTATGATAGCGGATCGCGTTTAAAACATCTTCGTCTTGGACTCCAAATTCGTAAGCGGCCACATACGCGCCGACCGGGGCATGCCATAATTCGGAATGAAATTCGAGCAATAGCGGGTCCATTTTCTGTTTGATGATAATGGACTTCATCCATTCCCGGTCCGCAAATTTGGCCACATCATGCAAAATGGCCGCCACTTGCGCTTTCGGTTCTGAAACACCGAATTTCCGTGCAAGCTCAGTCGCCGTTCCTAAAACACCTACTACATGGTTAAAGCGTTTTTCGGGAAGTCGATTCTTCACTTTCTGAAGCATTGCGCTTTGATCCATACAATTGCTCCTTTCGAATATAGGCTTCCACTTTTTCCGGCACTAAAAAAGCTACCGTTTGATTTTTGGCGAGGCGGTTCCGAAGCATCGAGGACGACAAGTGGATTTCCGGAGAATCGATCATTGCCACCGGAAGTTCCGGACTGCTTTCATAACCGGGCCGCTTGATGCCGATAAATCGCACCATCTTGATCAACTCATCAATCCGGTACCAAGAGCCCAAGCCGTCCACCATATCGCCGCCTATAATAAAATAAAATTCAGTTCCCGGTTCTTTTTCGATCATTCTCGCCATCGTGTCGAATGTATACGATACTCCTCCGTGCTTGATCTCAAAATCTTCGACCTGGAATTGGGCTGAGCCGGAAATTGCCAAACGCGTCATTTCAAGGCGCTGCCCGGCATCGGCTCCGCTAACTTCCTTATGAGGCGCAATAAAATTGGGCATGAAACGAACTTCATCCAAATCCATGGCGTGCAGCGCTTCATTGGCCATAATCAGGTGGCCGAGATGAGGTGGATTGAATGTTCCGCCTAAAATCCCGACTTTCCTCATTTTGCTCTCGGCAACTCGATTCGTTTGTTGTTGACAGATGGTTTGTACAAAATGACCGTGTGGCCGATCAATTGAACCAATTCCGCGAAAGTGCCTTCAGCCAATGCTTTCGCCACTTCATTTTTATCGTCTTCGTTATTTTGTAGAATGCTGATTTTGATCAATTCGCGTTTTTCCAGCGCTTCTTCTATTTGGCGCAGCATTGTGCCGCTGACTCCGCCTTTCCCTACCTGAAAAATCGGGTCAATGTGATGCGCTTCGCTTCGCAAAAAGCTTTTTTGTTTACTTGTTAACATATTGTCCTCCTAGTTTGTTCGTGATCAATTCCATCATTTTTTCCGTATCCGGCTTGATGCCTGTCCATTTTTCGAAGGCAATTGCCCCTTGGTAAACAAACATGCCGATACCGTTTATCGTAATGCAGCCTTGTTCTTTCGCTTTCAGCAAAAAAGGCGTTTCCATCGGATTATAAATGATGTCCGCCGCAATAGAACCGGGCTTTATATTTTCTAAGGAAATTGGCAAAGCCTGGTCTTTCGACAAACCTACAGAAGTAGTTTGAATGATTATCCCAAATTCCCCCAACCCGTTTTCCGCTTGTTGCAACGTCAATGCAGAGCCGTCAATATCCTGAGCCAGTTCTTCTGCCCGCTCGACTGTCCGATTGGCAATGACAATATCGGCAAAACCGGCGCGTTTCAAAGCAAATGCAATGCCGCGCGCCGCTCCTCCCGCTCCGATGACCAGCACTTTTACATCCAAGTCGACAGCTGCCGCAAACAAGGATTGCACAAATCCATCGCCATCTGTGTTAAAACCAGCATACTGTTTTCCGTCAAATACCACCGTGTTCACTGCCCCCATGACAGCAGCGGTCTCATCTAAACGGTCCAACATCGGCAAAATCGACTCTTTGTGCGGCAGCGTAATATTAAACCCGCTGACACCCAGCGTTCTTAAAGCCAAAAACGCTTTTTCCAAATCTGCCGGTTCGACTCGGACGGGAATATATGCCGCATCGACTCCGTTCTCTTTGAACCATGTTTCGTGCATGTATGGCGATAAGGAGTGGGCAATCGGATCACCGATCACCGCATACCACTTCTTCATTTGACCCCTCCTATATTAGTGACGGTCTAAGCAGTACTTCTACGCCCTTAGGGGCATAAGCTGCAACAACGACATTCGGGTGCTGTACCGTAATCCAGCCCAGCCCTGAAAAGACAATGTCTGTTTTGCTGTCTTTCACCCGGAATTCATGGCGCACAAGTTCAGGATAATCCTCTTTGAACTCAGCGGAAGGCGGAGCGAGCATATCGCCGAAATGCTGTTCATACAAGGCATCAGCGTTTTCAAGTTTGGTCCGGTGGATCGGCAGATCGTTTGCAACGTGCACGGTAAATGAGGACCGGTCTCCTTGAACAAAATCAAAACGCGCAAGCCCGCCAATAAACAAGGTCTGTTCCGGATTTAATTGAAACACCCGCGGTTTGATTTCTTTTTTCGGCATAATCATCTTCAAATCGGCAGTATGCAGATGGTGCGCCAATTGATGGTGATTAATAATTCCTGGCGTATCATAAAGAGAACGCTCATCATCCAACGGAATTTCAATCATATCAAGAGTCGTGCCCGGAAAATGAGATGTTGTAATAATATCCGATTGGCCAGTGGCTTGTTTGATCACCCGGTTGATAAACGTCGATTTCCCGACATTCGTACAGCCGACCACATAAACGTCTTCACCTTGGCGGTATTGGTCGATCGCTTCCATTGCTTCTGTAATTCCCGTCCCTTTTTGTGCACTGACCAGCAGCACGTCAACCGGCTTCAAGCCCAGTTTCTTCGCTTCTTGTTTCATCCAATTGATCAGTTTATGCTGTTTTACTGATTTTGGCAAAAGATCGGCTTTATTTCCGATCAGCAATATATCATTCCCGCCGACAAAGCGGTGAAGCCCCGGCAGCCAGCTGCCGTTGAAATCGAAAATGTCCACGATTTTAACGATAAGCCCTTTGCGTTCACCGAGCCCGTTCAATATACGCAGGAAATCGTCATCGGTAAGTGATACCGGCTGCAATTCGTTGTAGTTTTTCAACCGGAAACAGCGCTGGCAAATGATTTCTTCTTTATTTAATGAAGACTGCGGCGCATAGCCTGGTTCTCCAGGGCGGTCCGTTTGGATTTGTGCCCCGCATCCGATACAAGTTGGTATTTCGCTCAATTTTCTTCCTCCCACATTAATTGCCCTTTTTCTTTTAATCGCTTCATGATTCTGCGTTCAACAACCCGGTTGATGCGTGTAAAAAAACCGTCGCTTTGAGCGACTGGCACAACCAAAATTGTATGAAGTTTGTTCAAATTGCCGCCGAAAATATCGGTCAGCATCTGGTCGCCGATGACCACGACATTTTCCTTTTTCGCTTCCATGATTTTCAGTGCTCTCCGGAATGCCCGGCCCATCGGTTTTCTCGCTTGATGGATAAAAGGAATGCCCAGAGGGTCGGCAAAAGATTTGACCCGCATTTCATTGTTGTTCGACACAATGACCACTTGAATCCCTGCATCTTTCATCGACTTCAGCCACTCGATCAGCAGCGGAGTGGCTTCTGGCCGGTCCCATTCCACAAGTGTATTGTCCAAATCGGTAATAATGCCTTTGATATTTTTTTCCAGCAGCGATTCTGGCGTAATATCCGACACTTTTTTAACGAACTGGCTTGGTATAAAATTTTTCATCATTGCAAACCACTCCCGTTTTTACGAACTTCATTCAATAGATTATAGCATATTTGCCAGTGCTTCTCCCACCTTGATGGCATTGCCGGCGCTTACTTTTTCATCAAATGAGATGGCGCTTTCTTCAAAAAATAGAACGACCGTCGATCCGAAGCTAAAATAACCGACTTCCTCGCCTTTTCTCCAATTCTTTTTCAAGTTGGTCAATTCAATCGAGTTGATAAACATTGCACCGACTTTTACGACAAGCATGCGGCCGAACTCAGTCTCCAGCTCGGAAATCATACGGTAATTTCCGCTGAGCGGGGATTTGCCATACCTCAACCCCGCCTGATTGACAGGATAAGATTTTTTGCCGAGAACGTATTGTTTCTTCACATTCCCTTCAGCCGGACTATGGATCCGGTGGTAGTCGGCCGGGGACAGGTATAGAACAATGTATTTCCCGTTTTTATAGGATTTGGACAAATCAGGATCACCCAGCAAATCCGTCAAGGAATAATGCTGATTTTTCACGAGGAACCGGATGCTGTCGTGCAAATCCCCTGCTATTTCAATTTTCCCGTCTACTGGAGAGACAATCGGAGCATCCGCTATTGGACGGCTTTCATCTTTGAGCTTGCGGATGAAAAATTCATGGAGTGAAGGGAAAGAAGATAATGAATTTTCAACGTCATCTACCGATATTTTATAGGTCTTAATGTAATTGGGAATCATCCAGCGGCTTTTGTTGGACTGCGCGAATTGGCGAATCATTTTTGAAGTTATAGGTCCATTGGTTAACTCAATTGTTCTTTGATATAACTTTTTCTTCACTCAAACACCTCCATTGCTTAAATTAGTCTACCATTTTTTCGGCTTACACAGTATAATGAACAGAATAAGTTGACAAAAAAGGAGTGTTTTCCATTGTTATTTATAGAACGGATGGATCACACAGTTAAAAAAATCAGGTCCCAATCCGCCAACATCCTGACTATCGGCAATATGGGATTCGGCGGCGCCTCGGTAATGGCAGCGTTGAATGGATCTTTTAGCTACAGTGTGCTATTCATTTTTGTCGCAGCTTTTCTGGATCGTTTTGACGGAATCGTCGCAAGGAAGTTCAATCAGGAATCGGAGCTCGGCAAACAACTGGATTCGATGAGCGATATTATTTCGTTTGGAGTGGCTCCCGCCATTTTGCTTTACGAATTGGTTTTAAGGGATTTCGGAATAACCGGAATGGTTTTTACGGTCTTCTACATAGCAAGTGGGGCTTTTCGCCTCGCCCGTTTTAATATTTCCGAGTCAAACGGATATTTTACAGGGCTGCCTATCACTGCTGCCGGAACCGTCGTCACTTTGTCATTTTTTGGGCTGTCCGTATTGCCGCCCGTATTTTACATGTTCCTATTCATTATCTGTTCATTACTGATGGTGAGCACTTTTACGTTGAGAAAAATTTAAAAAAGCTGCGGGCGTGTCAAACGCCCGCAGCTTTTTTGCATGCCTGTGCATCTACAGTTTCTTAAAATTAAGCCTTCTTTGAAAGGCGTTCGATGACGCTATGGACAATTTCAGTAGAATGTTTGGCAGCTACCGGCAAAAACTCTTCAAACGATACGTTGGATTCTTTTCCAGCGATATCAGACAAGGCACGAATCACAACAAATGGCACGCCGAACTGATGGCATACTTGAGCCACAGCTGCCGCTTCCATCTCGGATGCTTTCATTGCCGGAAACGCTTCGCGTACTTTTGCTACACGCTCTGGATCGTTCATAAAGGAATCACCGGTTGCGATTAATCCAACTGCGTACGGATGCTCCCCAAGTTCTTCTACCGCTTCCACTGCCAAGTCGATTAGCGACTGATCCGACTGGAAAGCGGCCGGCATTTGCGGCACTTGGCCCATCTCATAGCCAAAAACCGTCACATCCACATCGTGGTGGCGCACTTCATCGGAAATGACTACGGCGCCGACTTCCAGGCTGGCGTCAAAACCGCCGGCAGAACCGGTATTGATAACTACATCTGGTTTAAAATGATGCAAAAGAAGCGTTGTTGATAATGCAGCGTTGACTTTGCCGATTCCGCTCTTTAACAGCACCACTTCCTGCCCTTTGTATGTACCGGAAGTAAATTCACAATTTGCAATCTCCGTTGTCTCCACTCCGTCAAGACTTGCTCTCATTAATTCAACTTCCTCTTCCATTGCACCAATTACGCCGATTTTCATACTGCTCATCCTTCCTCTAGGGTTATTCCGTAAAAAAAGACGCCCGTTGTTAATAGGCGCCTTCCAGCGTGTTCAAAATGTCCATTTTGACCGGTTTCCAGCCCTTGCCATCTACCCATTCCAAATACACCCGGTATTTTTCCTGTTGGTCTTTTGATTGGACCACGCCGATCGATTTTTGAGGGCCGCCGCCGTTTTGTATTCTCATGATATACATATTATCTTCTTGCAGGCCAGTAGCGTAAGAAATAGCCGACACTTTTTCTTTCCAGTCCACTGAGTCTTTTTCATAGACTGAAACGTGGTCGCCTTTTTGGGAAGTCTTGACAGGCTCCCAGCTTGTATTGATGACCGTTTCTTCTACAATCGGATCGTTTGATGCTTTACTCGTGATGGTTCCCCCGATTACCGTGCCTTCTTTTTGTTCTGTTTCAGAATTTTTATCCGCTTCATTTTCGTCATTTTCAACGGCATTTTCTTCTTCGGATTCTTCTGAAGCACTTTCCGGCTGTTCTTGTTCGGGATCAGTTGCTTCTTTTTCAGCGTCTGCCTCTTCTGTACCGCTATCCTCTTCGCTCGCTTGTTCATCAGATTCCGTCGTTATTTGAACCGTTTCCAGCTCCTGCGCATTTTCTTTATTGTTGCCCAGGAATATAAAAGCGCCAGTTATCAGAATCAATACAAAAACTAAGCCGATCATGCCATTTAAAATAGCATTCGATCGGTTTTTCTTCTTTTTCAAACGAGAAGGGTAACGTGATGGTTCGTTATTTGACATTCAATTGCCTCCTCTTCAAATTATTTTACCATAATTCTATGTAACAAATTTGACGTTTTGACACAAAGAATGTTTCATTTTTAAGGCTGTTTAATAAAAATAGCCATTCTCAAAAGAATGGCCATTCAAATCAGGAGATTGAAACGATTTTAATTTCCATTTCCCCGCCTGGTGTCAGCACCTTGACGTTTTCGCCAATTGTGCGGCCAATCATGCTTTTCGCGATTGGCGAATCGTTCGAAATGCGTCCTTCTAGAGGGTCCGCTTCAGCTGATCCTACAATTGTGTATGATTCTTCGTCGCCGCTTGGAATTTCTACAAAAGTTACAGTTGTCCCTAAACGAACGATATCTTTATTGGTTTCATCTTCAGTTATGATTACAGCATTGCGGATCATCGATTCTAACTGGGCGATGCGTCCCTCCACAAATGCCTGATCTTCTTTTGCGGAATCATACTCGGAGTTCTCGGATAAATCTCCGAAACTGCGAGCGACTTTAATGCGTTCAACGACTTCTTTTCGTTTTACAGTTTTTAAGAAGTCTAGTTCATCTTCCAATTTCTGCTTTCCTGCAGCTGTCATTGGAAATTGTTTTTCGTTTGCCATTTTCCCCACTCCTTCAACTGCTGACTCTAGATAGGTAGTAATATCCGTCAGTCTCGTATCATCATATTATAATAAACCATTCTATTCAAGAATTGTTTTAATTTTTGTAACCATTAAATCGATTGCAACTTGATTTTGGCCGCCTTCAGGAATGATAACATCTGCATATCTCTTTGTCGGCTCGATAAATTGATTGTGCATCGGGCGGACAACTTTCAAATATTGGTCAATGACCGAATCGATGGTCCGTCCGCGCTCGTTAATATCACGCAGCAAACGGCGGATGATGCGCAAATCGGCATCCGTATCGACAAACAGCTTAATGTCCATCAATTCGCGGAGGCGGATATCATCCAGAACCAAAATACCTTCAAGAATGATTACGTCTTTCGGTTCAATGCCTACTGTTTCTTCCGAACGCGTATGCAGTGCGTAATTGTAAACCGGCTTTTCAATCGGCTTGCGCTCCAGCAAACTATTGATATGTTCAATGAGCAAATCAGTATCAAATGCAAGCGGATGGTCATAATTTGTTTTCAGGCGCTCTTCAAAAGCCAAATGGCTTTGATCTTTGTAGTAATAATCTTGTTCAATGACCACTACTGAATTTTCTTTGAATACTTCATAGATGGAATTCGTGACACTCGTTTTCCCTGAACCCGAGCCACCTGCAATTCCGATTACGACAGGGCGATTTTTAGACATTTCCCAAGCTCCTTGCATGCTTCTATATTTTTACACTTATTTCTTCTTGCACACCATGATGCCATCTCCAGCTGATAATAAGCTTGTATCAAAGTCGGGATGGGCCATCATTTTTTCTCTAAATTGCTTGATATTCCGGATCATCGTCCGTTTCCGTTTCGGCACTTCGGAAATTTCCTGTTCTGCCAAGCCATGCATTTTCATGTTATCGCAATACAAAATGCCACCCTCCGCCAGCAGCAGTCCGTACTTTTCAAAAAAGCGGTCGTACTGGCCTTTTGCAGCATCGATGAAAATGGCGTCATAGGAAGGGCCCAACTCTTTCAGCTCGAATTCAAGCGCATCTGCGTGAAAAATCCGGATTTGATTGTCCAGCCCGGCTTTTTTAATAAATTCTACCGCTTTATCGAATCGCTCATCGTCCCGTTCAATCGTGTCAATATGGCAGTCCGGCAAAGCCTCTGCCACTTTTATGGCAGAAAAGCCGATGGCAGCTCCAATTTCCAATACCGTTTTCGGTTGTTGGTCACGCAATAATTGCAGAAGAGAGTCGATGCCCTGGTCTTCCATGATGGGCACATGGTGCTGTTCCGCATAAGCTTTGATCGATTGCAATGTTGTTGTTATGTGCTCATTCGTCATGCAAAAAGCTCCTTTTCACCATTACAAAAATTACACCCCATCATAACATAAAACAAAATTTAATTCAAAAAGAAGAAGGAAAGCGTCGCCGCATCCTTCTCTTAGTGGATTAATTTCCAATGTACTTGTCTTGGTTGGCTAAATGTTCTTCGTACGTTTTAGCAAAATGGTTCTTGCCTTCAGAGTCGGCCAGGAAATATTCGTACTCGGTATCAGCCGGGTCGATAACAGCCTGAATGGACGATAAACCAGCGGAGGCAATCGGCCCAGGCGGCAAGCCTTTGTTCTGATAAGTGCTGTATGGATGTTCAAATTCATAATCCTTGTTGAAAAGCCGGTCTTTATGCTCACCCATCGCATAAATGACAGTCGGATCCGTCTGCAAAGGCATATCTTTTTCTAGGCGGTTGTAGAAAACACTGGCAATCGTTTGGCGATCCGATTGGGCAGTCGCTTCTTCCTCAAGCAGCGAAGCGAACGTCAACAGCCAATGCGGAGATTTATCCATTTCATCCAACACCGTTTTGTATTGCAGCACATTTGACTCTGTAGCATCCAGCATCTGTTCGATGATCAACGTCAACGAAGGATCTTCTTCGTAGAACGGATAAGTTGCCGGGAACAGATAGCCTTCAAGCGGATAGCGGATGTCTTCAGCCAATATTTCGTCTGTCAGCAATTCCGGATGTTCAGCCATCAACTCTTCGATATACGCTTTATCCTTCATTTTTTCGAGAAATTCTTCTGCTGTGAATTTGGTTTTTTGGGCAATGACGTTTTCAGCAATCTCTTCAATTGTCAAACCTTCAGGGAAAGTGATATTGAACAGAGGTTCACGATAAACTTTGCCGGTTTTTAAGCTTTCCGTAATTTCGTCAAGCGTCATGGACGGCCTTAAACCGTAATCGCCGGCTTGAAATTCAGCCTGGTTGTTAAACTTCACATAATACTTATAGACACGTGCGTCTTTTACTAAGCCATTTTCTTCCAGCAATTCAGAAATGCTGTCCAAACTAGAACCGATCGGTACAGTAATGTCGACGACTTCCTCTGAATCCGGGTCCACCGGCTTTAATGCTCCGGAAACAAATTGGTAGGTACGGAAGCCGGCAATGCCGATAATAAGAAGTAAGATGAGTGCAATGACAAAGACAATACGCCGGACGACCCTCACCTCTTGTTTTTTTTCTTTCATCCGCTCCAACATGATCTCTCTTTTCGATTGATTTTCCACGGGTTCCCCCCCTTAGCTTTTCATTTACAAGTATACAAGAAATCAGCACAAAAGAAAAAGACGGAATTAAATTTCAATTCCGTCCCTCTTCCGATCATTCGATCAGACTTCTTCGTTTTCTTCTTCTTCATCAAGGAACGTGTTCAGCATTTCTTCGATCATGTCCCATTCTTCGTCAGTTTCAACTGGTTTAAGTTCTCCGCCGCCTACAGCAGAATCAGCATCTGCAGTTTCAGTGAAGGAAGATGCATGAATTTCGATTTCGCCTTCGTCGTCTTCTTCAGCACCGACTGGGAAGTACAATACATAAGACTTTCCGAATTCCTCCGAATCAAATGTAAACAATACCTCAAATAGTTGCTCGTTGCCGTTTTCATCAACGACTGTAATGTGTTCTTGTCCGTGTTCCATTTGCGTCACCTCATCATTTTTTAAAATCAAGATAGCCTTGCAAGATCATGACTGCTGCCATCTTGTCAATCACTTTTTTGCGGTTCTTACGGCTGACATCCGCCGAGATCAACATCTTTTCTGCGGCAGACGTTGTAAGACGTTCATCCCATAAGACTACCGGTATAGCATACAATTCTTTCAGCAAAGCTGCAAACTTTTCGGATGCTTCAGCTCGTGGGCCGATGCTATTATTCATGTTTTTCGGATAACCAACAACCACTTCAGTGACTTCGTATTGCTTAATCAACTCACCGAGGCGCTCAAATCCGTATTCTTCTGCCGCTTCGTTAATTTTGACGGTTTCGATGCCTTGGGCGGTCCAGCCAAGTGCATCGCTGATTGCAACACCAATCGTTTTCGAACCGACATCAAGTCCCATTGTTCGCATGTTTATTCCTCATTATTCTTTTTGATATAAAATTTCACAAGCTCTTCGAGAATTTCATCCCGTTCCAGTTTGCGAATCATATTTCGCGCATCTTGATGGCGAGGAATATAAGCCGGATCACCTGATAGTAAATATCCGACAATTTGATTGATCGGATTGTAGCCTTTCTCTTCCAGTGAAGCATGAACTTGAAGCATCACCTGTTTCACTTCTTGCTGCATTGATTCATCAGGCGAATTGAACTTCATAGTTTTGTCAAATGAACTCACGACAAGCACCTCGCTTTCTGATTTAGCTAGGAGAAAAAGTTCCCGCTACCTTGACTTTCATTATATACGATTGCCGGCATTTATAAAACTTATTTAAGCAAAGTGTAGACCGATTCAAGGGCTTCATCCAGTTTTTCTGGGTTTTTAGCACCTGCCATTGCCATGTCCGGCCGGCCGCCGCCTTTGCCTCCACATTGCTCTGCCACATGTTTGACGATTTGGCCAGCATGATAGTTCCCGCCAACCAAATCTTTTGTAACGCCCGCTACCAGCATGACTTTTTCACCGTCTGTCGCACCTAGCACAAGGACCGCTTTCTCGAATTTCTGCTTCAGATCATCCATCATCTGTCGCAGCTGGTTGTTATCTTTCGCTTCAACTTTCGCTGACAGAACAGTAACGTCGCCCACTTGGCGTGCTTTTTCCATAATCTCCCCAGACTGGGCATTAGAGATTTTCGCCATCAGCGATTCATTCTCACGCTGTAAGCCTTTCATTTCCTGCTGGAACGACTGGACTTTTTGAACTAAATCCTTAGGTGACGATTTTAATAGGCCAGCAGCTTGTTCGAGCGTCTGTTCGCTGTCTTTAAAGTTTTCATACGCGCCTTTGCCTGTTACAGCTTCGATGCGGCGAATGCCGGCGCCGATGCCGCTTTCAGAGACGATTTTGAACAAGCCGATTTCAGCAGTGCTGCCGACATGGACGCCGCCGCACAATTCCAACGAATAATCGCCGATTTCCACAACACGGACGATATCGCCGTACTTTTCACCGAACAATGCCATCGCGCCCATATCTTTTGCTTCCTGCAAATTATGGTAGCCGGTTTGGACCGGAATGCCGCTCCAAACTTTTTCATTGACGATTTGTTCGATTTGCTCAAGCTCTTCTTTTGTTACACCGCCGAAATGCGAGAAGTCAAAACGCAGACGGTCAGGGCCGACATACGATCCTGCTTGGTTCACATGCGTTCCTAGTACGTCTTTCAACGCTTGATGCAAAAGGTGGGTCGCAGTATGGTTCTTTACCGTATGGCGGCGTTCTGAAGCATCTACTTGGGCATGCACTGCAGTTTTCGTCAATTCGCCTGATTCTACACGGACAGAATGCAGGTTTTGGCCATTCGGCGCTTTTTTGACGTCAAGTACTGTCGCTTGGACCAAATCATTTGACAGAATTCCCCGGTCGGCAATTTGTCCGCCGCTTTCAGCATAAAATGGCGTCTGATCCAAAATAACTTGCACTTCTTCGCCTTCTTGTGCGCTGTCCGCCAGTTCGCCGTCTTTGATAATGACAACAACTTGTGCGTTTGCCACCGTATTGCTGTAGCCGACAAATTTGCTCGGCTCTTTGATATTGCCAAGCACTTCCGATTGGCTTTGCATGGAGTTGACGTTTTGCCGTGCGCTTCTAGCACGGTCGCGCTGAGCTTCCATCGCCGCTTCAAATCCTGCGTAGTCGACGCTCATGCCTTCATCTTCAGCATATTCTTCTGTTAATTCAATCGGGAATCCATATGTGTCGTACAGGCGGAAAGCATCTTCCCCCGGAATTTCCGTCTTGCCGGCTTCTTTTTGTTGTGCTGCAACTTGCGACAAGATTTCCAATCCATCGTGAAGTGTTTCGTGGAAACGTTCTTCTTCAAGTTTCATCACGCGAATGATGAAATCCTGTTTGTCTTTCACTTCTGGATAGAAGTCAACCATAATTTCGCCGACAACAGGAACCAATTCGTACATGAATGGCTTTTCGATGCCTAACTTCTTCGCGAAACGGACAGCACGCCGCAATAGCCGGCGCAAGACATAACCACGGCCTTCATTTGATGGAAGCGCTCCGTCTCCGATTGCAAATGCCACCGTGCGGACATGGTCAGCAATTACTTTGAATGCCATGTCGGCTTCTGTGTCTTGGCCGTATTTTTTGCCTGAAATTGCTTCTGTTTTCTCAATGATCGGCATGAACAGATCCGTATCATAGTTGGTCGGTACGTCTTGGACTACCGAAGTAATGCGTTCGAGTCCCATTCCCGTATCAATGTTTTGCTTCGGCAGCGGCGTGTACGTATGGTCCGGATTGTGGTTGAACTGGGAAAATACCAAATTCCAGATTTCCAAGTAGCGGTCATTTTCTCCACCCGGATAAAGTTCCGGGTCATTCATATCATTGCCATAGCTTTCGCCGCGGTCATAGAAAATTTCCGAGTTCGGCCCGCTTGGCCCTTCTCCGATATCCCAGAAGTTCCCTTCAAGGCGGATAATGCGTTCAGCCGGAATGCCGACTTCGTTCAGCCAGATATCGTACGCTTCCTCATCTTCCGGATGGATTGTCACGGAAAGTTTTTCAGGATCAAAGCCGATCCATTTATCATCCGTCAAGAATTCCCAAGCCCAGTGGATCGCTTCTTTTTTGAAGTATTCACCGATTGAGAAATTCCCGAGCATTTCAAAAAATGTATGGTGTCGCGCCGTTTTCCCGACATTTTCGATGTCGTTCGTACGGATCGATTTTTGCGCGTTGACAATGCGCGGATTATCCGGGATGATGCGCCCGTCAAAGTATTTTTTCAATGTTGCAACCCCGCTATTGATCCATAGCAAAGACGGATCTTCGAATGGCACAAGCGGCGCGCTCGGCTCTTGATCGTGGCCTTTTTCCTTAAAGAAATCCAAGTACATTTTTCTGATGTCAGCTGCTTTCATCGTCTTCATGGTTTTCATGTTTTTTCCTCCTTTATAAAATTAAGGCGATTTCTTGTGTAATCTGGGCGGCAATAAAAAATAGCCTCCACCCCTTGCTTGCGCAAGGGACGAAGGCTATCGATTCGCGGTACCACCCTAATTACACGGATGTACAATCCGTGTCTCTCATAGATGCCTTAACGCGGCTGTACGGCAGGGATTAGCTGCACTCAGGAGTAGCTTTCTAAAATAGCATGGCGAAGGTTCTTTCAGCCGGGGAACCTCTTTCTGAACGGATGCGATTTTATACTTTCTCCATCAATGTGTTGGGTATGGATATAGATTGAATTATATAGAAAAGGATTGAATTGTGTCAATAGAAGAGGTGCTCTTTGCAGATAATTGGATTTGGCCAAGCTTTTGAACGGAATGCTGACGGTTCATGTGCACGTTCAGCTTCTCATTCTCCTCAGCAAAGCAAAAAAAGCGCCCGTGGGCGCTTTTTCATCCTCTTTTATGCTTCTAAAAAGTCTCTCGGCGTAACGCCCTCCATGCCGATCAGTGGATGGATGGCGTGGGCGTTGTCGGCAGTCAAGCTTGCCGGACCGGTTTCTTCCGGAACAGCTTCCGCTTCTGGTTCTTTTGTTGATACCGCAAGACGGTCTTTCAGTGTCGTCATGCGCTGCGTGTCGTCAGTGCGCTCAACACCAAAACGGAAGACGCTCGGGTCTCCGCAAAGAATCAAAAAGTCTTTGCTCCGGGTGATGCCCGTATACAGCAAATTGCGCCGAAGCATCTTCATATAGCCCCGTACAACCGGCATGATGACCGTCGGGAATTCCGAGCCTTGCGCTTTATGGATGGAACAGCAGTAAGCGAGTGTCAGCTGGTTCAAGTCGCTGCGCTGGTATGTCACTTCGATGCCGTCAAACGATGCCACCAGCATGTCTTGCTTCTCGACAGTTTCTTTTGCTTTCATGATGGCCACTACTTCGCCCATATCACCGTTGAAAACATTGCTTTCCGGCTGGTTGACCAGCTGCAGGATCTTATCGCCGATCCGAAATGTGATGTCGCCGAAAACAAGTTCTTTTCGTTTGCCGTCGGTATTCGGATTGACCATTTCCTGGATCATGCGATTGAGGGCATCGATGCCGGCCGGCCCCTTGTACATCGGGGCAAGCACTTGAATATCTTTGATCGAATGGCCTTTTGACAGCGCACTTTTCACAACTTTTTCAACGACCGTTGGAATTTGCTCCGCTCCCGCTTTGATGAATGAACGATCGGCCGTTTTCGCCGTGATATCCGCCGGCAACTGGCCATTTTTCATCTGGTGGGCCAGTTCGATGATCGACGAACCGGACGTTTGCCGGTAGATGTCTTTCAATTCGACTGTCGGAATGCGTTTGGCATCGAGCATATCGCGGAGCACTTGTCCCGGCCCTACAGGCGGCAGCTGATCTTGGTCGCCCACAAAAATGATTTGCGCATCTTCCGGCACAGCCTTCAAGAGCTGGTGCGCGAGCCATGTATCCACCATCGACATTTCGTCGATAATGATCAGCTTGCCTTCAATTTCTTTTTCGGTTTCTTCTTCTTTTTCCTGGCCATTAAAGCCAAGCAATCGGTGAATGGTCATCGCCGGCAATTCCGTCGACTCGCTCAAGCGCTTCGCAGCACGTCCGGTCGGCGCCGCCAGAATAATCGGAAACGGCTCTTTTTTCTTGGCGTAATCTTTTGGGTCGAGCGATAGCCCGTGCAGCTCAGCATAAACTTCCACTAAGCCTCGAACGACAGTGGTTTTACCCGTTCCAGGACCACCGGTCAAAATCATTACCGACGAATTAATGCTCGAGTCGATCGCTTCGATTTGCGTTTCGGCGTAATTGACGCCGAGGCGTTCTTCCGCTTCGCCAAGCGCCCGGCGCACTTCTGATGCCGGAAAGCGGTCGCGGTTTTCCTGGGAAGCAAGCATCGTTTCCAGTTTCGTTGCAATCCCGACTTCTGAATAGTACAGCGACGGCAAATAAAGCCGCGTTTCTTCCCCCGCTACTTTGCCTTCTTCATTCAGTTCAATCATCGCCTTCGAGATGGCTTCGATGGAAATCTCTTCACGCTGGCTCGTCTCAAGCAGCTGTTTAACAAGCGGAATCAAGGTTTTCGCGTCGACATACACATGCCCTTCGGAAAGCGATGCCTGGTTCAATAAATGCAGGACCGACGCTTTGATGCGGTCCGGATGGCTGCCGGTAATGCCAAGCTTGGCACCGAGCTCATCTGCCCGCTGGAACCCGATGCCTTCGATTTCTTCGATAAGGCGGAACGGATTTTTTGTCAACAGATCGATGGTTTCTTCCCGGTATGCCTGGTATATGCGCATGCCGACTTGCGGGCCAAAGCCCCAATCGTTCAATTGAATCATAACCCGCTCAAGCCCAAGGTTCATCTGCAGGGTCGCACGGATATTGTCTTTCTTGTCATCTGATAGCCGCGGGATAGCATCGAGCGCTTCCGGGTCTTCCAGAATTTTTTTAATCGCATCTTTCCCGAGCTTTTTGACAATCGTTTCGGCGGTTTTGCGGCCGATGCCATTGAACATATCGCTCGACAAGTAATGGATGATGCCTTGTTCGGTTTCCGGCACTTCTTTCGTAAACGTCTCCACTTGGAACTGCACGCCATATTTCGGATGGTTCCTGACCGCTCCTGTAAATCGGTATTGTTCTTCAAGAGATAACTGGGGGAAATAGCCGGATACGATGATTTCTTTTTCTTCGTACGAGGTGTTTGTTTGTTGGATTTTCACTTTTGCGATGGTAAATAAATTATCGGGATTGTGAAAAATAGAAACGACCGGTCGTCCCAGCACAAACTGAACTTCTTCTTGAAACAAATCGATTTGTCCTGCCATGCCAGCCGCCTCCTTTCACTTTTTGTTAAAGTTGTTCAGAAATCATATCGTGCGCATAACGCGCCATTTCATTGTTTTCATCCAGCGTATAAGCTTGTTTCAGGTGATAAAGCGCATCTTCTGTCCGGTTCGTTGAAACGGCGTAAAGAACGCCCAAATTATAATGGGCATCTGAATGGTTCGGGTCTTGTTCAAGCACCTGGATAAATTGCGGTTCTGCAAGTTCAAACAATTCCATGGACGCGAGCGCAACTCCGTAGCTCATGCGTGCTGGAATATCGGTAGCGTCCAATTCCACCGCCCGCTGCAAATAAGGCAGTGCCAGTTTCGGCTGCTCGAGTTTCTCCAAGCATTTGCCGATCATGAAATGCGCGTCCGCTCCTTCAAGCTGATACTGCACCGCTTTTTCATAAAGCTTCAGCGCCTCTTCATAACGTTCAACATTGAAATACAAATTGGCCAAGCCGTAATAGGCGGTAGCCGAACTGTCATCAAGCGAAATCGCTTTTTGGAAAAAACGTTCGGCCCGCTCGACGTCGTCCATCGACGTCAAGACATGGCCAAAATTGATATAGCCCAGCGGGTTGTCCGGTTCTTCTTCAATCGCTTGTGTAAATGCTTTGATCGCTTCTTCCGTATCGCCTTCTTGGAGCGCTTGAATGCCGATTTCATTATAGTTCATGATATTCTCTCCCATTACCCTACGTATTCGAGGCGCGCACCGTTTTTAAAGACACGGTCAATCGTTCCGCCGCCTAAACATTCTTCGCCGTCATAAAACACTACCGCTTGCCCTGGCGTTATCGCACGGACCGGTTCCGCAAACGTCACAATCGCTTCATCTCCGATAAATTCAACGCTCACTTTGACATCAGCTTGGCGGTAGCGGAATTTCGCTGTGCACTCAAGCGTCCCTGTCGGTATTGTATTTGATGTAAAGCTCAAGTTGACAGCGGATAAGCTGTCAGAGAATAAGGCATCATGGTTGATGTTTTGGCCGACATACAAGATATTTTTGTCCAAATCTTTGCCGATGACAAACCACGGATCCCCCGCGCCGCCAATTCCTAACCCTTGGCGTTGGCCGATAGTGTAATACATTAAGCCGTCATGCGTGCCCATTTTAACGCCTTCAAGCGTCTCCATTGAGCCCGGCTGCGCTGGCAAGTATTGGCCGAGAAATTCCTTGAAATTGCGTTCGCCAATAAAGCAAATGCCCGTTGAATCTTTTTTCGTTGCAGTGGCAAGCCCTGCTTCTAGCGCGATTTCACGCACTTTCTTCTTTTCCATATGCCCGATTGGGAACATGACTTTTGATAATTGGTCTTGGTTTAATTGATTCAAGAAGTATGTTTGGTCTTTATTGTTGTCTTTGCCGCGCAGCATTTTGGTTTCGCCGTTTTCCAGATGTTCGACTTGCGCATAATGGCCAGTCGCCAAATAATCTGCTCCTAAGCTCAGCGCATGTTCCAAAAATGCTTTGAATTTGATTTCCTTGTTGCACATAACGTCCGGGTTCGGTGTTCTTCCTGCTTTGTATTCCTCAAGGAAGTACGTGAACACCTTGTCCCAATATTGCTTTTCAAAGTTTACGGCATAATACGGAATGCCGATTTGGTTGCAGACGCGGATAACGTCTTCATAATCTTCCGTCGCTGTGCAGAAGCCATTTTCGTCGGTATCATCCCAGTTTTTCATGAAGATGCCGATGACATCATAGCCTTGTTCTTTTAATAGGTACGCGGCGACCGAGGAGTCGACGCCGCCGGACATGCCGACGACTACGCGTGTATCTTGTGGTGCTTTTGCAGTCATTTATCTCACCTTTTCACTGAAGCGCTAAACGCTTGCTGATTTGGGCTGTTTTTTCAGCCGCTTGGATAATATCCCCTTCAGTCAGGCCGATGCCGAAACTGAAACGGATCGAATTGCGAATTTGTTCCGCTTTTTCCCCATACATCGCCACGAGAACGTGTGACGGATCGATTGAGCCCGCTGTGCATGCAGAACCGCTTGACGCAGAAATGCCGGCCAAATCGAGATTCACCAGGAATGACTCGATATCGATGCCGGGAATGCTTAAATTTAATATATGCGGCATTTGGTGGCTGCCGTTTTCGCTAAATTCAACGCCTTCTTTTTTAAGAACGGCTTTGAACGTTTCTTTAAATCCGTTGTAAAGTGCCCATTTCTCTTCTTTCGTCTCCAAAGAAATGGCGACGGCTTTCGCGAAAGCCGTAATGCCAGGCACATTTTCAGTGCCAGCCCGCCGCTTGCGTTCTTGCTCACCGCCGGTCATTTGCTGCGCAAGCGGCGTACCTTTGCGCTGGTACAAGAAACCGACGCCTTTAGGCCCGTTCAATTTATGTGCGGACACAGACAATAAATCCACATTCAATTGTTCCACATCGATCGGCAAAATGCCATAGGCTTGCACCGCATCGGTGTGGAATGTAATGTCTGAATCTTTTAGAAGCTCCCCGATTTCTGCAATCGGCTGAATCGTTCCGACTTCATTGTTGCCTAACATGATCGTCACTAAAATTGTATCGTCACGCAGCGCTTTTTTCACGTCTTCTGCCTCGACCTGTCCATTTGCGTCAACCGGCAGGTAGGTGACATCATAGCCTTCGCGTTCCATTTTCGCACAAGCATGCAAAACTGCATGGTGTTCAATGGCAGAAGTAATGATGTGTTTGCCGGCCTTTTTTGCAGCTGTGCCAAAAATTGCCAAGTTGTCAGCTTCAGTACCGCCGCTCGTAATGATGATTTCCGGATCGCTTGCGTTTATGCTTTTCGCGAAAACCCGGCGTGCATCGTCAAGCGCCTTTCGCGCTGCTCTTCCGGTGCTATGGATGCTTGACGGATTGCCATAAACTGTTCCGAGCGCTTCTGTGAATGTTGAAACCACTTCCGGATGCATCGGAGAAGTAGCCGCGTGGTCTAAATAAATTCGGTTCATTTCCTTAACTCCTTCTATATATAAAACATGTAATTTTCATTTTCGCCGTCTTGGTGGTTGGCTAAATCGTCAATTGTCGTCGTATCGAGCACGTTTTTTACGGCATCGCGTATCCGCACCCATAATTCCCGCTGTGGCTGAGCTTCATCGTCAATGCCTTCAACTGGCTGGATCGGCCCTTCTAGCACGCGGAT
Source organism: Planomicrobium sp. CPCC 101079 (assembly GCF_007859275.1). Lineage (GTDB taxonomy): Bacteria > Bacillota > Bacilli > Bacillales_A > Planococcaceae > Planococcus. The sequence goes on along the minus strand of NZ_VOHC01000011.1, from coordinate 171,110 downwards.
CACATCACCAGCTGAAATTTCTTTTGGCGAGCGCGTCAGCATATAGCCACCATATGCCCCACGGACACTTTTTACAAGCCCGGAATTTCGGAGCGGCGCAACTAATTGCTCCAAATAAGCTTCTGACAAATCGTAATCAGCAGCAATTTTCCGGAGCGGAACCGGACCTTCCCCATATTCTTTTCCTAATGCGATCATTATGGTCAAGCCGTAACGGCCTTTTGTCGATATTTTCATGGTTACACCTCTAAGTCAAATTCCATTATTCTTCAAATCAGTATAGCATAAATGCGCCAAATGGACTTGCAATGACTTTTCAAAGTTGACGCGATATACTGATAGAACAGATGTACGGAAGGAGTTTTTTATTTGCAGAACGAACCTTTGGCTTTCCGGATGCGTCCTCGGACGATCGATGAAGTGGTCGGCCAGCAAGACGTCATCGGCCCACAAACCGCGCTATACAAAATGATCAAGAATGGGCACATCCCGTCCATGCTTTTATACGGCGAGCCCGGGATCGGCAAAACGTCGATCGCCCATGCCATTGCGGGTACCTCAAAGTTGCCGTTCATCGCTTTGAATGCGACAACCTCCGGAAAAAAAGATGTGGAAGATGTCGTCACCGAATCCCGGATGACCGGCAAAGTGCTGCTTTTCCTTGACGAAATCCACCGATTCAATAAGCTTCAGCAAGACGCGCTCTTGCCGCATGTCGAAAGCGGCTCAATCATTTTAATCGGGGCGACGACGGAAAATCCTTTCCACGACGTCAATCCGGCGATACGTTCCCGCTGCGGCGAAATCAAGCAGTTAAAGCGGCTGACGCAAGAAGACGTTGCCGCATTGTTGAAAAGCGCGCTGGAAGACCCGAAACGCGGACTTGGCAGCCAGGCGATCGATATATCGCAGGAACAGATTGAGCGCATTGCTTCGGGTTCCAACGGCGATGCCAGAAAAGCGCTGACGATGCTTGAATCAATCGTCATGGCTTCTGATGAACGCGATGATAAAACGATTGTCGATGACGCCATCATTGAACAGATGATGAAGCGAATCGGCGTCTTTGGCGATAAAAAAGGGTCGCATTTTTATAATTTGCTATCGGCGCTCCAGAAATCAGTGCGCGGCAGTGACATCAATGCTGCAATGTATTATTTGGCGCATCTTCTCGAAAATGGCGATTTAACAGCGGTGACGCGGCGCTTGCTCGTCATGGCCTATGAAGATATCGGCCTAGCCAATCCGGCGGTCGGCGGCCATGTGCTCGCCGCATGCCAGGCGGCCGACCGCCTCGGATTGCCGGAAGCGCGCATTCCGCTTGCTCAAGCGGTCGCTGAAATGTGCTTGTCCGAAAAATCCAATTCGGCCTATAAAGCGATCGACGCGGCAACTGCCGCCATCCACAAAGGCCATACCGGCGACATTCCGATGCATTTGCGTGATGCCCATTATGCCGGCAGTGCCGAACTTGGCCACGAGGGCTACCGTTACCCGCACGATACACCGATCGGCTCGTTCGGCGGCTGGGCCGACCAGGATTATCTGCCGGCAGCAATCAAAACCGCCGAGTACTACAAACCTGTCATTGCGGGCGAAGAGAAAAAGTTCGCCGGCATTTATGAAAAACTAAAGACGTTCCGAAAGAATAAACGATAAACCAGAGCCATTTCCTAGACGGAAATGGCTGCAGACTGTAGACAAAGTGCAGGATAGTTGAATTAGGATGCATTAAACCAACCGGACCGGCCACTCCGCTTTCCGTGGGCTCGGCTTCAGCCTCCTCGCCACTGGAAAAACGGTTGCTCCTGCATCGCTGCGCTAGCTTCGTCGCAAAGACTTGGCCTCACTGCCTTCGGCCAATGTCTTGCCTGCGGGGTCTTCAGCTCGAGTCGCTGCGCTGCTCCCACAGGAGTCTGCGTTGCCGATCCGGTTGGACATCCTTCTTGAATCCGGACTGCCTCCATCCCATGTGTCTGGATGGAGGAAAAGATGGCGCAAGGCACCGGGTATCCACTTCTTGCTTAGGCACCGGAGCGCAAGCCGGCGGAAAACCACTTGCTCCTGCATCGCTGCGCTGCTTCGTCGCAAAGGCATTGCCCGAACGGCCTTCGTTCAATGCCTTTCCTGCGGGAAAGCGAAGTGCCGAAATCCACTCGGGACGCCAGGACCGAGTCCGTTCGGCGCGAGCCCGCGGAAAGCGACCGGCTGAAGCGGAGATGCCGGTCGCTCTCCTGTAGAATGTGTATCTTTATTCCGTTAAAAAGTTAATTAGTCTTTTGTCTACAAGCTCGAGCCATTTCCTAGACGGAAATGGCTTTTTTTATGGTTGCATGGGATTTATGGACGTTCACTAAAATTCCCAAAGAAAAACCGGCTCAACTTTCGAGCCGGTTCCTATTAGTTTGTGCGAACACGCTTGATTGGAATATTTTTTGTAATGTCGTTGATGACCCAGCTCGCTGCAATCAAGCCGACAGTGGATGGAGTGAACGCGTTTGAACTCGGAGGCATTTGCGCTTTCCGGATAGCTGCACCTGGTTTGCCGACAGTTTCTACCACATCTTCACGCACAACTATCGGGCTCTCGTCCGAAAACACGACGGGAATGCCTTTTTTGATCCCCGCATCGCGCAGTTTTTTGCGGATCACTTTTGCAAGCGGATCGGTGTGCGTTTTGGAAATGTCCGCAATCTGGAAGCGGGTTGGATCGGTCTTGTTTGCAGCTCCCATGCTGGAGATGATTTTCACCCCGCGCTTATAGCATTCCTGCATCAAGTGGACTTTGTAGATCATTGTATCGGATGCATCAATGACATAGTCCGGATTATAGCTGAAAAATTCTTCGTACGTCTCTTCGGTATAGAACATATGTAAAGAAATAACTTCGCAATCCGCGTTGACATCCGCAATCCGCCGTTTCATGACTTCTGCTTTGGATTGGCCCACTGTGGAAAGATTGGCCACCAGCTGGCGGTTGATATTTGTTATATCGACATTGTCCTTATCGACGAGAATGATCCGGCCGACGCCGCTGCGCGCAACAGCTTCCGCAGCGAATGATCCGACACCCCCGACGCCAAGAATGGCGACAGTTGAATTTTTCACTAAATCAAGGCCTTCTTTGCCTATTGCAAGTTCGTTTCGAGAAAATTGATGTAACATGATGTCCCTGCCCTTCAAAATTAATCGGTGTACTAGGAATTATACACATAAAAAATCCCTCCGACAAATTGTTGGAGGGAGAAAAGTTAATATTAGTAAAGAATCCCGATCGTGCCGTCTTTTTTGATGCTCATCGCTTTGAACCCGCTTCTAGCAGGTGGGTGACCTCTTCATCACTTTTAACTTCCGGTGAGGGCATGTTAGCCATGATGAAATCCAGTCTCCCGACGACAAAATGTTGGGTCAAAACTGAATTGCTGAAAACGAACACATCAGGATTCTTTAATAACTAGATATTAGCACACCTTCACGAAATAGACAAATGTTTTAATCTGAAACTTATTGATTATTCTGATCTTTCACCACTAGGCTTAATTCCTCAAGCTGCGCTTCTGACACAGGGCTGGGTGCATTCGTTAAAAGATCGCTGGCGCTTGCCGTTTTCGGGAAGGCAATGGTATCACGCAAGTTCGTGCTGCCAGACAGCAGCATAACCAAGCGGTCCAGACCAAACGCAATTCCGCCATGCGGAGGTGTTCCATATTCGAAAGCTTCCATCAAGAAGCCGAACTGCGCTTTTGCTTCTTCTTCCGAAAAGCCGAGAACGCTGAACATTTTCTCTTGGATGTCACGGCGGTAAATGCGCGATGAGCCCCCGCCAAGTTCGTAGCCATTCAGCACCAAGTCATACGCTTGCGCGCGGACATTTTGCGGCTCTGACTCCAACTTGTCGATATCTTCTTCAAACGGCATCGTGAACGGATGGTGGGCAGCGAAATAGCGGCCTTCTTTTTCGTCGTATTCAAATAGCGGCCAGTCAGTGATCCACAAAAATCTATAGATCGAGTTGTCGATCAAGCCAAGCTCTTTGCCGAATTTCAAGCGAAGTGCACCAAGCGCGTCTGCAACAACCGATGCAGAATCAGCTACAAACAGCAGCAAATCCCCTGCTTCCGCTTCTGCACGCTCGGTTAGAGCGGCAGCTGCATCGCCTTCAAAAAACTTGGCGATCGGCCCTTTCACGCCTTCTGCTTCCACTTTCAGCCATGCCAATCCTTTGGCTCCGTATACAGCTGCAAATTCACCAAGCGCATCGATGTCTTTGCGTGAGTAGTTAGCGGCAACGCCTTTGACGTTGATCAATTTCACTTGTCCGCCGTTTTCGATAGCGCCAGAGAACACCTTGAACGCGGAATCTTTGACCAAGTCCGAAACATTTACCAATTCCAGGCCAAAACGGACATCAGGTTTATCGGAACCGAACCGGTCCATCGCCTCTGTATAGCTCATGCGCTGGAATTTCGGTTCAATATCAACGTTCTTGACTTCTTTCATCATCTGAACCATCAGGCGTTCGTTCAACCGGATAATGTCTTCCATCGTCTGGAAGCTGACTTCCATGTCGATCTGTGTGAACTCCGGCTGCCGGTCAGCACGCAAGTCTTCGTCGCGGAAACAGCGGGCTATTTGGTAATATTTGTCAAAGCCCGAAACCATGAGCATTTGCTTGAAAAGCTGAGGCGATTGCGGAAGCGCGTAAAATTCGCCTTCATGCACCCGGCTCGGCACCAAATAATCACGCGCGCCTTCAGGTGTCGATTTTGTCAAAATCGGTGTTTCCACTTCAAGGAATCCTTCTTTGTCGAGGAAGTTGCGGACGGATTTCGTGATATCGGAGCGCATTTTGAACGTTTCGAACATCACCGGACGGCGAAGATCCAAATACCGGTATTTCAACCGCAAGTCTTCGTTGACATCCGTATTGTCTTCAATGGCAAATGGCGGGTTTTTCGCTGCGTTAATGATGGCTGCATGGTCCACTTGCACTTCAACTTTCCCGGTTTTCATTGATGGATTGACTTGGCCATCGGCTCTTGCAACCACTAAGCCTTCGATGCTGACAACAAATTCGTTGCGCAATTTTTCGCCGATTTCAGCAGCGCGCTCGGAAATTTCCGGGTTGAACACCACTTGGACAATGCCTGAACGATCGCGTACATCGACAAAAATCAAACCGCCCAAATCCCGGCGTTTTTGAACCCAACCTTTTAATGCGACACGCTGGCCGATGATAGATTCGTTTACTTCTCCACTATAATGCGATCTTAGCATAATTATTCCCCCAGTGATTTCTTCTTCATAATCGTTTCTGCTAATTGTTCAAATGCCACATTTTGCTGCTCGCCACTGGCCATTTCTTTGACTGCGGCTTTGCCATTGGCAATTTCGTTCTCACCGATGACAATAACATACGCCGCTTTTTTGCGGTCAGCCGATTTCATTTGCGCTTTTAATTTACGGCCGCCAAAATCCATATCCGCTGAAATGCCGTTTTCGCGCAGCTCTTTTACGATGCTGAACGCTTTTTTCTTGGTCGACTCATCCATCGCAACCACATACGCTTCCAGGTTTTGAGACTGCCCAATTTCGACTTTCTCCATTTCAAGCGCCAACAGCAGCCGCTCGATGCTCATCGCAAAGCCGATTCCTGGCGACTCCGGTCCGCCTAGGTCTTCGACTAAACCATTGTAGCGCCCGCCTCCTGCGAGGGTAGTAATGGCTCCGAAACCTTCAGCGTCGCTCATGATTTCGAATGCGGTGTGGTTGTAATAATCCAGGCCGCGAACCAAATTCGGATCGACCACATAGTCGATGCCCAAGTTTTCCAAATAGCCTTTTACGTCGTCAAAGTATTGACGGGATTCTTCGTTTAAGAAATCGGCAAGTGAAGGCGCTGTCGCCATCAACGGGTGGTTGCGGTCCACTTTACAATCCAGAATGCGCAGCGGGTTCTTATCAAGACGCGTTTGGCAGTCGCTGCAAAACTCGCCGATGCGCGGCGCAAAGTGAGCAATCAATGCTTCTTTGTGTGCGATCCGGCTTTCCGTGTCGCCAAGTGAATTGATGACGAGGCGCAAGCTTTTCAGGCCGACTGAACGGTAAACGTCCATCGCAAGGGAAATAACTTCCGCATCAATCGCCGGGTCTTTGGAGCCGATCGCTTCCACCCCGAATTGGACGAATTGGCGCATGCGTCCAGCTTGCGGGCGTTCGTAGCGGAACATCGGGCCCGTGTAGAACAATTTCACCGGCTGGTCGGGCAAGCCGAACAGTTTATTTTCAACGTATGCACGGACAACAGATGCTGTTCCTTCCGGGCGCAGCGTCAAGCTGCGGTCGCCACGGTCCTGGAATGTGTACATTTCTTTTTGGACGATATCGGTCGTATCTCCGACGCCGCGCTGAAACAATTCGGTATGTTCGAAGATCGGAGTCCGTATTTCCTTATACTGATAAAGCCGGCAAAGCTCATTGATTTTTTGTTCAACTTCCTGCCATTTGCCAGATTGGTCCGGCAAGACATCATACGTGCCACGTGGTGCTTGAATGCTCATGATTTTCACTCCTCTAATTTTCCATACAAAAAAGCTCCCGCCCCTTGCAATAACGCAAGGGACGAGAGCCTGTATTAGCTTCCGCGGTTCCACCCTAGTTGATGCACAAACGTGCACCCTCTCATTCCGGATAACGGCCGGTTCCGTCTTTTCCTAATAAACAGCAAATGCCGTCGTTCAGAAAAAAGCCTCAAAAGTGTTTTTCATCACCGATCCCTGCAGGAAAGTTTACAGCCTAAGACTTCCCCTCTCTTTTCAGCCAATCATGCGACTACTTTCTTCGTCATCAGCAAAATATATAAAGATAATAAAGTTAATCTTAATTATTCTCGCAAATCTTGTCAACCTTTTTCACCAATGCGCTGTTTTTTTTGATATTATAAATTCATAATCAAATATGGAGGTGCTAAATGAACCGCAAGTGGCTTACTGCTATAATTTTATTTTTTTTACTGACAGCCAATTGCTTGCCGATTTTCGGCGGCCACTCAGCTGTCGCAGAAACTGGGGGCACAGAGATCAATGCCTCAACAGTCAATGTCCGGACCGGACCTGGCTTGTCGTACAGCGTTTCAGGCTCACTCGCTAAAGGCGACAAAGTGACCGTCACCGGCCAGGAAGGCGATTGGCTTGAAGTACAGGCTGGCGATGCCAGCGGTTGGATCGCTTCATGGCTGACTTCCTCATCAAGCGATAATGCAGCGGCCCAAAAAGCCGTATCTTCTGTTGACCGTTTGAACGTCCGAGCGCAACCCGAGCTTTCGGCTTCAGTCCTTACCCAAATGAACGCTGGCGACCAAGCGGAATTGATTGGGGAAACAGGCGACTGGGTGGAAGTGGAATTCCGCAATACGCGCGGCTTCGTTTCCAAACAATACATAACAGCGACAAAAACCAGCACGGAAAACCCCGCTCCCGCGGCAAACGATGTGTCTTCTTTTGAAATCGCAGTCAGCGCCTTGAATGTCCGCAAAAAAGCTGACCTTAGCTCAGATAAAATCGCGACGGTCCATCAAGGCGAAGTGTATTCGGTCCAGTCCCTCCAAGGCAATTGGGTAGAGATCCGCTTGTCTGCTGATGCAACGGGCTGGGTATACGCTTTCTACGGCCACTTGTCCGACAAGTCCGCTAAATCAGCGGCTTCTGCAGCAGCAGAAACGGTTACCGTTCTGACTGCCGGCACCAATCTGCGCTCCGAGCCTTCTACAGCTTCCGGAGTTGTCAGCCGGGCAGATGCTGGCGATCAATTGACCGTAATTGACAAGCAAGGCGATTGGTACCAAGTTGCTTTGCCGGATGGCCAAGAAGCTTTTATCGCGACTTGGGTCGTGACGGCTGGCGAAACGGCAATTGCCCAGAAAACAACAGAGAAAAAAGAAGCAAGCCGAAAAGCCGGTACACTGAACGGCCTGACGATCGTCCTCGACCCGGGGCACGGTGGCCGTGACGGCGGAACCGTAGGAGTGCGCGGAACCACAGAAAAAGATTTGACGCTTAAAACAGCGGAAGCTTTGTCCCATTACCTCCGCTCTGCAGGGGCCGAAGTCATTATGACCCGCCAATCAGATGTTTACGTCGATCTTCGCAAACGCGTATCGGACGGCCACCAAGTCGCGGCGGATGCATTTATCAGCATCCATTACGACGCGATTGCCGACAACAGTGTCCACGGATTTACCACATACTTCATGCACAGTTACCAGCAACAGCTTGGCGAGTACGTCAACGCCGGTCTTGAAGGCAAACTGTCGCTCGACAGCCGCGGCGTCCGCAATGGCAATTACCTGGTGCTCCGCGAGAACCAGCAACCGGCCATTCTTGTCGAACTTGGCTATTTGAGCAATTTCAACGAAGAACGGATTGTCACGACCAGCCAGTTCCGCGATCAAGCGGCGCTTGGTCTGTACACAGGAATCATCAATTATTTCGACGCCCAGCTCGGGCAATAGCGAAAAACGGCATGGGAGCCCCCATGCCGTTTTTTTATCTTTTTAGCCATTTTATGTTTTCTATAGAACAAAACCGGCACAGGGAAGTGATATTCTGTGCCGGTTTTGTTATTTGGATTCGACTAGAATGGTGACGGGGCCGTCATTGATAAGTTCAACGTCCATCATGGCGCCGAAGACGCCGGTTTCAACCGTCAAACCGTTTTCCCGCAACGCATCATTAAATGCATGCCAGAGCGGTTCGGCAATTTCCGGACGGGCGGCCGAGGTAAAGCTTGGACGGCGCCCTCTTTTCACATCGCCATATAACGTGAACTGGGAAACCGACAAAATGTCGCCGCCCACTTCTAAGACCGAATGATTCATTTTGCCTTCTTCGTCTTCGAAAAGCCGCATTTGAGCGATTTTTCCAGCCACATATTTTGCATCATCGACAGTATCCTCATGGGTGATGCCGACAAGCAGGACATAACCTGAATCAATTGCTCCCGTTACGGTCCCTTCGACTTTGACGGAAGCTTGTTTGGAACGCTGTAAAATTACCCGCATAGCTCCTCCTTAATTGGTGACGCGCGTCACTGAATAGACATCCGGAAGCTGTTTGATCCGCTCGACGACTCGGTTCAAATAAGAAATATGCGGGATCATGATCGTCAAATTGATCGTCGCGATTTTGTCGTTATCGGCGCGGCCGCTAACGGCGGTGATTGTTGTCTTCGTCTCACTGACCATATGCATAACTTCGTTGATCAAGCCAGTGCGGTCATAGGCCTGGACTTCAATATCAATCTGATAAGACTTGTTCTCGATCGTCTCCGTATTTTCCCATTCAACCGGAATGAGCCGGTCGGTTTCATTCGACTGGACGTTCGGGCAGTCGCCCCGATGGACCGAAACGCCGCGCCCTTTGGTGATAAAGCCGATGATGCTGTCGCCTGGCACCGGGTTGCAGCACCGGGATAAGCGGATCATGACATTGTCAATGCCTCTGACAATGACGCCCGATTCGGTCTGTTTTTTCGGCTGAGCCGTTTTCATTTCGACGGTGATTTTTTCCAGCGCTTCTTCTTGTTCACGCTTTTTGCGCAACTTTTCGGCTAGCCGGTTGACCACTTGCTGGGCGGTGATGCCGTTAAAGCCAACCGCCGCGTACATATCATCTTCCCCGGCGAAATTAAACTTTTCGCAGACGCGTTTTATGTTCTCATTCGTTAACACTTCTTTAACCGGAAATTCTTGGGCTTTTATTTCTTTTTCAATCAATTCCCGGCCTTTTTGTACGTTGTCGACACGCAATTGCTTTTTAAAGAACTGCTTGATTTTATTTTTCGTTTGCGTCGATTTGGCAATTTTCAGCCAATCCCGGCTAGGCCCGACCGATTGCTTCGAAGTCAGGATTTCCACAATGTCACCGGTCACTAACTCGGTATCAAGCGGGACCATTTTCCCATTCACTTTTGCGCCGATGGTTTTGTTGCCGATTTCAGAGTGCACCCGATAAGCAAAGTCGATCGGACATGAACCTGCCGGCATTTCGATCACATCGCCTTTTGGCGAGAACACGTAGACCATATCGGAAAACAAATCATACTTCAGCGATTCCATGAATTCTTCCGCATTGTCGGCTTCGTTTTGGAAATCCAAAATTTCCCGGAACCATGTCAGGCGCGAATCCACCGAACTCTTCGGGCGTTCAACTGTCTTGCCTTCTTTATAGGCCCAATGCGCCGCAACCCCGTATTCGGCGATGCGGTGCATTTCTTCGGTGCGGATTTGGACTTCCAATGGATCGCCTTGCGGTCCGATAACTGTCGTATGCAGCGATTGGTACAGATTCTGCTTCGGCATGGCGATGTAATCCTTGAAACGCCCAGGCATCGGTTTCCATGTGGAATGGATGATGCCAAGCACAGCATAGCAGTCTTTTACAGTTTCGACAGTGACCCGGACGGCCAGTAAATCGTAGATTTCATTGAATTGCTTGTTTTGCAGAACCATTTTCCGGTATATGCTGTAAATATGTTTCGGGCGGCCAAAGAGCTCCGCCTTGATATCGACATCGTTCAATTGCGAGCGGATTTCGCCCATCACTTTATTCAAATATTCTTCACGTTCAGTCCGCTTTTTCTTCATCAAATTAACAATGCGGTAATATTGCTGCGGGTTCAAATAGCGGAGTGCTGTGTCTTCAAGCTCCCATTTGATGGTATTGATCCCTAAACGGTGTGCAATCGGTGCAAAGATTTCCAGCGTTTCATTCGCTTTGATGCGCTGCTTTTCCACCGATTGGTACTTTAGTGTCCGGAGATTGTGCAGCCGGTCCGCCAATTTGATCAAAATGACACGGATGTCCTGAGCCATCGCTACAAACATTTTACGGTGGTTTTCCGCCTGCTGCTCTTCTTTTGACATGTATTTAATCTTGCTCAGTTTCGTTACACCATCAACCAAAAGTGCCACTTCTTCGTTAAAGTCGCGGACAATGTCTTCACGGCTGACATTTGTGTCTTCTACGACATCGTGCAAAAAACCTGCAGCTACAGTTGCAGGGTCCATTTGCAGATCCGCCAAAATCCCTGCCACTTGCACAGGATGCACGATATACGGTTCGCCCGATTTGCGGAACTGTCCTTCATGGGCTTCGAGCGCGACTTGATACGCCCGTTGGATCATTTCGACATGATCAGCATTCATATAAGAGGCAACCATTTGGAATACGTCTTCAGCTGTCCTAACTTGATCTTTGGCCATAATTGCCCACCTTGCTTCTATTTTTTCAGAAAGTATATCTTTATATTATAAAAAACAAGCAGGCGAAAAGTAAAGCTTTGTTGTTATTTTTCCATCACTTTAATGAATTCCCGCATATACTCCGGCAAATCCGGCGGACGCCGGCTCGATACGAGGTTGCCATCGACGACTACCGGTTCATCAAACCATTCCGCCCCTGCATTGACCATATCGTCTTTGATCCCTGGGGTGCTGGTCACTTTTCTGCCAGTTAAAATATTTGCTGAAACAAGCACCCAGCCGGCATGGCAAATTTGGCCGATCGGTTTTTTCTTGTCGTCCATTTGCTGCACGATGTTCAACACTTCCGGGAACCGGCGGATTTTATCCGGTGCCCAGCCTCCTGGAACAAGGATTGCATCATATTGCTCCGGTGTGATGTCGCCATATGCAAAATCGGATTCGGCAGGAACGCCGTACTTGCCGATGTACTTAACATTCGCTTCTTCCCCGGCAAGATGGACCGTCGCCCCTTCTTCCCGCAGCCTTAAAATCGGATACCACAATTCCAAGTCTTCAAACTCATGATGGACAAAGCTGAGAACTTTTTTGCCTGTTAATCTCATGATTGTGCCTCCTTTTGGGTAACGCTTTCTATGATCACGTCGACGCATTCATCGCCGACCGATAAGGCTTCTGCCGATGAGTCGATGCTTTCGATATTCCGGACGCGCACATGGTTGGCGCCATTGTCGCCGCCGGATACCAAGATATCCGATTTGGCTGTCTTAAAGCCCTTCACAACTCCGTTATTCAATGAAACATGATTGGCCCGGAATTGGATTGTCACAGCCGGGTTGCCTTGGTAATCGTATTCCGGATCCCCAGCGAACAAGAAGCGGTTGATGACCACGTTGCGGTAGCCGGAAACGACTAAAGCCCGCGGCGTCGATACCCAATACAAATCGGAAAAAACTGGCGCGATCGCAATAATGCGCTCTGCCGTAATGTTATAAGCTGACACGGATTCCGGATCGGTAGCTTTGTGGTGGCCAATATGCCGGAAGTTATACGCACGGTTGTCGTTTAATGACAAATGGCCTGAAATATGGACGCCTGATGCAGCAGATGATGAACCGTGCGCTTTTATTTCGATGCCCCCGAAGCAGCGGGCGGTCGCATTGTTGACAAGCCAGACATGGCGGGAACCATCATCAATTTCTAGGCCGTTGGAATTGGCAACGCCTCTATCATGGGCGGCTCCGCTCGGGTCCCAGAAGAAGGAGTTAGAAACGAAGATGTAATCACTGTGGTGGGTTGTTACGCCGTCGTCGCCGAATCCATAACCCGTTACACGGTCAAGCCAAATATACCGGCTTCCTCCTCGTGCACGGAACCCGTCACCGGAATAGTTGTATAAAGGGGATGTGATATCGAAGCAATGCAGTCCCGGATTGATGCCTTCCACGTTTTTCACCCATCCATAGGTAACTTGGGCAAATACAAGGCAGCTCGAAAAATTGCCGCCAAAACCGGTTTTCTCTAAACTTTCCAGGCGGTGGACATTCCAGTCCATGCTTAAATCTTCAACTGCAATATTGCGGTTGCCCCGCAGATAATTGGAATTTGTTATGAGCCGGCGCCGCTTTGGAGTATCTGAATGCAGTTTTAATATCGTCTTGCCTTTGCCTGCACCGACTAAACGTGTCCAGGAAGGCAGTTCGATGAATTTTACTATGTAGGTGCCTGGCGGTACGTAAACATGTACACGGCCTTTACCAATCGCTTTTTGAAATGCTGCCGTACAATCGGTCTCGCCGTCGCCGACTGCGCCAAAATCTGTCACGTCCACACGGCGGGAAATGGTCCGTTCCAGGTTCTCGTATTCCTGGTCAAGCGTCACTTTCCATTCGGGATACAAGTCTGTACCGTCAGAAGCCCAATTATAGCCATGCTGGTCAGGAATGGAATAAGGCATCCGGTAAAACGACAACGCCTTTTCCGTCACCGAGATCGGACGTTCCAATACCGGGTTCGCAAGCGGTTCAATTTTAATTTCGTCAAAAAACGATTCGGTTTCTTGCATGGTTTCATCCATAGATAGCGGATTTTCCAATAGTTCATCGATCAGTTGCTTGTTTGTTGATGGATCATGGTTTTTTTCTAATTGAATCATTCGGCCACCTCTTCCACATTAGTTTCTCTATTACATACCCTGCATTGTATAAAAAAACCCCTTCGCCCCGAAAGACGAAGAAGAGATTTTAGTATTTCAATAATGTATTTACATCATAGCCGTCCAAGTTTTTGCGGCCATCCAAGTATGTTAATTCGATCAAGAAGGCACAGCCAACAACCACGCCGCCAAGCTGCTCAACCAAGTTGATCGTCGCGCCGATAGTTCCGCCAGTAGCCAATAAATCATCTGTAATAAGCACGCGCTGGCCGGGTTTGATGGCATCTTTGTGCATCGTCAAGACGTCTTTGCCGTACTCAAGGCCGTATTCGGCACGGATTACTTCGCGCGGCAATTTGCCTTCTTTGCGTACAGGGGCAAATCCGATTTCAAGCGCATAAGCAACCGGGCAGCCGATGATAAATCCGCGTGCTTCCGGTCCTACGATGATTTCTGCGTTTACCGTTTTTGCATACTCTACGATTTGGTCCGTAGCGTATTTATAGGCAGTGCCGTTGTCCATCAAGGATGTGATGTCTTTGAAACGGATGCCTGGTTTTGGCCAATCTTCAACTATTGTTACATACTGCTTTAAATCCATATCTTTTCCTCCTTGGCCGATAGTTTCGTATCGAACCACTCTTTTAAATCTTTATAGGACGCATACAAGAGCTTTTGCTCGAGCGCAATTTGCTGTTCACGCTTTTTATAAATCGGCGCTTCTGACAAATCCCGTTTGCTTGGCGCTTTTGCAATCTCGGTAAGTCCATTGTTAAGTGTAACAAAACCGAGTTCAAAAAACACCTGAAGCATGAAAAATATCGCTTCCCGCGGCCAGCCTTTGTGTTTTGCCAGCTCGTCGCCATGCTTTTTAAAGTCAAACGAGCCGCGCTTTTTGATGAACGAAAACAGCCAAGCGAATTGATCCCGCGTCGGTATTTGCTCGAAATATTGAGAGTCTTTCGCATAGAAATGGGCATAGACCCGCTTCGGCCTTAATTCGGTCAAAACTCGGGCCAGCTGCTCTTCGCTGTCCGGCAGATCCAATAGTACAAGATGGTGCTTAGGAGAATCAATCGCGCCGAGCGTTTCACTTGAGTATATCGGTTCGTTGATCAATGATTTGAAAATCGACGCTGTTTCCGGTTTGAACGCCAAAAATACTTGGTCCCTTTCCGGAATAAGCTTTGACCAGCGCGAAACCTGGCGGATGCCCCGAATATCAAACAGCTGCCATTGGTCCGTACGTACATCCTCAATCAAAAGCTGCGGCTTTTTCCGGCCGTTCCATTCATTGATCTGCAAATCGCCGATCACATCGATTTGGACATCGGGCGTCAATTCGTCCCCGACCGAGCCAATGCCAAAACCGACCGCATCAAGCGTCGCGGCATTTTGGACCAGCTCCATTTTCAAGTGGTTTTGGGCGGCGCCAATTTTCCGGATCGATGAAACTTTTACAGCGTCCAAGAAGAATTTCGGCTTGGAAAAGCCCATGCCAAAAGGAGCCAGATAACGCATCGATTCGATGGTTTCGATGTCGATTTCGTCCAGGCGGACCGGAATGTCAATTTCCACAACAGGAAGCAGATCTTCTTCTGAAAGACTTGTTTCAGCCTGTTGGTTCAACCGCTCCCGCAACTCATCGACTTTATCGAGTTCAAGCGTCATGCCGGCAGCCATTGGATGCCCGCCGAAATGCGGCAAAATATCACGGTTCGCCGCCAGTTCGTTATACAAATGGAAGCCTTCGATGCTGCGCGCCGACCCTTTTGCTTTTCCGGTTTCCGGATTCAAACATAAGACAATCGATGGCCGGTAATATTTTTCCGTCAGCTTGGAAGCCACAATTCCGACAACGCCGGGATTCCAGCCTTCTTGCGCAACGACAATGACCCGCGGCGGGCCGTCAGGATAATTCTGGTCAACTTGCGCGGTCGCTTCGTCTGAGATTTGCTTGACAATCGCTTGCCGTTCTTTGTTCAACAGATCCAAGCTGCTCGCCAAATCACGCGCCTCGGCCGGATCTTCTGTCATGAAAAGCTGGACTGCCGGATCAGCATCTTGCAGCCGGCCGATGGCATTGATCCGCGGCCCGAACATAAAGCCGATCGTCTCTTCAGTAATGTCGCGTTGTTTGACGCCTGATACTTCACATAGCGCGTCGATGGCTGCCCGCGGAGAAGTCCGAAGTGCAGCCAAGCCCTCTTTTACCAGGAACCGGTTTTCATCGTGCAGCGGCACCAAGTCGGCAATCGTGCCGATTGCCACCATTTCAAGCAAATGGTCCGGCAGATCTTCATACAACGCTTGCGCCATTTTGAATGCCACGCCAACGCCGGCCAACTCCCCGAACGGGTAATTGCCTTCGGGATGGCGCGGATGGATGATCGCCAGCGCATTCGGCATCGTATCGCCGATATCGTGGTGGTCGCTGATAATAATATCGAGCCCGAGGCTATTGGCGTAATCCACTTCGTCGATTCCCGAGATGCCGTTGTCGACGGTCACGATAAGTTTAGCGCCTTCTTCACTCGCTTGCTTGAAGAGTTCTTTATTCGGCCCATAGCCATGCTTGAAACGGTTTGGAATCATAAATGAGACATCTGCCCCTAAATCCTGCAAAACCGTCAGCATAACCGTTGTGCTCGATACGCCATCAGCGTCATAATCGCCATAGACGACAATTTTTTCGTTATCCTCGATTGCTTTGCGGATTCGCTCCACTGCAATGTCCATATCTTTCATCAAATACGGATTATGTACTCCGCTTTCGTCCATGTTCATGAAGCTGCGTGCTTCTTCGGCAGTGGTGATGCCGCGTGTCACTAATATTTTAGCCAATACGGATGAGATGGATAATTCTTGCTGAATGGCTTGTACCAACCCGTTGTCCGGTGTTGTCAGCCGCCATCGTTTTTTGGATTCTATCATGGCTCTTCACTTCCTTACCCGTTCATTATACAGAAAAAATGCGCAGACAAAAACCTTTCGGCATAGTCCGAAAGGTTTTAATTTATATGCGTTCAGTTTCACTCGTAACAACCATCGCTTCAGGAACGACATCAGCCTTTTGGTATTCGGCGATTTCGTTTTGCTGCGTGGCGATCAACGATTCTTTAACCGCGATTTCTTTCTGAAGCGCTTTGACTTTGCGCTGCAGCGAATAAGTCCGCACGAGCGCAAACACGCCGCTCAGCAAGAACCCTAAAAGCGCAGAAGCGAGAATAACAAGAATCAGCGGCCACTGGGCAGTCCCAAACATGTAGTTGACCGGCACCGGGTCCACGTTTACAACAGCAAACAAGGCAATAATAACTGCAAATACAAGTCCGATTAAAATAAGCCATTGAATTTTCATGGAGATTCCTCCTTTCAAAAATAAAAAAATGGAACAAGGTCATTATTCTATACCCTGTTCCATTTCTTTTATAAACTTATCCCATTTTGGCAGCCAGCGGGAGGGCTAAGCCTCCCACTAAAAAGTTTCACCTTATACGACCGGCTCGTCAGAACCCCATTTGGATTGTTGTTCTTTTTTCTCGATGTCGATCGGGCCTTTTTTCTTTAATTCGCGTTTCTTCAGTACGAGCCATAGCTGGGCCGCGATGAAAATCGACGAGTACGTGCCAGCAATCAAGCCGATCAATAATGCGAGCGCGAAGTTGGTGATGGAAGTAGCGCCGAATATCAAAAGCGCAACTACAACCAATACTACCGTCATGACCGTATTCACTGAACGTCCAAGCGTTTGGCGAAGCGACTTGTTCACAACCAGTGAAAGCTGCTCTTCCGACTCGACTTTCTTCATGCGTTTCAGGTTTTCACGGATCCGGTCAAACGTGACAATCGTATCGTTGATGGAATAACCGACGATCGTCAGAACAGCCGCAATAAACGTGATGTCGACTTCAAGCCGCAGCAAGCTGAAAGCCGCTATGATAAAGAAGGCATCATGCAGCAAAGCGACGATTGATGCGACACCCATCCGCCATTCAAAGCGCAATGCAACATAAATGATAATGCCGATTGCAGCATAAGCCAAAGCCAGCATGGCATTTTTCGCAAGCTCTCTCCCTACAGTATCGGATACTGTGGAAATGTTTGCGCCGCTAAATTCTTCAGAAGCTAAGGTTTTTAGTTCATTCACTTGTTCTTGGCTGAATTCTTCGGTATAGCGGGCAACCCCAATATCAGATGCATCGCCTGAAATCACGACATTTTCTGAAGGGAATCCGTGATCCTCCAAGAACGTTTCGACTTGCTCCTGCGTCAATGCCGAATCGGATGTGATCTCAACACGTGTACCGCTCGAGAAGTCGATTCCAAGATTTAATTGGAAAATCCCAAGAACGACCATACCTGCTACAATCAATGCAATTGAAGCTGCAAAGAATTTATTGCGGTTTTTCGCAAAGTCAAAACGGTCAAAGCGAGTGGTCAAATCCAGCATCTCCAGATTTTCTTCCGGTTTGTGGACCAGCGATTTCCGCAAGCCGAACAAACCATATTTGCCGTCAAGCACGCCGCTGTTGACCAATAGGCCAAGCAAAACCCGCGAACCCCAAACAGCGGTGATAAAGCTGGCCAAAATCGAAATGATCAATAAAGTCGCAAACCCTTTTACGGAGCTTGTACCAAAAATGAATAAAACGATGGCCGCAATCATAGTAGTTACGTTGGCATCCAGAATCGCTGAGAACGAAGAAGCCGCCCCGGCACGGAAAGACTCTTTCGTTGATTTTCCGACCCGCAATTCTTCCCGGATGCGTTCGTATGTGATGATATTGGCATCAACCGCCATACCAACTCCCAGAACGATCGCCGCGATTCCCGGCAGCGTCAAGACGCCGCCGATCCATTCAAATACGAGAAGGATCAAATACACATATACTGATAAAGTGACAGCAGCTATCAAGCCTGGCAAACGGTAGTAGACAAGCATAAACAGCAATACAAGCCCGATACCGACCGCAGCCGCGAATACTGTTTCGTTCAGTGCTTGTTCACCAAACTGCGCACCGACTGATGTCGAGTAAATCTCCTCTAAACTAACAGGCAAAGCACCAGCGTTCAAGATACCCGCCAAGTTCTGGGTTTCTTCCTGTGTGAAAGAACCGGAAATTTCCACTGATGGCGAATTGATGCGCTGGGATACCCGTGGATCTGAAACGAATTTCGGATCCGGCTTCAAGCGCTCTTCCTGATAGGAATCGACACCTTCTTCAAAATCCAGCCAGATGACGAGCACATTGTCCGGCTCTGCCATCGCAGCGATTTGTCCGGTAACTTCCGCAAACTTGCCGGGATCATTCAATTCAAGCGTGACAATCGGCTGGCCGTCCTGGCCGAAAGTGGCCTGTGCCCCGCCTTGCTTCAAATCGTTTCCAGCTAGCATGATGTTGTCATTGGCATCGCGGAACGTTAAGTTCGCTTCTGTCGACAACAATTCCCGGGCAGATTCCTGATCTTCTACTCCGGCAAGCTGGACGCGTATGCGGTTGTCGCCTTCGATCTGGATGACCGGTTCGCTGACTCCAAGCACGTTGATGCGGTTCATCAAGGCGTCCGTTGTATCCGCCAATACGTCCTGCGTAATTTCCTGTCCTTCTTCAAGCGCTTCTACTTCGTAAAGCACTTCAAAGCCGCCTTGAAGGTCCAATCCCAATTTAATGTCTTTTGCAATTGGCATTCCTGTGGTGCCAATCAGTCCAAATAGCAATACGACCAGGATAAAAAAGGCGATGATGCGACCTCTTGCTTTCATATGTAATCTTTCCCCCTCAGTCTGTAAAACACAGCACTATCATTATGAGACAGCTGCCGCCTAGTGTCAAATTCTTCTTATTTTTTTGAAGCCGGACGCAAAAGCTGTTCGAGGTCTTCTTGTTTCATATCTGAAAACCAATTATCGCCCTTAAAGCCCTCTATTTGGTGGTATGCGACAAATTCAGAAGCGGTCATTTCCATAATATCGTTGATCATTTCATGAAGGCGCATTTCGCCGATGTCTTTTTTTCGCCATTTTTTCTTCAGGCAATATTGCCATAAATCTTCGGCTGTGAAAGTATCATATCCGAAATAATGGAATTCCTCGATTTTGCTTTCCAAAGCAGGCAAAACGGTATCGTATTGATCTGTATACTTCAACATGCTGTTTCTCCTCTCGGCACTTCTTATTCTATTGTAGACGAAAGCGGGAAAATGGTGAATACTGACCCTATAATTTTCCAAAAAAAATCGCCTTCTATTAAAGAAGGCGAACTTTTCTTAAAGGCCTGTTTTTGCAGAATCCACAACGCGGGCAATTGCTTGGCGTTCGAATTGCAAACGTGTGCCATCAGCGACTTTGATGTAAACAGTCGTGTCGTCAACTGCATCGACCTGGCCGTGAAGGCCGCCGATCGTGACGATCTGATCTCCACGTTTGATTCCAGTCTGCATTTGCGCTGTTTGTTTCTGGCGTTTTTGGGCAGGACGGATGATGAAAAACCACATTAACACGAACATTAATAGTAAAGGCGATAACGCTACTATTGTATCCATTTGTTCATTTTCCCCCTTTCGCTATCTCTATTTCTTTCAAACTTAGAAGTTTTTCGCGTTTGGCAGATTAAATCCGTACGCTTCGAAAAATTCTTCGCGGAAATCTCCCAGGCGGTCTTCGCGGATCGCTTGACGGACCTGTTCCATTAAGTTTAACAGAAATTGCAGGTTATGATAACTAGTAAGTCGAATTCCAAACGTTTCATCTGCGCGAATCAAGTGGTGAACGTAAGCACGCGTATAGTTTGTGCATGTGTAGCAATCGCATTTTTCATCGATTGGCCCGAAATCGCGTTTGAACGCGGCATTTTTAATGTTCAAGCGGCCTGTGCTCGTCATCAACGTGCCGTTGCGCGCAATGCGTGTAGGCAAGACGCAGTCGAACATGTCAACGCCACGTATGGCTCCATCGATCAGCGAGTCCGGAGACCCGACGCCCATCAAATAACGCGGCTTGTCGAAAGGCATCAACGGCGTCGTGAATTCCAACGCGCGATTCATGACGTCTTTGGGTTCGCCGACAGACAAGCCGCCGATTGCGTATCCCGGAAAATCAAGCGATACCAAATCCCGCGCGCTTTGCTTGCGCAGGTCTTCGTATTCGCCTCCTTGGATAATGCCGAACAGAGCTTGGTCATTTGGCCGGGCATGTGCTTCTAGACAGCGTTCTGCCCAGCGGGACGTGCGTTCGACTGATGATTTCATGTACTCATGGGATGCCGGGTAAGGCGGGCATTCATCAAACGCCATCATGATGTCCGAACCCAAATCATTTTGGATCTGCATCGCTTTTTCAGGGCTCAAGAACAGTTTGTCGCCATTCATGTGGTTGCGGAAATGGACGCCTTCTTCTTTGATATTGCGGAATTCGCTTAGTGAAAACACTTGGAAACCGCCGGAATCCGTCAAAATCGGCCGGTCCCAGTTCATGAATTTGTGCAAGCCGCCAGCTTCTTTAATGACATCATTGCCGGGCCGCAGCCATAAATGATAAGTGTTGCTTAAAATGATTCCGGCGTTCATTGCTTTCAATTCTTCCGGCGACATTGTTTTTACGGTCGCTTGCGTGCCGACCGGCATAAAAGCAGGTGTTTCAAAAGAGCCGTGCGGAGTGTGGACGATGCCAAGCCGCGCGCCTGTTTGTTTACAGGTTTTAATGTGTTCATACGTTACTGCTGGTATCATGGAAAGTCTCCTTTTTCTCTGGTTCAATAAACATCGCGTCTCCAAAACTGAAAAAGCGGTATTGTTCGCCGATCGCTTCGTTGTAAGCATTTAAAATATTGTCCCGGTTCGATAAAGCGCTGACCAGCATGACCAATGTCGATTTTGGCAAATGGAAATTGGTGATCAAGCCGTCCACAGCTTTGAATTCAAAGCCCGGGAAGATGAAAATATCGGTCCAGCCGCTGTCTTCTTGCAGCTTTCCGCCAAACTTGTTCGCCACGGATTCGAGTGTCCGGGTCGATGTTGTCCCGACCGAAATAATTCGTCCGCCGCGCTGTTTCGCCGAATTTATGACATCTGCGGTTTCCTGGGTGATCCGGTAGAATTCCGCATGCATGGCATGGTCTTCAATCGAATCAACGCTCACCGGGCGGAATGTGCCAAGCCCGACATGCAAAGTGATAAACGCGATCTCAACGCCTTTTGCGCGGATTTCATCAAGCAATTCTTCTGTGAAATGCAGGCCGGCTGTCGGAGCGGCTGCACTTCCCCGCTCTTTGGCAAAGACCGTTTGGTAGCGGTCCTGGTCGTCCAACTTTTCGCGGATATAAGGCGGAAGCGGCATTTCGCCAAGTGCATCCAAAATTTCGTAGAAAATGCCGTCGTAGATCATTTTAAAGTGGCGGCCGCCGTGGTCCAGAATGGCGGTGCATTCCGCGCGCAGCAAGCCTTCACCAAATGACACGACCGTTCCCACTTTGACTTTCTTCGCAGGTTTGACAAGCGTTTCCCACACATCGTCTTCAATCTGTTTCAATAGAAGCAATTCGATATTCGCTCCTGTATCTTCTTTTACGCCCATCAACCGGGCCGGCAAAACGCGCGTGTCGTTTAATACAAGTACATCCCCGGCATGCAGATGGTCGAGAATGTCACGGAAATAACGGTGCGCAACCACTCCCGTTTCCTTGTCCATCACAAGCAGGCGGCTCGATGTCCGGTCAAGAAGCGGCGTTTGTGCAATCAGCTGTTCCGGCAACTCAAAATCAAAATCGTTTACGTTCATTCTAACTCTTCCTTTGTTTTAGGCTTTATTAAATCATATAAATTAAAAATGCTATTGAATATTCCGCAAAGCGGCTGCGCTTTCCGGCGGGCAAGGTATTGGCCGCTAGTTCGGCCAATACCTTTGCGACGAAGCAGCGCAGCGATGCAGGAGCATTGCCTTCGCTGTCCCGCTGGAGTCTCCGCCGCTTTGCTCCATACTTCATAACAATAAAATATTATTATTTTAGATTGATTTGTATTGTGTTATTCAGGCACTTCCATGTTGAAGTGCTCATAGGCGGTTGCTGTTACGACTCGGCCTCTTGGGGTGCGCTGGATAAAGCCGATTTGCAGCAGATAAGGCTCGTAGACGTCTTCTATCGTCGTCGATTCTTCCCCGATGCTTGCCGCAATCGTATCGAGGCCTACCGGACCGCCCCGGAACCGCTGAATCATGCCGGTCAATAATTTATGGTCAACATGGTCAAGGCCGAGCGGATCCACTTGAAGCATCTCCAGTGCTTGATCGGCCATATCAACTGTTATAGCACCCGTGCCGCGAACTTGTGCATAATCACGGACACGCTTCAATAGACGGTTGGCGATACGCGGGGTCCCACGGGAGCGCCGCGCGATTTCCACGGCGGCATTCGGGTCGATCTCCGCTTCGAACAATTGAGAGCTGCGGACAACAATATCAGTCAATGCTTCCGTGTCGTAATACTCGAGTCGTGCCATGACGCCGAAGCGGTCGCGCAACGGAGCTGATAAAGCACCAGCACGCGTGGTCGCGCCGATCAACGTAAACGGCGGCAAATCAAGGCGGACAGAGCGTGCTGTCGGACCTTTGCCGACAACGATATCCAAACAGAAATCTTCCATCGCCGGATACAGCACTTCCTCGATCGAGCGGTTCAACCGATGGATTTCGTCGATAAACAAAACATCTCCCGGTTCAAGCGACGAGACAATCGCTGCCAGATCGCCGGGACGTTCTATTGCCGGCCCGCTCGTCATTTTCACATTAACGCCCATTTCATTGGCGATTACTGCCGCAAGCGTAGTTTTACCAAGTCCAGGAGGCCCGTATAGCAATACGTGGTCAAGGCTTTCCTGGCGCATTTTAGCCGCTTCGATGAAAATTTCCAAATTGTGTTTTACTTTATGCTGCCCAATATACTGGGAAAGAAATTGCGGGCGCAGCGATTGTTCAAAGCGTTCATCAAACTCGGATATTTCGCCTCCTATGACCCGTTCTTCCATGCCGTTCGCCTCCTTTTCATCAGTTTAATTTCAATAAAAGCTGCAATGCTTTTTTCATATAGCCTTCTGTATCCAAATCCAAATCCTTTAGTTGCGGTTTTACTTTGGCGATTTCACGCTCTGAATAGCCGAGTGCGCCTAATGCCAGCATCGCTTCCTCAAGTTCCGTATCGTCACTTGCGAATAAACCATGCGGTTCTGCTGACTCCAGCGGTTCCCCGAAAAATTCAGCAAGCTTGCCTTTCAAATCCAAAATCATTTGGCGTGCCGTTTTTTTGCCGACGCCCGGGAATTTTACCAAAAACGATTCATCTTCGCGTTCGATCGCCTCGATCACGTGCTGCGGCTGGCCGCTTGCTAAAATCGCCAGCGCCCCTTTTGGCCCGATGCCGGATACCGATATAAGCTTGCGGAAAAGTTCGCGCTGTTCAAGCGTCGGAAAACCGAACAACAGATGCGCATCTTCCCGCACATGATGGTGCAAGAACACTTGCAGTTCTTCGGATCCGAACGAATACGGATTCGGCGCAAAAATCTGCCAGCCGATTCCTTGCTGTTCTACTACCAAATATTCGGGTGTCACGCGTGTAACGGTCCCTTTTATGTAATCGTACATAGTAGTCTCCCCTTTAATTCAACCTATTGATTATAGCATATTTGTTCGCATTAGACGAAATAAACCCGTTAGTAAAAGCCTCATGTTAAAATAACATTAAACACTTCTATAAGCGAGGGTTCTACATGAAAAAATTATACGGCGACGACCGCCGACAGATTTTATTGCAGAAAATTAAAACATCTTCAGCTCCTTTAACAGGCAGTGAGCTCGCCGCGTTCGCCAACGTATCAAGGCAAGTTATCGTCAGCGACATGACCTTGCTGAAAGCAAAAGGCGAACCGATCATCGCGACGAGCCAAGGCTACTTGTACTTGAACGGCCGTTCGACCGAAGAAATCAGCCAGAGCATCGCGTGCCTGCACACAAAAGAAGACACCGAACTTGAATTGAAAGTGCTGGTGAATGCTGGCGTGACCGTCAAAGATGTTATTGTCGAGCATCCTGTCTATGGTGAACTGACGGCCGGAATCCACGTGTCCAATGAACAAGAGGTGGAACGTTTTATGCAGCGCGTCCGCGACACCGGCGCCAGCTACCTGCTTGAGCTGACCGGCGGCTATCATCTTCACACGATCACTGCACCGAACGCGGAAGCACTCGAACGCGCGCTCGACTCGATGCGGGAGCACGGTTTTCTATTGGAAGAGACGGAATAAGCACATAAAAGAAGCCCCTCAGCACTAGGCATGAGGGGCTTCTTTTACTTATACGTATAATACGAGCCGAGCGATTTCACGCTGCAGCCGATTGCTGCCAGTTCTTCGAACGCACCTTTCATCAGTGCCGCGTTTTCGTCCTCCAACACGTCGACGATGAAAAAGTAGTTGCCTAGCCCGGTTTTTAACGGACGCGACTCGATCTTGCTCAAGTTCAGCTTGCGCCATGAGAAGACCGAAAGCACTTGATGAAGCACACCCGATCGGTCGTCTTCCGGCAAGGAAATCATCAGCGTCGTTTTGATCTGCTCATCATGCCCGCGCACATCCAGTTTGTGATTTTCCCTGGACAATACGAAAAAGCGCGTATGGTTGAAGTGGAAATCATGGATTTCCCGGTGCAAAATATCGAGCCCATATTTTTCCGCCGAGAATTCATTGCCGATGGCCGCAATCGGACGTTCGGGCAATTCGCTGACCATTTTGGCTGCAGCCGATGTCGAGCTGAATTGCTCGAGCGGCGTGGTCTTATATGTATAGAACAAAAACTTATGGCACTGCGCCAATGCATGCGGGTGCGAATAGATCGCTTCAAAAGATTCCGCGTACCGGTTTTCAGGATGCACCAATAAATGCTGTTCGATCGGCGACAGCACTTCTGCCGTCACAAAAAGCTGCACTTCATGGAACAAATAATCAATGGTCAGCGGCACTGAACCTTCCAATGCATTTTCCAGCGGCACGACCGCGTAATCAACACGGCCTTCTGCCACTGCTTCTATGCATTCAGGAATTGTAGTATAAGGAAGCAAGGAGCTGTCCGGAAAAACTTTTAAAGCAGCCATATGCGTAAAAGACGCTTCTGGTCCTAAGAAAGAAATCTGGTGTTGCCTTGTATTTTCTGCCATACAATCCCGCCTTTTTATTAATAGGAGCCGCTTGAAACAACGTCCGCCGATTCGACAAAATCGAGCTTTTTCAGTTGCTGCAAAAACGTCTCCAAGTCTATTTCCATCGCCGTCACGTCCAAAGAAAGCGTCACATTTGCACGCCCTTGAATCGGAATTGTCTGATGGATTGTCAAAATATTGCAATGCGCCTCTGCAACTGACTGAAGGAGAGTCGCAAGCGTCCCCGCCCGGTCTTCCAATTGAAGAAAAACGGTCAAAATCCGTTCTTTGACAATGGAATGGAACGGGAACACCGCATCCCGATATTTATAGAAAGCGCTGCGTGAAAGACCAGTCTGCGCTACCGCATCCAAAATCGACATGCGGTCACGCTGCAGCAATTTTTTCACTTCAAGCGTCTTTTGCATCGCTTCCGTCAAAACATCTTCGCGCACCAAATAAAACCGTTGTTCCGAGATATCCTTCATTCACGCAACCTCCAGATCAAGTAAAACTTTACCGACCGGGCTGAAAGCCTGATCAGTCCATAAATTCAAATTCGAATTCAAGCAAGCGAACCGTATCGCCGTTTTCAGCGCCACGCTCCCGCAATGCATCATCTATCCCCATGCCGCGCATTTGGCGGGCAAACCGGCGGATTGAATCTTCCCGCGAGAAGTCGGTCATCTTGAACAGGCGCTCAATCGCATAACCGCTCAAGACGAACGAACCGTCCGAATCGCGGGTAATTGTAAAGCCGTCGCTTTCCGCTTCGTGCTTGTAAAGAACTGCATTTTCCGATTCTTCATCCACTTCGTCGATCAACGGGAATTCCGGTGTGACTTCCAGCAAATCGGCAATCGCAAACAATAAGTTGTTCAGACCTTTGCGAGAAAGTGCTGATATCGGGAAAATGCGGGCATCTTCCGGCAATTTCTTGCGGAATTCCTCCAGATTTTCTTCTGCATCCGGCATATCCATTTTGTTCGCTACGATCAATTGTGGACGCTCTGTCAAACGCATATTGTATTGCTGCAACTCTTCATTGATGGTCAAATAATCTTCATAAGGGTCGCGGCCTTCCATACCCGACATATCGATCACATGGACAATTACGCGTGTCCGTTCGATATGGCGCAAGAATTGGTGGCCTAATCCGACGCCTTCATGCGCGCCTTCGATCAACCCTGGAAGGTCTGCCATGACAAAACTGCGCTGATCTTCTGTTTCTACCATCCCTAAATTTGGAACAATTGTCGTAAAGTGGTATTCGGCAATTTTCGGCTTCGCAGCTGATACTACCGATAGGAGCGTCGATTTGCCGACACTCGGGAATCCTACAAGACCGGCATCCGCTAATACTTTCAGTTCCAGAATAACATTGCGTTCAAATCCTGGTTCGCCTTTTTCCGATAATTCCGGTGCTGGATTGGCTGGTGTCGCAAAACGCGAGTTACCGCGTCCGCCGCGCCCGCCGCGCGCAATAACTGCTGTTTGGCCATGTTCAACCAAATCGGCAATTGTTTCGCCGGTATCGGCATCTTTCACAACCGTGCCAGGCGGAACTTTGATCAATGTATCTTGTGCTTTTGCACCGTGCTGGTTTTTGCTCATGCCGTGCGTACCGCGGTCCGCTTTAAAAATTCGCTTATAGCGGAAATCCATCAATGTCCGCAGACCTTCTTCTACGATAAAGACGATATCTCCGCCTTTACCGCCGTCGCCGCCGGCTGGTCCGCCGTTCGGCACATATTTTTCGCGGCGGAATGCGACCATTCCATCGCCGCCGTCTCCACCTTTAACATAAACTTTTACGTGATCGACAAACATATTATCCCTCCATCTGTGCGCTGACAGTGAAAACCGTCCTGCCTTCTGCACACTCTTTTCGTACCTGTAATTCCGGAACCTGCGGAACTTCGACATCCGCCCAATTTCCTGCCGCATCCACAGTCAGCGTGAATGCAGACGCTGTTGAGGCAAGTTCAATCCGGCAATCATATTCTTCCCATGGATCCATGCGCTCATTAATCGCCTGTACAATTGCTTCCAATGTTTCCGCAAATTCCACATCCAATGAATGGGGCGCTTTTTCCGCCATACACTCTATCCGGAACCCGAATTCGGGAAAACGCCATTTGGAAACGAGCAGCCATTCTTCCGTTTTTGGCAGTTTGAGCGCCGCCAACCGGCTCGCATGCACAGCCGCTTCAGCATGCGAACGAATTATTTTCTGCGCTTGTTCAATCCGGCCCAAGTCCAAATTCATTTTGATCAATTGCAATTCGTTCAAAAAATCATGGCGCGCATGCCGAAGCGATTGTGCCATTGTCAGCGTATCTTTCATACGTCACGTCCTCTATCAGCTTCTCTTTTCAGTATACCAATTCCACTCCGAAAATTCCTGATAGAAAAAATAAAAAGGGCTGCCAAAAGCAGCCCCTTCATCGTTTATTAAGCTTCTTGTGCTACTGGGTATACGCTAACTTTTTTCTTGTCGCGTCCGTAACGTTCGAAACGTACGATTCCGTCAACTTTAGCAAAAAGTGTATCGTCTCCACCGCGTCCAACGTTTTCACCTGGGTAAATTTTAGTACCGCGTTGACGGTATAAAATTGAACCACCAGTAACTTCTTGGCCGTCTGCACGTTTTGCGCCAAGGCGTTTAGATTCTGAGTCACGTCCGTTTCTCGTTGAACCTACACCTTTTTTGGATGCAAAAAACTGAAGATCTAATCTTAACATTCTGTTCCACCTCCTAAGCTGTGAAGGTTATTTTTATATATTTCCCATAATCTTGCTCAATCGTTTTCAATGAAACAATCATCGCGCGTACAAGCAATTGAACTTGTTCGTCTGTTTTTTCATCCACACCTTCCGGAAAAGCAACTTTCAAAAAGCCGCTGTCCGCCTGCTCGATTACAGGTTCGATCTTCGTCAACTCCATAATGGCGTTCACCGCTCCAAATGAGACAGCGGACGCACCAGCACATACGAGATCTTGGCCATGTTCGGCATAGTCGGCGTGGCCCGACATTTCAAAAGATGAAATGCGGTTTGACGATTCCTTTACGGTGACTTGTATCATTTCTTACAGGTTGATTGCATCAACAGTCAATTTTGTGTATGGCTGACGATGACCTTGTTTTTTGCGGTAGTTCTTTTTCGCTTTGTATTTGAAAACAGTAATCTTTTTCGCTTTGCCGTTTTTAGCAACAGTAGCCGTAACAGTAGCTCCTTCAACAAAAGGAACACCAACGCGTGATTCGTCTCCACCTACAAATAGAACTTTGTCAAAAGTTACTGCGTCGCCCGCTTCTACATTCAATTTCTCGATGAAGATTTCTTGGCCCGCTTCAACTTTGATTTGTTTACCACCAGTTTCAATAATTGCGTACATATCCTTGCACCTCCTCTTAGACTAAGACTCGCCTATCCAGGTGATCCGCAAATTCTTGCGAACGCTTCAAGACCCGGTTCGAGCGGTTGTAGCACAGGTGCGCTACAAACATAACATTAAAATAATACCATGTGGAGGCGGCGGCGTCAACTGTTTCTTGATAATCAAGGTGCAGCGCCATAAGCAATGATTCACTGACCTATCAAAGAGAGGGCCATTCCGCTATTATGACTGGCACAAAAGCCCATAGACAGCCAGGTTCTTTCATTCATGGAATACCCGTAGCTGCTCTCATAAAAACCAAAAGTGCATTTGGCCAGTATAATTTATAAATATAAAACCCCTGCGTTTCTGCAGGGGTTGCTGTACTGTATTATTTTGAAAAAATCGCTTTGATTTTCGAGAACACGCCTTGGTTTTGCTTGTCCATCGTCATAAGCGGAACAGATTCGCCGAGCAATCGCCGGGCGATGTTGCGGTATCCGAGCGCAGCACGGTTTGTCGGGTCCATGACAATCGGCTCTCCACGGTTCGAGCTTGAAATGACGCTTTCGTCATCGGCGATGATTCCTAGAAGATCGATCGATAAATGCGTCGTGATTTCGTTGACGTCAAGCGCTTCGCCCGCTTTCATCAAATGCGGACGGATGCGGTTGATGATCAATTTCGGCGGATCGATGTTCTCTTCCAATTCCAGAAGCCCGATGATGCGGTCGGCATCACGGACTGCTGAAATTTCCGGAGTCGTGACGACGATTGCGCGGTCAGCCCCCGCTACAGCGTTTTTGTAGCCTTGTTCAATGCCGGCCGGGCAATCGATGATGACAAAATCATACTGCTCTTTCAAGCCCATCACCAATTCCCTCATCTGGTCCGGATTGACAGCATTTTTGTCGGTTGTCTGTGCAGCCGGCAATAAATACAGCATATCTTCAAAACGCTTGTCTTTGACAAGCGCCTGATGAACCTTGCAGCGGCCTTCTAGGACGTCTACCAGATCGTAGATGATCCGGTTTTCGAGCCCTAGAATTACATCTAAATTCCGCAAACCTATATCCGTATCGATCAAGCATACTTTTTTCCCTTGAAGAGCCAATGCAGTACCGAGATTAGCGGTCGTCGTCGTTTTACCGACGCCTCCCTTTCCTGATGTCACAACTATTGCTTCTCCCACATTAGCTTCCTCCTTTAAACGTTGAAATTTCCGGCCGTATATACCGTAATTCCTGCAAGCGGTCAATGATGATATGGCCGTTATTATGTAAATAAGCGCATTCCATTTCCGGCTGCTCCGACAAAACCGTCAGTTCATCGGTCATTATTTCCAGGGCGTCGTGAATCATTAAATGAGTGGCTTCCAACCAGGAAGCCGCAATCACCGCTTCGCGGTTGCCATTGGCTCCAGCATGAGCCTGGCCTTTCAATCGGCCAAGCACGTAAATATTGCCTCCCGCAACGACCTTGCCATTCGGGTTGACATCTCCGACGACCACAAGGTCACCTTCGGCTTTTACAATCTGGCCGGAACGTACAATACCAACATACGTTTCGGATTGGCGCTCTTGGATGCGGCGATTGCTTTCTTCAACAGTGATCACGTCGCTCATCATTTTTGAAACCCGCAAATGGGTATTGGTTTGAATTGTGGCGACGATTTCTTTTTGCTGAGCTTCTGTGCAAAAACGGAACCCGAGATTCACTTGCACTTCAGCACTGCCATCTAGCGCAGGGTCCGACACCTTTGCCGCAAGCTCCGCCAGCAGATCGGCGTAAGCACACTGGTCATCAAGCTGCAGCACGAGCCCTTGTTTCGTCCCTTTAATATAAACAAGATTCTTCAAAAATGGTACACCTGCGCTTTCATTAAGATAACCTTGGGTTTTTTTCCCGCTCAATCAAGCGGGCATCGATAACTAACTTAAACACCCAACCGAGCATTAGCAAAAATAGCGAATTCGCGATCATGGTCGGCAACAGCCGGGTATTTAAAAAAACATCCAACGGCATGGAGACGAGTGAGATGAATCTAAAAAATTGATACAGGATAAATTCGAACAATGCCGTCAGCACTAGGGTTAGAACTGTAGTCACCACTAAATGGCGGTGTATCGATTTTACGATATATCCGGCAGCCAAACAGATGGCGGGATATAAAAAAGAATATAACCCAATAATATCAATGAAAAACACATCGTACAAGAGCCCGAAAAATAATCCGTAGTAAATGGCGTGCTTTAAATCATAATAAACGGCTATAAAAATCAAAAACATGATAAGAAAACGGGGCACAATATAATAAAAACCCCCATCAAGTTGGAGCGGCGAAAACAGGCCGAAAATCGGTTCCATGAAAAACAAGGCGAGACCAATCAACGGAATCCAGAATCGAATCATGAGCCATCCTCCTCTGTTTCCGCTGCATCCTCAGTTTCGCCATTGTCTTCCCCATTAACTTCAGGAGCCACCCGGTCTGCAATAATCACATGGTTCAAGAGTGAAAATTCTGCAGCAGGTTTGATATAGGCAAGGTTCGTCAAACCAAATTCGTCGATTGTCACTTCTGTGATTTCTCCGATCAAAATCCCTTTCGGAAAAATCCCTCCCAATCCGCTTGAGACGACTTGTTGGCCTTTTTCCAATTCGATTTCCGCATCCACCCGTTTTAATAGCAGCTCGCGGCGCTCCGCGTCATAGCCTTCGATCAATCCGAATACTTCCTTTTCACCGCCAAGGACCATGGCAGAAACCCGATAATTGGGGTTCTGGGTTGAAATCAGCTCCACCGTCGAAAAGAATGGTGTCGTCAAGACAACTTTGCCGATCAATCCGGAAGCTGTCATGACCGCCATATTTTCTTTGACTCCGGTAGATGAGCCTTTGTTAATGATGACTTTTTCTTCCCACTGATCCGGATTCCGCGCGATGACAGTCGCTTGGATCGGGTTATAATCGCGGAGGTCTTCTTCTTTACCGACAATTTCCTTCAGCTCGGCGTTCTCTGTCCGCAAATCCTTCACTTCCGCTTGGACACTTGCAAATTCTTCAAGACGCGCTTTCAAATGCTGATTTTCCTCGTACGTATTCAGGAGGGAATCAACATTATCAAATATTCCAGTTACAAAATGGGCAGGACCTGAAAAGATCGATTGCCCGACTCCCACTGCATCTTTTATGACTTGCTCCGGAGGCGACACATTGCCGCGGTCCCGGAGTGAATACGAAATCAATGCAACGAGAAGGATGACGCCCAACAGCAGCAAAATGAGCCGCTTGTTTGAAAAAAGCTGTGGCATTACGGCAATCCTCCCTATTTAGTAGATTGCAGGCGACGAATTTGATCAATGTTGTCTAGCGCTTTGCCCGTACCGATTGCCACACAGTCTAAAGGTTCATCTGCGATAATGACAGGCATCATCGTTTCAGTCGAGATTACTTTGTCCAAGTTTTTCAATAAAGCGCCGCCGCCCGTTAAGACGATCCCGCGTTCCATGATGTCAGCCGATAATTCCGGCGGAGTCGTTTCAAGCGTCTTTTTAACGCCTTCTACTATGGCAGCGACTGCTTCTTTTAATGCTTCAGCAATTTCTTCAGATGAAATTTCAATCGTTTTTGGCAATCCAGTCAACAAATCACGGCCGCGGATGTCCATTTTCAAGTTTTTCTCGGCATCCGTTACGACGCTTGCAGAACCGATTTCAATTTTGATCGCTTCCGCTGTGCGTTCGCCGATTGTCAAATTATACACTTTTCGGATGTATTGCGTAATCGCAACATCCATTGCATCGCCTGCTACTCGGATGGATTCGCTGGTAACGATTCCTCCCAGTGAAATAACGGCAACTTCCGTTGTTCCGCCACCAATATCGACGACCATGCTGCCCATAGGTTCCCAGACAGGCAAATTCGCGCCGATTGCTGCAGCAAACGGTTCTTCAATTGTAAAAGCTTCGCGGGCACCCGCTTGGCGGGAAGCGTCGATGATGGCACGCTGTTCAACAGACGTAATGCCATATGGTACACATACCATAACGCTCGGCTTTTTCCAAGTGCCTCCCGATGCTTTCATTGCTTCTTTTAAATAATATTGGATCATGGCAGTTGTAGTATCGTAATCTGCAATCACGCCATCTTTCATCGGGCGGATAGCGACGATCGACCCCGGTGTCCGGCCGATCATGTTTCGCGCGTCGTTTCCGACCGCTACGATCTCGCCAGTATTCGTATTTTTAGCGACAACAGACGGTTCACGGAGAACAATCCCTTTATTTTTGACAAAAACAAGTGTATTCGCAGTACCTAAGTCAATTCCAACATCTTTTGATCCAATTCCAAACACGTAAATACTTCCCTTCTTTATATGCCTATTAAGCCATAGAGTTTACACAATACTTCTCATTATAGACGATAAGAAGAGAAATAGACAGTACTACATATATCCCTTTTCTTTCAAAGATGTGAACTGATGGTCACCTATGATGACATGGTCCAAAAGTTCAATGCCTATGATGCTGCCAGCTTCCATCAACCGCTTGGTGACGTCGATGTCTTCCGGAGATGGGGCTGGGTTCCCAGAGGGGTGGTTGTGCGCGCAGACGATTGAGGCAGCGGACCGTCGGACGGCTTCGCGGAATATTTCTCGCGGATGGACGATGGAGGCATTCAGGCTTCCGACGAATATTGTCTGCCGGTGCATCACTTGGTTTTTAATGTTTAGAAACAGCACGACAAAATGTTCTTGCTTCAAGGAAGTCATGTCCGCCATCAAGTAAGAGGCAGCGTCTTTGGGGGACCGGATCGTATATTTCACATCTGTCTGTTTCGAGGAAAGGCGGCGGCCAAGCTCTACTGCAGCAAGAAGCTGCACTGCTTTCGCTTGGCCGATGCCTTTGATGGAAGTCATTTCTTCGATAGTGGCGTCTTTCATTTGCTGGATTTGCTCAAAAGTAGTCAGCACCCGGTTGGCTAAATGCAGCACCGACTCTTGTTTGGTGCCGGTGCGCAGTAATATCGCAATCAGTTCCTGGTTCGACAAACTATTGGCGCCTTGGTTGACCAGCCGCTCGCGCGGACGGTCGGCAACATGGACATCCCGGATCATCAGTGACTGTTCCGTCAGCATCCGATCCGGCTCTTTTCCAGGGAAATATAACCGGCTTGCGCCAATTTCTGTGCAAGGCTTGCGAGCGGCAGCCCGACGACCGTGTTGTAATCTCCGTTGATTTTTTTGACGAAGAGGCCCGACATCGTCTGGATGCCGTATGCACCCGCCTTATCGTATGGGTCGTCCGTGTTGGTGTAGGCGTCGATCCAGTCATCCGGCAAATCGTAGAATGTCACTTGCGTTAATTCATGGAACGACAATTCATTGTCGCCATGCAAAACCGTAATTGCTGTGATGACGTCATGGGTGTTGCCGGACAATTTCCGCAGAAACTCCTCCGCTTGTTCTTTGTTTTTCGGCTTCAGTAATACTTCTCCGTCTAACGTGACGATCGTATCGGAACCAATGACTACGGCCTCCTTGTGTTTCTTTGACACCTCACGGGCTTTCTGCGCAGCGCATGCTAAAACATAGCCCATGGCAGTCTGGAAGTCCGCCGGGTCCGGCTCATCCTTGATGCTGGGCACGACAGCGAAATCGAATCCCAGCGAGCCGAGCAGCTCTTGCCGGCGCGGCGACTGCGATGCGAGAATAATTGGTTGGTTGGCGGTAAATTTCATAACTGATTCCTCCTTTTCTAGCATCATACCCAATAATCGCCGGGCTGAAAATTGTACGGGAAAACGGAAAAATAAATTTTGGCAGCTATGCGCCTTTCAAAAATGAGATTTGGGTGGGCGGATTTGCGGGAAATGATCAGCTAATAGATTTAAAAAAATATTTTGAAGTTGATGAATCGCTCTGGGCGGACATTTTCCTCGGGAGTCGCGCCCTCTGCTCTTCATCTAAAAAGTGTCAATATTTTTTCTCCTCCATCTTTGATGCGAAATAAAAAAGATGAAGCCTAGGCTTCATCCCATAAAACTCATATACCAATCCAAAATGTTAATGCCATAAAAATAAACGATCAACGCCCCAACTGCGATTGACGGGCCAAACGGGACAGGTGTCTTGCGGCCTTTATTGGTGACGCGCAGTTGGATAATGCCGGCAACTGCCCCGATTACGGAAGCAAAAAACAGCGTCATCAGTGTGCCCACCGTTCCGACCACTAGGCCAATGGCGAGAAACAATTTGATGTCCCCGCCCCCCATACCGCCTTTTGAAACGACCGCTATCAAAAACAACAACGAAAATCCGATTACAGCGCCAAGCAGGCTGTCCCACCAGGAATCAAGCTGGATGACGAAGCGAAGCACCAGCAAGAGCGCTGCAAAGGGCAAGAGCACCCGATCCGGTATGAGCATATACGCGATATCCGACACGGTGATGATAACGAGCAGCGAGACGAAAAGAAGCGCGATGACCAGTTCCGGTGTAAAGCCGAAATGCAGAAACGACAGCGTAAACAACGCGCCGGTGATGAACTCCATCAGCGGATACACCCAATGGATTTCCGAGCCGCACGTTCGGCACTTCCCACGTAAAAAAAGGAACGACAGGACCGGAACGAGATCGATCGCCGTCAATTGGCGATTGCATTTTGTGCAGTGCGACGGGGGGTAAGCAATTGATTCTTTTTTCGGCACGCGCAAGCCGACCACATTGAAAAACGAGCCGAATACCAGCCCGAAGATAAAAAAGAAAAAAGCGTACGTAATCGTCATAATGACCCTCATTTACTTATAGAATTTTTATTAAAAAAAGAGAAATCGGAGTGATTTCTCTTTTAAGGGCGTTGCGGGATCGTTAAGGCCATGCCGACTTTGACAACTGAGCCGGACAAGTTGTTTGCTTCTTGAATAAGCGCTGCACCTGCGTTATCCCCATAATATTTCCGGGAAATCTGCAAAAGCGTCTCACCCGCAACGACTGTATGGACTGTAGCGGTCTGAGCGACAACAGCATCAGTATTTTCTTCTCCATTCTCAGAAGAAGCTTCAATAGCACTATCACTGGAAACAACCAAATCAGTGCCGTCATTTTGAGGCAATGGATTAGATTTTTTCGCAGGAGCAGGAGAATCGACTTTAGGCAAAGTATCTTCCAATTTGATCAAGTCGGGACGGAAAAAGGCTGAGAATGAGACAGAAACCGTTAATGGTTCACCTTCTTGCTCTTGTGTTGTAATTTCCTCGTTTGAAGCGAAATCGATTGAATCGATCACCATGATGCGTTCCATCGCTTCTATTTCTTTTATGAATGCCGTGATGCTTTTATAATCGCGGGCATTAAATTCAACTGTCGTGATGATTTCTTGCACATTTTCCAACCCTTCAACCGGCTGCAGAAGCGTTAATGGCGCTTCCGTAAAATTGACTGCTGTGACAAGCGTTCCTGAGATTAATTCCGCTTGCTCTATTTGGAGCAAGATCAAATCGGCCATCGGTTCGACGGCGACTTTTTGCTGCAAAGCACTCGTACTTATTTTCTCTGCTACTGGTGCGGCTTTTTGCTGCGCTTGCAGTGCCATCAACACTTCTTTCTCAGAAGAAAGCAATTGCTCGGCTTGCAGGCGGGCGTCTCTTGCCGGTGCATAAAGAGAAAAATAAGAATAAGCGGCGCTCCCCGCCAGCAAAACGGTAGCCACAATCACGAGAGCCAGTTCTTTTTGGCGTTTTGTCCAATTGCTCATTGCGCATTCTCCTCCGTTTCTGCCGGAGCAGCTTCTGCAGGTTCATCTGATGCCGGCGCTTCTTCTGCAGCCGGTGTCTCCGCCACTGTTCCATCGGCAGCTTCCACTGCTTCTTCAGACGGCGTGCGCTCATCAACATAGACCAAACTGTAAGTGGCCAAATAACGCGGATTTTCAATGATTTTTTCTTCTGTATCTTCCAAAACGTCTGCCTCTTCAGCGGCTTCAAGTTCTTCGTTGATCACGGAGTCGAGTTTTGCTGAAGTTATCAGTTCTGAAGTTTTTAACTGAGCCAAATAATAAGCCGCTTCGCGCGCCGTATCAAATTGGACTGAAAGGATTGCTTCATTCGGCTTTGTGAATGAAAACGAATCGAAAAACCCGCGTTCCGGCAAACGTGAAACCAAATCTGCAAGCAGCGGAATCGTATCAAACTGATAGCTTTCCGCCCAGTCGACCGTGGCTTTTAATTGCTGTTCTTCGTTCATGCCGACTGCCGCTTCAAGCTGGGCACGAAGTGCTGCCCCTTCTGCAGAGACTTGGGCATACTCGGCGTCCAGCGCGGCTTGCTCAGCCGCTTGGGACTGCGCCATAAAGAAAAAAATCAGCCATATTAAAATGGCAGCCAAGACAATTCCGAGTGCCGCAAAGAGCATAACGGGGCGGTCCCTTTCTTTTTGCGGCAATAAATTAATATCTACGAGCATAGTTACACCTCTTTCAGGGCCAAGCCGATGGCACGGTTAAAATGTTCAGGAACGCCAGCATGGGAATCCGAAGGGATAGGCTCGATGACAATCGGCGAAACCGGCACCGACAATCGGCTTTCCAACCGCTTTTGCAGCAATGGCCAATTTTCCACATGTCCATTGCAGATAATGCTGGAAATGCCCGTTTCTCCCGCGTTCATGCTATAGCGGTAGAAATTACCCAGCTTTTCAATTTCACTTTCGATTTCTTCTATTAGAACTTCCGGCCCTGCCAGCTCCTCGTCAGCGACATTCAGCGCCACTGAACGCATAAAGAGCGGATAATGCTCGTGGAAAATGGAGACCGTAATTTTTTCCGATTGAATATCGACCATCATAACGTGTTCATCTGCTGCAAAATCATGCTGCAAATACGCCAGGCGATACAAAGCGAGCGGCGTGATGTCCGCCACCACAGCTTTCAGCTTCGCCTGCGTGAACATTTCTTCGTAGGAATGGATGACAGATTCTTTGGAAGCGATGATCAGCGCTTCTTCACTGTTGTTATACGGAACCACGTCGAACACCGGATCTTCGAACGGCAAATAAAGCGTAGAGCCGATCTCGATGAAGAAATGGCCTTTCAGTTCATCAGGCTTGACGCCTTGAGGATATGGCACTTTGCGGATAATAGCGAATTCGTCAGGGGCGAGGAATCGGACTGACTTCTTAGAGAGACCCCACTGATTGACAGCCTCATCGAGTATCGAACTAAGCATTTCTGCGTCGGCGATTTCCCCATCCACAATGGTGCCAAGCGGAAGAGCCAGCTCTTCCGCCCGGCTGATGTGAAGCGGTGCTGCGGATTTCAGTTCCACATACCGGATGGCGTCTTCTTCTATAGTAATGGTCACAACGCGTGCTTTTTTCGATAAAAACGATAAGGCCATGTTTTCAGCTCCTAGAATAAATGAATAATTTTTCTTTTAAATTTCTTTATTATCGTTAGAACTTCCTTTTCTATTATCGTCGTTAATTTGCTTGACGGTTGCATTAGAGAAAGTAAGTGTTTTAGAACCGGAATATTTAATTGCTGAAGTTGTAAGTTGTAATGCATTATCAGTTCCAGTACCGCGCGTTATTGTAGCAGTAGTTGGAATTTCTCCTTCACTTTCAAGAAAACCTTCAGTTTTTAACATTGCTACAGTTAAATCTGGAGCAGTAACATTCTGACCTGTTGGTTGTGGACCTTGAGGGTTTTCAGTGTAATAAAGTTGTGCAGCATTTAAAACATTCGTAGCATCCGACTTAACAGCACTATAACGGCTGTTCTCAATAATATTCCCAATCGCCGGAATTGCGATTGCTGCGATGATTGCGATGATTACGATTACGGCTAAAAGCTCGATCAACGTCATCCCTTTTTGGTCTTTCAATTTGTTCTGAATGAACTTTTTCATTCTCATTTCCTCCTGTTATTTTCTATTTTTTTAGTACTTCTTGAGCACAAGCTAATTATATCAATAGTCACGAATTAAGCAATAGAGAAATCATCAAAAATTATTAATATTTTGTATAGTTTTCCCTACAAATTGTCTATGTTTTGGAACATCTCGAACATCGGCAACATAATAGAAAGGACTATAGTCCCAACTAATGCAGCCAATAAAACAATCATTAAAGGCTCTATCAACGCCTTCAATCGGTCAGTTTCCGCTTCCACTTCTTTTTCGTAGAATTCGGCCACTTTTATGAGCATATGGTCTAAAGAACCAGTTTGTTCCCCGATGGAAATCATATGGGGAATGAGAGGCGGAAACGCCCAATGGTTGCGCATCGGTTCCGTCAATGATCCTCCGCGCTCCAGGGAATCACGGGAAGCGAGCACCACTTTTGACATGACTTCGTTGCCGACGACTTTTTCGACCATCGTCATCGCCTGCAAAATTGGGACTGAGCTGGAAAACAGCGAACTCAATGTCCGCGTCAGCCGGGCGAGCGCCGATTTTTTCAAGATCTTGCCAAATATCGGCATGCGCAAAAGCATCGTATCCAAGGCCAGTTTGCCTTTTTCATTGCGCTTCATCGCCCAGACGCAAACAATCAGTAAAATAACGAGCAGGACGAGCACATACCAATATTTGACCGTCCAATTGCTGGCCAGCATGACCACCTGGGTCAGCAGCGGCAGTTCCCCGCCAAAGCCCGCGAACATGTCGACGAACATCGGAACGATCGTCGCCAGCAAAAAAATCACTACCCCGATGGCCAGGAAACCCACCACCAACGGGTAAGACATGGCAGAGATGACTTTTTGCCGCGTCTGGTATGCTTTCTCGTAATGATCGGCCAACCGGTCCAGCGATTCGTCGATATTACCGGACATTTCCCCCGCTTTGATCAAGTTGACGGTCAAAGGTTCAAAGATCTTCGGGTGCTTGGCGAGCGAATCCGACAGCGCATTCCCTTTTCGCAATTCATCTTCGACCGTAGCCAGCACTTTGCTCAATGCCCTCGATTCGACTTGCTGGGACAAGATGCGGATAGTATCGACAATGGTCACGCCGGAACGCATCAACGTCGAAAATTGGCGCAGGAACATGATGAACTGGTCCCGCTTTACCGGGTTGCCGATGGAAATTTCTTTTTGGAGAACCGTTGTTTCAATTTCCCGGATTTCAATCACTTTAATGCCTTCGTCACGCAATTTCAGGATGGCTTCCCGCCGGTTGTCCGCGGTCATCATGCCGGTCCTGATTTTTTTTGTGTCCCGACCTTCGTATTTGAAACGTGCCACGTTATCCTTCTCCTTTCAGGAAAGGGTGCGCGGTTTGGCGGGTGATTTTCCCGCTTGTCAATAACTCTTGCACCGATGTCGACATCATATGCATGCCGCCTGCCCGGTTTGTCAGAATGACGTTCGGGATTTGGTGCACTTTTTCCGTACGGATCAAATTGGCGATCGCCGTGTTGTTGATCATGACTTCTGTTGCCGCTACCCGCCCTTTGCCATCAGCTGTTGGAAGGAGACGCTGTGAGACGACCGCTTTTAAGACACCGCCAAGCTGCGTCCGGATCTGCGCTTGCTGGCCGGCCGGAAACACGTCGATGATCCGCTCAATGGTAGATGCGGCGCTTGAAGTATGGAGCGTCGCCATTACCAAATGCCCCGTTTCAGCTGCCGTGATGGCCGTCGTGATCGTTTCCAGATCACGCATTTCCCCCACCAGAATCACATCCGGGTCTTGCCGCAAAGCAGCGCGCAGCCCATTGGCGAATGAGTTGGTGTCAAATCCGATTTCGCGCTGATTGATGATCGATGAACCGTGCCGATGCAAGTATTCAATCGGATCTTCAAGCGTGATAATATGTTTGGTCATCGTTTCATTGATGTGGCGGATCATAGCCGCAAGCGTTGTCGATTTCCCGGAACCTGTCGGCCCAGTCACCAAAATCAGCCCTTGGTGGGTTTCGGCGAGCGTTTTTAAGTTTTGCGGCATTTTTAGTTGGTCGATGGTTGGAACACCGGCTGAAATGGTCCGGAATGCATGGGACACCGAACCTCGCTGCTGGAACGAGTTGACTCGATAACGGGCAACTCCCGGCAGCGAGTAGGAATAATCCATCTCGCCTTTTAACTGGAACATTTCCCATGCTTTCTCGGGAATCAGCGCTTTGCTGATTTCTTTTGTCTGGTCAGGCGTAACAATCTTGTCGCCATAGCGCCGAAGTTCCCCGTTCATCCGGAAGACCGGCGGGATGCCGGCTGTTAAGTGGACATCCGAAACATCCAAATTATAAGCTGCTGTTAAGATTTCATTGATATAGGTTTTCGGCATAAGCTAATCCATCATGGCAACACGCAGAACTTCTTCCGTCGTTGTCATGCCCTCCTTCACTTTTAATAGGCCGTCATCAATCAGGAAAATTGTTTTGTTTTTCACCGCAACTTCCCGGATTTCAGCCGCTGAACCGTTGCGGTTGATGATGTCTTTGATTTCTTCGTTGACGACTAACACCTCATGGATGGCCATCCGGCCCCGGTATCCGGTCATATTGCATTGTGAGCAGCCTCTGCCACGGGCAATGGTTTCGATAGCCAGTCCTCTTTTAGCAAAAATATGTTTTTCTCGATCAGTTGCAGCATGCACTTCGCGGCAATCCCGGCAAACTTTGCGGATCAGCCGCTGTGCGACAACAGCATTTAAAGAAGCCGTTACAAGAAACGGCTCGATGCCCATGTCCATCAAGCGGGTGATCGAAGCGATCGAGTCATTTGTATGAATGGTGCTCAACACCAAATGGCCGGTCAAGGACGCCCGGATGGAGATATCCGCCGTTTCTTTGTCGCGGATTTCGCCGACCATGACGATGTCGGGATCTTGGCGCAGGATGGAGCGAAGCCCGACCGCGAACGTCAATCCGACATTCGTATTCACTTGAATCTGGTTTATGCCTTCAAGCTGGTACTCGACCGGATCTTCTACGGTGATGATGTTCACTTCTTCGTTATTCAATTTGTTCAATGCAGCATAAAGCGTCGACGATTTTCCGGAACCGGTCGGCCCGGAAATCAAAATGATGCCATTCGGTTTGTCGATTTCCGCCATAAACCGCTCCATATTCAAGTCCGAGAACCCAAGTTTTGAGATATCCGTCAAATTGGCGCTTAAATCAAGAATCCGCATAACGATTTTTTCCCCGTAAACAGTAGGCAGCGAGGAAACGCGCAGGTCAATAGGCCTGAAATCAACAGTCGTCTTGATCCGTCCATCCTGCGGAATCCGGTTTTCCGTAATGTCCAAATTCGACAAAATTTTAATCCGCG
Source organism: Planomicrobium sp. CPCC 101079 (assembly GCF_007859275.1). Lineage (GTDB taxonomy): Bacteria > Bacillota > Bacilli > Bacillales_A > Planococcaceae > Planococcus. Next base: position 128,854 of record NZ_VOHC01000011.1, on the reverse strand, counting down.
CTGTGATCATGCCTTGCATCGCTTTCGGCAAAACACGCTCAGTCCGAAGGGCCCCGTCAATGCGATAGCGAACCAGCACGCGGTTTTCCTGCGGGTCTATGTGGACATCACTCGCTTTCAAACTGACTGCATTCGAAAGAATCTGGCTGACCAAACGGACAATCGGCGCATCCAAATCTCCCATATCTTCTTGCTGTTCTTGCTGCGTTTCAGGCATATTCCCAATCAGCTCATCATAAGATTCTTCATCATAATATTTGGCGATCGTTTTCGTCACATCTTCTTTTGACGCGATGGCCGGTTGAATCTGAAATCCGGTTGTCAGCCGAAGATCGTCAATGGTGATAAAATCCATCGGGTTGGTCATGGCGATAAACAGTTTATCGCCTTCAATTTTCAATGGCACCAATTGGTTGCGTTTCGCCATTTCCTTTGGCACCATATTGAACAGATTTTTGTCAAAAGGATAGCGGAATAGCGACACATGCGGTATTCCCAACTGCATTTCAAGTGTTTCAATCAGCTGCTGTTCGGTGATCAGACCGCGCTGCAGCAAGGCATCCCCTATTTTTTGATTCGCTGTTTTGTTCTGTAATGTCTCGTTTAAGTCTTCTGCTGTTATTAGTCCATGTTCGACTAGAATATCGCCTAATCGTTTACGTATCTTTGCCAATCGTCATTCCTCCTCAAAACCGATTAAGGATGGACCAGATTTCCACCTTTATCGTATACTGGTTCACTTGGCTCCAAGCTGTCTTCTGAGTCAGGATTTGTGCTGCCGTCTTGGCCTTCAGCCGCATCTTCTTCGGCCGTTGAACTTGTGGAGCCCGCTGAATCCTCGTTAGAGCTTTCAGTTGATGAGTCCACAGGCGTTTGCTCCCCTTCTGTTGCTGCCGCTTCTTCTGCCGTGCTCCCGGCAGCCGGTATTTCAGCTGTGCCGGTTACAGTTCCCGCAGCCGCCGGAACGCTTTCTGGCAAGGCAACGGCTAACGGATGAAGTTCCACTCGGTTTACCGGCGGATAAAAATCAGTTGAAACGGTTTCGATTTCCAGTTCTTTTCCTTCTGACACAATTGATCGAAGCACTTGAATCCGGATTCCTTCACTGCCTTCTTCTTCTACCGCTTTGCCGCTTGAAACGAATGCGCTGTATTGCTTGATCAAACGGGGTTTTACAGTTTCTTTGCTGCCGGTTTGAAGGGCATATTCATAAACCAATGGAAATCCGGTCAATGTTACAGCCAATGAATTTCCTTCAAATGCTGCATTTAGCGTGAATGAGCTTGCGTTTGGATTTGTAAATACCAAGTCTATTCCAAGTGAGCGATTAATGGCCGCTTCTTGTCCGATCGGCACCGTTTGGGGCACCGCCGTTCCGATGCTGCGTTCTTCTACGGAAAAATTCGTTTTTAGCACCGCTGTATAAATGGCTGAAGCAATTTCGGTCAATTCCCCATCTGTAACTTCCGCCAGTTGCAGTTCGCTGATAAAGTCTAAAAAGGAGAATTTTGTGCCCGGAGCGATTTGGATTTCATCAATCGCTTCTACAATTGCCGCCGCGCCGTCGCTTTTCGGCTGAAGAGGGAAAACCACTTCAGCTATCGCCGAACGGTCTATGCCGAGCGAATCGTCACTGATGGTCACATGGGTTTGAGCAATGCCCGATTGAAGGGCTTGTTCTAATTTGGATGTGATTTTTTCAACTTCTGAAGCTGAAAATTCAGCCACTGGAAATTGCTCAGCTAAAAAAGCAGCTGTCGTAGCTTCTTCCAACTGAAAGATAAAACTGTTTTGCATGCCTGACTGAGCTTGGCCAGCAGTTTCTTCCAGTAAAACCTCAGCGTTTTCCAACGGATAATTGGCTGTTGCGTCTTGATAGGTCACAGACAACTCAGCTGTTTCACGCCATGCTTCCGCCGTTTCCGAAACTTTAGCCATTGCGCTTGCAACTTCCATTTTTGATACGTTCGTTGTGCCGATATATGTATGGTCACCGAATTCTTTGGCCGGGAATATCCAATGGTCCACTGCCGCCGCGCCTGCATTTGCAACACCGAACAAAAGCAGCGCTATAGAGATAATAGATATAAAAGCCGTCCCAAAAACCTTATTATCCAACTTCTTGTTCCTCCCTAACCGCGCTGATTGTCTGCATGCCAAACTGTTTGCCCGCTGCTTGTTCTAAAACCGGTTTTTTTATCGGTTCAAGCGGACGGGATTGGCCCATGTTATTCTTGGCTCTTCGCTCTTCAATCATTTGCTGTTTTTTTTGTTTTTCTCTTTCGATCACTTTTGCATAGCCCATTGCCGCGATAAGCGAAATCGCCAGGATCCCTAACAACGACAGATGCAGCGGCAAAACAGTTTGCATAAAAATGCCGGCAGCCGCCGCTATAACTGCTCCGCTGCTGACAAACAAGTTTCTTTTTTTCCCGTCTCCCCTTGTTAAGAAATAAGAACTCGCTGCCACAATAGCCGCGATGGCAATAAAACAAAGAATGCGCACCATTTGTAATTCCTCCCTGATTCTAAAAAATATTTCATTGTTGTCCAGTCGTTTCAAGGTTCTTTTTACTGCATTTGACCTTCCTTATTAAATGTAAAATAAAGTAATTCAGGCAGTAAAACAATCCCACTTCTATAGTTATAATACAAGATAAAAGTGATAAATAATAGACGGTCCAGAAAATTAATTTAATGCTTTTTTACTAATCTAATCTACTTTCAACTATGGGATTTTATCAGGCAAATAAAAATAAAATGCCATACATAACAGTAAATTCCGTGGAATGGCCCTTTCATTTGAGCCTTCTAACCTACTAAATGAAAGGTTTAATTTAAAAAAGAAAATAGATAGCATCAGAGGTTTTAAAACAATTCTGCCTTCTTGTATAATATTGACCGCAAAAAGAGCAGGAAGAAATGGCATCCGCCTTTTCTTCCCGCTCTTTTTTATTTGGCATATGCAGCCACTTTATTGCGCCCGGCTTGCTTCGCCCCGATATACAATGCTCTGTCCGCATTTCGGATAAGCGCCATGCCATCGTCGCTGTCTTCTGGAGCGGTCGACACCCCGATGCTTAATGTGATTTGTATTTTTTGAAGCTTCCGTTCCGAGTCAAGGTCGCTGATGATTTCAAACGGATGGCTTTCAATCCGTTTCCGCAAGTTTTCCGCGAACAACAATGCCAAGTCTTTGCCGTAGTTCGGCAGCAACACAACAAACTCTTCCCCGCCGTATCTGGCACATGTTCCTTCTTCGCCCACTTCTTCTTCGATGATGCGCGCGAGCTGGACCAAGATATCATTGCCGCTTTGATGGCCGTATTGGTCGTTGATGCCTTTGAACCGGTCAATGTCCATCATAACGAGCGACAGCTTATTGAGCTCCCCGTCAGTGATTTTCTTCATGCTTTTTTCCAGCTTTGCATCGAGATAGCGATAATTATACAGTTTCGTCAATCCGCACCGTTCACTGATTGCAATCGCCCGCTCGACATAACTTGCTTTCTCTAAGGAAACCGCAAAGTATGTGCTAAGAATATCCAATATTTGGAGTTGGCGAGAAGTAAATGCGTATTTTTGGCGAGACCCTAAAATCAAGACCCCTTCTGTTTTGTTGTTCCGGGCGATCGGCACTGCCATGATGCTTTCAGAATCGATTGGCAGATGGCCCGTGACGATGTCTTTCCACTCGGATTTGCGATTGTAGATTATTGCTTTGTTCGTGGTGACCACTTTGCCGCCCACCCCTTGGTTATAGCGGACTGGCGGCACGCTGTTCTTGAGCAATTCGTTGTTTTCGAACATCCTGAGCATCTGCAATTGATTGTCCCGATAGTCTAACACATAGGCGTAATCCGCTTTGAACAGATCTGCCACCTGCAAGACAAATTGGTCAAGCACTTCATCAGTAGAAAGGCGTGCAGCCAGCTGATGCCCGATTTCCCCAGCTTTTTTCAAATCGATGTTAATTTTTTCGGAGCTGTTATACAGTTTCATAATCGCAGTCATGATGAAAAAGGGAATGCCGAGAAGCAGTAGGGCCGGTATGCCGATATAGGACTCGGAGATATAAATGGCCAGCGCATATGGGAATACCAACAAGGTGATGGCAAAATCCCAGATAACGTCGATAGAGAAAAACTTCGGGTTGGCTCCGACTGATTTGTCGTAAAAATAAAAAATCAGTTGATTGGCTAGGAAAGAAACAAACTGAAAGATAAAGCCATACGCCAAGATGTGGGTGAGCTGCAGCGAACCCACTTGGCCGCCCGCTGCATAAAATGCAATCCCTGCTAAAAGAGAAGCTGCATAAAACATCAGGGAATTGAAAGGAATGCGGAATGATAACGGTTCGGCAGTCCGGCTCCTCAATGTAACAATCAATACAGTTAACTGTGAAAAAAGAATTTCTGCAAAAATCCCGTATTTTAAAAATACAGCGACCGTTGCCCACTGAACCAAATAAGCGGATGACCCGTTGATATTCATCGGCATTAAACAAGCTACAACAAAAAACAAGACATAAGCCAATAAATTCCAAGCATTCATCTCTGGAGGTGGATAGGTGTGATAAACGAAAAATAAACTTACTGGAACGATTGATATCCATAGAGACCAAAGAACTACTTTTCTTTTGGTTGAAATCGGCACGGCATCTTCCCCTTTATAGATGATCGCTCATTTAGCATGTCAAAACCTATCAAGAATGAGGATATAAGTTTTGAAAAGTAGGAATGTCTCTTTCACGCAAGCTTGACAATAAATAGAGCGAACCTGTGACTATTGTCACTTCTTTTTCTTCTCTTTCAGGTAATATATCATACATGTTCTGAATTGTCTTTATTTTACTTTTACTTTCATCAAATAAAGTTTTTGCCGGAAGTGCCCGTTCATTAGTAAAATCGATGAACGTAAAACGGTCACTCACTTGTTCAAGTTGACGTAATATATTTATATAGTCTTTATCTTTTAATATCCCTAAAACAATATGAATGGTTTTGCCGGGATATGTGTCTTTGATCGTTTCCACAAGAGCTTGGATGCTTGCCGAATTATGCGCCCCATCAAAAATCACATTCGGATAAATTTCTTCAAAGCGGTTTGGAATTACTGCGTTGGCAAGCCCAGCTTCTGCTTTTGCTTCGTCGTAGCCAAGCCCCAACAGCTCTTTTGCAGCTTCTGCAGCGAGCGCGGCGTTGTGGAGCTGATGCTTGCCCTTTAGTTTCAATTCCACTTGCAGCGGTTTTTTCGGTTCAATAACTTCAGCGTGCATGGCATTTGCAGTTTCGATTACTCTGCTCTTTGCTTGTTCAAGCAGATTGCCGATGACAACCGGCCGCCATTTTTTGATGATTCCCGCTTTATGCCAGGCAATGTCCCCAATTGTCTCGCCCAAAAACCCCATGTGGTCGAGCGCGATGGATGGAATGATAGAAACTTCCGGTGTGATGACATTCGTGCTGTCAAAACGCCCGCCCATTCCTGCTTCAATGATTGTGATATCCGAAGCATTTTTTTCGAACGCCAAAAAAGCCGCCGCTGTCAGCAATTCAAATTCAGTGAGCGGCGTCTTAATTTCAGCTAGCCTTTCCATGGCATTGTCCATTTCCGTTTCGGAAATCGGCGTCCCGTTTAATTGGATTTGGTCGTGGACATCATTTATAGCCGGCGAGAAAAAACTGTTGACAGTCAAACCATGTGCACGCAATATTCCGGCCAATAGAACAGCGGTCGACCCTTTGCCGTTGGTTCCGGCAATATGGACGAATTTTCCGGATTGGTGCGGATTGTCCAGTTCTTCAAGTGCGGATTTTATAGAGGCCAAACCGGGTATAATTTCTGAACTAGTTTTAATTTTCCATTTAGAGGTATAATTATTGAATCCTTTTATCATCGGGCACCTTCTTTCCAGCATGAAACATGTTACACTTTATAGCATAATTATAGCATGAAGGTGGAGTAGAAATGACAACATGTTGGGTTATTTACAACGGCAGCCTGGTCTCTGATAAGTTCGCGGACCAGGCCAGGCTTGTGGCTGAAGCAGCTGGACGCGCAGGTGTGGCTGCCAAACTGATGAAAAATTATGAAACGATGATGGATCTGTCATCGGAGGTGGAGCTGCCTGATTTTGCCGTTTTGCTCGACAAAGACATATTGCTCGGCTATTTTCTGAAAAGCCGCGGCGTACCGGTTTACAACGATCCATCGATCATAGACCTTTGTGACAATAAGGCCACCCAATATATCCGCTTGGCTTCCCTCGGCTTGCCAATGCCAAAAACCATTATCGCCCCGAAAGTGTATCCCAACTTTTCCATACTGGGATCCGGCTATTTCGAGCGTGTCATTGAAGAATTGGATTTTCCGATGATCGTAAAAGAAGGACACGGTTCTTTTGGCATGAAAGTCTATTTGATCGAAAACGAAGCCGCTTTTCACCAGAAAGTTGAAGAGCTGCGCGGCGTTGATTTTGTTTTCCAGGAATTTATCCAGTCGAGCCGGGGCCGTGATATCCGCGTGAATATCGTTGGCGGTAAAATCGTGGCTGCGATGTACCGGCATTCTGAAACGGATTTCCGGGCGAACATCACAAACGGCGGTCAAGCTTCCCCTGTCAGCTTGACCGAGCCACAAAAAGAATTGGCTTTAAAAGCTGCTGATGCGGTTGGTGCGGTTTTTGCCGGAGTTGATTTGCTTTTTGGCGCTGATGAAGAGCCGCTTGTTTGCGAAGTGAATGCTGCTGCGCATATCCGCAATATCATGAATGTCACGGGAGTTAACGTAGCAGATGCGATGATTGCTTACATTCTGGAGGATTTGAAATGATCCTGTTATATGAGGCGGAGGATGCCAAGCGCAATTCGGGTTTTATCGAAGAGCTGCAGAAGTTCGGTGAATTCAAGCTGGTGGAGTGGGATGACTGGTCGCAAGACGGTCTGGTGAAACTAACCGCTCAACTTGCAGACACGCTTGTGGTGTTTCGCTGCAGACGACCAGATGCAGCGCGCGTTTTGGAAGACTTCGGCATCCACTTGGTAAATCGGGCAGAAGTCAACCGCATTGCGAATGACAAATGGCAGGCGTACCAGTTGTTCCTGATGCTAGGTGTCCCTGTTATCCCGACCTATCGCGATACTGCTGGATTTCCATGTGTTGTGAAAACCGTTGACGGCCATGGCGGCGTTGAAGTGGAAGTGGTGGAATCACACGCTGATCTCCCCCGTTTTAAATCGGAAGTCGTTTTCCAGCCGCTTGTCCCTCACGAAGCCGATGTGCGGGTTTACGTGGTTGGCAATGAAATCGTTGGAGCAGTGAAACGCAGTTCAATCGTTTCGTTCAAAATGAATTATTCGCTTGGCGGGTCGGCTGAAAAATATACCGTGACAGCAGCTCAAGAAAAAGACGTTTTGCGCATTGCACGAGCGCTCAACAGCGACTACGTCGGCATCGATTTCTTGCTGCTGCCGGATGGCCGGCATTTGTTCAATGAAATTGAAGACCCTGTCGGCGCCCGCTCGTTTTACAAAACGCATGAAGAGAACATTGCGGAATTGCTGGTGCGTCATTTAAAGGAAATCGAGAATCAGTCTCCATTTCGAGAAAAAGATCTATGAACGGGCAGTTCGCTTCGGCGGACTGCTTCTTTTTCATGTTGTAATGGGGATAAGTTCTGCAGAAAATGCGGTAATGCTTGTAGAAAACGAATCAGCTCCTGTAGAAACTTGATTTGTTCATGAAAGACTTGAAAAACTTCATGAAGCAAATATTTCCAGCCAATAAAGATTCACGCTCCGCCCAAGAAGCCAATGCTTAAACACCTAAATTCATTGAACAACCAGATTTTATTTATATATATTTTTTTATCATTTAACGACTTGTTTCAATAAGGCATACTCCCTTCTCTATCCGGGTACTCCATTACAAGAAACCAATTTAGGAGGGATTAAATGAAAATTCAAGCTGCAGTTACACATGCTTTAGGTGAAGATTTCAAATTTGAAGAAGTTGAGCTGGCTGAGCCAAAAGCGCATGAAGTGCTGGTCAAGATTGTCGCATCAGGCGTATGCCATACAGACGCGGTCGCACGGGATTTAGGCTTGTCACCGTTTCCCGTTGTTCTTGGACATGAAGGGTCAGGAATCGTCCAAAAAATTGGTTCAGCGGTGACGACGATCCAAGAAGGCGATCATGTGGTTTTGTCGTTTGCTTACTGCGGACATTGCGAGAATTGTTTAACTGGCCATCCCACCGTTTGCTTGAACTTCAATGATTTAAACTTTGGAGGAAAGATGCAAGACGGGACCAACCGGCTTCATCAGCACGATCATGCGGTTTCAACGTTCTTTGGGCAATCGTCATTCGGAACGTTCGCGGTCACCAATGAACGAAACATCGTCAAAGTGGATAAGGATGTGGACTTAGCGCTGCTCGGACCGCTTGGATGCGGCATACAGACAGGCGCCGGGACGGTATTGAACCGCGTTAAGCCGGAGTTCGGTTCTTCGATCGCAATTTTCGGCAGTGGAGCTGTCGGGCTGAGTGCGGTAATGGCGGCGAAAATTGCCGGCTGCCTTAATATCATTGCGGTTGACATCCACGACAACCGCTTGGAACTTGCAAAAGAATTGGGAGCAACCCATACGTTAAACGGAAAGAATGTTGATGTTGTAAAAGAAATCAAAGAAATTACAGCTGGCGGCACCCATTATGCGGTGGAGACGACAGGCGTCCCTCCTGTTGTTAAACAGGCCATCCACTCGCTTCGCCCGCTCGGAAGCTGTGCAATTGTTGGCGTAACGCCGGAAATGACGTTCGATGTCCACAATGACATCATGGCTGAAGGCAAAACGGTAATGGGCGTCATTGAAGGCGACTCGATTCCACAAGTCTTTATACCGCAGCTGGTGGCTTATTTTAAACGCGGCATGTTCCCGTTTGATAAGCTGACCAAAGTTTATGACTTTGAACAAATCAACGAAGCGTTCGAGGATTCGAAAAACGGAACGACAATCAAGCCGATCGTTAAAATAGCAGAATGAAAAAACGCTCCTGATTGGATCAGGAGCGTTTTCTATTACCCATTATCAAGATGTCAGTTTAAGCCCGACCACACCAGCCAGTATCATGCTGATGAACAGGAGCCGTTTCCAGTCTTTTGATTCGCCGTAGACGAACATGCCAATGAGCGTTCCGCCCACTGTCCCGATGCCGGTCCAGACCGCATAGGAAACGCCCATCGGCAAGGTTTTCATCGCCAATGACAGCAAGCTGAAACTAATGACAAAGCCTCCGACTAATACAACATAAGACTGCACTGTTTTGTATTTGACGACCCGGTTCATCCCGATGACTCCAAGCACTTCGAAACAGCCCGCTAAAATCAGGTATACCCAAGCCATTTAAATCGCCTCTTCTTTCTTGTCAGGATCCGCAGTGACCAGTTTCAAACCGATGACTCCTGCCAACAGCAGCCCGATAAACAACAGTTTACTCCAACTGAACGATTCGCCGAAAATTACCGTTTCTACCAGGACTGTCCCTGCTGTCCCAATTCCGGTGAACACTGCGTAAGCTGTTGCCACCGGAACTTTTTCCAGCGCTTTCAACAGCACCACAAACGATATATAAATAAGCACGGCGATGCCTAACCATGTAATTAGATTTGAAGCATGCTTTAAACCGGTCGCCCATAAGATCTCAATAATACCTGCAACGATTACAAGCATCCAATGTAAGTTCATGTTCTTTCCCTCGCAATTTTCTTTAGTCTTTCGATACTCCACGCCAATAAAAATGCCAAGACGCATCCAATCTCTTTTCCAAACGCTTAGGCCCACCGTAGAGCATTTCCACAAAAACGCTGTCCAATACACCCAAAAAAGCGACAGTTGCCTGTTCCGCATCGATTGCCGGATCCAAATTTTTTGCTTCTACTGCATCTCTTATGATCGGTACAAGCAATTTCTCCAGTTCATCCAAATATGTATACACTTTCTCCATGATTTTGTCATAGAGGTGAGCCGGTGGAAAAAAAGAAATCCGCAGCCAAAATTTAGTGTCGGTGTTTCTCTCAAAACGCTCTTTCTGATGCAAAAGAAATTGATACAAAAACTCCTCGATCGGCAATGTTTTATATTGGCCAATAAATTCTCGGGTGGACTCCCATTCATTTTCCGCGGCATCGCTAAACACTTGCAGAAAAAGTTCGTCTTTTCCTTTGAAGTAAGTGTAAATGGACTGTTTTTTGATGCCTACATCTTCCGCGATATGCGCTAATGAAGTGCCGTCAAAACCATGTGATGCAAACCGGTTTTGCGCCGCTTTTTTTAATTGGTCCAGTGTCATGCCTCTCATCCTTCCGAACGTTCGTAAGTCAACTATAGCAAGTGTACGATCCTTTGTCAATTTTTTGTGTTTCCAAAAGTGAAAGGCTTTTCCCATGTAGAAATACCGAATATGCCGATTAAAAGTTCTTCAACACATCTTTAAAATTGTTTGGTCTGTGCAAAACCGAAAAACTTCATGAAAAAGATTTTTCCACCCATAAAAAAACCCGCTTTCCTTCCCTGGAAAGCGGGTCCAACTTTTATAATGCCTTTAATTCTTCCATGCGTTTTTCGACTGTGGAATGCTTCTCCAAATAGTCGGCTTCTTTTTTGCGTTCTTCGGCTACTACCGCTTCCGGCGCTTTGGAAACAAAGCGTTCGTTCGACAGCTTGCCTTGAACAAGTTTCACTTCTTTTGCCCACTTTTCGAGTTCTTTCGATAAACGCGCAAGTTCCGCGTCAACATCGATCAAGCCTTCAAGCGGCATGAAGAGTTCTGCTCCGGAGACAACCGCCGACATCGATTTTTCTGGCGCTTCGATGTTTTGGGCGATCGTCAGCGTTTCCGGGTTGCAGAAGCGCTCGATATAGGCAGCATTCGCTTCAAGAACAGCGTGCGTATTGGCGTCTTTCGCCAGAATCGTCAATGGCACTTTTTTGCTCATCGGCGACTGTACTTCTGCGCGGATCGTGCGAACCGAACGGATGATGTCCACCAACAGCTTCATGTTTGTCGACTCTTCTTGGTTCGACAGCGACTCGTCCACCGTCGGCCAAGCTGCTACCGTAATGGATTCGCCTTGATGCGGCAAGTTCTGCCAGATTTCTTCTGTGATGAACGGCATGAACGGATGCAGCAAGCGCATTGTATTATCTAAAACGTATGCAAGAACCGAACGCGTCATTTTCTTCGCGTCTTCGTCTTCGCCGTATAACGGCAGCTTCGCCATCTCGATGTACCAGTCACAGAAATCATCCCAGATAAAGTTGTAAAGCAGGCGGCCCACTTCACCGAACTCGTAGCGTTCAGCAAGGCTTGTTACTTGCTCGATTGTTTCATTAAGGCGAGTCAAGATCCATGAATCGGCTACCGAACGTTTGCCGGAGAGGTCGATTTGGTCATAAGCCATGCCTTCCATGTTCATCAATGCAAAGCGTGAAGCGTTCCAGATTTTATTGGCAAAGTTCCAAACACTTTCTACTTTTTCCATCGAGAAGCGAAGGTCTTGGCCTGGAGATGAGGCAGTTGCCAGGAAGTAACGCAGCGAATCCGCTCCGTACTGTTCGATTACATCCATCGGGTCAACGCCGTTTCCGAGCGACTTCGACATTTTGCGCCCTTCCGCATCGCGTACCAAGCCATGGATCAATACATCGTTGAACGGTTTTTCTCCGGTAAATTCAAGTGCCTGGAAAATCATGCGCGATACCCAGAAATTGATGATGTCGTAGCCGGTTACAAGCGCGTCTGTCGGATAATAGCGTTTCAGCTCTTCGTTGTCCGCATCCGGCCAGCCGAGCGTTGAGAACGGCCATAGGGCTGATGAGAACCACGTATCCAAAACGTCTTCGTCCTGTGTCCAATTTTCTGCATCTTCCGGCGCGGTCCGGCCTACGTAGATTTCACCTGTTTCGTTGTGGTACCAAGCAGGAATCTGATGGCCCCACCACAATTGGCGTGAAATGCACCAGTCGCGGATGTTTTCCATCCAGTGAAGGTATGTTTTCTCAAAGCGTTCCGGTACGAAATTTACGCCGTCTTCGCCTTTTTGCAGTTTCACCGATTCAGCAGCTAGCGGCTGCATATCAACAAACCATTGGGTTGAAAGGTATGGTTCTACTACCGCTCCGCTGCGTTCCGAATGGCCAACCGAATGCAAATGCTCTTCGATCTTGAAAAGAACACCCATCTCTTTCAAGTCTTTAACGATTTCCTTGCGGCATTCGAAGCGGTCGAGCCCTTCGTATTTGCCGGCGTTTTCGTTCATGGTGCCGTCTTCGTGCATAACCAACACGCGCTCCAAGTTGTGGCGATTGCCGATTTCAAAGTCGTTCGGGTCGTGCGCCGGCGTGATTTTTACCGCGCCGCTTCCGAATTCCATGTCCACGTAATCATCAGCGACAATCTGCATTTCGCGGCCGATTATCGGAAGCGTAACCGTTTTGCCGATCAAGTGCTGGTAGCGCTCGTCTTTCGGGTGAACCGCAACCGCTGTATCTCCGAGCATCGTTTCCGGACGCGTCGTCGCAACTTCGATGTGGCCAGAGCCGTCCGAGAGCGGATAACGCATGTGGTAAAACGCGCCTTGTACGTCTTTATAGATAACTTCGATATCGGAAATCGCCGTTTTCGTCGCCGGATCCCAGTTGATGATGTATTTGCCGCGGTAGATGAGTTTTTTCTCGTATAACCGTACAAAAACTTCCTGTACCGCATCGGACAAGCCTTGATCGAGCGTAAAACGCTCACGCGAGTAGTCTAGGCCAAGGCCAAGTTTCGACCATTGCTGGCGGATAAAGTTTGCATATTCCTCTTTCCACTTCCACGATTCTTCTAGGAACGCCTCGCGTCCCAAATCATAGCGGGATTTTCCTTCTTCACGAAGTTTCCCTTCTACTTTCGCTTGCGTTGCAATACCGGCATGGTCCATGCCCGGCAGCCATAAAGCGTCATAGCCCTGCATGCGCTTCATGCGAGTCAAGATGTCTTGAAGCGTTGTATCCCAAGCGTGCCCTAAATGCAGCTTGCCGGTAACGTTCGGCGGCGGAATCACAATGGTATATGGTTTTTTGCCGCTGTTGGGCTGGGCTTCAAAAAACTTGCCTTCGAGCCACCACTCATAGCGGCCTTTTTCAATTGCTTGCGGGTCATACTTGGTCGACATTTGTTCAGTCATTGAAAATTCCTCCTTTTTGTTAGTGGTTTGCGACGCTAATATCTGTTTTACTAGGTGATAATGCCTAGTTCGACCAAATAAAAAAACTCCTGTCGTCTTTAAAGGACGAAGGAGTTTGTTCGCGGTACCACCTTTATACACAGACCTAAAAAAGCATCTGGCTCTCAAGTTCGATAACGGATTTCACATCCGGTTTCCGCTACTCGCATTTCACGGAAACTGCTCAGAGGTGACATTCAAATGCTTGTCCATGAAAGCCTTTCACCAAGCGGCCTTCTCTCTAAAATGTACGCACATTCTACTATCCTCTTCAACGCATCGATATATAATTAGGTTTATTGTACTCAATGTTTGGTTTTTGCGTCAAGTTTTTTTACCACAAATGCAATAATTGGCGAAGCCAATAGCAAAATGAAAAATAACCGGAACAAATGAAAACTGGTGATGAGTGCAACATCCCCACCAGAAGCCAGCGCCGTAATCGCCATTTCCGCCATGCCCCCAGGTGCAGCACTTAAAAAGAAATCCAAAAAGATGTATTCCGGCAGCAAGACTGCCAATAAATAAGCGATGAGCACCGAAAAGCCGATGAGCAGCACATTATTGACAATTATCGCCATGCCCATGCGCACATTCATTTTCTCCCGAATTTGCTCCATTTGCAGGCCGAGATTAGCGCCGATAAATACCTGTGCAAGCGCCACAAGCCAATTTGGCAATTCCACTAAATGATTGCCGGTAAACGACTGGACCAGCGCCATCGTAAAAATAGGAGCCAATACTTCAGCTGCCGGAAACCGCACTTTCTTCATGATCCAAAAAATAAGCAGCCCCACTCCAATGGCGCCGATAAATGGCTGCCAGGAAAAGACGAACGTATCCGGGACCAATTCGCCGGCCTCTCTCCCGGCAAGAAAAACTGCCAGAAATGGCACGATTGAGATGACCATGAAAATACGAACTGTCTGCATCATCGTTACGACCGTAACATTTGCCGACTCTACTTCCTCCGCAATAACGACCATCTGCGACAAACCACCAGGGATGGAACCAAGCAAGCTCGTCGCCAAGCTCTCATTCGCCATCCGCTGGAACAATAGACCAAGCCCCAAGGAAAGCCCTACAATTGCAAACGTCATAAACGCCATATATGGCAAATCAAGCCACATAAGCGCCACCGTATCTCGGGTGAAAGATGAACCGATTTGGACGCCGAGCAAAACCAGGCCTGCCGTCCGCAAAATTTTCGGCCAATACAATTCGGTTTTTGTAAATTGATTTAGCAGCAATAAAACGAACATCGGCCCAAGCAGCCAAGGCAAAAACATGCCCACTTCGTAGAAAAGCCAGCCTGCTGCAAATGCTATTACTGCCGTTTTTAAAAATAGTTTCAAGATAAGTACCAACTTTCGTTTTGCGAAATAACCCTATAAAATCATATTACATGAAATAGGGATTTATATCAGCTAATCGATATTTCAGGTTGAGTAGAATGAATTCGCTATGATCGCTTGCCCGAAAAAGAAAAAACCGGAATGTCTGCTAGAGACATTCCGGCGATTCTTATTTTATTAACGTGCCAATTTTGCGAAGACTGTATGGAAAGCTTCGACGGTTTTGGCGATGTGCTCTTCTGTATGGGCTGTCGATAAGAACATGCCCTCGAATTGGGAAGGCGGCAGGAAAATGCCTTCTTCCGCCATCAAGCGGTAGTAATCGGCAAACAGTGCTGTGTCAGATGTTTTGGCTGTTTCAAAATTGATGACAGGTTCGTTAGTAAAGAAGAAACCGATCATCGAGCCCGCACGGTTAACCGTGTGCGGGATGTTGTATTTCTCAGCCGCCTCGCGGAAGCCTTTTTCCAGCTGATCGCCGCGTTCAACAAACGTTTCATACGAGCTTTCATCTAAACGGGACAACGTTTCAAAACCGGCCGTCATAGCAAGCGGATTGCCCGATAGCGTGCCTGCCTGGTAAATCGAACCGCTCGGTGCCACGTGCTCCATGATTTCGCGTTTTCCGCCGAAAGCACCAACTGGAAGTCCGCCGCCGATCACTTTGCCGAGGCAAGTCATATCCGGCGTAACACCGAAATGGCCTTGAGCGCAGTTATAGCCAACGCGGAATCCGGTCATTACTTCATCAAAGATCAATACCGTGCCGTTTTCGGTCGTCAAGTTGCGCAGCTCCTGCAAGAAGCCAGGCTGCGGAGGAACAACGCCCATATTGCCGGCAACCGGTTCGACGATGACCGCTGCAATATCGTCGCCGAATTCCTTGAATGCCAAACGGATGCTTTCCAAATCGTTGTAAGGAACCGTGATGGTGTTTTTCGCTACCGATTCCGGAACACCTGGTGAATCCGGCAAACCAAGTGTCGCAACACCTGAACCGGCTTTGATCAGAAGACTATCGGCATGGCCGTGGTAGCAGCCTTCGAATTTCAAGATTTTGCTGCGGCCGGTATAGCCTCTTGCTACACGCAGCGCGCTCATAGTCGCTTCCGTACCGGAAGAAACCATGCGGACCATTTCAATCGACGGCACGCGTTCCATCACGAGTTTAGCCAATTCGTTTTCAAGCAAAGTAGGTGCGCCGAATGAAGTGCCGGATACCGCCACTTCCTGGATCGCTTTGACCACTTCAGGATGCGAATGGCCAAGGATCAGCGGACCCCAAGACAACACATAATCGATATATGTATTGCCATCAATGTCGGTAATGGTGGCGCCGCTGCCGGAAGCCATAAAAATCGGGTCCATATTGACCGATTTGAATGCGCGTACCGGAGAGTTCACGCCGCCTGGCATTAATGTTTTCGCTTCAGTGAATGCTGCAATCGATTTTTCATAGCCCATTTATTTCTCCTCCAACCAGCGTGCGGCATCTTTTGCGTGATAAGTCATGACGATATCTGCACCTGCGCGTTTCATGCTCAATAGCGTTTCAAGAACCATTCTCTTCTCATCTACCCAGCCATTGATCGCTGCAGCTTTGACCATAGCGTATTCGCCGGACACGTTATAAGCGACGATCGGCAAGTCGTAGTTGTCGCGGACTTCACGGATAATATCCAAATAAGAAAGGGCTGGTTTCACGATCATGAAGTCTGCGCCTTCTTCGATATCCGAAGCTGCTTCACGAAGAGCTTCCAAGCGGTTCGCTGGATCCATTTGGTAAGTTTTGCGGTCGCCGAATTGCGGTGTTGAATGGGCAGCTTCGCGGAACGGACCGTAATAAGCTGATGCGTATTTGACGCCATAACTCATGATGGGCACATTTTCAAAGCCAGCTTGGTCAAGGCCGAAGCGGATCGCTGCTACGAAACCGTCCATCATATTCGACGGTGCGATAATGTCAGCTCCAGCTTTCGCTTGCGATACAGCTGTACGAGCTAGCAGATCAAGAGATTCATCGTTCAAAATCACGCCGTTTTCAATCACGCCGCAGTGGCCATGGTCTGTATACTGGCAAAGGCAAGTATCTGCAATGACGACCAAGTCGGGATGGCGGTCTTTTGCAAAACGGATCGCTTCTTGAGTGATGCCGTGGTCATGATAAGCTTGTGAGCCGACTGCATCTTTTTCATTCGGCACGCCGAAGAAAATAACGGAAGGAATGCCGAGTGACACGACTTCATCCAATTCTTCCCCTAAACGGTCCAACGAATAATGGTAAACCCCTGGCATAGAAGAAATTTCTTCTTTGATATTCTCGCCTTCTACGACAAATAGCGGGTAAATGAAATCTTCTTTGTGCAAGCTTGTTTCACGGACCATCGAGCGAAGATTTGCAGATCCGCGCAGACGGCGGTGGCGGTTGAAATTCAATTCATTCATTAAAACAACTTCCCTTCACAATTTCGTTAAGTGCATCTAATATTGTATATTTCTCAGGAATAAAATCGACCTGGCCTCCGGTTTTCAGGATAGCATCCCGGGTGACATGTCCGATTGCGGCTACTTTGATGCCTTGCCAATCCCCTCCAGCTTCCCGGTATGCCGAGACAGCAGAAGGGCTGGCAAAAAGGACAGCGGCGTTTTTCATGGCCGCCAGTTTTTTGGCATTGCCAATATTCAAAGTCGTTTCATAGATAACCCATTCATCTACCGGAATCGGCATGGAGGCAATTGTATTTTTGGCAAGTGATCCTTTGATGAACAAACAACGATCCTGGCCTGCCTGTTCTGGAAATTCTTCCACAAACCGGTCAGCGCTGTAGACACTCGGCATAAAGTCGACCTGATAGCCATTTTCTCTCAGCACTTCGGCCGTTTTTTCCCCAACGGCTGCAATTTTACGCTTGACCGGAACATCGAGCAAACAAAACGCTTCTGCGCTGTTGCGGCTTGTAAAAATAAGCCAGTCGTAAGCATCAAAATCCGGCAGTTCCGACTGGCGGACCACCGTTTTGATGAGTGGCAAATAGACCGCATTCCCGCCTAATTCACCGACCCTTTCCATCGCTTCCACCGGTTTTTTGGAGCCCGTAAAAACAACGGTTTCTCCCCGCAGCGGAAAATTCTGATCAGACATGGTTCTCGGCTTTAACTTTTTGGATCAAGTCATAACCGCCTTGTGAACTGATGCGTTCCGCGACAATCCGGCCTGCTTCGATCGGGTCACGTCCAACGATGGATTCTTTGTACACTTCAAGCGAATCAGGGGAAGAGATCAAACCGGTAAATGAAATATCGCCATTTGCTACTGTTGCATAGCCGGCAATCGGCACTTGGCAGCTGCCGTCCATGTCTCTTAAGAATTTTCGTTCTGCTGTTACGGCAAGTGCAGTGTTTTCGTCATTGACTTTCGCCAGTTCTGCAAGCAATTCCACATCGTCTTCACGGCATTCGATGGCAAGTGCGCCTTGGCCGATCGCCGGCAGGCATTCTTCCACATCCATGAATTCCGTTACGATATTGTCATCCCACCCCATGCGCTTCAAACCGGCAGCGGCCAAAATAATAGCATCAAAATCGCCAGACTTCAACTTGTCCAAGCGGGTGTCGATATTTCCGCGGATCCACTGGATATCCAGGTCCGGACGCAACAAGAGCAATTGAGAACTGCGGCGCAAGGAACTTGTTCCGACAACCGCGCCCACAGGAAGGTCCAAAAATTTAACGTGGTTGTTTGAAATGAACGCATCGCGGGGATCTTCACGCTCAGGAATACAGCCGATGACCAAACCTTCCGGCAAAACGGATGGCATGTCTTTCATGCTGTGTACAGCAAAGTCGATTTCGTTATCATATAACGCTTGTTCAATTTCTTTGACGAACAGCCCTTTGCCTCCGACTTTTGAAAGTGTCACATCAACAATGCGGTCGCCTTTGGTAACGATTTCTTTGATTTCAAACTCAAATGGCGCTCCGGCTGCTTTCAATTTATCAATAAACTGTCCCGTTTGCGTCAATGCCAACTTGCTTCTTCTTGAACCTACAATAATTTTTCTCAAAATAAATCCTACCTTTCCCTAATACCAAAAATGAAAATCTGATAGCCGGCTTCCTAAAAAGAAATTGACCAGCAACAATAAAAACGCATAAATATGGGCTCTCGCGTAGTTCATGCCATTCAGCGAGCCGCCTCTATGGCGGAACAATACCCAACTGTAGACAACCAGCAAGACGAACGAGCCGACGATTTTCAAGTCGAGCAGCGAAAATTCAGCGAGCGAGATATAAGCCCATTGAAGACCGAGAATGAGCGAGACGAACAACAGCGAAATCCCGACCAATATGGAGATGGTCATGCCTTGCTCGGTCTGGCCAAGTGACGGCATATTGCTTAGCTGTTTGGTCCATTTCTTCTTTTTCAACAGCCTGTAGAGGATCATATGCAACGCCGAAAAGACGAACGATAGCGACAAAGCCGCATATGACAGGATCGCAAACGTGATATGGATCAAAAGCAATTCCGATACCAGTGCTTCCCCTATCGGCGAACGTTCGATCTGCACCGGCGCAAACGTATGGATGGTCATAAAAATAAAACCGATAATGTTAATGAAGAAAACCGCAAAATCAAATTTGTAAAAAATGCGCAAGACAATCGACAAGGTCACGAGCAGCCAGGCATAAAAATAAATGCCTTCAAACAAAGTCAGAATCGGAAACCTTTGTGTTTCGATAATGTAAAACACAAGGAAGACCGTCTGCATGATCCAAACGACGCCAAGCAGCACCATGGCGATCCGGCTCGCCTTTTTCTCTTTATATAAATAATCGATAAAGTAAAAAACAAGGCTGACTGCGTATAGAACAACCATAGCTTCGTGCAGCCTTGCCATTGTTATGTCAGCCATCCTATTCCCCTTCGTTTCCATAGTTAAAGGCGTTCCCGTCTCTACATTTTAACATATAGATTCGAAAACGCCTCTGTTAGAAAGCTTAAAATGAATATCTGGGAGTTTCTTGTGCAGACTGTTTTTTCTCTTCAGCAGCTGCTTCAGCTTTCAACTGGACAGCTTTTGTTTGTTTCTCAAGTTCAGCTTCGACCTCATCTTCAATACCAAAGATTTGCTGGAACAGTTCCAGCTGCTCACGGGATTTTGGCGCACCGGCCATTTCCTTCGCTTGCAGAATCGGGTCTTTTAGCAATTGGTTGATAATTGATTTGGTATGCTTGTTCAAGATTTTCTTTTCACGGTCTGTCAAATCCGGCATTTTGTTTTCAATGCTTGCCATTGTCTCTTCCTGGATCGTCAACGCTTTTTTGCGAAGCGCGGAAATCACAGGAACCACACCAAGTGTTGTCAGCCAGTCGTTGAACTGGATCGCTTCCTGGCTGATCATAGCCGAGATTTCATTTGCGGCGCGTTCACGTTCAGCCAAGTTGGCTTCAACGATTCCTTGCATATCATCGATGTCATACAAAAATACATTTGCCAAATCGCCGACACGCGGGTCGATATCGCGCGGCACCGCGATGTCCACCATGAACAACGGTTTGCCTTTGCGAATTTTTTCGATGTGCTGCATCAATTCAAGATCGATGACAAAATCAGTTGCGCCCGTTGATGAAATCAAAATGTCAGCATCCAATAATGCACATTGCAGTTCTCTCATTGATTTGGCTTGGCCGCCAAATTTATCTGCTAAGGTTTCAGCTTTTTCAAAAGTACGGTTAATGACCGTCACTTGATCGGCTCCGCTTCCCTGCAAATTCTTGATCGCAAGTTCGCCCATTTTGCCTGCGCCTAAAATAACGACATGCTTGTTTTTCAGCGTGCCGAAAATTTTCTTCCCAAGTTCAACCGCTGCATACGAAACCGACACGGCGTTTTCACCAATTGCTGTCTCCGAATGCGCTTTTTTCGAGAGCGTAATCGCCTGCTTGAACAATTGGTTGAACACTGTACCGGTCGTGCCATTTTCCTGGCCAGCAAGAAAACTGTTTCTGACCTGTCCAAGGATTTGGGTTTCGCCAAGCACCATGGAATCAATGCCAGCTGTCACACGGAATAAATGCTCAACCGCCTCGTCTTTTTCGTGCACAAATAAATACTGAGAAAATGCTTCTTGGGGAATATCAAACCAATTCGCCAAGAATTGCTTCACATAATAACGCCCGGTGTGAAGCTGGTCGACGACCGCATAAATCTCAGTCCGGTTGCACGTCGAAACGATAACATTTTCCAGTATGCTTTTTTGTTCTTTTAGCGCTTGCATCGCATTCGGGAGTTCGGTTTCAATAAACGAAAGCTTTTCCCGGATTTCTACTGGTGCAGAGCGATAGTTTACCCCAACTACTAGTGTATGCATGGGTCAAAACACCTTTCACGTTCCATATTTCATATCTATTAGTATACCACTTTTGCTGGTTTATAAGCCTTGTAATTGTGAACAAGCAATGAAAATACGCTTGTTTAGAATTATTATAATGTAATTTTACCAAAGCTTTTCAGGAACAACAAGGATATTGCCTGTAGTCGAAATAGTGAGAGAACTTAAGGGTTTCGTGCATTTATATCAAATATTAAAGAGGAACTTTTTATTATCGTAGACATACATAGGGGCTTTTTATGAATTGTTTTGATTGCTTCAAACTAAATTTTTATTGCTTTATATAAGGAGAACTTTTTGCTGGGGGTAATTGATAATTTGGCTATTCCGCGAATTGGCTTCACTTGCCGCGGGCGCCTTCGCTAATTTGCTCCATCGCTATAAAACAATTACTTTTAATAGAATGAACTTAGAGCGGCTTTGAAGACGTCCTCTCGCTTTTTCGGACTTGCAGGTGGTTTTCGGCGAAGCACAAAAAGTTAAGCTACACTCCTTTACTCAGGTTTAATACCCATAAAAAAATGCAGACTCACTCGTATTTACCGAGAGGGTCTACATTTAAGGATTCATCTACATTCTTTTTTCAATTTCTGCCCAAGCGGCATCTTTTCCTAGGCCGGTCTCGGATGAAAAGACGATCAATGGATCATTCTTGTCCATGTCCAAGGTTTCACGGACAATCTTCTTGTGCTTGTCCCATTTGCCTTTTGGAATCTTATCCGCTTTTGTCGCGATGATGATGCATGGAATCTCGTAATGTTTCATGAAATCATACATATTAATATCATCGCGGCTCGGCGGATGGCGCAGGTCGACGATTTGGATCACCGCTTTCAACTGCTCGCGGTCCGTGATATAGCGCTCGATCATTTTGCCCCATGCCTCACGTTCCGACTTGGACACTTTTGCGTAGCCATAGCCAGGAACGTCGACATAAAACAATTTTTCTTCGATCTTATAAAAATTCAACGTCTGTGTTTTCCCCGGCTTCGAGGAAATGCGCGCCATGCTTTTACGGCCGATCATTTTATTGATGAACGACGATTTCCCGACATTTGAGCGGCCAGCCAGAGCAAATTCCGGCAAGCCGTCTTCCGGATATTGATCCGGGCGGACAGCGCTGATAACAAGTTCTACATTATGGACTATCATTGCGTTTCTCCTTCAAGTGCGATTTCTAATGCTTCGTCCGCCTGAGAAACAAGTTTAAATGTCAATTCTTCTCGGACGGTTTCCGGAATATCTTCAATATCCCGTTCGTTGTCAATCGGCAGGATAATGGTCGTAAGCCCGGCGCGATGAGCGCTAAGCGTTTTCTCTTTTACGCCGCCGATCGGCAACACGCGACCGCGAAGAGTGATTTCACCGGTCATGCCGACTTCACGGCGGATCGGGCGTTTTGATAAAGCCGATACAAGTGCCGTGGCAATCGTGATGCCGGCTGAAGGGCCATCTTTCGGAACAGCGCCTTCAGGAACGTGAATATGGATATCTTGCGACTCGTGGAAATTTGGATCGATCCCGAGCGATTCAGCTTTTGCTCTTACGAAAGACAAAGCAGTCTGCGCAGATTCTTTCATGACATCACCGAGTTTACCGGTCAATTGCAGCTTCCCTGAACCAGGGGACAGCGAGACTTCGATTTGAAGTGTATCGCCTCCCACCGTGGTGTAAGCAAGCCCCGTTGCTACGCCGACTTGGTTTTCAGTTTCCGCCATGCCGTAGCGGAATTTGCGTTTGCCCAAGTACTCTTCCACTGCAGCCGCCGTCACCACCACTTGCTCTTTGTCACCGGAAACAATTTGTTTTGTTACTTTTCGGCAAATCGACGCAATTTGGCGTTCCAGCCCGCGGACTCCGGCTTCTCTAGTGTAATAACGGACAACCGCCAACAGCGCCTTATCTTCAAACTGCAACTGCTCTTCTGTCAAGCCATGTTCTTTCAGCTGTTTTGGCGCCAAGTGATTTTTCGCGATCATTTGCTTTTCAGCTTCCGTATAGCCCGCAATTGTGATAACTTCCATCCGGTCGCGAAGCGGCCCCGGAATTGAGCCCAAATCATTCGCAGTTGCAATGAAAAGCACATTCGATAAATCATAAGGCTCTTCTATATAATGGTCACTGAACGTATTGTTCTGTTCAGGATCGAGCACTTCAAGCATCGCCGATGAAGGATCCCCGCGGAAATCGTTTGACATTTTATCAATTTCATCTAGCAAGAAGACCGGATTGACTGTTCCTGCCCGTTTCATGCCTTGGACGATACGGCCTGGCATTGCACCGATATACGTGCGGCGATGCCCACGGATTTCAGATTCGTCCCGCACACCGCCAAGTGATACGCGGACAAAGTTGCGGTCAAGCGACTCTGCAATGGATTTCGCGAGGGATGTTTTCCCGACGCCAGGAGGCCCTACCAAACAAAGGATTGGCCCTCTGAGTGATTTGGTCATCTGCTGGACAGCCAAATATTCCAAGACACGCTCTTTGACGCTTTCCAAGCCGTCGTGGTCCCGGTCCAGCACTTCTTCCGCATGTTTAATATCCAAGCGGTCTTCTGTCGACTGCGACCATGGAAGCGTCACGAGCCACTCGATATACGTTCGGATAATTCCGCTTTCAGCAGAAGCTGAAGGCAGCTTTTCGTAACGGTCCAGTTCTTTGAAAGCGGCTTTTTCGGTTGATTCCGGCATGCCGGCTTCTTCAATGCGGGTTCTCAAATCGGCGACTTCTCCCGACTTGCCGTCTTTATCGCCAAGCTCTGTTTGAATTGCTTTCATCTGCTCGCGCAAATAAAATTCTTTCTGTGTCTGTTCCATCGCTTTTTTTACGCGCTGGTTGATGCGTTTTTCCAAATCGATGACTTCTTGCTCATTATACAAACGGGCAATCAGCATTTCTAAACGCTGGCTAACGTCGAACGTTTCGAGAATTTCTTGTTTGCCAGCCAGTTTCAACGGCAAATGAGAAGCGACCATATCCGCCAAGCGGCCTGGTTCTTCAATATCCGCTACCGTGTTGTAAGTTTCCGTTGTCACTTTTTTCGATGCTTTCGAATATTTCTCGAAATGCTCAAGCAACAAGCGCATCAATGCATCTTGTTCTGCATTGCGTTCGTCTTCGTCCGGGAAAGAAGTCACTTCAACAAGAGAAAAGTTTTCTTCTTCCTCGTAATTTTTCCACTGGCCGCGCTCCAAGCCTTCCACGAGGACACGAATTGTGCCGTTCGGCAGTTTGAGCATTTGCTTAACGTAAGCAAGCGTGCCAACTTTCTGCAAATCGTCCTTGCCAGGTTCTTCAATGCTCATTTCTTTTTGTGTTGCTAAAAATACGATATTGTCTTCAAGCAATGCATGTTCCAATGCAGCTACAGAACGCTCGCGCCCTACATCGATATGCAATACCATTGTTGGGAACACGAGAAGTCCGCGCAGCGGCAGAAGCGGCACACGTTTTGTCACTTTTCTCTTAGCCATGCTGAAGGCCACCTCCGGATTAGTTTCGTAATTGCTTCTATAATATGTTAGGAGCGGATGACTTCGCTTTTCGTCTGCCTTTTCTCCAGCGCCTAGCTCCTCGAGTCGCTTCGGTCTTGGCTGCCATGGCAGAAAGCGCCATGACTTCCAAGCCCTCCAGCGCTTGTCGGAGCTGAACAGGCGCTTACGCTTTTCGTTTGTCCAGTTCCGGCGCCCAGACCCTCGGGGTCATAAGCCGTCCCGCTGCGGCGGCAACAGCCTCCTCGCGGCCCGTCTTAAAATTCTTATGCTCCTGCAGCACTATGTGCTTCGTCGCAAAGAGATGACCCAAACTTCCTTTGGTCCATCTCTTGCCTGTCGGGTCTTGCATGGGCGCCTTCACTTTTCGGTTGTCCAGTCTGCAGCGCCTAGCTCCTCGAGTCGCTTCGGTCTTGGCTGCCATGGCAGAAAGCGCCATGACTTCCAAGTCCTCCAGCGCTTGTCGGAGCTAAACAGGCGCTTACGCTTTTCGTTTGTCCAGTTCCGGCGCCCAGACCCTCGGGGTCATAAGCCGTCCCGCTGCGGCGGCAACAGCCTCCTCGCGGCCCGTCTTATGCCTGTCGGGTCTTGCATGGGCGCCTTCACTTTTCGTTTAAAAAAGGCTGACTTTTGAACGCGCGGATGTGCACGATCAAAGCCAGCCCGTATCATCCTTTTTCCCGCTTTCACGGGCAGAAAATTCTCGCTTTAACTATACGTGTAAAGCAAGGCATCCACTGTCCGGAAAGCTTGAATGTCTTACCGCCAAGCGAAGAAATTTACTCTCCAAGTTGGGCGTTGCATTAAGCGGATGTTTTTTCGTTATTGTCGCCAACGTATTCCGAACCATCATTTAAGATCAGTCTCGGCTGCACATTGTCTGTGACAGTTTCTTTTGTAATGATGCATTCGACGATGTCTTCGCGGGAAGGCAAGTCGAACATCACTTCAAGCATAATGTTTTCAATGATTGAACGAAGTCCGCGGGCACCTGTTTTGCGTTCAATTGCCAATTTGGCAATTTCTACAAGCGCATCGTCTTCAAACGTCAATTCCACATCATCTAATTCCATCATTTTTTGGTATTGTTTGATCAACGCATTTTTTGGTTCAGTCAAAATCTGAACAAGTGCGTTTTCATCCAATTGTTCCAGGCTAGCCAATACTGGCAAACGGCCGATGAATTCTGGGATTAAACCGAATTTCAACAAGTCTTCAGGAATCAATTGGCTAAG
The DNA here is from genome assembly GCF_007859275.1 of Planomicrobium sp. CPCC 101079. Classification (GTDB taxonomy): domain Bacteria; phylum Bacillota; class Bacilli; order Bacillales_A; family Planococcaceae; genus Planococcus. The sequence continues at coordinate 103,107 of NZ_VOHC01000011.1, read as the reverse complement.
CAATGATTTTTCGTCCAACTCTTCTTTGTTCGGATCCGCTCCAAACCCAATCACTTTGTTGCCTAAGCGGCGTTTGATGATTTGGTCGACGCCATCAAATGCTCCACCAACGATGAACAAGACATTTGTCGTATCGATTTGGATAAATTCTTGGTGAGGATGCTTGCGTCCGCCTTGTGGTGGAACGCTTGCAGTAGTCCCTTCCAGGATTTTAAGCAAGGCTTGCTGCACGCCTTCGCCTGAAACGTCACGCGTAATTGAAGGGTTTTCGGATTTACGGGCCACTTTATCGATTTCATCGATATAGATGATGCCTTTCTCCGCACGTTCCACATCGTAATCCGCTGCTTGGATCAGTTTCAACAAAATGTTTTCAACATCTTCACCGACATATCCAGCTTCTGTTAACGAAGTGGCATCAGCAATTGCAAATGGTACGTTCAAGATACGTGCCAAGGTTTGGGCAAGCAATGTTTTACCGCTTCCTGTTGGCCCGATTAACACAATATTGGACTTCGACAACTCAACATCGTCGATTTTGCTGTTTGAGTTAACGCGCTTATAATGGTTGTATACCGCGACAGCCAGCGATTTTTTCGCTTTTTCCTGTCCGATTACATACCCGTTTAGAATGTTAAGAATCTCTTTTGGCTTTGGCACTTCTTTAAATTCTACTTCTTCTTCTGTACCAAGCTCTTCTTCTACGATTTCCGTACATAGCTCAATACATTCGTCACAAATATAAACACCCGGTCCTGCAACCAGTTTACGAACCTGCTCTTGTGGTTTGCCACAGAACGAACATTTTAAATGGTCTTTTTCGTCATTGAATTTGAACAATGTATTCACCCCTATTCAAGCCATTATCTTACAAGATTATATTAATTTCAGCAACTAATAAGATTCAGACTTAAGTTCTCTAGCCATGCACTAGTATTACTATGTTCTATGTAGAGTAAAACAAGGCGCGTCTCCGCGCCTTGTTTTACTTGGTGTTGCTTATGTGGTCTTATTCAGCGTCTGCGTCAGCAGCTGCGCTGGCATTTTCGCTCTCAACGAATTTAGCGTTTTGAACCAAGAATTCAACTGTGTTTTGCATGCGGATATCGTTTTCAAGCATTTCAGTACCGCCTAGAGCAGTTTTGATCGCTTCGATGTCCATGTTGAATTGGCCAGCCATTTTCTCAAGTTCGTTATTGATGTCTTCAGTTGTTACTTCGATGTTTTCTGCAGCAGCGATTGCTTCAAGCGTCAACGAAATACGTACGCGAGTTTCAGCATCTCCGTGCATTTGGCCGCGAAGAGCTTCTTCGTCCTGGCCAGAGAATTGGTAATAAAGATCAAGGTTCATGCCTTGCTGAGTCAAACGTTGTTCGAAATCTTGCATCATGCGATCCATTTCAGTGTGGATCATTGCATGTGGAAGGTCGATTGTTGCATTAGCAGCAGCTTTTTGGACAAGCTCATCACGAAGAGTTGTTTCAGCAGCTTGTGCTTTTTCTGCAGTCAAGTTTTCTTTCATTTTAGTGCGCAATTCTTCAAGGCTTGCCACTTCAGGATCGATTTCTTTAGCAAATTCATCGTTTAGTTCAGGAAGTTCTTTGCCTTTCACTTCGCTTACTTTCACTTTGAATGTTGCAGCTTTTCCTGCAAGTTCAGCAGCGTGGTATTCTTCTGGGAAAGTTACTTCAACGTCTTTTTCTTCTCCAGCTTTTACGCCTACCAACTGCTCTTCGAAGCCAGGGATGAATGAATTTGAACCGATTTCAAGAGAATAATCGCTTCCTTGTCCGCCTTCAAACGCTTCTCCGTCAACAAAACCTTCAAAGTCGATTACAGCAGTGTCGCCTTGAGCGATTGCTTCGTCTTCTTTTACGACCAGTTCAGCGAAACGGTCTTGGTTTTCTTTCAAAAGGTTTTCGATTTCTTCGTCAGTTACTTCGGTATCTTGTTTTGCTACTTCAAGGCCTTTGTATTCGCCAAGCTGAACTTCCGGTTTAACCGTTACTTTAGCTGTGAATACAAGCGGTTGGCCTTTTTCTAGCGTAGTAATGTCGATTTCAGGACGGTCAACCGGGTTGATCCCTGCTTCTTCAACAGCATTTGCATAAGCATCTGGCAAGATGAAATCCAAAGCATCTTGGTAAAGAGATTCTACACCAAAGCGCTTTTCGAACATTTGGCGAGGCATTTTCCCTTTGCGGAAACCTGGTACGTTAATTTCTTTTACAACCTTTTTAAACGCTTTGTCTAGTCCTGCGTTTACTTCTTCAGCAGGCACCTCAACTGTTAATGTTCCTGTGTTACCTTCTTGCTTTTCCCATTTTGCTGACATATATAAGCCCTCCAAACATTTTCTACAAAGTCATACCACGTTTTTATACGGTTTTTGACAACCTCCATATTATAGCATAGATGGAGCCATGTTCAACTATTTCTATCCATTCCGCCATTCAAACCATTGTTCGGCCGATATTATGAGGTTCGTCAAGTTTTCGTCGCCTGAAAAGGTTTCTTCTCCAGTGAACAACAAGTCCAAGTAACTCAAGTACGCTTCCGCTACTTCACGCGGCTCGTACTCTTCCCATTGAAACGGATACAATAAATAAATATGCCGTTCAAATAATTCCTGTACCATCTCCAATCGGGTAGGATCTTGTGCCAAGGCATCTTCTAAATAGCGCTTCACCGCATTCAAACGTTTGTTATTGAGCGGATCGGGCAGGGCAGCGATCGAAAACGACGCTTCTAAATGGAATTTTTGGATATGCACTGTGCCCCGGATCTTTTCCTGATGGAGCATAAATAATATGTATGTTTTCGTCAACATGTCGACATTCGGATGTTCGGCAATCTGAATGAGGTAATTCTTCATTGCTTTATAGGACTCCAGCGGCAAGTCCATGATGAGCCGTTCTTGTTCGAATGGAGTCAAAGTCAAAAAATGGTCTAAGGAATATAACGAAGTCGACACTTTTTCAACCGGGGCATTGGAGGCGATCCGCTCGTTTAAATCCCGAAGCTGGCGGAATTGTTCAAGCCGTTCTTCCGGAAGCACATTTTCTTCTATTAAAATTTCAATCATTTGTTCCGCTTCTTTATACTCCCTGACTTGCATTAAGATGCTTATGTATAGTTCCATCGTTTCCAAGTAATGGATCGGACCGACTTTCAAGAGTTCCCTGCAAACATCGAGCGCTTCTTCGTAGTCGCCAAGCTCAAATAAACTGTATGCATACGCCCCAAGCGCAGCAGCATTTTCCGGTTCATAGGAAAGCACTTGATACAGTTTGTCCCTTGCATCCTCGTAATTTTCGTTCTTCAAAAAATTCATGCCGTCTGTCAGCAGGCGATTGATCGTCGTCGGAAACACAATCACATTGCCTTTGCGCTTCAAATCCCTGTATTTTTTCCGCATCTACCCACCTCATTTGTAAACACTATCATATCATATCGCCATTTTCCGGGAAAATAATAGCCGCTATTTTTTGCAATAGTTCATCAGTGCTGCATTTTCTGGTTGTCAGCTTGTTCAAGCGAGGAATTACATAAAACTTCAGCAACGACCGCTAATTCAGGGCCGAGGACCAACCAGCGGTTTCGCCGGCCGTTCCCGTTTAAACCTGCAATCAGAAGATTAATCCAAAAGCCGGTCATCAAACTAAGCAGATGCTGCATTTTTCCTTTTACTCGATAATGGTTGCAGTGATTTTTGGCGAACCTGATTCGGTTTTGCCATCAAAAGAACCGTATACAGTAACTTCTTGGCCGTCTTGAACATCCACTGAGCTGTTATTGCTGACTACATAAGCCCCTTCACCTTCAGATTCCTGGGTAGTCAAGAGAAACTCATCTCCGATTTCAGTGCCGGTGATTGGCGATGCTACTCCTTCCGCTTTAACAATGGTTCCTGCAGGGACAGAATCATCGTTGGCTGCGACAAAGTCAATTTCCACCGCCTGGTCTTTTAAACCTTCTTCTGTTTCCTGTTCCACCTCAGTCGATTGGCCGTCTTCCGCCTGTTCACCGCCGCAAGCAGCTAATAGCAAAGCCGTCGCCAATAAAAGACTCGCTTTTTTCATCAAGTATTCCTCCAATTGTCAGTTTTCGAGAATCAAAAGACTGGTATTCTGTTTCTTAGTATACCCCGAGGCCAAATAAAAAAACCGCTTTATACTAGGCCTATCATCTTATATACTAGTAAAAAAGGAGGGGTCAAATGAAAAAACTATTAACGGCAGCAACAGTATCATTCTGTTGTTTATTGGCAGGCTGTGGAGCCGGCATCAAAGAAGAAGTTAAAGAGGATCTTACTAATATAGAAGAAAGCGGCGTGGAACTTCAAGGAGAAATCGATTATGGTTCTGCTGAGCCGGGCGAGTGGCTGGAGTCTAGCAATGGCAAATTTAAAGTGACGAGTTATGGCTATAACCAAGCCATCGGTTTAGATTTTACCGAGAATCCCTTTGTCCCTCTTGAAACAGGGCCAATGGAAATTACGATACAAGATGTATGGGTGATGGATTTCAAACCCGAAAACGGGCAAAAAAGAGTGGTTTTCGGCGGAAAAGATGAAGTCCGCGTAGTGACTGCCTCTATGGTGATCGACAATTACTCAGATATGGAAATCAGTTTTAATCCTGATGAAGCTGCACTTATTACGAATACTGGCGAAGCAATAGAACCATTAAAATATTGGACATCGGGTATTGACGGGAATTTCACTCCAGGGGCCACAAAAGCAACTGGAGTGTCATGGGCATTAGCAGATGTTGAAAGTGACCTTACCTCTGTCCGCATCATCATTGAACCGCCAATACTTAAAGAAAACAACACCCCTCTTTCGGAACCACTCGAAGTAGAGATTGAAATTTTGCCTTATTAACGAAAAAAACGATCCGAAGCATTGAGCTGCGGATCGTTTTTATTTTCACCTTGTGCACTTGAACACAAATGCTGGCGGCATATTCAGGAAAACTTTATTGATTTGTATTTCTCTAAAATGGGTCTCAAAATACTTTTGCTTGAATTTGGTGTATTGGAAAGTGATGAATTCCCCGTCCGCATCAAGGACTTTTTTCGATTCCTGCAGAATTTTTTCGGAAACGTTTTTCGGCAAGCTGGCAAATGGCAAACCTGATACAATATGATCCACTTTCGCAATTGCGTGCTCCTCTAAATAGTGGCTCACCCGTTCCGCGGAATCGTTTATGACGAAAACATTCCCTGCGCCTTTGTATTTGCGTTTCAGGAGGAGATAGAACCTTTTGTTCGTTTCAAACACCAATAGTTTTGTGTCTTGCCGTTTCTTTCGTATCAACTGTTCTGTAAACACACCTGTGCCTGGCCCGTATTCGACAATGCAAGCAGCCGTTTCAAACTTGATGGAAGCCACCATTTGCTCGGCAAGCAGCCGGGAACTCGGTACTACAGCTCCAACTGACCGGGGATGCTTTATGTACTGGCTCAAGAATCGCATTGGAGTCATAACATTCCTCTTTCTGTTAGTAAGAATCAATACATCCAGCACCATTTCTTTCTATCGGCCTAATCTACAATACTAAAATTTCAGAAAACTTTTGTTGCTAATTAATATACCATGCTTCTTCTGATTCTCCAAGAAAGTCATACTGCGTTACTTGGTATTGAAAAAAATAAAAAACCCCTACCAATTCAGATAGGAGTTTCTCGTTATACGATTTAAAATAAATCAGGTCTTTCAGTTGTTTTGTTTGCTTATACTGCGGTTTCATCTTCGGCAATCACTTGAGTTAATGCTTGGACAAAAACTTCAGTCGGCTGAGCGCCTGTTAATGCATATTTTTTATTGATCAGATAATAAGGGACGCCTGTCACACCGTACTGCGCAGCTGTCCGCTCATCTGCGCGGACCTCATCTGCCATTTCATCGCCTGCAAGCATTCGGGCGACAGCTTCTTTATCCAGGCCAACTTCTTTTGCCAGATCCGTTAAGGTTGCATGATCTCCGATGTGTTTGGACTCAGTGAAATATGCATGCAAAATCCGCTCGGTCATTTCTTTCATCAAACCCTGCTCTTTTGCAAACATGGTTAGCCGATGAGCATCAAAGGTATTCGTCAATATCAGTGTATCCATCTGATAATCAAGTCCACTTTCCTTTGCCATTTGGACCATGTTTTGTGTATTCGCTTTTGCTTGTTCGATGCTCATGCCGTATTTTTTCGCCAACATTTCGTACATATTCTCTTTTATGTTCCGACCTATTGTAGGATCCAATTCAAAGCTTCTGTATGTCACTTCGATCGGATGGTCAATCTGCTTAATGGCGTCTTCCAGACGCCGTTTGCCAATATAGCAAAACGGTCAAGCAAAGTCTGTCCACATTTCAATATGCATAAGTATCCCTCCAAGTTCTTCTTCACCTCTTAATGATAGAGGATAATTCCCTTTTTTTCACGTTAATTGATTTAGGGGCTCTATACGTGGAACTAAAGAAATTAATTTCATAGCCGCCTAGGGCATGGCTCTCATAATAAGCTGAGAAAAACACTCGTCTTATCGCTTCGCTAGCTTTGAAACATGAAAAAGCGTTGCATCGCTGCGAGGTGCCAAAATCCCTCTGGCAAAAAGCGCATGTTAACTCGGTACGAGTCTGAGGAAAGCCGATGTTTTGCGGAATATCAATAATTATATATATTCAATTCAACGAAGAACCGATTCCAATATATAGTAATCTTTCTTAAATGCAGAAAAACTCCTGGCCAAAACAGCCAGGAGTTTTTCTTATGTACGCTATTTATGTCCCAGGAGGGATTCGAACCCCCGACCGACGCCTTAGAAGGGCGTTGCTCTATCCAGCTGAGCTACTGAGACGATACTTTCTTTAACGAAAGACAATTCTTATTATAGGAATCATTTCAAGAAAAGTCAACGCTATTTCAAAAAAATAATTAAAGAAAGTTTTTCCAGGTTTTTATTCGTTTCCATCCAGCCATTCTGGAATCGCGATTTTCAGGTTGCGAAGTGCGTTTCCACGATGTGAAACTGAAGCTTTTTCTTCAGGCGAAAGTTCGGCCAGCGTTTTGCCGAGCGTCGGCACGTAAAAAATCGGGTCATAGCCAAAGCCGTTTTCCCCGCGGCGCTCACGCAAAATATTGCCTTCGCACGAACCCGATACAGTAATGGTTCTTTTGTTTGGAGCCGCAACTGCCAAGACGCAGCGAAAACGGGCCGTACGCTCTTCTTCCAGGACGCCATCCAGTTTGGAAAGTACTTTGTCGATGTTGGCGTCGTCATTTTTCTCTTTTCCTGCGTAACGCGCTGAATAGACGCCTGGTTCGCCGTCTAACGCATCGATTTCAAGTCCGCTGTCATCCGCTATCACTGTCGTTTGAAGAGCCTCAGCAACGGCTTCTGCCTTGATAATGGCATTTTCTTCGAATGTCACGCCGGTCTCTTCCACATCCATCTCTTCAGCAACATCACGCAGCGTCAACACCTTATAGCCAAGCGGTGAAAGCAGCGTTTCAAAATCTTTCGCTTTGCCTTTGTTTTGCGTCGCAATGATGATCCGTTTCATAGATTCGATTCCACCTCTTCGCCAATGCGCTTCGCCACATCGCCCAATACTTGCTTTTGCAAGTCAATCAATTGCTGAATGCCCGCTTCCCCTAGGTCAAGCAACTCGTTCAACTGAGCACGCGTAAATGTCGATTCTTCACCTGTTCCCTGCAGCTCAACAAAATTCCCTGCTCCGGTCATTACCAAGTTCATATCTACTTCAGCAGACGAATCTTCAATATAGTTTAAGTCCAAAACAGCTCCGTTGTCCGGAACAATGCCGACACTGGTTGCCGCTAAAAAGTCCGTCACCGGGAACGCCGTCAAATTCAGTTTTCCAATCGCCATCGTCATTGCCACAAAAGCTCCGGTAATGGACGCTGTGCGTGTGCCGCCGTCTGCCTGGATGACGTCACAGTCAATCCAAAGCGTCCGCTCGCCTAATTTCTCCAAGTCGACAACTGCGCGCAGCGCACGGCCGATCAATCGCTGGATTTCCATCGTCCGTCCGCCGATTTTGCCGCGTGATGCTTCCCGCTGGTTGCGGCTGTTCGTCGCGCGCGGCAGCATGGAATACTCCGCAGTTATCCAGCCTTTTCCTTGCCCTCTTAAAAACCCTGGAACCCGGTCTTCGATCGTGGCAGTACAAATCACTTTTGTCTGGCCGACCGTAATTAATACCGAGCCTTCCGGATGAATCAAATAATCCACATCCATCTGCACAGGGCGCAGCTCGTTAGCATTTCTTTCGTCTATACGTGTCATAGAAAATCCTCCTTGTGTTTGCTCAAATAGCGTACCATATTTGGGCATGGACGACAAAAAACCCGACAGCTTGCTGTCAGGTTCCCAGACTGTTGAAAAAATCGGGTAGCTCTTTTATTGCACTCCAGCCGGACGCTTTCCGCGGGAGGACTGCGAGCCTCCTCAGGCCTTCGCCTTCCGGGGTCTCGCTTGGCCCTCTTTTCCCGCTGGAGTCGCCGGCTTCCGCTCAATTTTGCCGGTTAAGTTCACTTGGTATGTGGGGATGCTCAGTGAAAAGGCAGAAGGGTTTGAATCAGCAGCGGCAGCGTTCCTCCACAAACAAAAAACCTGACAGCAAGCTGTCAGGTTTTCGGAAAGCGGATGGAATGGATAAGAGGCTCTTCGATTCCAAGCCACTTCTGGATGATGGTCGTAAAAATCGGCGTGGAGCCGGACGTGTAAAAATGATGAACAGGCGGCTTTGTCCGTGTAGCGCGCTGTTTTATATACTCCAAATGCCTTTCGACATCTTTCGCGGTTTCCTCTGCCGAAGAAAGCACATGGACGCCTTTGCCGAAAACTTCTTCGATAAACCCTTGAAGCAGCGGATAATGGGTGCAGCCGAGTATGGCCGTATCAAACGATTCCCCTTCTAGTTCAGAAAGCGTCTCCCTCACCATTTCACGGGCAAACTCGCCTTCGTATTCATCACTTTCCACGAGCGGTACAAATTTCGGGCAAGCCAGTTGTACGACATGTGAAGATGAAACGAGCGACTTGATCGCTTTTTCATATGCACCGCTTTTCACTGTCCCTAAAGTCCCGAGAACCGCAATCTCTTTTGTGGAAGAAGAAGTTATCGCAGCACGCGCGCCAGGAAAAATAACGCCGATCACAGGAATCGGCAAATTCTTCTGCAGCGAGTTGAGTGCTGCTGCAGTCGCAGTATTGCACGCGATTACAAGCATTTTAATATTCTTCTGCATTAAAGCAGTTGCCATTTGCCACGTATACTTCCGCACTTCCGCGATTGGACGTGGGCCGTAAGGGCACCTGGCATTATCACCGACGTAGTAAATTTGTTCATTTGGCAAGAGCTTCATTATTTCTTTAGCGACGGTCAAACCGCCCACTCCCGAATCAATAACACCAATTGGTGCATTCACCGTTAATCTCCTCAATCCTATTTCATGTTTGTGTGCAATTTCTCAAGCAAGAATGAGAATTGCTCTACTTCTGACTGTGTAAAATCGGCAAGAACCGTTTCAAGATACTCCTGCCTTTTTTGGATCACTTCTTCAATGATGCGTTCGCCTTCTTGCAGCAGCTTGATGCGAACGACGCGGCGATCCTGTTCTTCGCGGATGCGCATGACCAAATTGTTCTTTTCCATGCGGTCGACCAAATCGGTCGTTGTACTGAATGCTAAATACATTTTGTTCGATAGATCACCGATTGTCATATCCCCATGTTCAAACAGCCATTGCAATGCAACAAATTGCGGAGGCGTGATTGTATAGGAATTCAAAATTTCTCTACCTTTTTGTTTAATAATGCCAGAAATATACCGCAATTCTTTTTCCATAAAAGCTACCTTTTCTGGATCATGAGTATGGTTTCTCGTGTCATTGGCCATTTTCCTGTTTCACTCCTTAAGAACGAATCTTACTTCTATAGTGAGGGTTTTTTATCCATATGGCAAGAATTCCTTAAAGTTTCGCTGCCTCTACCCCATTATTTTGCAAAAGCTCTTTTTCCTGTTTCGACCAAGGATGGCCTTTGCCTGTCTCTTTGGAAATCTGGACCATAGCGCCACGCCCCGTAAAGCATGTTTCCTCTTTTTCATTGGTTACCCAGTAATGGACATCGACAGACGAATTGCCTACGGAATCAATTTTCACGTGAACATTGAGCTTCTCATCAAAATACACTTGTTGAGTATAATCGACTTGGATATCTGCGACAACAGGAAATAATTTACTTTCTCCTGCAAGCCAGTTTTGCATGAGGCCAAGTTCTTTCATGTATTCGATCCGAGCAAATTCAAAATACGTAATGGGCACCGTGTTGTTGACGTGGCCAAACATATCTGTTTCTGAAAAACGCACTTGTACCGGCACCGAAAACGAAAAGCCTTTTTTCCAGCTTTCAAAATCATCAATATACTTCGCTTTCATAACAGTCTCCTCTCAAAAAAAGGTTTGTTTTGTTAGTATAGCAAAAACACGTTAAAAGGTCCGAAAAATAATGGCCGATAAAAAAATAAAAAACCTCCGCCAAGCGGAGGTTTTAAGATAGCTACTAGTCAACCATTCTGTCGCTTCCGAAGAAGTTGCGGAACATTTGGACTGTTGTTTCACGGTTCAGCGCTGCGATTGAAGTTGTCAAAGGAATTCCTTTAGGGCAAGATTCAACGCAGTTTTGAGAGTTACTGCAACTCCCTAGCCCGCCATCGCCCATGATAGCGTTCAAACGCTCATCGCGGTTCATGGCCCCTGTTGGATGCGCATTGAAAAGACGTACTTGTGAAAGTGGTGCAGGTCCGATGAAATCGGATTTATCGTTAACGTTCGGGCATGCTTCTAAGCATACACCGCAAGTCATACATTTAGATAATTCATAAGCCCATTGGCGTTTGCGTTCAGGCATACGCGGACCTTCTCCAAGGTCATGCGTACCATCGATCGGCACCCACGCTTTAACTTTTTTCAACGATTCGAACATACGGCTGCGGTCAACGATCAAGTCGCGGACTACAGGGAATGTTTTCATTGGTTGAAGGCGGATCGGCTGTTCAAGTTGGTCTACCAAAGCCGTACATGATTGACGGGCTTTACCGTTGATGACCATTGAACATGCGCCACAAACTTCTTCAAGACAGTTCATGTCCCAAGTTACCGGGGATGTCTTTTTCCCTTCCATATTGACAGGGTTACGACGGATTTCCATCAATGCCGAGATGACATTCATGTTGGCGCGATATGGCAATTCGAACTTTTCCCAATACGACTCTTCGTTCGTAGAGTTTCTGCGTTCGACTTCAAATATAACCGTTTTTGCTGCTTCACCCATGGTAAAATAGCTCCCTTCTTAGTGTTTCGCTGAATAATCGCGCTTCCGCGGTGGAATTAATGAAACATCGACTTCTTCGTAATGGAAGATTGGTGCATTGTATCCATTAAATTTAGCCATTGTCGTTTTCAAGAATTCTGCATCATTACGCTCTGGGAACTCCGGTTTATAATGAGCGCCACGGCTTTCGTTGCGCATTAACGCACCGATTGTGATTACTCTAGCTAAATGTAACATGTTTTTCAATTGGCGTGCGAACATTGCACCCTGATTGCTCCAAAGTTGTGTGTCCGTCATGCTGATGTTGTCAAAACGTTGTAACAGTTCCTGAATCTTTTCATCCGTTTTCTGCAGTCTGTCGTTATAGCGCACTACAGTCACGTTATCCGTCATCCATTCGCCAAGTTCTTTGTGCAGAACATAGGCGTTTTCAGTGCCGTCAAGCGCCAAAATTTCTTCCCACTTGCGCTGCTCTTCAGCAACTGCTGCATCGAAAATATCAGAAGGAAGGTCTTCAGCAAGTGTATCCAAACCTTGAATATATTCAATAGCGTTCGGCCCTGCTACCATTCCGCCGTAAATCGCGGATAAAAGCGAATTCGCGCCTAGGCGGTTCGCGCCGTGCTGTGAATAATCGCATTCCCCTGCAGCCAATACGCCTGGAATGTTCGTCATTTGGTGATCGTCAACCCATAGTCCGCCCATTGAATAGTGGACTGCCGGGAAAATCTTCATCGGTACTTTGCGCGGATCGTCGCCTGTGAATTTCTCATAGATTTCAATGATTCCGCCAAGTTTGATGTCCAATTCTTTTGGATCTTTATGGGAAAGGTCCAAGTACACCATGTTTTCGCCGTTGATGCCCAGTTTTTGGTTAACGCAGACATCGAAGATTTCACGCGTCGCAATATCACGTGGAACCAAGTTTCCGTATGCCGGATATTTTTCTTCAAGGAAGTACCAAGGCTTGCCGTCTTTGTATGTCCAAATACGTCCGCCCTCTCCGCGTGCCGATTCTGACATCAAGCGAAGTTTGTCGTCTCCAGGAATTGCTGTCGGGTGAATTTGGATAAATTCGCCGTTTGCGTAATATGCGCCTTGCTGATACACGATCGAAGCTGCTGATCCTGTATTGATTACTGAGTTTGTTGATTTCCCGAAAATAATCCCAGGTCCGCCAGTTGCCATGATAACTGCATCGCCGCGGAATGCTTTGATTTCCATGGTCGTCATGTTTTGAGCTGTGATGCCGCGGCTTACGCCGTTTTCATCAAGCACGAGGCCAAGGAATTCCCAGCCTTCGTATTTTGTAACCAAACCGTTCGCTTCTTGGCGGCGTACTTGCTCGTCAAGTGCGTAAAGCAGTTGCTGGCCTGTTGTCGCGCCGGCAAATGCCGTTCTGTGGTGCATTGTTCCGCCGAAACGGCGGAAATCCAACAAACCTTCAGGCGTACGGTTAAACATAACGCCCATACGGTCAAGCAAACGGATAATTGCTGGTGCTGCATCCGCCATTGCTTGAACCGGCTTTTGGTTTGCCAAGAAATCTCCGCCGTAAACAGTGTCATCAAAGTGAATTGCAGGGGAATCCCCTTCACCTTTTGTATTAACCGCTCCGTTAATTCCGCCCTGTGCACAAACCGAGTGGGACCGTTTAACCGGAACGATTGAAAATAGTTCAACGGGTGATCCGGCTTCTGCAGCTTTAATCGCTGCCATTAAACCAGCCAGGCCTCCGCCGACAATAATAAGTTTGCCTTTCGCCATTTTGGTATTCACTCCTCTTTTAGTTCACCAATATGAAAGCGTTCTTAAACGAACGCGAACAAAGCTCTGATACCAATAACTGATAGTACGATAAATACTAGAAGTGTGAAATAGTTAGCATAGCGCTGTGATTTTTCAGATTGCGTAATTCCCCAAGTTACTAGGAAAGACCATAATCCGTTCGCTAAGTGGAAAGTCGCTGACAAGACACCGACGATGTAGAATGCCAACATAAGCGGATTAGCCAGAATATCTGCCATCATATTAAAATCTGCTTCTGCTGCGTTGCCGACCGCTACTTGGAAACGCGTTTCAAATACATGCCATGCGATAAAGACAACAAGGAAAATTCCTGTGTATCTCTGCAAAACAAGTAAACGGTTTCTCAAATAACTGTAATGCCCCACATTGTGTTTTGAAGTAAACGCTATGTACAAGCCGTAAAATGCATGATACACCAACGGTAGATAAATAACGAAAATCTCCAAGAATATGACGAAAGGAAGATTCGCCATGAAGTGGGACGCATCGTTAAATGCAGACTCACCCTGTGTTGCAAAATGGTTGACGATTAAATGCTGCGTCAAGAAAACACCGATCGGGATGATACCTAATAATGAGTGCAGTCTGCGCAATAAAAATTCACGATTTTCCAAATTTTTTACCCCCCTCAACCTATTGATAGGCAGCAAAAAGAGCCATCGATATGTTACGAAAGCATCCATTGACTGCAACTAACATCATGATACAATAATATGACATATTTATTGTACTCCCCGCAAAAAGGAGCGTCAAGGCAACTCGTTGTTTTTACAAACATTCTTAATAGTATTTTATTATAGTGAAAGTAGGTTTATTATGGCTGCATCTGATACAAACTCGAACGAGCATTTCGGTTATGAAGTGATTAGGGACTACCTTCTGCCAGAAATTTTAGGGCCTCATGAAACAGAAATTCTCTATTGGGCGGGCAAATCGATCGCCCGGAAGTTCCCTTTATATTCTATGGAAGAAGCTCCTGACTTCTTTTCCTCAGCTAGCTTCGGAGAATTGACTCTTGAAAAAGCTTCCAAGGATGAAACAATTTATACGCTTATTCCTTCTAAAATAGAAAATCGCTGCTTTAAATTGGAAGCCGGTTTTCTTGCACAGCAAAAACAAAAACTGGACGGCTTTCTGACTGAAGCACACGAAGAAGTATTTCAGAAAAAGAATTTAGTGCGCATCACCTTAAAAACAGACCTCCGCGAACGTGTCTAAACTATGACAAATACGGCAAATGCATAGTTTGGATTATTTTTTATAGGATGTGTTTTATATACCGTAATCTTAAAACAAGACCCAACTGGAGTTGGGTCTTGTTTTCTTAATATGATAATTCGTACGCATCATGCAGCGCGTTAGCAGATTTCTCCATGTCGCTTTCCGGCACGACGACAGAAACCTTGATCTCTGACGTGCTGACCATTTTAACCGGGATATCTTGCAGACGGAGAACGTCAAACATATGCGCAGCAACACCTGGGTTAGAGACCATACCGGAACCGACGATAGAGACTTTCGCCAAGCCAACCTCGTAATTCGCTTTTAAAAAGCCGATTTCATCGCGATATTCTTCTAAAACGCGTTTTGTTTCTTCCAGGCTGTCTTCCTTGATAGAAAACGACACGGACGGCGGAACATCTTCGGATATACTTTGGACAATAATATCGACATCAATATGATGTTCGGCAAGCTTCATGAAAATTTTCGCAAGCGAGCCATTGAACGGTTTCTCGTAGCTCGCTGTTACTCGGGCAATTCCCTTTTCAAAGGCAACGCCTCTGACAATAAGATTTTTCTCCACTGTGATCACCTCTTGTATGATTGTTCCCGGTTCGTCCGAATAACTCGCTCTCACTGATAACGGGACCCTGTTGTTCTTAGCAAATTCAACTGCGCGCGGATGCAGCACCCCTGCTCCCAAATTGGCCAGTTCAAGCATTTCATCATATGAAATCTGTTCCAATTTCCGTGCACCGGCAACATAGCGTGGATCAGCCGTGTAGACGCCATCGACATCTGTATAGATTTCACATTTCGCTGCTTTTAATGCTGCGGCAAGCGCCACTGCAGTCGTATCGGATCCGCCGCGGCCAAGCGTTGTAATGTTGCCGACTTTGTCCACGCCTTGGAAACCGGCAACCACACAGAAATAGCCGTTGTCCAAAACCCGCTCCAGGCGTTCTGTATGTATTTGTTCGATACGCGCATTGCGCGGCACCGATTCAGTTTCTATGCCCGCTTGCCATCCAGTGAACGACAACGCCTCATGGCCGAGCGCTTTAAATGCCATCGCGAGAAGCGAAATCGTCACTTGTTCCCCGGTTGCAAGCAACATGTCCATTTCCCTTTTTGGCGGATCTGCCGATATTTCGTTGGCCAATGCCACAAGGGTATCTGTCGTCTTTCCCATTGCCGATACGACGATGACCACTCGATTGCCTTTTTCTTTTTCCTGGATGGCACGTTTTGCGACCCCGATAATTTTTTCTGGTGTCGCAACCGATGTGCCGCCGAACTTCATCACAACAGTTTCCATTTTATCCACTCCCACAGTTATTGTGGCTCTCAACAAAAAAAGAGGCAGCCCGCTGCGGATGCAGCAAACTACCTCTTTTATCATGTACGAAAAACGTCCATGTGAGATAGCCCTCCAGAGATCGACTCTGACAGCCCTGCACTTCTTAAATGCAGGACCAGCATGCGGGTTTACAGCCCTCCGCACACTTCGGCGACCGCCCCTTTCCCCATTCTTCACAGACTCTGTACATCTCTGAATGGGTACTTTTGACGTTCGCACCTCTATCACCACTCGTTACAAGTGATTTAATTATGTTATTACGATAGCATACTCTTATTCCGTTGACAATGCCTGTTCAGCAAAGTGTTTATGGATAGAAGCAGCCAGCGCCACCGGCATGCCGGCTTGTTTCAGTTCATCGACAGATGCTTCTTTTATTTTTTTCACTGAACCGAAATGCTTGAGCAATTGCTGTTTGCGTTTCGGCCCGACACCTTCCAAATTATCGAGTGCCGATGTAATGGCGTTCTTGCCTCTAAGCTGGCGATGGAACGTTATGACAAAACGGTGCACTTCATCTTGTATGCGCTGCAATAGATAGAACGCTTCACTCGTCCGTTTCAGCGGCACCACTTCAATCGGCGAGCCATATAAAAGCTGCGATGTTTGGTGCTTGTCATCTTTGGCAAGGCCGGCAATCGGAATCGACAGTCCAAGTTCGTCTTCCAAAATTTCGCGCGCCGACTCGATCTGCCCTTTGCCCCCATCGATGATGATCAAATCCGGCAATGGCAATTCATCTTTTAAGACGCGGGTATAGCGTCGGCGAATGACTTCGCGCATCGCTGCGTAGTCATCAGGTTTTGACGCATTGCGTGTCTTGTATTTACGGTAATCTTTCTTCGACGGTTTGCCGTCGATGAATGTAATCATTGCAGATACGGCATCTGCCCCTTGGATATGGGAGTTATCGAACGCCTCGATGCGCAGCGGTGTTTCGATGTTCATGGCTTCGCCCAGTTCTTCGCAGGCTCCAATGGTTTTCGTTTCCTGCCGCTCAAGCAGCTGGAACTTTTCCCTGATTGCAATTTCCGCGTTTTTCTTCGCCAATTCCACCAAATCTTTTTTCTTGCCTCGCTGTGGGACAAGCGTACGGATTTCAAGCCATTCCTTGATCAGTTCCGCATCCTCGCCTTCCGGCAATAAAATTTCGTTCGGCTTCACATGATGCGACTGCTCATAAAATTGGCCAAGGAACGTCTGGAACTCTTCTTGCGGATCTCGGTATAACGGGAAAAGCGAAACGTCGCGTTCAATCAATTTCCCTTGCCGCACAAAAAACACTTGGACGCACATCCAGCCTTTATCGACAGCATAAGCAAAAACATCACGATTTGTGAAATCATTCATTGCCATCTTCTGCTTTTCCATGACGGTCTCGATATGCGAAATTTGATCGCGGTATTCTTTCGCCCGTTCAAACTCCAGATTTTCAGCAGCTTCTGACATCTTTTCCACCAGCTGCTGCTTGACTTCGCGGAATCCGCCGTTTAGAAACTTTGTAATGCCTTCAATCATTTCTTGATAGGTTTCTTGTTCAATCGGTTTGATGCACGGCGCCAGGCATTGCCCCATATGATAGTAAAGGCATGCGCGGTCCGGCATCGTGTGGCATTTCCGGAGAGGATACAAGCGGTCTAGCAACTTTTTCGTTTCACTTGCCGCGAATGCATTGGGATAAGGGCCGAAATACTTGCCCTTGTCCTTCTTTACTTGGCGTGTCGTGATCAGCTTTGGATGCCGCTCTCCCGTAATTTTCAGATACGGATAGGATTTGTCGTCCTTCAGCATGATGTTGTATTTCGGATCATGCTTTTTTATCAAGTTCAACTCAAGGATCAAAGCTTCTTTATCCGAACTTGTCACAATATACTCGAAATCCTCAATTTCATTGACAAGGCGCTGGGTTTTCGCGTCATGGCTTCCCGTAAAGTAGGAGCGCACCCGGTTTTTCAGCACTTTTGCCTTGCCGACGTAGATAATGGTATTTTGGCGGTCTTTCATCAAATAGCATCCCGGCTGGTCAGGAAGCACCGCCAGCTTATGCTGCAGCAATTCGTTTTTCATCTTCTCTCACCCTATTAAAAAACCGGGCGCCATCGCTGGACCCGGTTTAGAATTATGCGTGTTGGTTAACCAATTCAGCCAAAGCTTCTTTTGGTCTGAAACCTACTACTTTATCAACTGTTTCTCCGTCTTTCATCAACAAAAGAGTAGGAATCGACATAATGCCGTAGTTTCCTGCTGTTTCTTGGTTTTCATCGACGTCTACTTTAACGATTTTTACTTTGTCGCTCATTTCAGCGTCCAATTCTTCTAATACTGGAGCAATCATTTTACATGGTCCGCACCAAGTCGCCCAAAAATCGACTAATACTAAACCTTCTGCGATTTCTTGTGAAAAGTTTTGATCTGTGCCGTGTACAATTGCCATTAATAATTCCTCCTTATTTTGTAAACCCTAACTATAAAACGATTATAGCATGCGATTATTTCACCCGCTAATTTTTTGCCTACTCTTACTCTACCCGCATAATTTCCCACTAAACGAATAAAAGCGGCCTTCTCATCGAGAAGGCCGCTTCCCTATTACATTACTTTACGGAATTCTTCCGTCAGCATCGGAACAACTTCAAACAAGTCGCCGACAATGCCATAGTCTGCTACTTTGAAAATATTTGCCTCAGGGTCTTTGTTGATGGCAACAATGACTTTCGAGTTGGACATGCCCGCCAAATGCTGAATTGCACCCGAAATACCAGCAGCAATATACAAATCAGGTGTAACAACTTTTCCTGTTTGGCCGATTTGCAGCGAATAGTCCACGTAGTCCGCATCGCAGGCTCCGCGCGACGCACCAACCGCTCCCCCTAAAAGGTTCGCAAGTTCCTGGAGCGGCGCAAATCCGTCTGCGCTCTTCACGCCACGGCCGCCAGCTACAATCACTTTCGCTTCTGAAAGGTCAACGCCTTCTGCCGATTTGCGAACCACATTTCTAATGATCGTACGCAAGTTTGTAATGTCTACAGAAAGTGAGCTCACATCTCCTGAACGCTCTTCACGCGCAAGCGGCGCGATATTGTTCGGGCGGATTGTTACAAAAGTAATGCCTTCTTTAATTGTCTTTTTCTCAAATGCTTTACCCGAATAGATCGGGCGGACGAATACAGCGCCATCGCCTTCCCCTTCAATCGCTGTCACGTCGGAAACCAATCCAGCCTGCAGTTTTGATGCAATTTTAGGTGAGAGGTCTTTTCCAACCGCTGTATGCCCGAAGACGATGCCTTCTGGACTTTCTTGTTCGATAACAGCCATGAACGCCTGGCCATAGCCATCAGATGTATATGATTTTAAGTGTGGATGTTCAACAGTGATGACGCGATCCGCCCCGTAGTTGACAAGTTCTGCACCGAATTCGCTGACTGAATCCCCCAGCAGCACCGCGACCACTTCTCCTCCGCCGGCAATTTGCTTCGCAGCGGCAATCGCTTCAAATGATACGTTGCGCAATGCACCTTCGCGCGTTTCAGCCAACACTAGTACTTTTTTCGACATAGTCAGTTTACCCCCTAAGTAGATGTGAAAAATCAATGGATACGAATTGAACTAATTGCTTTTATATAACTTTCGCTTCGTTGCGCAATAAACCAACTAAATCAGATACTTGCGTAGACAAGTCACCTTCTAAAATCCGGCCAGCGGCTTTTTTAGGCGGCATGTAGATTTCTAGCGTTTCCGTCTTCGGTTCTACGTCATCTTCTTCGATATCAAGATCATCAATTTCAACTTCTTCAAGCGGTTTTTTCTTCGCTTTCATGATTCCTGGAAGCGATGGGTAACGGGGTTCGTTCAATCCTTGCTGCGCAGTTACCAACAGCGGCAGCGATGTTTCAAGTTCTTCTGCATCCCCTTCGATGTCTCGGACAATCTTAACTGCTGTTCCCTCAATTTGAAGGTCAGTAATCGTTGTGACATAGTTAATGCCGAGCAAATCGGCTACACGCGGACCCACTTGGCCAGATCCTCCGTCGATTGCTACGTTTCCAGCCAAAATTAAATCGGCATCTTTGTCTTTCAAGTATTCAGCCAATATGTATGCAGTTGTATATTGGTCCATTTCTTCAAGATCGTCTTCTGTATTGATTAAAACCGCTTTATCGGCACCCATTGCAAGTGCAGTCCGCAATTGTTTTTCCGCTTCTTCGCCGCCAATTGTGATGACGGTTACTTCGCCGCCGTGCGCATCGCGGACTGTGATTGCTTCTTCAATCGCGTACTCATCGTAAGGGTTGATGATGAATTCCGCACCGTCTTCCTGGATTTTGCCGTTAGAGATAACCAGTTTTTCTTCAGTGTCAAAAGTTCTTTTTACCAATACATAAATGTTCATGAACAGAAACCTCCCAAGTATTATTTCCCTTTGAATTGTGCTTCGCGTTTTTCCAGAAAAGCCTGAATGCCTTCTTTTGCGTCTTCCGATTCGAAAACCGTACCAAATGACTGAGCTTCCGCTTCGACCCCTTCGAAATATGAAGCATGTTTTGCATATTGAAGCATGTCAATCGCCGCCTTCACAGCCACAGGGCTTTTCTTCGCAATTTTCTTTGCAATTGAAAGCGCTTGCTTAATTAGGTCTTCCTCGGCGAACGCCCGGTTAGCAAGCCCGTACTGCGCCGCTTCCGTTCCGGAAATCGGATCGCTCGTCAACAGCATTTCTGCCGCTTTTGCAACGCCTACATACCTTGGCAAACGCTGTGTACCAGCAAATCCAGGAATCAGGCCCAATTGAAGTTCAGGCAATCCCAGTTTAGCATTTTCAGTGACAAAACGCATATGGCAGCTCATTGCCAGCTCCAGTCCGCCGCCTAAAGCTGCCCCGTGGATGGCCGCTATGACCGGCTTATGGAAGGACTCAACGCGTTCGAAAACTTTTTGTCCGCTAGCGGAAAGTTTCGAAAATTCTTCACCTGAGTTAACAGCTGTGAATTCCTTGATGTCAGCGCCGGCTGAGAAAAATCTTCCCTCGCCGTGCAATAAGATAACGCGGACTTCTTCATCATGCTCCACTTGATTGAGCAATTCGTCCACTTCTAAAATCAGCGACCGCGATAAGGCGTTCGCCGGAGGACGGTTGATCGCCGCAATCGCGACCCCGTCTTCTTTCGTCCAACTGATGAATTCCATTCAATAAGCCCCTTTCTTATGTGCGCATGCCTTTCATCAATAATCGATGAACTTTTGGCGCCAATTCGACTAAATCGTACTTATGGTCATTCATAACCCAAGTAGTAATCGTCTCATCCATTGTACCGAAAACCATCTGCCTTGCTAAACGGATATCCATCGTTTTATCAAATTCTCCGTTTTCCATTCCCAAAACCAGGATCTTATCCATCAGCATTAAGTATTCTTTTAACACGCCATTGATTCTCATACGGATTTCGGTATTGGATTGCCGAAGTTCGAGTTGAGTGACAATCGCGAGGTGGATATCATTTGCGAGCAAGCTGAAGTGGCTTTCAATCATTGATCCTAGCTTTTCTGATGCTGTGCTCTCTTTTGAAAGAATTTCTTCCAGCTTGCTGACGAATATCCCCATTTTTTCTTGGAATACTGAAATCAGAATATCTTCTTTGTTTTTGAAATACAGATAAATAGTGCCATCGGCTACGCCGGCCTGTTTCGCAATTTTCGATACTTGCGCTTGATGGTAGCCATTTTCAGCAATGACGATTACTGCCGCATCGACAATTTGCCTGTATTTTGGTTTATCTTTTTTTACCAACTCATCACCACCCAAAAAAATATGAAAATATGAATGGCGGTTCATTCATATTTTCATATTATAGTTAATAGTATAAGGTGTCAAGCTTTATCCTATACCCGCTAATGCTGGCAAACACTCGCAATAAAGCTTTTTATGATGGAATGGCTTCGTTCTGTTTTGCCATTTCTTCATCCACAAGTTTGCGGCGCAGAATTTTGCCGACTGCTGTTTTGGGCAGCTCTTTTCGGAATTCGTAGATGCGCGGAACTTTGAATGACGCTAAACGTTCCCGGCAATAGCTGTCAAACTCTTTTTCTGTAACATTGTATCCTTCTTTCTGGACAATAAAAGCTTTAACTGTTTCTCCACGGTACGGATCCGGTATGCCCGCCACGACACATTCTTGAACCGCTTCGTGCTCATACAGCACTTCTTCGATTTCGCGCGGATAAATATTAAAGCCGCCGGCGATAATCATGTCTTTTTTGCGGTCGACGATGTAAAAATGTCCGCCTGCGTCCATATACCCCAAGTCACCTGTCAGCAACCAGCCATTCACGATAGTTGCGGCCGTGTCTTCAGGCCGGTTCCAATACCCTTTCATCACTTGAGGGCCTTTGATGGCGATTTCACCGATTTCACCATTCCGGACAGGCTCTGTCGTCCCTGTGCGAAAAATTTGGCAATCCGTATCCGGATAAGGAAAGCCGATCGATCCTTTTGTGCGTTCGCCCCATACGAGGTTCGAGTGGGTTACTGGTGAAGTTTCGGTCAAGCCGTATCCTTCGACCAATTTGCCTCCAGTAATCGCTTCAAACTTCTCTTGCACTTCCAAAGGCAACGGCGCAGAGCCGCTCATGCATGCTTCAATTGAAGACAAGTCATATTTCGAAATATCGGGATGGCTCATCAAACCGATATATAAGGTCGGTGCGCCTGGGAAAAGGGTCGGTTTCTGTTTGTTTATCGTTTTCAGCGCCGTTTCGGCATCGAATTTCGGCAGCAAGACCATCCGGTTTCCTTGCATGACGGATAAAATAAGCACTGTTGTCAATCCGTATACATGGAATAACGGAATAATGCCCAATATCGTTTCTTCGCCTCTTTTGCATTTGTAAAGCCAGCTGTCGCACATCGTCGCGTTGGAAATGAGATTTTTATGCGTCAGCATAACCCCTTTCGGCGACCCCGTTGTGCCTCCTGTGTATTGGAGCAGCGCCAAATCTTCTTCAAAATTGAACTCGGGCTCTTCTACTTGCGGAGGAGCGCTCTTTATGATTTCTGTAAACAAGTGGTTAATGCCCCGATGCTCTACTTTAATCGCTAAACCATGCTGCCGCTTTTGGATAAAAGGATAAACGATGTTTTTCGGGAATGGCAGGTAATCTTTTATGCCGGTAATAATAATGTTTTCTAAACTTGTTTCTTGGACAACAGCAGAAACACGCGGGAACAAAATGTCGAGAGCCACAATCGCGCGGGCTCCGCAATCTTTCATTTGATAAGCGATTTCCCGTTCGGTGTAAAGAGGATTGGTCATGACGACTACGCCGCCGGCATACAAGATGCCGTAAAAGCTGATGACCGCCTGCGGACAGTTCGGCAGCATAATTGCCACCCGATCACCTTTTTGTATGCCAAGTTTTTGCAAGTAATTCGCAAATTTCAAAGAGGATTCATGCAGTTCCCGATAAGAAAGATCTTTGCCCATAAAATGAACGGCCACTTTTTCCGGATATTGTTCGTAAGCTTGGGTTAAATATTCCTGGACCGGGATGCTGGGGTAAGAAAGCGTATGCGGCACTTCTGGCGGATAATGTGCAAGCCAAGGCTTTTGTATCATTCTTCATACCTCCTATTCGATTGAATTCGTGCGAATATTCCTATTTTTATTATAAAGAATAATGATATCGCTTACAATCTATTTCTGAACATAACAAAAAAAGGCAACCAGAACGTGTCCGGCTGCCAGCTTCTTATATAAACAAAAACACTAGTCCCACAATGATAAATATTGCACAACAAACGAACAAAATTTTAATCAAGTTTTCCATTTAGTCCAACTCCTATGAAATACTGGCACCGACCACGTATGACAAGCCGACCGAAATCGTCATGGAAATAAATCCGACAGAGCGGTTGTCCTGTTCGATTTCATCATCAACATTGAATTTCGGGGTCAGAAATTCAAATAGGACATATGCGAATATGAGCAGCGCAAAGCCGTATAAGCCCCACCCAATCATTTGCAGCAAAGAATTATGCTGTTCAATGGAAAAGCGGAAAATATTAGTGACGCCGAAAATTTTACCTCCGGTTGCCATTGCGACAGCGACATTGCCTTTTTTAATTTCTTCCCAGTTTTTGTACTTGGTTATGATTTCGAAAATCACCATTGAAACGATCAAACACAGGACAACTACGCTAAAATAGCCAGCTGTTTCAACGAGCGGATGGGTCCAAAATCCAGTTTCCGACATGTTCTATTCTCCCTTTTCAAAAATCACTTTAATTCAGCTACTGTAACGCCAGAGCCGCCTTCTCCCGCTTCTCCGAAACGATAGCTTTTCACGCGCGGATGTTTTTTCAAATACTGCTGCACGCCTTGGCGAAGCGCTCCTGTGCCTTTGCCGTGGATGATTGATACTTGGTGGTAGTTTGATAATAAAGCATCGTCAATGTACTTCTCGACACGGGCCAGCGCATCTTCATAGCGCTCTCCGCGCAAATCAAGCTCCAGCTTAACATGGGAGTCGCGATTTTTAAGCGTCGCCATGGTACGGGTTTCTTTTTGTTTTTCAGGCTTTGTATATAACAGGTCAGATTCCGGCAGCCTCATTTTCAAAATGCCGATCTGGACAGTCCATTCATTATCGGATACTTTCTCAATTAATGTGCCTTTTTGGCCGTATGAAATGACTTTTACTTCGTCGTTCGGCTTGAGCGGCCGGCTTTGATTAGCTTTTGCGGCTTTCTTCAATACCCGGTTTTCCGGCATGGCGGCTTCCAGCCGTTTTTTCGCATCGATCAACTGATGCTCTTTAACGGTTGATGCCTGTTCCATCTGCATTTTACGCAAATCGGACATTACCGTTTCCGCTTCCCGTGTCGCCTGCTCTACGATTTTACGCGCTTTTTCTTTCGCTTTTTCTTCCAAGCGCTCTTTCTGGTTTTCGTATTGTTTCAACTGCTCTTCCAGCTCTTTTTTCAGCCGTTCCGATTCCTGCAGCACAGCACTTGAACGTTCCGCGTCGCGTTCTGATTCCCTGCGGCTCTTTTCAAGTGATGCAATCATCGAATCAACTTCGCGGCGGTCAGTGCCAGTAAAACTTTTCGCATGATTAATAATGTGTTCCGGTAAACCAAGCCGTTTGGAGATCTCAAAGGCGTTGCTTCGCCCAGGTACCCCGATCAACAGACGGTAAGTCGGGCTTAGCGTTTCCACATCAAACTCAACGCTGGCATTGGCAACGCCCGGCCGGTTAAAGCCGTAAGCTTTCAATTCCGGGTAATGGGTTGTGGCGATGACCCGTGCGCCTCTGCCGTGGACTTCATCCAAAAGCGATATGGCAAGCGCCGCTCCTTCTTGCGGGTCGGTCCCTGCACCCAATTCATCAAAAATGACGAGCGATTTCTCATCAAACTTCGTCAAAATGTCGACAATGTTGACCATATGAGAAGAAAATGTACTCAAGCTTTGCTCGATTGATTGTTCGTCTCCAATATCTGCAAACACTTGATCAAACACTGCAAGCTCTGAGCCGTCCAGCGCAGGCACCGGCAAACCGGCTTGCGCCATTAACGTGCAAAGGCCGACAGTTTTCAGTGTAACCGTCTTCCCGCCCGTATTCGGTCCGGTAATAACGATAGCGGTGATATCGCCGCCGAACTCAATGTCATTCGCTACCACTTCATCAATTGGAATCAGCGGGTGGCGCGCTTTGCGCAAATTGATATAGCCTTCTTGGTTCATTGCCGGCTTTGAGCACTTATTGGCAGCACCGTACTTCGCTTTCGCCAATATTAAATCGATTTCACCGAGCACTTCGACTAGCACAAACAATTCATGTGCAATTTCCTGCACTTGTGCAGAAAGCATCTGCAAGATGCGGTCGATTTCTTCTTTTTCTTTCACTTTTAAGCGGCGAACTTCGTTGTTCGCTTGAACAACTGCATCCGGTTCGATAAACAAAGTTTGGCCTGAAGAAGATGAATCGTGGACAATGCCGCCATAATGGCTGCGGTATTCCTGCTTGACCGGAATCACATAGCGGTCATTGCGGATCGTTACAATCGAATCAGACAGCATTTTCGACGCATTCTTCCCACGGATTAAACTTTCCAAGCGTTCGCGTACGCGGCTTTCCTGCGCACGCAGCTGCTGGCGGATGGTCCGGAGCGCTGCACTCGCGCTATCGAGTACGCCGCCGTTGTCATCGATGCACATATTGATGTCGTGTTCAAGCGAAGTCAATATCGGCATCGATTCTTTTTTCTCCAGAAAATGAGGAATATCAATTCCGCCTTCTTCTTGGATAGCTTCAAAAAACTGGCGCAAAATCCGGCTAGCCCGGATAGTTGATGAGACTTCCATCAATTCCATGGGGCTCAGCATTCCGCCGATTTGAGCGCGCTTCGCGTGCATGCGGATATCAAAAATCCCGCCCATCGGCACATTGTTTTTGACGCGGAGTACGTTTGCAGCTTCGTCCATTTGATCCAGCAAAATTTGCACTTCATTTATATCTGTTGACGGCACTAAGCTTTCAACATGTGATTTCCCGAGCGAAGAGGTACAGTAACGCGCCACTTCTTCCCGGATTTTATAATATTCCAGTGTCCTTAACGCACGTTCTGCAATCAAAGGAGGCACCTCCTATTTTTTCAGGTATTCTTGCAGTTTCTCAAGCGGCCATGTATTGACTACATGATCCTTTTTAAGCCATGCTTTTTGTGCATGCTTGATGCCTGTCTCCATGACTTCCAGTTGTTCAATTGCATGGGCATCGGTATTGATTGCCACTGGCACGCCTTTTTCTTGTGCCATTTCCAAATGCTCGACAGCCAAATCTAACCGGTATGGACTAGCATTCAATTCTACGATTTTACCATATTCTTTCGCCCAGTCCAGCAATTGCTCCATGTCTGGATCATACCCGCTCCGTTGCCCGACAATGCGTCCTGTCGGATGCGCGATCATATCGACATGCGGATTTTTCATCGCAGTTAAAATGCGTGCCATGATCTGCTCCTGGGGCTGCTGAAAGCTCGAGTGGATGCTGGCAATAACGAAGTCAAGCTGTTCCAGCACTTTATCGTCAAAATCGAGTGAGCCGTCCGGCAAAATGTCCATTTCTGTACCGGACATCACTTCTATGTCATCGTATTTTTTGTTTAATTCGCGGATTTCGGCATTTTGCTTCAACAGGCGTTCCGGCGTCAAGCCGTTTGCCACTTTTAAATAATGCGAATGGTCGGTGATGACCATATAGTTATAACCCCGAGCACGGCAAGCTTCCACCATTTCCGTCAGTGAATGGGCGCCGTCCGACCAAGTAGTGTGCATGTGCAAGTCGCCTTTAATATCCGGAAGATCCACAAGCAGCGGCAATTCATCCAAGCGGTCAATTTCCCGTCCATCTTCACGGACTGTCGGCGGAATGAACGGCAAATCGAAATACGCATAAAATTCCGTCTCGTTTTCAAACGTCTTGACCGAGCCATCGGCTTGTTCCACACCATATTCGCTGATTTTCTTGTTTTGCGATTTCGCAAGTTGCCGCATTTTGACGTTATGGTCTTTTGAACCCGTAAAATGGTGCAGCGCTGTCGCGAATTCTTCTGGCGCAACCAAACGGAAATCAACATCAATCATTTCCTGAAACTCTACAGTGACGGATACTTTCGTATCGCCAGCTGCAATCGTATTTTCCACCGGAAGCGCTGCCAGCAATTGCTCTCTTACTCCTATTGGATCAGTCGTCGCGATGATAAAGTCGAGGTCTTTGCTGGTCTCTTTTGTCCGCCGGTAACTCCCGGCAACCGAGAATTTTGCAACCGCTTCGATTTTTGACAGCACCTCTTCGATAAATGCCACAGCTTCTTCTGTCCGCCAAATCGGATGGCGCCCCGGTTTCGAATCGAAATCCGTCAATTCCTTCAAGATCTTTTCTTCGGATTTCGGCCCGAAGCCCGGCAATTTTTGGATGTCGTGGGCAAGGCATGCCTGCATCAACGCTTCTGCGGAATCAATGCCCAGCTCTTTATACAGCTTGGCAATTTTTTTGCCGCCCATTCCTTGGAGCTTCATCAAAGGGAGAAGCCCTTTCGGCACTTCATTTTGCAATTCTTCCAGAACGGTGGATTTGCCGTCTGCCATCAACTCCAGAATGACGTCCCCTGTCCCTTTTCCGATGCCTTTGAGTTTGGTGACATCTTCGATTTCATCCAGGCTGCGCTGGTCGAGTTCAAGCGCTTGTGCGGCTTTTCGGAATGCCGACACTTTAAACGGATTTTCTCCTTTAAGTTCCATATATAATGCGATTTTCTCTAGTGTTCTGATGATTATTTTTTTATTCATGCAGAATCCTCCAGTTTTAGACTTGAAAAAAACTTCTCTCAGCAAGAGAGAAGTTCCTACTTACATATAAATATACCACCATTCTTTTACTTTCTCGGAGAAATAGGGTGTATGTTCCAGCATTGTTTTCGCAATTCCAGAATTCTCCAATTGAGTTTGAATTGCACCGATTGGAAGCAACGCCAACACATAGATGAAAATAAACAACAGTATGTACACTTCGATCACACCCAGTATAGCTCCAAGAATTTTGCTGACAAAACCGAGCAAAGGCAGATATTTTAGGAAATCAAACATCGAAGCCAGCACTTGCAATGCGAATTTCACCGCAAAGAAAATCAAAGCAAATGCGAAAAGCTGGTAAAACGTCTGGTCCAAGTCCAATTGCTCAATAGCAATGGTAAAACGCGAATCTTCGCTGACGGCCGGGTACGGCACCCATAGCACAAAATATTCGGCGAGTGGTTTATAATAGAGATATGCAACAACCAACGCTATGATAAATCCGACCATGTGGATCAGTTGGACCACAAGGCCCCTTTTAGCCCCGACAATCAGGCCGCCAAGCAATAAAATCAATAGTATTATATCAAGCATGTTCGTCAACCCTTCAGTTTTCGGAGTTCAAATTCCAATTGTTCTACTTGTTCTTTTAGTTTAAGATAGTCATTTACGGCATTGACCGCCGTTAAAACAGCAAGCTTCGAACTGTCAAGAGATGGATTCATCGCATGGAATTCACGCATTTTCTCATCAACCATCGACGCAACCAGGCGCATGTGCCCGGAAGTTTCGCTGCCTACCATTTTATAAGTATGGCCGTATATTTCAACTGAAGTGCGAATTTTCTGCTGATCCGACAATGCTCCATCCCCCTTTAGAATTCTATACATAATCATAACATGAACACAAGCTGCTTGTGAATCATAAGAGAGGAGACTTACCCATGTCTAATGTCGTTCTAAAATTATCCGAGGAAAGTCTGCTTCAAATAATTGCGCACTACAAGAACCAGCAAGCGGCTGCCAAAGCACAGTATATCCGCTTCACTGCAAAACTGCCCGATGCGGTGCTGACTGTCTATAATTCCGGAAAAGTGATGTTTCAGGGGGCCGGGGCAGAGCGTGAGGCAGCTAAATGGGGTGAGGCTGATGAAGCAGGCACAAAAACCGCTTCCACAAAGGGCGATGTTTTGCCTGAGGGCTTCGCAGGCCGTTCTGTCCTTGGCTCAGATGAAACCGGCACAGGCGATTTCTTTGGCCCCATTACTGTTGCTGCCTGCTTTGTGCCTTCGGATAAAATCGGCCTCGCCCATGAGCTTGGCGTAAAGGATTCCAAATTATTGACCGATGATTATATGCGAAAAATAGCACCGGATTTGAGAGAAGCGTTTGCCCACCACGTCCTTACGCTAAAGAATGAGAAATACAACGAAGTCCAAGCAAAAGGCTGGTCGCAAGGAAAAATTAAAGCGCTGCTGCATAATCAGGCATTGAAGCTTGTTCTGCGGAAAATGGCGCCAGAAAAGCCGGACGCCATTCTTATCGACCAATTTGCTGAACGCGGCGTCTATTACAATCATGTTAAAAATGAAAAAGAAATTATCAAGGAAAATGTGCTATTCTCCACCAAAGCGGAAGGGCTACACGTTTCGGTCGCCTGTGCCTCAATCATTGCGCGCGTTGCGTTCCTGGAAGAAATGGATCGCATGAGCCAAGAAGCCGGCTTGATTCTGCCAAAAGGCGCAGGCAAACTGGTTGATGAAGCGGCTGCAAAGATCTTGCTAAAAAAAGGGGCCGAATATTTGAAATCGCTGACGAAGTATCATTTTGCGAATACGAAGAAAGCGGAGGTACTGGCAGCGAAGCGGCGGGGTTAACTAATAGTAATTTGGATATTTTTATTTACACAAATAGAGCAGGCATATAAATATGCCTGCTCTATTCCTGTTAGTCTGTAAAATAATCAACATTCATTTCATCGCCCAATTCCCAAGAAAATTGCGAGGTTCCCGGATTCCCCGATCCGGGAAGCGGACAACTTTTATTTCCATTGCCGTAAACGTATACTTTTCCTGATGGTACAGGACCATACTTATTGGGTTTTTCTATTCCGTTGACAAACACTTTTCCCGTCACAAAAATTTCATTGTTGGAAGACGTATACGTATATGAATTAAAATATGCATTTCCATAAACGAATATGTACACTTTATTGGTTGCACTTACGTTTCCTTTCACAATTAAATTCCCTCTAACCGCCAAACAGGCATGGTTTTTAAAATCTATATTGCCATCCACAAAAAAGTTTCTTTGGATCAGTATATCATTTCCACCCTTGCTGTTTCCTGACTGTACCGTTGCATCACCTTTTATATGCATGCTGCTTTGGGCAGGGCTATAAGAACCGTTAAGGAACTTGAAATCACTTTCAACGACCTTTACTGAATCGTTGTAATCAGACGGTACCGGGATCGCTCCACTACCCGTACCGGTTCCACCAGTCCCTGAATTTGCCCCTAACTGGTTGACAACGAACTCAGCTTCTATTTGATCATCACGTTCTCTATATTTTCCTACACTATTAATCGAAACAGTGATGCTTTTGTTCGCCGAAACACAATCAATGTTTTCATTTGTGATACTATAACTCGCATTTTCATTATTTGAGATATTCACTATTGCTTTTTTAAGATCTGTGCATGATAGGTTTTTATTGATTTTATTTGTTTCTACTATTTTTTCCAGCTGGGCTTTATAGTGCAAAACCCCCATTTCTGCTTGGTGTCTTGCTTGTACTTGTTCTTCCTTCGTAGTAAATTGCGTTGCTGCATTCATATTTAAGGCTAGTAAGCCAAGTCCCAAAATTGAAAAGAGTACAACTAATAACATTACCAATAATAACGCATAACCTTTATCATTTTGAATTCGGTTCATCCGATTTCCTCCTAGTTCAACTTACTGAATGAGGTCTGGATTTCAAACCCTTGATTGCTTGGACAATCACCCGTAGCAGACTTCGGGCAAATTTTCAGGTGGAACGGAGAAGTTATAGACCTGTCTAATACCAGTTCTTCTACAGAACCTGTGGTCCCATCTGTTTGCGTCATGAAAAGTTGATAATGATAACCTTCTGAAATAACCTTATTTATGGTGCTGCCTGTCTCAGATATTTCAGAGATTTCCAGCTTCTGCCCTTGTTTTTTGACTATAAACTCTTCCGTTATCAACTCATTTTTCTCATTTTGCAAATAAGCTGAGCGAATTTTTTCAACCACGAGATTTGCTTCTTGCTGAATTTCTTGGCGGCTGGTGGTTCGCTCAGAAGACTTGATTCCATTAGAGAAAACAGACATGATGCTAACTACAATGATGCCAATAATGACCAATCCACCCAACAGCTCAACTAATGTAACTCCATCTTCACTCTTCATGGAGACACCTCAAAATACATTTGTGTCGTGAAATCCGATTCATCTATTCCAGCCCCTTCCGGTGAACTTACTACGACAGTTGCTAATTCTAAATTTTCAGGGCCATCTTTAATGTCAATCTCAACTTTATAAGCGCCCTCTCTTGTAAAACTGGTATCACTCAAATACTTGCCTTGCCGAATCTCAGCTATGACTTCTTCTGCCACTTGCACATTTGTCAGCTTCTCATTATTATGGGCAGTAAATTTAGCCGACTGTGTAAAAAAGCTCATAACACTGATGAGCACAATTCCTAAAATAACTAAAGCAGCCAAAATTTCAATTAACGTCAAACCTCTCTCATTTTGTACCAGACTTTTCACAAGAGATCCTCCTTCTTACTAATAGATAGATATTACCACAAACAAGAGTGCCTCTTATACATATAATCCTATAAAAATATAAATTATATACTATATTTTTTCACAATAAAAAGGAGAGAGAATCTCAAAGATTCTCCCTCCTTTATTAACAGAAGTTCTTTTAACTTCTTAACTCCGCACCGACTTCAGTCAATGCACGCAATACTTTTTCATGTACAGCAGTCACTTCTTCGTCCGTCAAGGTTTTTTCCGGATCGAAATAAGTGAGAGAGAATGCCACCGATTTTTTGCCTGGTTCCATTTTGTCGCCTTCGTACAAGTCAAAGACGCGGACGTCTTTCAGCAATTTGCCTCCAGCGTTGCGGATTACATTTACCACAGTGCCGGCTTCCACGATTTTTGACAGTACAAGCGCAATATCCCGTGAAATGGATGGGAAGCGCGGTACTGGCGTGTAAACAAGCGCAT
This sequence comes from Planomicrobium sp. CPCC 101079, assembly GCF_007859275.1. Taxonomy (GTDB): domain Bacteria; phylum Bacillota; class Bacilli; order Bacillales_A; family Planococcaceae; genus Planococcus. The sequence continues at coordinate 70,749 of NZ_VOHC01000011.1, read as the reverse complement.
CTGATTTTTGATGAAGCAGTTCTGCCAGATTCATTTCCATAACGATGGTTGTTTTCAAATCGCGTGCTTTTTGCTCGGTCGGATGGAGCTGGCCGATAACGCCAATTCGCTTGCCGTCAATCATGATGAACGCAGTTCTTCCTGGATGCAGGCCATCCATCTGGCCCCGTTCAAACGTCAACTCAACACCCATTTTTTCTGCCAAGCCTTCTACGATGCCTTTCAGCACATAAAAATCGGCTTCTTTGCGTTCACCTTGCCAGCTGTTATCAAGCCAAAGTCCTGTCATTGCCACTGCCAAATGTTCTTCTTCGTTCAGCAATTCATCTTCCGTTTTCAAGAATACCGACCCTGTTTCGTATAGCGCTACAGAATCGCTTCTTCGTGCAGTATTATACGAAACCGACTCCAATAGATGCGGAAGCAAGCTTTGGCGCAGAGTGCTGCGTTCTTCGCTCATCGGCATTAAAAGTTTAGTAGTTGCCGTTTCTGTCAAAGCGAATTGCTTCGCCGATTTTTCTGAAGTCAACGAGTATGTCGTTGCTTGAAGCAATCCGGCGCCTTCCAGCAATGCGCGGACAATACGGCGTTTTGCTTGGTATGGCGTCAAGCCGCCTGGCGTTGTTTCCATTTCCGGAAGCGTCGCCGGAATTTCGTCATAACCGTAAAGGCGTGCGATTTCTTCCACGACGTCTTCTTCAATTTGAATGTCTTGTCGGCGCGTCGGCACTGAAATAACCAACTGGCCGTTGACTGCTTCTGTTTTGAACTTCAAACGGTTCAAGATATCCAGCATATCTTCAAAACGAATTTTCATGCCAAGACGCTGGTTAATGAAATCCGGAGATACAGAAACCACTTTTTCCGCACGGTCAAGATTGTCATGAACGACAGATCCTGATAGCACTTCCCCGCCAGCAAGTTCAGCAAGCAATGAAGCCGCACGCTCTGCAGCCGGAATCACACGGTTTGGATCCACACCTTTTTCGTAGCGGGAACTTGCGTCGCTCCGAAGGCCATGGTCTCTTGATGTTTGGCGGATAGAGCCGGATTCAAAGTATGCCGATTCAATAACAACGGTTGTCGTCGAGCCGCTCACTTCTGAGTTGGCGCCTCCCATAACTCCGGCAAGCGCAACCGGTTTTTCACCATTCGTAATGACCAAGTTATGCGCAGACAATGTGCGTTCTGTATCGTCAAGCGTCGTAATCTTCTCGCCTTCTTTAGCATGGCGGACAGTGATATTGCCAGTTTCAAGCAAATCATAGTCAAACGCATGAAGCGGTTGGCCGTATTCCATCAAAATGTAATTTGTTACGTCGACAACGTTATTGTGGGGACGGACGCCAGCAGCCATCAGACGTTGCTGCAGCCACATCGGTGATTCTTGGACTTTGATGTTGCGGACTACTTTGGCGACGTATAGCGGATTCACTTCCGGATCATCTACACGAACAGTCAGCATGGATTCCGCTTTTTCCGCCGCTTCCGGGTACGCAATCTCCGGCAATTGAACTTCTTCATCTAATATTGCGCCAACTTCATATGCTACGCCGAGCATGCTCATGGCATCAGCACGGTTCGGTGTCAGTCCGAGTTCCAGAATTGTATCGTCCAAATCAAAATTAGTCACAACATCCGATCCAACTTCCGCGTCTTCCGGCAACACATAGATTCCTTCTGCGTACGCTTTTGGCACGAGTTTGCCTTCGATGCCGAGTTCTTGGAGCGAACAGATCATGCCGTTCGATTCCTGCCCGCGCAGTTTCGCTTTTTTGATTTTGATGCCGCCCGGCAGTTTAGCGCCTGGACGGGCAACGATGACTTTTTGGCCTGCAGCGATATTCGGTGCGCCGCAGATGATTTGAGTCGTCTCTTCGCCGACGTTCACTTGGCAAATCGACAATTTATCCGCCTCCGGATGTTTTTCACATGCCTCAACATAACCCACCACAACATTCGTCATGCCGAATGAACGGTCGATGACTGCATCGACTTCAATCCCTGAACGCGTGATTTTTTCAGCCAGTTCTTGTGCCGGCAACTCTTGCAGATTCACATAGTCTTTTAACCATTTTAAAGATACGAGCATTCTAGTTTCCTCCTTAAACTTCGGTGCGTTGGAATTGGGATAAAAAGCGGACGTCATTTGTGTAGAAGTGGCGAATATCTTCAACGCCGTACTTTAACATGGCAATTCGTTCTGGCCCCATGCCAAAAGCGAATCCTGTCAGGCGTTTAGAGTCGTATCCTGCCATTTCCAATACGTTCGGATGCACCATTCCTGCTCCCAAAATTTCGATCCAGCCAGTTTTCTTGCAGACATTGCAGCCAGTTCCTCCGCATTTGAAGCACGAGATATCCATTTCAACAGACGGTTCCGTGAATGGGAAGAAACTTGGGCGCAGGCGGATTTCGCGGTCATCGCCGAACATTTTTTTCGCGAATACCGAAAGCGTTCCTTTCAGGTCGCTCATGCGGATATCTTCTCCGATGACCAAGCCTTCGATTTGCGTGAATTGGTGTGAATGAGTCGCGTCGTCGCTGTCGCGGCGATAGACTTTCCCCGGACAAATGATTTTGATCGGCTCTCCGCCTTTTGCTTCCATTGTCCGTGCCTGTACAGGCGAAGTATGCGTACGCAGCAGAATATCTTCTGTTATATAGAAGGAATCCTGCATATCGCGTGCCGGATGGCCTTTTGGCAAGTTCAACGCTTCGAAGTTGTAATAGTCTTTTTCCACTTCCGGACCTTCTGCAATTTCATAGCCCATGGAAATAAATAAGTCTTCGATTTCTTCCACTACACGCGTCAATGGATGCGGATTCCCCGTTTTAACCGGGCGTCCCGGCAATGTGATATCGATTGTTTCGCTTTGCAATTTTTCATTTATCGCTGCTTCCTCGAGAATCGCCATTCGTTCTTCAAGTGAAGCTGTTACATCTTCCCGCACGACGTTGACAAGCGCGCCCATTTTCGGACGTTCTTCAGCAGGCAGTTTTCCCATGCCTTTCAACAAATCCGTAATCGGCCCTTTTTTCCCAAGATAGGCGACACGCACATCGTTTAGTTCTTTGACACTTGCCGCTGATGCGATTTTTTCCAGCGCTTCGGTTTTCAATCCTTGCAATTGCTCTTCCATTGTTTCTCCTCCTTTGAACATAAAAAAGCCCCGTCCCTAAAAAGGGACGAGGCATTATTCGCGGTACCACCCTAGTTATTGCGCATGCACAATCACTCATTTACATAACGGCTCTTCACCGGCCCATCTTTACAGCACTCTTGCTGGTCCCGTCGGGCAGCTCGCGGGGTGAACTTCCGAAACGTTTGCATATCCGCACTTTCAGTCAAGGTGCAGATTTCCTGGGATGCAAGGGCGCCACGTACTTTTCCCGGTCGTCGCTTTTGCTTTTATCAAGACATCAGCGCAAAACAGCCGCCTTTGCCTTTCATTATTTACTCATTAAGTATACGAAACATTTCCAGTGAATTCAACTTTAGCTTTTGGAAACAAGTCCGTAAAGCAAAATCCCTGTAGCCACCGCAACATTCAACGATTCTGCCGGGCCATAGAGAGGCACCACCAAATTCTGATCCGTTTCTTTTAATAGGAGCGGATCTACTCCGCTTCCTTCATTGCCGACAACCAAAGCAAACTGAGCTTGGCTTGCCACTTCATGGACCGGTGTTGCGTTTTGCAGGGCTGTGCCAAAAATCGGAATGCTGCGCCCTTTCAACTGAGCGATCCATTCCGGCAATTCCCCTTTGACTACAGGAATTTGGAAATGGGATCCCTGTGCGGAACGGACAGTTTTAGGATTGAATGGATCAGCACTGCCTTTTCCAAGAATCACTGCATCGATTCCACTTGCCGCAGCTGTGCGGATCATCGTTCCGATATTGCCGGGATCCTGCACTGCATCTACTAGCAGCAACGTATTCCATTTCTTCTGTTCATCCGCAGAAAATTCGGGTTGAGCACAATGGGCGAAAATCCCTTGCGAATGCTCGGTTTCTGAAATTTCCTTAGAGACGGCTGCCGTCACTGAATATTGAGGAACATTTTCCACATCCCATTCGGCAGGAACTTCTACTCCTTCGCGGACGATCAACGATTTAATCAAGTCCTTCTTCTTTAATGCTTCTTCAGTTAAATGGAAGCCTTCCACAAGGAACTCAGCGAATTTATCGCGTTCTTTCCGGGTAGTGCCTAACTTTTTCCAGTGTTTGACGAGCGAGTTCTGCACTGATTCAATTCTCTTCATATTATGGTTCACGCCTTTATTTCAGAATAGCTCCAGTATATCATAGGTCAACCGGCTCTCGTGAAAAAGTCGAAACCAAGCGCTGTCAAGATGCCGAACGCCAAAGTCCAAATGCCGATACTGATGGTCAGCCAAATCGTCGTATTCTTTTTTGTTGCTCCAAGGGTCATTCCGATAAATGCTGCAATATGCGTGCCGATTAAAATCGGGCCTAGAAGTGCAAGGCCAGGCAGGCCATATTTGTTCCAAATTCGTTTTGCGCGTTCGCTTTTTTTGTTTACCGCCTTTCCTTTTGCTTCTTGGCGTTTCATGTACCAATCCCTGAATTTATCGAAGCCGATGATAAGCGCTAGCACTGTCAACATATTCCCGATAAATGCCATGGCCATTACCCAAAACGGCGACAACCCTGCCACAATGCCGAGTGGAATAACCAATGCAATTTCAAACCAAGGGATGGCCGCTCCTAGAAATACCAAAAAATATTCGTAAATCATTCCGTTTCCTCCTTTAAATGCTTGCGAATTTCCAAATAGTAGACCAGATATTGGCCGAATGCCACTGCAAGAATCCCGTAAATGAGCATTAGCCGAGGCAGAGGCAGAAGAATAGCCACAGTAGCGAGCATCGGTAAGGACCAAGTAATAAATGTATAAACTTTCTGCACTGCGATTCGTGTAATGTGCGTCATACCTTCATCCTGTTCTAAATATTCCGGCGGCCGGATGGACCAGATGGAGATTTTTTGCTTCGGGTTTTCGGTATTGTGCTTTTTCACCTTCCATAAAAAGACTGTCAATAAGATTATGTAAAGCAGTAAGGAAGCAAATACCATAAAGCCCTCAAGCGCTTCAACCTTAACTGTCAAACTTGTTTCAGTGCTTGAATTGACCCACTCTCTTGTGGGCGAATTGATGCCATAAGCAAATACACCGAGCAATACAATAAATGCCATCATCCATATCGGATAATTCAGGCGAATATCATTTTTCATCTTCCTCTTCTCCTTCCAGCCAAAATAATTCATCTACTTTTGTCTCTAGTACCTGTGCAAGCTTCAAGGCCAATGTAATAGAAGGTGAAAACTCCCCTTTTTCAATAAATGCGATCGTCTGCCTGGTGACATCCACCCGCTTGCCTAACTCGCTTTGCGTATAGCTATACCGCGCCCTCAATTCTTTCACTCGATTTCGAAGCAAACGCCTCGCCCTCTCTCTTGAAGATGTGTTGTTTATATAACATAATGTAATATATACTTAACATTTAGTCAAGTTCACATAACATTATTTCTAATTAAAAATCCTCTGTATTTGACGGAGGGCTTTGTGTTTGATTCTTAAAGCACCAAGAACAGTTTTATTTCTACACAACTTTTCCTATAAACCATTAATATATTGATCGTTCACAAATAAAAACCCTCCGCAAAAGCGGAGGGTTTTCTTTATTATTCGAATGTAATGCGTGCAACTGTGTCTTTATCCAACTTCTTGATCACTTCGATGATCAATTTTACTGCATTTTCGTAATCGTCGCGATGCAAGATGCCTGCGTGCGAGTGGATATAGCGGGTTGCCACGCCGATTGCAAGCGACGGTACGCCATTCGCCGTCAAGTGAATGGAACCTGCGTCCGTTCCGCCGCCGGCGATTGTTTCGAATTGATACGGTATGCCATTTTCTTCAGCCGTGTCGACCACAAGTTCACGCAAACCTCGGTGAGAGACCATTGAAGCGTCAAATAACAGGATTTGCGGGCCGTCGCCCATTTTGCTGTTGGATTCTTGCGCTGTAACTCCTGGAGTATCTCCGGCTACACCCACGTCAACAGCAAAACCGATATCCGGTTGGATAAGAGCTGCCGCCGTTTTCGCGCCGCGTAAACCGACTTCTTCCTGAACCGCACCAACGCCGTAGACGACGTTCGGATGTTCCTGGCCTTGCAAGCCTTTTAATACATCAATGGCAATTGCACAGCCAATGCGGTTGTCCCAAGCTTTAGCAAGAAGCAATTTGTCGTTGTTCATGACATTGAATTCGAAATAAGGAGTCACCATATCTCCTGGTGTAATTCCCCACTCTTTCGCTTCTTCACGTGAAGATGCGCCGATATCGATAAACATATCTTTAATATCCACCGGTTTGTTGCGCGCTTCAGCAGACAAGATATGAGGCGGTTTGGAACCGATAACCCCAATCACTTCTTTTCCGCTGCGCGTCGTGATAGTTACACGCTGTGCTAGCATGACCTGCGACCACCAGCCGCCGACTGTTTGGAACTTTAAGAAGCCTTTGTCATCGATTTGGGAAATCATAAAGCCGATTTCATCCAAATGTCCGGCCACCATAATTTTCGGTCCGCCCGCTTGTCCTTCTTTTCTGGCGATCAAACTGCCAAGGCCATCTGTCTCCACAGAATCAGCAAACGGTTCTATGTATTTTTTCATTACTTCGCGAGGCTGGCGCTCGTTTGCAGCAATACCATTCGCATCCGTCAATTCTTTTAGCATTACCAATGTTTCATCCAAATTCGACATTAGTTCGACCTCCTAAATAGTTCGTACTTGTCCATTATAAATCAAAGCAATCCCATTATCAAAAAATTCTTACTGCCTTTTAGTAGCCGTCATTTTGCCGTTCGTAATTGGTTTGATTTTTATGAATGTACGCTTGCAGCACTTCTTCGTAGCTGAATTCCAGTGCGAGTGCAATTGCGCCATACCAACTCCAGGCCTTTATGTAATTCCCAAGCACAGGCTCTGCTATAAACTGCTGCACTGCATTGAATGTCCCTAAAAACAGTTCAGTCAAGTCGCTTTCAGCCGCTGGTTTCGGCCACTCTTCAAGTTCTTCAAATCCTTTTTCAAGGCCAAGTGACAACAGAAAATGAATCGAATCGACATACTCTTCTAAAACGACGGATCGCTCCGACATGCCTTTTGTGCTCCAAAATTTAAAGCAACGTGTTTCGTTTGCGAGCTCCGCAAGTTCCACTAATAATGCCAGTCCTTTTTTGCGGAAGACGTCCTCACTTATGTCCCGGTTCGATTGGATGAAACGGTCCAGTTCTTTCTGCATTATGAATAATTTTTGCAGCTTCATGAAACCCCTCCTTATATTTTTGAAACCTATCCTGCTTCCGTACGTATTATACAGTAGATTCTGGAGCTATAGGAGGTATTTCGCATGGCATTTCTCATCCGCATCCTTGTATTAGCACTCATCGTTTATCTAATTTATAGATTCGTCCGGCATATGTCCGATCCAAGACGAAAACTCGATGCGGCGATAAAGGCCAAAACCTATTATTTATCTGATGATATTAAAAATCCACGAAAGAACTTTTTTTTAGCTTATAAAGGGGTCCTTTTTGAAGGCGAAAAGTATACAGGGCCAGAGGAGAACGCTTTTAGGGTGGTCTCTATTTTCGTATGGACGCATGAGCTTAAAATGTTAATGGACTTCGCTAAAGAAGATTTTGATTTTTTGGAACAGGAAATCCGAAAAAATTATCCGGATGCTGCGATCAACTGGAAAAACCCAATCGAGCAGTTAATGAAAAAAGGAGGATGATTTCTCATCCTCCTTTTTCTTCTTGTCGCCATGTTTCTATTTATCCTACAAAAACGCTTGGCAACTCCAGACAATTAACACCACATCAATGGCCGCAAGAAGCAAAAAGCCGACACGGAAATTGGTGTGTTTTGTCTTATGTCGAAACAGCATCATGCCAAGGTATGCGCCTATGCCGCCGCCGAAAATAGCGGCTGTCCACAGGTTTTTTTCCGGAATGCGCTGGCCGCGCTTGCGTGCCTGAGCTTTATCGATGCGCATCATGAAAAAAGCGAGAAGGGATACTGCAGTAAAATAGCCTATTATTATCCAAAACATTTGATGGCTCCTCTTTCCATACAGAATAAAAAGGCTGACGAAAATTCGTCAGCCTTTTGTTTTCTACTATTATTTAGCTACTGCTTGTTTAGCAGCGTTTGCCAAAGCTGTGAATGCTGCTGCATCAGATACAGCGATTTCAGCTAGCATTTTGCGGTTAATATCGATGCCGGCAACTTTCAAACCGTGCATTAAACGGCTGTAAGAAATGTCGTTCAAACGAGCTGCTGCGTTGATACGAGTGATCCACAATCTGCGGAAGTCACGTTTCTTGTTGCGACGGTCACGGTAAGCATAGTTACCTGACTTCATCACCTGTTGGTTTGCTACTTTGAAAAGGATGTGCTTTGCACCATAGTATCCTTTTGCTAATTTTATAACTTTTTTACGACGCTGGCGCGTCACTGTTCCGCCTTTTACGCGTGGCATATCTCATTACCTCCTGCTTGAATATAAAGAATTCGATTTTTGTTGTTGTGTTGACTCAAGTGCCCAAATTCTCAAGGCCGCATGCCTATCAAACCTACAAGGGCGCTTGCGCTTTTCTAATTACTTCATGTTGTAGATCAAAGATTTGATGCGCTTCAAGTCGCCTGCAGAAACAAGTTTCCCTTTGCGTAGGTGACGTTTTTGTTTTGTTGATTTGTTTGCGAATAAGTGGCTAGTGTGTGAACGGTTGCGTTTTACTTTACCAGTTCCAGTTTTCTTGAAACGTTTCATCGCACCGCGGTGGCTTTTCATTTTCGGCATTTGGAATTCCTCCTAAACAAATTGTTCTGTTATTCTTTTTCGTTTTTCGGCGCTAGCATCAAGAACATGCTGCGGCCATCCATTTTAGGGCGTTGTTCAACTGTCGCTACTTCCGCGCACGCTTCTGCAAAGCGTTCGAGGACTCGCTGACCAATTTCTTTGTGCGTGATTGCACGGCCTTTAAAACGAATTGAAGCTTTTACTTTGTCGCCTTTTTCAAGGAACTTGATAGCATTGCGAAGCTTCGTATCAAAATCATGAGCATCAATCGTCGGGCTCAAACGAACCTCTTTCAAAACGATGACTTTTTGATTTTTACGAATTTCACGATCTTTCTTCTGCTGCTCAAACTTAAACTTGCCGTGGTCCATGATACGAGCGACCGGCGGCTTAGCCTGAGGAGCTACAAGTACAAGATCCAAGTTGACACGAGACGCAATTTCAAGTGCTTCGTTACGCGTTTTAATTCCGAGCTGTTCACCGTTTTGATCAATAACCCGTAACTCACGTGCACGAATACCTTCGTTTACATTAATGTCTTTGCTAATATTAATCCACCTCCGGATAGTGTCGCGAATATCTTAAATGCTTAACCGACGAATGTTGCCGGTTTACAGGTCCGATCCAAAACAAAAGCGGGTGGACCACAGAGGTCCACCCGCAAAGTATGACAGCACGCAAAAAGCGTGTGAAAGTCAATCGTGTATACCTGCCAACAATTCGTCAATCAGGTGAGAAGCGGGTGCTCCTGCTTAGCACATATAAGTATTCAATAACCTTACTTATAATAGCACCCCTGATTGACAATGTCAACCATCTTATCGAAGTTCGCTTTGAACCATTTTCAAGAAGTCATCAAACGGCATACTTTCCGATTTTTGTTCGCCATATTTGCGGACGTTGACCGAACCGTTTTCCACTTCCTGATCTCCGATAACAAGCATGTAAGGAATCTTCTGCATTTGCGCTTCACGGATTTTATAGCCAAGCTTCTCATCGCGTTCATCGATATCGACACGAAGTTTGTGATCCTGCATTTTCTCCTGCAAGTTTCTCGCATAGTCACTATGTGCATCAAGGGACACTGGAATCACTTCGATTTGGACTGGCGCCAGCCAAGTTGGAAAAGCGCCTTTGTATTCTTCAATCAAGAAGGCAACAAAACGTTCCATAGTGGAAACCACGCCGCGGTGGATAACGACCGGACGGTGCTGCTTGCCGTCTTCTCCAATATACGAAAGGTCGAAACGTTCTGGAAGCAAGAAATCAAGCTGGACAGTCGACAGGGTTTCTTCTTTGCCTAGCGCTGTTTTCACTTGAACGTCCAGTTTCGGTCCATAGAATGCGGCTTCGCCCTCGACCTCTACATAAGGCAAATCCAGATCGTCCATCGCTTCTTTCAGCATTGACTGCGCGCGTTCCCACATCGCATCGTCATTAAAGTATTTCTCTGTGTCTTCCGGGTCGCGGTACGATAAACGGAACGAGTAGTCTTTGATATCAAAATCCTTGTAAACATCGATTACTAGATTCACCACGCGCTTGAATTCATCTTTGATTTGATCCGGACGGACAAAGATGTGGGCGTCGTTCAATGTCATGCCGCGAACGCGCTGGAGTCCTGACAATGCGCCAGACATTTCATAGCGGTGCATCAACCCAAGTTCCGCAATGCGGACCGGCAGCTGGCGGTAGGAATGGATGCCTTGTTTGAAAATCATCATATGGTGCGGGCAGTTCATCGGGCGGAGCACTAATTCTTCATTGTCCATCTGCATGACCGGGAACATGTCTTCCTGGTAATGGTCCCAGTGTCCGCTAGTCTTGTACAAGTCTACACTGCCCATAACAGGAGTATAAACATGGTCATAGCCGAGGCGTTCTTCTTTGTCGACAATATAGCGCTCGATGATGCGGCGGATTGTTGCGCCTTTTGGCAGCCACATCGGCAAGCCTTGTCCGACTTTTTGGGAGTTCATGAACAAATTCAATTCTTTCCCGATTTTGCGGTGGTCGCGTTCTTTCGCTTCTTCCAAGAAATCAAGATGCGCTTTCAAGTCTTCTTTTTTGAAGAACGCAGTTCCGTAGATGCGCTGCAGCATTTTATTGTCGCTGTCGCCTCTCCAATACGCTCCCGCCACACTTAACAATTTGAATTCTTTTAGTTTTCCAGTCGATGGCACGTGGATGCCCCGGCAAAGGTCGAAAAATTCGCCTTGCTCGTAAATCGAAACTTGTTCGTCTTCCGGGATTGCTTCTAGAAGTTCCAATTTATACGGATCTTCAATTGCAGCAAAGCGTTCTTGCGCTTCAGAACGCGAAACGTCAAGGCGCTTAATTTCCAGGTTTTCATTGATGATCTTTTTCATTTCTTTTTCAATCACCGGCAAATCTTCAGCTGTAATCGACTGCTCTGTATCAATATCATAGTAAAAGCCGTTTTCAATAACCGGGCCAACGCCAAGTTTGGCATCTGGATAAAGGCGCTTCACCGCTTGCGCCAACAGGTGTGCAGTTGAGTGGCGCAGAATTTCCAACGCTTCATCCGATTCCGGAGTAACAATGGCGATTTCTCCATTTTCAGCAATCGGTGCTTTCAAATCGACCAAGTTATCGCCCACTTTACCTGCTAACGCTTTTTTGCGCAGCCCCGGGCTTATTGATTGAGCGACGTCTTCTGTAGTAGTGCCGCGCTCGAATTCTTTTACCGCTCCATCTGGGAATGTTAACTGAATCATGTCTGACATTGCAATCTCTCCTTTTTCTTTGTTTAGCTTCGCACCTAGCTCATTGATTGCAAGAGCCTCCAAGGTGTCTCAGCTATAGGGTGGCTGCAGGGGCTGGAACTGCCGTTTTTCTTTGAAAACGCAAAAAAGCCTCATCCCAAAGGGACGAAGCTCTGTTCGTGGTTCCACCCTTCTTCTATCCTGAATGGACGAATCCATTCAAAACGAAGCTCTGCATCGGCTAACGGGCCGGTACCGTCAGCTGCTACTCTAAAAGTTCACAGCTGCTGCTCGAAGGTGGTAAGCGGTTTGCCGTACTAAGAAGCTTGCAGCCAGGGCTTCTCTCTCTAAAAGTCGTACAAATTCGCTATTGTCCTTGTCAAAGCATTTCAAATCATATTTCGATTGTTTTTACTATACTGCGAATAAATTAAAAACGCAACCGTCTTCCCATAGAAAAAGGAATTATAAAGATTAAACGTGCTATATAAGTTGAACCGATGATTTTTCACTGTTGATACTCCGCGAAGCTATCACTCGAAGCTTGCGAGACGGATAGCTCTGCGACGAGCTTGCGCGGGACCATATGTTTTTAAAGCCGCTGTCGAGCGGAAGTCTCCGTTGTTTTGCCCCATATCTTTTATGAGAAAAAACGAAAACAGTAGAGGATTTTTTTTATAAACAACGATCTTAGCGACGGTGAGTCCTCGAGCCAGGCGAAGCAAGAAGACAAGCGATCTTCTAGGCTTCTTATAGGAGCCAAAGAGGGGCTCAAAGGATTTGGGACCCTCTTTTGCGACGAAGCAGCGAAGCGATGCAGAAGCAATAATCTTTGCCCTTCCCAGAGCAGCCGAAGCGAATAGTAAAAGCTCATTTCTTTAGCACAACATAGATAGGTCTATTAAATTTGGATAGGTCGAATCCAAATTTCATTGGCAGTAAAAATCTGGCTTACCCATAATTTTTCTATTAACCTCTCCGGTTGCGTCCATCCATTTTTACAGGAGTTGTCAAGGCTTTGATCCGTTCCATGACGCGCGCCGCTTTCAAATCTTCTTTTTCGCCGCGCTGCGTGTACGTCAAATGGTGCTGCAGCTCCGAATAACTGAAATTCGATGTCATGAATGTCGGCAAGCGCTCCGCCATCCGGTAATGCAAGATTGTCCCAAGAACTTCATCACGCGTCCAGCTGGACATCGCTTCTGCTCCAATGTCATCGAGCATGAGCACATCTGCTTTTTTCACATAATCGACTTTCTCCTGCAAAGTTTGGTCACCTATCGCCTGTTTCATTTCCCTCATGAATTCAGGAACGAAGACCAGTACAGTTTTAATACGCATTTCCGCAAGTTCATTTGCAACAGCACTTAATAGATAAGACTTTCCAATGCCGAACTTGCCATAAAGGAACAACCCTTTTTCCGGCAGATGATCCGGTCCCGTGGCTTCGTCCAAAAATGCGCCGACCGCACGGAATGCTTCCATTCGGCTATCGTCAGGTTCAAATCCTGAAAGTGTCGCATGCATCACTTCTTTTGGCATATACATGCTGTGAATCATTGAGGATGCTTGGCGTTTATTTTCGTATTTGGTTTTAGACTGGCATTTCACGTAATCGATGCCTATCGTTCCGCGTTCGAGCACAAGATGCGGCTCAAACCCTTTTAGATGGTTGATGCACTCGCCAAGGCTCGGACATTTATTGCAATCATGCGACTGGTCAATAAATTCATATAGTTTGTGCATACCTCTGTCAACTATGCCTTTATCAATTTCAGTTGAATGTTCTTCTAAAAACTTTTGAACGCCCGGATGTTCAAGCACTTCTCTTCGCATTTCGCTATAGCGCTCTGAAAAAGCCGGGGCGTTCACCACGCGTTTCATCGTTTCACGGATCGGCTCCATTTACTCACCTTTACCTTTCTTCATCGCGAGTTTCGCGAGAAGTTTTTGTTTTTCTATTTCAAGATTGTCATTTGCGGACTGGGGTTTAGCAGCGGGCACTTCATCTTTCTGATAAAACCATTCTGGAAGCTTTTCTTCACGGACCGGCTTTCTGTTGGATGAAGCAGACGATTTGGCTGATGATGCAGGAGATCCTTCTGATTTCCATTTCATGTACTCAGCATGCTCGATACGCGCCAGTTCCATCGCTTCTTTTGCTGTCGTCACTTTCTTCCGGAGCCAGTGAGAAGCGATTTTTTCCACATACGCTTTGGTCAGTTTCATATCGGTTCGAAGCAAAACATATTGCAGCAGCACATTGACAACCGGTGGTTCCATCCCATGCTGCATAACCAACTGATTCGCCAACTGAACATCCGCCGGAAGCGGTTCTTTGCCATTGGCGATATCGCGCAGCACTTCAACCGGAGATGCCGATTCCAAATAAAGCAGCAATTCCTCTTGCTTCGTTTTTGGAGGCTCTGTCACTTTCGGCTCCGTTTTATGTACTTGCACAAGCTTTGGCGCAGTGGTGGCTACGGTCAACTTATAGTATTCCGATGCAGCCCGCTTCACACTTTCGGCTGTCAGTTTATAATCGTCGTCAATCGCCAACAATATAACCTTTTGCATTTCCAATGGTCCCCAGCCGTACAAAAATGCCAGTTTTGAAATTGTATCTTTTATAGAAGCTGTCAGCACTCGTTTGGGCACCAATTGTTCCGATAACCCTTGCCGGAGCAAATCAAAATCGAATTCTGCATCTGCATCAAATTCTGTCCGTTTGCGTTCATGCAGTTCCGGCTCTTCCGAAGGATATCCCGCTTTTGCATGGACCGGCTGATATATATCCGTAAACGTGCGGGACACTTCTTCGTATCCCGCCATGTCTTCTGCCTGGACGACAAAACGGTCCCGGGCACGGCGATATGCCGCTTCACCGATTTTGCTAAACAAAAACATCGACAGGAGCGGATCTGCAAAAAACGTTTTTGGATCAAGCGGCGGACATAGTTCGTAAACGAAAGACCGGTTTTCTGCGTCCTTGCGGAACGTTTTCAATAAGCCGATAGCTTCAAGCTGAATTCTCGCTTCAAAAATTTTAGCAATCGGCAGGCCCAATAAGTTCATTAGCGTGTAATGGGTAGCTTCTTCTTTTGCCGCTTCGCCTTCCGCCCAAAGCGTCAAGTAAAAAGCGACGGCTTCTGCACCGATCATCGGCTGGTACAAAATCGTCAACAACTGACGGTCATAATTCGAAAAAGGGTATGGCAACCGTATCTTAAACGAATCCGCAGGCTGTAGCTCTTTATAAAGTGCAGTCATAAGTCACCGCCTTACTCGGATTTCTTTTCTTCCGGACTTCTTTTCAATAAATCCTTCAATTCTTCAATAAATACACTGATGTCTTTGAATTGGCGATACACGGAGGCAAAGCGCACATATGCGACTTCATCGATTGCAGCAAGCCCTTCCATCACCATTTCGCCGACTTCCTCTGACTTTACTTCGGCGTTGCCGATCCGGCGAAGGTCTTTCTCAATTGTGAACACCAATTCTTCTAGGACTTCAAGAGGAACCGGACGCTTCTCGCATGCCCGTATCAGCCCCCGCAATACTTTTTCACGACTGAATTCTTCCCGGGAACCGTCTTTCTTGACTACAATTAACGGCATTTCTTCCACTTTTTCAAAAGTGGTATAGCGATAGCCGCACGCCTCGCACTCTCTGCGCCTTCTGATTGATTTGTTCTCATCTACTGGCCGCGAATCCACGACACGCGTTCCATTATGTTGGCAAGCCGGACACTTCATATTGACATCTCCCTAAACAGACTCTCTATTCTCTCTAGTATACCAAAATTTTATAACGATATAAATTGAACTTGAGAATTGTTGTTAACAATCGACAGAGAAATGCTGGTTTGCTGCTGCCACCCGGTTTTTCTATCGAATTCCAAAAATGAATTTTGAGAAATCGGCCTCGAGCCAAAAGTGCGTCTGAAAATCGAATCCATTAGAAAAAGCAGAGGAAAAGTTCCTCTGCTTTAGTGTTTTTTCATGTTAACGGATTATGCTGTTACTGAAACTTTGGTCTTACCAGCACCGACTGGACCCATTCCACGTGGAAGTTCTGTAACTTCGCTGTTTTTAGAGTCAAGTGCTTTAGCGATGTAATCCGCAGCAATTGTCGGATCAAGATCGCCACAAGTGTAAACATCTACACTTGCATAGCCATGCTCTGGAAAACTGTGGATCGTTAAGTGCGATTCAGAAATAATCACTACGCCGCTTACGCCTTGTGGTGCGAACTTGTGAAAAGCCACTTCGCGGACTTCCGCTCCTGATTTGAGTGCTGCATCAACAAAAGTTTTTTCGATATAATCCATATCGTTTAATTTGTCAAAATCACACTGCCAAAGTTCTGCAATAACGTGACGCCCCATTGTTTCCATGGTTCGTTTCCCCCTTTGATATCATTTTGTTTTCGTGCTCAAAATATTCAAAGTTGACTACCACGGGGGAAAGTTAGTCCAAAGAGGTCCTAACCCTTTAAGCAGTCATGTGAATAAAGATTCTTCCCTTGCTTCCGTGAAATACTGCTGAAAACTTAGAAGAAATGTAGTTGTTTTTTAACTACGATTGTTAGTATATGATGTATTGAAGTTAAATGCAACAAATTTATCTTCAATAACTCCTTATTTTCTTAAAAAAACTAAATAAACATTGAAAAAACGCCTCCCGATACGCTTGGGAGGCGTTTTAAACAAAATCTTTTTATACGAGCGATACAAGCGCATTCGCCACTTTTTTAGTCAGATCAATGACGCGGGCTGAATAACCCCATTCATTATCGTACCAAGCAAGAACTTTCACTTTTCGGTTATCAATGACCATAGTAGACAAGCCATCAATGATTGCGGATTTCGAATTTGTATTAAAGTCAACTGATACGAGCGGTTCCATTGTCAATGCAAGAATGCCTTCCATGCCTTCCTCAGAAGCCTTGATAAACGCTTCATTTACTTCCTCAGGGGTGACGTCTCTTTCAAGGTCCACCACAAGGTCAACCAGTGACACATTAGGCGTTGGAACGCGAAGCGCCATGCCATGCAGCTTGCCTTCAAGTTCAGGAAGAACCAATGATAACGCTTTCGCAGCACCTGTCGAAGTTGGGATGATCGACTGTCCAGCCGATCTTGCTCTCCGCAAATCTTTATGAGGATTATCAAGATTTTTTTGGTCATTTGTATAAGAGTGGACGGTAGTCATCAAGCCATTGACGATGCCGAAAGAATCGCTAAGCACTTTTGCAACGGGCGCCAAACAGTTTGTTGTGCAGCTGGCGTTTGAAATAACATGGTGTTTTTCAATGTCTAACTTCTCATCGTTGACACCTACTACAATGGTGACATCCGCATTTTTTCCTGGTGCAGATAAAATGACTTTTTTTGCTCCCGCTTCCAAATGAAGTGCGGCCAAATCACGCGTATTGAATTTGCCAGTCGCTTCAATGACGATATCGATGCCCAATTCTCTCCATGGCAATTCCAGAGGGTCTCGTTCACTGACGATTTGCACCCGTTTGCCATTAACAATTAAAGCATCTTCTTCAAAAGAAACATCACCGGCAAATATTCCGTGATTTGTGTCATACTTAATCAAATGAGCTAAAGTTTCCGGCGGATAGGTTGCATTGACCGCTTTAACTGTAATATCGTCCATTAGAATAGCTTGTCTGAATACCATACGGCCAATACGCCCAAATCCATTAATCGCAATCGAAATAGTCATTTATCCGTCCCCCATCAAATAAGTTATACTTTAATTTCCTAATTGATATATAGTATAACACATTATATGGATTAATGAACATTAATAACTAGAAACTGCATCAATCTTTTCCGCTCTTTAATCCCCAAATCTCTAATACACGCAATAACTGCCGCCTTGTTTCTTCTAATGTTCCATTATTAAAGATGACAGCATCTGCTCCAGCTTCTTTGACTGCCATCGGCAACTGGGATCCAATGCGAGCCAGCGCCTCTTGCTCCGTCAAACCATTTCGTTCCATCAGCCGATTCAATTGATTTTCTTCGGTCACACTCACAACAAGAATTTTTTCGGCAAAATTCAAAAGTTTGCTTTCGAACAGCAATGGAATATCCAAAACAACTGTTTCATGGCCTTCAGCTAAAAAAGCATCCCGTTGCCGCAAAAGTTCTTTGCGGATAGCGGGATGGATAACTGCATTTAATTGTTGGCGGCTTGCTGGATCATTAAAAATCATCTGGCCAAGCTTTGAGCGATGAAGCGTTCCATCCGGCAAAATTACTTGAGTACCGAAAATGGCTTCAATTTCTTTTAATGTCTGTGTCCCCGGTTCAACCACTTGGCGTGCCACGACATCAGCATCAACTATCGGATAGCCCAAATCGGCCAACATTTTCGAGACGGTGCTTTTTCCACTGGCAATACTACCTGTTAATCCAATAATCATGAATGGCCCTCACTTTTCACTTTTGGCATGTTGGACAATAGACCGACGCTCGTCCGCCGATTTTCAGCGTCTTCGTCGCATTGCCGCATTCGGTGCACTGTTTTTTCCCATACATTCCAAAGCGGTTTTGCATGCTTCCCGATTCGCCATTAACGTTTCGGTAATCGGAAATGGTGCTGCCTCCCGCTTCGATGCTTTCGAGCAAGATTGCTACAATGGTCTCAAACAATTCGATTTTCCGTTGCCTGCTGATTCTGCCCGCCGCCCGGTTTGGATGCAGTTTCATTTTATATAGCGCTTCAGTGGCGTAAATGTTTCCACATCCCGAGATAATTTGTCCATCCATTATGACTTCTTTTATCGGTTTTGCCTTGTATTTTGGGCTTTCCGACATTCTCAGGAAATGTGCGAGCGCCCCTTCTTCAAAGGGTTCAGGCGCCATGAGCAGAAGCGGAGGAAAATCCCCCTCTTCCTGTAAGACGCGCATTTCGCCGAACCTCCGGATATCCGAGTACGCCAGCAAATTGCCGTCGCTCAATGTAAGCACCACGTGGACATGCCGGCGAAATTTTTCTTCTGCAATCGACATGAGGTGATCAACATAAAACCAAGCTCCTGACATCCCTAAATGATTGACAAGCAGAAATTCGTTTTCTGGTGTTTTCATGGTGAAATAAATATATTTGCTTCGGCGTTCGACGCTCATAATCTGAGCGCCAATCAAGCTTTCGATAAATCCATCGGCTTCCATTCGTTTGATGATTGCTTCTTTGCCATTCCGTTTGGAAACGCGAATAATGTCTGACACATAAACATCCTGGATTTTTTTGCCGATGGCTGCCGGCCGTATTTGCCGGACAACGCCTTCCACTTCTGGAAGTTCAGGCATTTTAATTGGCTCCTCTCACTTCGTATCGTACCAAGTGTCCCCGAATGCAAAATCGACTTTTAACGGCACATCTAACTCCATTGCCGATTCCATCGCTTCAGGCACCAAGGTTTTCAGTTTTTCAAGTTCATTCGGCGGCGCTTCAAAAATCAATTCATCATGCACTTGCAGCAGCATGCGTGTTTGCATGCCTTCCCGCTCCAGCGCCTCCGCCATATTGATCATCGCTTTCTTAATGACATCTGCAGCACTTCCTTGGATCGGCGTGTTCATCGCGGTCCGTTCCGCAAAGCTGCGCAAATTAAAATTGGAACTGTTGATGTCCGTCAAGTATCTCCTGCGGTTCATCAATGTTGTAACAAAACCATCTTTGCGCGCTTTTGCCACAATGTCGGTCATATACCTTTTGACGCCAGGGAAACTTGCCAAATAACGGTCAATAAATTCCTGAGCCGCTTTACGCGTAATTGACAAGCTTTGAGACAAGCCGTAATCGCTAATGCCGTATACAATGCCAAAGTTGACGGCTTTTGCCGCGCGGCGCATATCTCCTGTCACTTCTTCTAACGGAACATGGAACACATCCGCTGCTGTTGCCGTGTGAATATCCTGATCGTTTCGGAACGCTTCAATCAAGCGCTCATCTCCCGACATATGCGCAAGTACACGCAACTCGATTTGGGAATAGTCAGCAGCGACCATCACCCAATCCGGTTCTGAAGGTACAAACGCTTTACGGATTTTCCGCCCTTCTTCTAGCCGAACAGGAATATTTTGAAGGTTGGGATTGGTCGAACTCAGACGCCCTGTCGTTGTCAGTGCCTGCTGGAATCTTGTATGGATTTTTCCGTCTTCATGAATTTCCTTTAGCAAACCTTCAATATACGTCGACAGCAATTTCCCGAGCTGGCGGTAGATCAAAATCTGGGCAATGATTTCATGCTGCCCCTCGAGTTTCTCCAACACATCTGCAGCAGTCGAATAACCGGTCTTTGTCTTTTTCAGTACCGGCAAGCCAAGCTTCTCAAAAAGGACTACACCCAATTGCTTTGGTGAATTGATATTAAACTTTTCGCCAGCAATCCAGTAAATATTTTTTTCGATTTCGGCAAGCTTTTCCGATAATTCTTTGCCCATGGCCGTCAACTGCTCTTTATCGACTTTTACGCCAAACGATTCCATAGTTCCTAAAATAGCAGCAAGTGGCAATTCCAATTTGTCGTAAAGATCGAATTGGTCGTTTTCCCGTAACTTCCCGACCACTTCCGGACGGACTGCCCAAATGGCTCGCGCTTTTCTTGCCAAGTGTTCATGTAAAACGGAATCGGCTGGAACCGTTTTTTTAGCGCCTTTTCCATAAACTTGCTCATTTGTTGAAACTTCCGTATAGCCATATTCCTGGACTATGCTCGCCAAATCGGTATACGTCAATGAAGGATTGACAATATACGCACCGAGCATCATATCGAAATCAACTCCATTCAATTCAATGCCACAGCGATAAAAGGCAGCTGTCGCCGCTTTCGAATCTGCCATAAATTTCTTTTTCTCCGGATCGCTGAGCCATGTCTTGAATTCATCCGAATTCTGGGCCATCTCCATTGAAATCACATAAGTGGAAGTTTCAGTCGCTAGTGAAACACCAAGCAAATCACATGTATGGTATTGCTCATCATAGAGTTCCAAGTGAACTGCCATTTCATCTTCCAAAATTGACGGATCAAATGCTTCGATCACTTTGAACTCCAATTCTTTCTTCTCGGTCTCTTCCGATGTATACTCCATTTTTTCCAGCAATGATTTAAAGGCCAGTTCGTTCCATATTCTGATTAACTCTTCATTGTCCGGACCGGAATAGGCCAGTTCATCAATCGATATCTCGACAGGCGCATGGCGCTCGATTGTCGCAAGCTTTTTGCTGATGTAAGCAAGCTCTTCGTTTTCGACAAGCTTCTCTTTCATCTTGCCTTTTTGTTCTTCAATCGCCGCATAGACGCCTTCAACAGTCCCATGGGCGGCCAGCAATTTCAATGCCGTTTTCTCGCCGACTCCGGGTACACCTGGGATATTATCTGAAGCGTCGCCCATGAGGCCTTTCATATCGATGATTTGTTCCGGGCTTAATCCGTATTTTTCACGAATATGGTCGACGGTGTATTTTTCAATATCCGTAATGCCTTTCCGCGTAATGTAAACAGTTGTCGACGGTGAAGCAAGCTGCGTCAAATCCTTGTCTCCTGAAATGACAATCACTTCATCGCCCGCATTTTCCGCCTCTAAGCTTAATGTCCCGATAATATCATCCGCTTCGTAATTCGGCAGCTCATAGCTTTTAATCTGATATGCTTCAATCAATTTTCGCAAATAAGGAAATTGCTCCGAAAGCTCCGGCGGCGTCTTTTGCCGGCCGCCTTTATATTCGCTGAATGTCTCGTGGCGGAAAGTAGTTTTCCCCGCATCAAATGCAACGACCATATGCGTCGGCTGTTCTTCCTCCAATATTTTTTGAAGCATCATCGTAAAGCCATAGACGGCATTTGTATGAACACCGCTTTCATTGGTTAGCAATGGCAACGCAAAAAATGCGCGGTACGCTAAACTGTTTCCGTCTAATAATAAAATTTTCTTCGCCACAAAATTACCCCTTTCACTAAAAAAGCCCTCATTCCCTCTATTTTACCATGCAGGCAAAAAGAAAAGAAATGAAGGGCTGTCCGTATTTGAATTATCTCCTGTTTTAAGGCAAAAGAAAAAGCCCATGCCTGGGCTTTTTCTTTTATTGCGGTTGAAGGGGGGTTCTATTACACCTTAACAACCGAATGTGAAGCTAGTATTAATAGAATGTAAAGTTTACCACTGATTGTTTTTATATTTTTTGTAATAATTGACTTGGCGGGCAAACAAATAAAATTTCCGCTTCAAGTGCTTATCTTTTTTATAAAATAGCGGATTGCCGTATCTGCCTTTTTTAATCAGGCGGTTGATATCTCTTTGAACTGCTTTGTTGTCTACGAACTTGCGGAGCACGATTTTCGGCACCACTGTAAATAAGAATTCCTCATTTAAATACGTAACCGGTTTTTCAACATCGTAGATCAAGTCGTCCACAAACAGCGAAGCCATATTGTGGCCAAGGGCAGTTATGTAATAACTTGAACGCCCTTGGCGGATGTTCACTTCAAATACTTTGAATTTGCCGTCTCGAGCATCGTACTTCAAATCGAAATTGGCAAACCCCGTATAGCCGACTGCTTCAAGGAACCGCTGCAATTTTTTCATCACTGCTTCATCATAGCGCGTAATCAGCGCTGTGTAGTTGCCGATGGCCGTCTCGGTATGCTCCTGGAGCACCACTTGCGCAAATGTCACCAATTGCGTTTTTCCTTTGGAGCTTGCATAAATTACGGAATCCCACATATACGTATCATCTCCAGGAATAAAATCCTGGATAATCAATTCGTCGCGGTAGCCGCTCGCCGTGATGGTCTGGATCACTTCTTGCAATTCTTCCTCATTTTCCACTTTATAGACTTTTTTCTGTCCAGCAAATTTATTTTGATTGTATGCGATTCCGTTGCTCGGTTTGATGATGACCGGATACAACATTTTCTCATTGAAAGGAACTTCTGTGCTGCAATCATAGAAAAATGTTGTTGGTGTATCAATGCCATGCTCTTTGCACAGTTTATAAAAATTCGCTTTAACTTGCAGCTGATTCATCAACTCTTCATTTATATAATTGAAAATAAAATGAGCTTTTAAAGTTTCAGTATTCTCAATAATCAAGCGTACATATAAATCATTTGTCCCGATTAAAAGAAGCTTTTTTTCTGGCGCTTTGTATTTCTTTGCAATGTCTGTCAAAATGCCGGCAAATTGATTTGAATCCGCTAACCCTAATCGGTATTCAATGTTCTCTGTTATCGTGCTCAATGTCGTAAAGGACAACGGTTCTTTCCCTACTAAAATGGGTTTGATTCCGTAAGCTTCATGAAATGATATTGCCATATTGTAAGCGTTCATATCGGTGCCTACAATGATTGGCAAAAAGGGTAAGTTTTTCATTTTTCCCTCCTAAATTAACCTGCTAAAGGCAAATAGACTGTAAAAGTAGTGCCAACGCCGACCTCGCTGTCCACTTTCAATTTCCCATGATGTGCTTCCACTAGATGTTTTACAATCGATAAGCCAAGGCCTGTTCCTCCAGAATTGCGGCTTCTAGCCCGGTCCACCCGGTAAAAGCGTTCAAACAATCTGCCGATCTCAGAAGCTTCAATGCCGATTCCTTGATCTTTCACTTGAATGACGGCTTCTTCCTGTTCTTTATAAAGCCTAACTTCAACTGTTGTTTTAGAGGCAGAGTATGTAAGTGCATTAGCCAGTAAATTCATCATTACTTGGATCAAGCGATTCGGGTCTCCAAAAACTTTAACGGGTTCCAGCTCGAGTTGCAAACGAATCGACTTTTCTTCCATTCTAGGTTGAATCATGCCTGCTGCCCGTTCAATTACCGCTTTCATATCAGTCGGCTGTGAATTCACTTGAAATCCGGCATGTTCAATTTTCGACAACTCAAGTAAATCTTTGATCAATAACTCCAGTCGATTGCTTTCTTTTTGGATAATTTCCAAAAAAGACAGCAGTGTTGGTGTGTCTTCATAAGCGCCGTCTAACAACGTTTCAGAGAATCCTTTAATCGAAGTGACAGGTGTTCTTAACTCATGAGAAACATTGGCAACAAAGTCTTTTCTTACTTGTTCCAGCCGCTTGAGATCAGATATGTCATGGGCGACGATCACTACACCGAGCCAGCGTTCGTGTTCTCCCATAATAGGAGCGCCGTATACGTCTAAATGTTTCTGGTGAAGACCGATAAAAAAATCAATCTGATCCCGGTCCGGTGTTTCAGTCATAAAGACGTTTTCAATAAACTGGGCAAGCACTGCAGGAATAGACAATTCTTTATATAATTTCCCTTGGACACTTTCAGTGGTCATATCAAGTTCTTTCAAAAAAGGCGTATTGACAAGCGAGACCCTGCCTTGCCGGTTGATCATCATAAGCGAACTGCCCATGTTTTCAATCAACGTTTTCAAGCGTTCCTGCTCCATTTGCCGGACAGCTGTAATTTCCTGCAAGTTCCTTGCCAGTACGTTTATCGTGGAACTCAACTGAACTGCGCCGACCGTGCCGGATTCTACTGCACGGGCCCGATAATTGCCTTTCACCAGTTCTAAAGCCGTTTCCGTTACGTTTTCAATCGGTTGAGCTTGAATTTTTATAATGCGATGGCTAATGACCGTCGAAATGGCCATTGCTATAGCAAATATCAAGAATAGCAGCAGCCAAATGGTCGAAGGATTCTCTAGATTTGTATAGAGCGGAAACAATTGCGAGACAATGATTAAAAGGCCGGCCAACAACAAGCCGATCCAACCGATAATCATAACCAACAATCGGTGCCGAAACGATTTCATATTGCTCTTGGCTCCTCAAATTTATAGCCTAAACCTCGGATGGTTTTGATGAAGGTGGGCTTTCGGCTATTTTCTTCGATTTTTTCGCGCAAATGGCTAATATGGACGTCAACAATTCGCGTATCTCCCGCAAAATCGTATTTCCATACAGCACTCAGCAATTGATCACGCGTCAAAACCCGGTTTTTGTTTTCCATCAAATACACGAGAAGTTCAAATTCTTTTGGAGTAAACTCAATTTGCTCTTCGCTCATAAACACTTCAAATCGGTCAGGATATACAGTCAACTCCCCGAACGTTAAAGGCACGGATGAGTCTTGTGGATCAACCGGTTTGCTTTCTGTTCTCCTAAGCACCGCTTTGATGCGGGCCACAACTTCACGCGGGCTGAACGGTTTCGTCATATAGTCGTCTGCGCCAAGCTCCAAGCCCAATACTTTGTCAAACTCATCATCTTTCGCCGTCAACATTATGATAGGCGTGCTGACTTTTTGCTGCCGCAATGATTTACAGACTTCCACTCCGTCCATCGAAGGCAGCATAAGGTCAAGCACAATCAATGCTGGATCTTCGCTTAATGCCAAGTCGAAGCCTTGTTTGCCGTCATTTGCGACAACCGTTTCGTAGCCCGCTTGTACAAGGTTATAGGAAAGCAATGTTGCAATCGAGTGTTCATCTTCAATAATCAATATTTTCTTCATCGTGTAACATCCTCCGCATTCAGTCTAGAACCCCCATCCCAAACCATGCGCTAAAAGTTATCCATCGCCTGTGTTGTCAACTGATTTATCATTTGAGGCGGATTGGCGAGTATTGTCCCCTCAACCACAGCCTCTCCTTTTTCATCTGTCGCTACAACACGAACAGTCACTTCATTGTTTTTAAGGTCAACTTCGGTCACTTCCAACAAAAATTCAATAGTGGCATAGTGGAAAACGGGTTTGGTGAATTTCAAGCGTTGCTCTTTTATATAAGTGCCCGGACCTGGCAAATATTTGGAAATGGCAGAAGAAATAATGCCTGCCAACATGATGGTCGGTACTACCGGTTTTTCAAAAACCGTTTGTGATGCGAAATCATGCTGAATGTATAATGGATTGCTGTCATTTGTTAATCCTAAATAAAGCAGCAAGTCTTTATCTTCTATCTTTTCTGTCAACTGCAGTTTTTCACCGGTGTTAATAGCTTCAATTTTCCGGCCTAATTTGCGTTTTTTCCCAAGCAACAAATAAATTCCCTCCCCTAAATTATTAATACCTTAATAGTAACAACTAATGCAAGAAAAGTGCAAGCACCGTTCCGGACTAATGGCGCCTATATTCGGGAATAAAAAAAGACGGACAAGAAACCTTGCCCGCTCCGCTCGATTAAGCTAATACTTCCATGACTGCCTTGACTGACTCGGCGGATTTTTCCAATGCGTCCTTTTCTTCAGCATTCAAATCGATTTCGATAATTTTTTCAATCCCGCCTGCTCCCAATATAGTGGGCACACCGAGATAAATTCCATCCAAGCCATACTCGCCTTCCAGATAAGCGATGGCAGGCAATACACGGCGGTGATCTTTAATGATCGCTTCTGCCATTTCAACAAGTGATGCTGCTGGTGCATAATAGGCGGAGCCAGTACCCAGCAAGTTGACGATTTCAGCTCCGCCTTTGCGTGTTCGTTCCACAATTTCTTCCAGGCGCTCTTTTGAAATCAGTGTCTCGAGCGGAATTCCACCCGCGTATGAATAGCGCACTAAAGGCACCATGTCATCACCGTGTCCGCCCAGAACAAAACCGGTGATGTCTTTGACTGATAAATCTAGTTCTTCCGCTACAAATGTACGGAATCGCGCTGAATCCAGTACGCCTGATTGGCCGATTACCCGCTCTTTCGGAAAACCGGACTCTTTATAAACAGTGTACGTCATTGCATCTACCGGATTCGTCAATACAATAATAATTGTGTCAGGTGAGTTTTTTACGATTTCATCCGTAACGGATTTCATGATTTTCTGGTTTGTCTGGACAAGATCATCACGGCTCATGCCTGGTTTTCGAGCGATGCCTGCTGTAATGATCACTAAATCAGAATCTTTGGTATCCCCGTAATCCGCCGTCCCTTTGATGCGGGCATCAAAACCTTGGACAGGACCTGCTTCTGCCATATCAAGAGCTTTTCCTTTGGCCGGATTTTCCATTTGCGGGATATCTACTAAGATTACATCGCCCAATTCTTTCTGAGCCAAAAGAAAAGCCGTTGTGGCACCAGTAAATCCAGAACCGATGACAGAAATCTTTTTACGTTTGAATGTCATAAAATCTCTCCTTTTAAAATTTAATCTCAACTATAGAATTTATTCCCTAAAATCAGTTCGCAAAACAGCTCATTGCTTTTGCAGGAAATCTGCCGGCAACTTAACGGTGCATGCAATTAAGCACCAGAGCTTCTCGATTGTCCACTTTATTGCTTTTGGCTAATAAAAATATAATAGGCTAAAGATTAATGAGATTTAGCAATATTGCCCATAAAAAAAAGAGGGGTTTCCCCCTCTTTTCTTAAAAGTTTTTGATTAATTCGTCAGCAAACTCTGAGCATTTCACTTCTGTTGCGCCGTCCATTAGACGAGCGAAGTCGTAAGTTACAACTTTAGAAGAGATAGTTTTTTCCATTGAAGCAACGATAAGTTTCGCAGCTTCTGTCCAGCCAAGGTGTTCAAGCATCAATACGCCTGAAAGGATGACAGAAGACGGGTTTACTTTATCAAGACCTGCATATTTCGGAGCAGTTCCGTGAGTTGCTTCGAAGATAGCGTGTCCGCTATCGTAGTTGATGTTTGCGCCCGGTGCAATACCGATTCCGCCTACTTGGGCAGCCAAAGCGTCAGAGATGTAATCTCCGTTCAAGTTCATTGTAGCAACCACATCAAACTCGCTTGGGCGAGTAAGAATTTGTTGAAGGAAGATATCAGCGATTGAGTCTTTGATCAGGATTTTGCCTGAAGCAAGTGCTTCTTCTTGCGCTTTGTTCGCAGCATCAGTGCCTTGCTCGTCTTTAATCGCATCATATTGGTTCCAAGTGAATACTTTGTCAGCAAACTCTTGTTCCGCAACTTCATAGCCCCAGTTTTTGAAAGCTCCTTCAGTGAACTTCATGATGTTCCCTTTGTGGACAAGTGTTACTGACTCGCGGCCTTCAACCAATGCATAGTTGATAGCAGCGCGCACTAAACGCTTTGTTCCTTCTTCGGAGATCGGCTTGATGCCGATACCTGAAGTTTCTGGGAAACGGATTTTGTTTACGCCCATCTCACCTTGAAGGAAAGAAAGCAATTTCGCAACTTCTTCAGAACCGCTAGCGTACTCGATGCCAGCATAGATATCTTCTGTGTTTTCACGGAAAATGACCATATCAGTATCTTCTGGACGCTTAACAGGAGAAGGAACGCCTTCGAAATAACGTACTGGACGCAAGCAAGTGTAAAGGTCAAGTTCTTGGCGAAGCGCTACGTTCAATGAACGGATACCGCCGCCGATTGGCGTTGTAAGAGGACCTTTGATCGCAATCAAGTATTCGCGGATCACTTCAAGTGTTTCTTCAGGAAGCCATTCTCCAGTTTCGTCGAAAGCTTTTTGTCCTGCAAGAACTTCTTTCCAAACAATTGATTTTTCGCCGTTATAGGCTTTGTTTACTGCTTGTTCTAAAACGCGGGAAGCTGCATGCCAAATGTCTGGCCCTGTTCCGTCACCGATGATGAAAGGGATGATTGCGTTATTTGGTACATTTAAAACACCGTTTTCTACTGAAATTTTTTCGCCGTTTGCCATTTATTATTGCCTCCTGTGGTCAAATTCACAGGGCTGCATAAAATACAAGCCCTATGGTGTTTAGTGCTCTGTTTACTTGTCTTATCTTTCTTCTACAGGAACGTATGTCTGCATTCCCGGTCCGATGTATTCTGCACGCGGACGGATCAGGCGATTGTCTGCATATTGCTCAAGAATATGCGCCAACCATCCAGACGTACGTGACACTGCAAAAATCGGAGTAAACAAATCATGTTCGATATTCAAAGAATGGTAAACCGATGCAGAATAGAAATCCACGTTTGGCGGAAGGTTTTTCTGTCCAGTCACAATTTCATCGATCTTGATCGACATTTCATACCATTTTTCTTCTCCGCGGATTTTTGTCAATTTCTGAGACATTTCGCGAAGGTGTTTTGCACGCGGGTCGCCTTTGCGGTATACGCGGTGGCCAAAGCCCATGATTTTCTCTTTGTTGTCTAATTTTCCGTTGATGTAGGAATCAACATTTTCGACAGAATCGATTTCAGTGAGCATTTTCATAACTTGTTCGTTTGCTCCACCGTGCAATGGCCCTTTTAATGCGCCGATTGCCGCAGTGATTCCTGAATATACATCAGAAAGAGTTGCAACCGCTACACGGGCAGTGAATGTTGATGCATTCAACTCATGGTCAGCGTGAAGTACTAGCGCTTTGTTGAAAGCTTCGACTTCGATGTCTTCCGGCATTTCTCCAGAAAGCATATAAAGGAAGTTAGCGGCAAAGCTTAAATCTGTTTTTGGCGCAATCGGTTCTTGCCCATTGCGAATACGGCCAAATGCAGTAACAAGCGTGGAAATCTTCGCTTGGATGCGAATCGCTTTGCGGTAGTTTGCTTCTGTGTTCATTTCTTCTGCTTCTTCATCAAATAATCCCAGCATTGAGACAGCTGTGCGAAGAGCCGCCATCGGGTGAACATTTTTGATGTCATATGTTTTAAAATGATCCAGCACTGCTTGTGGAACTGACATATTATCAGCCAGCTGTTGCTTAAGTTCTGCCAACTCATCCGCTTTTGGCAGGCGCTGATGCCATAATAAGTAAATTACTTCCTCAAAGCTTGCGTTTACTGCTAAATCATCGATATCGTAGCCAACGTATGTAAGTGTGTCATCAATAATTGAGCTGATGGCGGATTGTGTTGCTACTACACCTTCTAATCCTTTTGACGATGTCATTTAAATCGCTCCTTCTTCAGTATAATTCATCATTCCAAAAAAAAAGGCAGAATGATGGCTCATCTGCTTTTATGAACCTATGCTAAATTCCTTACCTAGCCATTATAATCAATTTTAGATGCTTTGTGAATGAAAACGCTTGTTTTTCTCTAACTTTCCAAAAAAGTGATGAGTTTACTCGGATTATCTGACGATAATCCGAGCGTTTCTCATTCTATTCTGAATCAATCGATAAACGAGCGGCTTGTAGATTTTTTGAGTTGGGGCGAACAGCATGCTAAAGCCAACTGCATCTGAAATAAACCCAGGCGTCAAGAGCAAAACACCGCCAACCAGAACAAAAGCGGCATTCAGCAGCTGATCGCCTGGCGCTTGAAAATTGCCCATCGCTTCTTGAATATCACGGAACGCTTTCAACCCCTGTTTTTTTGCTAAAAAAGCGCCAGCTATGCCAGTCGCCAAAATGATGGCTAGTGTCGGGAAAAATCCGATTGCTCCGCCTGCCCATATGAGCAGTGCCAATTCGAGTGTCGGAACTATGAGCAGTGCGATAAAAAACCATTTCATCATAGTATCCTCCCTCCTTCAGTCTTTACAGTACACTTGCGTGCCCATGGTAAATCATTCCGGATTCGGCGTCAATTGTTATATCATAATTATTCTTGATCAAATTCGTTGCGTCCGGTACGCCGACGATGACTGGGATCCCCAAACTCAAGCCGACAACGGCCGCATGGCTGGTCAATCCGCCTTCTTCGGTAATGATTCCAGCACATTTGTTGATGGCAGGCATCATTTCCCGGTCTGTACCGATCGTCACCAAAATTTTTCCTTCTGCATCCAAGGCATTTGCTTCTTCAGCATTTCGGGCTACCAGAGTGGCACCTAACGCAGAAGCTTTTCCAATTCCTTGCCCTTTTGCAATAATGTCTCCGATTACATGGATCTTCATTAGATTGGTGGTGCCCGCTTTCCCTACCGGTACGCCGGCAGTGATGACTACTAAGTCGCCATGCTTTACGTAATGGTGGTGCAAGCTTTCGTCAACCGCTTTTTCCAATAAATCATCCGTGGATTCTACTTTAGAACCGACAATTGGCTGTACGCCCCAAACAAGCGTCAATTTGCGTGATGGAATGTCCGCAGAAGTGACAGCAATTATCGGTGCTTCTGGCCGATATTTCGAAATCATTTTAGCTGTATGTCCGCTTTCAGTTGGTGCAATGATGGCTTTAACTTTCAGATTCAAAGCCGTATAAGCCACCGCTTGCCCAATCGCTTCGGTCATATTCGCCTCTCTTTCTCTTCTTCTTGTAGAGACAATTTGCTTGTAGTTCAATGCCTCTTCCGTCGTTACCGCAATGCGGTGCATAGTTTCTACAGATTCTACTGGGTAAATTCCAGCTGCTGTTTCGCCGGACAGCATAATCGCATCGGTGCCGTCAAAAATAGCATTTGCCACGTCACTCGCTTCCGCACGTGTTGGGCGCGGATTGCGCTGCATCGAATCAAGCATTTGGGTAGCTGTAATAACCGGTTTGCCCGCGCTATTGCATTTTTCAATCAGCGACTTTTGGACAATCGGAACTTCTTCTGCTGGAATTTCAACACCCAAATCTCCTCTTGCAACCATCAAGCCATCAGACACCATGATGATTTCATCGATGTTGTCGACGCCCTCGCCATTTTCAATTTTCGGGATGATTTGAATGTGTTCTCCATTGTTTTTCTCAAGCAAACTGCGGATTTCCATGACATCAGAAGCTCTTCGAACAAACGAAGCCGCTACAAAATCAACATTCTGCTCAATTCCAAACAAAATATCTTGAGCATCTTTTTCAGTAATCCCAGGCAGCTGGACGGAAACTCCAGGAACATTGACGCCTTTTTTGCTTTTCAGCGTTCCGGCATTTTCGACAACCGTATGGATTAATCCCTTTTCTCTATCGATTGATTCTGTGCGCAGTTCAATCAATCCATCATCGAGCAAAATAATCGAGCCTTCTGTGACATCCTCTATCAGCTTTTCATACGTAATGGAAAACATTTGATCCGTTCCAAGCACTTCGGTCATAGAGATTGCTATTTTTTGGCCAGTCTTAAGTTCGATGCCGTTGTTCTCCATTTGATGAGTCCGGATTTCAGGTCCTTTTGTATCAAGAAGAATACCCACTATCTTACCGGTCTTTTCTGCAGCATCACGAATTCGTTGAATGCGCATGCCATGCTCTTCATGGCTGCCATGCGAAAAGTTCAAACGGGCTACGTTCATGCCCGCTTGGATCAATGCTTCCAGAGTTTCGGGCGATTCACTTGCAGGGCCGATCGTACATACGATTTTCGTTTTTCTCAATAGACTCACTCCAATTAAAGTTTTAAATTGATAGTTCTTTCGAAAGCGTGTATAAAGTCATATCTGTGTCATGTTCTTCAGTGAAAGCTTTAGTCATATCATAGTCTACCACTAGGTGATTTTTCATGCCAATGGCTTTTCCGCCTTTTCCTTCTAAAAGAACTTCTACTGCCCGGGCACCGAACAAGCTGCCGAGTACGCGGTCTCTTGCTGTTGGTGAGCCGCCGCGCTGGATATGCCCTAAAACAGAGACACGTGTCTCGATTCCCGCTTTTTCTTCAATTAAAGCAGCCAGCTCATTTCCGCTCATAACGCCTTCTGCAACAATGATGATACTGTGGCGCTTGCCGCGCGCCTTCCCTTTTTTCAAACGGTCGATGATTTCATCGAGATCATGATCTTCTTCCGGAATCAAAATCGTTTCTGCACCGCCTGCAAGTCCTGACCAAAGCGCCAAGTCCCCGGCATCTCTGCCCATTACTTCGATGATGAAGGTCCGCTCGTGGCTTGTTGCCGTATCGCGGATTTTGTCGATCGCCTCGATTACCGTATTCAAAGCTGTATCAAAACCGATTGTATAATCTGTACCCGGGATGTCATTGTCAATAGTCCCCGGCACGCCGACACAAGGGAAGCCTTTTCTCGTCAATGCCATTGCCCCTTGGTATGAGCCGTCGCCGCCAATAACAACCAAGCCTTCAAGCCCGTGTTTTTTCATTTGCTCGATCGCTTTATCTTGTCCCGCTTCTGTTTTAAACTCGGGGCATCGGGCTGAATACAGTTTGGTTCCGCCACGCTGAATTATGTCGCCCACATCGCCGGCTTCCAAGTTCTTGATTTTCCCTTCGATCAATCCTTGATAGCCTTGATATACTCCGGCCACTTCTAAACCGTGGTAGATTCCTTTACGTACAACCGCCCGTACCGCGGCATTCATGCCCGGCGAGTCGCCGCCGCTTGTTAAAACTCCAATTCGTTTCATCTAATACGCCTCCTGCATTTCCTTTTACTCTTTTCACCTTACCACGAAGAGTTCTTTGCTGTCAGTCTTGAATAAACTATCACTTGTTAAGTTTTTGTTAGAACCATTGTTTATCAAATAAAAAAACCGCTAAAGCGGTTTTTTTATTCACTAAATATGCCGATTGATTTGAATTTTGCATAGCGCTGATCAATCAGTTCCTGGCCGGACAGTCCGCCCAGTTCATCAAATGATTGTTTAATAGCATCTCCGATGTAGGCGGCCTGCTTGTTGCAATCATGATGAGCTCCGCCGCGAACTTCTGGAATTACACGTTCGATGATTTTCATTTTCAGCAAATCAGGTGCTGTGATCTTCATCGCTTCTGCAGCTGTTTGGGCAAGCGCAGAATCTTTCCAAAGAATAGAAGCGGCACCCTCTGGAGAAATTACGGAAAACGTCGAGTTTTCAAGCATCAAGATATGATTGCCGACACCAAGAGCCAATGCACCACCGCTTCCGCCTTCCCCAATAACAATAGAGATTACTGGAACTTCAAGTCCAGCCATTTCCACCAGATTGCGCGCAATTGCTTCACTCTGCCCGCGTTCTTCCGCTGCTTTACCAGGATAAGCGCCTTTTGTATCAATCAGGCAAACGATCGGCCGATTGAATTTTTCCGCTTGCTTCATCAAGCGCAAAGCTTTTCGATAGCCTTCCGGGTGGGGCATTCCAAAGTTTCGGCGGATGTTTTCTTTCGTATCTTTTCCGCGCTGATGGCCGATGACAGTGACAGGCTGGCCATGAAATGACGCAATGCCGCCAACGATCGCTTCGTCGTCCCCATACGACCGGTCTCCATGAAGTTCAATAAAATCTTCAAATAAAATTGAAATATAGTCCAACGTTGTAGGGCGGTTCGGGTGGCGAGCCACTTGAACACGGTCCCAAGGCTTCATGTTTTCATAGATATCTGATTCAAGCTTAGCCAGCCGTTCTTCCAAACTTTTGATTTCAGAACTCAAATCCACATCGGCAGTGGCGGTATATTCTTTCAATTCATCTATCTTTTTGCGTAATTCAAATAACGGTTCTTCAAAAGTCATCGCTTTTGGTGCTGTTTTAGCCATGTTGCACCGCCTCCTTTGTGTGCAAGCGCACAATTGAAGTTAAGGTTTCACGCATTTTAGCCCGGTGTACAACGGCATCAAGTTGCCCATGCGCAAGCAGAAATTCAGACGTCTGGAAATCTTCCGGCAATTTTTCGCGGACTGTCTGTTCAATGACACGGCGTCCTGCAAAACCGATCAATGCTTTTGGCTCCGCTATATTGATATCGCCGACAGACGCAAAACTGGCTGACACACCGCCGGTTGTCGGATGGGTCAATACAGATACGAACAATAAGCCTTCATTGCTGTGCCTTTTTAATGCGACGCTGGTTTTAGCCATTTGCATCAACGATAATACACCTTCTTGCATGCGGGCGCCGCCGCTCGCTGTAAAGATGATAAACGGGAGTTTTTTCTCTGTCGCGGCTTCAATTGCGCGAGTGATCTTTTCGCCGACAACCGAACCCATCGAACCCATGCGGAAATGAGAATCCATGACGGCAACAACAACTTCGCGGCCGGATAATTTTCCAGTTCCGGTTAATACGGCTTCATTCAAGCCGGTTTTTTTGCTGTCTTGCTGGATTTTTTCCGTATAGCCCGGAAAACCCAGCGGATTCTCAGACTTTAAATGGTCATCCATCGATGTGAACGAGCCTTCGTCCATCAAACTGGCAATCCGCTCATGAGCAGTCAGTTTGAAATGATAATCGCATTTGGAACAAACTTTGTGGTCCGCTTGCAGATCTTTTGTCAATGAAATATGTTTGCACTCCGGACATTTTGTCATAAGCCCTTCCGGCATGTCTTTTGAGGCTTTAGAGGGAATCGTCGCCTCTTTTTTGTCTTTGTTTCGTTTAAAAATATCACGAATCATCGCGCACTCTCTCCTTTAATAGCCAATTGCTCCAAGTTTTGAATTCATGTGCAGCTTTTTCCGCTTGCTGCTGCTCAATGGCAGCCAATATGCTTAATAACTGTTCTTTTTCGGTGTTTGAGACTATCCCGTTATAGGGATTGCCGCTATATTGGTGAAGTAAAACCCAAATTTTCAAAGATAGGCGGTTACCTGACAACACCATCAGTTCCCGAACAAAATCTTCCCGCTGAAATCCATTTTCTTCATCAGATAATCGCATGCGAAAACCGTCCCAGACTCCCATTCCGCTGATGGATTCACTATTACAAATCGTTTCGATCGCTGCCAATTCGTGTATTTGCCTTGTTTCGCGCACATCTTTGCGGGACTGGTTGTCTTGCAGGATGAAGGTGGACAACACTTCCACTAACATATTATTGCGGTGATCAGCGAGAAATGTGCCTTCGCCTCTCCGCGTTTCGATTAAACCTAACAACTCTAAACTTCTCAAAGCTTCCCTGATCGTCGAACGCCCTACTTGCAGCGTTTCGGCCAATTCTCTCTCTGATGGAATGCGGTCGCCCGGCCGGATATTTTCCTGCCTAATCATGTCACGTAAATCACGGACTATATCTAAATAGCGTTTAGACTGATTCATGGTCGCTCCTTATCTTCCATTTTTTAGAAAGTGGTCTGACCACTCATATTGACTAGGATACAAAACTTTTCGGTTTCCGTAAAGAAAAAACTGCTTTTCTTTTCAGAAAAGCAGTCAAGTAGAAATTGATTTACATATTATGGCGATTTGCTGGTTGCGGTTTTCGATAATGCCCCGCACTTCCAGCATGGCGTGCGGTTCCAGCAATGCATTGTATTTCGCGTATTCTACTGGAAAAAGAGTGAGGGAAGCCGGTCCCGTTTCGTCCTGCAATGTTACGAAAGCCATAGCATCGCCTTTTTTCGTCCGGATTCGTTTGATATCCTCAACCACGCCAAGTACAGTGACCAATTCTTTATCCCGCCGTTTTTTCAACCCATTCAAATCAGCGTAAGGCTTGTCGCGTTTTTCCTTCTCGCTTTCAATAGGA
Organism: Planomicrobium sp. CPCC 101079; assembly: GCF_007859275.1. Lineage (GTDB taxonomy): Bacteria > Bacillota > Bacilli > Bacillales_A > Planococcaceae > Planococcus. The sequence continues at coordinate 34,924 of NZ_VOHC01000011.1, read as the reverse complement.
TGAGGAGACAAATAAAATCCGAGAACGTCTTTTTCAAAATCCAATTTCAAGTTTTCCGGGATTGGGGAAGCCTGGGCGTATTTCGGTTTCATGAAGCTCGTTCCCATGTCATCAAAAAGCCCTGGCTCTTCGTCCGGTTTCACCAATTCCGCATGTTTGACTGCGCTGTCAAGCGAAGCTAACAGGACCCCGCGGTCTAGCTCAAAATCGTCAAGCGCCCCTGCTTTGATCAATGGTTCAAACGCTTTCCGCGTAAAGTGGATGGCGGAAATCCGTTCGGCAATATGGAACATGCTGCTGAATGGCCCTTCTTTTCGCGCTGCCAAAAGCGCTTTTATGACAGTGGCAGAGACTCCTTTCACCGAACTTAAGCCGATGCGGATTTTACCATTTTCGACTGTAAAAGAGCCATTGCTCTTTTGGACTGACGGAGGCAGAATCGGGATCTTTTTTTCTTTTATTTCATGCAACAATTGTTTTGTCTTTTCCGCATTGCCGGCATTTGTCGACAAAAGGGCTGCGTAAAAGTAAACGGCGTAATGGGTTTTCATATACGCCAATTGATAAGAAATCATGCTGTAGGCAACGGCATGGCTTTTCGGAAAGCCGTAATCAGCAAAGCGGACAATCAAATCATAGACCGCTGTCGCAGCTGCTTCCGAAAAGCCTTTCGCTAAAGCTCCACGGACAAAATGAAGCCGTTCTTCGTCCAGGATTTCCCGTTTCTTTTTGCTGACCGCCCGCCGCAGCAAATCCGCTTCTCCATATGAAAAACCCGCCATGGCAGCCGCAATCTGCATGATTTGCTCCTGATAGACAATGACGCCATGCGTTTCTTTTAGGATCGGCTCCAGTATGGGATGGACATAAACAACCTTTTCTTTCTTATGCTTGCGTTTAGCATACAAATGGATAAACTCCATTGGACCAGGGCGGAACAATGCATTGACAGCGACAATGTCGCCAAATGCAGTCGGCCGGATGTCTTTCAGCGCCCGCCGCATGCCATCGGATTCTAATTGGAAAACGCCGGTTGTATCTCCACGGGCCAAGGAAGAGAAGGTTTCTGGATCGGTCAACGGCAGTTTCCGATAATCGATCCGCTCTTTCTTATCGAACTGCACCAAGCGCCGTATTTGTTCGAGAATCGTTAAATTCCGAAGACCGAGAAAATCCATTTTCAACAAACCGATTGCTTCTAGTTCCTGCATCGGCCACTGGGTGATAAAAATCCCTTCATGCCCTTTTTCTATCGGCACCTGATCAACTAGCGGAGTCGGGCTTAAAATGACTCCCGCCGCATGCGTCGAAGCATGGCGCGGCAAACCTTCCAGCCTTAATGCGGTTTTGAACCACGTTTTCCGTTCTTCTTTTTCAACAATCCAATTGTTCAATTGAGTGGATTCTTTCAAAGCCGATTTCAATGTCGTGCCCGGGCGGTTCGGAATCATTTTTGAAATGGCTTCAAGCTCTTCTGCCTCAAAACCGAATACACGCGCTGTATCACGTGCGACTGCTTTTGCCGATAACGTGCCAAAGGTAATAATTTGCGCCGTGCGTGCTTCTCCGTATTTCCGTGCTACATATTCCACCACTTCGTGGCGCCGGTAATCCGCAAAGTCAATATCGATATCCGGCAGCGTAACCCGTTCCGGATTTAAAAAGCGTTCAAACAACAAACCGTGCTCGAGCGGGTCAACGTCGGTAATGCGCAGCGAAAAAGCGACGAGCGAACTTGCCGACGATCCCCGTCCGGGACCGGTTAAAATGTCATTGTCCCGGGCAAATTTCATGAAATCTGAAACGATCAGAAAATAATCGATATAGCCCATTTTGCTGATGACCGATAGTTCATAGTTCAAGCGTTCTGTATAAGCACTTGAATAATTGGAAATGCGTTCAGCCAGGCCTTTTTTGCAGAGTCCAGCTATATAATCGGCACGGTCGATGTTTTTTTCTAACGGAAAGACCGGCAGCAATTGCCGGTTCATCGGAATTGTGACTTGGCAGCTTTCGAGCAAGCGAGCAGTTTGCTCCAGCCATTCCGGCTGGTCTGAAAACCAAGCGCGGAATTCTTCGGCAGCCGGGACATACGCTTTTGTATGTGCGGGGCGTTCACGCTGTGGATCGTTCAGCTTTAATCCTTGGCCGATGGCAGAAGCTACTTCAAACGCAAAAGCATCCTGCTCCTTCAAATAGCGGCTTTCTTGTGTCGCTATAATGGCCATTCCCGCTTCTTGGCATGATTGTAAAAATGCAGCTTCTTCAGGAGACCTTTCTCCGCCCGGACGTTCTACGCTGCCAAAACAATCGCTGCCAAAAATGGATTTAATATAATGAAAAGCCGGAGCCCGATCAGTAAGCACCCAATCTACCTTGTTTGGCACAACGCAAACCAAGCCATTCTTATATGCTTTCAGCCATTGTTCAGGAACGGCTTTTTTATCACGCGTCGCCAGGGCACTTGAAATTTTCAGCAAGTTGCTGTAGCCTTCATTCGTTTTGGCATAAAGCACAACGGGAAACGCCTGCTCTTCAAATTCAATGAATGTCGAAAAGCCGATAACCCCATGGATGCCGGCACGGTGGCACGCTTCCCAAAATGGAAGAATCCCGTACAATTTCGTATTGACGATCGCAATCGAAGCCGCGCCTTGTTCCACAATAAAAGGGAAAAGTTCGTCTAGGCGCACCGTGCTTTTCAGCAAATCAGCCGACGTGCTTATATGCGGATAAACCATGGACAACTGGATCCCTCCTTTTTCATGATGAACAAATTTCAATCAGTCTCTCGACAACGCGGTCAGCTTCTTCCCATGAATAAGCTGTAGCACCAGAAGCCATCGGATGCCCGCCGCCGCCAAATTCTTTTGCTAATCCGTTGATGATCGGCCCTTTTGAACGAAGGCGCACACGAATCTCCGTTTCTTCTTCTATAAAGATGACCCACGCCTTCAAGCCTTTAACATTGCCCAGAGAGCCGACCAGCAAAGAGGTTTCAGTCGCGGTCACGCCAAATTCCTGTAAAATGTCCAAAGTGATTTTGACGTAAGCCGCTCCGCTTTTATCCATTTTAAAGTTTTGGTAGATATAGCCTTGCAAATGAAGCAAATTGCGCTCCATTTCATACATGCCATTGTACAATGCCGTACGGTCAAACTCGTATTTGATGAGTTCGCCAGCAATTTCGAATGTTTTTTGTGTCGCGCTCGGGAATAGGAAACGTCCCGTATCCCCTACTATCCCCGCATATAAAAGCCGTGCCGCAGCGTTAGAAAGCTGCCAATTTTCATGGTCACGCCCATATGTAAACAGTTCATATACCAACTCTGAAGCTGAACTTGCCGTTATGTCCACCCAGACAATATCTCCGTAAACATCGTCATTTGGATGGTGGTCAATTTTGATTACTTTTGCGCCTTTCTCATAACGCTGGTCATCTACCCGTTCGGTGTTTGCGGTGTCTGTGACAATCACCAAAGCGTTTTCGAAATCCGCGTCTTCCACTTTATCCGGAAAATCAAGAAAGTCCAATGTGAAATCATGTTCTCCAGCGGCCAATATCCGCTTGTTCGGGTAATTATGCTGCAGCAGGTACTTCAAGCCCATTTGGGAACCGTATGCATCCGGGTCCGGACGCACATGCCGGTGGATGATGATGGTATCGAATTGTTTAATTGTGTCGATGATTTGACTGTTCACGTGTATGCTCCTCTGCATCTTGGGAAATCCATTCGCAATTTCATCTATTTCTAGTACAATAAGAATGAGTTTTGGAATACAGGAGGTTCCCTATGAATATATTTGTGTTTTTGAGTGTGCTTTTGATTACTTTTTCGTTTGTGTTTTATTTCTATTATAAAACAAAGCAGTTCCGTACGTCTTTGCCAATCCGTAAAAATTGGTATGCTGCTATGGCATCCATGGCTCTCGGCAGCTTCATCGTGTTTTTCGGCATCAATCAGCTGTTGCTTTTCCATACAGTTGTAACCTATATCGTCGCTGGTATTTTCATCATTCTCGGGATAGGTTTGATCGTCTATAACTTCAAAGCAGCCAAGCATTACCGTTCGTTCCTAGATGAAGAAACGCGGCTGAACAAATAAACTGCTCTCCTAGCCAGGAGGGTTTTTTTATTGGCTTTAACGATCTAAAAGCTGGAACGTCAGCAGCGCTTTGCCGACAATTTCGTTTTCAAACGACACTTCAATATCCACTTTTGCCGACTTTCTGGTGATGTCTAAAATAACCGGACGCACCAGCATGACGGAATCATGCTGGACGGGTTTTAAAAAGTAGACCGCCAAGTTCTCCAAGACGCTGTCTTTGCGGTTTTTCGTCTTCAGTGCAGTAGCTCCAGCTTCCGCTAAAATGGTGGTATATGCTCCGTAAGACATTGATCCGTATGCATTGGTCATTTGCGGCGTTACACGGAACTCCAATGTCAGCTTGTCCGACGGCTGCAGGCGAAGCTGGCTTTTGATGATATCATCGATCGTCTCGCCTTGCTGCGGCTGGCGCTGGGCGGTTTGGATGGCTTTTAGGACATCTTGGCGGCTGATGACGCCTTTTAAATAGCCGTGGTCATCGGTGACCGGCAGCAAATCGATGCCTTCCCAGATCATGCGGTGGCCGGCTGCCGCAACGCTTGTCTGCAGCGATACCGTGATGGGGTCTTTTGTCATCACTTTTTCGATTGTTTCCTTTGGTTCATGGCCAAGCACGTCCCGGGAGGTAATGATGCCGATCAATTTCTGGTTTTCGTCGACCACTGGAAATCCTCCATGAGTAGTTTCTGCATTCAGCTCATTATAGCGGCTGATCGTTTCTTTAAAATGCAGGACAGCGGTGTTTTCCAACGGGATTAGAATATCTTCAATGAGCAAGATCTCTTTTTTGATCAACTGGTCGTAAATGGCCCGGTTGATCATTGTCGCGACTGTAAAGGTGTCGTAGCTTGTCGAGATGACCGGCAGCTCAAATTGGTCTGCCAAATCTTTGACCGTGTCGGTCGGGTCGAACCCGCCTGTCACAAGCACTGCCGCTCCTGCCCGGAGGGCGTATTCCTGCGCTTTCAGCCGATTGCCGACAATCAGCAAGTTGCCCGCTTCAGTATAGCGCATCATATCATCAAGCTGCATGGCGCCGATGACAAATTTCGTCAGTGATTTATGAAGTCCGGCCCGGCCTCCCAGCACTTGGCCGTCCACGATATTGACAATCTCTGCATAAGTCAGCCGCTCGATGTTTTCTTTCTTTTTCCGTTCAATTCGGATGGTCCCCACCCGTTCTATCGTAGAAACAAGCCTCTTGGTCTCCGCTTCTTTGATCGCCCTGTAAGCCGTCCCTTCGCTGACATGCAATTCCTTCGCTATGCGCCGGACCGAGATTTTCTCGCCGACCGCCAGCTTCTCGATATAGCCGAGTATTTGCTCGTGTTTTGTTGCCATAACTTCACCCATTCCCTCTGCTTTCCTGTCCTATAAGTGTACCATATCCGCAATAAAAGCGAAGTCGCCGATTTTGGAGGGTCATTGAAAGTGTGCAACGCAAATCAAAAAACCGAAAAGGGAACCCTCTTCGGTTTTTTCGTTTAAATATCAATTACCCCTCCGACTTGCAGGACGTTGACTTCCGCTTGTTCGACCAGCTTCTTGAACTGTTCGGGATCTTGATTGATTGGCGGGAAGGTGTTGTAGTGGATCGGCACTACCGTTTTCGGGTTTAACAGGCTGACGGCATAAGCTGCGTCTTCCGGCCCCATTGTAAAAAAGTCGCCGATCGGCACAAATGCCAAATCAATGGCGTTCATCTTGCCGATGATTTCCATATCACCGAACACTTCGGTGTCTCCTGCATGGTAAATCGTTTTCCCTTCCGCTTTGAACAAAATACCCGCAGGCATTCCGCCGTAAATGACGCCGTCTTCTTCCGACGTATACGATGAACTATGGAAAGCTTTTGTAAATTTCACAGTGCCGAATTCAAATTCTTTTGCACCGCCGAGGTTCATGCCGACCGTGTTCAGCCCTTTGCTTCCCAGATAGTTAGCAAGTTCTACCGGCGCCACTACGGTGGCGCCGCTATTGGATGCCAGTTCAAGCGTGTCTCCGACGTGGTCGTTATGTGCGTGCGTCAACAGAATGGCATCTGGTTTTTCATTTTCCACTTGCAGATCCGTCAGTCCGTTCCCTGTAATGAACGGATCGATCAAGATGGTATAGTTTCCGGTTTTGATTTTTACAATAGAATGTCCGTGGTATGAAACTTGCATAAAATCCCTCCAGTTTTGGTTTGTCTAAACCATTTCTAGCTGTCATATACCCTGAACTTTGATAAGCTACACATATAAGGGAGGTAATACATATGAAGAAAATCCAGCAATTGCAAAGTTATTTGAAAGAACAATCAATTGATGCGGCGTTTATTACGAATCCGGACAATGTCTTTTATCTCAGCGGATTCAAAAGCAATCCGCATGAACGCCTGCTTGGCGTCATGGTGTTTCAAGAAGCTGAACCGTTTCTTATTTGTCCGCAAATGGAGATTCCGGACGCTAAAAACGCCGGATGGAGCAGTGATATAGTCGGACATGTTGATACGGAAAATGCGATGGAAGTTCTCCACCGCACCGCATCGAACCGTGGTGTATCTCTTAGCAAGCTAGCGATAGAAAAATCGCATATGACGGTTGATCGCTATGAAACCTTGATCGCTTTGTTCGGCGGTTTGGAGTTTGTCCAATTGGATGAACAAATCAATGCATTCCGCGTCATAAAAGACGAAACGGAACTTCAGATTTTGCGTGAAGCGGCAGCGCTTGCTGATTACGCCATCGAAATCGGCACGAAAGCCATTAAAGAAGGCATCACGGAAATCGAAGTGATGACAGAAATCGAACTAGCCCTCAAGAAACGTGGCGTAACGCATATGTCGTTCGACACTACCGTTCTAAGTGGACCAAAAGCGGCATCGCCGCACGGCAAGACTGGCGACCGCAAAATCCAAAAAGGCGATCTGGTGTTATTTGACCTTGGCGTTGTCCATAAAGGCTACTGCTCTGACATCACCCGCACAGTGGCATTCGGTGAGCCTAACGAAGAACAAAAAGCGGTTTATGATGTGGTGCTGCAAGCTGAACTGGCAGCGGTCAATGCCGTTAAACCGGGCATCACGGCTGCCGAACTGGACCGGACGGCGCGTCAAGTTATTGAAGACGCTGGTTATGGCGAGTTCTTTACGCATCGCCTCGGCCATGGGCTGGGCATTTCCGTGCATGAATTCCCGTCGTTGCATGGATCGAACAGCATGATGATGGAAGCTGGCATGGTCTTCACGATTGAACCCGGTGTTTATGTTCCAGGCAAAGTCGGCGTGCGCATCGAAGATGATGTCGCAGTGACTGCAGACGGCGTTGAAGTGTTGACGAAATTCCCGAAAGAGCTGCAAATTTTATAGCATAAAAAGGCGGTTCCGGAAAATCCGGAACCGCCTTTTTAATTATGCCAACAATTCGTCAACTGATTTATAGTCCAAACCTTGATCGTCCGCCACAGCTTTATATGTTACATAGCCTTCATACGTGTTCACGCCTTTTTTCAGCGCTTCGTTTTGAAGAATGGCTTCTTTAAAGCCTTTGTTAGCAATTTGCACAGCATATGGAACCGTTACATTCGTCAAACCGATTGTTGACGTGCGCGGAACCGCTCCTGGCATATTTGCTACGGCATAGTGGACAACCTCGTGTTTCAGATAAGTCGGGTTATCATGAGTGGTGATGCGGTCACTCGTTTCAAAAATTCCGCCTTGGTCGATGGCGATGTCAACGACCACTGACCCCGGTTTCATCGACTTGATCATTTCTTCCGTCACTAATTTAGGCGCTTTCGCTCCTGGAATCAATACAGCCCCTACCACTAAATCCGATTCTTTTACTGAATCCGCGATATTGAACGGATTTGAAATAAGCGTCTGTACATCTTGCCCGAACAAGTCGTCCAATTGGCGAAGGCGATCTGGATTCAAGTCCAGAATCGTCACATTCGCGCCCATGCCGACTGCAACTTTTGCTGCGTGCGTACCAGCGACACCGCCGCCGATTACTGTTACTTTGCCGCGGGAAACACCTGGAATGCCCCCAAGCAAAATTCCGCCGCCGCCGTGGATTTTCTCCAGGAATTGCGCGCCGATCTGCGTTGACATTTTGCCGGCTACTTCGCTCATTGGCGTCAAGAGCGGCAACGTGTTGTTCGGAAGCTGAACCGTTTCGTAAGCAATGCCGATCACTTTTGCATCAAGCAGCGCTTTTGTTAATTCCGGTTCTGGAGCTAGATGAAGATAAGTGAACAAAATCATCCCTTCCCGGAAATAGCCATATTCAGAAGAAACCGGCTCTTTCACTTTCATAATCATTTCCTGAGCCCAAGCTTCTTCTGCAGCTGGCACAATATGCGCCCCTGCCTCTTTATAATCTTCATCTGTAAAGCCTGAGCCTAGACCTGCTCCTGCTTGGATAAACACTTCATGGCCGTAAAGCGCTAAGTTGACAACTCCAGCTGGTGTCATCGCTACGCGATTTTCGTTGTTTTTCACTTCTGTCGGTACACCAATTCGCATTCCAAAACCCTCCAATTACATTAATTTAAAATAATATGTACATGTAAACGCTTAATATCACAGAGCAAATCCATTTTATCAGATATTCCATAATTTCGCTTTAATTATTTTAAAACAAAGCAAGTTTGTCTTTATGCTAACTTTATACACCAAAGAACACAGAAAGCTTTTGTATGACATTCTGCGAATTCAGTTATATCGATATAGTAAATACGTTTCTTTTTACAAAAAGCTCCTTAAAAAGTGGCAAAAAAGAAGGAACAGGTCAAACATCTAGCGAATTTTATATACAAGAAAAAGGGAGGAATGTGCTATGACTTTAAAGTATTCGCAAATCTTAGTGGCGGTAGACGGGTCAAAAGAAGCTGAATGGGCTTTCAAGAAATCGGTCGGCATCGCAAAAAGAAACAATGCAACTTTAAATTTGGCAAACATCATTGACACCCGGTCCTTCGCGGCCATCGAAGCTTATGACCGCTCGATTGCTGATCGCGCTCAACGGTTTGCAGAAGATTTGCTGGATAATTACAAGAAAGAAGCGATGGACGCGGGAGTCCGAAGCGTCAATACATTAGTCGACTATGGTTCTCCCAAAACCCTTATTTCCAGAGATATTGCTGGGCGCGTTAATGCGGACTTGATTGTTTGTGGGGCTACCGGATTAAATGCAGTAGAACGGTTTTTGATCGGCAGTGTCTCAGAACATATCGTCCGGTCGGCCAAGTGTGATGTGCTCGTCGTCCGCACAGAAGAACCATACGATGAAATTCCGGCAGATTACGAAACCAGCAGCATTGATCAAAATCCCGAGGATAGCAACCGCCGCAGCAGCGACTATAAAGTTGGCGAAGATATCGGCCGGCGCTGACCCCAAAAAAGCAAGCAGCGAGTCACCGCTGCTTGCTTTTTTATCGTTGCTTATTTAATCTGAATCACTAACTTCCCTTGAGCATGATTGGTTTCGCTTATTTTATGGGCATTTTTCAAACCTTTCTCGGTAAATTCAAATGTCTCGCCGATGACTGCTTTCAATTGGCCCGATTCATATAAATCCGCGAGTTTTTGCAGCTTTTCCCCGTCCGGTTCAAGAAAGAAATAGCGGATTTCCACTTCATACTTTTCCGCTTCCCCTTCTGTTGCCGGTTCAACAATCGATACCAGCATTCCTTTCTTTTTCAATACGCCAAAGCTTTTCGTTCGAGTCTCCCCGCCGATTGTATCCAGCACAATATCAAACTCGCTGAGAACTTCGCTGAAATCTTCGTTTTTATAGTCGATGACCCGGTCAGCTCCCAGCGACTGGAGCAATTCCGCGTTTTTGGAGCTGGCAGTTGTCGCGACATATGCGCCAAAACTTTTGGCGATTTGTATTGCGAATGTCCCGACGCCTCCAGCTCCCGCATGAATAAGAACCTTGTCGCCTTCCTTTACCCCGGCAATTTCAACAAGCCCTTCCCATGCAGTCAATCCCGTTAACGGAATCGCTGCTCCTTCTTCAAAACTCATGGTGTCCGGCATCTTCGCAAGCAAATGCTCTTCTACCGGCACATATTCTGCATATGTGCCTTGGCGTGTTGTCAACGGCCTCGTAATAACCCGGTCGCCTTCCCTGAACTTAGTGACATTGTCTCCGGTTTCCACAACAACACCAGCAGCATCCCAACCAAGGATAATCGGAAACTCGAATGGCAGCATCTCTTTTAGATACCCTTCCCGCAATTTCCAATCAATCGGATTTATGGAAGTCGCATGAATTTCAAGCAGAACTTGATCGTTATTGATTGCCGGACGCGCCACTTCGCGTTCTTTCAACTCTTCAATTCCACCATACTGTTCGATTACTATTGCTTTCATGGACGATTCCCCTTTCTTTACCGTATGCATATACCCGGCAATTTGTGATTGTATGCAGCATATAGCGGTAGCATCAAAATTCGTTGGTCGTTATAGTGAACCCTTCTTCTTGCACTTTATGTGGGGAAAATCTGCCGGATATTGTCCCAGGCATACACCAATTCATTCAGATTGGTTCCAGCTATTTTTATCGATATATTATCAATTTCCTTTGCTCCAAGCGCTTCATAAAAAGAGCGTGAACTATTGTCTTCCAGCCCCAGAACGACCATGCCGTCAATATTCTGTTGCTGCAACTGCTCGATGACTGGCTGGACCAATGCTTTTCCTAAGCCTCGGCGCTGGTATTCTTCTAAAATGTAAATAGCATAAAGTTCACCGATATGCTTTGGGTAATTTCCGCTTCTCTCCGGCCCGCCAGTGGAAAATCCGACAATCTCTCCATCTTTTCCCTCTGCTACAAAAACTTCGCTGCTTTCCATATTATTCAACCAAAGTAGTTCGCGTTGCTCGTATGACAGACTAGTTAAATAGCTGGCAGGAAGAATTTGCGCATAAGTGGTTTTCCAGCTGTCTACATGAACTTTTGCTATTCCTTTGGCGTCAGATATAACAGCTCTTCTAATTTTCATCCCATCGCCTCATTTTCTTAAGTTTAAAACCCAAAACTTTTCGCACGAATTTTCTGTCCTTGATTTCCATACAAGTTTTCTATTAGTTTAGGTCCTTTTAACTACTCCCTATGCTAAGCTTATCAAAGGAGGAGCAATTATGAAAATTAAACCTATTTATGTAGAGATTGATATTCAATCTGATATGGAAAGTTTATGGAAGGCTACACAGACGCCAAAACTTCATGAACAATGGGATCTCCGTTTTTCATCCATCACATATTTGCCGAAAGAAGAAAACGAGACCCAGCATTTTTTATATCAAACAGTGATAGGCCTGGGTTTAGCCATCGCCGGCTGGGGGAAAAGCATCGGTTCATTTGACGGCAAAGACGGATCGAGAACTTCGTCCCTGCACTTTGGCACTGAACAGCCTATGTCTATCATCCGTGAAGGGAAAGGCTATTGGAAATACCGGACACATGCAAATTCAGTCAACTTTCTAACACAATATGATTACAACGTGAATTGGGGGAAAATCGGCCGATTTGTTGATTTTTTCTTTTTTCGCCCTGCCATAGGATGGGCTACTGCATTGAGCTTTGATGTTTTGAAAAGATGGCTGGAAAAGGGTGAAACTCCCGCTCCCCAATACATACGTTTTTTCAGTTCTTGGCTGATCGCTTTTCTATTCTCTTTTGTTTGGATTTACCAAGGTCTCGTCCCAAAACTGCTAGGGCTGCATCCTCAGGAAGTATCGATGGCACAAAGTTTGCTTGGAACTTCCGCCAGCCAGGCGGAATCAGCCGTCTTATTGATCGGGGTAGCCGAAATATTGTTCGGTTGCATTTGGTTCTTATATAAAGACAAACGGAAGTTATTCGGGCTTCAATTGGTGCTTTTTCCAGCCTTGACCGTTTCGGCATTTCTAGCAGAATCTGCGTCTTTTGTCCATCCATTCAATCCATTGACATTCAATTTAGCGCTTTTCGTACTTTCAATCATCGGATTTGGGCTAAGCAAAAATTTGCCTACTGCCCGGAGCTGCAAACGTAAACGATAAGGAGAATTCGGGATGTCCATATACAAAGAAGTATTAGGAAGCCAATTTAACGAACTCCACCCCATGCTCCAAAAAAGATACGAATTGCCTGACACGTCGCCTTTCAAAGCAAATGGCGTCATGAAAAATATCACCCGCGGATCAAGTTGGCTGTTGCCTCTTTTTTTAATCGGTGCAAAACGGAAGTTTTTATTTCCGGAATCGGGAACTGATATTCCGTTTACGATCATCAACACAAGACAAAAAGGCGCAAACGGCGAAGAACAAGTATTCTGGGAGCGGACGTTCTTTTTTCCAAACAAAACGAGGAGCTTCAATGCACTGATGAGCCGCAATTCCAAAAGCAAAATAGTGAAAGACTATTTGGGGGAGCCACCCCTGTTTTATTCGGAGTTGGCGTTTTTTGTATCGCCGGAAGGCCATATGCGAATTCAATCCCTTAAGCAGCGGATCGTTCTTGGCCCTATTGAAATTCCACTGCCGAAGTTGCTTCAAGGCGCCACAAAGGTGACAGAAGGATATTCAGAAGAAAAAGGCGTCTTCACGATTGATGTCCAGATTACGAATCCGTTTTTGGGCCTCTTATTTTCATACGAAGGAGAATTCAAAGCGCATGAACTTTAAACTGCTCCTGCTCCTACATGCCGCCTTATTTTTTATAAGTGTATTATTCATCTCTGGACCTTGGTATTTTTTGATGCTGACAGCTGCCCAGTTACTTTTTGTTCCACTTTTACTGCTGATTGTGACAAACAAAGAAGATTTCATATACAGGCATTATTTTTTCATCGCAGCTCCAGCCCTTCTTGCCGTCTGCTTGCTGCAAATCACCGGGTCAACCAAGTGGGACGGAGTTTTAGCTTTTCTTTATTTAATCTATACTTTGCTGGTTGCTTGGACCGGACTTCAACGTTTTCTCCATAGGGGCTTTAGCGATTTGGAGGAATTCGCACTTGATGCCGCCATGATTTTTTTGGCGATTGGCGGTGCTTGGTTTTTCGCTTATGAAGCGGGACTCGAAACAGGCTTTTCTCCGATTATCACCTGGCTGACCGGCATTCATTTTCACTATTCCGCTTTCTTGCTGCCGGTTTTCGCCGGATTTCTTGGACGTTCAACAAAGACACGCTTGTATAAGATTGCGTGTACGCTTATCTTAATCAATCCCATTGTTCTTGCTTTTGGCATTACCTTCTCACGGTGGGTTGAGTTTTTTTCAGTTCTGCTTTATATCTTTGCAATTTACAGCCTTATCTATCTATCGTTCAAAGCCCCCTTTTTTAGCTCTTGGCAAAAATGGCTCGTCCGTTTATCATTCGGGTCTTTAGGAATCGCGATTCTTTTTTCTTTGTTATACGCCTATGGAAATTCTTTTGGCCCCAATTCTGTCAGTATCGGCTTTATGCTCCAATTCCATGGTTTCTTTAATGCAGTGGGGTTTGCTTTATGCGGGTTTATCGGCTGGGCTGTTCACCCTCCGGCACCTAAGGCGATAAAAAAAGGATTTCCAGTCAGTAAAATCAGAGGAAGACAGACGGTAGGCCAACAACTGGTGAAGGATTATACGGATCCAACGAAAACATTTGCCTGTTTGGTGGATGATATGGCGGCTTATGGACCGGCCGTCAACTCAAAAACACTGCCTTATGTCATCCGTGATTTTTATGAGAACACAGGCCGTTACCGCTTGTTTGCGGAAGTGCAGTGGCATGCTTGGTTCAAACCTTTTGCCCGCATATATCGGCTGATGAGCCGCAGCATGCAGCAATTGAATTTGCCGCTCTCCAACAATCAAATCGAAATGACAGGCTCTATTACAGCGCTGGATCAAGCGTCAGACGGCCGAAAGCTCCCCAGGGCATGGCTTCGCAAAATAGACGAAGAAGTGATTTTTGTCGCTCTGTATTCTATCCACCAGACAAAGGGCCGGGCCTATATGAATGTAGCGCTGCCTCTTCCGGGGGCGTCCATGATCGGCATTCTGGAATTAGAGCAGCAAGGTGAAAAGCTGCTGCTGACAAGCTGCGGGGATGCAGCTTCCGATGCTGGAATTTATTTGGCGGCATCACAGTATCTCTTTAAACTTCCATTAAGAGAGCGGTTTTTGCTAGAGGAAACACACTCTGGCTGCCTAAGAGCCATTCATAAAATGAAGATTTTTTCATTGCCGTTTCTTACGATAGATTATGTGATCGAACCTAAAGATGAATGAAAAGGAGAAGGACTATGGAAATCATTTTAGCAAGCGCTTTTTCAGCATTACTCATTTTTATGACGGTTTTTTTATCTTATTAAGGCTTTTACTATCTTCTTTCAGCGAAAAGAAATTTCACGCAGGAAATTCTTTGGTTTTTCTGCCGCTTCCATCTTCATTGGGTTAGCGGCTGCTTCCCTATTGCCTTTTGGCTATGCGAAAATTTTGGCGGATATTTACTAGTACTTCAATAAGAAAGGGCCGGTTCTAAAAATATAGAACCGGCCCTTTTCAAATTCGTTATTTCCACTTCGCCAAAACTATTATATCCCCGTCTCCTTCGTTACAGCCTTCAAGCACATAGTCAATTTGTTCTGCTGATTCGGCTTCTTTGATTGTCTTGCACATTATTTCTGTAACTTTTCCAGAGCCGAATTGGTCTTTCGTGGAATCGACAACTAACTTTATCATCGAGCCGTCAAAAATAAGTTCATTGCCAATTGGATCGCCTTCTGTAGTAAAAGATATAATGTTAATCCGATCTTTTTTCTCTAATGTCACATTTTTTAAAAAAGCGGTAAAGCGCTCTTCGTTCGTCAGTTCTCCGTGCCGGTCCAACACGGTGTCTTCGGGGCTGTTATCTTTTTCGCTTCTGCATTTCCTTTTTCAACTACCGCATTTCCTTTTCCATCTTCTACTGCCCCGTTAGCTTGGCAAGCTGAAAAAATCACCAAAGCCACTATCCATCCGAACAACAAACCTCTTTTCAAGCCAGTCACCTTCTTTTTTCAATTAAACGAAGCGGAAAAATTAAGATTACAGATTCTCCAGATTTATTGCAGCCAATCCTCGAAAAACCCACTATGGTCTTCTCCAAAATACTCATTAAAGAACCTTTTAAAAGTTTCAGTGTCTACATTCTGGAATTGATATTCTTTGTAGTAGGCCGCTAAAAACCCGAATGCTTCTTCTCGGCCCTGACCGTCAAAAAAATCCCTTAGAATAAGCGGGGTTTTCCCATAAATCGTGGCGTAATATTCCGTTTCCCCATATTCGTCTAATGGGAGGTTGCTGAACTTATTGGTGTCGTAGTATTCCGCCATGAACACAGCTGATTCGAAGCCGTATTCCCCGCTATCATATCGGTCCTCTAAAAATAGGGCCGTTGCATATTCAGTAATGCTTTCGTCGACCCATGCATGCTCAAAAGGGTCGTTTGCCACGAGGAAATAAAACCATTGATGGCCAATTTCATGGACAAGCACGCTTTCTAAATTTTCCTTGTCAGATGCGACTTCTATGGCATTCGGGTATTCCATATAGCCGTCATTTGCGATAATGTCCAGCTCCTGAAACGGATTGTCCCCTATTTTTTCTTCAAAATAACTGTATGCATCGACCGCAAGCTCTGCAGTTTCCTCGGTTATATCCGACCCAACCGGCAAAAACATCCGCAATGTTGTATCGTTCGCTTGTCTCGTTTCAGTCGTCCATTCTTCCGGATCCATGAGCGCCATATAAAAATCTTTGATGTTTTCGCCTTGAACTGTTCCACTAGAACTTGGACTAATTTTTCCGTCGTCTGCTGAAGTTGCCACATAAAACTCCCCGGGCAGTTCATATTCCACTGTAAAGTCGCTGTAAGATGTGTGGTAAGATTCACCTTTTGGATCAAAATCCTCAATGGTCCAGCCGTCTTGATAAAAAGCGAGCATTGGATACCATTGCGCCAGATAATAATTGTTTCCGTTCCGGGACAGGCGTATTCCGTCTTCCGACAGTGACATCGTATAAACTATCTTGAGCAGCTGTTTTTCACCCGGTTGCATTTCTTCGTCCAGTTGGACCAGTAATTTGTTGTTCGTCAACTCATACTGCAGTGCTCCTGCTTCATTCGTTATTGAGGAAATATTCGAGTCTGCCGGGTCTTGTATGAGCTCTGGCAGCACTTCCTCGTCATTCGCATTCGGAATAAAATAAAAACCGATCGTTTCCCACACGTCTTCCGAATGATTCACTATGTCGATTTCCGCAGTAATTTGGAATTGCCCTTCTTCATCCAATACCACTTTGAGCCCGTAGGAAGCACTGGCTTCCGGATCCAGTTCACCTTCTTCCGGCCCAGTTTTCATTTGCGGCAAAACAAAAGTCAGCAGGCCAATAGAAACAATTACGGTAACCACGATTCCAATTAGCCAACTTTTCTTTCTGCTCATTTCCATCCCTCCTGTTGTTGCTTTTCTTTTACAGTGTTGTGCTTTCTCACTTATCCAAATATTACCTGGAACCCTTATTGTTCACAATGGACCGCGGTTGATATTAATTGTATTCTTAAAGTTCTTTTTAACACCAACAACGAGCCTGTGGTATTATTGACAGTGTTCGAAAAAGAGGTTCGCAAACTCCCTCTCAAAAAAACTAAGGAGTCAGATAAAATGAAAAATGAAAAAGCGGTTGTCGTCTTCAGCGGCGGCCAAGACAGCACAACATGCCTTTTTTGGGCATTGAAAAATTTTAGCGAAGTTGCGACAGTAACATTTGATTACGGCCAACGCCATTCCGCTGAGATCGAAGTAGCGCGTAATATTGCAAAAGAACTCGGCGTGACTTTCAAAGTATTGGATATGACATTGATCAACCAATTGTCAGCCAATGCACTGACACGTGATGATATTGACATCACGGCTGAAGAAGGTGAATTGCCATCCACTTTCGTTCCAGGGAGAAACTTACTGTTTCTGTCCTTTGCGGCGGTTTATGCTGATGCCATCGGATCGCGCCATTTGATCACAGGTGTAAGCGAGACCGATTTCAGCGGTTATCCGGATTGCCGGGATACATTTATTCGTTCATTGAACGTATCATTAAACTTGGCAATGGATAAGCAATTCATCATTCATACTCCGTTAATGTGGCTCGATAAAGCTGGCGTTTGGGAATTGTCCGACCAGCTCAGCGCCTTGGAATTTGTCCAGGAAAAAACGTTGACGTGCTATGAAGGCATCCCGAGCACCGGCTGCGGCGAATGCCCTTCTTGTAAACTGCGGAACGAAGGCTTGAAAACATATTTAGAGCAAAAAGCGGCAGGTGCCATGAAATGATGCAGCAATTTTACCCATCTATTCCCCATCCTTACCGTTTTGAACTGAATAAAGATATGAATTTTTCCGCTGCACATTTCATCCCAAGCGAGGAAGCAGGGAAATGCCAGGCGGTCCACGGGCATACGTACCATGTCAACGTCACGATCGGCGGCAATGAACTCGATCCGATCGGGTTTTTGATCGATTTTAAACTGCTAAAAGATATTGTCCATAAAAAATATGACCATTCGGTTTTGAATGATCATCCGGAATTCAAAGACAAGTTTCCGACCACAGAACTTTTGGCGGAACAGATCTGGATTTCAATCCAGGATGTACTCAATACCCGTGGCAACAAACCGAAATGCCTCCAGGTGATTGTCCGAGAAACGCCGACGAGCTATGTTGTCTACCGTCCGAGACAGGAGGACTTAGCATGAAGATTCCGGTAATGGAAGTGTTCGGTCCGACAATCCAAGGCGAAGGCATGGTTATGGGGCAAAAAACGATGTTCGTCCGCACGGCCGGCTGTGATTATTCGTGCGCTTGGTGCGACTCCAGTTTTACATGGGACGGCACCGGCAAAAGCGTTTCCAAACAGCCGCAAGAAATTATAGAAGAACTGCGGCAAATCGGCGGAGATGCCTTCTCCCATGTGACAATTTCCGGCGGCAATCCAGCCCTTCATAAAGGAATTGGCGAACTGGTCGATTTATGCCACCAGAACGGCTGGAAAGTTGCAGTTGAAACGCAAGGCTCTATGTGGCAAGATTGGCTTCGCAACATTGATGACATCACGCTGTCGCCGAAACCGCCAAGTTCTGGCATGAAAACCGATTTCGGCAAATTAGATTTCTTCATGGAGAACTTGATTGGTGCGAATGCCAGTTTAAAAGTGGTAATTTTTGATGAAGATGATTTCAAGTACGCGGAAAAGGTTCATATGCGTTATCCGGAGGTTCCGTTCTTTCTGCAGACCGGCAATAGCGATACAATCACAACCGACGATGCCCGGCTTGTAAAAGATTTATTGGAACGCTACGAATGGTTGATCGACCATTCCGTCCGTTCCCCGATCATGAACGATGCCAAAGTTTTGCCGCAGCTTCATACGCTTGTATGGGGAAATAAACGCGGTGTATAAAAAGGATGAAAGGCAAAGCTGCCTTTCATCCTTTTTAATTTTTATTTTCCTTTAAGCCATCTATGGCTGCCATAAAACTTTCATATGTCGAGGAACCATATTGATTCCGGTTGTTCTTGAAAAATGTTTTTAACATGTAAGTTTCTGCTTGTTTTAAAGTGCAGCTTCTGGAATTCATGACCAGCGACAAATAAGAGCGGAAATAATCCGGTTTTAAATTCCCTCCATGATTGACGGTCATTGCTTCGTCTCCCCTTTAGCAGCAAAGTGCCGGCGAACTTCCGGCTTTGGCTTTCGTGTTTATGCTGCAGACCCCGGTTTCAGGCAGTTCCAAGCGAACTTCCCTTGCCCCTGCTGCATCCCCTGTCAAATAGGCTACAATTGATCGAACCTGCTCATAGCCTGTCGCCATTAAAAATGTCGGCGCCCGTCCATAGCTTTTCATGCCGACGATATAAAAATCTTTCTCCGGCTGCCTTAATTCTGCTTCACCATGCGGCCGGACCGTGCCGCAGCTATGGATGTTCGGATCAATAAGCGGAGCAATCGCTTTGACGCTTTCCGTCACTGGGTCGATAGCCAAACGGATTTCCGATAAGAATGAAAAATCCGGCCGGCTGCCGGCATTGACGATCAGCTGATTCAATCCTTCGATGGAATGAGGCATTCCATTCCATTCACCGGACAGTGTAAGGGAGCCAGCTTTCTTTTCAACAGCGTGAATGCGGTAAGGAGCCATCGCTCTTACGGCACTTGAATCGACTAATTGATGAATCTGGGAACCAAGTTGCCCTCTCGCTTCAAGTGCGTCCTTTTCTTCCCCGCCATACGCATCTTCCACTCTTTCTTTCCGGAGGATCCAGGTTATTTCGGCCGTCGTCTTTGCAAGATCCAGAATTGTATTGATCGCTGAATGACCGCCTCCGATGACCCCTACTCGCTTTCCATCGAAAATCCCCCGATCTTTTCCGGCAATGTCCGGGATTCCATAGTAAATGTGGTCCACGGAAGCTGTTTCCTCAGGTGTCCAGACTCCGGCAGCATGGGCAGGATTCGGCTGTCCCCAAGTACCGGTTGCATCGATGACGGCTCTCGCTTCAATTTGTCTGACAGCGCCTTCACAGTTTTCAACATGGAGCACGAAAGACGTTTCCTCGCGGCGTTCCGTCTTCATCTTATCCAGCCCTTTTTTATGAACAGCTAATACCTTCGTATTCAGCTGGATATGGGGTTTGATTTCCGGAAGCGCAGCCAACTTGTCCAAATACCTTTCGACCAGCTCCTTGCCAGTCGGCAATTCTTCATCACAAGGTGCATCCCATTCAGCTCTTTCCAATAAACTTCTCGCCGCTTGGTCTATATTGTATTTCCACGGGGAGAACAACCGGACATGGCCCCATTGCAGCACATGCTCCCCTGCTTGTCCACCTGCTTCCAGCACAACAAAACGTTCGCCTGCTTTCGCCAAATGGGCGGCAGCAGCCAATCCGACCGGACCCGCTCCAATAACGGCTACAGGCAACTCCACGGGTTTTTTTGAGGGTAAATTCCATTGGACAGGAATAGGTTTAGCCGAACAACATGATGATTGAATGGTCATTTCACTTCCCCTCCTCTAAATAGTTGATTTTTGCAAGTATTTTATTTAAAAATCGGTTTACAGCAGACCAATGATTTTGCCATTGCTTCGTTCAACACCTTCATTGAATGCAAAACCGTTTCTTGTTCGAATGGGCTTAGATGGGAGAAAATTTCATCCAGATGCTGTTCCATGCTTTCATTGACTGCCCCCGCGACAAACTTCCCTTCTGTTGTCAGCGTCAATAGAAAGATCCGCTTATCAGTGGACGACGGCTTTTTTTGGACCATATTCATTTTGGCCAGCGTCTGGATTTGACGGCTGAATGTTGAAATATCGATGCCTAAAGTTTCAGCCACTTCTTGCATTGAAGGGGCTGGACGTTTGTCGATTTCATATAAGATATGGCTTTGGACAAGCGTAATTTCCTGCCCGCCTACCATGCAGCTGTTTTTGTTGAGCAAGCCAAACCGTTTCACCATGGTTTGAAAAACTTCTCTTTTTGATTCCATGTGTATCACCTCGACATTAGAATAAAACTATTATTTGCATTTTGCAACTATTTTATTTAAAATACTTTTAACAATCTTTATGGGGAGGTTTTGCAATGGCCTACACTATTCGAATTCTGGAAGAAAAAGATTGGCCTGCAGTGAAACGGATTTACGAACACGGCATGGAAACAAAAAACGCTACATTTGAAACCGAAGCTCCTCTTTACGAGCAGTGGATCAGCCAGTCCCCTTCTGCTTGCCGGCTTGTTTTTGAAAAAGACGGGAAAATTCACGGCTGGTGCAAGATCAGCCGGGTCTCCACTCGGAAAGTCTATTGCGGTGTAGGTGAAATAAGCGTTTATATTGACCCTGCCCAAAAAGGAAAAGGGCTTGGAACCTTGTTGCTGCAGGAACTGATCCGCCAATCCGAGAAGGAAGGATTCTGGACACTGCAGGCAGCTATTTTTCCGGAAAACGAGGCAAGCATTCAACTGCATCTGAAAAATGGCTTCCGGGTTGTTGGCATACGCGAGCGAATTGGCAAGCGTGACGGCGTTTGGCGGGATAATGTCTTTATGGAAAGGCGCAGCAAAATTGTCGGAGTGGATTGAAATAGCTGGCAGTGAAATGTGGATTTTCATGGCCGCTTTTATTTCACTATAAAAAGCCCATTGTTTCCGAAGAAACAATGGGCTTCTAAATTTGAATTACACTCCATCAGTTGGCGGCTTTTTGTTTTCTGCTTGCGATTTTGCTTCAAAACGTTCCAATTGGCGTTTGGCAAAATCCCGGCCGCCGATACCGAACGCTACTGCGAATGCTACAGACAATCCGGCAATGATGAATAGGAATGCTGTGTTGACGATGCTTGTCGCAAAGTTCAACTGGTCTAGCGTCATGAATACCGCAATAATCATAATTGCATATTTCACAATGGCCCCCATGACGCGGTTGCCTGATGCCTGGACGATATAATTGCCCAATAAGTTACCGCCAACTAAACCAAGGCCAAGAATAATCAATGCGCTTAGAATGTTTGGCAAGTAGCTGATAACTGAAGATCCGATATTATTCAATACATCCAATTGAAGCACATTCAATGCTTCAACTGTAAAGAAAATGATGATCAATGTCTGGACGACTTTTCCAATAATGTTCGCCAAATCAAATGATGGGGTATTGGCGCGGCTTCCTGTATTCAAGTACTTGGAAACATTGTCAATCCCCGTGCCTTTCAACAGGTTCGCTAAGAGGTCTCCGATAAATTTACCGATTGCAACCCCTACAAGGATCAAAATGATGGCTACGAAAATATTCGGAATCATGTTCAATACTTGGTTCAGCATTGCTGTGATCGGCTGTGCAATCGTGTCAATGTTCAGCGTTTCCAATGCAATTGTCACAATGGGAATCAAGACAAGAATGAATACCACATTGCCTAACACGTTAGCCAATGTATTTTTGTCGCTGCCTGACATACTTTGTGCACTTCCGCTTTTGTTCGTCAGCTTGTTGAACCATTTGTCGATGTTGATTGTGGACAAAATAGTAACCACAAGATTTTTAACGAACTTGGCAACAAAGTAGCCGATAGCAAGAATGAAAATTGCTGTCAGCAAGTTCGGCAGGAACCCTAAAAATTTGTTCATCATGTTCGTGATCGGCGCAGCAACGGTTTCCATGCGTAATTGGTCAAGAACGCTCGGGAGGAAAAGAATAAAGACCAGGTAATAGAAAATTTTCCCGATCGACTTCAGCTTGCTATCTGCGTCTCGTTCATCAGCAGCCATATGGCCTCTGACCATGGCGCGTCTAGCCCCTAACTTTCTTAATCCTTTTGTGAAAATGGCTCTGACGATGCTTGCAACAATCCAGGCCACAATTAGCAGCAGGATCGCTCCAATGACATTCGGCAGAAAGTTCACGATTGTCGTGAACATGTCGCGAAACGCTCCAGACACTTGATTCATATTCATCTTTTAATCTCCCTTCTATTTATGAGTTTAGTTTGCGGTACTACTTCAATATTCCCATATGGTCTTTTAACAAACCAAAAATATTTTATTCTTTTCAAAATTCTGACTTTTATATACAAATTACCTATAAATTTATACAACCCTTCAACTCGTACATTTTACTGTTAATCTACTTTACAAGTTTAATGCGCAGTTTGCTGAAGCTAAAAGTGCATCACCAGTGTTTTATCCCTGTTTCAATCCAAATAAAAAACCGGCACTTTGGCCGGTTTTTCTTACACGCCCATTTTGCGGCGTGTGTTGCTCACTTTTTTCGTTTGCTGGCTTTTCATTTTTTTGGTTTCCTTCGAGCTGTTGTTTCCGCCTTGGTTATTGGAAGCTTGGTTTTTCTTAGCTTCCAACTGGCGTTTTACCGCTTCCTGCAAACTCATTTTTTTAGGAGCCTCATTTGATTCAGTCATCTGCCATCCCTCTTTTCTGTTAAAAATTCCATTTTCAGATTGCTCTATACTTTTAGTATACCACAATTGCCTGATTCTATTCTTTATTTTCTTTGAACCAGCCGCCGACTTGCGAGAAGAACTTAGCCATTGAATCTGGCTTGGACATGTTTGGAACGCGCGCAAGCAGAACTTCCTTCGGCGCTTTTACGCCATCTTTTTTCTTCTGCAAGATCAAAATGCCTTTTGCGTGTGCCGAATTTTTAAATAGCGTATCCGGCAATTCCATGACCGCTTGGATATGTGCGTGCTTTTTCAAGTATTTATGCAGTTGCGGAGCTTGCGGTGATTCGAATAACGCTTTTGGAATCACAAAAAATAAATACCCGCCTTCGACTGTATGCTTTAAAGATTGTTCGATAAACAAATGGTGCGCATACGACATGCCTTCTTCTGCTTTCAGTTCGAACAAACCGGCATTGTCATCGTCTGGATAATAGCCGACCGGCAAGTCGGAGACCACGGCATCAACCGGATCGATCAACAGCGGCTGCAATGCGTCTTGCAGATACAATGTGATGGGCTGCTCGACAAGATTGCCGGCATTTGAAGCCAAACGGATCAGCAAATCATCAAGCTCTACGCCTGCTCCTGTTATTCGGCCGTCCAAATAATTCATCACCGTCAACAACAGATTGCCGGTACCGACAGCCGGGTCCAAAATGGTCAGCTGCTTTTCTTTTAAAAACAATTCCACCAAATACCCCATCAACAAGCCCAGCGCATCAGGTGTCATTTGGTGGTGCGGTTGGACATGTTCTTTCATGCCCTTCAACACGGCCAATTGGATCGCCTTTCGTATATCTTCTTTGCCGGCTTGCCCGTCTGGCTGTATATGCCCATCAAGCCAGTTTTCGGTCACAGCCAACAAGCTTTCCAAATAAGGAAGGTCTTGTTCTTTTTGGATTGCCGTCGCATTTGCATCAATAAAATTAAAAACCTTTTCCATAGTTGAATTCATAACTCTTTTCTCCGTCCTCAATAAGGAAACCCACTCGGGAAGAGTGGGTTTCTTGTATTAGTTTGTTAGTGCTTTGACTGCTTCAATCGCTTTATCGTAATTAGGATGGTCCGTTCCTTCAGGCACATATTCCACATAAGCTACACGGCCATCTTCATCGATGACGAAAATAGAGCGGGCCAACAGCCGCAGTTCTTGCATTGTTACGCCGTATGCTTCACCGAATGACAAATCCCGGTGGTCTGATACGGTTGTGATGCCTTCCGTCCCATTTTCCTCTACCCATCGTCTTTGGGCAAAAGGCAAGTCGGCGGATACCGTCAGCACTTCTACATTATCGCCGAAAGAAGCTGCTGCTTTTTCAAAGCGCTTTGTCTGAAGCGAGCAAACGCCCGTATCGAGTGAAGGAACCACACTGATCAACCGGACTTTTCCGGCGCTGTCCTCCAATGTCACAGGGCTTAGATCGTTCGCAAGAACAGTAAAACTTGGTGCTTGGTCGCCTACCTTCACTTCTCGGCCCGGCAACGTTACCGGATTTTGCTTGAATGTGATTTGTACCAAATCATAACGCCTCCCTAATTCTTCTCTTCACTTTACAATCTTACTAAAACGCTTCTGTCTTATGCAACTCAGAGCTTTCATGCTTCCGCTTTTGCATCACCGTCTGCTTTCGGTATGACTCTTCATGGACAACCGTCGTATCGGCGATAAAATCGTGAACGCCTTGTTTTAGTGGGGTAAAGCCGACAATCCAGTACAGCGGCCAAATTGTTGCTGAAAGAAAACGGCCGATCCATTCACGGAACAAAAGAGTGCCCCATGACAATTCATCATTTTTCAACGAGACGACGCGGATGCCCATAATCATCTTGCCGACTGTCTGTTTGAAAAACTTCGTCATCAAGACAAAGTAGCTATAAAAGACGATGGCTGAAAGAATCGTATAAGGCGCGTACCATGCTGCAGCATTGGTATCAAGTCCAAAGAGCGCAAATATCGGCTTGATTAAGATAGACGTCACCGCAAACACAACAAGGAGGTCGACGACATATGCCCAGAATCGGACCCAAAAGCCAGCTGGCTTTCTTTCATAAAACAAAACTTCTTCGTAGCTTGGTGCCTGTGGTTGCAATGGCGCAGGTTGCATGTCAGCGCGCATTTCTTCATTGCTTTGTTCTGCCATAACTCGATCCTCCTTATTTTTCGCCGTATAAGTACATCATCCGCGGAGAATTATACTCAGAGAATAATTTCCCCAACAATTTGGATTCCACATCATTGCCGAAGAAAGAATTGATTTTCATCGAAAGCAATGAACCCCATCCTTCCGAAACGCCATACTCAAACACTTCCGCATCACCTAAGTCAAAATCGCTTTTAATGCTGGCAATTACATCTTCTTCAAAACCGAAATCATCGGCCAGTCCGATTTCCACCGCTTGGCGGCCGCTCATAATGCGCCCATCCGCGAATTCTTTAACTTCACTCTCGGACATATTGCGCCCTTCTTCAATAATGTCTACAAACGATTCATACGATTCATTCAGCATTTCCTGCAGAAGTTCGCGTTCTTCATCAGTCATATCGCGTGTTGGGCTCATGATGTCTTTGAACGGTCCGGATTTGATTGTTACAAAATCGACGCCGTAACGCTCAGCGAGGTCGGCGTAATTGACGCTTTCCATGATGACACCGATCGATCCAGTCAAAGTTTCTTCGTTCACGAAAATCTTCTCAGCCGGAGCTGAAATGTAGTAGCCGCCCGACGCTGCAGTGGCTCCCATCGATACGTAGATCGGCTTTTGCGCTTCATCCTGGATTTCTTTGATTTTGTCGTAAATCTCAGCCGATTCTACAACACCGCCGCCTGGCGAGTTGACTTTAAGCATGATGGCCTTTACTGTATCATCTTGTTTTACCTGTGCTAATTGCTCCATAAAAAAGCTATGGTTATAGCCGGATGAACCAAATAGCGGCGAAGCTTCACCGGTATCTTGGATAACTCCATCTACATTTAAAACGGCAATCCGCGAATCCATGTTTCCTTCTTCAATCACGTATTCCATATAGCCTGAATCAGTCGGGGCCATTAACTCAGCCAACCCAGCGTCCATATCCGTTTGGAATAACGCAAAGGCCGAATTGATGACAAGCGACACTCCTAACAATACTGCTGCTGCAACAAGTGCAATCCATCTTTTGGTGTTCATTTACACATTCCCTCCTCTATCTCTTCTCTATTACTATACGGCAATAACCGCAGAATGTTTCATTTGATTTTATGATCATGCTGCAGCTTTGACTTTATTTTTCTTCGATCCTCTTACTTGGATGATTTTAGAAGCCGTGAATAGGACCAACGCGCACCAAATTAATGAGAAGGAAATCAATTCGATCAACCCGAACGATTCACCATAAATCAAGACACCGATGAGGAGCATCAGCGACGGTGCGATGTATTGCAAAAAGCCGATCATATACAGCGGGATAAGCTGGGCTCCTGTAGCAAATAGCACCAGCGGCAAAGCCGTAGCTGCACCACTCAAGATGAGCAGCAGATCCGTCGAGCCGCTTCCGTGCAAGAAGGCTGCCTGGTTCGTATAAAAGAGATATACATAGTAGCCGATCGCTACAGGCAGCACGAACAATGTCTCAAGTGCCAACCCTCGCAGTGCATTGAGCTTGATCGTCTTTTTAAGCAAGCCGTAGAAAGCGAACGAAAAGGCCATGCCAAATGCCAGCCACGGAAAAGTGCCGTAAGAAACCGTCATGATGACCACTCCGACAGCAGCCAAAACGAATGCCGCTTTGGTGGCTGGGGTCAGCTTTTCTTTCAAGAAGAAAACTCCAAGCAACACCGAAACGAGCGGATTCACATAATAGCCGAGGCTAGTCTCGACAATGCGGTCATTGGTTACCGCGAAAATATATAAGAACCAGTTTATTGTGATCAAGTATGAAGCAGCCATTAACGAGAAAAACATCTTCTTTGATTGCCACAGCGTTTTTATATCAGCAAGCAACGGCTTGCCGCCTTTCACCAAAAAAATAAATGCCAAGGTCAACCAAAAAGCCCAGAAGATGCGCGCCGTTAAGATCTCATCGCTTCCCACATTTCCTACTTGCTTCCAGTAAATCGGCAAGAAGCCCCAAATCATATAAGTTAAAATTGTATAAATCATGCCTTTTCTTTCCTCTGCCACGCTTTTTGCACCACTCTTTTTTTTATTTTGCCTTTCGAAATAACAAAGATAATTATATGCCCGCGCATAGCGAAAGTAAACCTTGCGGAACCGTATTTGGACAGTATTGCAGTTCACATGAAAGCAACGTCCAGAGCAGACAGAATAATAAAAAGGATTCCGGAAAATGAATTCCGGAATCCTGAAATCGCTTATTTTTTATTTTGCTCCAGCTGGCGCAATTCCACCCGCCGTATTTTACCTGAAGCTGTCTTCGGCAATTCCTGCAAGAATTCGACAGCCCTCGGATATTTGTAAGGAGCTGTCAGATTCTTTACATGTTCCTGCAATTCCTTGACCAGTTCTTCTGATGGCTCAGTACCTGCAACAGGAACGACGAACGCTTTGACGATTGTCCCCCGGATTTCATCCGGTGAGGCGACTACTGCACATTCCTGGACAGCTGGATGTTTGACGAGCGCATCTTCCACTTCGAATGGCCCAATGGTGTAGCCCGAGGAAATAATGATGTCATCGCTGCGCCCTTCAAACCAAAAGTAGCCGTCCTCATCTTTTGATGCTTTGTCTCCTGTTACGTAATAATCGCCGCGGAACTGCATTTTCGTCCGCTCATCGTCCTTGAAGTATCCTTTGAACAATGCCGGTGTTTCAACATGGACTGCAATGTCGCCCACTTCTCCTGCCGCTGCGGGCTCACCATATTCGTTGATGATTTCCACCCGGTTTCCTGGCGTCGGTTTTCCCATTGAACCGATGCGGATTTCCATGCCTTTCATTACGCCAACCAGCAATGTATTTTCGGTTTGGCCATAGCCATCACGAACTTCAAGGCCAAAATGTTCCTTAAAAACATTGATGACTTCCGCGTTCAGCGGTTCGCCTGCAGACACAGCACTATGCAGTGCTGACAAATCAAACGATGACAAGTTCTTCTGCTTCGCCATCAGACGGTATTCAGTCGGGGTACAGCATAGTACATTGATTTTGCGCCGCTCCAAAATTTGCAAATAGGTCTCCGGGTCAAATTTTCCGTTATAGACAAAACCGGTCGCGCCGCTTCCAAGCGTCGCAACAAACGGGCTCCAGATCCACTTTTGCCAGCCAGGGCTAGCGGTGGCCCATACCAAGTCGCCTTCCTTTGCCCCAAGCCAGTGCTCAGCGGAGGTACGAAGATGCGCATAGGCCCAACCATGGCTGTGGACAGCACCTTTCGGATTTCCGGTCGTACCTGATGTATAAGATAAAAATGCCATATCGCTATTCTTTGTGTCAGCTGTTTCGAATTGATCGGATGCGTTTTGCATCTCTGCTGTCAAAGAGATCCATGAACTGTCGGACTGTCCGATAACGAATTTTGTAACGCTGCTCATTTCCTTCACATCGGCAAACTGGTCCATGAACGGCTCGTAGGCAATGACGGCTTTCGCTTCACTATGGTTCAAGCGATAAGAGATATCTTTTGTGCGCAGCATTTCGGAACTCGGGATAACGACCAGCCCTGCTTTTAACGCACCAATATATGCTTCATAAGCTTCAATCAGCCTAGGGACCATAACCAATACAACGTCCCCTTTTGTCAATCCTGCTTTGCGGAAACTGTTTGCCGCCTGATTCGCACGCTTGATTAATTCATCATATGTAATTTGCTTTTCCTCACCTTTATCGTTTTCCCAGACAATCGCTGGTTTGCCGTCTCCGGTCGTAAACTTTTCAATTTCTTGAACCAAATTATAAGATTCAGGCGCCAACAATTCTTCTCTTTTTATCATAGTTCTCCCCCTCGATACGTCTTTTAGAATCCATGTTATTTATTATACCGGAAGAGTTTTATTATTCAAAATAATTTAACAACTAAATAGCGTTTTTGCTTTGCTAAACCAAATGAAAAAGCCGCCGGAAAGGCGGCTTTAAAGCAAATCATCGAACACAGGCTCAGGTTTCTTAACTTGCGGGAATTTCACAGTTTCACGCTGGTCCACTGCTTCTTGAATCAGTTCGTCGAAAGAGACGAAGTTCTCGTAATACTCAACTTTGTCGAGCTTCGGCTTGGTTTTCGGATTGGCAGGCGTAAAAATGGTGCAGCAATCCTCAAAGGGGCGTATAGATATTTCATAAGTCCCTATTTTCTGGGCCGTTTCAATGATGTCCAACTTGTCCAGAGCAATTAATGGCCGGAGCACCGGTGTGTGGGTCACTGCGTTGATGGCGTTCAAACTTTCCAAGGTTTGGCTGGCCACTTGCCCGAGGCTTTCTCCAGTTATAATCGCCTTGCAATTCGTTTCTTCCAGCACTTTATCCGCCACACGCATCATCATGCGCCGCGTTGATGTCATCGTGATATTGTCCGGAACTTGCTTATGCACTTCTTGCTGCAGCTTGGTGAATGGAATGATGTGCAAATTGACAGACGAACCAAACTGGCTCAGTTTCTCTGCCAGATCAAACACTTTTTCTTTCGCCCGGTCATTGGTGAATGGTGGACTGAAAAAGTGGATCAGCTCCAGGCGAACTCCCCGTTTTAGCATATGGTAGCCGGCAACTGGGCTGTCGATCCCGCCTGACAACATAAGCAGTCCTTTTCCGCCGGCTCCGACCGGCAAACCGCCCGCTCCTAAAATGACTTCCGCCATCATATAGGCTGCTTCTTCGCGAATTTCCACTTTCAGTTCGATGTCGGGTTTCTGCATCTGGACGGACAGCTCTGGAAAGCTGCGCAGCACATGCGAACCAATTTCATGCATGATTTCTAATTTTTCAAACGGAAACGCTTTATTAGGGCGTTTAACCGTCACTTTAAACGTTTTGCCTGCGCGATCAAGTTTTTCAACAACGCGGAACGCTGTTTGTTTCATCGCCTCTAAATCCAGTTCAACTTCAGTTACTGGACTGAATGACTGGATGCCAAACACGTTGGGCAGCCGGCGGATTGCTTGTTCGATCTCCGCTTCGTTGTCTGAAGCGATATACATTCGGTCTCTTTCTGCCTTGATGCGAATGCCGCTCAAGTCTGCAAATGTTTGCCGTACATTATCACGCAAACGCCCAATAAAAGAATTACGGTTTTTTCCTTTGGTTGATAACTCCCCGTACCGGACGAGGATTTGGTTTGTCTTCATGCTGGTCATACTCCTTTGATCAAACGGTTGACCCGTTCAAATGCTTTCTTGAAATGACGGATATCCTGTTGTGTCGTAAAAGCTCCAAAACTAATCCGGATCACACCATCTTTATAATCTCGAGGCACCCCGATCGCTTCGATCACGTGGCTAGCTTCACGGCTTTTCGATGAGCACGCACTTGAAGTCGAAACGATGATGCCTTCTTTTTGCATACCGGAAACAAGAATTTCTCCTTTTATCCCTTTTGCCGCTACTGACAAAATATGCGGTGCGCCATCTTCAGGACTGACCACCATTATATTAGGATAACTCCAAAAAAATTCCCGCAGGTCATTGTTCCACTTTTTATGAGCTGGATTTGCCTCAGCCAAGCGCAGAGCTTTTGCTAACGCGGCAGCATGCGGTACAGAGACGGTTCCGCTTCTCAATCCCGCTTCTTGCCCTCCGCCGGCCAGTATGGCTTTTAATTCCACATCGTTAAACGCCAACACGCCGCTCCCTTTTAACCCATGGATTTTATGGGCTGACATTGTCAATAAATCCGGCATCGCGGTTTGGTCAAATGACAGCTTCCCGATGCTTTGAACTCCATCCACGTGGAAAAATGTCCGGGTATTTTTCAATAGACGGGCGATATCGGCAATGGGGTGGGTTGTGCCGATTTCGTTGTTGACGTGCATGAGGCTCACCAGAATCGTATCGCTTCTTAAGGCATTCTTCAACTCATTAAGACTCAGGCGCCCGAAACGGTCGACAGGCAAGCGTGTGATTTCAAAGCCCTGTTCTTCAAGAACTTTCAAGCTGTTCAATACCGAAGGATGTTCGGTTTCCGCTGTAATGATATGCTTGCCGCGTGACTGGTAGGCATGCGCTGTCCCAAAAATCGCTAAATTATTCGATTCTGTCCCACCAGATGTAAAGACTACATGCTTCATGTTCAAAAGGCCGGCAATTTGTGCACGGGCTTTTTCAAGCAGATCTTCCGCGGCATTCCCCATTTGGTGCAATGAAGCTGGATTGGCATAAAATTGTTCGTTTGCTTTAACAAATGCATCCAGTATTTCTTTTTTTGGTTTTGTAGTTGCGCTATTATCTAGATAAATCATTGTGCCACCTCCGAAAAGAAAACCACCAGCTTGGGGGCTGGTGGTTTCTTTTAATGTTTTACGTATGCCAAGCCTCATCTTTTGCCAGCACTTCAATGCGCTTCATCGAACCAGGCTCAAAATCCTCAACTGCAGTAGCCGCTTCTTCCAGCGCTTTTGAATAACGCAGCTGCCGGAAAGATTCTTCGGCTTCCATTAATTTCGCATTCATTTGTGGATTGGTTTTGCGGAAGCGATTTCCGTATTGGATAATACGTTCAATCAGTCTTACATTTTCCACCATTTCATTCGCTTTTTCTTCCACTTCGTCTACGCATTTTTCAGCTTTCACCAAATAATTGTCGACAAGCTTCATATTCAGCGGCACTTCTTGCAACCCTTGCATAGTTACAAACAAATGCTCTTCCGCTTCTTCCAAACGGACATCCATTTCTTCGGGAATGCCCGGCATATTCGCTTTGTGGAGCATTCTGTCAGTTTCTTGCAGCGTCCGCTTGAGTTTCTCTAATTTGGCGCGCGCTTCATGTTCATCAATTCTCAAGCTCTTTAGTGAATCCGTAAGATTGCTTTGAGTCTGATCGACTTTCACCAATTCCTCACGAATCTCTATTAATTCTTCAGCCAAGTGGGAATATGCAGATTGATCTTCATTCAAACGGGATTCAAGCAAGTCGAACCGTTTGTGCAATTCCTCTATCTTCTGTTGGCAGGCTTTCGGAATGGCCGCATCGCTTTCGGAGATCTTATAGCTTAACTGGACAACAGCACATTCATCTGCCATATCGCGGGTGTCTCTAGAAACAACTTCCAGCTGGTTGGCTATCCCGAGCTTATGCTGATCGACATAGTGTTTCGCTTC
This sequence comes from Planomicrobium sp. CPCC 101079, assembly GCF_007859275.1. Taxonomy (GTDB): domain Bacteria; phylum Bacillota; class Bacilli; order Bacillales_A; family Planococcaceae; genus Planococcus. The sequence goes on along the minus strand of NZ_VOHC01000011.1, from coordinate 2,559 downwards.
AACTTCCCGTTCCAGAAGTTCGTAGAAAGAATCGATTTTCTCTTTCATTTCTTCCACTTTCACTTTTGTCTCTTCAATAGTCAATTCAGCAATATCCTGTTTTAAGACAACAAGTTCTTCTTCCATTCTATCAAGTTGCGGCGTCAATTCCAGGTGATTTAAATAGTAGGACTGGCTTTCCATTTCACGTTGGCCACTTCGCAGTTCATGGATAGAGGATGGAATCCGTGATTGCACTTCCGATAACAACGGCGGAATATCATCAATCAGCGAGAAGACACGCTTGCTTTCTTCAACGAGGCCCATGACGATTTCCCGGGCTTTCAAGTAATTTCCTTCTGCAGTCAGCTTGTCGTATTCATTGAACAATGGCGTAAACGATTCCAGCTTTTTCTCAAGAGGAACAGCAGCCGCACCGAAGGAATGTTGATGCGCAAGCAAACTCTTGCGCGCTTGGCGGTACTGGTCTTTCATCAATTCCATCTCGCTGCGGTTTTTCTCTTCGCTGCCAATTAAATCTTCCAGTTCAACCAAGATTTCAGTCATTTGCTGATCGACTTTTTCTATTTTGGTTTCTATGTCGTGTTCAATTGCAGTCGCTTTTCCGAATTTGAAATGTTCGATGGCGTCTTCAGCATCAAACATCGCAGCGTCGATCTTCGGAATATGTACATCCATAACTTCAGTCCATATGTTACGCCAACGTTCGAACATTTCTTCCGTTTGGCCGTTCATGTTCAACTGTTTCACTTTTGTCAATTCTTCAAGTATCGGTTTGTTTTGTATTTGCAGTTTTAACTGTTCCAAGCGTTCAATTTCCGCGTAATGCTTTTTGCGAAACAAAAAGCCGAGGATAATCAGCGCTAATAGAATGATGACCGCAATGATGATATACTTCATCATAAGTCATATAGCCTCCTGTTCAAAATCCATTTCCAGCTTAAAGTAAATGCATTTCATGATTCTTTCATTTTAACATGTATTTTATCTTTTTGTTTGCCAATTTAAGAGAAATGGATAAATATTTTTTAAGTAAAAGAAAGCAGGTGTTTTTATGAAACGGGATGGACACATTCATACACCCTTTTGTCCCCATGGAACGAAAGATCCACTTGAACTTTACATAGAAAAAGCGATTGTGTCTGGCTTCACAGACATTTCGTTTACCGAACACGCTCCCCTCCCCTCTTCTTTCACTGATCCGACACCTTTGAAAGACAGTGGAATGAGCCTAAAAGAATTATACCCGTATATTGACGCTATAGCCAAAGCAAAAGATGCATACCAAAAAGACCTGCGGATCCGAATCGGGCTTGAAGTGGATTTCATCGAAGGATTTGAACAAGAAACGCGATCGTTTTTAGATGAAGTCGGCCCCCTATTGGATGACGCTATTTTATCAGTGCACTTTTTGAAAATGGGCGGTCACTACCATTGCCTGGATTACAGCAAAGAAGTTTTCGCAGAAATCTGTGCTGATGCTGGATCGGTTCAAAGTGTCTATGATTTGTATTATAAAACAGTCGAAGCTTCCATTTCCGCTGATCTCGGCGCTTACAAGCCGGTGCGGATCGGCCATCCAACACTCGTCCATAAATTCCAGCTGGCACACGGCGAAAAGATTGATGACAGTGCTGAAATTGAACGGGTCCTTCAAACCATCGCTGCAGCCGGATATGAAATCGACTTGAACAGCGCCGGCTTTTCCAAACCGGAGTGCCTGGAATCTTATCCTCCGGAACGCTATATAACAAGAGCGAAAGAGCTCGGCATCCCGCTTGTTTTCGGTTCCGATGCCCACAGCGCCAAAGGCTTGCATAACCATTACAGCAAGCTTTATAATAATGAAATCTTAAAATGAAATGAGGTTGCTTATGTTTACCCAAACAAGTTACAGCGGCACAAGCACAGACCAATACAACCTGCTTGGCAAACAATTAGACGCATTATTGACTGGCGAATCGAATCAGACTGCAAATTTGAGCAACGCTTCCGCTTTGTTGAACCAGTTTCTTGAACGGATCAACTGGGTCGGTTTTTATTTGATGGAAAACGGTGAATTGGTTCTTGGGCCATTCCAAGGGCTGCCTGCCTGCGTCCGCATTAAAATCGGCAAAGGTGTATGCGGCACAGCGGTTGCCGAAAAGAAAACCATGCTGATTGACAATGTCCATGAATTTCCTGGGCACATCGCATGCGACGCCGCTTCCCAATCGGAAATCGTTATTCCACTCATCAAGGACGGAGAAGTGATCGGTGTTCTCGATATCGACAGCCCGGAACTTAGCCGCTTCTCAAAAGAAGACCAAGAAGGTTTGGAACATTTTACAGAAGTCTTGCTGAAGCATCTATAAACAAAAGGCCTGGAACTTAAAAGTTCCAGGCCTTTTCAGGCTGTCGAGAAACTCTCGGCAGCTTTTTTCATTTCGCTTCAGGCGGACGCTTTCTTATCAGTAGTCAAGCCTTTTTCTTTTACAGAAGAGGGGAATGAGGGAAGCGTAGGCAGCGGGCTTTCCGTTCCGGCGCTCGCTTTCCGCGGGCACGGCCTTAGCCGCTTCA